>CAVYIB010000001.1:0-278238 GCA_963768435.1 uncultured Actinomycetota bacterium
ACCGCCTCGTGCCCGACGCGATCGACGCGCTGCGCGACGTCTTCGGGGCGCGTTGAGCGGCGCTCCCGAGGTGCTCTTCGTCTGCGTGCACAACGCCGGGCGAAGTCAGATGGCCGCCGGGCTCATGACGCTCAGGTCGGGCGGGCGCATCGAAGTGCGCTCGGCCGGCAGCGAGCCTGCCGAGACGATCAACCCCGTCGCCGTCGAGGCGATGTCGGAGCTGGGGGTGGACATTCGCCGTGAGGTCCCCAAGCTGCTGACGCGGGACGCGGTCGAGGTCTCCGACGTCGTGATCACGATGGGCTGCGGCGACACGTGCCCCGTGTTTCCCGGCAAGCGCTACGAGGACTGGGAGCTCGACGATCCCGCCGGACAGGATCTGCCCGTGGTCAGGCTGATCCGGGACGAGATCGACCGCTGCGTCCAGGCGCTCGTCGCCGAGCTCCTCCCGTGACGCTGCCGCTCGCCCGCTGCCTCGTGGCCGAGGCATTCGGGACGTTCGCGCTCGTGTTCGCGGGCGCCGGGGCGATCATGGTCGATGCCAAGACCCATCAGCTCGGTCACATCGGCGTCGCGATCACCTTTGGCCTCGTGGTCATGGCGATGATCTACGCGATCGGCCACATCTCCGGCGCGCACTTCAACGCCGCCGTCACTCTGGCCTTCGTGCTCACCCGGCACTTCCCGCTGCCTCGGGCCGTTGCCTACTGGGGTGCACAGCTCGTCGGGGCCCTGGCCGCCGCAGCGGTGCTGCGCGGCTCGCTCGGGAACATCGCGCATGTCGGCGCGACGCTGCCCTCCGGCTCGCAGGCGCAGTCGTTTCTCTGGGAGCTCGTGATGACGGCGTTCCTGATGTTCGTCGTGATGGCCGTGGCGACCGACACACGGGCCGTCGGCGAGGCCGCCGCGATCGCGATCGGGGCGACGATCGGCTTCGACGCGATGTTCGGAGGGCCGATCTCGGGCGCCTCGATGAACCCGGTGCGCTCGATCGGTCCTGCGATCGTCTCGGGCGACCTGCATGCGCTGTGGCTCTACATCGTCGCGCCGGTCATCGGAGCGGCGATCGGTGCCGTGCTCTACCAGTTCGTGCGCGCCGAGCCGGCCTCGCCGGCGACCTTGCCCTGAGGATGGCGAGCACGCTGGCGGGTAGCTCGCGAGGCCGTCTAGATGATCGAGCCGCTGACGTCGATCGTCGAGCCGGTGACGAAGCTCGCGTACGGGCTCGCGGCGAACAAGGTGGTCAGTGCGACCTCCCGAATATCGGCCATGCGGCCGAGGAGGCTTGCGCTGCGAACTCGCTCGTTGACCTCGGGCGCCAGGTTCGTTCGCATCTGCGACTCGATCGACGGCGGGGAGAGGCACAGCACCCGGATCGCGGTCGGGCCGTACTCCTTCGCCACGGACTTCGTGACCGCGACCAGGCCGGCCTTGGTCATGGCATACGGTGCGACATGATCAACGCCGCCGTTGAAGGCCGCGGTCGAGATGACGTTGACGATGGCTGCTGCCCGGCTCTGCTCGAGGTAGGGCCGGGCTGCCTGCATCAGCAGGACCGGCGCGCGCAGATTCACCTGCCATGCCTGTTCGAAGTCGGCGAGCTCGAGGTCGGCGAAGTCGCGGCGGATGAGTACCGCCGCGTTGTTCACGAGCACGTCGAGGCCGCCGAGAGCAGTGGCGGCCCGGGCGACCAGCGAGCGGCACTCCTCCGGATTCGCCAGGTCCGCTGCGATGCGAACTGCGGTGGTGGGGAGCTCGGCCGCGCTCAGAGACGGCTCGCGGCCTGTCGCAGCGACCGAGGCGCCCTGTCTGACCGCTTCGTCGACGAGACCGCGGCCTAGAGCGCCGGCGGCGCCCGTGACGAGAATCCGCAGGCCCGAGACCCAGTCCACCTCAGGCAGAGTCGGGGCCGGCCGCGAAGCGGTGGTTGGATCTGGATCGGCAGCCACTAGGTCGACGGGATCACTTGGAAGGCCGCGCGCCGTGGCGCGGCACGAGGCGCGGGTCGAGGATGTCGCGGAGCCCGTCTCCGAGAAAGTTGAATCCGAGCACGACGATCATGATCGCAGCTCCCGGGAAAATGGACATCCAGACGCTCTGGGACACGTAGCCGCGCGCCTCGTTCAACATGCTGCCCCACGACGCCTCCGGGAGTTGTGTGCCGAGGCCGAGGAAACTAAGCGCCGCCTCCGTCAGGATCGCAGTACCGAGGTAAATGGTCGCAAGGATGATGATCGGCGGAATGATGTTGGGAAGCACGTGGCGTCGTACCATCCTCGCGTGTCCGACTCCAAGCCCGCGCGCGGCCTCGACGAACGGCAGGCTGGTCGTTTCGAGCACGGCGCCGCGGACGACCCTGGCGAAGACGGGCGTGATCGCGATCCCGATCGCGATCATGGCGTTCGTTCGCGAGGGGCCGAGGAGCCCGGCGACGACAATTGCGAGCACCAGGCTCGGGAACGCGAAGAGGATGTCGACGCCACGCATCAGCATCGCGTCGGGGACGCCGCGCCAGTACCCGCAGAACAGGCCTATCGCGGTGCCGAATACGAAGGCGATCCCCACCGCGATCAACGACACCTGCAGCGACACCTGGGCGCCGTGGATGATCCGTGCGAGCGTGTCGCGCCCGAGCTCATCCGTGCCGAACGGGTGCGGCCACGTCGGCCCGGCCAACGCCGGGTACACCGGCGCGTTCGGATCGAGCGTCCACACGTCCGAGCCGAACAGGGCGACGATGACCGTGAAGCCGATGATGCCGGCGCCGACCAGGCCGAGCGGGTTCCGCCACCGGTGCGGGAGCGTGGCTCGGCGGCCCGGCAACGAGCCCCACGGGCTCGGGACACCGGCGGCCCCATCGGGCGATGCCAGCTCGAGGTCCGGCGACTGACTGATCAGGTCATGCGCCTCGCCAAAGTCGCCTGATTCCGTCATGTGGGTGAGATCCTGGGGTCGATCACGCCGTAGAGGAGGTCGACGATCAGGTTCATGACGATGACGACGAAGGCGATCAGCATCGTCGTGTCCTCGATCAGTGTGTAGTCGCGCTCCTTGATCGCCTGGAGCAGGACGTAGCCGACTCCGGGCAGCCCATAGATCGTCTCGACGATCGCGCTCCCGGCGATCAGCGTTGCCACCTCGAAGCCGATGATCGTGACCACCGGGATGAGCCCGTTACGGAAGGCGTGCCGGTACTTGATCCGCCGGGGCGTCAGGCCCTTGGCGCGGGCGGTGCGAACGTAGTCGAGCCCGAGCACCTCGAGCATCGTCGCCCGGACCATGCGCATCACGAGCGCGAGCGTGAATACGCAGATCGAGATCGCCGGCAGCAGGAACTGGAGGAGGTTTTCCCCCAGGTTCCGGCGGGGCGAGATGTACGAGAGGGGCGGCACCCAGTGCAGAACGCGGGAGGTGAAGATCAGCAGGAGCGTTGCGAGCCAGAAGTTCGGGATGCTCAGGCCGACGAGCCCGCCGATGCGGGAGGCGAAGTCCGCGGAGCTGTTCGGCCGCGCCGCCGAGAGGATCCCGAGCGGGATCGCGATCACGAGTGCGAGCACGAGGCCATACACGACGAGCTCGGCCGTGATCGGGATGGCGCTCCGCAGGGTGTGCGCAACTGGGATCGTGCTCACGAGCGAGTTGCCCATGTCCCCGGTGAGGATCCCCTTGATCCAGTGCAGGTACTGCTGGAGGTAGGACTGGTCGAGCCCGAGCTGGTGCTCCATCTGGTGCCGCTGCTCCGGGGAGAGCGTCTGCGTCCCGCCGGTGATGTAGTCGATCACGTTGCCCGGCATCAGCCTGACCATCAGGAAGATCACGATCGACGTCCCAATCAGCGTCGGGATCGCGATCACGACGCGGCGTAAGGCGTAGCCGGCCAATTGCTGGCGCCCTGGTCCCTACCGGCCCGAGCCCACGAGAGTCTCGGGTGTCTGACGTGGCCCGTGCTGGCAGAGCCAGCACGCCGACTCCTGCTCGCCGACTCGGAAGAGGTCGGGCTGCGCGCTACAGAGCTCGAAGCCGTACAGGCAGCGGGCGCGGAAGCGGCAGCCGGACGGCATGTCGTGAAGGTTCGGTACCTGTCCCGCGATCACGTGCAGCGGCTGGTCGGTGTAGCGCATGCCGAGGAGCGGCGTCGACTGCATCAGCGCCTCGGTGTAAGGATGTTGCGGCGAGGCGAAGACGGAGGCGACCGGTCCCGTCTCGACGATCTTCCCCGCGTACATCACCGCCACGTCGTCTGCAACCTGCGCGACGACGCCGAGGTCATGCGTGATCAGCAGGACGGCCATTGCGAACGTCTCGCGGAGCTCGGAGATCAGCTCCAGAATCTGGGCCTGAACCGTCACGTCGAGCGCCGTCGTCGGTTCGTCCGCGATCAGGAGCTTCGGCTTGCACGCGAGCGCCATCGCGATCATCGCGCGTTGGCACATGCCGCCGGAGAGCTGGTGTGGGTAGGCGTCCAGGCGGGCCCTGGGCTGCGAGATACCCACCAGGTCGAGAAGCTCGACCGCCCGTTCGCGCGCCGCCCGCTTCGACATCGACTCGTGCGCCCGGATCGTCTCGACGATCTGGAAACCGATCGGCAGGACCGGGTTGAGCGACCGGCTCGGCTCCTGGAAGATCATCGTCAACTCGTTGCCTCGAATCCCGCGCAGCTCTCCGTCGTCCAGCCCCACGAGATCTCGGCCCTCGAAGAGGATGTGCGACCCCGGCTCGATCCTGCCGGCCGAGTCGAGCAGGCCCATCACGGAGAGGGCCATCACGGTCTTGCCACTCCCGGACTCGCCGACGAGGCCCAGCGTCTTCGACTTCTCGAGCGAGAAGCTCACGTCGTCCACGGCGTGCACCGTCCCTTGCTCGGTGTCGAAGGACGTGGTCAGGTGCTCGATGCGGAGGAGTGATTCGCTCATGAACAGCTCGGCGCAGTCTGTCTGACTGCTCCCTCTAGGCAAAGCATGCCAGACCCGGTATCGTTTTCAGGCCTCAGCCCCGGTATCGATTTCAGCGATCGTCAAACAGGCTACGTTGGAGGCGACTATGGAAGACGAGGGAACGACGACGAACGACGAGAAGATGCTCTCTCGTCGTGATGTACTGGTCCGTGGTGGGCAGATCGCGGTCGGCCTTGCGGGCGCCGGAGCTCTGGTCGGGACCGCGCAGGCTTCGTCTCGCCGGTTGCTCAAGACCGTTCCGACCGGTGGCAACATCACGTGGGCCATCAACCAGGATCCGACGGCGCTGGCGCCGTGGGGCGTGCTCCTCGAGGCCTCCCACTGGGGGAGCGAGTTCATGTACGACTCGCTGCTCGCCTGGGACCCCCACACCGTCCAGCAGCCGGCTCTCGCGCTGTCGTACGTCGTCAAGGACCCGAGGACCGTCGAGTTCAAGCTCAGGCCGGGCGTCATCTTCCACAACGGCCAGGAGATGACAGCCGCCGACGTCGTCTACTCGATCCAGCAGCAGATGAACCCGCCCGCACCTGGAAGCACCGGCACCCTGTCGTTCTTCCCGGCAATCGTCGGCGTGAGCCCTGTGAGCAAGTATGTCGTCCAGGTCAAGCTGTCGAAGCCGGACGCGAGCCTGTTCGGCTGGTTCGCGTGGAACCGGTGGTCGGCGATCGGGCCGAACGGCCTCTACAGCCAGATCAATCCGGTAACGCAGGGCATCGGCACCGGGCCGTTCAAGCTCGTCGAGTACGTGCCGAACGACCACATCACCTACACGAAATGGGGGCAGTACTGGAAGAAGGGGCTCCCATACCTCGATGGGTTGACGCTGAAGGTCATCCCGGACGAGCAGACCGCGATCGCCGCGCTTCAGGCAGGCGCACTCGACGGCGCGACCATCTCCGCCGCGAACGCCCTGGCGCTGAACGGAAATCCCGCCGTGACGGTGCTCAAAGGCCAGACGGCGGGCTTCTACGAGCTGCAGTTCACCGTCAAGGCAGGCCAGAACCAGCCATGGGCCGACAAGCGCGTCCGCCAGGCGATCAACATGGCGATCAATCGGGACGACCTGATCCAGAAGGTTCTCGCGGGCCAGGGGCAGTACACCGGCCACGTGCCACCGGGATACGGACAGTGGCCGCTGCCGCAGGCCGACCTGAGGAACACGTACCAGAAGTACAACCTCAAGGCCGCGCAGGCCCTGATGAAGGCGGCGGGCTTCTCGAACGGCTTCCCGGTGACGATGCACGTAGTCGGCACCGTGGCGACCTTCACGCAGATCGCCCAGCTGCTTCAGAGCTACGTGAAGCAGATCGGGATCGACCTCACGCTCCAGGCGGAGGACGGCGCGACATTCTCGAAGGCCTACGGCACAGGCGGCTTCGACTGGCTCCTGAACCAGCGCGGGATTCGCGGTGACATCCACGGGTTCGTCAGCGAGTTCAATCCGGGCACGTCGCCGAACTACAACCTCTGGTTCAACGGCTACAAGAACATCGAGATGTGGCGGCTGGTCGGGAACGGGCAGATCACACTCGACCCGAAGAAGCGGGCGCCGATCTACACGAAGCTCCAGCAGCTCCTGCTCACGGAGCTGCTCGAGATCCCGCTGATGGTGCCCTACAAGTATCAGGTCGTCAGCAGGCGCCTGAAGAACATGTACGTCGCCTACAGCGACTTCAACACCGGCCTGCGGACGGCCTACATCAAGTCGTGACCTTCACGGCGCGTCGAGCGTGTGCTTGAAGCGTTGCGGGAGGTGTCGCCGGTAGTCGCCGGCCCAGGCTCCGGGGTTGGACCCGGGGCCTGGGCCGGCTCGATCGAGCAAGCCGCAGGCGTCTGCGTATGAGCCGGCTCGTCGTACCGGAGCCGGGCTTCTCAGGCCGCATCGGCATCGCTCGGCGTGGGATCACACCACCGCTGAGCGTGCAGGTCCGGTCCTGGGGGCCCGCGACAGACGACTTCGCGACGGGGGTGCACCGCCCGCTGACCCTGACGGCCGTCGCCTTCTCCACAGAGGACACTGAGCCGCTCGTGCTCGTGGCCGCCGATATCGGATGGTGGAAGAACCCGGACGACGAAACGCTGGTGCGCAAGGGCGTCCTCGACGTGGTCGGTGGGGACGTGCGGCGGGTCCTCGTGAACCTCAGTCACACACACGCGGGCCCGTCGGGCTCGCTGGGCGACGGCGACGAGCCGAGCGCCCGCTACCTCGAAACCTTGCAGAGCGCTGCCGCGGAAGCCGCTCGAGAGGCGATCGCGACGGCGGTTCCGGCGACGCTGTCCTCCGCAGTAGGCCGCTGCGGGCTCGCCGCGAATCGCGATCTTCCGGACGGTGATCGGTATGTGGTCGGCTTCAACCCCGCCGTGACGCCGGACGACACGGTCGTCGTCGGCCGGATCGCGAGGCCGGATGGGGCCTTGCTCGCCGTGCTCGTCAACTACGCCTGCCACCCGACGACTCTGGCGTGGCAGAACAGGCTCGTCTCGCCCGACTTCGTCGGCGCCGTGCGCGCGGTAGTCGAGACGGCGACCGGCGGCGTTCCCTGCATCTTCCTGCAAGGCGCATCGGGTGACCTTGCGCCTCGACATCAGTACGTCGGCGATGCGCAAGTCGCGGATCGGCACGGTCGTTCCCTCGGGCATGCCGCGATGTCCGCGCTCGAGAGCATGGCGCCGCCCGGGTCGGCGCTGACCTACCGAGGCCTCGTCGAGTCCGGGGCTGCCCTCGGGATGTGGGAGCCGATGCCGTACGAGGCTCCGACCGCCTTCGACGCGATCAGGATCGACGTCGAGCTGCCGCTTCGGACGATGGCCACGCTCGAGGAGCTCGAGGGGACGTGGGCCGGGATCGATCAGGTCAGCCTGGAGGAGCGCCTGAGTCGCGCCCGACGCCTGCGCGCGCACTTCGAGGGTCGCGATTCACACCCGTTTCGCGTCTGGATCTGGCGTGTCGGCGATTGCGTCTTCGTCGGCGTCCCGGGAGAGCCCTACTCGAGGCTTCAGCTCGAGCTCCGCGAACGACACCCGCAGCACGCCATCTACGTCCTCGGCGTTACGAACGCGGACCTCTCCGCGTACCTCCCGGTCGACGCAGCCTACGACCACGACATCTACCAGGCTTGGCAAACGCCGTACGCCCGTGGCTGTCTCGAACGCGTGCTCGACGCCGTCGACGGCATCCTCACGCGGATGCTTGCGGAAGCAGCGGCGTGAGCGACCGGATCGTGTCGGTCGAGACCGCGACCGTCGCACTGACGCTTCCGGCGCCGCTGCAGATTGGACCGATGACGGTGCGCTCGCGCGAGTACGCGATCGTGCGTGTTCTCACGGCCTCGGGGCTTGTCGGAAAGGCGTACTGCCTGACGCGGAACGCCCCGGTGGCGGCAACGGTCGACCGGCTCGTCACACCGCACGTCGTCGGTCGAGACGCCGGCGACATCCCCGCCTGCCGGGAGCGGTGTATCCGGGCGAACATCATGGTCCTGCGGACCGGGTTCGCGGTCCGAGCGCTCGGCCTCCTCGACGTCGCGCTCTGGGACATCAGTGCGCAGCGGGAGCGCCTTCCGCTCCACCGGTGTCTCGGGTCGAAGGCCTCCGCAGCTCCCGTGATCCTCGTCGCCGCCTATCCGGCGGCCGGGAAGACGCCGGAAGAGCTTGCCGCCACCGTTCTCGAGTACGCAGCTCAGGGGTACCGGCTGCTCAAGATCGCGCGCAGCGGTGACCGTAAGTTCATGAGGCGATGGCTCGAGGAGATCGGGTCCGCGCTCCCAGCCACTGCGCGCGTGATCGTCGACGCAGGATGCGCGTGGACGGATGCGGAAGAGGCCCTGCGAGAGACGTCGACCTGGGGCTCGGGCGAGCTTGCGTGGCTCGAGGACCCACTCGTGCCGGAGGACGTAGAGGGCCTTGTGAGGCTCCGTCGCGACGGGCCCTACCCGGTCGCCGCCGGCGACGAGCTCGCCGAGCGGCTCACCTTCGGGCTGCTGCTCGACTCGGGAGCAGTCGACGTCCTGCGGATCGACACCGTCGCGATCGGCGGGGTCACGCCCGCCCTCGAGCTCGTCGATCGAGCAGCGGCAGCGGGCGTGCCTGTCTCGTTCCACGTCTTCCCCGAGCTCAACGTGCATCTCGCGAGCGTGTCGCCGGGCGCAACGGTCGAAACGTTCGACCCGTCCCTCCCGGGCGGAAACCCCTTCGAACCCGGACATCGTCTCAGCTCGGGGCGGCTCGCGGTCACCAACGGGCTCGCACAGCCTCCGTCCGCCCCGGGCATCGGGTTCGAGCTGCTCGAGGTCGCGCAATGAGGATCACCGCAGTCGAGGCGCATGTGTGCAACGCCCGGATGCGGAACTGGATCTTCGTCCGCGTGGTGACCGACGAGCCGGAGATCTACGGCTGGGGCGAGGCGACGCTCGAGTGGCATACGGACGCGGTCGTCGGCGCGTTGAAGGACCTCGAGAGCCTTGTCGCCGGCGAGGACCCCACGCGGATCGAGCATCTGTGGCAGATGATGTTCCGCCAGCACTTCTGGCATGGGAACGGGCTCGTCCGCGCCACAGCGATCAGCGGGATCGATCTCGCGCTCTGGGACATCCTTGGAAAGACGCTCGGCGTTCCGTGCCACCGGCTCTGGGGTGGGCCGGTCCGGGATTACATTCGCCTCTACGGCCACCTGGGTGGCGGCGAGATGCGCTCCTTTTACGAGACCTCCGACGCGGCGCGGTTCGCGGAGCTCGCGCGCGAGCTGGTCGACTCCGGGTTCACGGCGCTCAAGGCGATGGCGGTTCCTCCGACGATGCCGATCGAAGGCATCGCGCCCGTTCGACAGGCGGTGAGAAACGTTGAGGCGATGCGTGACGCCGTCGGTGACGACATCGACCTGATGGTCGACTGTCATGCGAGACCGAGCCCGCGCATGGGACATCGGTTTGCGGCTGCGCTCGAGCCGTACGAGCTGTACTTCCTCGAGGAACCGTGCTGGCCCGAACGTGTCGAAGATCTGGCCGCGATTCAACGAGCCGTGACAACGCCGATCGCGACAGGCGAGCGGCTGGTCGGCGTCGCCGCGTTCTCGCGCCTCCTCGAGGCCCAGGCCTGCAGCGTCATACAGCCGGACCTCACCCATTGCGGCGGGTTGACCGAGGCGCGTCGCATCGCGGCGCTTGCCGAGGTGCACCGGGTGGCGCTCGCCCCGCACAATCCTCAGGGGCCCGTCAGCACGGCGGCGTCGATCGAATTTGGTCTCGCGACACCGTCGTACATCATCTGCGAGGCGGTGACCGACGATGTCTCCTGGCGCGCTGACGTCGTTCACGACTCGCATCCGATCGACCCCAAGGGGATGCACGTCGGGCCGAGCGACCGCCCCGGCCTCGGCATCGAGATCGACCTCGAGGCCGTCGCCCACCATCCGTTCCAGCCCGAGGTGCTGCAGCGCGTGTTCCACCCGGACGGCAGCGTGGGCGACTGGTAGCCCGGACTGGCGTAGAAGGGCCTGGCAGCTTGCCGGCGACCGCCTCGATGCGGAGCTTCCAGACCGCTGATCGACGCGCTGGAATCGATCCCGCTCGTTCTGCATACTGACGCCATGTCGACCCTGCTCGCGGGCGCCGCCCGCCGACTCATCAACCCGCCGCTCGGAATGGGGAAGGGGGGACTCCGCCTCTTCGGCGACCCGATCCAGGCGATCGAGAGCGATCTGACCGCCACGGTCCTCGTCCTCGCCGTAGGGGATACGAAAGTCGCTTTGATCGCGACCGATCTCGGTCTGATGAGCATGGCGGAGGCAGGCCGGCTGCGCGAGGCTGTCGGGACGGCGCTCGGCGCCCCGGCCTCCCACGTGCTCTTCAACATGAGCCACAACCACAGCTCGCCTGCCCTTCCCGAGTGGACGGCGATGACTGACTCGGTAGAGGACGCCGCGCCGCGAGTGCGTTACGAGCATGATCTCGGGCGATGGTTCGTCGAGGCTGCGCTCGAGGCGAACAGCCGCCTGCAGCCGGCGCGCATCGGTACAGGTTGGGGGGAGAGCCGGATCGGCGTCTATCGCCGCGAGCTGCGGGACGGTCGGGATGTTCTCGGCGAGGTGCCCGGCCACCCGATCGACTCCTCGGTCGGCGTGATTCGCGTCGACGATCTCGACGGGCACCCAATCGCGATCGCCTTTCGGTACTCAGCCCACCCTGTGACGGTCGGGGGGCGCTCGGCGGTAGCCTCGACCGACTATCCGGGGCCTGCGCGCGACGTGCTCGAACGGAGCGTCGGCGGCCTTGCGCTATTCCTGCAAGGGTGCGGTGGGAACGTGAATCCCGCAGTCGGAATCGGCTGGGAGGTCGACTGCAGAGACACGAAGAACCGGGTCGGGCTCGAGCTCGGCGGTGAGGCCCTGAAGGTCGCCGCGTCGATCCGGACCGACCGGCGGCCGGGCGAGCGCAGGCAGCTCGGCAACATCCCGAACATCCTCTTCACGCCGTGGGAGCCGGTCGGAGAGGACCTCCCGGCCCACCTCGAGGTGGTGGAGGACTCCATCGAGCTCGAGCTCGTCGAGCTGCCCTCGCTCGACGAGGCGAAGGCCATCCTCTCCCACTGGCAGCAGGTGCTCGCGACGCGCTTGCAGGGCGATCAGCAGTCGTGGGAGCTGCGCGCAGCCAAGAAGTACGAGCACTGGGCAAAGCAGCTCGTCGCTGCGGTCGAGGATGGCCACCCGACCTGCGAGCTCAGGGTCCAGGTGCTTCGTGTGAACGACGTCGTCATTGCTGCGATGAACGTCGAGACCTTCTTCGAGACGGGGCTCGAGATCCGCGCGAGGTCGTGCTTCGAGGACACGTTTGTGCTCGGTTACACGAACGGTGTCGTCTCCTACCTGCCGCGCGGCGAGGATCACCCCGAGGGGGGCTGGCGCCTGGACGAGGACTACGCCGTCCCCGACTTGATCCCTCAGGCTTGGGGGCTGCCGGTCATCCTCCATCCGGCCTCGGCTGACCGCGCTGTCGAGCTCACGCTCGCCCTGATCGAGCGCGTCCGAACGACGTCTGCCTAGAGCTTCGAGGCGGGTCCGAGTCGTTCGCGGGCCCGAGCTCGGCAGGCTCTAGCCGCGATCCTCTGTTCCGACCGTCCACGGCTGATCGGTCGCGGGGAACGACTCGGCGACCTCCGGCGCGTCCCGCTTGAAGACCAGGAACGACCGCGTGAACTCGATCACAACCTCGCCCCGCTGGTTGATCCCACGGGTGCGGATGCCGACGATTCCGCTCGAGGGTCGGGAGCGCGATTCGCGCAGGCTGAGCACCTCGCTCTCGGCCCAGAGGGTGTCACCGGCGAAAACCGGCTTCGGCAACTTGATGTCCCCCCAGCCGAGGTTGGCCGAGGCATTCTCGGAGGTATCGGCGACGGAGAGCCCGAGCACGACGGCCAGGGTGAGCGACGACACGACGAGCGGCCGGCCGAACTCCGTCCGCGCGGCGTACTCACTGTTGAAGTGCATCTGGTTCGTGTTCATCGTCAGGCAGGTGAACCAGACGTTGTCGGTCTCGGTGATCGTCCGGCCGAGCCGGCTTCGATACACGTCTCCGACCTCGAAGTCTTCCAGGAACCGTCCTCGCCACTGCTCGGTCATCGTGCCTCCTCCTCGTTCGCCGCCCCGAACACGCCCGCTTCGGCGAGCCGGTGAAGGTGCTCCTCGTCATACCCGCAGAGCTCCCCCAGGAGCTGACGGGTGTGCTCGCCGAGCCGAGGTGCGCGCCGTCGCCACCGGGACATGATCCGAGAGCCGAAAAGGAGACGCCGGACCGCGCACCACCCCGAGCACGGGGTGCTCGTACTCCGACATCCCCCCACGGGCGGCGACCTGCTCGTCGCGAAGCGCAGCCGCAACGTCGTTGACAGGCCCGCTCGGAACACCATGCGCCTCGAGCACCTCGAGCCATTCGCCGGTCGAGCGGCCCGCGAGCACCTCCTGAAGCAGCGGCACGAGGATGTCACGGTTACGGTCGCGTGCAGCAAAGTCAGAGAACCGCTCGTCGGCCGCGAGCTCCGGCTGCCCGATCGCAGCGCACAGCCGCTCCCAGAGGAGCTGCTTCGGGCAGGCGATCATGATCCAGCCGTCGTCGGTCGCGAAGGCCTGGAACGGCACTACCGTCTGGTGGGCGGAGTCAGGCATCCGCTTCGGCTCGAACCCTCCGGACGCGACCCACGCGCCGATGTAGGTCAGCTGAGCGAGCGCGACCTCGTGGAGCGAGAGGTCGGCGTCACAGCCCCGGCCGTCCCGCCGAGCCTGCCAGATCCCGGCCATGGTCGCGATCGCGGCGACGTAGCCCGCGCAGAAGTCGACGAGCGAGAGGCCGCTCTTCGTCGGCGGCTCGTCAGGGCCACCGGTCAGGCTCATCCACCCCGCCAATCCTTGAACCGTGTAGTCGTAGCCGCCCTGGCGCATGCGCGGCCCGCTCATCCCGAACCCCGACAGCGAGACGCACACGATCCGGGGATTCACGGGCTCGAGGTCCGCGTATCGGATGCGTAGCTTCTCGGGCTGGTCGCCGCGCAGGTTCGAGTACAGCGCGTCGGACACGCGTATCGAGATCCTCGAGCACCACGCGTGACTTCCGGATGGCGAAGGTCGAGCGTAATCGACCGCTTGTTCCGATTGAAGCTCTCGAAGTACACCGAGTCGGTTCCGACCTGATAAGGCGGGACGTAACGGGAGACATCGCCGCCGACAGACGGATCCTCGATCTTGATCACGTCGGCTCCCAGATCGGCGAGCTGCATCGTCCCGAACGGCCCGGCACCGAACTGCTCGATCGCGAGGACGCGAACGTCGGCGAGCGGTCCCGTCACCTCTTGCCAACCCCCGCGCCCGGGCCGAAGATCAATGTCTCGAGGCAAGAGCGGCGGAGCGTGAAGAGGCGCAGCCGGCGTGGGGGCTGTCATCGGGTCGGCGGGCCGCAGCTCGGTCGGGCGACGAACTCCGTCCGAAGCTCGACGTCCGTTGGGCTCGCCCCTTCACGCATCCTCGCGAGCAGGAGCTCGGCCGCGGTGCGACCCATCTCTACGTTGTCGCGTCGGACGACGGCGATCGCCGGTTTATAGAGATCGGCGATCGAGACATCGTCGCATCCGACGAACGAAAGCTCGGTGCCGAGCTGAATCCCGCGCTCGGTCACGACTCGGAGCGCCCCGAGCATCAGCTGATTCCCGCCCGCGATCACCGCCGTTGGAGGCTCCGGCCACGCGAGAAGCTCGCGCATGGCCGCCGAGCCATGCTCCACGGCGAATGACCCCTCGAGGATCGAGTACGTCTGCGGGAGCCCCCTGACCGCGAACGCCTCCTCGAAGCCTGCCCGACGCTCCAGCGCGGGCCTGACCCCGGTGCCCACGATCAACGCGATCCGGCGATGGCCAAGGTCGAGCAAGTGGAGCACCGCGTCTCTCATACCCGACCGGTGGTCGGACAGGACGCGGCTGACCGCGACCCCCGGCGCGGCGCGGTCGAGCACGACGACCGGGATCTCGAGCTCCCGTAGACGGACGATGCTTTCGGGATGCGTCTCGTCGAGGACAGAGATGACGAGACCGTCGACTCGCCGCTGAGAGAGGAGCCCGATGTGGGCTGCCTCCATCGCCGGATCGCCGAGCGAGTTGGTGAGCAGCATCGAGTAGGAGTTCGCATGGAGCGTCGCCTCCACGCCCATCACGATCTCGGCGAAAAGCGGGTTCGAGATGTCGCCGACGACGAAACCCACGGTGAGGGTCTCGCGTCGCCTCAGGCTCTGCGCGAGGAGATCCGGTTCGTAGCCGAGCTCGTTCACCGCAGCCAGCACGCGGACTCGCATGTCCGGGCTGACATCAGGATGCCCGGACATCACACGAGATACCGACGACATCGCTACGCCGGCTCTAGCGGCAACCTCGCGCATGCTGACCCGATGGCCACGGTTCCGGTCAAAGGCAACGTGACTCTCGGCGACCACGGCTTCAGAATAGTCGGCATTGGAGTCGACTCCCGAACCACTTCCCGTTCGGAGGGCAAAACGATAGGCGGCATCCGAGAAAGGCAGGTTCTACTGCGCCTGAGCCATGAAAAGATTCCGAGAAACTCCGCTCTGGACTGTCAGGAGTGCTCGGAGAGGCGCGCCTCAGATCTTCTTCATCCGGAAGCCACCGTCGACGGAGAGCATCTCTCCGGTGATGAAGCTGGCGTCCTCGGACAGAAGGAAGCGGATCGCTGTGGCGATCTCGAACGGCGAGGCGACTCTCTCGAGTGCGTGGTTGCGCTCGGCCTCTTTGCGATCGACGTGGCCCTGCTCGAAGGCGTGGCGGATCAGCGGAGTCTCGACGAAGCCGGGCGCCACGCCGTTGACGCGAACGCCGTCGAGCGCCCACTCGACCGCCAGAGTCTGCACCAGGCCGACCAGCCCGTTCTTGGAGACGATGTAGGGAAGCCGCCTCGGGAAGCCGAAGTAGAGCGAGATCGAGGACACGAGCACGATCGAGCCACGTCCGGCCGCGACCATCCGCCGCCCTGCTGCCTGGCAGAACGAGAACGCTCCGTACAGGTTCACTTCGAGCACCCGGCACCAGTCGTCGTATGCAAGCTCGAGCGCCGATTCGTTGTGCTGGACTCCGGCCGAGTAGACGAGTTGTGTGGGCTCGCCGAGCCGGCCTGCGAGGTCGTCGACGCAGCGCTCGACTGCGGCGTGATCGCGGACGTCGACCGATCGCTCGACCACCCGCTCGGCGCCGAACCGCTCGACGAGCGCATCCGACCAGCCGGAGGCAAGATCGACGACGCCACAGCGAAGCGTTGGGTCCGACGGCCAGGAGGTGCTCGGCGACTCCTGCGCCGATTCCGCCCGCGGCACCGACGACAACGGCGACCTCGCTCAGTGCAACGCCTCCAGTATCCGGCCCGCCGCCGCCGACACGAGCCTGTCGGCCCCGGGCCGGAACGGCGAGATGTCGATCTCGTACCCTCCCCTGGGGCGCTCTGCGTCGGTCGGCAGATAGTTGCGATACCCGTTCCAGTAGCCGGATACGAGCGTCGTATCGAATGGCGACGCCTCTCGGATCCAGGTACCGATCTCACTGAAGAGCTCGATCGGGACACCGACGAGTGCGACCGGGCCGAGCCGCAGCCCGTGGACGAGCAGCGGGTAGGCGGCCAGCCCCTCCAGCGCATGGCCGCGCTCGGCACGCATGCGCGCAAACTTCGTCCGCACCGTCAACTCGCGGACCTCGGTGTGCGGGGCGCCCGCGGCTCGCGCCGCGTACGACTCCTCTTCCCAGCGCGCCGCCTCGGCGCTCCACTCGACCGGGTCGCCGAGATCGTCTCGCAGCGGCAGCGGGAGGATCTCGCGGGCAACGGCGACGGTCGCATCAGGCTCGACGTCCGGCTCATACTCGAACGAGGCGATCCACGCGGAGGCCTCGCCATCGCGTAGCCGCTGGCGGCGCCGGCGCCACGACGAACGAAGGGCCACCGCCGCCGCTTCATGGCCCAGCATCGCGCCGAGGCGCCGATATACGGCCAGGTCGGGCACGAACAGCTCGCTCGGGCCGACGTCGCCGCAGGCGCCCTGGACGAACAGGCAGCGGCCGCCGAGCTCGGCCTCGACCACGCGCTTGACAATGCCCGGGAACTCCGGTGTGACATGCGTGTTGTCGGGCCCGAGGATGATCGGGTGGCAGGCGTAGTGGACGATGGTCGCGACCGGGTTCCCGTCATCGCCGTCGAGGCGAACCACGGTCAGCGTGCGGTCCGCGATCCCGTCCCGGTTGAGGCCAACCGCCGCGGTGCCGTCCGGCCTCGTCATCCGTCGGTTCACGGCCAGAGACGAGTCGCCCACACCGCTCCCGACCCGAACGCGACCGAGCGCTGCCGCGGCTTGCGCGGCGGCGATGCCGATCGCGTCGATCACCGACTCGACATAGGGCTCGACGAGATCGCGGTTTCGCCGGATCCAGGCACCACCCAGCTCGAGCGTGACCGGAACGGAGTGGTTGTGCGTCGTCCCGACTGCCACATGGGCCTCGGGCACATCGGCCGCTGCGGCGATCACGTCACGAATACGTGCCGCTTGACCGTCGTCGAAGATGCACAGATCCACGTCAGCAAGCGCGGCTCGAAGGCCGTCCTCTCCCTCGACCACGAGCACGGTTGCCCAGAGCTCGAGATCGTTCCCTTCCGAGACCTCGTGATACTGGTTCCCCCAGCCACCCGCCGGGATGCCCACCGGCGGCGTGATGTCGGCCCTGCCGACGCCGGCGCGCATCGTCACCCCGCCGGGGCCTGCGCGAACAGATCCTCGAACACCGACTCCGGCGTCGGCAACGGGCGCGGCCTCGGCGGTAGTGCGAACGAGCGCCATCTCCGCCTTGGCGTCCGCCGCAACGGCCTCGAGACCAGCGCTGTCGAGGACACACCATTCGACGAGAGCCTGTGCGAAGCGTGGGATCGGGTCGACGCGCTGCCATTTGCGGCGCTGTTCTTCCTGATCTGTGCCGCCGGCCGAGTAGGCCGAGTGTCGTTCCCAGCGAACCGTCTTGCACTCCACGAACGACGGGCCAGCCGTCGGCTCGTGCACGTGCGACCGCTGACTCGACCGCGTCGCGAACCGCGAGTACGTCGTTGCCGTCGACGATGGAAGCGGGCATACCGAATCCCGTGGCGCGATCGGCGATGTCGGGCGTCGCCTGGCTCTTCGACGGTAGGCACGGAGATCGCGACGCCGTTGTTCTCGCAGATGAAGACCAGGGGCACGCGCCAGAGCATCGCCATATTGAGGGTCTCGAAGAACTCGCCCTCGCACGATGCCCCGTCGCCGAAGAAACACAAGACCACCTGGCCGGTGCGCCGGAACTGGCACGAGAGTGCGGCTCCGCCTGCCATGGGGATGTGCCCCGCGACGATCGCATTGGTCGAGATCAGCCCGACGCTCGGATCGGAAAGATGCATGGAGCCCCCCTTCCCCTTGCAAAGCCCCGTCGTCCGGCCCATGAGCTCGGACATGACACCCGTCGGGTCGGCGCCCTTGAGCAGCGCCTCCCCGTGCCCGCGGTAGGTGGCGAGGACGAGGTCGTCGGGCCGGAGCACCGACAAGGCACCCGCCTTGATCGCCTCCTGGCCGATGCACGGATGCGTCGAGCCGGGAATCAGCCCGGCCGCGAAGGCATCGATCACCTCCTCCTCGAATGCGCGGACGCGCACCATCGCCCGGTAGAGGGCGACGAGCGACGCATCGTCGGCTCGCGCTCGGGCGGGGCCCGGGCACTGCCTCGTCGAGAGGCACCGGCGCAATTGTCATGCGAGACCTCCTGGAAGGGATGCGAGCTGGCGCTCGAGAGCCGCGAGCAGGCGGCCGCCGGCCTCGCCGTCGGCTGCGCGATGGTCGACTGCGACGTTCGCCCACATGCGCGCCCGCACAGCTATCCAGCCGGCCTCGGCCACCGGCTTCTCGACGATCCGTCCGGTAGCGACCATGGCGATCTGTGGGCCCGAGACGACCGGCGCGAAGAAGTCGACCGGGTAGGCGCCGAGGTTCGAGAGCGTGATCGTCCCCCCGACGAGCTCGCGACGGTCGACGGAGCCGTCACGCGCCGCCGCGACGAGACGTGCGCGCTCGGCCGCCAGCTCTTCGAGCGAGCGGGAGCCGGCATCCCGAATCACCGGCGCGACGACACCGTCCGGGGTCGCGACCGCGAGCGAGAGATGGACCGGCCCGGAGCGCTCCACCGTGCCGTCTGGCCTCCGGATGGAGTTCAGCTCCGGAACCTCCGCGAGCGCCCGTACGAGGGCTAGCGCGAGCAGGTCGGTGACCGTCACCTTGACGGAGGTCGAGAGAAGCGCTCGAGCGGCCAATACACCGTCGGCCGCGAGCTCTCCTCCGATCTGGACGTGCGGAATCTGCTGCCAGCTCGCGACGATGTTCTTGACGACCGCCGCTCGAAGCCCCTGGGGCGCGTCCCCGGCCGGCGACCCGGACAACGCCGGCGCGGCTGTTCCGGGCACGGCGGTCGTCGCCAGATCGCGGACGACGATGCGCCCCCCGGGGCCGCTGCCCTGTACGGTCGCGAGCTCGACCCCGTGCTCTGTGGCGATCCGGCGTGCCGCAGGCGAGGCGATCGGCCCGTGCCGGAGAGGCGGGCTCTCGGGCGCTGCTACCGACCCGGGCTCGCCTCCGTTCGCAGCCGGTGGCGTCGTCGGGTCGTCGATCGCGCGCACAGGCCCTTCGGCTGCGCGAACCTCTCCGAGGACGCCTTCGACGGGGACGATGGCGCCCTCCGGCGCGACGATCGTGATCGTGCCGGCCTCCGGAGACTCGACCTCGATCGTCGCCTTGTCGGTCTCGACCTCGACGAGCACGTCCCCCTTGGCGACCTGATCGCCGTCGGAGACGAGCCAGCGAAGGATCTTGCCGTCCTCCATCGAGATCGACAGCTGTTGCAGACGGAGCTGGGTCATGCGAGGAGCCGTTCGACCGCAGTCACGACATCGTCGGCCGATGGGTACACCTTCGCAATGCCGCCGGGGGTGCAGGGGACGGGGACGTCGAGCGCAGCAACTCGCTCCACGGGAGCGTCGAGGTAGTCGAACGCCTCCTCCATGATGCGGGCCGCAAGCTCGGCACCGAATCCCCCGGTCTTGTGTGCGTCGTGGGCGACCGCAACCCGCATCGTGCGCCGAACGGACTCCAGGATCGCTTCGATGTCGAGCGGTGCGATCGTGCGCGGGTCGATCACCTCGACCGAGATGCCTCGCTCGGCGAGCCGGTCGGCGGCAGCCACTGCCTCGTCCACCATGCCCGACAGGGCGACCACGGTCGCGTCGGTGCCGTGCCTGACTATCCGCGCCGAGCCGAAGGGAATCGGAGCGCCGCCCAGCTCGACCTCGGCACGGCGCCCATAGAGGCGGACGTTCTCGATGAACAGGACCGGATTCTCGTCCAGGAGCGCGGTGCGCATCAGCCCGTAGGCATCTGCCGCATTGGACGGCATCACCACCTTGATCCCCGGAATGTGGAGAAACCAGGCCTCGAGACTCTGCGAATGCTGCGGGCCCATTCCGATCCGCGCGACGATCGGCGTGCGGATGACCAGCGGCACCCTGAGCTGGCCGCCGGTGAAGTAGTGCAGCTTCGCCGCCTGGTTGAAGATCTGGTCCATGGCGACGCCGACGAAGTCGAAGAACTCGATCTCGCACACTGCGCGCACGCCCGTGACTGCGAGGCCGATCGCGAAACCGACCGTTCCCGATTCGCACAGCGGGCCATCGCGCACGACGTCGTCGCCGTAGCGCTCCCACAGACCGCGTGTGACTCCGAAGGTGCCGCCGTACGCGCCGATGTCCTGTCCGAGCAGCATCATCGGCTCGGGACGCGCGAGTGCTTCGTCGAGAGCGAAGTTGATCGCCTCGCTCATGGTCAGCGTCGTCGTGTTCATCGGCTCACGGAGTCAAAGGTGGGAGTCGTGAGGGGTTCCTAGAAACCTTTCCAGCTTCGATTCCAGGACACTACCACCACTCTTTTCCGGGGTTTCGCGACGTCGCGAGCAGGGGCAGCGAGACGGAAGCGCCGCTCGTCAGCCCGCCCGCACGTCGCTGCGGAGGACCCCGATCCCCTCGATCTCGACCTCGACCAGGTCTCCGTGTCGCAGCGGGCGCCTGGGGTCGCGGAAGACACCGACCCCCTCTGGGGTCCCGGTGAGGATGAGATCTCCTGGGCGGAGCGTCATGAACGCGGAGGCGTAAGCGACGAGCTCGGGGATGCCGAAGATCAGATCACTCGTACTCGAGTCCTGGAGGATCTCGCCGTTGACGCGCTGACTGATCCGCAGGTTCCCGGGGTCGCCCAGCTCGGAGGCCGAGACGACGCTCGGGCCGATCGGGCAGAACGTGTCGTAGCCCTTACCCCGGAACCACTGCGATTCGGAGAATTGAATGTCGCGGGCACTCACGTCGTTGGCGCAGGTGAAGCCGGCGACGTACGACATCGCCGCGTCAGTCTCGACCGCGTGCGCCGTCGTTCCGATCACGATCGCGAGCTCGGCCTCGGCGTCGACGTGGCCGATCCCGGCCGGGAGCACGATCGTCTCGCCGCTCCAGCAGAGCGTATTCGCGAGTTTGGCGAAGAGGAGCGGGGCAGAAGGCCGATCGCCGCCCTGCTCGCGAACATGCTCGGCGTAGTTCATCCCGACGCACACGACGCTCGGCTCGGGCCGGCCGAAGCGGGCCTCCCATTCCGCCATGAACGCAACGCTGCCCATGTCAGGTCAAGAACCGGAGCACGATGATCGGCCGACGCATGAGCACGCCGGGAGTCTGCCTGATCCCGAGGGCAGTCGACCGCCGCCGGTGATCGCGGCGCACGACGCTTCGCCCCGTCCGGCATCCCGGCGCCCGGCGACGCCGAGCCGCTATAAACCGGCTACTCATGGACATGGGGCTGAAAGGAAAGGTGGTTCTGGTCACGGGCTCGACGGCCGGTATCGGTCTCGCCGCCGCAAGGATGCTTGCCGAGGAGGGTGCAAGCGTGGTCACCACGAGCCGTTCCGAAGCGTCACCCGACGTAGGAGAGGCGCTGCATGTCCAGGCGGACTTTCTCGAGCCGACAGCGCCGACGCGGACCGTGGAAGCGACGCTCGATCGCTTCGGACGGGTCGACTGCCTCGTCAATAACGTTGGTCAGGCGACTATCAGGGCGTTGGAGGACGTCCTGGACGAGGACTGGTCCCTTTCGTTCCAGGCGAACGTGATGAGCGCGGTTCGATCGACGCAGGCCGTGCTCCCGGGCATGGTGGAGGCCGGAAGCGGGGTGATCGTGAACGTCGCCTCGACGTCTGGACGCCGGCCATCGCGGCGCATGCCGGATTACTCGGTCACGAAAGCGGCGATGCTCGCGTACTCCCGTCAGGTCGCGGAGGCGTACGCGGCCGAGGGGATCCGATCGAACGCCGTGATCCCTGGCCCTACCCTGACCCGCGCCTGGCTCGAGGAGGGTGGCCTGGCCGACCAGCAAGGCTCGCGCGATGAGGTGCTCACGCGGGTTGGCGCGGCCCGGCCGCTCGGAAGGCTCGCGCACCCCGACGAGATCGCTGCGGTGATCGTGTTCCTGTGCTCCGCTCGTGCGTCCAACGTGACGGGAGCCGAGTGGAGCGTGAGTGGCGGCACCGTGCCGTGAGCGCGGGCGGCGCCGACTAGATCACCGTGCTGAACCTCGGGCCCGTCGGGCGCTAGCGAACAGCAGACCGGAGCCGGTCGATCGCCACCGGGGCACCGGTGTGCGCCGACTCCCAGGCGGCCTCCATCACAGCGACCGTTCGAATGCCGAGCTCGGCGGACGCTCGATCAATGGTGTCGCGGCCGAGACAGGTGTCGATGAGGAACCGGGCGGGCCCGTCACACGAGTAGTCGCCCTCCTCGTCGCGCGGCGGGGGCTCCGGCCCGACATGGAGAACCTCGCCGCGCTCCCTGTCTCCCTGCAGGAGCAGCTCGGCGTGGACACGCTGCATGTCGAGTAGGAGCACGCCCTCCTCGCCCGCGATCTTGAGGTCGAATCCGTGCCGGATGACCCACGGCTGATGACCGTGACCGCTGAACGAGGCGATCACCCCGTCTGCGAGACGAACCGAGACCTGGATGTCGAGATCACACCCGTTCTCGAGGAAGTTGGCCCGGGCGAACACGTCTTCGGGCTCCGCGGGCGCGAGGTGCAAGCCCAGCCCGAGGAGATGCGAGAGTTGGCCGTAGAGGTACCCGCCGCCGGCATCGGCTCGCGCCCAGGTGTCGACCTCGACCTCGACCGGGAATCCACCGACGTCGACCATGCCGTAGCCGGCGCGGCCGGAGAAGAGGTCGGCCAGACAGCTTGCCTTGTAGCCCGTGACCGAGGTCACCCTTCCGATCCTGCCGGAATCGAGCATCTCCTTCGCCCAGATCGCGAGGCGCGAGTAGTTCCACCCGTGCGCGACGGCAGCGGTTCGCCCCGCGGCTGCCGCGGCTACCGCGATCGCCTCGGCATCCGCCAGCTTGACCGACATGGGCTTCTCGACGAGGACGTGGGCCCCGGCCTCGAGTGCAGCGACTGCGTGCTCGCGGTGGAAGCTGTGCGGCGAGGAGACCACGACGCCGTCGAGCCCCGCGGCCAGCAGCTCCTCGACCGAGGTAGTCGCGACCTGGAGGTCGAACTCGCGCTTGAATTGCTCCAGGCCGTCGTCCGTCTTGCGGACGATGCCGACGAGCTCGACGTCGGGGTCTGCAAGGAAGAAGGGCAGATAGTGATACGAGGCCCAGAAGCCCGCCCCGATGACGCCGATTCGGGCGCTCACGAGAGTGACTCGGACAGTCTCGCCGACGGGTGCTCGAAGGGTGCCGTCTCGAGCTCCGGCAGGTCACCCTGAGCGGTCCAGCCGCGGTCTGCATCCCAGGGCTGCGCTTCGGGGAAGAGACGTTCCGCGAGGCGGACGCCGGTGCTCACGAGGATCTCCTCGACGCTCGGATCGAAGAGCGACGGAAGGCCGACGCTCTTGTACCCGTACCCTGCCTCGTAACCTCCGAACTGGTACTCGGCCGCGGTCGGCAGGTAGCCGAGGAGCTCGTTCGTGTAGCCGGCGTAGAGCGTCGGTGCGCCGGGGGAGCGTTCCTTGACGGCGATCCCGTACTCGGTGAACGTCTCGCCGGGCCCGGTGACGATCACCCCGTCGCCGATCCGCACGGCGTGAACCGGACCGGAGATCTCCGTGGGCGCCGTTCCCGTCCGCAGCTGCTCCTCGATCCTCCGCGCCCACTTCGCGTGGTAGTAGGCCACCTTGACCTTCCCGACGTCGCCGGTCGCTCGCGCGGCGTCGAGGTCCCGGTCGTATTCCTCACGTAGCTTCGAGATCTCCTCGAGCGGCGGATGCGGCATGAGCGGGATCGAGACCGTCTCCGCGGCGGCGGCGAGCTCGGGCGCCTCGACGTCGAGCTGGGCTCGGCGGTACTTGGAGATCGGCGTCACCGAGCCTTCTTCGAGCCGTACGAGCTCGACCGGCGTGGCCAGCCGGTCGGCGACCGACTCGAGCGCAGCGACCGCGATCCGACTGCCCATCCGCTCCGCCTCCGACTCGTCGTCCGTGAAGGCAAACCGCGGTAGGACATTGCCGCCGGCACCCTGGAAGAAGACGCACTCGCCGCCGGTCGCGGCACGCACCACGCGGCGCAGCGGCCCCGGGAAATCGGCGGAGTAGATGTACATGTCATAGCCGGTGGTCACGGGATGGCAGCCGTAACCGACGAGTGTCGCGATCACCGATTCGTCGGGACGGCGGGCCTGAAGCGTCGTCACCTCGATGTCGACCAGCTCGTCGGGGTTCCAGCCGAGGATCGTGCCCCCGTTGAAGCCCCCCTCCGAACGCTCTCGACGATTCACGGCGACATCGGCATCTCCCTGTCCCCAGACCACCCGCGCCGGCTCGAGCCGTTCGACCGCGAGCTGGGCGACCGACACGATCTTGTCCTGGACAACGCGAGCGAAGGCATCGACCGCGAACTGCCCGTCCTCGTCGAGCTCGCCGAAGATCGCTCCGTGGAGACGGCCGCCGGTCGGCGCGAGGTGGGTGTGACTCCAGTTCAGGAGGATGCCCTCCGGCGCAGCCCCTGTCGCCTTTGCGACCCGGTCGATCACGGGGCCGATCTCAGGCGCGTCGATGCCGACGATGTCGACGCCGCAGAGCACCACTCGGGTATCGCCGCGCTCGAGCACGATCGCTCCCACCTCGAGCTCGATGCCGTAGCCGAGCGCACCGTGGCGCTGGCGGACGAAGCCGATCATCGGCAGGCCAAGCGGAGGCTCCAGGCGAAGTGATGCGGAGCCGGCACGAAACTCAGTCACTCGATCTCCTCCGTTTCCTCGACGGCGTCGCCGTCATCGTCATCCAGGTCGTTGTCGCCCTCGCCGTCGAGCACGGCGACCAGCGCCGCGACGACGTCGTCGAGCACGGCACGTCCACCCTCGGCGGTCGCCGCCCGTGGGTCACCGAGCACGCCGCTCTCGCCCATGTCCGGGACGAGGAAGGCGGCGTTCTGCTCGACGATCGGCTCGTTCCCGAAGCCGGGCTCGCCGACCAGGTCGGGGAAGGCCTCCAGCATCACCGACGTCTCGAACTCGCCTGCGTGTCCCACCGAGCCCAGGTCGAACGGGAAGAGCGCGGTCATTCGAGGCGTCGGTACCACCTCCCAGTAGCTGATCGACTCGATCCCGTTCTCGACGCCGAGTGTGATCAGCGGGCCTCGGTTCCCGCCGTGCCCGTTCACGACGACGACCCGCGCGCACCACGCCTGAAGCGATTCGACCGTCTCGCGCATGAGCGCGGCGAACGTGGCGCCGGCAAGGGTCACCGTGGCGCCGAAGCGAAGGTGGTGGGGGCTGAATCCCGTCCAGAGCGGGGGAGTCACAAAAACGTCGGAGCGGGCCCGGCGAGCGACCTCGAGGCATACGTGCTCGGCGATCAGCGAGTCGGTAAAGACGGGAAGGTGATCGCCGTGCTGCTCCAGCGAGCCGACCGGGACGAGGCAGATCGCTCCCGCGCGAGCGCGTTCGACCGCCTCGACCCGGGTCAGCTGCGCCAGCCGGTACTCCACTCAGCGGGCCTCGGCGAACAGCGCCGTTACGAGCTCGTCGCCGATCGCCTGGAGGCTGTGCTCGGTTCCGGGCGGCAGGAACACGACCTCTCCAGGGCGGGCGAGCAGGCTCCGGCCTGTCCCGGTCAGGTTGACCGAGAGCGAGCCCGCCTCGACGTAGAGCGTCTTCTCCCAGGGGCCCGACTCCGGCGTCGACTCGCGCCCTGCGGGGAGTGTGACCTTGCCGCAACGGATCCGCTCGTCGCAGAAGAAGAACGAGACGAGCATGGTCAGCCTCGGATCAGTCCCGTGCAGAAGGTGAAGCCACCGCGAGCGCGGCAGATGCTCCATGTCGACGCGCCCCTTCGTGCTCGCGCGCGGCGGCCACGCCTCCAGGTCGTCGAGGTGCGACGGGAAGCCCTCGTTGCGATCGTGCGTGCCGTTGAGCATCACGGGCTTGCGCCCGTACCACTGCCACTCGCCGTGCTCCTTCGTCGAGATCGCGTGCTTGAACTCGTCGGTATGCATCTCTCCGGGCACCCACCAGAGGATCTCGCAGACCTCGTCGCCCATGTTCCAGGCGTGATGAAACGCCAGAGCCGGGATGTTCGCCGCATCGCCCGCCCTGAGCTCGACGACATCGGAGGTATCGGGGTTGGAGAGCATCAGCGAGCCCCGGAGCACGTAGTAGGGCTCGGGGTTGGGGTGGTTCCCGGCGTCGAACGAGTGCCCGGGCTCGACGTAGAACGTTCCCTGGTTGAGGCGTCGCGTACCGACGTGGACCCAGGTCGCCATGGAGTTGCCGGGCTCGGGCGCCCACGAGAAGTAGGACGCATCGCCCGGCGCGACCACGCACGGGAACTGCTCGACGCCGTCGAACGGCTGGCGGTGATGCCAGGGCAACATCGCCTCGTATCCCGGATACTCGCTCTCGCCTGCCGACATCCGGATCTACTCGAACGCGAGAGCGGAGAGGACACCGACCGGCTCGTCTCCGATCGCCTGCAGGCTGTGCTCCGTGAACGGCGGCAGGAACACGAGGTCGTCCGGCCCGGCGAGCAGGCTCTTCCCGGTTCCTGTGAGGTTGACCGACAGGCTCCCGGACTCGACGTAGAGAAGCCGCTCGTAGCCACCCGACTCAGGCTGCGACTCGCGCCCGCGCGGCAGCGAGATCATGCTGCAGCGGATCCGGTCGTCGCAGTAGAAGAACGAGTTGAGCACGGTGAGCCGCGGATCGGTGCCCTGTAGGAGGTGAAGCCAGGTCGAGCGCGGCAGGTGCTGCATGTCGAGCGGGCCCTTGGTCGAGGCTTCCGGCGGCCAGCTGTTCAGGTCGTCCAGGTGGGAGGGGAACCCGTCGTTCCGCTCGGTCAGCCCGTTCAGCATCACCGGGCGTCCGCTCGTACCACTGCGGATTCGTGATGTCGCGGTCGAGCTTGTCCTTGAACTCCTCGGTGTGCATCTCTCCCGGCACCCACCACAGGATCTCGCAGACCTCGTCGCCGAAGTTCCAGGCGTGGTGGTAGGCGAACGCGGGGATGTTCGACGCGTCGCCGGCCCGGACCTCGATCACGTCGGAGGTGTCGGGGTTCGAGAGGTGCAGCGTGCCCTTGAGGATGTAGTAGGGCTCGGGGTTCGGATGGTTGCCGGGGTCGAACCAACCGCCGGGCTGCACGTAGAACGTGCCGCAATTCACCCGCTTCGTACCGACGTAGATCCACGACGGCGTGCTGTTGCCGGGGGCCGGCGCCCAGGATGTGTAGGGCGCGTCCGCCCGCGAGATCACCGTCGGGTGTTGGTCTTCTTCGGTGAAGGGCTGCCGGTGGTGCCACGGGCAGATCGCCTCGTAGCCAGGGTGCTCGGTCACTGTTGCGGTCATGTCGGCTCTCCTCTCGGTGGGTGGTCGGCCACGCTCACGACGACGTTCTCTGGAAAGTGGCAGGCGCTGCGATGGCCCGCGCCGCGCTCCACCAGCGCCGGGTCCTCGACGCGGCAGCGCTCCTCGGCCTTCCAGCAGCGCGACGCGAAGATGCAACCTGGGATCGGGGCGGTCAGGTCGGGCAGCTCCCCCTCGAGCCGGATCCGCTGCCGCTCGCGCTCGGCCACCGGGTCCGGCTCGGGCACCGCGGAGAAGAGCGCGATCGTGTAGGGATGCTGGGGCGCGCGGAAGAGCTCGTCGGCGGGCGCGATCTCGACGAAGCGGCCGCCGTACATGACCACGACGCGGTCGCAGACGTGACGCACGGTCGACAGGTCGTGGGAGATGAAGAGGTACGCGAGGCCCAACCGGTCCTTCAGGTCACGAAGGAGGTTGAGGATCTGCGCACGCACCGACACGTCGAGCGAGGAGACCGCCTCGTCGCAGACGATCAGCGAGGGATTGGTGGCAAGCGCCCGGGCGATCGCCACACGCTGCCGCTGTCCGCCCGAGAGCTGAAGCGGCCGGCGCTTGCCGAAGGCGGGGTCGAGGCCGACGAGCTCGAGCAGCTCGGGGACGCGACCGGCGGCGGAGACCCGTTCTGAGCCACGGAGCAGGTTGAGCGGCTCGGCGACGATCGAGTTGATCGTCATCATGGGGTCGAGCGAGTCGGCGGGATCCTGGAAGACCATTTGCACGCGGCCGCGATGCTCCTTTGCGAGACCGCCGCGCCGGTTCGACTCGAGCGGCCGGCCGTCCAGGGTTGCGGTTCCACCGGTTCGATCGGTCAGTCCGAAGATCAGCCGGGCGACCGTCGACTTGCCGGAGCCGGACTCGCCCACGAGGCCGAGCGACTCACCGGGCTTGATGTCGAACGAGACACCGTCGACCGCCCTCAGGTACCGCCGGCTGAACGCCGAGCTTCCCCGCGCCCGGTAGCTCTTGGCGAGATTGTCGAGCCGGACGAGCGGCTCGGCGGTATCGGAGATCGGCCGGCTCGCAGCGCCCGCGGCCACGACGACTCTCGGCGCCTCCCGCGCCTCCTGCTCGTAGTGGCACGCCACGAGCCGACGAGGATCTCGAATATCGAACGTCGGCCGCACCGTCTTGCAGAGGTCCCGACCCCGGCCGATGGCGCAACGCGCCTCGAAGCGGCAGCCGGGCGGGATCGCATCGGCCCGCGGAAGCGAGCCCGGGATCGAGGCGAGCTCGGTGCCTCGATCCTCGGTGAGACGCGGCACAGCTGCGATCAGCGCGCGCGTGTACGGATGGCCGGGATCGGCGAAGACGCGCTCCGTCGGCCCGAACTCAACCGGGGCGCCGGCATACATCACGAGCACGTCGTGCGCAAAGCCGGCGACGATCCCGAGGTCGTGCGTGATCAGCAGGACAGCAAGGTCCCGCTCATCCGAAAGCTGGACGAGCAGGTCGATCACGTTCGCCTGCGTCGTCACGTCGAGCGCGGTCGTCGGCTCGTCTGCGATCAGGAGGTCGGGATTCGATGCGAGTGCCATCGCGATCATCACGCGCTGGCGCATCCCGCCGGAGAACTCGTGCGGATACTGGGAGAGACGGTCGGACGGCGAGGAGACGCCGACCTCGGCAAGGAGCGAGATCGCCCGCTCGCGGGCCTCGGTCTTCGTGACGTCGTTGTGCTGCCGGATCGCCTCGACGAGCTGGAACTCGATCGTCTTCACCGGGTTGAGCGATCCGAGCGCGTCCTGGAAGATCATCGAGATCTTCCCGCCTCGCACACCGCGCAGGACGTCCTCGCCGGCGCCGGCGAGCTCGAGGTCGCCGAGGCGGATCGAACCGCCGCCGATCCGGCCCGGCGCCTCCAGCAGGCCGAGGATCGCGAGTGCGAGCGTCGACTTCCCGGAGCCCGACTCGCCGACGACCGCGACGCGGTGACCGCGCCGGATCTCGAGCGCTGCGCGATCGACGGCTCGAACGACGCCACCGTGAATCGGGTACTCGACGAGCAGGTCCTCGATCGATAGGACCGTGGTCTCGTGGAGCTCGCGCACGGGAGCTGCTTCCGACCGCACCTCCACTATGTTGCCGCCTCGGTCGTGAGAGCGCTGCCGGCCGCCGGGTTGGCCGTCACCTCCGCGACGCGGTCGCCGCGCTGAATCGCGTCCTCGATGCCCGCGCTGATCAGCAGGTAGGCCGAGGCGACGATCAGGATGCACGCTCCGGGCATGACACCGTATTCCCAGTCCTGGAACACGTAGTTGTATGCGGACTGGGACATCGAGCCCCAGCTCGGGGCCGGGGGAGGTGCGCCGAGGCCGAGATACGAGAGCGTCGCCACGGCGAGCAGCGAGTACGCCGCCGTCAGCGAGATCCCGACGAGCAGCGGCCCGATCGCGTTCGGAACGAGGTGGCGGCGAACGATGTACACGGGCCCACCGCCGGAGATGTGGCTCGCCTCCACGAACGACCGCTCGCGAAGCTGCAGGGCGAGACCGCGCGCGAGTCTCATGAAGCCCGGGATGTAGAGAATGACGAGCGCGAAGATGACGACCGTGTCGCTCGGGCCGACGACCGCGATCAGGAACAGGGCGAGCAGGAGCGACGGGAACGCGAGCATCACATCGGTCACGCGCAGGCAGAGCGTGCTCCAGTTGCCGCCTCGATAGCCGGCTGCGAGGCCGATGAACACACCGATCACCGCCGAGATCAGCGTCGCGCTGAGGCTGATCGCAAGATCCGAGCGGGCGGCGAAGATCAGCCGCGACAGGATGTCGCGCCCGTCCTCGTCCGTCCCGAGGAGGTAGCCGCTCGAGGGATGCGAGAACGGCGTGCCGAGCAGGGCATCGGGCGAGTGCGGCGCCAGCACCCCCGGAATGATCGCGGCGAGCAGGAACGGCAGCAGGATGAAGAGCCCGATCTGCAGCTTGCGGTTATGCCGGAGCCAGCTCACTACGACCTCCGGATGCGCGGGTCGATGATCCGGTAGGCGATCTCGATGAAGGTCGAGAAGACGACGTACGCAACCGCGATCGCCATCACGACGGCGATCAGCGTGTTGTCGTCCTCTCTCTGGACGGAGTACATGAGGAGGCCGCCGATGCCCGGCCAGTTGAGGATCAGCTCGATCACGACCACGCCGCCGAGCAGCTGGCCGAACTGGATACCGAGAACCGAGAGCGACGGGATCAGCGCGTTCGGCAGCGCGTGCCGGTAGAGCACGCGCGACTCGGTCACGCCCTTGGCGCGGGCCGTACGGATGAACTGTGTCTGCAGCACGTCCTGGAGGCTCTGGCGCAGGTAACGGTAGTACAAGGCCGTCGTCGGGATCGCGAGCGCGAGCACGGGGAGGATCAGGTGCTCGATGTGCTGCTTGGGGTCGCTCGGAAAGGAGTCGTAGCCGCTGGCCGGTAACCAGTGGAGCTCGACGGCAAAGATGACGACGAGCACGATCGCGAGCCAGAACTGGGGTATCAGGAAGCCGACCGTCAGCAGCTGGCCGACCCCGTTGGCGAGCACGCGTTTCCCGCGTCGGACCACCGAGACGGCCAGCAGCGCAGCCATCGGCAGGCTGACGAGGAGGACGACGAGTGTCAGCTCGAGCGAGGGGATGATCCGCACGAGCACGGCCTTGCCAACCGAGCCGCCGCCCTCCTGGGTGCCGAAGTCGCCCTGGAGCACCTTCCCGAGCCAGATCACGTACTGCACGGGAAGCGGCTTGTCGAGCCCGAGGTCCTTGCGGGTGATCGCGACCAGCTGGTTTCGCTGCGCCGTCGTCAGGTCGTCGCGCTTGCCCACCCGAACCTGCGCCGCGTCGCCCGGGAGAGCATCGGAGATCACGAAGGTGATCACCGAGATCGCGATCAGTACCGCGATCAGCGAGAGAATCGGGGTCAGGAAACGCATCGTGGAGACGAGGCGGCGGGAGACTGAGCATCTCCCGCCGCCGTCGGATCAACCGGACGAGCCGCTAGTTGCACGGCCCAACTCAGGCGAAATACGCGCCTGCGAAGCGTTGGTCGCCGAACAGGGTCGACTCGACCCCCATGAGGTTCTGAGGTGCGACGTTCTGGTTGTTGGCCATGATCGTGTGGAAGACGGCGGCCTGGCTCAGCATCAGGCGCTGAACCGTCTTGAGCGCCGCCGAGTACTGGGTCTCGTTTGCCGAGGAGAACGCCAGGTTGTAGGCAGAGGTCAGCGCCGGCAATACGGGCTTCGGGTACTTGGGCGGGTTCGGGAGCAGGGTCGCCTTCATCATGTAGTTGGCGATCAGCGCCCACGGGAACGGCAGGCTGCCCGCGTTGACAGCGATCCCCTCGTGGTTCCGCTTGGTGTAGAGCCGATCGAACCACTGCGCCGCCGGCAGCGGCTGAATCGTGGCGTTGATGCCCGCCTTCTTGAACCCCTGCTGGAGCACATCGGCCTCCTGATGCCACGGGCCGGGGTCCGAGAGGATCATCATGTTCAGCTGGAGGTTCGGCTGCCCTGCCTTCGCGAGAAGGCTCTTGGCCTTGTCGGGGTCGTAGGTGACGGGCCACTTCTTGCCGATGTAGTACGGGCTCTTCTCGAACGGGTTCCACGTCTCGATCCCGCGGCCGCCCCACGCGATCTTGTTGTCGGTCTCCTTGTCGAACGCGTACTGGAGCGCAAGCCGGACGTTCATGTCCGCAAGCGGGCCGAAGTACATCTGCGGCTGCCACCACTCGAAGAAGATGCCCGAGGGGATCAGCTTCGAGTTGTTCTTGCCCTGGACCTGGGGAAGCGTCGCGACCGAGATGTCGTGGAGGTACTGCACGTTCCCCGAGAGGAAGTTCGCGACCTGGGCGGCCTCGTCCTGGAGGAACTTGAAGGTCAGGCTGTTCAGGTACGGCTCGCCGTTGTTCCAGTAGCTCGGGAACTTCGTCAGGTCGAGCCGGTCGCCCTTGACGAACTGCTTGTACTGGAACGGCCCCGTTCCGACCGGTTGGGCTCCCATGTCCGGCTTCCGGGTGTCGGCGTTCTCGGGCATGATGAACCAGAAGCGCCAGCTCTCGACCATGCGTGTCGGCTTTCTGGTCGTGATCCGCAGCGTTGTGTCGTTGATCTTCTCAGCCTTGCCCCAGATGTCCTTGGGCAGCGCGAGGAAGTTGTTGGACACCGGCTTGGTCGCGCTGTTGATGCGGTTGAGGCTCCAGACGACGTCCTCGACGCGCAGGTCGCTGCCGTCATGGAACTTCACGCCTTTGCGGATCGTGACGATCGTCGTCTTCGGATTTGGCGTCACCCATTTTGTTGCGAGCAAGGGCACCGCGCGACCCTTGTCGTCGAACTTCACGAGCGTGTCGTACATCGCGTACGCCATGAGCTGGCCCCAGCGGTAACCGAACGCGGTCAACACGTTGATGTCCTCGAACGTCTGGCCGATACCGACGATCAGGTCGCCACCCGGCTTCGGGCCCTTGACCGAGGCTCCGGCCACGCCTGTCCCGAGTAGAGCGTCGACGCCACCGACTGCCGCAACCCCCAGTGCACCGCGCTTCAGCAGCTCTAGCCGGCTCAAGCTGTTTTCGTTTTCAGCCATGAAATTCCTTCCTGGTCTGCAACACCGGATACGATTCCAGTCGCCCTGCCAAACGATTCAAGAGCATCTGGTAGTGATTGTCAAGCTGGTTGGTCAGACAAAGCTTCGACCCCTTGCCCACCGAGTGCGCTACGGGTCGCGAGCATGTCTCCCCGACTACAGACGCACTCCTTGCCAGGAGGTTTGTCCCGGCTCGGCGAACGAGCCGGCTAGTACATCAACCAGCCGCCGCTGATGTTCAGCGTGGCGCCGGTCACGTATCGCGCATGGTCAGAGGCCAGGAAGACGGCTGCCGGCGCGATCTCGGCCGGTGTGGCCATCCGGCCGAGCGGGACCTGTTCGAGCAGGCGGTCGAGCGCCTCGTCGCTCATCCCGCCCCGCAGCATCGGCGTGTCGACCAGGCCCGGAGCGACCGCGTTGACCCGAATCCCCGCCTCGGCGTACGACCGCGCCAAGCCGCGCGTCAGGGTGACGATTCCGCCCTTCGTGGCGTTGTAGACCACGGAGCCGCCGAAGCCGCCGGTCCACCATCCCTGCGAGCTGAAGTTGACGATCGCGCCGGTCCGGCCCGCGGTCCTCAGGTGCTCAGCGAACGCCCGGTTGAGGAAGAACGTCCCCTTGAAGTTCACATCGACCTGTGCGTCCCAGTCGGACTCGTCGATCTCGGCAATGTCGTGACGCCGCAGCAGCACCGCTGCGAGATGAGCGAGGGCGCCGAGCGGCCCGACCGCCTCTGCCGCAGCGGCCACGAGTGCGGTGTGGCTCGCGACGTCGGCGAGGTCGGCGCCGAGACCGGCGTGCCCGTCTCCCGGGCAGCGACGCGGCAAGCTCGTGCGCCCCTTCCTCGGAGAGGTCGCTGACGGCGACTCGCGCCCCGCACTCCGCGAACGCGTGAGCCACGGCCGATCCGATCGCGCCCACAGCACCCGTCACGAGGACCCCGGCGCCCTCGAGACCGGCCCCGAGAGACGGGGCGCTCACGAACGCGCCGACACGCGATGGGCGTCGATGTAGTCGCCGTCGAGCTCCCAGCCGAGGCCCGGCCCAGTCGGGAGCGTCAACGATCCGTCCACGATCGGCGGCCTGTTTGCCACGAGGTTCCACCAGATCGGATCGCGATCCGGGTGGAACACCTCGAGGAACGTGCCATGCGGGATCGACGCCAGCAGGTGAGCGGCGATCTGGGGCTCCTCGTGGTGAGCCATCGCGACGTCGAAGGCGACCGCCGCCGCCGCCACGCGACGCCATTCGGTCGGCCCGCCCGACCACGAGGAGTCGAAGTTGCAGAAATCGATCGCGCCCTCGACCATCAGGTCGCGGCACCCGCCCGCCGAGAACTCGCTCTGGCCGGCGCAAACGCGCACGCCGCCGGCGAAGCGAACGTCGCGCATCGCGCGTCGGTCGTTCGACCAGATGCATGGCTCCTCGAACCAGTAGAGATCGAGATCCGAGACCCGCCGCGCAAACTCGACAGCCTCAGCCGGCGTCCAGCCCTGGTTCGCGTCGGCGCAGAGCACGAAATCGGGCCCGGCGGCGGCTCGTGCGATGCGGAACCGCTCTGCGTCCTCCTCGGGCGTGAGACCGCCCACCTTGAACTTCATCCCGGCGAGCCCCTGCTCGCGAAGAGCTGAGACCTCTTCGGCGATGTCCTGGTGACCGTAGTACCCGCCGATCGTGATCACCTGGACGCTGTCCCGGTACCCACCCCAGAGCCGGTGCAGCGGCTGCCCGAGCGCCTTGCCGACCGCGTCCCAGAGGGCGGCGTCGACGCACGCGGTCGCGACCAGGCCGAGCCTTCGGTCACGCAGGATGTCGAACGTCGCCGGCCGGGCTAGCTCCCAGGCCCGCTCCAGCCGAAAGCCGTCCTCGCCGATCAGGCGCGGCGCGATCTCGAGGCGCACGACCTCGTCGATCTCGAGCAACCCGGCGTCCTCGTCGCCGCAGTAGGCCTCGCCGACGATCCCCTCCTCGGTGTAGATCCGAGTGACGATCGTCGACCGGTGCGTCATCTTGTAGCGGCTCCCACGGTACGTCCGGCCGAGTGGGACACGGATCGGGATCGTCTCGATCTCGGCGATCGTCAACCGCGCCAGCGCCGAGTCCGTGCTTCCGAGCAGACCTTTCTCGACTTCGGTCATTGCAGCCCGCCTTATTGGTAACGGTTCCAGTAGCACTCTAGGAGGCCGACCGCCGTGGTGTCAACCACGCACGGCCGCGATGTCGTCACCAGCCGCCTTCGACGTGACCGGCGTCAGAGTCGTCCCCGGACAGGCCGGTCAGAAGCGATAGCGGTCGACGACGGACTCGGAGACGTCGATCCCGAGACCTGGGCCGTCGAGTGCTTCGATCCACCCGTCATGCTGCTCGATCGGTTGCTCGACGAGCTCGTGCTGCATCGGGTTCTCCTCCGGCTTCAGCTCGAAGACGAGCACGCGGGGAGTCGTCAGCGACAGAGCGAGGCTCGCGGCAGTCACGATCGAGCTCGACCAGGCGTGGGCGTTGAACCAGAGACCGGCCTCCTCGACGAGCTCGATCACGCGTCTCCCTCCCGTGATCCCTTCTGCGCGACCGGGATCGAAGCCGATCACCTCTGCGACGCCGGTCTCGATGAAGCTCCGGTAGCCATTGACGTCCCACTCACGCTCGCCCGAGCCGATCAGCGTCGAGCAGTGGGCGCGCAGGCGCCGGAAGTGCTCGATCTCCTCCGGTTCGAACGGCTCCTCGATCCAGGTGAGGCCGAACGCCTCGAGCGCGTTCGTCAACCGGATCGCAAAGGCGGGGTCCCAGTTCAGCACGTTCACGCCGCGATCCCACATCAACATCGGTCTCTGCCCGACCCGTTCGCGGAGGAGCCGCATGAACTCCACGTCGCGCTCCACCTCGCTCCCGAGCCTTGCCTCGCCCTTCTTGCCGAGACCGAACTTGCATCCCTGAAAGCCCAGCTCGCCGATGTACCGCGCGTGCCGGTCGGCCTCGACCTCGAGGCTCGAGCTCGAAGGATGCGTGCTCGCGACGGCCGGCAACCGCGTGTGGTGCGCTCCGCCGAGCAACTGCACCACGGGGACTCCCAGCACCTTCCCCTTGAGATCCCAGAGCGCGATGTCGATCGCGGAGAGCGCGAACGACGAGACCCCGCCCCGGTTGCCGTACCACCAGGCCCGCTGCTTGCAGCGGCGCCAGATATCGCCATTGTCGAGGGGGTTGCGCCCGACGACGAGCTCGGCCCCGATGCCGTCGATCATCGCCTCGGTGGCCCGGCACACGTCTGGCCACGACGTCACAGCTTCGCCCCAACCGACGGCGCCGTCGTCCGACTCGATGCGGCAGAGCGTCAGGTGGCGTAGCGCCCCGCTGTCGTTCGGCTCCGGGTACCTGACCGAGATCGGCGTCACCGAGCGAATCCGAGTCATACACGCACCGCCTCGATCTCGAGGGCCGAGGCGAGCGCCGGGATCTCGAGATCGAGGCGCCCGAGCGCAAGGGCGTTGTGGTGTGTTGCGCCCGACGCGATCCAGCGCGCTCCCGCCTCGAACGCCGATCCCGAGTCGAAGCGGAACATGCCGTTCGGCCCCCCCAATCGAGTCATAGCGAGCCTCGACGATCTCTCCAGTCGCCCACGCGAGACGCCACGTTCCTTCGACCGGAGACAGCGAGAGTGCCGTCGCCGGCGCGGGCTCGAGCCGGAACGAGAGCGACGCGCCGGCGCCGCAAGCGCCCGGATAGTGCTCGTTCGGCTCGACCACGACGGGATAGCGGCCGTCGGCCCACGCGGGGTCTCCCTCACCGCCCGCAGCAAGCAACATCAGGCCGGTCTCCCGCTCGGGGAGATAGAACTCGCAGTAGAGCGCCCGGCCCGAGAGTGCCCGGGCGAGCACGAGGGCGAGCGCCGTCGGCAGGTCACCGGTGCACGCGACGGGGGTGCCTCCAGCGGTCAAGAGCGAGGCGCCGAGGCACGCCGTGATCCCGATCTCCGCGTTCCAGCGCAGAAGGTCGGAATGACAGTTGACGGTGGCAGCGACGGCATCGGCCGCCGATGCAAGGTCGCCCAGGGCGAGCGCGAGGCGCATGCTCCGTTCGTCGGACGGCCCCTCGTGCCGGGCCCAGCCGCGCCCGGAAAGCTCGGCGTAGGCCTCGTCGATCCGCGCCAGCTCGATCGCGCCGAACGCGTCGTTCAGCTCGCTCACGCTCACCGAGCGCTCGGTGATGCCGAGCCGGCCGAGGTCGAGTGGGCCCACCTCGACGTCGAGGTAGCCGGGGAACGGTGCGCCGACCCGCAGCACGGAGGCTCCACGTAGGCGGGAGGCGGTCGCAGCGGCGCGGACGGTCCGGATCACCTGGGCGACGTCCTCCTGCACGTTCGGCGACGCGGTGATCGTCGCGAAGGGCCGCCCCGCGCGCACCATGGTGTTGCCGAGCATGACCGCGGCAACCTGCGAAGAGTTGACGGTCGCCTGCGCCTGGGTCAACCCATCGGGAAGCCGGTCGATCGTCGGCCCGTTCCACACGACGAGCGGCGAGTCGACACCGGCGAGGGCCCGTGCAGCGTAACTGGGCGGCGCCGCCATCGAGGGCGCGAACACGACCGCGTCCGGCCTTGCTGCACGGAGGAGCGCGTTCGCCTGCTCGCCCTCCGCATCGGATGTGAGCATGCCTGCTTCGACGACGTCGAACTCAGCGCGCAGCAGATCGGCGTAGCGCTTGACGAGGGCCTCTCGGTCCTGCCGGAACCCGGCCGGCATCTGCTCGTCGAACAGCGTGAAGTAGCACGAGACGAGCGCGACGCTGAGGCGCGCGGCGTTACTCAAGATGCCAGTCCTCTCCGTACCGCCGGAGCCCGCCGCTCTCGTCCGTGAGGTCGAGCACGATCCCCTCCATGTGGGCCTGCCAGCGGTCGCCGACACCGTCGGCCGCGAAGCGTGCAAAACAGGTGTCGACGTCGGGGTGGCACTCGCAGACCGCGATCACGTCGAGGCCGTTGCGGAACAGCGTGTAGTTCGCGAAGCCGGCCGACTTCATCGCCGCGATCATCTCGGGCCAGATCTCGACATGGCGCCGGACGTACTCCTCCTCGGTCCCCGGTGCGATACGGAAGATATGGCAAAGCCTTTCCATCAGGACACCCCCAGTTCGAGCAGCGCGGCCCTCGCGGCCAGCGCCTCCGTCACGACGTCGAGCTCGTCGCAGCGCCATTTCGGCATCGGAACGTACTCGACGCAATACACCCCCGCATACCCGTGCGCTCGAAGCGCTGCGACAAGCGCGGAGAAATCGGTCTCGTTGTCACGCCAGCGCACCTGAATGGCTCCCGGTTTTGCGGCGCGCACGTGCAGGTGCGCCGCGAGCGGCGCGAGTGCGAGCATGCGGTCGGCCGTCACGGCCTGCACCTCGAAGTGCGATGCGTCGAGCGTGAGACGCAGCCCGGCGACCTCGGCGCAGAGACGTCGCGCCTGTTCGGGGAGCGCGACGATCGACCCGGCGTGCGCCTCGATCCGCACCTCGACGCCGAGGGGTCGCGCCTCGTCGATGCGCCATCCGAGCTCATCGACGCAGACGGCCCAGGCCGTGCTCTCGTCCTCGGCCCAGCTCACTCCTGGCAGCACCGTGACCCCGGGAATGCCCAGCTCCGAGGCAACTCTTGCCGCCGCGGCGAATTCCCGGCGCCCACGCTCCCTGAGCCCGCGATCGCGCTGATTGGGAGCGATCTCCTCGACAGTCGTACCGACTGAAAGGAAGAGATCCTGGCTCGCAAGGGCGAATGCATCGAGCGACTTCCGCAGGCGGTCTGCGATCGCCCCCGGGGCGGCGACGAGCTCGGAGCCGTCGTTGAGGAAGAGTGCGATGTCGACGAGCTCGAAGCCGAGCAGCTTCACCATCCCGATGCGCTCGTGCTGCCCGTGAACGGCGGGGAACGAGTACTCGCTGCAGGAGACCCGGGACCCGCTCACTCCCTCATGCACCGACGCGAGCCCCGGTCGCCGCCGAACCGACCAGGCGGGCGTACTTCGCGAGGACACCTTTGGGATATCTCGGCGCTGGGTGCCGGACATCCGAGAGCCGCGCTGCGATCTCGTCGTCCGTCAGCTCGACGTGCAACCGGTTCGCCTCCGCGTCGATCTCGACGACGTCGCCGTCACGGAGGATTGCCAGCGGCCCACCGTCCGCAGCCTCAGGCGAGATGTGGCCGACCGAGATTCCCTGCGTCCCTCCCCCGAACCGGCCGTCGGTGAGGAGCGCCACGCTCCCGGCGAGCCCGGCCCCGACGATCGACGAGGTGAGATGCGTCATCTCGGGCATTCCCGGCCCACCCTTCGGACCCTCGTAGCGGAGCACGACGACGTCGCCGGACTGGATGCGGCCGTCCGCAACTGCGGCGAATGCGTCCTGCTCGCCGTCGAACACCTTGGCGGGGCCGCGATGACGGTTTTCGGCCTGATTTGCCACCTTGATCACGGCTCCGTCCGGAGCCAGATTGCCCCAGAGGATCGCGTAGCCCCCGGTCGGCTTGACGGGATCCGCGACCGAGCGAAGCACCGGCGTCCTCGGGGCTTCCGAGCGCGTGACCCCCTCGAGCTCCTCGCCGATCGTCTTCCCGGTCACTGTCATCGCCGATCCGTCGATGAGCCCTGCGTCGAGCAGCTCGCGCATCACGACCGGAACGCCGCCCTCGGCGTCGAGGTCCTGCATCATGAACCGGCCGGCCGGTCTCATCTCCGCGATCTGCGGCGTCCGGCGTGAGACCCGGTCGATGTCGGCCAGACCGAACTCGATCCCGGCCTCTCCCGCGAGAGCCGGCAGATGCAGGCAGGCGTTGGTGGAGCCGCCGAGAGCCGCTGCGACTGCGATCGCATTCTCGAACGACGCCTTCGACAGCACCGCTGACGGTCTCCGATCTGCCTCCAGCGCATCCACCAGGATCGCCGCCGCGCGGCGCACGATCTGCTCGCGCGCGGGATCGGTCGCAGGAGGCGAGGCCATTCCGAAGACCGAGAGCCCGAGCGCCTCGCCGACGCTCGCCATCGTGTTGGCCGTGTACATGCTCGCGCACGAGCCTGGCCCGGGAAGAGCGACGCACTCGAGCTCGGTCAGGTCGGCGAGGCTCATCTTTCCGGTGGCGTGCGCCCCGATCCCCTCGTAGACATCCTGGATCGTCACGTCGTGCCCCTTGAAGCAACCTGGTCGGATCGACCCGCCGTAGGCGAAGACCGCAGGCAGGTCGAGTCGAATCATCGCCAGCATCATCGCCGGCAGGGTCTTGTCGCAGCCCGCAATCGTGAGCAACCCGTCCATGCGCTCGGCGTGGACGACGAGCTCGACCGAGTCGGCGATCCAGTCACGCGACGGGAGCGAGGCCCGCATTCCCTCGGTCCCCATGGCGATCCCGTCGGACACCGAGATCGTGTGGAAGAGAAGCGGTAGGACTCGCAGCGACTTCAGTTCCTCGGCGGCGGCGACGGCAAGCGCGTCGAGGTGCATGTTGCAGGGTGTGACGGCGTTCCAGGACGCGGCGACACCGGCCTGAGGAAGCTGCAGATCCTCGGTGGTCCACCCCATCGCACGAAGCATCGAACGGGCCGCCGCCTGTGCCGGGCCTCCGGTGACCTCGAGACTTCTCTTCCTTCCACGATCGCTCATGAACCCTCCCGGACGATGATGTGCTCTTCGACGAAATAGACCTCGACCGACTCGGCGAACTCGTCGCGCGTCCGGCGCAGGCCGGCGGCGAGCTCCGGATCGGCGAACGCCTGCTCGGCCGACTCGCGCGAGTCGAACGTCGTGATCGCGATCCCGTCGATCGGCGGGCTCTCGCCGTCGAGGATCTGGATCACGTAGCCCCGAAGACCCGGCAGGCGTCTGGCGATCTCCACGTGCTCGCCCGTCCAGCGCGCGAGGAACTCCTCGCGCGTGAGCTCCGGACGCTTGCGCACCAGGCTGACCCGCCGGATCATTCGTCGCCCGCCTGCTCACGCTGCATGGTCGCGTATTGTCGGGCGGCGTCGATCATGTGGTCGCGGGCGCGCTCGGCGGCGAGGGTGACGTCGGAGGCCGCAAGGGCTTCGACGATCCGGCGATGCTGCTCGAGCGAGCGCTGCGCCGTCTCCGGCAGCAGGTAGACCGCGTACGCCGCTTTCCGGCTCGCGTCGACGAGCCCGTCGATCAGCACCTTGAGCGCGCTGTTCTTCGTGTACGAGGTGAGCAGGCGATGAAACGCGGAATCGGCGTCTGCAGCCGCCACGGACTCCCCGCGCTCGAGCGCCTCCTGCTGTAGACGGAGGAGGGCGGTTGCCGAGCGGGCTGCGTCGATCGCGTCCCACTCGGACATCGACCGAATCGCGTGCGCCTCGAGTACCGATCGGATCTCGTCGACCTCGAGGATCTCCGGCGCATGCTGGTGCAACCAGGCTGAGACGATGCTGCGGCTTCGCTCCGACGACCCGCCGGAGGCGACAAACCGACCCCGTGTGCCGTGTGTCTCGATCAACCCGAGGGCCTCGAGGCTCGAGAGCGCTTCGCGCAGCACCGTTCGAGAAACGCCGAGCTCCTTGACGAGAACGCGCTCCGGCGGCAGCCGTTCACCGGCGACCAGCTGCTCGAGCACGATCTGGGTGCGGATCGCCTCGGTAGCCGAGTCGACAAGCGAACCGTTCCGTTGCCGGTCCACCGTTTTCTCAGTGCTCATGCGGCGCGATGCCGAAGAGCTCGTCGGTGAGCTCGAGGGCGTGTCGAACGAGCAGCTCTCCTGCTTCGGGTGCAAACGGCGCCGGCCGGCCGAAGTGGCGCTGCGCAACTACCGGCTCGTAGCCACCGAAGGGGTACTCGCGACGCGTCGGGACGTAGCCGACGAGGCCGTTCGAGTAGCCGAGCGTGACCGGGAACGGCGCCGCCGAGCGTCCCTTAACCTCGAGCCCGAGCTCGCAGAACGGCTCGCACGGCCAGGCGGTGATGCAGACGCCACCGATGCGAAGCGCCTGAACGGGCACCTCGACCGACCGTTCGACGGTTCCGTCCGCGACTCGGCTCTCGATCGTCTGGGCCCAGCGGACGTGGAGGGCGACCGGGTTCCAAGCCGTCCGCGGCTCGCCCGCCGCCTGGAGTGCGGCGACCTGCTCCTCGAGCTTCGTACGGATGGCGCGTATCTCGTCGAGCGTGGGCGGGTCGAGCAAGGGCAGGTCGACCCTGCGCTCGGAGGCGGCGAGCGTCAGATCCTGCGGCTCGCCCGTCGGCACGTGGCGCCAGATCGCGATCGGGATCGCCGACGCGTACGCCATCTGCTCCGGCCTGGTCGGCTCGAGGCCTGCGGCCTCTCGCGCCGAGAGCGCGGCCAACGCGAGGCGCCCCCCGAACGTCCGCTCGGGCCCGCTCTCGGTGTGGAACGACTCGAAGGGAACGATGTTCCCGGCACAACCCTGGAGAAAGACGCACTCGCCGCCAGTCCACGCGCGCACCCGCTCGCGCAACGGGCCGACGAAGTCGGAGGAGATCTCAGGCACGTCGGGCCCGACAACCACCGGGTGGGAGGCGAAGGCGACCACAGAGCAGATCGCCCCTCCGGCCTCGTCGTCGACCCTGATCACCGCGACGTCCCGGTCGCATTGCTCGTCGGGGTTCCAGCCGAGGATGGTGCCGCCGTCGACCCGCTGCCTGCGATTGACGGTGAGGCCCTCGGCGACCGAGCGCGCGAATCCGATTCGCGCCGGCCGCGCCCGGCGGGCCGCCTCGGCCGCCGCAGAGACAAGGAGGTCGCCGACCGCATCGGCGTAGTGGATCTCCTCGTCGCGCCAGTCGGCATCTCCTCCGATCTTGGCCCAGCCAATCGTCGGAGGGGCGGCGTGTGTGTGCTGGGAGTTGATCAGGACATGATGAGCAGGCGTCCCGACCGCCTCTCCGATCCGTTCCCGCACAGACTGCGCCCAGGCGCCCGAGGCGCCGACGAGGTCCGCGCCGACGATCACGATCGTCGTCTCGTCGTCAGCGAGCACGAGCGCCGTTGCTTCCATCGGCTCGCCGTAGCCGCGCGCAGGCTCGGAGCGGCGGAGGTAGCCCATCATGTCCACGCCGAGGGGGGGATTGATCGGGACCGAAGCCGCCCCGGCGCGCAGGTTACGGGAGCTCACAGTCCGAACGCGACGTCGAGCTTCACACCCTCGCCGGTCGCCACCCGGTCGCTGACCTCGGCGACGCTCTCCTCGAAGATGTCGGCGATCTCGGCAACGTCGGCGGCCGTGAGGATGAGCGGGGGGGCGAGCGTAGCGTTGTGGATGGAGGCGCGGATCAGCAGCCCTCGCTTCCGGGCAGCCAGCTGGACCGCTGTGCCGAGGGGCTCCGTCGGAGCGAGTGCGCCGCCTGTCGCCGGATCGACGAAATCGACGCAGTAGAGAAGCCCGCGGCCGCGGACCGCACCACAGATCGGATAGCGATCGGCGATCGCGCGCAGACGGCTCTCGAGCTCGGCCCCACGCGCAAGAACGTTGTCGAGCACCTGGTGCTCCTCGAAGTACCGGATCACGGCGAGACCGACCGCCGCGGACACCGGATTGCCTGCGAACGTGTGACCGGCCTGATACTGGACTCCCTCCGCTGCCTCGCCCCAGAATGCGCTCGCGACCTTCTCGGTCAGAAGCACCGCCGAGAGCGGCGCGTAGCCACCCGAGAGGCCTTTGCCGGCACAGAGGATGTCCGGCCAGACGTCGGCCTGCTCGGCGGCGAACCAGCTGCCGAGCCGGCCGAAGCCGGTCACGATCTCGTCGAAGACGAGTAGCACACCGGTCTCGTCGCACAGGCTCCTCAGCCCACGCAGGTACTCGACCGAGAGCGGCTGCACGCCGGCGGTCAGCATCACCGGCTCGACGATGATCGCCGAGACCGTGCGCGGGCCCTCGCCCTCGACCACGTCACGCACCTGGTCGAGACAACCGAGCGTGCAGCTCCCGGCGCAGGCACGGCACGAGCCCGGGATGGGAGGGTGAGCGTGAATTCCGCCGGAGAGAAAGGGCTCGTAGGGTGCCCGTAGTTGCGGCCAGCCGGTCGAGGTGAGGGCACCCATCGTGGCGCCGTGGTAGGAGCGGTAGAAGGAGATCGTCTTGTACCGCTCGGGGCTCCCGCTCTGACGATGGTATTGGCGGGCCATCTTCAGCGCCGCCTCCGTCGCCTCCGAGCCGCTGTTCAGCTGCTTGACGACGTCGTAGCGCCCGCCCGTCACGCGGATCAGCGCCGCGGCCAGCTCGAGCGCCCGGTCGGTCGTGGTCATGATCGGCGACGAGAACGAGACGCGACGGTGCTGAGCCGCGATCGCGTCGATGATCTCCTCGTTGCCGTGGCCGAGGCTGACCGCGAACACGCCCGAGAGGCCGTCGATGTACCGGTGTCCCTGGTCGTCGGTCAGTACGATCCCGTCCCCGTCGACGATGATCAGCGGCATCGAGGAGAACGTCTTCATCTGGTTGAAGTCGACCATCACATGGCGGGTCAGCTCACGGAGGTCGACGGAGGTGGTTGATGTCTCATTCATGCGGTCATTCTTCCTTTGTCAGACCAGTGCGTCAAGGCCTCGCAGCTCTTCTCTGTCTACTTCGAGGCTCCTGACACGAACCTACCGGTTCCCGCCGGTTGACTTGTCAGACCAATCCGCCGTATGATGAGCGCGGATTGCTCGTGTGGATCGACCAGCCCGCGATGCCTGACCGAGCTCGTATGGGCGGACCTGGTCGCAGTGGGCTTGCCAAGACCGTCACGTTCACCTGCGCCTCCTTCTCGCGGTGAACGCGTCGGTCTCGCGCGTTCGAATCTCGACCGTCCCCGCTCGAAGCGACCCGGCGCCGAAGGGGGTGGGACGGCCGGTCGGCACCCCGCTCACCTCGCTCGAGGCCTTCGTCGACCCGCGCGGCTCGACGGCGGCCGGCCTGCAACCGGCCCGGACGTGGCTCGTCGTCGTCGAGCTCGAGGACGCCGACGGAGTTGTCGGCGTCGGCACGGCGGGATTCGGAAATCCGGCTGCGGTCGAGATCCTGCGCCAGCTGGAGCCGCTCGTGATCGGCCGGCCGCCGACCGAGGTGGCGCACATCTGGGAGACGATGTACCGCTCGACGCTGAACACCGGCCGGCGCGGAGTCGTCCTGCACGCGATCAGCGCGATCGACATCGCCCTGTGGGACCTGCTCGGGAAGCAGCTCGGCGTCCCGGTCTACAACCTGCTCGGGGGGAAGATGCACCCGACGATCCGCGCCTACGCGAGCTGGCTGTATGCGACCGAGGACCTCGACGCGCTGGCTCGCGAGGCCGCCTCGTGGGTCGCCCAGGGCTTTACCGCAGTCAAGCAGCGGCTTCCCTACGGCCCCATCGACGGCGAGAGAGGGATCGCGAAGAACGTCGAGCTCGTACGAACCGTGGTCGATGCCGTCGGCACGGACGTCGAGGTCATGGCGGACGCATACATGAGCTGGGACGTCGGCTACGCCATTCGCTGCATCCGGGCCATCGAGAGCGCCGGGATCAGGCTCAGGTGGATCGAGGAGCCGACGATCCCCGACGACATCCTCGGCCTGGCGCGGATCCGGGCCGCCGTGTCGACACCCATTGCCGCGGGCGAGCATGAAGCAACGAGGTTCGGGTTTCGCGACCTGCTCACGGCAGGAGCGGTCGACGTGCTTCAGCCGGACGTCAACCGTCTCGGGGGTATCACCGAGGCACGACGGGTCTGGGCGCTCGGCGAGACATTCGGGCTCGATGTCGTGCCCCACCTCGGATTCGCGCACAACGCTCACCTCGCCGTCACGAGCCTCGCCTCGCCACTGCTCGAGTACCTTCCGCCTCCGTCGTCGCCCGACCGCGCGGACGAGGATCAGATCTTCTGGGTTGCCTTCCCCGACGAGCCGCTCGCCGCCGATGGGCGGATCACGCTTTCGGATCGGCCCGGTCTGGGCGTCAGCCTGGACACGTCCGTCCTGGAGCAGGTGGAGGGATGAGGGAGGAGGCTCTCACGACCGCCGTCGACCTGGACTGCCTGTCGGCGATCGAGCAGCGCGTGCTCTGGCTCGCGGTGCGCATCGTGGACTATGCCAACCACGAGCGGCCCAAAGGCGACGCGCTGAAGGTTGGCGGTCATCAGGCGTCGTCGGCATCGATGGTGACGTTGATGACCGCGCTCTATCTCGCCGAGCTACGGGCCGACGACCACGTATCCGTCAAGCCGCACGCCTCTCCGGTGTTGCACGCGATCGAGTACCTGCTGGGCCGGCTCGACGGCTCCTACCTGACGCGGCTGCGCGACTTCGGGGGCCTGCAGTCGTACCCGTCCCGTACGAAGGACCCCTTTCCGGTCGACTACTCGACGGGATCGGTCGGGCTCGGCTCCGCCGCGCCGCTCTTCGGCGCGCTGGCCGACCGCTTCATGGAGACCCGGCTCGGCGTTTCGACCGGCGGTCGGTACATCTCGCTGCTCGGGGACGCGGAGCTCGACGAGGGAAACATCTGGGAGGCGGTCGCAGAGCCGTTGACGCGGCGTCTCGGCAACGTTCTCTGGATCGTCGACCTGAACCGGCAGTCGCTCGACCGGGTCATCCCCGGGATCCGCGCGACCGAGCTGGAGGCGCATTTTCGAACGAGCGGCTGGGACGTGATCGAGCTGAAGTACGGACGACGGCTCCGCGCTGCCCGGGCTGAGGAGGGCGGCGAGATCCTTCTCCGTCAGATCGACGAGATGCCGAACGAGCAATACCAGTCGCTCTTCGGTGCCAGCGAGGAGGTAGTCCGCCAGGCTGTCCTCGACGGCCTGAGCCGCACCGATCGCCTTCGGCTCGAGCACCTCCTCGAGAGCCAAGCCGAGAGCGTGGCGACGCTCGTCCGCGACCTCGGAGGTCACGACCTCGGCGATATCCTCGATGCGCTCCGACGGGCTCGGGAGACGACGGACCGGCCGACCGTGATCTTCGCCTACACGATCAAGGGGTACGGGCTCGAGATCGCCGGTCGGCCCCAGAACCACTCAGCGCTCCTGACGGGGGGCCAGATTGACGCCTTCCGCGAGAGTTGCGGCCTCACGCGCGAGAACGAGTGGTCCGGGTTCGCACCGGGCTCGCGCGAGCGACGCGTTCTCGACGAGGCCGCGGAGCGTCTGGATCGTGGCCGGCGGCCCGCAGCCAGGCGGATCGAAGTCCCGCTCACCCTCTCGTCGCGCGACCCGGCGACGACGTCGACGCAGACAGCTTTTGGGCACGTCCTACTCGACCTATCCCGCGTCGAGGGCGTCGGCGAGCGACTCGTCACCGTGGCCCCGGACGTCTCGACCTCGACGAACCTCGGGAGCTTCATCAACAAGACCGGCATCTGGGGCCACGACGAGGAGCCCGTCTACGACCGGGAGGACTCGCCACTGAAGTGGCGGGTGGGCCCGCGGGGGCAGCACATCGAGATGGGCATCGCGGAGATGAACCTCGTGCTGCTCCTCGGCCAACTCGGCCTGACCTGGGACTATCAGCGCGAGCGACTGTTCCCGATCGGCACGCTCTACGACCCGTTCGTGATGCGCGCGCTCGAGGGGATCGTCTACTCGACCTACTCGGGGAGCCGCTTCGTGCTCGCCGGCACGCCGTCGGGCCTCTCTCTCTCGCGGGAGGGGGGAGCCCACCAATCGATCATCACCCCGGGGATCGGAGTCGAGACCCCAGGACTGACGTATGCCGAGCCGTGCTACGCAAGGGAGCTGGAATGGCTCCTGCTCGATGCTCTCGGTCGGATGCAGGATCCGGACGGGGAGGCGCTCTATCTGCGTCTCTCGACCAAGCCCGTCGACCAGTCGCCGTTCGCGGAGGCCGTCGTGCGAATCGGCGAGGACCGGCTGCGCGCGGACATCGTCGCGGGGGGTTTCCGCCTGCGAGAGCCCGGCGAGTCCGAGGATCGCGTCATCCTCGCTTGTTGCGGCGCAATCGTCCCCGAGGCGCTGGCCGCGGCGAGGCAGCTCTCCGACGAAGAAGGGGTCGAGGCCACGGTGCTGTGCCTCTCCTCGCCGGACCGGCTCTACCGCGACTGGCAGGCGAGCATCACCGGCCCGTTGCGAGGCGAAGCGGTTCGCAGATCGCACCTCGAATCGCTCCTCTCCAGCGACGAGCGCGGTCTTCCTGTGGTCACGGTCATCGACGGCGCGAGCCACGCATTGGCGTTCGTCGGCTCTGCCCTCGGGACACGCAACGTGCCGCTGGGTGTCGACCGCTTCGGCCAGACCGGATCCCAGCCGGAGGTCTACGCAGAGTACGGAATCGACTCCGAGGCGATCGTCACCGCCTGCTTGGCCGCACTCGAGCCTTGAAAGCAGCCTGTTGGGGATGCCCACGCCGGCCAGGTGGGCCGGCGCCGACACGAGCCGATCGCCGACCAGAAGAGGCCTCGTCTCTCCCAACCCAGAAAATGAAAGAGCCCCGGCTGCGGCACCCGGGGCTCTTCCTGTCAGGCGGTGCGCTTCGAACCTGATCCAGTGGGTCGGCCCTGCGGCGTGGCCGTACTCCTGCGGATCATCTTCGGCGCTCCCCCCGCACCTGCCGTTTCAGGGCGGGTGCAAGCTTACGACCAGCACTCTAGAACCGGAAGGTCCCGCTGTCAAGCAAATAGGTCAAGTAGCGGCCAGGCTGGCAAGTTCACCCGCGGATGGCTCAACCATGCCGATTCGAGGGCCGGAAACGGCCAAATTAAAAGGGTGAATTGGCCATGTCCCTTTTGGGGGATTGCGCAGAAAAGAATGTTCCTGCAAACTGCAGGTCATGTCGTCGCGCGCTACCCGGGGCATCCCGGCAATCGCACGTTCATCCCGGCTCGGGGATCGTCTCCGGCAGCTTCGCGTCGCCGCGGGACTGACCCAGTCCGATCTGGCGCGCGACCGGTTCTCCAAGGAATACATCTCGCAGATCGAGCGCGGGAAGACCCGGCCGACGCCCGAGACGATCGAATGGCTCGCCGCGACGCTCGGGGTCGACCCGGCGTTCCTCGCGAGTGGCGTCTCGAGTGACGAGCGTTCGCGGGCCGAGGCGGTGCTCGCCCGGGCCGAGGCTCTGGTCGAGAAGCGCGAGTACGACGCCGCGATCGACGAGTACGCACACGCCCTCGGCGCAGTCGTCGCCACCGGCGCCGTCGAGTTGCAGGTCCGTCTGCTCTCGGGCGAGGCCTGGGCGCGAATCTTGAAGGGCGACGTTCGCACCTCGCTCGACCTGCTCGACCGTGCCCGCGGGCTCGTCGAGGGACCGGAGTTCGCCGACCTCGACCGCGCCGAGGTGCTGTTCCGGCTCGGTGTCGCCCGCTACCTGATCTCGAGCATCTCGACCGCGATCGCCCTCTTCGGCGAGTCGCTCACGCTGCTCGACCACTCCGAGCTTCCCTCGGACGTGCTGCGGGCGCAGGTGCTCACCTGGCGGTCGCGCTGCTACCGCCGCCAGCGAGACTACGAGGCAGCGCGCGAGGACGTCGAGCGCGCGCTCGAGCTCGCCGACTCGATGAACGACGCGCGCGCTCTCGGAGAGGCGTACTTCCAGGCCTCCCTCGTCGCCGAGCGCGACGGCCACTGGGTGCTCGCACGCACCTACGCCGAGCGCGCCAAGGCGCAGTACGAGGAGCTCTCCGACCGGATGAACGTCGGACGGCTGCTGAACAACCTCGGCAGCTTCGACTTCCTGCTCGGGAACCCCGAGAAGGCGCTCGTTCGGCTCGAAGAGGCTTTCACCGTCGCGCTCGACCACGGCGACGACAACGACGTGGCGACCGCGGTGTCGTCACTCGCACAGGTTTACTTGAAGACTGGCGATCCAGTCCTGGCCGAGGAGCATGCGCGCCACGCGCTGCGGCGCCTCGACGGCCGGCAGGATCGCATTGACGAGATCGGGAACGCACGGCTCGTACTGGGTCGTGCGCTGCTCGAACAGGGGCGGCTCGATGAATCCGAGGAGGTGCTGGCAGAGGCGGAAGACGCGCTCTCTCAGCTCTCGTCGGGCTCTCATCGGGCTGCAGCGTGGGTTGCGCAAGGGGACCTGGCTCAACGCCGAGGCGACGATCGGCAAGCTGCCGCGCTTTACCGGCAGGCAGCAGAGGCACTCCAGGACTTCAGGTTCTAGATGCTGAAGGGGGTGAAAAACCACTGTGGCAAGACTCTTCACGTACCTGATCGGCAAGCGCGCAATTGTGCTTGCCTGCGCAGCCTTCGCAGCTGTTCTGAGCGCCAAGGGCATCGTCCATACGAATGGACTGCACGACGGCCCGGGCTAAGCCCGTTCGCTAGGCAGAACCCAGCTCGGATTGCACTACCCACCCTGTACGACCGTTCGACCGAAGTTGGCAGTACCCGGCACGACTGATCTGCGGAGATCGATGCGTAGGTCGTGCCGCTGCAGGCTAAAGGCAAGACGTCAGGCAAGAAGATCGTCCCTTTCAGTGCGGGCTCGCGGAGCGATTCGCGGGCCCGCACTTTTTTCTCCGGGGAGCCGAAGGAATCTCTCCGGGGAGGGCGAACCGTTGCGATACCCAACACACGTTCCTCTCCCCTGGACGGCGGCCTTCCCCAAGGCCGCCGTCACTTTTTAGGGCTTCGAGAACGTGCCTTGGAGACACGGGGAAGCGGCGGGTCGGGCCACACGACGCCGGTACAGTTTCCGGCGATGGATGCATCGCTGCCGCGCGTCGGTCGGCTGGCGGTCTCTGAGCAGCTCTACCGCCGTCTTGCCCTAGCGAGCGCGGTGATGCTGATCGTGATCGTCGCTTCCGGGACGACGGTCAGGCTGACCGGATCGGGGCTCGGGTGCCTCCACTGGCCGGGCTGCCAGGCCGGTGACCCGTTCCCGAAGACGGGCTACCACTCCTTCATCGAGTTCTCGAACCGCGTGGTCGCCGCGGTCGCGATCTTCGCGACGCTCGCCGCGTTCGTCGCCGCGCTCCGGGTGCCGTCCGCGCCCACCTGGGTGCGCTGGGTGGCGGGCCTCGCCTTTGCCGGGACGCTCGCCCAGGCGCCGCTCGGGATGATCACGATCCACTACAAGCTCAACCCGTGGCTCGTCGGGACGCACTTCCTGCTCTCGATCGTCGTCCTCGCGCTCGGCGTGCTCGTCGCCCTCGATGCGTGGGGGATTCGCGGTGAGCCCGTCAGCTCCGGGATCCGTACGCTCGCGCTCGTCGTCGGAACAGCCTGTGGCGCACTCATCCTCTCCGGGGTCGCGGCCACCGCGGCCGGGCCGCACTCCGGCTCGATCGGCGTTCCTCGCGTCTGGAAGTTCGAGCCGGCCGTCTGGCTGCACGTCCGCGCCACGGCGATCTTCGGGTTGACGTTCATCGTGCTCGTGACCTGGCTCGGGTCGCGCGGGCGCGGTCATCTCAGGAATGCCTTCATCCTGCTCGCGCTGCTCGTCGTGCAGATGGCGGTCGGCGAGATCCAGTACCGGACTCACCTCCCGCTGGGGCTCGTGATCCTGCACGTAACGCTCTCCGCCGTCGTCTGGGCGGCGGCTGTCGTCTTCGTGGCGACGCTGTGGCGCCCGAGTAGGATGGCTTGATGGAGGCCGATTCCGAGCTTCGGATCGAGAAGCGGCCGGAGCTCGAAAGCCCAGTGCTGATCTGCTCGTTCAAGGGATGGAACGACGGCGGGCACGGCGCGTCGATGGCGACCTCGTTCCTCGCCCGCACCTGGCGCGCCGAGCAGTTCGCGGACATCGACCCCGAGCTCTTCTTCGACTTCCAGGGGACGCGCCCCCACGTCGCGCTGGTCGAGGGCCGACGCCGGATCGACTGGCCCGAGAACTCGTTCCACCACACGCGCGTCCCGGCCACGAAGGACGGGGAGCTTCGCGACGCCGTGCTGCTGCTCGGCACGGAGCCGAGCCTCCGCTGGCGGGCGTTCACGAAGCTCGTCACCGGCCTCGCGACCGAGCTCGGCGCCTCGATGGTCGTCACGCTCGGCTCGCTGCTCGCGGACGTGCCCCACACCCGCCCGGCGCCGGTTACCGCGAGCGCGAGCGAAGACGACGTGCTCGAGCAGCTCGGGTTGCAGCCGTCGCGCTACGAGGGGCCGACCGGGGTCGTCGGCGTGCTCCACGACACGCTGCGGGAGGCCGGCATCCCCTCGGTCTCACTGTGGGCCGCGGTACCTCACTACGTCTCGCTCACTCCCTCGCCACGAGCGGCGAAGGCGCTGTGCGATCGACTCGGGACTCTGCTGGAGATCCGGGTCGACACGGGCGAGCTCGAGGAGGCCAGCACGGCCTACATCCAGCAGGTCAGCGAGGCCGTCGCGGCCGACGAGGAGACGGCCGCCTACGTCGAAGAGCTGGAGAGCCGCGCCGAGGAGATCGACGACGAGACGGAGCTCCCGTCGGGCGAGACGCTCGCGGCCGAGCTCACCCGCTTCCTGCGCGAGCGCGAGCAGGACGGCGGCGAGGGCAGCTCGGCCCGCGAGGAGCAGTAACGGCTGGGCCTACCCGAAGGTGAACGCGTAGGCCTCGACGCCGGGCGTGAACGCCAGAGTCATCCGGCCCTGCGTCGCTTTCGATCCGCTGCGCAGCGTGTAGAGCCTGTACGAGCCTACGTCGACCGTCTTCGTCGGCTTGCCGTCGATCGAGACGGTGACCTTCCCGCGGCCGCCGAGCACGAGGTAGACGTCCTCCGCCTGGAAGTGGAGCGCGAGCGCGGCGTGCTTGCCGGCGATCGCATCGTTCTTCTGTACGCGCCAGCCACCGCCGTAGGCAAGCGAGTCGAGGGGCACGCGGACCGCCGGCGGATAGTTCTTGACCTTGTCCTTGGCGATGATGCTGCCGGAGTACCGCATCGGGTCGAGCCGCACGTAGCCGAGGTACGACTCCGGGGTCGTCTGGTCGGTCGGCGTGAGATCGGGCACCGCAGCCGCCTGGTTGCTGACGCCGAGCAGCTCGCGGATGTTCTGCTCCATGTCGGCGTAGTTCCCCTCGCCGGTGTCGTAGGCGCGGATACGGCCCTGCTGGTCGATCAGGTACTCGGCCGGCCAGTACTCGTTCGAGTAGTTCGTCCAGGTCGCGAAGTCGTTGTCCTGCACGACCGGGTACTTGATCCCGAGCCGCTTGATCGCAGCCGCGACATTCGAGGAGACGTGCTCGAACGCGAACTCCGGGCTGTGGACGCCGATGATCTCGAGCCCGTAGGGGTGGTAGGCCTTGTACCAGGCCTCCAGGTGCGGGAGCGTGCGCAGGCAGTTGATGCACGAGTACGTCCAGAAGTCGAGCAGCACGACCTTCCCTCGGAGGGAGGCGAGCGTCAGCGGCTTCGTGTTGAACCAATCGCCGCCCGCGATGATCGGAGGTGCCTTCGGCACGATCACCGGCAGGCTCGAGGCGCCGGGGCCGGGCGAGGCGATGGGCGTCGTCGTGGTCGTCGTCGCCTGTTCGAGGATCGACCGCTTGCCGCCGCGAATCTTGTCCAGCGCCCGCTGGGCGGCGGGGGTCTCCTCGGTGTGCCTCTGGAGCGCGGCCGTGTAGCCGGGGAGTGCCGTCTGGAAGCGGGTGTCGAGGTTGAACGCGATCGCGATCGCGACGAGGCCGATCACGACGCCGGCCGCCATGCGAACACGCGGAGCCTCGGAGCGAAGGCGCTTGCCGATCCTCTGCCCACCGAGCGCGATCAGCAGCATCGGCAGCGCGGCGCCGAGAGCGTAGGCGAACGTCAGCAGGATCGCCCGCAGGCCGACGTTGTTGGTCGCCGCGACGACCGAGATCGTCGCCAGCACCGGGCCTGCGCACGGGACGAACACGAGCCCGAGGGACGCCCCGAGCAGGAAGCCGCCGCCGCCCGCCCGGAACCGCGTGAGGCGCGCGAACGGCTTCTCGATCAGGAGCCCGAGCCTCGGCACGAGCAGCGTGGCGGCGACCAGGAACAGCATCACGATCGCGACGTTTCGCAGGAGGTCGTCCGGCAGCCCGAGCTGGTTCAGGAGCCAGGTGGCAAACAGCGTGAAGACGACGAAGCTCGTGACCAGCCCGGCGATGATCCGGAACGGCTTCCGCCCGGAGGCCCCGCCGGCGAGCAGGATCGGCAGCACCGGAAGGACGCACGGCGAGATCGCCGTCGCCAGCCCGGCGAGAAAGCCGATTCCGAGCAGAACGAGCACTCCTTCGAGGGTAGCCCGCGCTCCGCCCCGCGCCTAGGCGCGACTCCTTAACTGTCTCTTACGTCCAAGCCGCCCCGAGACATGTCCTGGGACAGTCACCGTCACGGACCGTCCCCAGCTCGGCCACCAATTGTCCGCCAGGGACCTGTCCTGGGACAGCCACCGTGACGAGCTTGCCACGAGTCGACTGTCTTTTTCGTCCAAGCCTCCCCGAGACATGTCTGGGGACAGTCACCGTCACGGACCGTCCACAGTCGTCCGAAGCGGCCGTGACGGCCGCGGCCTGGCTATTCGGGCTCGGCCGGAGGCTCCGGCGCGGGCTCTGGCGCGGCCGACGCGGGCTGGCTCGGCTTGCGGCGCCGGCGGCGGCGCTTCGGCTCGGCCGCGGGGCCGGTGCCGTTGGCGGCGGGAGTTGTCGGGTCGGTGCCGTTCGAGGAGTGCTCCTCCGTCGGAGCCGAGTCCGGAGCGGCGGTCGCCTCGGTCGCGCCCTCCGGGCCCTTCTTGCGGCGGCGGCGGCGGCGGCGGGTCCGGGTCTGTCCGGTCTTCGGCGCCGGAAGGTCGTCCGCCAGTGCGCTTGCGATCTCCTCGATCGCTCCGAGCTGCTCCCGGGCCTCGTCGAGCAGCTTGGTCGCGCGCGGCGTGTAGCCCTCGGCCGTGGCGAGCAGCGCGGCTCCGACTTCGCGCGGCATCTCGAGCGAGGCCTTGACGAGCCGGGCCGCGTTCTCCTCGTGCCGGTTGCCCCGCGAGTTGGCGAGCGCGCCGAGCAGCCGCTTGGCGTCCGGGTACTCCTGCGACGCCTTGCGGTCGAGCGTCTTCCTCACTGCGCGTGCGAGCTTCCAGGTCCAGCGCGCGAGGATCTGCTCGGGTGCGTCGGGCTTCCCCTCGGCGATCGCGCGCAGGAGGATCCGAACGCCGGCGGCTCGATCCTTCTCCCACGGAGGGGCCAGCGTGATCAGCGTGACCAGGTCGTCGAAGTCGGCCCGGTCGACGCGCATCGACACCCGGTCGGCAAGCGCGATCAGCCGCAGCCGCCGGTTCGGGTTCTGCGAGGCGCAGGTCGCGAGGAACGTCTCGAGGGCGCCCTTCGAGGCGCCGCGCTCGGTGAACTTCTGCACGAATGTCTGCCGCTCGTCGAACCGCATCTGGCGCCCGGCGATCGTCGCCCAGAAGCGCTGCTCGTCCTCGTCCAGGAACTTCGGGTCGATCCGCTGCCACTCGCGCTGGATCACCGCGAGGCGGCGCGCGACGTCGGGCGTGACCGGGACGAGCCAGTTCGCCGGCGTCAGCTTGCGCCGCGCCCGCCGCTGCGTCCGCCGCCGGGGAGCCGGCGTGACCCGCGCCCCCTCGCGGTAGAAGTCGGCGTTGAGCAGCGAGTGCAGGGACACGACCCGCTCGCTGTGGGTCGCGCCCTTCGGGACGAAGTCGACCACGATCCCGGCCTCCTTGCGCGGATGGATGCGCATGATCCGGCCGATCCGCTGCTGGTAGACGCGCTTCGACGCGGTGGGCGCAAGGTGCATGACGATCGTCGCGCGCGGCGAGTTCCAGCCCTCGGCGAGCAGCATCGCGTTGATCAGCACGTCGATCTCGCCGCGCTCGTAGGCGGCGAGGACGGCGGCCAGCTTCACCGGCGGGGTCTTGCCCGAGACCGCCTCGGCCTTGACCCCCGCGGCGCGGAAGGCGGTGGCGAGGTTGTAGGCGTGATCGACGCCTGCGGCGTAGACGATTCCGGGCGTGTCCTCGAACCGCTCGCGGTAGAGGGTCGCTGCGGCCATGTTCAGGGCCTCGTGGTCGAGAGCGTCGGCGAGTGCGCGCTCCTCGAAGTCCCCGCCGACGATCGGCACGGAGTTGATCGCTGCGACCGGGGGGACGCGCAGGCAGCGGAGCGGGTGCGATCAGCCCGCGGCGCGCGGCGTCCGCGAGCGGGAGGTCGTCGACCGAGGCGGGGAAGACGTCGGAGACCTGCTTGGCGATCAGCTCCTCGGTGGCCGTCATGCCGATGTAGATCGGCTCGCTCAGGCTGCGGATCGCCGCGGAGGTCTTCTCGCCGAGAGCGGTGTGCGCCTCGTCGCAGATCACGAGCTGGTAGGCCGTGCGCGAGATCTCGTCGACGTGCCGGGCGAACCAGGCGTAGGTCTGGATCGTGATCGGGTTCGACCGCGCGATCGTGTTGCCGGTGAGGATCACGTCGGTGAAGCGCTCGCCGTAGCCGTGGTCGGTGAGCTCGCGCCGGAACTGGTCGACGAGCAGGCGGCGGTGGGTCAGGATCAGCACGCCCTCGGTGCGTGCCGCCTCGACGAAGCCCGCGGCCGCGATCGTCTTGCCCGAGGCGGTCGGATGGCGGAAGCGGTAGCGCCGCTCGGCGCCAGGGTCCTCGTGCGGCGGCGGCGGGAGGTCGTCGGGCTCGCCGTCCTCGTCGAGCTCGACCGGGATGTCCTCCTCGTCCTCCTCCTCTTCCTCGACGAGCTCCTCGACTGCGACGGAGCCGTTGGTCGACCCGTTCCCGTTGCCGTTCTGCTTCTCGACCGCGGCGATCAGCTCGGTGAGCATCCCGGCGAGCGCGTCCACCTGGTGGCGGCGCAGCTCGGTGCCGGATGCGAGGCGCGGTGGCTTTTCGGAGAGGACGCGCTCGAGCCCGAGCATGAGCGCGTAGCGCACCTTCCACTCGGACGAGGGAGCGCCGAGCCCCGCGTCCATCTCGGCGATCGCGTCGTCGAGAGCCCGACGAACCGCCGACCCCGGTCTCAGCGAGGCCGCGGAGTCGTCATCGGGTCGAAGGAAGGGCTCTCCGGCCCATGCTTCGGCCCGAAGGGCCGAGGCTCGGATGCCTTCGGACGCCTCCCAGTCGTGCGGAGATTCGATGAGCGTCTCGTGCATGGGCGCGACACGATCCTCGTGCCGCCTCTACAGGTCTGACTCGCGGGTACCCCTCTCGCGAATCGCATGCCAAAGATACCGCATAGGACGGCGGACATGTGGGCCGGACGCGTGTCGTCAGCGGTTCTTGAGATACGCCTGGGCCTGCTTGCCGACGACCGCCGACGAGGTTCTCGAGTGCGATGTTCACGTCGGTTCCGTGCAGTCCCCAGCCGGGGCCGAACATCGGCCGCACGAGGGGACGGGTGTCGCCGGCCGCGCGCGTGTGCCCGATCTGCAGCCAGCTCGCCGAGCCCGAGCGCTTGCATTGCGCGGTGTAGAGCCCGGGATAGGAGATCCACGGCGTCGAAACCTTCGGCCCGGTGTTGCCGTTCGCCGAGGAAGCTGAAGGCGATCGTCGGGAAGAGCGGCGTCACGGGCAGGCTCGCGCTCGATCCGGGCTCGGCGGGGTTGACACAGAGCACGTGCGTCGTCGTGCTCGCGGTGCGCCCGAAGCGCGCGTGTGCAGGCGGCACGGTGTCGAAGCTCGAGTACGCGATCACACAGCCGGTTGCAGTTGCCGAGGCGCAGGGCGGTACGTGCTTGAAGTCGCCGGTGTCCGTTGCCCCGTTCGCGCTGAGCACCTGGCCGCCGAGCAGGATCTCGGAGACGAGCAGCCGCCGCTGCGCGGGCGACTTGTCGATCACGCGCTTCGTCAGGGCCTTCAGCACGTAGGCGCCCTGCGAATGGCCGATCAGGACGACGCCGCGCCCGTGGTTGTAGTGCGCGAGGTAGTCCTGCCAGGCCGAGCGGAGTGAGGTGTAGGTCAGGAGGGGGCTGGCGTGCAGGGACGGCGTCGTCAGCCCGCGGTCGGTGATCTGCCGGTACATCGGGGCGTAGACGCGGCAGACCTGGGAGAACCGGCTCGCCTGCGCCTGCGCGACGAAGATCTGCGGGAGCTGGATCTGCAGGTCCGAGTTGCCCTGGTTCTCGCTGCTGACGGTCGGGTAGACGTAGAAGCAGTCGATCGGCGGGTTCGCTGCGGCCTTGGGAGTCTCGACCGTCTTCGAGCCGTTCGCCTTGATCACGGTCGTGGCCATGCTCGACGAGCACGGGTCGGGTGTCTTCCCGGGGAAGCAGAGCCAGACGGTGCCGGTCTTCGCGGGAGCCGCGGCGGTCGTGGTCGTCGTCGCGGTTGTCGCCTGGCCGCCTCCGCCGCAGCCCGCGGCGAGCACGGCAAGCGCGCCGAGTAGCGGGACGAGCGCGCGCCGGGCCATGCAGCCACGGTACCGGGCGAGGTAGAACCTGCCGTATTAACTGGCGTGAACACCTGGAGCGCGAACGGGCGCGATACGACGACGGAATGCGCCGGCTCGACCCCGAGCAGCTCGTGCGGCTCGGGAATGCTGCGTACGGCGCAGGGCTCTGCCTTCTGATGCTCGGCGAGAGCGAGGAGGCCGCTGTGTGGCTCGGCCGCGCGTCGGCTCGCTGGCGCGAGAGCTGGGAGCATGCGACTCCGACCTCGTGGGGAAGGCCGATCGGCGTGATCAAGGCGGCGCTGATCGCGCAGGACGACGAGGCGGCAGGGAGCTTTGCGGCCTGGGCGCTCGCGCTCGGGTGCGAGGAGGCGGAGTCGCCGATCGGGCAGTACGCCGCCGACGCTCGCCCTGCTCGTCGAGCAGTCGAGACGCCGAGGCGGCACCGCTCGCGGAAGGCCTGCGCGAGCGTGACGACTTTCCGGACGCGGTTGCCGAGGCGCTCGTCGGGATCGCAGTCGGCTCCGAGGGCCGGTACGGCCCGGCGGTCGCAGCAGGTGCTGCGGTCGTTCGAGACTCGCGACGAGTACCTGGAGGACGTTCCGGTCGCGGACACGGTGCTCGTGCTCCAGGCTCTGGCCGCCGGTCGCGGGCTTGCCGTCGAGCTCGCTTCGCCGCTTCTCCCGGGCTAGAGGGCGGCGGCGGCGTCGCGGTCGAGGAAGACGACGATCTCGCCGTCGCCCTCGCGGAGCAGGCTCGCCGGCACCTCGGGCGTGATCGGGCCGCGAAACGCGCGGGCGGCGACCTCGGCCTTCGCGCTGCCCGTGACGAGAAACCAGGTGAGAGGCGCCGACAGCAGCACCGGGAGGGTCAGCGTCACTCGATCCACCCACGGCTCGACCCCGGCCGGCCCGCTCGTCACGAGGCGCGTCCGTTCTTCGAGCTGTGGAGAGCCGGGAAACAGCGAGGCCGTGTGGCCGTCCGCGCCGAGGCCGAGCAGCAACAGGCTGATCTGGAGGCCCGCGATCTCCCGCTCGTACTCGGCAGCGGCCTCGGCCGGGCCGAGCTCGCCGCGAATCCGGTGCACCTCGGGCTGCTCCTCCAGTCGGTCGAGGAGCGTGCGCTTCGCGAGCCCGTAGTTGGAGCGCTCGTCGTCCGGCGGCGACGCAGCGCTCGTCGCCCCACCAGAGCGACGATGCGCTCCAGTCGCCGCTCTCGGCGGCGCGCTCGTAGGCGGGGCCGATCGTCGAGCCTCCCGTCAGGACGATCGTCTCTCCGGCGAGGCCCCAGCCTGCGAGCGTCGCCCCCAGCTCGGCCGCTGGGTCGTCGGAGACGATGAGCTCGACGTCAGTCATCGCCGCGGGCGAGCTCTTTGCTTCGCTCCATCGCGGCGGTGATCGCGTTCAGAAAGGCGGCCCGGACTCCGGCCTGCTCGAGCTCTCGGATCGCGCGGGTCGTCGTTCCGCCCGGAGAGGTGACGCTCTCGCGCAGCTCGACCGGGTGGATGTGCTCGTCGCGCAGGAGCTTCGCGGTGCCGAGCATCGTCTGGACGACGAGCTTCGACGAGACGTCCCGCGACAGGCCGAGCAGGACTCCGGCATCGATCATCGACTCGGCGAGCAGTGCGTAGTAGGCCGGCCCCGATCCGGAGACGGCGGTGATCGCGTCCATCTGGTCCTCGGGCACCTCGACGACGTCGCCGACGGCGCGGAGGACCGTGCCCGCGCGATCGAGGTGGTCGCGCCCCGCGTGGCTGCCGGCGCACATGCCGGCGATTCCCTCGTGGACGGTGGAAGGCGTGTTCGGCATCGCGCGCACGACGGGGACGTCCGCGCCGACGTGGCGCTCGATCCGCGCGGTCGTGATCGCGGCCGCGACAGACAGCACGGTCTGGTCGGTCGTCAGCAGGCTGCCGATCTCCGCGAGGAGGGTCTCGACGTCCTGGGGCTTGACTGCGATCACGACGACGTCGGCGCCCCTGATCGCGTCGGTGTTCGAGGTGGTCGCCTCGACGCCGTAGCGCTCGTTCAGCTCGGTGGCGCGCTCCTCCCGCCGGGAGGTCGCGACGATGTCCGCCCAGTCCGAGCTACGCAGCCCGGCGAGCAGCGCCTCGCCGATCCTGCCGGTTCCGAGAATTGCGATCCGCATCGTGCAAGCCTACGAGTCCGGCGTGGTACCCCGCCAGGAGATACACGCTCGCGAGGCCGGCCCACTCCCCGTAGGGCTCGAGGAGGACGTCGGATTCCTCGGCCTCGACCCGCCGCCCCCAGAGCGCCGAGGCGAGCTTCACGAGACCGAGGTCGCGGGCGAGGCCGCGCTCGTAGCGGCCGAGGCCCTCGAGGCAGACGACACCGGCCGACCAGGGGCCGAGGCCGCGCTCACGCTCGAGCCGCTGCGCCACGATCGCGGTCGGCAGCTTCTTCAGCTCCTCGAGCTCGCTGCCGCGGCAGAGGCGGATGAGGGCCGCGCCGCGGCGGGCGCCGAGGCCGTACCGGTGCAGCTCGGCGGGCGAGAAGCGCGCGAGATCGGCCGAGGTCGGAGCCGCGTGGAGCCCGCCCAGCTCGCGCGTGGCTGCGCGGATCACGGCGCGCTCATGCTGGCGTGCCTCGCGCGCGGTGATCAGCTGTCCCGCGACGGCCCGCAGCAGCGCGTGCGCGACCGTGGCGGTTCGCATCGGTCGCAGGCCGCGCAGTTGCTTGATCGGGCGGCCGAGGAGCGGGTCGTCGGCGAACTGGTGCACGAACTCGCTGTGGTCGTCATCCACGCCGAGCACGAACCGCATCCGCTCGAGCCCTTCCTCGCTGAGCGCCTGGACGTTGACGGTGCCGTCGTTGTGCTGCCACGCGCGCGCCTGCTCGAGGCCGGTTGCGGCCGCGAAGGTCATCGTGATGACACCGTCCCGCACGACCCGCGTCGCATCGCTCCCGTGCCGCGCCGAGAGCCGCAGCGAGTAGGGCCCGCGCGGCTTGATCTGGGCGGCGATCACGGGGGCGACTCTAGCCCTGGTTCCGGCGGATCTCCGACCGGAGCGCTCGCGCCGGGCCAGAGAGCCCGGTACCAGCGACGAAAACCGCCGCCGCTTCGGCGCCCGCACCCCGACGCCCGCACCCCGCGCACACCCCCGCCCGGGTGGGGGCTCACCCCTGCCCCTCAATGCCAATTCTACGAGCCCCCGCGCTCCCTGTCTGTGCCAACTTCGTCAATTCTTCTCCACAGGCGCGCGGCCGCGCCGAGCGCGCACCGGACGAAGCGCGCCCTACCGCTCTGCGCTCGCCGGCTCGCCCTGGAGGTTCGAGGCCACGTCGGCCGCGCGCTCGAAGACGTCGAGCGCCTCGCGCTCGCGGCCCGCGTCGCGCAGGTGCCGCCCGTACGACCTGAGCACCCCGGCGTGGTCGCGCACCGAGCCGTGCTCGGAGAGCAGCGCGATCGCCTCGACGAACGCCTCGTCGATGTTCGCGCTGCCCGCCGCGGCGCGCGCCTCGGCCACCGCCCACCACGCGAGACCGGCCTCGCCCGGGGCCGGGCCTGCGAGGGCGAGCGCTTCCAGCGCGAGCGCCTCCGCCGCAACACCATCCCCGGCGGCCACCGCGCACGACGACTGGAGCCGGCGGATCACCGCGAGGTCGTCGCCGGACGCGCGCGGCCCGAGGAGCGCCTCGGCCTCGGCCAGCTGCTCCAGCGCCGCGGGAGGATCGTCGCCCGCCGAGATCATCGCGTCGGCGCAGGCCACGTAGGCGCGCGCCAGATGAACGGTGTCCTCGGTCGCCTCGAGCAGCGCGACCGCACGCCGGAAGTTGTCGAGCGCCGCGAGCGGCCGTGCCTGCTCGAGCGAGAGCCGCCCCAGCGACCAGTGCAGGCGCACGCGCGAGTACCGGTCGGCAACGGGGCCCGCGCCGGCGAACAGCCCGGCGACCACCGCCTTCGCCCGCGCGAGCTCCCCGAGATCGGTCAGCGCGTAGCTGAGATAGGTGCTGTACCGGATCCGCGCCGCGAGGTTGTGGGGCTCCGCCCGGGCAAGCTCCTCGAGCGCCCCGTCGAACAGCGCCACCGCCTCGCGCGCCGACCCGGAAGCGGCGAGCGAGCGCCCGAGCGTCGAGTACACATCCGCCCGCGAGACCGGCGTGACGAGCTCCGAGCCGGTGACCGCCGATAGCCACCCGACAGCGGCTGCGTGGTCGCCGCGGCCCGCCGCCTCGAGCCCGAGGGCGATCCGCGCCCGCGTCGCGACGGCCAGGTCTGCGCCGGCCTCGGCGTCCGCCAGGATCTCCTCGAGGGCCGCGACGCCAGCCTCTCCGTCCAGGCGAAGGAGCAGCTCCTGCTCGGCGATCCGCAGCTCCCGGAGGTCTGCCGTGTCGAGCTCCGATCCCGTCTCGAGGTACTCGGGGGTCACCGAGAGCTTGGACGCCAGCATGCGCAGCGCCTTGACCGACGGCGTCCGCGCGCCGGCCTCGATCCGCGAGATGTAGGCGTACGTGATGCCCGGGGAAGACAGGTCGCGCTGGGACAGTCCTTGCTCGCTCCGCAGCCGCCGAAGCCGCGCTCCGACGGTCTCCGAGCCTGGCTCCGGGAGCCCTGTCACGAAGGGATCATGCCTGTCCTTTTTCGCCTTCGTCAACCGAGCCATGCCTTCTGATGACAGGATTGACAACAAAAGAATTCTCGTGTCTTCTGCCGGGTACATGGTGTCCAGAACCCGGAAGGAGGTGCTCTCGATGTCGTTCCTCTCGCCGCGCATGCAGCTCGCGCTCGTAGCGGTCGTCTCTGCTGCCCTGGCCGTCGGCTTCGGCAGCTCCCACTGGGGCCCGTAGGGGCCTCACGACGGCGCAGGCGGACCCGACCCCGCTCCGCCTGCGCCGTTACTCTCTTTCCGATGGTGCATCGCGCTGCGGCTCGCATCTCGCTGCGGAGCCGGGAACGGAAGCTGCGACTGTTCCTCGATCTCTTCCAGCCAGGCCCCGAGACGACGGTGGTCGACGTCGGCGTGACCGACGCGCCGTTCGGAGACGGCTCGAGCGACAACTTCTTCGAGGCGCTCTACCCGTGGCCCGAGCGCATCACCGGCGTCGGGCATACCGAGCTCGATCGCTTCGCCGCCGCCTTCCCGACCGTGACCCCGGTCCGCGCGGACGGCCGCGAGCTTCCCTTCGCGGACGGCCGAGTTCGACCTCGGCTTCTCGAATGCCGTGATCGAGCATGTCGCGGGCGGGCGGGACGGCCAGCGGCAGTTCGTCTCCGAGCTGTGCCGCGTCTCGGGGAAGGTCTTCGTGACCACTCCGAACCGGCTCTTCCCCGTCGATCCGCACTCGCTGCTGCCGTTCGTCCACTGGCTCCCGGACGGTGAGACGCGGAACCGGGCGCTCAGGGCCCGAGGCTTCGACGACGTCCTCGACCCGCTCGGCCCGCGCGAGCTGGCCGGGCTCTTCCCGTACCCCGTCAAGATCGTCGGCCGCGGGATGACGCTCGTCGCCGCCGGCCCGCTGTGAAGCGCCCCGTCTGGATCCTGCACGTCTTCGTCGTCGGCCTCGCGCTGCACAACTTCGCGATGGCAGAGCTGTACGCGGCCGGCGTGCGCGGCAACGCGCTCGATGTCGTCTCGGCCTGGAAGGAGCTCCTGCTCGCGCTCGGGCTGCTGCTCGTCTGGCGTGACCGCGGCTGGTCGCTGCGCTTTCACCCCGCGCTGGTCGACTGGCTCGCCCTCGGCTACAGCGCCCTCGTGGCCCTCTCGGCCGTCCTCCCGCAGCACTGGCTCGGCGGCGGCGCGACCCATCGCGGCGTCGTGCTCGGCGTTCGCCACGACCTGCTGCCCGTCGCCGCCTACTTCTTCGGACGCGGCCTAGACCTGAGCGTCCGGGACGCCCGGAAGCTCGGCGTCACCGTGATCGCCTCGGCCGGCGCCGTCGCGGCCTTCGGCCTGATCGACATCTACGCGATCCCGCTCTCGTGGTGGCGGAGCTCGGGCGCCCCCGACTGGTTCAGCAAGCAGCTCGGGTTCACCTACAAGGGCCTCTCGAACCTCCCGCAGAACTTCGTCTACAACACCGGGAACGGTCACGTCTTCCGGCGGCTCGTCTCGGTCTTCCTCTCGCCGCTCGCCTCCTCGTACATGTTCGTGACGGCCCTCTTGCTCTCGGCTGCCTGGAAGATCCAGCTCCGCCCGAAGCTCGCCGTCTGGATCCCGACCGTGGCCCTGCTCTTCGCCGGCCTCCTCTGGACGCACTCGAGGAGCTCCTACCTCGCGCTCTCGGTCGGCCTCGTCGTCTTCGCGATCCTCCGTCCCCACGCGCGAGTCGCGCTCCTCGGGGCGGCCGTGCTCGTGGTGGTCGCCGGCTTCGCCTTCGTCAAGGCCTATCCGCACATCGGGCCGAAGACGAGCTTCACGCCGCGCGAGCTGCACATCCAGGAGAAGCTGGCGAGCTCGCCGGGCGCGACCGCGGCTGTCGGGTCGAGCGGGCTCGAGGACGCGAGCACCTCGAGCCATCTCAGAAGCCTGATCGACGGGATCCGGACAGTTCTCCATCATCCGCAGGGATTCGGGCCCGGAAACGCCGGGTCGACTGCAGCCCGCACCGACGTCACGATCAAGGCCGGCGAGTCGACCTACACCGAGCTCGGCGTCGACGCCGGTCTCGCCGGGGGCCTGCTCTTCGTCGCCTGGATGCTGACTGTTCTCTACCGGCTCCTACGGTGCACCGCCTGGCTCAGTGCGGCGATGGTCGCGATGCTCGTGCTCGGCCTCCAGACCGACATCATCGGCGTTCCGTGGGTCGTCTTCGTGCTCTGGCCTCTGGCCGGCTGGCGCATGTCCCACCCGGACTCCGACGGTCGCGCCACGGCCTGAAGAGCGTCTTGCGCTCGGCCGGAACGTGCCTACCCTGGAAGGGGTGCGGATCACGCTCCTCGACGTCGCCATCGGTGCCACGGCTCTCGGTCTGCTCGCGCTCGCCTTGACCCCCCGCGGCGGCGGCGGGAGCGATGCGCCGGCCGTTCTCGCGAGCCCGACGCTCACGCCCGGCTCGCTCAACCCCGACGTCACCCAGGCGACGATCGGCTCGACCATCTGTGTCCGGGGCTGGACGGCGACGGTGCGGCCGCCGTCGGACTACACCTCCCAGCTGAAGCTCCAGCAGATGCCTGTGTACGGCGAGAGCGGCTCGCCGTCCGGCTACCAGGAGGATCACCTGATCAGCCTCGAGCTCGGGGGCAACCCGACCGACCCCGCCAACCTCTGGCCCGAGCCGTATCCGCGGGCCGGCGACGTCGACAAGATCGAGAACGAGCTCAACGACAAGGTCTGCTCCGGCGAGCTCACGCTGGCCGAGGCGCAGCACGACGAGTCGGCGCTGAAGCACGAGCACGGGTGAGTCTGCTTTCCTGGCAAGGTGCGGTTTCCCCTCGTCCTCGCCGTCGCCGCCGCGCTGCTCGTGACAGCGGTAGCCGGAGCGGCCGATATCGGCGTGAACGACGACGTCGCCAAGGATCCCGCTCAGGTCGGGTGGTTCTACCCGGCGCTCGCCGGCGAGGGGCTCACCGAGAGCACCCTCACGCTGCGCTGGGACGAAGGAGCCCCGACCGCGATTCCCGATCAGGCCGCGGTCACGCGCGCGATTGCGGCTGCGGCGGCAAACGGGGCGACGGTCGAGCTCGATCTCTTCCCGCTCCACTCGATGGCGTTCACCGGCGGCGCGAAATGCGCGTCGTCCACCGACCCGCAGGGCTGCGGCAACACGGCGCAGATCCAGTCTTTCGCCGTCTGGTCGGGCCAGGTGGCCGCCGCGTTCCCGACGGTGCACCGGTACGTCGTGATGAACGAGTGCAACCAGCCGCTCTTCATCAACCCGCAGTTCGATGCGACGGGCGCGAACCAGTCGGCGCAGATCTGCGGGCGGGCTCTCGCGGCTGCGTACGACGCCCTCAAGGGAGTGAGCTCGCAGAACGTCGTCTTCGGCGTCGGCCTCTCGCCGCGCGGCAACGACAACCCGAACGCCGCGAGCAACGTCTCGACCTCGCCCACGAGGTTCCTCGCCGATCTCGGCGCCTGGTACAAGGCGTCCGGCCGCACACGGCCGTTGATGGACGGCCTCGACTTCCATCCATACCCGATCCCGCAGTCGCTTCCGTTCGCAACCGGCTACGCCGGCGCGACGAGCGCAAGCGTCTCGAACCTGCCCCGGATCTACCAGGCGTTCTACGACGGCTTCAACGGCTCGTCGCAGCGGACGATCGGCCAGCAGGCAGGCGGTGGGCTCCCGCTGTCGCTCAACGAGGTCGGGATCCAGACCGACTCGACGGGACGGCCCGGCTACGTCGGGACGGAGACCGCCGCGAACGCCGCCGGTGGCGTGCTCGGGGCGACCGCGACCGAGGAGTACCAGTCGGCGTGGTACTCGCAGATGCTCCAGTACGTCGCCTGCGACCCGAATATCGCGCACGTGAGCATCTACCACCTGCTCGACGAGTCGGCCCTGTCCGGCTGGCAGAGCGGGCTCTTCTACGTCGACCACACGCCGAAGGCCTCGGCCGCGATGGTGCACGACTGGGTTGCCACGACGGCCGGCGTGTGCCAGGGAGCCACGCATCCCTGGACGCCCCCGGGCGTGGCTGCCGTTCCGGTGTCACCCCCGGCCCCGGTCGTGGGCCGCGCCCGCACGGTCGTGGCCTCGGCGGGGCGGGTCAGGATCTTCGATGCCTCCAGCCACGCCCTTCGCAGGGTCGTCGCCCCGTTCGGCGACTCGTACACGGGCGCGATCTCCGTCGGGCTCGGCGACGCGAACCACGACAGTGTCTCCGATATCGCCGTCGGCCAGGGCCCCGCGGTCAAGGTCCTCAACGGAAAGTCCGGAGGGACGCTCGCGACGTACTCGACCGGGCTCAAGCCCGGCGTCTCGGTCGCGCTCGGGGACGTCACCGGGGACGGGCGCGCCGACCTCGTGGTGGGATCGGGCCCGGGGGCTCCGGCCCGGGTGAAGGTGTACGACGCGAAGACCCACAAGCTGCTCGAGACGTTGAGCCCGTTCGGCGCCACCTTCAAAGGCGGGGTCTCGGTAGCCGCGGGCGACCTGAACGGCGACGGCAAGGCCGACGTCATCGCCGGCACGGGCCCGGGGATCAAGGCGCAGGTTGCCGCCTTCAGCGGCGCGACCAGCACGCTTCTCGAGACGCTGACGCCCTTCTCGCCCTCGTTCACCGGCGGCGTCTCGGTCGCGGCGGCGGACACGAACCAGGACGGCAAGACCGACGTGATCGCAGCGACCGGGCCCGGGACGGCGAGCGTGATCCGGGTCTACTCGGGCGCGACGAAGGTACGCCTGCTCTCGTTCGGCCCGTTCGCACCGTCGTTCACGGGCGGCGTCTCGGTCTCGGCGGCGAAGGGCGCGATCGTCGCCGGCACGGGCGCGGGCGGCAACTCCCAGGTCCGCGCGTTCGACGGCAAGACCGGCGTTCTCAGCTCGACCTGGCTCGGGGCGAGCGGGTCTGCAGCTCTGACCGTCGCTACAGCGGCTTCCTGAGCCGCTTCCTCCGCGTCCGGCATCTCGACTGACGGTCCCGTCACGACCGCGCTCCGAGCCGGTCACAGATGACGTCGAACAGCCGTGGCTCTAGTCTAGGGGCATGCGCTCCGCGCGCCTACATACGATCGGAGGAGTTCCGCAGGTCGACGAGATCGATGCGCCGGAAGGCGAGGGGCTCGTTCACGTCTCGACCTCGGCGCTGAACCCGATCGACATCTCGATCGGCGCAGGCCGGTTCTACGGCGGCTCGCCGCCGACCCCGTACGTGATCGGCTCCGAGGCGGTGGGAACCGCGGCTGACGGGCGCCGGGTCTGGGTTCGCGGCCGGCAGGTGATGGCCGAGGTGGTCAAGCCCGAGCCGGCCCACTGGGTGTTCGACGTCCCCGACGGGGTCGGTGACGGGACCGCGCTCGGCTGCGGGATCGCCGGGCTCACGGCATGGCTCGCGGTCTCGATGCGCGCACCGGTGAAGCCTGACGACACGGTGCTCGTGCTCGGCGCGAGCGGCACGCTCGGGTCAGTTGCGGTCCAGGCGTCGAAGCTGCTCGGCGCCAAGCACGTGATCGGAGCAGCGCGCCGGACGGACCTGATCCCCGCCGCGGCGGACGAGGTGTTCGACCTCGGCGGCGAGGGTGAGATGCCGGCGGCGACGCTGATCGTCGACGCTCTCTGGGGCGAGCCGTTCGAGCGTGCGTTCGCGGCGGCTCCCGTGGGCGTGCGGATCGTGAACCTCGGGCAGTCCGCGGGGGCCGGCGCGACGCTCCAGTCGGGCTGGGTGCGCGGGAAGGTTGCGAACATCCTCGGCCACTCGCTCTTCGACATCCCGGCCGACATCGCGAGCGCGGGCTACCGCGAGCTCTGCGAGCACGCCCGCGACGGTGCGATCGAGATCGAGACCGAGATCTTCGGCCTGGACGACATCGTCGATGCCTGGTCGAAGCAAGCCTCCGGCAGCCCGGGCCGGAAGATCCTCGTCGAGCTCTAGGCGGTCGTAATGGCCGGGCGCCTCAACGTGCCGGGCGGCGAGTGCCGGACGGCGAGCGTGCCGAGCCCGGCGGCGGTCAACGCGCAGATCCCGCCGAACACGAATGCCAGCTCGGTTCCGCCGACCGTGCAGAGCCAGCCGATCAGCGGGCTCGCAAGCGGCAGCGGCGCCGTCCAGGCGTAGAAGTAGACGCCGAGCACGCGCCCGCGGATGTGGTCGGGCGTGCCGAGCTGGACGACCGAGTTCGAGGCGGCGGTGTAGGTGGTGAAGCAGATGCCGCAGACGAAGAGCAGTGCGCTGACGAGGACGACGTTCTGGAGCGGCGCGATCAGGATCTCGGCGATCCCGAACACGGTGACCGATCCGAGGATCATCCGCCAGCGCGCCTGGCCGACGCCCGCGGCGATCAGCGAGCCGACGAGAGCGCCTGCGCCGAAGCACGCAGTGACGATGCCGAAGGTCAGCGGCCCCGCGCCGAGCGTCTGCTTCGAGAGCACCGGCAGGAGCACGTTCACGTTGAACGCGAACGACATGACCACGACCGCCATCAGCGTCAGCACGAGGACAGGCCGGGTGTTCCACACGTACGAGAGCCCCTCGCGGGCCCCTGCGAACATCGTGGGCCGGCCGCGCCCGACGAGCGGGTACAGCTCGCTGACGCGCATCGCGAGGAGGCCGGCGAGGACGGCGAGGAAGCTCACGCTGTTGATCGCGAAGCACCAGCCGGAGCCGACCGCGGCGATCACGATGCCGGCCAGCGCCGGACCGAGGATGCGGGCCGTGTTGAACAGCGAGGAGTTGAGCGCGATCGCGTTCGGCAGCTCGTCGCGGCCGACCAGCTGGACGGTGAAGTTCTGGCGCGCGGGCAGGTCGAACACGACGGCCGTCCCGGTGAAGGCCGCGATCACATAGACCTCCCAGACCTGCACGGTGCCGAGCAGGGTGACCGCCGCGAGAACGCCCGAGAAGACCATCTGCACCGACTGGGTCACGATCACCGTCCGCCGGTTGTCGAAGCGATCGGCGACGACGCCCGAGAAGAGGCCGAGGATCGTGAACGGCCCGAACCGGGCAAGCGAGAGGAAGCCGACGGCGAGCGGGGAGTGCGTGAGGCTGAGGATCAGCCAGTAGAGGGCGACGTTCTGCATCCACGTGCCGCAGACCGAGGTGATCTGGCCGGCGAAGAAGAGGCGGTAGTTGCGATGCCGGCGGAGGCTCGCGAAGGTGCGGCGGCCGGCCATGCGGACGAGCCTGGTCATTCGGCGTCCTCGACGAGCCGCGCGAGCGGCCCGATCGCGGCCTCGATCGCGGCGTGATCCTTCCCGGAAAGCCCCTCGAGCCGTTCGGCGAGCCAGGCGTTGCGCTGCTTGCGCACCATGTCGAGGACGCGTGCGCCCTCTGCGGAAAGCGAGACGCCGACGCGCCGGCGGTCGACGCTGCGCGTGCGCACGATCAGGCCGGCGGCCTCGAGCCGGTCGAGATGGGCCGACATCCCGGGGGCCGAGATCCGCTCCCGGTCGGCGAGCTCGCGGCCGCTGATGTCCGGGGTGTCCCCGATCGCGGAGAGCAGGGACACCTGCCCGGCCGTGACGCCGAGCTCATGGGTCTCGCGCCGCACGAGCCGGCTCAGCCGTAGCAGCACCGGCCGGAGCTCGTTCGCGAGCGAGAGGGAATCGTTCAGTACATGAACCATTAACTACATGAACTATACCTGAGCGGCAGCATCTGACGCCGGAACGTGCCGAGGGACTGTTGACTTATGACAACGACGCTGGTTAGAGTGGCGACGTTGTCTGCGGCGCCCAATCCCAACAGAGGAGGCGCATGATGGTCACCACCCTGAAGCAGCTCGGCAAGCTGCCCCACCGCGTCGATGTTCGGACGCTGTCTCTCGGGAGCTACGTCGAGCGTGACGTGCTGCCCACTCCGCCGGCGGAGCTCGACCTGTCGGCACCGGTCGTCGAGTGGCCGATGTACGGCAACGACCGGACCGGCGATTGCACGACCGCGGCGGCCGGGCACATGATCGAAGCGTGGACGGCCGGAGCGGCCGGGAGCGCCGTCGAGATCCCGGAGCAGGCTGTGCTCGACGCGTTCGACGCCGTCAAGATCGTCGATCCCGAGACGGGCGAGGAGGGCGCGATCGAGCTCGACGTCCTGACGTTCTGGCGACGGCAGGGGATCGGCGGCCACCGGATCGGCGCGTTCGCGCTGGTCGCTCTCGACGATCACGACCTCGTGCGCGCGGCCGCGTATCTGTTCGGCGGGCTCTACATCGGCCTGCAGTTGCCGCTCACCGCGCGTGACCAGCGCGTCTGGGACTGGGCGGGCGACTATGACGGGCCCGCGGCGCCCGGCTCCTGGGGCGGGCACGCCGTCGACGTCGTCGGCTACGACGACTCGGGGCTCACCGTCGTCACCTGGGGCGCCCTGCAGCGGCTGACCTGGAGCTTCTGGGACCGCTACTGCGACGAGTGCTGGTGCCTCGTCAGCACCGACTTCCTCACGGCGAACGGCAAGACGCCGGAGGGCTTCGACCTGGCAGCTCTCGAGGCCGACCTGCGCCTCGTGACCGGAGGCCGGCAATGAGCGACCGCGCCGCGCTGTACTCGGTCGCCGTGCGGCCGAAGCGGGGCAAGGAGGTGCCGCTCGGTGACATCGACGGCGCCGGCACGTCGCTGCAGGACGTGCTCGTGCGCATCCTCGACGGGTTCGCGGAGACGAGCGCCGATGGAACGCGAGTCGTCGTCGCTGCGGTCGCGCGTGCGCGACGCCGACGACCTGCTCGCGATCGTCCAGCACGGCGTTCGCGGCGTCGCCGCCGACATCGTCGACGGGAACGGCGGAGTGCGATTTCGCCAGACCCCGGACGACCTGCAGCTCATCCGCTGCGGCTGTCTCTTCCGCCTGCCGGCGAGCGACACCGCCGGGACGCTCGCCGTCCACGTTGCGAACGGCCGGGGCGTCAAGGAGCTCTTCGAGCAAGGGCTCGGCGCGCGCTTTCGCGAGCTCTTCCCGGGTCTCGGGCTCGCGCTCGAGCGGCTCGCCGAGCCGGGCGCGCTGCGCGACGCCGTCGCTCGGAACCGCGTCGTGAAGGTGAGCCTGCTACTCCGCGACGGTGCCGCGAACCGTCGCGGACGCAGGCAAGTGGGTCGCCGCCGGCGCACCTGCGCGCATCGAGCTCGACGTCACGGGCTCGCCGATCCAGAGCCGTGCTCTCGACCGGTACCTCGCCGGCGAGACCGCAGCGCTCGACGAGATCGCCCGGTTCGCGGGAATCACGTTCGACCGCGTGCGCGTGGGAGTGCTGCTCGCCGACGGCACCCGCCGGGCCTACGACCTGGCGCATCCCGATGCCGGTCGCCCGCTCACGCGCGACCTCGCGGGCATCGAGCTCGACCCGTCCGGCGAGCCGACCGAGACGAGCCTGCTGGCGGCGCTCAGGGCCGCGCTCGACGCGTAGGCTCGGGCTGTGGATCCGATCAACGTCGCGGACTTCGAGACCCTCGCGGCCGGCCTCGTCGAGCCGGGTGCACTCGGGTACTTCGCCGGCGGCGCCAACGACGAGCTGACGCTCGCGGAGAACGTCGCGGCCTTCCGGCGCTGGCATCTCCGGCCGCGCGTCCTGGTCGACGTCGCCGACCCGTCGACGGCGACATCGGTGCTCGGGCAGGAGATCGCACTGCCGGTGCTGATCGCGCCGGTCGCGTTTCAGCGCGCCGCGCATCCCGACGGCGAGGTCGCGATGGCCCGTGCGGCTTCGGCGGCCGGCACGATCATGTGCCTCTCGACGCTCGCGACCTCGAGCTGGGACGAGGTGGTCACGACGGGCGCACGGCTCTGGTTTCAGTTCTATGTCCCGCGCGACGCTGCACTCGCCGAGGAGCTCGTGGCCGGAGCCGCCGAGCGGGGCTTCGGCGCGATCGTGCTGACCGCCGACACCCCGGTGCTCGGGCGCCGGGAGCGCGACCGGAGAACCGGCTTCGAGATCCCGTATGAGCTCGGGCACCACGCGTTGCGCGACGTCGGCCTGACACCGCTGACCGCTTTCAAGACGATGTCCCCGTCGGTCACCTGGCGCGACGTCGAGCGGTTCGGCTCGCTGACCGGGCTCCCGGTCGTGGTCAAGGGCGTCCTCACCGCCGAGGACGCGCGGCTCGCCTGCGAGTCGGGCGCGTCCGCGATCGTCGTCTCCAACCACGGCGGCCGCCAACTGGACGGGGTCTCGGCGACGATCGACGCGCTGCCGGAGATCGTCGAGGCGGTGGACGGCCGGATCGACGTCCTCCTCGACGGCGGGATCCGTCGCGGGACGGACGTCCTCAAAGCGCTCGCACTCGGCGCGAGCGCCGTCCTCGTCGGGAGGCCCGCCCTCTGGGGGCTCGCGGTCGACGGTGAGCAGGGCGTCTCGCGCGTGCTCGAGCTGCTCCGCGCCGAGATCGAGCTGGCGCTTCAGCTCGTCGGCTGTCGCACACCTGCCGAGCTCACCCGCGCGCATGTCGCGCGTGCCGCCTGACCCCGCGGCTACCCTGAAATCTTACGTTCTTGAGACGCCTCCTTCTCGTGACCGCGGCAGCGTTCGCCGCGTTCGGCGGGGGCACACGCGCCGTCCACGCCGACGGCTGCGGGGTCCCGTCCACGCCGCCCGTCTGGGTCGACTTCGGCGGCCACGACGCGCCGATCCCCGCGAAGCCCGGGATCACGATCGCGGTCGCCTCGGGCACCGATGTGCCGGCCCAGATGCGCGCTGCGGGCGCCGCGACCGCGCTCTTCGACCTCAATCTCAACAAGCGCGTCGGCACGACGAGCAACCCGGCCGACCCCTCTCTGATCGACGCGCGCGCGAAGTCGTTCTACGACTACGCCGTCTCGGTCACCGGCTGCCAGACGCCGATGATCGCCGAGAACGAGCTCGCCGGCGCGCAGACACCGACGCCGTGGACGGCGAACAACGCGCAGTACCGCGCGAATGTCCTCCAGTTCCTGACCGACCTGACGAACCTGGGCGCCACGCCGCTGCTCTCGATCGCGAACCCGCCGTACACCGGCGGCGACGCCCGCCTCTGGTGGCAGCAGGTGTCCAAGGTCGCGATCCTGCTTCGGCAGGTCTACTTCACCTCGCCGAACGCCGTCGGCCTGTACAAGCTCGGCCCTGAGGCGGCGAGCCGCTCGATGCGCCAGAGCCTGCGAGGCCTGGTCGACCACCTGACGCAGATCGGGATCCCATCGCAGCGCGTCGCCCTCGAGATGCAGATCACGACGTCCCCCGGCCTCGGCCAGCGAGCCGGGCTCCAGCCGGCGGCGGCGTGGCTCGAGATCGTCAAGCTGGAGGCGCTCTCGGCCAAGTTCGTCTCGACGCAGTTCAAGCTGGCGGGAGTCTGGTCGTGGGGCTGGGCGACGTTCAACCCGAATGTCACGCCCGATCCCGACAAGGCCGCCGCGGCCTGCGTCTGGCTGTGGGCGCGCGACCAGAGCCTGTGCGACGGCCCGACCGCGGGGGGCGCCGGATTCGACAGCTCGCTCACCGAGGGCCAGCTCTCGGTGCCGGCGGGGACGCGCTGCCTGACGAGCTCGGGCAGCATCTCGCGCAAGGAGGTCTCGCGGTTCGCGGCGATCACGGGCGACCCCGGCTACGCGGCGAGCGTCCTGCTCGAGGAGTTGACGCTCTCGGCGCAGCAGAAGGTCGACTACCCGGATCTGCTCTCCGCGGAGCGCGCCGTGATCGTCGCCGAGTTCGGCGGCGATCGAAGCAAGTACTGGGCGGCACTCAAAGCTGCGCACGTGACGCTCGCCGACGCGCGCGCGATCATCGCCGCCCGGCTCGAGCGCGACGACGTCGAGGAGACGTTCAAGGCGCCTGCGCCCACCGCTTCGACCATCGACGACTTCCTCGCGACCTATGCAGGCCAGCAGGCCCGGTTCGTGGCCGCGACGGAGACGGCGCCGTGGCTCGGCGGGGCCACGCACGGCTGGGCGATCGCGTCGCTCGCGCCTTCGGAGGTCTTCACGCTCGTCGGCCCGGGGAAGATCGACACGGCCGACGGCACCTTCCAGATCACCCCCGGTGCGACGGCGATGCCGCTCGGGCTCTGGCCCCACGCCGACCAGGTCCTCGCGGCTCGCCAGGCACTCGGCCGGCTCGAGCGAGAGGCGATCTACCGCAGCTGGCTGCGCACCCAGGAGAAGACCCTGCTCGGGACGGCGTCGTGCCTCAACGACCAGGTGCCCGCGGCCGAGGAGACCGACCTCTCGCCGTTCGTGCCGTTCCTGTTTCCAGCCGGATAGTAAAGCCCTTTACTAGTACGAGGATTGCAATATAAGCTGCCCGGGCCGTGTCCGACAAGCTCTCGAACAACGACTGGACGGTGCTGGCGCTCGTCTCCGAGCGCCGCACGCACGGGTGGGCGCTGGCGGCGAAGCTTGCGCGCGGCGGCGAGGTCGGGTCGATCTGGGCGGTCAGCCGGCCGATCGTCTACCACGGGCTCGACCGACTCGAGCGTGCAGGCCTGCTGAACGCCGCCGGGATCGAGCGGGGTGGCCGCGGGCCGCACCGCGTGATCTACGAGATCACGCCTGCCGGCAGGAAGGAGCTCGAGGCGTGGCTCATCTCGCCCGTCGAGCACGTCCGGGATATCCGCTCGCTCTTCCTGCTCAAGGTCGTGCTCCTTCAGCGCGCCGGCGTCGATCCGGAGCCGCTGCTCGTCGCCCAGCGCGCGGTGCTCGTCCCGTTCGTCGCCTGGCTCGAGGCCCAGGTCGACGAGGGCGGGGAAGAGGCTCCCGGGGAGACGACCGTCGCCGCCTTCCGGCTCGAGACCGCGAGCGGGATCATGCGCTTCATCGACGAGCAGCTCGACCGCTCGCTCGCCGCCGCGGGCAACTGACTGCTTCCCGGGCCGCCCGTGTCGGGACAGGCAGCCCGGGAAACCTGGTGGCTACTTCGTCTTCGCCGCGTTCCGGCAGCTCGGGATCGGCACCTCGGTCGCGACAGCTTCCTTTCAGCCGGATGTAAGCCTGACGATTCGGAAGGGTAACGCATCAGCACTGCGTGCATAGGAAATACACCGGCACGATCGGCGTACTAGTACGCCAGGGCGGCGGGGCCCGGTCAGGCTGCGCGAACGAGAACGGCGCTCGCGAGGGCGAGGCTGATCGTCGCGCGGCGGCCGTCACCGGCCTCGAAGCTCACCAGCTCGGCGGCCTCGTTCACGGTGACGTCTTCGATGCGTCGCGCCCGGGGAGATGCTCGACTCGAGGAGGGCGCGCAGCCGGTCGCGGTTGGACTCGTCGACCCGCTCTACGCTGACGGCAGTGCCGGGAGGGACAGCCGCAAGGGCGAGCAGCCCTCGGGCCTGCTCGCGAGCGCGTTCCGCGTCGATCGGCCAGCCATGGGGGCAGCGGTCGGGCCCGCCGAGGGCGGTCCAGACCCGGTCGACCGCCGTGGGCCCGAACCCGGCTGCGATCTCCCGCGCCTGCTCGTAGCAATCGTCGAGCTCGTAGCCCAGCGTGTCGACGGCGAAGCGCTCGAGAATCCGCTGCTTGCGAAGCGCGGCATCGGCCGCCACGCGTCCCTCCGGCGTGAACAGGACGTCCTTGTGGGCGCCGCGGCGGATGTAGCCCGACTCTTCGAGACGGCCGAGCATCTCTCCGGCGGCCGGGCGCGAGACGCCGAGGATCTGCGCTACGTGAGCGGCGACGGTCGGCGCGTCGACGAGCGCGCCGCACTCGACGACCGGCGAGGTGAGCAGGTCGAGGGCGAGCAGGTAATCCTCGAACGAGTGGCTGCTGCGGTTCGAGAGCTCGCCGGTGGCAGTCGTGTTCGCGCGCCGGCTCCGCTTGACCGGGGTCGACGCGGCTTCGAGCTCCGCCACCGATGACGACGTTGCGACCGCGTCGCTGGCGTGGTCGCCGTCGGTCAGATTCAGCGTCCTCAGCGTCGCGACGCCACGGGCGTCCAGCAGCCGGGCCTGGCAGTTGGCCGCACAGCCGTCGAGGGCCAGCACCTCACGGCCCTGGCGTGCCGCGGCGACGATCTCCTCGATGTCCTCCACGACCTCGACGAGGCCGCGTGCGGCGAGATCGGTAGCGACGTCGTCGGCGCGGACGCCCAGGACCGACCCGCCGTGGCACGGGAGCAGGATCGGAATTCGGGACGCGCTCACGCACTCCTGATGGTAGCGGGCAGCCCTTTCGCGCCTGAGCTGCCGCTGCCCCGGGGGCGTTGACTAGTCAGCGTCGGACGAATAGAGTCTGTGCAGCACAGCGATCGTGGGTATGCCTCGGGACAGGCGATCCGCGCTCCGCAAAGTGGGCCCCCACGCAGTTCCCATCCCTTCCGCGTGGGAGCCCACTGTGCCTGCTCGGGACAAGTCTCAGCCGGTGCGGGCCATGGGCTCGAGCTCCTCGAGGACGCCGTCGATGAAGCGGTCGACTGCGCGCGAGGATTCGAGTCGGAAGCGGAGCAGGATCGCGTCAACACCCGCGCTTTCGCCGATCCGCGCCTCCAGCGAGTCGATCGCGTCGGCCAGAGCCTCCTGCTGGGCGCGCAGCATCGGACGCGGGTCGACGCAGTTCCGCTGGGCGAAGACCAGCTTCAGCAGCAACATCGACCGCCCATCGCGAACGTGCTCCACCGGCTCGTCCAGCCATTCCGAGACCGCCGCCTGCCCGGCCGGCGTGGCCCGGAAGATCGTCCGGTTCGGGCCACGCGCGCCGGGCTCGTGCCCGGAGGCGACGATCAGGCCTCGCGCGTCGAGGATCTCGAGCCCCCGGTAGACGAGTGGGCGCTTCAGCGACCAGATCGAGCCGAGCTCACCCGTGTCCGACAGCTGTCTAGCCAATGCCCAGCCGTGAGCGGGGCGCTCACAGAGCAGTGCGAGAACGGCCCATTCGCCCGGCGCAAGGTTGCGATTGCTCACCTATTACGACTGTACGCCACGAACGGTCCGATCGGATTTTCTGATGGCTCACCCGGGCGTGAGTGGCGGTGCGGTCGGGGCTCCGACCCGTCGGACGGGGTGCTGGTCACCGCTCGCCGCGGGTGGTACCCTGCGGCCGATGTCTGATGGTGCATAGGAGTTGCAGGGGCACTATCACCGACCGTAAGGATCTCGTAAGCACGGCGAAGAATCAGGTATCAAGTAGTAGAAGAGAACTAGCAAGCGGCACAACTAATCGTCCTATGACCGTAGAGACCCGCCACCAATCCGGACAGGAGCTTGAGCGAACGTGACCACTTCCATCAACAGAGCGGACCTTCTCAGGCGCGGAGTCCGCGGCGGTGCGGTGCTTGTCGCAGCGGGCGGCGTGCTCGGCTCGCTCGCCGAGACCGCGAGCGCCGACGCCCTGCCGGGCACCGATCTTGCCTATGCGCGCCTCCTCGTCGGTGCCGAGCTGCTCGCCTCCGACTTCTACCAGCAGGCGATCGCTGCTTCGAACTCGTCGCCGGACGTGATGAAGTACCTGAAGCGCGCGTACCTGAACGAGCAGGAGCACTACCAGTCGGTCGCCGGCATCATCAGCGGCTCGCTCAACGTGCCTGCCGTGTCCGCCGACTTCGATTTCAGCTACCCGGCCGGCACGTTCGACAGCCAGGCCTCGATCCTCAAGTTCGCGGCCTCGCTCGAGAGCATGGTGCTTGGTACCTACCTCGGCGCGATCGGCGGGATCCAGACGAACACCTTCAAGACCGGGCTCGCTCAGATCGCAGCGTGCGAGGCACAGCACTGCAGCTACTTCACCTCGATGACCGGCGGCAAGGCGTTCCAGCTCTCCTTCCCGCCGGCGCTCACCATCCAGCAGGCGTCGAACGCTTTCGCCGCCTACACCGCCTGAGACGATGGCGGCCAACACGAAAGGGGCACCCATGCCGTTCTCGAACGCGCGCGGGCGCAGGCTTTGGCCCGCCTTCGCGCTCATCACGACCCTCGTGCTCTGCGCGGCCGCCGGCGCGGGCAGCGCTTCGGCCACCTCGAGCCGGGCGACCGCGGCGATCACCGTCTTTGCGGGCTCGTCGATGACGCAGGTCCTCCCGGAGATCGACCCGACCAACACCTACTCGTTCGGGAGCACGGGCACGCTCGCAACGCAGATCACGAACGGCGCACCCGCCGACGTCCTGATGGGCGCAAACACAACGACCTGCGCCTCGCTCTACGCCTCGGGCATCGCCGAGAAGCCTGTCAACTTCACCCGCAACACGCTCGCCGTAGTCGTGCCGAAGTCGAACCCCGCGGCCATCACGTCGATCTACGACCTGACCAAGTCGGGGATCAAGATCGACGAGGCAGCCTCCTCGGTGCCGGTCGGCAGCTACACCGTGCAGGTCCTCAACCAGATGGGGCTCAACGCGCAGGTGCAGGCGAACGTCGTCAGCCAGGAGACCTCCGACGCGAACGTGGTCGCGAAGGTCGCGCTCGGCCAGGTCGATGCCGGTTTCGTCTACCTCTCCGACTACGTAATCGACCCGACGCACCTGACGCTGATCACGGTGCCGGCGTGGGCGCAGCCGAAGATCACCTACTCGATGTGCATCATGACCAAGAGCGGCAATCAGGCCGCGGCGCAGGCCTGGGTCGACAAGATCCTGAGCCCCGCCGGCCAGGCGATCTTCGTCAAGGACGGCTTCCTGCCCTTGACCGCTCCCGTGCCGACGATCTCGAAGGCGACTCCGGTGAAGGTGCGCCCCGGCGCGACGCTCACGCTTGCGGGAACGAACTTCAAGGGCACGACGTCCGTCACCTTCCAGGGCGTTCCGGCCAAGTTCAAGATCGTCTCGGCGTCGAAGCTCGCGGTCACGGTGCCCGTCAAGGCGAAGACGGGCACGCTCACGGTCACCAATCCGTCCGGCACTGCAATCTGGAAGTCGATAACGATCAGCGCCTGATCCGAGTTCTGGGCCGGATCGGGTGCAGGGGGCGCCGACACCCGCTCCACCGTGAGGCGAGTAGCACCTAGGAGTTGCTGCTCGCCTCGCGGCGATCTTCGCCTCGACCGGCCAAGGGCGTCCCTTCAGCGAGCATCCCGTCGATGAAGAAGACGACCGAGCGCGTCGACTCCAGCCTGAAGCGAACGAACACGTGCTCGGCGCCGACGCTGGTCGCCAGCCGGGTTTCGAGCGCAGCGAGCGAAGGCACGGTCACAGCCCTCTGTGCTTCGAGCAGCGGACGGCTCTCGAGCCCGGCGCGCTGGGCGAGGACGAGCTTGAGCAGGAACAGCGAGCGAACGTCGCGGACATGCTCGACCGGCACGGACAGCCAGTTCGTGAGCTCCTCCCGGCCCTCCGCAGTCGCCTGGAACAGCGAGCGGTTCGGCCCGCGAGCGCCCGGCTCGCTCCCGACCGGCTGGATCAGGCCGCGTGCCTCGAGCAGCTCGAGCGCCCTGTAGACGAGCGGCCGGCCCATCGACCAGACCCGGCCGATCTCGCCGGTGCGCGACATCTGCTTCGCGAGCGCCCAGCCGTGAGCGGGCGCATCCGCCAGCAGCGCAAGCACACACCACTCCCCCGGGCCCAGATCGCGCTGGACGGTCACCGGCGCAAGGCTACTTGCGGGCGGCGTTGCGCTGTTCCGGATTGGCGAGAGATCACCCTTGACGAAATAGTCACCGTGTGACTAAACTGCCACCACGCCAGATCCTCCCAACGCGCGATCCGTTCTCGCGCGTGACGCTCATACCGCCGTCCAGGTACCGCCGTACCTGGGCGGCGGTGGCGTATTCGGGGACAGTGGCCACTTGCAGGCTAGGACTTGCATAGGTACCTTGGAGGTCAACGCGCGGCCGCAGGCTTGCGTGTCCGTCCAGCCCGTAGCCGCCGAAGGGAGATCGCGTATGCCGAGGGAGTCCTACAGCGTCAGCGAGGCCGCCAAAGCGCTCGGAATCAGCGTCGACACACTGCGGCGCTGGGACCGGCAGGGCCGCATCAAGGCCGACCGCGACAAGAGCAACCGCCGCGTCGTCCCGGCGAGCGAGATCGAGCGGCTGAGAGGTGACGCCGGCACGGCGCACCTGAGCGCACGCAACCGCTTCAACGCCATCGTCACCGACGTCAAGATCGAGGGACTGATGGCACAGGTCGAGATGGTCGTCTCAGACCCGGTGCGGCTCGTCGCGCTGGTCACGCGGGACGCCGTCGAGGAGCTCGAGCTCCGCAAGGGCATGCCCGCGACGGCGATCGTGAAGTCGACCTCCGTCATGGTCCAGCACTGACGATCGCCGCAGGACATCCGGCAGGCATGGCTCCGCGGGTGATCTGGCCCCTTTTGCTGCGCTGGGCCTTCGGGGCGCTGTACTTCCTCGCGATCGCAATCACGTTCGGCTTCATCGTGCTGCCGGTGATCGCGATCTTCTTCCACGTGCCGCTGACCGCCCTGCTGAGCCAGATGACGAATCGGGTGGTGATCGACGCATTGATCGTCAGCCTGAAGACAGTTGCCATTGCTCAGGTCGTCATCATCGGGTTCGGCACTCCGACGGCCTGGTTCCTCGCGTCGCATCGGTTCAAGGGGCGATCGCTCGCAGTCACGCTTGTCGAGCTGCCGATCGTGCTGCCGCCGGCGGTGGCGGGCATCGGGCTGATCGTGGCCTTCGGCCGGTTCGGCCTGCTCGGATCGACCTTCGACTTCCTCGGGATCAACGTCGCCTTCAACCAGGTCGCGGTGGTGATGGCGATCACCCTGGTCGCCGGGCCCTTCTACGTGCGGCAGGCGATCGCCTCCTTCGAGGCAGTCGACTGGAACCTGATCGCGGCCTCGCGCACGCTCGGCGCTGGGCCGCTGCGGACGTTCTTCCGGGTCACGGTTCCGCTCGCGCGCGGCGGCCTCGTCGCCGGCGAGTCGCTCTGCCTGGCGCGCGGGATCGGCGAGTTCGGCGCGACCATCATCTTCGCGGGCAGCCTGCAGGGCCGGACCCAGACCCTTCCGCTCGCGGTCTACAACGAGTTCGAGGCCGGGCACCTGACGACCGTGCTCGCGATCAGCGCGCTGCTTGTCATCATCAGCCTCGCGATCCTCCTCATCCTCAAGGTCGGGGTCCTTTGGCAGCCCTCACGGCAGAGTTCGCTCTCCCCCTTCGGTCGTTCGAGCTAGAGCTCGCCCTCGAGATCGAGGGGACGGTTGCGCTTGTCGGGCCCTCGGGCGCGGGCAAGACATCGGTGCTCCGCGTCGTTGCGGGGCTCGTCCGTCCGAAGTCCGGGCGGATCGCGCTCGGAGACGACGTCTGGTTCGACTCGGAAGCCGGGGTCTTCCGCAAGCCCGACGAGCGTCGCGTGGGCCTCGTGTTCCAGGAGTACGCGCTCTTCCCGCACATGAACGTGCGGCAGAACGTCGCCTACGGGGGGCGCGAGCGGGTCGACGAGTACCTCGAGCGGTTCCAGATCTCGCATCTCGCCAAAGCCCGGACGACCGAGCTGTCCGGCGGCGAGCGCCAGCGGGTCGCGCTCGCGCGTGCGCTCGCGCGCAACCCGGGTGTGCTGCTCCTCGACGAGCCGCTGTCCGCGCTCGACGCGCACACGAAGGTCGCCGTGCGCGGGGAGCTGCAGGAGCTGCTGCGCGAGCTCGGGCTCCCGACGCTGCTCGTGACCCACGACTACGAGGACGCGGCCGCGCTCGCAACGCGGGTAGGCGTGATCGTCGACGGCGCCCTGCGTCAGTTCGCGGAGCCGCAGGAGATGGTCGCGCACCCCGCCGACGGCTTCGTCGCGTCGTTCACCGGCGCGAACGTGCTCCACGGGATCGCGCGGCCGGGCCACGACGGGCTGACCGAGATCGTCCTGACGACGGGCGAGTCCATCTACTCCAGCGATCCCGGGCAGGGCCAGGTCGAAGCCGTCGTCTACCCGTGGGAGATCTCGCTCGCCCAGGATCATCAGCCCGATTCCGCCCAGAACGTGATTCGCGGCGAGATCCGGTCGATCGCCCATGTCGGCAACCGCGCCCGCGTTCGCGTCGGCCCGGTGACAGCCGAGGTGACGGAGGCGTCCGTCGAGAAGCTCGGGTTGAAGGTCGGCGAGCAGGCGACGGCGTCGTTCAAGGCGACCGGCACACGTCTCGTTCCGCGCGGCTGAGCCGTCCTGCTCGCCGGCGGGCTCTTCTACCAGCGGCTCAGTGCGATCCCGGGCACGTCGTCCGGCTCCCGGTGAGCGCCGCAATGGCGCCCGTGGCAGAGACGGAAAACGCGACCTTGACCGTGCCGGAGGTCGGCGCCGTGAGCACCGTCATCCCGTCCTTCGCCTCGCTGACGCACGCCATCGGCGCAGCCAGATAGGGCGTGTAGCGGATGCCGAGCTGGTAGCGGCCGGGGTGCGGGAGCGCGAGCGTGATCGTGGACCCGGTCACCTTCTCGACCTGCGGATTCCCGGGGCCCGTGACGATCGGGCGCGGGGACGGAACGGCGTAGATCGTGAAGTCGGGTGAGCTGAACACCGGCTCGAGCCCGGAACGTCCGCTTCGCAACAGGGTGACCTCGCGCTTGGCGCTGTAGTCGGGAGTCGCGCTCGAGAGCACGACGTAGCGGACGCTCAGATGCCTGAGCCAAGCCAGGTACGAGCGCGGGGTGAGCTTGTCGTACAGCACCTCGTTCTGCGGGAAGTCGTCCTGCCGGTACCAGCCGCGGACGATCGGGATCGCCGCCTGCGGCAGGTACACGGCCTCCCAGTGGTCGGCGGTGCCGACGGCTTCGACGCGGTAGTCCGGCGACAGCGCCCCGTGTAGGAAATGGATCGCAGGCGTCCAGTAGGCGCGCGCCGCGGACGGGTCGTTCGAGCTGCGGGTGAAGCTGTAGATCAGCGGCGAGAGGTTCCAGATCGTGGCGAGCGTGAGCGCGAGCACGGCGAGCGGCATCGGCCGCCAACGGCGGAGAGAGCAGACGAGGATCGCGATCGGCACAGCGGCGAACCGCAGGCGCACCACGTTCCCTCCGAGGTTCGACGGAATCACGTACGAGGCGATGCAGAGGGCGCCGTAGGCGACGAACAGCACGTTGAGGAGCCGCGCGCTCTCGACCCGCCAGGTGAGCGCCGCGCCCAGCGCGCAGAAGACGAGCGCCTCCGCGAGCTCGAACGCCGGGAACGGGTAGTGCCCCGGATCGGGGAAGAGCCGCATCAGCACGACTGCGAAGGCGCAGATCGCCAGGCTGATGAGTGCCGGCTTCAGGATGTCGTGCTGCGTGCGCGCAACGCCGGCGGCGGCCAGCACGACGAGCAGGAAGACGAACGCGAGCGGGCTCGCGGCGAAGGTCAGCAGAGCGAGCGCGGCGAACAGGATGATTCGCCGCCGCGCGACCGCGACGAGCGCCGTTAGGGCAAAGGCCAGCCCGAGGCCGTAGGGGAAGGCGGCCGTGATGAGCGACGCCGCCGCGACGAGCGCGAAGAACCGGGCGACCCAGACGGACGACTCGCCCCAGGCCTGGCGGACGACGAGCGTGAACGCGGCCGCCGAGGCTGCGACGCTGATCACGGCGAGCAGCCGGATCCCGACGAGCGCGGCCAGCGGGTAGTAGATCAGGCTGTAGCCGACGAACGTGTAGCGCCCGGCGTACCAGTAGTTCGTCCAGAGGGCGTAGCCGTGCTGGAGGTAGACGTGCAGCTGGAAGACGTGCGCCGGGAAGTCGGTGCCGGGAGGCCCGGCCCAGGCGACCAGTGCTGCGAGCGACCCGGCGAGGGCCGCGTTCATCAACGTCTGGCTCGACTTGAGGCTCGTGAAGGACATTGCGGCTTGCGGTCTGCCCACGACCACTGCCGCCGAATCCTACGCGCCGGCCCCGGGGGCGGCGCTGCGGCTCTACCGCAGCGTGGTGTCGAGCTCGTACCGCAGGAACAGGTGACCGCCGTCGCGCCGGACACCCATCAGGCGGCCCGCGAGCGGGCCCCCGGGAATCAGGTCGGCTCCTTCGACGAGCGCGAGCCGATCGTCTCGGTCGAGGCGGCCGGCGAGGAGGGGCGAGAGCGTGAGGAAGAGCTCGTCGACGAGGCCGCGCCTTCAGGAACGGCGCGAACGCGTGCGGGCCGCCCTCGGAAAGGATCAGCCCGTGGCCGCGCTCGCGCAGCGCCTCGACGGCGCGGGCCGGATCGACGGTAGCCCCGAGCGCGACGATCGCGTGGTCGGCCAGCCTTCCTGCAAGCCGGGCCGCTCCGGCGTCGGTGGTGAGCACGATCGCCCCGGCCGCGAACGCCGGGTGCTCGGGATCGATGCCTCCGCTCCCGGAGATGACCGCGACCTCGGGCTCGGGCGGCTTCCCGAGCCGCGACCGCAGCTCGGCGAAGGCAGCCGCGGCCGGCGGGTACCCCTGCTCCGCCGTCCAGATCGAGCGCGGCGAGGCGGCCATCGTCCCCGACCCGATCACCAGCACGTCGCAGCAGGCGCGCAGCAGCCCGAGCAGGAAGCGGTCGGCCAGGCTCCCCCCGGCGACGACCTTGTTCGACGAGGGCAGCGACGGGATCGCCACGACGCCGTCGATCGTCGAGACGAAGTTCGCGAAGACCCGCGGCTCCTCGAACCCGAGCGACCCGCCGTACACCGACGCCAGCTCCTCCGGCAGCTCGAACGCCGGCAGCCCCGGCGCCTCGAACAGCACCTCCATGCCCGAAAGGCCTAGCCCTTCCGACACTTGCCCTGCCGGGGCGTGTCCTGGGACAGTCCCAGTAACGGAGACCGCGCGCGATGGAGCTTGGCGGAGAGAAAATCCTGGAAATCCGCGCGAGACGCTCTGGACATGTCCGGGGACAGTCACCGTAACGGGAGCGTCACAACCGATCCACACCTGGCCCATCGGTCTCGGTCTTTCAGCCGAAGCCGTAAACGGGGACGACTGCGCCGGTGACCGCGGCTGCGGCGTCGCTGAGGAGGAAGCCGATCACCGAGGCGAGGTCGGCGGGAGCGACCGCGCTCCGGAGTGCCTCGGCGCTCATCGTCTCGCGGTTGGCGGGAGTGTCGATCACCGACGGCAGGATCGCGTTCACGCGGACGCGGCGCTCGCGGAGCTCGGCGGCGAGGATCTCGGTCAGTCGCACCACGCCGGCCTTCGCGACCGAGTACGCCGCGGCGCCGGCCCCTCCGGCCACCGCCGAGCGCGAAGAGACGTTCACGATCGCCCCGCCCTCGGGAAGCCTCCGCGCTGCCTCTCGGCACGACCACCAGGCCGTGCCGAGGTTCAGGGCGGCGACGAAGTCGACCGCATCCACCTCCGACTCGGCCACCGTCCCGGGCCGGAACCCGCCGGCGGCATTTACGACCCAGCGAGGCGTGTCGCCCGCCTGCTCGAGCCGGTCCCAGAGCCCGCCGACCTCGTCCGCGGAGGTCAGGTCGATCGCCTCGTGCGAAAGCCCGTCGACGGCAGGCCCGTCATGGGGGTGGCGGTCGACGGCGACGACGCGGTCGCCGCGCTCGAGCAGTGCCTCGACGATCGCCGAGCCGAGCGCCCCGCCACCGCCGCAGACGAGCGCGACCGCCACGGCCCTATCCGTGACGGAGGGCGCGCACTTCCGCGAGGAACTCGCGCCGCAGCTCGGGGTCCTCGAACTCACCGCGCCAGAACGTCGTCACGGTGCGCGAATGCTCCTCGACCCCGCGCATGTGCGTGCAGAGGTGGGACGCCTCGAGATGCACCGCGACCCCGCGAGGCGCGATCAGCGAGACGAGCCCGTCGGCGATCTGCTCGCCGAGCCGCTCCTGCACCGTGAACCGGCGGGCGAACAGCCGCACGAGCCGGGTTAGCTTGGAGATGCCGATGATCCGCCCGCCCGCGATATAGCCGATGTAGGCGGTGCCGAAGAACGGCAGCGCATGGTGCTCGCAGAGCGAGTGAAACTCGATCGGCCCCTCGATGATCTGGCCGGGGGCCGCCTCGACCGTCCCGCCGTGCTCGGCGGGAAAGCTCGTCGAGAGCTTCGGCTCGCCGTCGTACCCGGCGGTCGCCTCGAACAGGGCGCGCAGGAACCGGTCCGGCGTGTCGCGCGTGCCCGGCGTCTCCAGGTCCATCCCGAATGCCTCGAAGATCTCCGCCATCGAATCGCGGAACCTCGCCCAATCGGCGGCGTCGATCTCGCGACCGGCCAGGTCGAACCAGCAGGTCCGGGCGTCCGGAAGCCCGCTCGGCTGGGCGGCGGGCGTTCCGAGCTCGATCACGTTGTCCGGCTGTGCGGCGCGAGTCTCCATGGTTGCTCCTTCCGCGTGGCGTCGGAAATCGGTTCAGTCCGACCCCGACCGACCATGCTACGCGCGGGCAAGCCGCTGACGGCGAAGCTCGAGCGGCACGAGCGAGATCCCGCAGGCGATCACGAACCAGAGGTAGAGCTCAGGACGGCCGGCCGCGAGGCAGATGCCGAGCACCAGGAACTGTGTCGAGAAGCCGTAATTCGCGATCACCATCAGCGTCGCGCGGTCGTGGTAGGCGAGCCGCTGCTCGGGGCTCGCTCCTCGGAGCCGCCACCCCACGAACCGCTCGACGAGCCGGTCCTGCGGCGCGTACACGATGTCGTAGACCCGACCGAGCACCGCCGCCGCGCCCGTTGCCGCGGGCCGTGCCTCGCGCGGCTCCCCACGTTCTCGCCGGTAGAGCAGCTCGAGGTCGAAGTCGATGCTCAGGACGAGCGTCACGACGACGAAGGCGATCCCCGCGAGCCACCACATGCCCGTCACCCGCCCGAGCGCTGCGAACAACGCGGCGTTCACGAGCAGGTCCGACTCGGAGTCCAGGTAGCGACCGAGCACCGTCACCTGGTCGAGCGCACGGGCCAGCTGGCCGTCGGCTCCGTCGAGGACGGTCTTCACCTGCAGGAGGACCGCGGCCAGCACGAGATTGCCGGTCCACAGCTCGCCGGCCGCCCAGAGCCCGACCGCGGTGCCCACCATGACGACGGCGGGAGGGGGTACCCGCAGCGGCGCAAGCACGAGCACGACGAGATGCGCCAGCGGGCGAAAGATCAGCTCGGACGCGAGCTCGAATGACGGCCGCTTCTTGCGGGTCGCTGAGAGCCGCGGCCGCTCAGGTGTCATGCCGTTCGCGCCGCTCGGCGGCCTCTGCCGCCTCGCTCCGCTTGGCCCACCGCCAGACGAAGTAGACGATCACCACGGCCAGGATGACGGGCACGATCGAGACGAGGAGGACGCCCCACTCGGCACCGCTCAACGCGAGGGGCATGGCCAGAGCTTAGTTCGGCCGTCTCAGAGCGGCGAGTGGCCGCCCTCGGCGATCAGCGAGTCGATCGTGCTGACGTCGAACTCGCGCGTCGAGGTGCCGCCGAGCGAGACGACTGCCCGCGCGGTGACCATGTGGTACAGGATCAGCAGCTGGACGACCGCGAGCGAGTCGGAGCGATGGAGGTCGGTTCCGATCGTGAACTCGCCGAGCCGCTCCTCGCGAAGGTGCCGGGCGAAGTGCATCTTCTCCCAGATCGCCTCCTCGATCGCCGAGGCGCGCTCGTGCGGCAGCCGGCCGGGCACGTACAGCTCCTGGGCCCCCTGGCGCTCGACCAGGACGATCCCGTCGCCGCCCTCGCTGACGACGCCGGTCAGGTCGGGATGGGGGAGCGAGTCGCAGAGCGTGAGCTTGCAGTCGAGATGCTCCTGATCCTCGCCCTCGCCGGGCTGGAAGGAGACGACGATGTCGCCGTGGTGGCGCTGCGGGCGGATCCAGCGCTCGGAGTCCGGCTCGCGCCGGTCGAGCTCGGAGAGCACCTGGTCGGTCGTGTACCCGCGACGCGAGCAGTCGCGCTGCACCTTCCAGTGGCGCCGCAGCTCCTCCGGCGGATCGAGGTAAACGCGGACGTCGAAGTTGTCCGACAGGCCGCGGTTGTGGAAGCCGAGCAGCCCCTCGCAGACGACGAAGCGGCCGGGGACGAAGTAGTCGGGCGGGCCGAACGTGCCGTCCGAGTGCTGGTAGACGGGCTTCATGATCGGCTCTTTGTTCTTCAGGTGCCCCAGGTGCTGCTCCAGGATGTCCAGGTGGTTGCAGTCCGGGTCGAGCGGCGTGATGTTGCGCTCGGCGCGCTGCCGCCGGTCGTACCGGTGGTAGTCGTCGGTGCAGAAGTGCGTGACCTGGTCCTCGCCGAGCACCCGGACGAGCCCACGCGTGATCGTGGTCTTCCCGGACCCGGAGTCTCCGACGATGCCGAGCATCACGGGACGCGGCATTAGACGACACCCGCCATTGCCGGAAGAGTAGTCTCACCGGCCTGTAGAGATCAAGTGATTCTTCGAGCACTTTTCATAGAGCAAGCACGATAGGTGCCGCTCGAGCTGCGCGGAGACGTCTACTGGCTCGCGGTCAGCTGCCGCGCGAGGGCCTGGAGCATCTTCCAGGCGAGCGTCGGGTTGCTCTCGACGAGCGGCCTGAAGTGCCAGGCGGTGATCCCGAAGCACTGGAGCTCGCTCTCGGCGGTGATCGTCGCCGTGCGGGGCGTGTCGGCGATCAGCGCGATCTCGCCGAAGTGGTCGCCGGGCCCGAGCGTCCGGACGATGTTCCCGCCGACGCTGACGTTCGCGGTGCCGGCATGGATGACGAAGAACCCGACGCCGCCCTTGCCCTCCTCGACGATCGCCCTTCCCGCCGGGACAGGACGCTCCTTCATCAGGCCCGCGATCTTTCCGAGCTCCTTGTCGTTCAGCTCGGCGAACAGCGGGACACTTTTCAACAGCTCGATCGGAGCTCCCGTCACGCGGGAGAGCATAGAGCAATCCAAGCTGCGAACATGCATCGGTGGGAAGAATCGACGAGCTGACTCTTGCCGGTCTGCTCGACGAGCTTTCGGCAGAGGAGGCCGGGCCGGCGGCAGGCTCGGTGGCTGCGCTGACAACTGCGATGGGAGCCTCGCTCGTGGCGATGGCGGCTCGCAGGTCTAGCGGCGCTTGGCGAGAGGCGGCAGGCGTCGCGGCCCAGGCGGCAGCGCTTCGCGAGCGGTGTGTCGAGCTTGCTTCGCTGGCCGCCGACCTGTTCGCCGCGGCCACAGCCGCGCTCGAGCGCGGGACCGAGCTCGAGGAGCCGCTTCGGCGGTCGGTCGACCCATTACTGGCGATCGCCGATGCGTCGGCGGACGTGGCGCGGCTGGCCGCGTTCACTGCGCCTCGCTGTGAAGGCGCAGCCCGCGCCGATGTGGTTTCCGCCGCTGCGCTCGCCGAATCGTCTGCGCGGGTTGCGATGTTGCTCGTCGCCTCGAACCTGGCCGTGGGGGCGAGCGACGAGCGGCTCGTGCAGGCGGAGCGGGCGGCGAGGGAGGCCGCGGCGGCAGCCAGGGAGGCAGCGGAGGCATGACGGGGTGATCTCGAGCGACGGCGCGCTCGTCGCCCGCTGCCGCGCCGGCGACCAGGAGGCGTGGGTGCTCCTCGTCGAGCGCTACTCGCGCTACGTCTACGCGATCGCCGTTCAGGGTTTCCGCCTGCCGGCCGGTGATGCCGAGGACGTCTTCCAGGACACGTTCCTTCGGGTGTACGAGCGCCTCGAGACACTGCGCGACGACGAGGCGCTGCGACCCTGGATCGCCCAGGTCACGCGCCGCCTTTGCCTCGACCGTCTGGCGGTGGCGGGGCGCGCGACCGAGGAGTTACCCGGCGTTGGAGTCGCGGCGGACGCACTCGCCGAGATCGACGAGGCACTCGACATCCGTGAGGCGCTGGCCGCACTCGATGCGGCCTGCAGTGAGCTGCTCGACCGCTTCTTCGCGCGCGATGAGCCATACCGCGTGATCGCCGGCGCTCTCGACATCCCGATGGGGACGGTCGCGAGCCGGATCTCGCGCTGCCTCGTGAAGCTCCGAGGGCAGCTCGCGGATGGAAGAAACCACGGCCCTCCGCCGTCTGGAGATGTGAGGCCCGAATGAAGGACTATCCCGAAGAGCAAATCGCGAAGCTGTTGCGGCTCCTGCCGCCGGCGCCCCCAGGATGGGTCGGCGCGGCGCAGGAGCTGCCGAGGGCTCGCAGGCTCATGGACGGGATCGTTGCTCGGGCCGAAGCCGATGCGGAGTACCGGCGTCTCGTGGTCGCAGACCTCGAGGCCGCACTCGAGGCAGCGGGCGTCGAGCCTGCCGCACCGCGCCTCGAGGAGTTGCGGCGCCGGCTTCCGGACGGCGGATGAGTAGTTCCGCGAGATCGTATGAGCCGGGGCGCGAGCTGGGTGCTCTGGAGCGGCCCAGGGCGTCCAGATCGCGCAGCCGGGCACGCGAAGATCGCGGAACTACTCATCAAGGGACTGGGCGGCAGCCGGCGCATGCGGTGGCCGGCTGCCGTCCAGTCCCGGGGGTTTCTCGTCACAGGGCGAGCGCTCCCGACCGCACCGACCCGAGCCTTGATGCGATCGTCGTCTCGGCCGCAGCGGCCGAGTCGGCGTGCCCGGTCACGGCCGCGATGAACAGATCGCGCTCGAGCCCGTAGAGCCGCGCCTCGGATCGGACATCGGCGGATGCCGTGCGCGGGACGTCGCGCAGGAGCGCGATCTCGCCGAACGACTCGCCGGCGGACAGGACCAGCGGCTCCCGGTCTTCAGGCGTGATCAGGATCTCGCCCGAGGCGATGATCCAGAAGCGATCTCCCGCATCGCCGAGCCGGAAGAGCGAGGTGCCGCCGGCCACCTCGAGCTCCTCGAGGTCGTTCGCGATCGCTTCGAGCTGCGTGGGCGGAAGCGGCGACATCAACGGCACGCCCTCGAGCAGCCGTAGCCGCTCGCCGAGCTGGGCTCCCGGCCCCGTGTCGAGGATGCTCAGCCGGTGCCAGCAGAGCGCTGCGGTGACCGGCAGAACGCAGCCGAAGGCGACGAACGTCCAGCGCAATCCGATCGCCTCGACGATGAAGGGGGCGACGAGGGCGCCCGTTGCCACCGAGGCGAGGACCAGGCTCTCGAGCGTGCCGGTGACTCGGGCGAGCACGCGGTCCGGAACCGCCCGCTGGAGCAGCGTGAGGCCGGAGACGTCGACGAAGGTGTTCCCGAATCCGAGCACAGCGAGGAGCACCAGCGCGAGCGGGAGCGACGGGTGCGCGCCGATCAGGACGAGTGGGATGCCCCAGAGGATGACCCCGAAGCCAAAGACGCTCGCGAGCCTCCGCTGCCCGACGATCGCCACCGAGCCGACCGATCCGACGACGCCGCCGATCCCGATCGCCGAGTTCAGATAGCCGACCGCCGACGGCCCCAGGCCGAGCTCGGTCGTCGCGAGCACAACCGTCAGGACGCCGAGCGCCCCGGCAACGAAGGTCTGGGCGACGAACAGGCTGACGAAGAGCAGCAGGCTGCGGTTCGACGTGATCGCAGTCAGCCCGTGGAGCGCCGCGGCGAGGACGGTCTCGGTGCTTTCGTGCGCGGCGGCGCGGGTCTCCTTCACGCGGATCAGGAAGATCAGCGTCGCCGAGGCCGCCAGCGCAGCTGACGCGAACCAGAATCCCGCGACGGTGCCGCCGGCCGCGACTACGAGGCCGCCGATTGCCGGCCCGAGGAAGAGGCTCGCGCTCTCGATCGCGGTCGCCGTGACGTTGGACGCCGTGAGGTCCTCGGGCGTCTGGCAGAGGGTCGGGAGGAGGGCGGACAGAGCCGGCCGGAATGCGGTACCCGCGATCGCGAACAGCACCGCGAGACCGAGCACGACGGCCCGTGGGCCGTCCACCGAGTCGGCGATCGCGGCCGCGGCCAGGCACGTCGCCCGGACCGCGTCGGTCCAGAACAGCACCTGCCGTCGTGGAAAGCGATCGGCGACGACGCCGGCGAACGGCGCAGCGATCGCGGAGCCCGCGAGGCGCAGCCCGCCGACCACCCCGACGGCAATCGCGCCGCCGTGGGCATAGGCATACAGCGAGAGAACGATCCAGTACGCCCAACCGCCGATCTCGCCGGCGAGACCGGCCAGCTGAAGCCGTCGTAGCTCCGGGCGGGAGAACACATCGCGGACCGCCGAGAACGAGCGGCCCAGCTGCTGCCTACCGCCGCTCACGCGGCATAACGTAGACGGGGCGCGGTAACCGCGCCCCGTGAACCAGACTGGTGTTCACCGTGGAAGACCCCCGGCGAAGCTACTTCTGAATCTTGAAGCGCATCTTGTGTCCCTCCACTTCGGTGGCCTCGTCGTCTTCATTCTTCTTGCTGTGCATAGCCGGCGAATCATAAGACAAGACCCCGCACGCGCGTGATTTCTTCCGTTGCGACAGCAGACCGTTCGAACCGGTCCCGACCGCGCTGCGAATGGTTCGCGACGGCGAGACGACGGGAGGCTCCTGGGATGGCATCGATGGCGGTCGAGGTTGGGTCGGGCTCGCGGCTTCGCCGCTTCTGGGCCTCGCTCGACCACGGCCAGCGGCGGACCCTCCTGCTGATGAGCGCGGCCGTTGCGGCGCTGCACGTCATCGGCTTCGGGATCCTCCTGCTCGTCGTCGCCCCGCATCATTACGAGCTCGGCAGCGGGGGCGCCTTCACGGTTGGCATCGGCATCACCGCCTACACACTCGGCATGCGCCACGCCTTCGATGCCGACCACATCTCGGCGATCGACAACACGACCCGGAAGCTGATGGCCGAGGGCAAGAAGCCCCTGAGCGTCGGCTTCTGGTTCTCGCTCGGTCATTCGTCGGTCGTGTTCGGGCTGACGTTCCTGCTCTCGATCGGCATCCGCGCGCTCGCCGGGCCCGTCCAGAGCGACGGGTCGCACCTCCACGAGGTCACGAGCTGGGTGGGGACGCTCGTCTCCGGTGCCTTCCTCTACGCGATCGCCGCGCTCAACGTGGTGATCCTCGTCGGCATCCTCAAGGTGTTCCGCGAGATGAAGCGAGGCACCTACGACGAGCAGGCGCTCGAGCAGCATCTGAACGACCGCGGCCTGATGAACCGGTTCCTCGGCCGGCTCACCCGGACCGTGCGGGAGCCGAGGCAGATGTATCCGATCGGGATCCTCTTCGGCCTGGGCTTCGACACCGCCACCGAGGTCGCCCTCCTCGTCCTCGCGGGCGGCGCGGCCGGTGCGGGGCTGCCGTGGTACGCGATCCTCTCGCTCCCCGTCCTGTTCGCCGCGGGGATGTCGCTGCTCGACACGATCGACGGCTCGTTCATGAACTTCGCGTACGGCTGGGCGTTCTCGCAGCCGGTTCGCAAGGTCTTCTACAACATCACCGTCACCGGCCTGTCGGTGCTGGTCGCGCTCGTGATCGGCACGATCGAGCTCGGCGGCCTGCTCGCGACCCAGGCGGGTCTCAGCGGCCCGTTCTGGAGCTGGTTCGAGACGATCGACCTGAACCTCCTCGGCTTCGTGATCGTCGCGCTGTTCGTCGCCACCTGGGCGATCGCCGCGGCCGTCTGGCGCTTCGGCCGGATCGAAGAGCGCTGGTCGGCCCACCTCGCCGAGTAGCGAGCCTCGCCGGCCGCCCCCACTGGCCGAAAAGCAGGTGTCAGACACCGCCTTGCAGAGCGCGTTTCACCCCGCCGCCCCGCTGGCCGGAAAGGCGGTGTCAGACACCGTTACGTGTTTGTCACGGCGTCCGTTGAAATCCCTGCTACGTGCGGTATCTCGCCCAAAAGAGCGGTGTCAGACACCGCCTTGAAACAGCGTGTCCCACGCGGCCGCTCCGCTGGCCGAAAAGGCGGTGTCAGACACCGCCTTTCTTGCGCGGGTAGGGCGGCGGGCAAGCCTGGTTTCAGTTCGAGGAGCCGGCGGCGCGTGCCGCGAGTGCCTTGAACGCCGCGGCCGGATCGGCGGCGCCGAAGACGCTCGAGCCCGCGACGAACACGTCGACCCCGGCGTCGCGAGCCTCGTCGATCGTCTCGAGCGTGATCCCGCCGTCGACCTCAATGACGACCTCCGGCGGAAGCATCCCGCGCAGGTGCGAGATCCGCTCCGTCGAGGACGGGATGTAGCGCTGGCCGCCCCAGCCGGGGTTGACGCTCATCACGAGGCAGAGGTCGATGATGTCGGCGACCGGCTCGACCACATCGATCGGCGTGCCCGGGTTGATCACGATGCCCGGCGTTGCAGCCCGCGTCGCGGATCATCTTCAGCGCGTAGTGAACATGCGGCGTCGCCTCGGGATGGACGGTGATCACGTCGGCGCCGGCCTTGGCGAACGCCTCGACCTGGCGCTCGGGGCGCTCGACCATCAGGTGGCAGTCGAGGATTCCGCCGCGGGAGTGGACCAGGTCGCGGATCGACTCCGCGATCAGCGGTCCGATCGTGATCGGCGGGACGAAGTTCCCGTCCATCGAGTCCACGTGGATCACCTTGGCGCCGGCGTCCATCACGAGCTCGACCTGCTGCGCGAGGTGCGAGAAGTCGCAGGAGAGCAGCGACGGCGCTATCTCGCCCCGGGGGATGCCTGTCATTCGCGCCCCTCGAAGGCCGCGCGGGCCTCGGGCCCGTAGGCAAACGAGAGGAACTGCTCGACGGCGGGGCGGGGCGGCACGGTCGCGGAGTGTAGGGCGAACCACTCGCGGCGCGGGAGCCCACCGCGCACCTTGATCTCCGACAGTGTTCCGGCGGACAGCTCGTGCTCGACCGCGACACGCGACTGGAGCGACAGCCCGAGCCCGAGCCGCACCGCCTCCTTGATCGCGCCGTTCGAGCCGAGCGTCAGAGTCTGCGGTCGCAGGTCGTGATCGGAGAGGAACTCGGCGACGAGCTGGCGCGTTCCCGATCCGGGCTCGCGCATCAGCCACACGCGCTTCGAGAGCTCCTCGGGGCGCACGGTCTTCCCTCCGAGGTCGTCGCCGGGCGCCGCGATCAGCGCGATCGCGTTCTCGAGGAACGCGTGCCCCGCGATCCGCTCGTCCTCGGGCGGCCGGCCGGCGATCGCGACGTCGACCTCGTGCTCCAGCACGCTGTCGAAGACGGAGGCGCGATTTGCGACCTCGAGCGAGAGGTTGATCTCCGGGTGCATGGCGGTGAAGGTCCGGAGCAGGGAGGGGACGACGAACTCGGCCGCCGTCGCGACAGCGACGATGCGCAGCGACCGCATCGAGACGTCCGCGGCCTCGCGTGCTGCCTTCTTCCCCTGCTCGATCAGCCCGAGGACGTCGGCGGCGTACGGTCTGAAGGCATCGCCTGCGGCGGTCAGCCCGACCCCGCGCCCGACGCGCTCGGTCAAGTCGACGCCGAGCTCGCGTGAGAGGGCGGACACCGCGGCGGAGATCGACGGCTGAGTGACGTAGAGCTTCTCGGCGGCGGCGGAGACGGAGCCCTCACGGGCCACGGCGAGAAAGCTGGAAAGCTGGTTCAAGGTCACGGCCATGGCCGGATAATAATATAACGCGACGGCTATATGACAAGTACGACTTTTCGATTGGCAGCGATGCCCCGCGGCGGGTAGCTTACGGGGTCGCGCGATCTCCCCTCTCGAAGCTTCGGCTCCTGGGCGAGAATGTGCCGTCCGTCAGTTTTCAGCGTGGAGGGAGAGGCGAATGCCACTTGCGACGTTGCGTCAGGTGCTCGACGAAGCTGCCAAGGGCGGCTACGGCGTCGGCGCGTTCAACGTGAACAACATGGAACAGCTCCAGGGGATCGTGGACGCAGCCCAGGAGACGAACTCACCGGTCATCGTCCAGGCCTCGCGCGGCGCGATCGCGTATGCCGGCCCGAACTACCTGCGCCACCTGATCATGGCCGCCGCCGAGAGCGCGCCCGAGATCCCGATCGTGCTGCACCTCGATCACGGCGACAAGCCGGAGACGTGCTTCATGGCGATCGACCTCGGCTTCACGAGCGTGATGATGGACGGATCGCTGCTTGCCGACGGCAAGACGCCGTCTGACTACGAGTACAACGTCGCGGTCACCCGCGAGGTCGCCGAGGCCGCGCACGCCAAGGGCGTGTCGGTCGAGGGCGAGCTCGGGACACTCGGCGGGATCGAGGATGGCCATGGCTCGGGCGAGGTTCACCTGACCGACCCGGACCAGGCCGTCGACTTCGTCGCTCAGACCGGCGTCGACGCGCTGGCCGTCGCGATCGGGACGAGCCACGGCGCCTACAAGTTCACCGAGAAGCCGACGGGTGATGTTCTCGCGATGCACCTGATCGAGGAGATCCACGCCAAGCTGCCGGAAACGCACATGGTCATGCACGGCTCCTCGAGCGTCCCGCCGGAGCTGGTAGACCGGATCAACGCCGCCGGCGGCAAGCTCGAAGAGACCTTCGGCGTGCCGGTGGAGGAGATCCAGCAGGGCATCCGCCACGGCGTCCGCAAGGTCAACGTCGACACCGACGGCCGCCTGGCGATCACCGCGGCGCTCCGCGAGTCGCTGCAGGCGCACCCCTCCGAGTTCGACCCGCGCGCGTTCTTCAAGCCGGCGCGGATCGCGATGAAGGAGGTCGTCGCCCAGCGGATGAACGACTTCGGCTCGGCCGGTCACGCCGGCGACTACACCGTGCTGCCTCTGTCCGAGATGGCCACCCGCTATGCCAGGAGCCCCGTCGGTGCCTGACGTCGACCTCGACCAGCTGAGCATCAACACGATCCGCACCCTGTCGGTCGACGCCGTCCAGGCCGCCAACTCGGGCCACCCGGGCGCGCCGCTCGGGCTCGCCCCGGCCGCATACCTGCTCTACACGCGGATCATGAAGCACAACCCTGCCGACCCGAGCTGGCCGGATCGCGACCGGTTCGTGCTCTCGGCCGGCCACGCGTCGATGCTGCTCTACTCGTGCCTGCATCTCTCGGGCTACGACCTGATGCTCGACGACCTGAAGCAGTTCCGCCAGCTCGGCTCACGGACGCCGGGTCACCCCGAGCACGGCTACACGCCGGGCGTCGAGACGACGACCGGGCCCCTCGGCCAGGGCTTTGGCAACGCAGTCGGGATGGCGATGGCCGAGAAGTTCCTGCGCGAGAAGTTCGGCACCGCCGCGTGCGACCACCACATCTTCGCCATCTGCTCCGACGGCGACCTGATGGAAGGTGTCGCCTCGGAGGCGGCGTCGATCGCGGGTCACCTGCGCCTCGGCAAGTGCGTCTTCCTCTACGACGACAACTCGATCACGATCGACGGGCCGACCAGCCTCTCGTTCGACCAGGAGGACGTCCCGAAGCGCTTCGAGGCGTACGGCTGGCACACGCTGACCGTCGACGACGGCAACGACCTCGAGGCGATCGAGAGCGCGATCCGCGCCGGGATCGCCGAGACCGACCGCCCGACGCTGATCAGCCTCAAGACGATCATCGGCTTCGGCTCCCCGCGCGCCGCGACCCGCGCCGCGCACTCGGACCCGATGCCGGAGGACCAGGTTCGCGCCACCAAGGAGGCGCTCGGCTGGAGCCCGGACTCATCGTTCTACGTCCCGAACGAGGTGGCAGCGCACTTCGACCATCGCGTCGCCGGCAAGGAGGCCCAGGCCGCATGGAAGGCGAAGTTCGACTCCTGGGCGATCGCGAATCCCGAGCTCGCCGTCCATTGGAACGACGCCCAGGCCGGAAAGCCCGAAGCAGGCTTCGGTGCCGCGCTCGACGCATTCGATCCCGGTGACAAGCCGATCTCGACGCGCAAGTCGGGCGCAGCGGTCATGCAGGCGTTCGGCCCCTACCTGCCGACGATGGTCGGCGGCGCCGCCGACCTCTACCACTCGACCTTCACCGAGTTCGAGGGCGACGCGCACTTCACGCCCGCGGGCTCCGGCCGCAACGTCGCCTGGGGCGTCCGCGAGCACGGCATGGGCGCGGCAGTCAACGGGCTCGCGCTCCACGGCGGGATCGTCAAGCCTTTCTGCTCGACGTTCTTCGTCTTCACCGACTACATGCGGCCGCCGATCCGGCTCTCCGCGCTGATGGGGATCGATCCGGTATGGATCTTCAGCCACGACTCGGTCGCGGTCGGCGAGGACGGCCCGACGCATCAGCCGGTCGAGCATCTCGCGGCGATGCGCGCGATCCCGAAGCTGACCGTGATCCGCCCGTCGGACGCAACCGAGGTCGTCGAGGCGTGGCGCACGATCATCGAGGACGTCCACGGCCCTGCGCTGCTCGTGCTGAGCCGCCAGGACGTGCCGGTGCTCGACCGCTCCACGCTCGGTGCAGCCGAGGGGCTCCGCAAGGGCGCCTACGTCCTCGCCGACGTGGACTCGCCCGACGTCGTGCTCGTCGCGACCGGCGCCGAGGTCTCGACCACGCTCGCAGCCAGCGAGATCCTCGCCGGCTCCGGCGTTCAGGCCCGCGTCGTCTCGATGCCGAGCTGGGAGCTCTTCGAGGCACAGCATGTCGAGTACCGCGACGAGGTGCTCCCGGCCGGCCTGCCGAAGATCTCGGTCGAGGCCGGGTCGACGTTCGGCTGGTCGCGCTGGGTCGACGCCTCGATCGGGATCGACACGTTCGGCGAGTCCGGCAAGGGCCCCGCGGTGCTCGCGCACTTCGGGATCAGCCCGGAAGGCGTCGCCGAGAGCGTCCAGGTGAAGCTCGCCGAGCTGGCGAAGGCCTAGAAAACAGCGTCGTGAAGGTCACCGTCGGGCTTACTCCGGCCGAGCAGGTCTCGGCGCCCGTGGGCATCGTCATCGACGTCCTGCGGGCCACCTCGGTCATCTGCCAGGCCTTCGCCGGCGGCTACGAGAGCATCACCTGCGTCGGCGAGGTCGACGATGCACGCGCGCTCGCCGGGCCGGGCGTCGCGCTCGCGGGCGAGCGCCATAACGTCCGCATCGAGGGCTTCGACTACGGCAACTCGCCGCGCGAGTTCGCGGGCGAGCCGCATCCGACGACCAGGCTGGTGCTCACGACGACCAACGGCACGCGGGCGCTGCTCGCCGCGGCGGATCGCTGTGAGACGGTGCTCGTCGCCTCACTGCTCAACCTCCGTGCCGTCGCCGATGCGGCGCGGGGGATCGCGGACGTCGCGATCTTCTGTGCGGGGGTCGAGGGCGCGTTCGCGATCGACGACGCCTACGTCGCCGGCCTGCTCGCCGCGGCGCTGGGCGGGGAGCACGACGACTCGGCCGTCGCGGCTGATGCGGCTCGCGAGCGTCTTCGGGAGCGACGAGGAGGGAATCGGCGGCGGCGTGAGTGCCGCGAACATCCGCAACGCCAACCTCGACGAGGACATCTCGTGGTGCGCTCAGCTGAGCGTGCTCGACCTTGTCCCTCGCGTCGTCGAGCGTTCGGAGACATCCGTCGTAGTTCGCCTCTAGGGACGGCGTCTCGCCGGCCCCGGCCTAACGGCGGAAGAACCGGCGGCGCCGGCTGCCGGCCGGCCGCTCCGGCAGCGCGGTGCCTGCGACGATCGCCCCCGGAACGCCCTGAGTGAGCCACGTGGCGAGGTCCGGATCGTCGACCACGCCGGCGGCCTCGCTCATCCCGATCTGGCGGACAGTCGGGGCGTGAGCGTCGCTCGCGATCATGTGGGCGAGGCCGAGCTCGACGAGGCGAAGCCCCGTCTGGCGGTTTCGCGTCCCGAGGCGGCCATCGATCGAGGCCGCCGTGACCTGGACGAGCGTTCCGGCGTCGACGAGAGGCCTGAGCCGCTCCGGCTGCTCCCGCACCTCGGGACAGCGCTCCGGGTGCGCGAGCACGACCGTGAACCCCCGAAGCCGTAGGTCGTTGAGCGTGTCCTCGAGCCCGAGCGGCCAGCCGGCGAGGGGCAGCTCGAGCAGCAGGTAGCCCGGGTTGCCGCCGAGCCCGAAGCGCCGGAGGGTGTCGTCGTCGAGCCCGGGCAGCGATTCGAACGCGACCTCTCCGCCCGTCAGGACCGTCAGCGGGATGCCCGCCTCCGCGATCGCAGCGGTGACCTCGGCGACCTTCTGCTCCATCTCCGCGGGCTCGGTCGGGTAGTCGTCGCGCACGTGCGGCGTCGCCGCGATCACGGTGATTCCGTCCTCCACGGCGGACTGCGCCATCCCGACCGAGGTCTCGAGCGTCCGCGACCCGTCATCGAGGCCGGGAAGGATGTGGGAGTGAAGGTCGATCATCGTTGCTGTCGAGTGTTCGGCAGGGCTCGATGCCAGTTTCTCGATCGTTCCGGAAAAAGGTGGGTTGCCAGCGATTTCGTGGCCACGAGGCTCCGCCCGATGGTATGTTCCACGCCGTACACGAGCGAGTAACGGTTGCGCAGATCCGCGCCACCTTTTGCCCGTTCTTGAGTTAGGCAGAAGGAGGTGTTTCTGCATGGCAACCGGCACCGTTAAGTGGTTCAACGACGCGAAGGGATTTGGCTTCATCACTCCGAGTGATGGGGGCAAGGACATTTTCGTCCACTTCAGCGCAATCCAGTCCGAGGGCTTCAAGTCTCTCGCCGAGGGCGCGAACGTGGAGTTCGAGACCGAGGAGGGTCCCAAGGGTCCCCAGGCTCGGAACGTCAACGTGATCTAGACCCCCAGGGTCTGATCCGATCTTCTGAGAGCGCGCCTCCGGGCGCGCTCTCTCCTTTTTCCTCTCTAGAGTTGCAGCCAAGCGTCGGGTCGGGATCAGCTGGCAGCCCCCCACCGCCCACGACGAAGCAGGCAAACATAAGGAGTGGGAATGAAGCGGTTCTTGCTGGCTGCTGTGCTCGTCTGCGCGGCCGTCGTGGTTCTGCCCGCGGTCGCGGCGAAGCCACAGACGTTCAGCCTCCTCGAGGTCACCACGTCATTCGTCGGTTCGGGAGGTTTCGACGCGTTTGGCAACACCCCGCCGAAGATCGGGCAGGGCTTCATCCTCGCAAGCGACTACTACAAGTGGAACGGGACCAAGCGCGGGGCTCGCGCGGGAACGCTGAACGTGGTCTGCACCTTCGTGGACACGCAGGCGGGCAAGACGATCTGTACGGCCGCCGCCTCTCTCTCCGGTGGGAGGATCACCGCGTCCGGGCTGATCCCCGACGGGCCGAAGTTCACGCTTCCGATCGTAGGCGGCACCGGCAGCTACGCCGGGGCCAAAGGCTACGTCGAGGTGACGAACAACATCGGCGGCAAGGACACGAACAAGTCGAACGACAAGTTCGTCATCACGGGCTAGAACCACTCACCGGGCGCCCAGGGGGTGGGCGCCGGTGTTTCTCCGCCGGCCCGGCATTTGCACGGGACCCTGCTTGCTCTAAAAGTGATGTAGAGGTACATCTACGTTGATGTAGAGGTACATCACCATCACCTCGGCCTCGCGCTTTCCGCGGGTATAGGCTCCCGGCTTCGTGGCGCTGCAGGAACGAAGCGAGCTCGAGCGGATCGGCCGGGCGCGGGAGCAGTACGTCGCCCGGGGCGTTTCGACGCCCTCGCTCGTCGTCTCCCGCGCCGAGGGTGCGCTCGTCTGGGATGCGGACGGACGCGAGTACCTCGACTTCGCCGGCGGCATCGGCTGCCTCAATCTCGGGCACGGCCACGCCGCGATCCGGGAGGCGGTTCACGAGCAGGTCGACCGCTATCTCCATCAGTGCTTCATGGTCGGGACGTACGAGCCGTACGTCGAGGTGTGCCGCCGGCTCGCCGAGCTTTCGCCGTGCCGTGGCGAGCAGCAGAAGTCGATCCTGCTGAACAGCGGGGCCGAGGCGGTCGAGAACGCCGTGAAGATCGCCCGCAACGCGACCGGCCGGCCGGCCGTGATCGTGTTCGACCGCGGCTTCCACGGGCGGACGCTGCTCACGCTGACCATGACCGAGAAGGTCGTCTACAAGGCCGGCTTCGGGCCGTTCGCGCCCGAGGTCTACCGGGTCGCGGCCCCGTACGAGTACCGAGGGGTCACGACCGCCGATGCGATCGCCGCGCTCGAACGGCTCCTGAAGGCGGAGGTCGACCCGGCCGCCGTCGCCTGCGCGGTGCTCGAGCCGGTGCAGGGCGAAGGCGGCTTCCTGCCGATGCCGCCCGACTACCTCCGGCGGCTCCGCGAGTTGCTCGACACCCACGGGATCCTCTGGGTCGACGACGAGGTGCAGTCGGGCGCGGGCCGCACCGGCGAGATCTGGGCCCTCGACCACTACGACGTCGAGCCCGACCTGCTCGTCGCCGGCAAGTCGCTCGGCGGCGGGCTGCCGCTCGCGTCGGTCACGGGCCGCGCCGAGCTGATGGACGCACCCGCCCCCGGCGGGCTCGGCGGCACCTTCGGCGGGAACCCGGCCGCGTGCGCCGCCGCCAACGTCACGCTCGACCTTCTGCCCGGGCTGATGCCGCGGGCCCGCGAGATCGGCGAGGCCGTGCGCGCGCGGCTCGAGCGGATCGCGCCCGAGGGCGCCGACGTCCGCGGCCTCGGCCCGATGCTCGCCCTCGAGCTCCCCGAGCAGCGCCCCGACCGCGCGGGCGCGGTGCTCGCGAGCGCCCGCGAGCGCGGGCTGATCCTTCTCACCTGCGGCCTCTACGGGAACGTCATCCGTCTGCACGTGCCGTTCGTCATCTCCGACGACGAGCTCGAGCGCGGCCTGGCGATCCTCGAGCAAGCGATTGGCGACAGCGGCAGCACCTGAGGTCAGTGCCGCAATCGCCGACGTCGAGGTCGCAGGTCTCCGCAAGGCCTACGGCACTGTCGAGGCGGTCGCGGGAGTCGACTTCGAGGTAGCGAAGGGCTCGTTCTTCACGCTGCTCGGGCCGTCAGGCTCGGGCAAGACGACGACGCTCCGCCTGATCGCCGGGTTCGAGCGCCCCGACGAGGGAACGATCCGGCTCGCCGGCGACGAGATCACAGGGCTCCCGCCGTACCGGCGCGACGTCAACACCGTGTTCCAGGACTACGCGCTGTTCCCGCACATGACGGTCGCCGAGAACGTCGCCTACGGGCTCCGCGTCCGCAAGGTCGGGCGGAAGGAACGCGCCGAGCGGGTGGCCGAGGTGCTGAAGACGGTCCGCCTCGACGCGCACGGCGACCGCAAGCCCGTCCAGCTCTCGGGCGGCCAGCGCCAGCGCGTCGCGCTCGCCCGCGCGCTCGTCAATCGCCCCCGCGTGCTCCTGCTCGACGAGCCGCTCGGCGCGCTCGACCTGAAGCTCCGCCAGGAGATGCAGCTCTTCCTCAAGCACCTCCAGCGCGAGCTCGGGATGACGTTCATCTACGTCACGCACGACCAGGAAGAGGCGCTGACGATGAGCGACCAGATCGCTGTCTTCAACAACGGCCGGATCGAGCAGCTCGGCGGGGCGGCCGAGGTGTACGACCGGCCGGCGACCGAGTTCGTCGCCGGCTTCGTCGGCACCTCGAACATCGTCGAGCGCGACGGCCGCCGCTACTGCGTCCGTCCCGAGCGGATCGCGCTCGTGGAAGACGGCGGCTCGGGCGAACCGGCGACCGTCACGGACGTCGTATTCGTGGGAGCCTTCATGCGCTACCTCGTCGAGACCGAAAAAGGCGAGCAGCTCTCGGTCGTCCAGCAGGCCGACCGCAAGCCGATCGACCGCGGCGGGCAGGTTCGGATCGCCTGGCGCGACGAGGATGCATTCGAGCTACCGGCAGGAAAATCGCAAGACAAATGACTGACAGGAGGAGTAGATGACGAAGCGCATGTGGGTACTGGTCGCGCTGCTCACGGTGGGGCTCGCGGTCCCGGCCGCAGGCGTCAGCAAGACGACCGGGGGAACCCTGAACATGATCGCCTGGGAGGGCTACACCCAGGCCCAGTGGGTGAAGCCGTTCGAGAAGCAGAGCGGCTGCACCATCCACGCCAAGTACGCGGGCTCGTCCGACGAGATGGTGGCGCTGATGCGCTCGGGCGGCGGCAGCCAGTACGACATGGTCTCCGCGTCCGGCGACGCCAGCCTGCGCCTGATCTACGGCGGCGACGTCCAGCCCGTCGACCCGAGCAAGATCCCCGACTTCAAGAACTTCGGCAAGGCGTTCCAGTCGCCTCCGAACAACACGGTCAAGGGCAAGCACTACGGCATCTCGCTCCAGTGGGGCCCGAACACCCTGCTCTACAACACGCAGAAGGTGAAGCCGGCGCCGACCTCGTGGTCGTCGATCTACAGCCCGAAGTACAAGGGCTCGTCACGGTCCCCGACAACCCGATCCAGATCGCCGACGCGGCGCTCTACCTGATGAAGACCCAGCCGAAGCTCGGGATCACCGATCCGTACGAGCTCAACCAGTCGCAGTTCAACGCGGCGATCGACCTGCTCAAGCAGCAGAAGCCGCTCGTCAAGAAGTACTGGGCGCTCGCCTCGGACGAGATCGACCTGTTCAAGAACGGCGATGCCGTGATCGGCGCGTCGTGGCCGTACCAGACCAACACGCTGATCGCCGCCCACGCGCCGGTCAAGGACCTCGTGCCGAAGGAAGGCGCGACCGGGTGGCTCGACACCTGGATGGTCTCGTCGCACACGAAGAACCTCGACTGCGCCTACAAGTGGCTCGCCTACATCTCGACGCCGAAGGTGCAGGCCGAGCAGGCGATCTACTTCGGTGAGACGCCGGTGAACACGCTCGCGTGCGCGCAGATGAACAAGCTGTCGAAGGGCTCGTGCGCCCAGTACCACGCGAATGCGCCGCTCGCGTACTTCAAGAAGATCTACTTCTGGAAGACGCCGATCTCCGACTGCGGCAACGGCAAGTCCGACTGCATGCCCTACACGGCCTGGCAGCAGGCCTGGACGCAGCTCAAGGGGTAACAGCCATTTGCCCGCAAATGGCGAGACCGAGATCGCTAGCGGGATACCGGCAACGTGTCAGACCAGGGAAACGAGTCGCTAGCCAAACGCCGCCGAAAGGCGGCGTTTGGCAGCGGCCTCGCCTATCGCCACCGTCAGGCTGGCCGCGTTCGGCGAGCTGACCCCGGCGCTCGCCGCGTTTCTCTTCATCTACATCGCGGCGCTCGTCGTCCTCTTCATCTCGGCGTTCTGGACGGTCAACGAGTTCACCGGGCGAGATGGAGCACGTCTGGACGACCTCGAACTTCCAGACGATCTTCCACAGCTCCGCCTACCGGACGATCGCGCTCCGCACGATCGGGATCGCCGCGGCAGTCACGGTCGCCGACGCGCTGCTGGCGTTCCCGTTCGCCTACTACATGGCCCGCGTGGCGTCGCGGCGGCAGCGGTCGTTCCTGTTCGTCGCGGTGCTGCTGCCGCTCTGGTCGAGCTACCTGCTGCGGGTCTACGCCTGGCGGCTGATCCTGAACCACGACGGGCTCCTCAACTGGACACTCGGCAAGGTCGGCCTGCCGGCCGCGAACATCGCCTACACGAACGTCGCCGTCTGGATCGTCTTCACCTACATCTGGCTGCCGTTCATGATCATCCCGATCTACGGGGCGCTCGAGCGGATCCCGAACTCGACGATCGAGGCCTCGCTCGACCTCGGCGCCAAGGGCGGCCGGACCTTCCGGTCGGTGATCCTGCCGCTCGCGCTGCCGGGCGTGGTCGCGGGCTCGATCTTCACCTTCGCACTCACCCTCGGCGACTACGTCACGCCGACCCTCGTCGGCGGAACGAACTCCGAGTTCATCGGCAACGTCGTCTACGAGAGCGTCGGCGTGTCGAACAACATCCCGTTCGCCGCCGCCTACGCGACGATCCCGCTCGCCGTGATGGGGATCTACCTGATCGTGGCCAAGCGGCTCGGCGCCTTCGAGGCGTTGTGATGGAGACGCGTTCCGCCCGCATGATGCTCGGCGCGTTCACGGCGCTCGTCCTGGCGTTCCTCTGGATCCCGATCGTGATCATCTGCCTGTACGCGTTCAACAGCTCGAACGTGCAGAGCTGGCCGATCGCAGGGCTCTCGTTCAAGTGGTTCTCGCCGGCGATCCACGACCCCGACATGCAGGCCGCGCTGAAGCTGTCGCTCGAGGCGGCGCTCGCCGCGACCGCGATCGCGCTCGTGCTCGGCCTCACCGCCGGGCTCGCGCTCAACCGCCTCCACTTCTTCGGGAAGGAGGCCGTGTCGTTCCTCTTCGTGCTCCCGCTCGCGCTCCCGGGGATCATCACGGGCATGGCGCTCAACTCGTTCTTCGTCTTCTGGCACGTGAACTTCGGGCTCTGGACGATCGTGATCGGGCACGCCACCTTCTGCGTCGTGGTCGTCTACAACAACGTGCTCGCGCGGATGCGGCGCGTCCCGGGCTCGCTGACCGAGGCGTCGATGGATCTCGGGGCGGGCCCGATGCGGACCTGGTGGTTCGTGACGATGCCGACGATCTCGACGGCGCTCATCTCGGGCGCGCCTGCTCGCGTTCGCGCTCTCGTTCGACGAGGTGATCGTGACCACGTTCACCGCGGGCGCCCAGAACACGCTGCCGCTCTGGATCTTCGGGAACATCAGGCTCGGCGAGGCGCTCCCCGAGACGAACGTCGTCGTCCTGCTCGTGCTCGCCGCGACGATCCTGCCCGTCGCGCTCGCGCAGCGGCTGACGCGTGAGAGCGGGATCCTGCGCACCGAGTAGCTGGCCATTGCAACAGGCCCGCGCGCGGTGGGATGATCGCCGCGCGAGGGTGCAACTCCGGAGGAGGGCTAGATGAAAAGGCTTGAGATGGGCGGTGCCCGCCGCTGCGGCGCTTGCCTTGTTGATGAGCTCGGTGACGCTGGCAGGGCGCTCATCGATCCACCGCGTCGCCGGCGCTCAGACGTTCACCGTCAACGTCGACGGGCACCCGGCGAACGCAAACGAGTCGTTCCTGACGTACTTCCCGCACTCGATCACGGTGCACGCCGGAGACACGGTCGTGTTCCACTCGGTCGGGGTGGGTGAGCCGCACACGGTCACGCTCGGCACGCTCGCGAACAACGCCGTCCTGACCTTCCGTCACCTGACGCCCGCGCAGCAGCAGGCGAACACGCCGCCGCCCGAGATGCTGGCGGCCGACGCGCCGCTGCCGAATCTCTTCCCGCAGGGCCCGGGCGATGCGACCCAGTCGGCTGCTAATCCCTGCTACATGCCCAGCGGGAACCCGGGTACGAACCTCTGTCCGAGGTCGCAGTTCGAGCAGCCCGTCTTCGACGGCACGCAGTCCTACTACAACAGCGGCTGGCTCAACTCGGGGCAGAAGTGGAGCGTCCACCTGTCGAGCACGACCTCGGTGGGAACGTATCGCTTCATGTGCCTGCTCCATCGCGAGGAGATGGGCGGGAAGATCACCGTCGTCCCTGCGAGCAAGACGATCATGAGCCCGGCCGAGCAGTACGCGCTCGGCGTGAACCAGCTCGCGAAGGCGGCCAAGCCGCTCGAGCCCGCACTGGCCGCACTGCGCCAGGGTCAGCCGCCGATACCGAACCTGAAGCTGCCGGGCGAGAACCCGGTGCTGGCCGGCTCGGGCGCTCCGAACTCGAACGGGTCGATCGACGAGTTCGGGCTGAAGACGGAGAAGATCCCGGTCGGCGGCTCGGTGACCTGGTGGGTCATCGGCCCGCACTCGATCACGTTCAACTCCGACAAGACGAACAACGACATCCGGCTGGTTGCTCCGGACGGCACGGTTCACTTCAATCCACCGGCGCTCGCTCCGGCGGGTGGGCCTGGAGAGCCGCCCCCGTCCAACGGAGGGCCCAAGTCGGGGATCCACTTCAAGCTCGTCGCATCGTCGACCTGGAACGGCTCGGGCTTCCACAGCTCGGGTGTCTTCCAGAACTCGTTCGGCCCACCGGTGATCGAGGGCTACAAGCTCACGTTCACCAAGGCGGGCACCTATCACTACATCTGCACGGTGCACGACAACATGAAGGGGACGGTGGTGGTCGGGGGCGGGTAGGCCGCGGTAGAGTCGCGCCGTGAGCGCGACGATGGATGTTCTCAACCCGGCGACCGAGGAGGTCATCGGGACGGTGGCGGACTGCGGCGTCGATGAGGTCGACGCCGCAGTCGCTGCTGCGAAGGCGGCGCTGCCGGAGTGGCTCGACACGACGCCGGGGGAGCGCGCCGAGGCGCTGCTCGCGCTCGCGCGGGTGATGGAGGAGAACGCCGAGGAGCTCGCCGGGATCGAGTCGGCGAACGTCGGCAAGCCGCTTTCCTACGCGCGCGACGAGATCCCCGTGTGCGTCGACAACCTGCGCTTCTTCGCGGGCGCCGCGCGCCTGCTCGAGGGCAAGAGCGCGGGCGAGTACATGCGCGGGTACACCTCGATGATCCGCCGCGAGCCGCTCGGCGTCGTCGCCGGGATCGCGCCCTGGAACTACCCGCTGATGATGGCGGTCTGGAAGCTCGCGCCCGCGCTCGCCGCGGGCAACACGCAGGTGCTGAAGCCGTCCGAGCAGACGCCGCTCTCGCTGCTTCGCTTCGCCGAGCTGGCCGCCGACGTTCTGCCCGCGGGGGTGCTGAACGTCGTCACCGGCGAGGGCGTGCCCGCCGGCGAGCGGCTCGTCACGCATCCCGACGTCCGCCTCGTCTCGCTGACCGGCGACGTCGAGACGGGGAAGATCATCGCTCGTACCGCCGCCGACACGCTGAAGCGCGTTCATCTCGAGCTCGGCGGCAAGGCGCCCGTCGTCGTCTTCGACGATGCCGACCCCGTCGCCGTCGCCGAGGGGATCAAGATCGCCGGCTACTGGAACTCGGGCCAGGACTGCACCGCGGCCTCGCGAGTGGTCGCGGGGCCGAAGATCTACGACGCGCTGATCGAGGCGCTCGTGCCGGCGGTCGAGTCGCTCGAGGTCGGCGATCCGGCGGGTGGCGCAGAGATCGACATGGGCCCGGTGATCTCGAAGGCGCAGCAGGAGCGGGTGTTCGGGTTCCTCGAGCGGGCGAAGGGCGCGACCGTGCTGACCGGCGGCGACTCGCCGTCGCCGCGCGGCTTCTTCGTCTCGCCGACAGTGATCACCGATGTCGGCCAGCGCGACGAGATCGTCCAGCGCGAGGTGTTCGGCCCGGTCGTGACGGTGCAGCGCTTCGCCGACGACGCCGAGGCGCTCGCCTGGGCGAACGACGTTCCCTACGGTCTCGCGGCGTCGGTCTGGACGCGCGATGTCGGCCGGGCGCTGTCGGCCGCACGGGCGCTGCAGTTCGGGACGGTGTGGATCAACGACCACATCCCGCTCGTCTCCGAGATGCCGCACGGGGGGTACAAGGGCTCGGGCTACGGAAAGGATCTGTCGATGTACTCGCTCGAGGACTACACGCAGATCAAGCACGTCATGGCCAAGCTGGACTGACGGAAGGCGGGGCGCGCGTGCCGCAGGCGCTGATCTTCGATCTCGACGGGACGCTCGTCGACACGGTCTACGCCCACGTGTTCGCGTGGCAGCGGGCCCTCGCGGAGGAGGGCATGCCGATCGACGGCTGGCGCATTCACCGCCGCATCGGGATGAGCGGAGGGTTGTTCACCCGCGCCGTCGCCCGCGAGGTCGGCCGCGACCTTTCGCCGGAGGAGACGCACGCGATTCAGGCACGCCACGCGCGGATCTTCCGCGAGCTGCTTCCCGAGCGCCGTCCGCTCCCCGGAGCGGTCGAGCTGCTTGCCGACCTGCGGCGGCGCGAGATCACCCACGGCATCGCGACGTCGGGCAGCCGCCCGGAGATCGACTCGTCCCTCGCCGCGCTTCGCGTCCCCGACGACATGGTCGTGATCGACCGCACCGCGGTCGCGCGCGCAAAGCCCGAGCCGGACCTGTTCCTCGCGGCCGCCGCCGCGCTCGGCATCGATCCCGAGGAGTGCTACATCGTCGGCGACGCCGTCTGGGACCTCCTTGCCGCCCGTCGCGCGAAGATGCTCTCGATCGGGCTCCTGAGCGGCGGCTACGGCTCGGACGAGCTCCTCTCGGCCGGCGCCTTCCGCGTCTACGCCGACGCCGCCGAGCTCCACCGCTCGCTCGACGAGCTCGGCTTCGACGCCTGACCCCGGGGCCACGCCGGCCCAAAAGTCGGTGTCAGACACCGATACGCAAATGTGTCGTCGGATCGAAGACTCCCTGCAGTTGGCCGCTCGCCCCCGTTCGAAAAGGCGGTGTCAGACACCGCCGTTCGAGGAGCGCAAGTGGCGCAGGCTGCGAGCGCTCCCGGGCTCGCAGCCTGCACCACTATCCGGTGCGCCTAACCTGCGTTGTACGGCGTTACGAGCGGGTTGGTGCTCGCGAAGAGGCCGGTCGGGTTCGGGTACCAGAGCCAGACGTGCATCGTCACCAGGTTCGGGTGCCAGAAGTTGAAGGCTGCACCGGTGTTCGGGGCCTTGGCGGGGCACTTGGTCTGCGCCGCGGCCGGGTAGAACGTCCCGTCCTTGTAGTGGCAGCCCGCGCCGAACGCGCCGTAGGTTGCCCCGGGGAGCGGCGGCTTCGCGGGCTTCGAGGTGAAGACCCACTCGATCGCGCCGAGCGTCCAGCCGGTTCCCTGATGCTCGTACACGAGGATCGGCGGCTTGCGGATGTCGAAGCCCTTCACGTTGGGGTTCATGTAGTGGTACCCCATCGTCGGGATCATCTTGGTGATGATCCCGTAGCCGTTCGCCTTCGCCAGCGAGAGGTCGTTGGCGTACTTGGCGGTGGCTGCGCGAGCGATCGCGAGCTGGTTCTCGAGCACCGTTGCCGTCCCTGCACTCGCCGTCGTCCGGGCCGGCGCGCTTGCTGCGGTGCCGGCGGCGATCGCCCAAACGGCAACCGCCGACATGACTACGAGGGCTGCGCCCGTCGCGGCCCTGTTCTTGATGATCTTGCTTCTCACTGCGTCCCTCCTCTACTCGTCGTCTGTCTCATCGACGGTACGAGCGGAGGGCTCGCCGTGGCATCGGCAGAGGTCACCCAGGTTGAGCGGGGGCGCTACCCATCTTGGGTCGAGGGCCCGAGGATCCCCTGAGCTCTGGCGGCTTCGGCGGCGTCGTTGCGGCTTCGGACACCGAGCTTGCGGAGGATCGATGCGACATGGTGGTCGACCGTCTTCACCGACAGATAGAGACGCGCCGCGATCTCGGAGTTGCGCAGGCCCTCGTCCACGAGCGTGAGCACCTCCACCTCGCGCGGCGTCAGGCCCGCCGGGTTGCTTCGCGTCGCCGGGCGTGGGCCGCGCGGGAGGCCGCGCGCCCCGCCGTCGCGGAGCCGGCGCGCGACGATGCCGGCCGCGGCCCTGGCATCCAGTTCCTGGAGCTGGTCGAGCGCCACGCGCATCGCCGTTTCGTCGTCGGAGCTGAGGAGCGCGATCGCCGAGTCGTAAGGACAGCCGAGCCGGGCCCACTCGGCCGCAGCCTGCTTCCAGTTGCCGCGAAGCTCCGCGGCGTAGGGCTCGTCGGCCTCCGGCAGCTCGCCGTCGTCCACTCCCGCCATGTGCCGCCAACGCGCCAGCTCGCCGATGAGCCGCGCGTGCCCTCGAGCGAGCGCCAGCGCGAACGCGGCGTCCGTCGCGGCTTCGACCTCCTCCGGGCGCCCGGCCAGCCACAACGCCTCGGCCCGAGCCGCCGCGACAGGGCCGATCCGCAACAGCTCGCCGCTCGCGACTGCGAGCTCCTCGGCCTCGTCGAGCAGCGACCACGGGTCGGGGTCGCCACGCCTCGAGCGCAACCGTGCGAGCACCGCCAGGGCGAGAATCGTCGGGGTCGTCGAGGCCCGGCGCGCGCGAAGGACGCCGTGCGCGCAGTCGGCGGCAGACGCCCACCGGCACTGCTCGAGCTCTGCCACGGCGAGGTAGGTCAGGTGGTAGAGCCCGTGCAGCTCGAGGCCGCGGTCGTTGCAGTAGTCGAGGGCGTGCCTCAGCACCCGCACAGCCTCGGGATAATCGCGCGCCACGAGCAGCGCCCGCGCCCGCCCGTGTGCGATCCAGGCGTGCGCCTCGCCGAGGTCGTGCTCGTGGGCGAGCGCCGTCGCCCGGTCGAGCTCCGGGAGGCCCGTGCCGAGCCCGGCCATCCCGTCCGCCTCCCCGAGCTGCATCAGCGCGGAGGCGACGAGCTCGTAGTCGCCGAACTCCTCGCCGGCCTCGAGCGCCCGCGCGCCCCACTCCTTCGCGGTGCCGTAGTCGGCAGCGGCCCGGCCGAGATAGGCCAGATTGCCGTACGCACCGCCGAGCTCCCTGCTCGGCCCGAGCGGCTCCAGCAGCTCGACGGCGATCAGGCCGGCCTCCCGGGATTCGTCGACGTGGCCCGGGCACCAGAGGTAGTTCGAGAGCTTTCGGAAGGCGTTGCCCTCCGAGCGGCGGTCACCGGTCGCCCGGTAGCACTCGACCGCGTCCCGGAGGGCGGCGAGCGCTTCAGGATTCTGGTCCGTGAGGTAGCACGAGTACGCGCGCCGCTCGAGCAGTCCGGCTCGTTCCGTCGGCGAGAGAGCGACTCCGGCACGCAGAGCCCGCTCGAACTGATCTGCGGCTTCGCGATGCGCGCCTGCGGCCGCGGCCCTGTCCCCGGCGATCGGCGCGAAGCGCAGCACGGCTTCCGCGTCGCCCGCTGCCTCCGCGTGATGGGCGAGCCTCGCCGGGTCGGCGTCCTCGCCTCCGGCCGCTTCGAGCGCGGCGAGCGCGCGCCGGTTGAGATCGGTACGTCGGTGGGCGGGGAGCGAGCTCTCGATCGCGAGCCGCGCCAGCTCGTGCCGGAAGAAGACGACGTCGCCGTCGGCGAGAAGCATCCCGGAGGAGAGGCATTCCTCCACGGCGCCGACGCCGCCCGGGACGATCGCCTCGAGGATCGCGTGCTCGGCATGCGGCGGGATGGTGGCGACGGCCTCGAGCAGCTCCGTCGCCTGTGGGCCCAGTCGGGCGGCGCGCGCGAGCACCGCATCCCGGGCGGTCTCCGGTACCTCGGCGCCGTCTGCGGCGAGCACCTCGGTGACGAAAAAGGCGTTGCCGTTCGTCTTGCGGTAGAGGTCTTCGGCGTCCACGCCGTGCGGCTCGGCGAGCGCGGCAACCGCGTTCGGCGAGAGCGGCTCGACGGGGAGGCGAGTCGTGCGGTCGCCGTGGTTGAGCTCACCGAGCGCGCGGCGGAGCGGGTGGCGCCGGTCGAGCTCGTCGTCGCGGTAGGTGGCGACTATGAGGGTGGGGAGCGATTCGACGCGCCGCGCGACGATTCGCAGTACGTCGAGGGTTGCCTCGTCCGCCCAGTGCACGTCCTCGACCACGACGACGGATGGTTCGACGCCTTCCAGCTCGCGCATCACCGCGGCCGCGACCTCGTATGGCTTGACGCCGCTGGTCGCGGCGCGCTCGAGATCGCCGCCGGTTGCGTGAGCGATGTCGAGGAACGGGCCGAGCGGCCGCGGGGTGTAGAGCGGGTCGCACGTGCCTCGAAGGACCCGGGCGGGCGCGGCGTCCGCGGTGAAGCGGCGCACGAGCGCCGTCTTGCCGACGCCGGCCTCGCCACGGACGAGCACGAGGCGGCCGCGTCCGGTGGCGCTGACGTCTTCGAGCAGGCCGGCGAGTGCCGCGAGCGCGCTGCTGCGCTCGAGCAGTTCCGGTCCCCGCTCGCCGATCTGCGAGGGGGGCATGGCCTCGGCCCCCGTGATCACGAAGCCATGATCCCTGCGCAGCCGCGCCGGTTCAAGGGCTGAGCCCAAGATCGGTATCGCGCGGGCCCAATCTGGGTGGTCCCGCCGTTGCGGGCTGCGCCCGGTGCGGCCTACCGTTCGACGGCCCCCGCGAAGCGAAAGGAGACGAAATGCCGCGGTACCTGGTCGAGCGAACGTTCCCGGACGGACTGACCATCCCCGTCGACGCCGTGGGGGCAGCCCTCTGTCTCGGCGTGGTCGACCGCAATGCCGACGACGGCGTGACCTGGGTTCACTCGTACGTGACCGACGACCGGATGAAGAGCTACTGCGTCTACGACGCCCCCACCCCGGAGGCGATCCGCCGGACTGCGCAGCGCAACGAGCTTCCCGTCGACCGCATCACCAAGGTGAGCGTCCTCGACCCGTACTTCTATCGCCCAGCGGGGGGCTGACCGACCTTCGGCCCCGGCGCGCGTTTCCTTCCCTTCTTGCGCGCGCCGGGGCCGAAGAACCGTGGCCACGCTCGTCGAGGTGGCCGAAAAGCAGGTGTCAGACACCGATACGAGAGTGCGACGCCCGAACCGAGAAATCCCTGCACCAGGCGTCGCGCGCCTGGCCGAAAGGCAGGTGTCAGACACCGGTGTAGGCGCTCGAGGTCGACCGCCCGCCCGCGAGCTCTCGGCCACAAAACGTCGTTGTCTCGACTAGGTTTCTGCCCCATGGCAGCGGGGGAACTCAGGCAGCTCGCGCAGGACCACCTCTGGCTTCACTTCACGCGGATGGGCGGGTACGAGGCGCCGATCATCGTCCGCGGTGACGGCTGCTACCTCGAGGACAGCGACGGGAAGCGCTACCTCGACGCGCTCGCGGGCCTGTTCGCCGTCCAGATCGGCTACTCGCACGGCGAGGAGGTCGGCCAGGCGGCGCTCGAGCAGATGCGCGAGCTGCCGTTCTACACCAACTGGAGCTACGCGCACCCCCGCGCGATCGAGCTCGCCGCCGAGCTTGCGGCGCTCGCCCCCGGCGACCTGAACCGCGTCTTTTTCGTCTCCGGCGGCTCGGAGGCGGTCGAGTCCGCATGGAAGCTGGCCCGCGCCTTCCACGCCGCCCGCGGCGAGCGCCGGTGGAAGGCCGTCTCCCGCCGCCTCGCCTACCACGGCACCACGATGGGCGCCCTCTCGATCAACGGCGTCCCCGCGCTGCGCGCCCCCTTCGAGCCGCTCGTCCCGGACGTCGTCCACGTCCGCAACACGAACCGCTACCACCGCCCGTCCGGCGAGACGGAGGAGCAGTTCACGGCGTTCCTGCTCGATGACCTCGAGTCGGCGATCGTCCAGGCCGGCCCGGAGACAGTCGCGCTCGTGATCATGGAGCCCGTCCAGAACTCCGGCGGCGCGTTCACGCCGCCCGCCGGCTACTTCCAGGGCGTCCGCGCGATCTGCGACCGCTACGGCATCCTGCTCGCCGCCGACGAGGTGATCACCGGCTTCGGCCGCATCGGCGCCTGGTTCGCCTCCGACCGCTACGACATCCGCCCCGACCTGATCATCTGCGCGAAGGGCCTCTCGTCCGCGTACGCCGCGATCGGCGCCGTCATCGCCACCGACGCCGTCGCCGCCCCGTTCCTCGAGGAAGGCCGCGCGTTCATGCACGGCATCACCTTCGGCGGCCACCCGGTTCAGTCGGCGATCGCCCTCGCGAACCTCGAGATCATGCGCCGCGAGCGGATCGTCGAGAACGTCGCGGCGAACGAGGACGCCTTCCGCGCCACCCTCGCCCCACTGCTCGAACTACCCATCGCCGGCGATCTGAGAGGGGCGGGCTACTTCTACGCGATCGAGCTCGTGAAGGACAAGGAGACCCGCGAGACCTTCAACGCCGAGGAGTCCGAGTCGCTTTTGCGCGGGTTCATCTCGAACCGCTTCCTGGAGAAGGGCCTGATCTGCCGCGCCGATGATCGCGGCGACCCCGTGATCCAGATCTCCCCGCCGCTCATCGCGGGCCAGCCCGAGTTCGACAAGATCGCCGGCATCCTCGGCGACGTGATGACGGAGGCGTGGGACCGCATAGCGTGAGCTCTCCCGGGACCAGTAACGGGGCGCCCATGGTTATCGACAAGGGCCTCCGGCCAGGGGTCAGCCAATCACGAGCGCACGATGAGCGAGTACGGCCGCCAAGCGGTCGTCCTCCAGACCGCGCGCGACTGTACGGGGACGGGAGTCGTCTCTCCGGCACAGCTTCCTCCACGTCCGTTTCTCGACCTACTTGCGGCCTACGGCGAGCCTCACGGCATGGTTGACGGCGATCCCCGAATCGGGTGAGTATCACTCGACCGAGGGACAACCGAACGGCGTCGCCTGTCGAAGAGATAAACAGATGAGTTCGTACGAAATCTCAGTTTGCGTATTGGGCTACAACCGCGTAGCCTTTGCTAAGGGGACATATGCCCTCGGGGAGCCCAAGCGGGCGGGGGAGAGCTGGGATTTGCGGCGATGAGTGCGACAGCACGCAGAAAGGCGGGCACCAAGAGGTGGGACACCGCGTCGGCCCCTGTGGTCCCGGACGTCGGCAGGCCGACCAAGACGAGGGTGCCCAAGGCGAAGAAAGTCGTCGAGGCCCCGACTCCCGCCGCCGCCGATCCGAACGCTGAGACGCTCAAGCGCCGTCTCGTGCGGCTCGCGCTCGACGTCCACGACGGCCCGATGCAGAACCTCGCCGTGATCGGCTTCAGCCTCGGCGACCTCCGCCGGCGCATCCAGACCCTCGTTCCCGAGGAGCACCAGACGAAGATCGACACCGGCATGGACCAGATCAGCGAGGAGCTGATCCGGGTCGAGTCGGAGCTTCGTGCCCTGATCGGCGCGCTCGAGCACAACGGTCGCGAGTCGGTTCCGGTGATCGATGCGATCGAGCAGGAGATCCGGGACTTCGAGAAGCGCTCGGTGGCAGAGGTGACGCTCAGCTATGACGGTGAGATCCGCACGGAGACCGACTCGCAGCGGATCGCCCTCCAGTCGGTGACGCGCGCAGCGCTGGCGAACGTCGCGAAGCATGCCGCCGCGACGAGGGTCGAGATCAACCTTCACGGCGACGGCGACTCGATCACGCTCGTGATCGAAGACGACGGCCGGGGCTTCAAGACCGCCGGGCCGCCCAAGCGTGGCCGTTTCGGCCTGGTCGGGATGCGCGAGCGGGTCGAGCTGCTCGGCGGCGAGTTCTCGATCGTGAGCAAGCCAGGCGGGCCGACCAGGATCACCGCGCGCCTGCAGGTCTGGCGCCCGCCGACCGCTGCCTGATCTGATCGCGCCTGCGAGAGTGTCCGGCATGTCGGCCGGGCGGATATGGCTGGTCGGAGGCCCGGTTGCCGTTCTGCTGGCGGTCGCGACGTTCGTCCATCTCGGCCACGGTGCGAATGCGTTCGCCTGGGCGGTCGTTCAGGTCGTGCTGGTCGCACTGGCGGCCAAGGACGTCGAGGAACGACGGCTTCCGAATGTGATCACGCTGCCGGTTGCCGTGACCGCAATCGTGCTCAGGGTGTTCTTCGAGCGCTCGGACCTCGTCGAGGTGCTCGTCGCCGGAGCTCTGACGTTCGTGATCTTCTACGTGCTCGCCCTGCTGATGCGCGGTGGCCTCGGGATGGGCGACGTGAAGCTCGCCGGCATGCTCGGCTTCCTGCTCGGCTCCGCGGCCTTCCCTGCGCTCGTGATCGGCATCGGCCTCGGCGGCCTCTGGGCGGTCGCGCTGGTCGCGTCGCGGAAGGCGACTCTGCGCTCGTCGATCGCCTACGGCCCTTTCCTGGCCGTCGGCGGCGCGATCGCGATCCTGTTCTTCAACCCGCCGCCGCTTGTCTGAGCTGGAGGGAGCCCTCGTCGACGAGCAGGGGCGCGTCGCCTGCGCGCGCTGCGAGGTGGCGCGCGGCTTCGGCGATCGCAGCCGTGGCCTGCTCGGCCGCAAGGCGCTCGAGCCGGGCGGTGGGATGCTGATCACGAAGACCTCTTCGATCCACATGTTCTTCATGGCGTTCCCGATCGACGCCGTGTTCCTCGACAGGGATCTGCGGATCACGCGGATCGCCCGCGACCTGCGCCCGTGGCGCATGGCCTGGAAACGCGGCTCGAAGAGCGTCCTCGAGCTGCCTACGGGCGCCGCCGAGGCGGCCGGGCTCGAGGTTGGAAGCCGACTCGCCTGGCATGATCTGAACGGATGACGCCGGTCGGGAGTGACGATCTGTTCAGGCCGCGCGAGAGCTCGATCAACGTGCCTCGCTCCGTCATGGATGCCCGCAACACGGTCGTCGATCTCCGAGAGCAGGCGCGGCGCGAGCTCGAAGGTGTGATCGTCGGTTACGACGAGCCGCTCGACCTGCTGCTCGTCGCGGCGGTCGCGGGTGGCCACGTACTGATCGAGGGCCCGCCTGGAATCGCCAAGACGCTGATGGCCGGCGCGGTGGCCCGCGTGCTGGGCGTCAACTTCAGGCGCGTCCAGTTCACGCCGGACACGCAGCCCGGCGAGATCACCGGCGAGAACGTGACGAAGGGCGGCGAGACGACGTTCCAGCAGGGAGCGGCGTTCACGAACATCCTCCTCGCCGACGAGATCAACCGCACGCCGCCGCGTACCCAGTCGGCGCTGCTCGAGGCGATGCAGGAGCGCCACGTCACCGTCGAAGGGCGGACCCACTGGCTTCCGACGCCGTTCATGGTGATTGCGACGCAGAACCCCTATGAGCAGGCCGGGATCTTCCCGCTGCCCGAGTCGCAGCTCGACCGCTTCCTCTTCAAGATCCACCTCGACTACGCGTCGGCCGCGGTCGAGCGCGCCATACTGCGCCTCCCGCACAAGGGCCTCGCTCCGGACGTCCTCGGCGATGTCGCGCCGCTGCTCGACATGACGAAGCTGACGACGGCGCAGGCGGATCTCGACGCAACGCCTGCCCCGGATGACGTGATCGCCTTCATCGTCGAGATCGTTCGCGGCACGCGCGAGGCTGACGGTGTCATCCTGGGCGCGAGCCCGCGTGCGGCGGTCCATCTGCTCGCCGCCGCGAAGGCGCACGCGCGACTCGCCAACGGACCGAGCGTCACCCGCGACGATGTCGCCGACATGGCGAGGCACGTTCTGCCTCACCGCCTGATCGTCAGTGGCGTCCAGCCCGAGCAGGTCGTGTCCGAAGCCTTGGAGGCCGCGCTCAGGCTGAAGCGCGTTGACGACTGACGCGGGCTCCGCGAGCGCGGAGCCATTGGTGTCGGTGATCATGCCGACCTGGAATCAGGCCGCCTACATCGAGTCGGCCGTCGCGAGTCTCCTCGACCAGACCTTCACCAACTGGGAGCTGGTCGTCGTCGACGACTGTTCCACCGATGAGACGCCGTCTATCCTCGAGAGGCTGAGCCGCTCCGACGACCGGATCAGGGCCTACCGGAACGAGACGAACATCAAGCAGACTCGGACCCGGAACTTCGCGATCTCACACGCGCGCGGCGTCTACATCACGCTCCTCGACAGCGACGACGAGCGCGAGCCGGCGAGCCTCGAGGAGCAGGTGGCGTTTCTCGAGGAGAACCCGGACGTGGTCGCGGTGGGGACCGGAGCCCAGTGGTGCGACGAGAACATGAACCGCCTGAACGACCGCCTCTATCCGCTCACGGACCCCGAGATCCGGCGCACCTTCCTGCGCTATTCGCCCTTCTGCCTCTCGAGCCTGATGATCCGCAGCTCGGTCCTCGGGTCACCAGCCTACGACCCGGCGATGGAGCCGGCCGAGGACATCGACCTCGCAATGCGCCTCGGAACCAAGGGCAAGCTCGCGAACCTTCCCGGGACCTACTACCGCGTCCGGACTCATCCGCAGTCGGTCACGCAGCGCGACATCCGAGTCATGGAGCGAAAGACGTTCTCCATCCGCCGCAAGGCCGTCCGCGAGTACGGCTACAGGGCCGGTGTCGTCGACCTCGGGATGAACGTCGCGCAGTACGTGACGATGTACCTGATGCCGGGATCGTTCAGGTTCTGGCTGTTCAACAAGATGCGCTCGAGCAAGTGACCGAGCCGCTCACGATCGCGTACCACAACCCGTATCCGACCACGATCTACGCGGCCCGTTACGTGACGCTCGGGTTCGAGAACGCATTCCGGAGTCTCGGGCACCACGTGGTCGAACTGACGCCGGGCGTCGATCTCGGGCGGTTCCTCGAGGAGCACCGGCCGGACGTCCTGATCACCGCCAGTCACTTTCTCTACCGAAAGGGGCTCGACTACGAGCTTCTGGGTGAGTGGCGGCGAAGCCGCGGGCTCGTCGTCCTGACCAAGATCGACTTCTGGAACTCGCCGATCGGCCGGGGTCGCGTCAACGAGGCGCCGAGCATGAGCGAGGACGCCGAGGCGAAACGGCTGATCCGTGCGGGCTTGCTCGGAGATCGCTACTTCCACGTCACCGCCCAGGGAGACGAGCGGATGGACGGCTTCGAGAAGTTCGCCGGTCAGGGATACGCGACGGTGCCGCTCGCGGCCGACGCCCACAGCCTGAAGCCCGAGCTCGACCCGAGGTTCGAGGCGGACGTCTCCTTCATCGGCACCTACCTGCCGCAGAAGCGGAAGTACCTCGATGAGTGGCTGCGCCCGCTCGGTGAGAGCCACGACCTGAAGATCTACGGCCAGGATTGGACGAGGCGCGAGCGCTGGCTCGGCTGGGTGACGAAGGCCGGCCAGTACTACAACGTCCCGGTCGTGAAGCGGCTGCAGTCGCCACCGCTTCTTCCCGGGGACGAGGCCCGTATCTACGCCAGCTCGAAGGTGCTCGTGAACCTGCACGAGGACTACCAGCGCCGCTTCGGCGGCGATTGCAACGAGCGCACGTTCAAGATCCCGTTCTGCGGCGGCCTCGAGATCTGCGACGACGTGGCGTGCGTCCGCGACTACTTCGTCGACGGCAAGGAGATCGTCATCGCCACGTCACGGGATGATTGGTTCGACAAGGTTGCCTATTACCTGGAGCGGCGCGATGAGGCACGGGCGATTGGCGAGGCCGGCCGGGGCAGGGCGCTTGCCGCGCACACCTACGAACGCCGCGCGCAACAGCTGATCGACCTGGCCGGAGCGCTGAGACCGGCAAGTGGGCCCAAGCCTGTGACCTGATGCCGGATCCGGCCGTGCCGGCAATTGACGTTCAGAGGCTCCTGTACAAGAGTAGGTCGTATGGATCGCGCACGCAGATCGCTCTTCCCAGCGCTGTCAACGCCCTGGGCTCGCTGCATGACTGAGTGCGTGAGTTCCGGCAGCGGATGAACCGTCTCGGATACAAACCGGCGCTCGACGGGCTTCGCGCCGTCTCGGTCATGGGTGTCATCTGCTTTCACGCGACGGGGGGAACCGGTGGAGCGCTCGGCGTTCAGATCTTCTTCGTCCTCAGCGGTTTCTTGATCACCACGCTGCTGCTCGAGGAGCATGGCGAGAACGGCAGGATCTCGCTCGGAGCGTTCTATCGCCGCCGCATCGCGAGACTTCTCCCGGCACTCGTGGCCGCGCTTGCCGGCTACGTCGCGATCACATGGGTTAAGACCGGCGATCTCGGAAGCCCATTGCGGGCCTCGCTACCTCCGTTGTTGTCGTCGGCAAACGCAGCTGTCGTATGGAGCCACGCTGTCCCGCCCGCTCTGAGCCATACATGGTCGCTGTCCTTGGAGGATCAGTTCTACGCGTTGTGGCCGGGTCTACTCGTGCTCTTCCTCGCGTTGAGACGGCCCGGATTCGCCGGCCTGATCGCCGCCGCGCTTGCCTTGCTCGTCACGGCGCACGCAACGTCGCTGGCGATCGGCGGCGCGACCGGAGCTCGCCTCGGGCTTGCGCCGGACACGTCGGGCGCCCCGATTCTCGTCGGTTGCCTTGCGGCGGTCATCGCTCCACATGCCCGTCGCCTCATTGCCCATCGCCACGCCTGGGTCGTCGATCGCGTGGGCGTGGCGGTCGTCGGTCTTTGCCTCCTCGTTGGGTATCGGATCGTCGGCTATCGCCTCTCCGAGACGTACGTTCCGGCCGCTGACCTCGTTTTCTCGGTTGTGGTCGCCGCTCTGATTCTCAGGATCGCATCAGGCGCCCAGACGCGACTGGGGTGGCTCGAGGCGAAGCCGCTGGTACGTATCGGCGTGATCTCGTATGGCATCTACCTCTGGCACGTCATCCTCTTCAATACGGTCCCGTCGCCGGACCCCTTCGGGTTCGAGTACGCGCATTTCTTCCTTGTCCCCCTGGTGGTCGTCATTGCAGCCGGATCTCATCGATTCGTCGAGCGGCCGTTCCGCGAACGCGCCAAGCGCAGGGCCGTTCTCGATCCGGCCGCGGTTGCCGTTACTCCGTAGCCGGCTTGGCATTCTCGGCGCGAACGTGCGCGCCCGCGAACGCGGTAGACCCTTATGAGGAACGCGGCTGCGGGATGTAAGCCGGCAGCGAACGGAGCGCGAGATGAGAGAGCACGAGTCCCGACCCGGTGCCGGAGAGCGACAGCGTGATCGTTCCCGCCACGGGAATGGCGAAGGGGCCCAGGCGGACGTCGCTCTCACCCGCTGGAACCGCGTAGCTTCCGATCACGTGGCCCTTGCTGTTCCAGAGTCTGAGCAGCCGCGGTCTTCCGCCGTTCGCAGCGTGCAGATACAGCCGCATCTGGGTCGCGGCGGTCGTGTTCTTGATTCTGAGGGTGTTTCCCGTTCGCACGACGCGCTGAGGTGTCAGTCCCTCCAGGGTTGCTATCTCGGACTGGCGTGCGCGGAGCGCGGCGGCGAGGTTTACCCGTGGCGCATGGACCGAGTAGATGCGGAAGCTGCCACGTCGCGCCAGGAGCTCGAAATGGCGGGGATCGACCGCCGGTGGCTTGCGTTTGTCTTCCCTGTAGGCAGCGTCGTTGACGACCACATAGCGCACGCCTTCGGTGGCGAGGACGCGGGCGGTGATCGGACGTCTGAGATCGAGGGCGATGAATCGGATCGCCTGTTGACGGGACACTGTCTGGGCGTAGGCCTGCCCGGCGAGCTCGAAGCTCGGGTCGTGATCGAGCGACTGATACCAGAGCTGTTCCCCACTCAAATTCAGCGATGGCCCAGGCTTGAAGTCCATCGGGTACGGGGCGACGATGCCCCGCGGGGCGGCTCGCGAGCCAAGTGACCCAGCCGGGTTGCTTGTTCACGTCGAAGGCGCCCGCGTTGCCCAGGCAGAAGTTCGAGCACGGCCACGACGAGGACGAGCGGAGGAAGCAACCGCCAGTAACGCCCGGGTCGTCTCGCCAGTGAGCTGAGCGCGAGAGCCGCGAGCAGCGCGACGGCGAACCCCGCCAGCATGCCGAACCTCGAATAGACCCGCCAGAAGCTCGTCGGAGCCGCGACCAAGAGACCGAAGGGGTCAGGATCGGGACAGACCCGGCATGGTAGGCCGGCGGGAGGGAGAGCAAGACCGCGACCGGGGACCAGGACGGCGATCGAGATCGCGGCCCACCAGCGGGTCGGCGACTCGCGCAGCCACGAGTTGCGCTTGAAGAGGAAGACGACTCCGACAATCGCGAGGATCATCGTGGAATAGCCGAAGAAGAGCGTCTGCTCGGTCAGATCTCTCGGATGGATGCGCCGCGCGAAGTGCGCGAGCGGGTTGCGGGGCGAAGGCACGAGGTAGGCGGACATCCGCGGCCGCGAAGTAGTAGAGGTCGCTCGACGGTGTGACTCGGCGATGACCTCCACAGCCGAGCGCTCTCGCGTGGTAGGCGAAAGCGAGTGGGAGGAGCGTGACGACCGCGACTCAGGTAGGTGAACGACGTCAGGGCGAGCGAGCGGATTCGGTCGGGCCGCTCGGGAAGGCGCCACAACTCGACGAGCAGGAAGGTCAGGTCGCGGTCACGCCGGCGAGGAGCCCCTGGTAGGCCGAGACGTAGAAGGCCAGCCCGATCGTGGCGCCGACGACGCTGGCGCTCGCGTACGACCGGCGGTCGCGCAGGCGCGAGCACCGCGGCGATCACGAGCACGAAGACCCAGTTCTGCATAAGCCCGAGATGCCCGGCATAGAGACGCTCGAGCGCGTACGGGCTGAAAGCGACGACATAACCGCCGAAGAGCGCGGCGATCGTCGTGCAACCGAGCCGCCGGAGCAGCCAGAACACGGCCATGCCGGTGCCGAGCAGTCCGATCAGGGCGTAGAGATTCCAGGCCGCGACGAGGCCGATCGGGCCTCTCAGCACGGACACGAGCAAGGGTCTGGACTCCTGCGTTCGCGATCAGGGTCCGCCGGTGCGCGGTCCGTGCCCTCCGGTGCGCCGTTGATACGGAGTCGTGCGTGAACGTCAGCATGTTCTGATGCTGCGCGGTGGCCGATGAGGTAGTCGCGAATGCTGCTCGTGCCGTCCCCGATGCAGCACGCCATGCGCGAGTTCGGGTGCAGCACGAGCCGTGGAACCAGACGACTGTGGCAGCGCTGAAGAAGAGCAGGGCCGCCGCGTAGCTCGCCGCCGTGGCGTGCCGCGAGACGAAGCTCATACCGCGTGGACCGGAGCCGAAGCTCGCTGTGGGAGGCAGGTCGCGACCGTGAGAAGTACCGCCGCGACGCGCGATGCTCGCGGCGAGCAGCTCGCGCGGCGAGGAATGGAACGCCACGAAGAGGGCCGCCTGGACTACCGCGCCGCCGAGCAGGAGCCAAGACGTTCGGGTCTCGTGGTGCCCGAGGCGGTACACGAGCACGACGTTCAGGAGCGAGTAGAGCGACATCGCGATCGCGAACATCCAGAGCAGCGAGGCCGCTCCCTGGTACTTCGCGCCGAACGCGATCCGGACGATCAGGTGCGGGAAGACGGTGTAGAAGATGGTGAACGACGACGCATACGGCTCCGGTGGCGAGGAGGCTGTTCGTCAGCAGGCTGCGGGTGCTGTGCCCGGCTGAGACACGCGCCGAGACGCTCGGCAGCAGCACCGTCACGATCGCGACCGGCAGGTAGAGGATCACGCGCCCGATCAGCGAGGCGCCGCCGTACAGCCCGGCCTCGTGAGGGGTGAACGCGACCTTCGCCGCGACAAGGTCGTCGGTCGTGAGCAGCGTGATCGCGAGCATGCCGGCGATCACCGGGAGCAGCGCGAGCGCCTCACGCCGCGGAAGCCGTGGCCGCCACGAGCCGTGAAGGTTGCCGCGTAGCGCGATGAATGGGATCGCGACGGCGATCACCGCCCCGACGAGCGTTGCCGCCATCGTCCCGCTGACGCCCGAGGCCCGGCCTGCTAGCGCGCTGGCCGTCAAGACGACGCGGATCGCGGCAGGCGCGAACAGCGCGACGCCGACCAGCATGAAGAGGTGGCGTCCCTGCGCCGCGCCGATCATCACCGGCGTGACGAACGACGGCAGCGTCACGAGCATGGCCAGCACGACCGCGAGCAGGCTTCCGATCGAAAGCCATGTTCTCGATCAGCGGCGAGGCGGCGAGCAGCAGCACGGTCAGGGCGCACCCGGCAAGCAGCATCGCGCCGCCGAAGCCGGTCACGTAATTGCCGTCGTTGAGCGCCCGGCCGTGCGCGCCTTGCCCGGCGACATGGCGCGCGACGAAGACCTGGGCGCCGCCGAGCGGGAGGATGATGATCCCGATGACGCCCGCCAGCGTCGCGACATCACCGTACGACGAGCGGCCCGAGCGATCGCGCGGAGAACAGGTGGAACAGGTAGTTGCAGACATTCGCGGCTCCGACCGCGATGAAGACGATCGCGCCGGCCCGGAGCCCGCTCATGCCGGGCTCGCCCGCGGTCAGGACGTCGACTTCGACTGGCCCACTGCTCACGCCTGCCGAACCTAGCTTCGCGCCGCGGCGGATCAAGACCGGACAGGAACATCACGGCATAGGTGAAGTGCGTGAGCACGAGCCCCGACCGCGGCAAGCGCGCCGACCCTGCAGCAGAGCGGAAACGGAGCCCGCCGAAGAATGCCGCGAACGAGCATCGCCGCCAGGTAGGCCGGCCCAGATCGCGAGCCACACGTCGGAGGTGTCCGGCGGGGATGAGAATCCAGCCGAGCGAGCGCCCAGGCGAGCAGCGCGACGGCCGCGACGGTCGAGAGCGCCGATCGACGAGAGGCCGCGACCGCGACACGCCGATGCCGCGCGAAAGGCCATAGCGCGCGATCCGCGACAGATGCGCGCCGAAGAGCGGCGCGGCTGGGATCGTCACCGACGCGTCCGGCAGGTAGAGGGTTCGACCTCCGCGCCGCGTGGAGCCCGAACACGACCTCTTCGGGCGGCGTCGCCGGGTCGAGCGCGAGGAACGAGTCGCGGCGGACCAGGAACGAGCGCGCAGGGAAGTCCGCGGTGAAGCGAATGCTTCCGGGCTTGAAGCGGTATCCCAGCGAGCCGCTGCCGAGCCGCGACTCGGCGACCGCGGCGGCGCCGCGCTCGCGCGCGTTGCCTCCCGAAGGCGAGAGCTGGGGCGTGACGACCGCGGCGACCTCGGCGCGCGCGAAGAACGGCAGCGTCGAGCTGAGCCAGTTGGCCGAAGGGTGTGCTCCGGGCTCGAGGAACGCGAGGATCTCGCTGTCGGCGTCTCTCGGCGGCGCTTCGCCGCGCGGCGACGTCCGGCGCCCTCCTCGATCACCGATCACGGACGGCGCGAAGTCGCCCGTCGTGCTCCAGGCGAAATGCCGGAGCGAGGCCAGTCTCCGCTGGTAGAAGCCGAGGATCCGCAGCCGGTAGAACACCGCGCAGGTGTCGATCAGCGCGTTCAGTACCGCCATCGAGCGGACGCCGGAGCCGGTGAACCGGTAGTCGAGCGAGATCGGCATCTCCTTGACGCGCCCGTATCCGAAGGCGCGCGAGACCGCGAGCAGCTCGACATCGAACGCATAGCGCTTCACGAGCAGCAGAGGCATCACCTCCTTCGCGACCTCCCGCCGGAAGACCTTGAGCCCGACCTGCGTGTCGCGAACATCGAGCCGGAACAGCACGCGGACGACCTGCTGGTACATCCACGAGGCGACGACGCGCGAACGCGGATAGATCACCTTCGAGTCGGGGTGGCGCTTCGAGCCGATCGCGAAGTCCAGTCCCTCGCGCTCGGCGGTCTCCATGTAGCCCGGGCAGCGCGGCCGGGTCGAGGTCGAGGTCGGCGTCGACGTAACCGACCCAGCGGCCCGCGGGCCTCGCGGGCCCCGGTCTTGACCGCGTAGCCCTTGCCGAGGTTCCGGTCGTAGTAGAGGACACGAACGTCGGGAAGATCTCGTTCGATCACCCGCTCCGCGGTCCCGTCGACGGATCCGTCCGAGACGACGATGATCTCGAACGGCGCGTCCATCCCGGCCGCAACCCGCTCCCGGATCGCCTGGACGTTGGCGGCGATCATGTTCGCCTGGTCGAAGACCGGGACGATCACAGAGAGCGCGATCGCGACGCCGGAGTCAGGCTCGGCCTCGACCGCGCTGTCAGTCTGCGGCAAGACGGTCACCGCTCGTCTCGCTGCGTCGCGAAGCGGGCGGAGAGGACGATCACGGCTCCCGCGACCAGCAAGCCGTAGAGGATGATCGGCGCCGACCCGATTCTGGGTGAGAGCGCAAGGTCGTGATACCGGTGCATCTTCTGCCAGACGGCGCCGTCGATGCTCTGCCCGCGGCACACCCAGAGCACGAGCGGGAGGGCCCAGAGCCACGACAGCCGCGGCCGGACGAGGCGCGATCGGGATGTAGAGCAGCGCGAAGTAATGCAGCCACACGATCGGTGAGAGCGCGAACGCTGCGCCGGTCGCGACGATGAATGTCCAGCCGATCCGCGCCCCGTTCCCGGCCGCGAAGCCCGATCAGTGCCAGCGCTGCACCGCCGACGATCCACGGAAGCGCGCGAGACACGGTCGTGCCCGCGCCGAGCGACAGGCCGAGCGAGACGAGCGAGTAGCCCTTTCCCTCGAGCAGGCGGGTCAGGATGTTGAGGATGTTCGGGTAGTCGCGGAAGCTCGCGAAGCCGAGTGACGGCCCAGGAGGCAACGCGTCACGACCGCGATCAGGGCACGCGAGATCAGCGCCGCCTTGAGCCGTCGCGTGAAGGCGAGCCAGAGCAGGAACGGCCAGAGGAAGAGCTTGAGCATCACGAGGGCCGCGACCGCCGAGGCCGCTCCGAGCGTGTGGTTCCGGTAGCGCCAGAGGAGAGCCACGCCGAGCACGAGCAGCGGGGTGACCGCGCCGACCACGACGCGCTCGACGAACGGCTCCGAGAGGAGGGCGATGCCGTAGCAGCGGTAGTCCCGGACGCCGACGATCCTCAGGGCGACGAGAATCGAGGCGATCGCAGCACCGCGAACAGGACGGCCGACGCCGTGAACGGGATCGCCGAGAACGGAACCATCGCGATCGCCGCCGGCGCGGGATAGACGAACGCGTTCTCGTGTGCGAGCACGGCAGCGCTGGCCGGCGGATAGGGGGAGTGGCCGTGCAGCACGGCGTTCCCGGCGTGCCAGAACACGTGGAAGTCCCAGTACGCGATCGGCCTGGTTGATCATGGAACATCGCGTCGTACAGGAGATTCGCCAGCACGAACGCCGGCAGGCAGATGAACACGAACGGCGGGATGCATTTGCCGGCTGCCTGGCGCAGGCCGCTGCGCGCGACCGGGCCCCCGCCACCCGGCGCGCGTGCGCGCTGCGAGGTGAGGGAGGCGTTCACCGGCCCTGCCTCAAGCACGACCGGGCCGGGTCGTCGGGAAACGACTTGCGTGCCGGCCGCTGCTTGAACCACTTGATCGCACCCGAGTCGGCGCCGGGATCGAGGACGAGCAGACCGTAGGGCGCTGCAACGGCCTGCCAGCCGGGCCCGCGTTCGCGCCGGAACGCCGCGATGCGGCGTGAGTTGGTCGCCGGAGAGGAGCTCGTAGCGCACGTCATAGGCGATTCGGCCCGCCAGGCGTCGGATCCTGGTACAGGAGCCAGTCGGCATAGTTGTTCATCGGCGAAAATGCGGGCTTCTGGAGCGCTGCTCGCGGCCGCGGCCAGCGAGGCGGCCGCGCGTGGCGGGAAGTTCTTCTCGACGACGCCGTTTGCCTGGGCACGCCGCCCAGGTCAGCGCCAGTACCGCCACCGCAGCCACCTCCCGCTCGCGAGGCCAGGTTGATGCCGCGCCGTGCGGTGGAGCATCGCTCGGCCGCCAGACGGCGTCGAGCGCTCGTGGCAGCACGGCCGCCGCAGCGAGCGCGAACCAAACCTGGTTCCTGATCGCAGCGACTCCGAGCACCGCCGTACGACCAGGATCACGACGCCGAGCGGCGTAACCGCGCGCCGCAGGACGGCGAAGACGATGCAGAACAGCCGCCGCTGCGAGCAGCGCGAAGAAAAGCGGCTGCCCGCCGATCGTGCCGCTGGCCCATTCGCTCACGTTGTCGCGGATCGCCGGAGTTGTCGAGGATTCGCCGGTAATACCCGGGCAGCTCGAAGGCGTAGGGCGATGCGAGCACGCAGAGCCCAGGGCGCGACGACGAGTGCGACGGTCCGTGCCGGCCGCGGCCCGCCACGGCGCCGCGACATGGCGCCGACGATCCCTGCGATCGAGACGAGTGCCGCGCCGAGCAGGACTGACCCGTGGACGTTCGCCCAGACCACGAGCAGCGGAAGAGTCAGATAGACCCGTCGAGGACGGACGCAGCTCGTCCGCGAGGAGCAACGCGAGCACCAGCGCAAAAAGAAGATATGCCCCGGTCTGCGCTCGAAGCGCGGTGTTCGGGGCGCCCGCCACGAACGCGGCGAGCAGCACCAGCGCGACGCTTCGCTCCGACGCGCCGCTCAGCCGAGCGCCGACGGCGAGCACCCCGAATGCGAGCGTGTAGAGCAGGATGCTCGCCGAGAAGTGCCAGAGCCCAGCCGCCGGCGGCGAAGAGCCCGTAGATCGCCGAGATGGCCCAGCCATTCCTGGTCGACCCACGTTCGGCCGAGCGTCATGGCTCGTGAGCGTGTCGTGGTGCGGCAGGCCGTTGTGCGCGATCAATCGTCCTGCGACGAGGCTGTACCAGGCGTCCGAGTTCGCGGCAGCTCGAAGTTGGCGGCGAGGATCGCTGCGCAGGCCCCGAGGATCGCGACGACGAATGCATTGCTCTCGAGCGATCGCCACGGACGCGCGCATCAAAGGAAGCGATCCGCCCGGCTTCGAGCGGGAACGACGACGTTCGTGGTTCCTGCAACTGCTCGGCGGTCGACATCGGCTCACTCAAGTTCGGACCCGGACCGGCGACAACCCTCCAATGGTGATTGTGGTACCGAAACTGAGTCCAGACGAGCCAGGTCCTCGGGTGGTACGAAACTAGCCCTTCGGATGATGTTAGCGCCGCGACCCGCTGGTTCCATGAGTCCGGGCGGCGGTACCGGGTACTAATCGATCACGTCAAGTGTGTCGAGAAGACGGTACGCGCACCGAATCAGAGTTCAGCTGTGGCACGACTTTCTCCACGATAAACCAATCCCCTCTTCTTTCAGGAGTTCACCAAATGACCAAGCTTCGTACCTTGATCTCCTCGCTCATGCCCGTGATGGCGATGCCGAGCCTCGAGCGCGAGGAGGGGCAGACCCTCGCCGAGTACGCACTGATCCTGGCCTTGATCGCGGTGGTCGTCACAGTCGCAGTTATTGCTCTCTCGGGCTCGATCAGCAGCCTCTTCAACAACGTCGGTTCGTCGATCTAGCGCGAGCCAGCTCGTCGGAGATCTAGCGGCCGACTTGACTTCGCGTCCTTGCAATCTGTCCTGCAATCTCTCTTAGGAAGGCATTCACAATGATCAAGCAGACAATCGGCATGCGTCTCGCCATGATGCTCCGCTACCTCGAGCTTCCGAACCTCGAGCGCGAAGAGGGCCAGACCCTTGCTGAGTACGCACTCATCCTCGCCCTGATCGCTGTCGTCGTGACGGTGGCCGTGATCGCGCTGAGCGGTTCGATCAGCGGCATCTTCAACAACGTCAGCTCGTCGATCTAGACCCAGCAGTCTCGGGCTCGATCTAGATTCAGCAGTTTCGAGAAGGGTGGCTGTCCTCGCTCTACGAGCCAAGGACAGCCACCCTTTCGTCTTTCCAGGGGTGCTTTTACGCTGCGTTTGAGTGAGAAGGTCCTTAAACAAAATGCGTCTGCAGCCGATAGCAGGATTCGAAGCGTTCTCAGCTAACCCACTGGGAACATCAGAAGGGGGTACACAGAAGTGGCCGAAGGCATAGGCAAGGTGTTCAGGAATCGCAGCGGTGCCGTCATCGCCGGTGTACTCGCGGCCGTGATCGCAGTGATCCTGCTCGTCATCTACCTGCGCTCGTACGACTCGAGCGTCAACTCGGGCAAGCAGCCCGAGGCCGTGCTCGTCGCGACGAAGCTGATCCCGAAGGGAACCTCGGGGACGATTATCGCGCAGAAGAGCCTGTACAGCCCGACGACCGTTCAGAAGGATCAGCTCAAGCTGAACGCCATCACCGATCCCGCGGCGCTGAACGATCGGGTGGCGGCCGCCGACATTTTCCCGGGCCAGCAGTTGACGCAGGACGATTTCACGACCGAGGCGGCGACCTCGATCCCGTACGTGCTCACCGGCCGGCAGCGCGCCATCGCAATCAACGTCGACTCGACCCACGGGCTCATCGGTCAGGTCGCGGCCGGCAACTACGTCGACGTCTATGTCGGTGTGGGCGGGACCGCCGGAGGCCTCGTGACGCTGCTCGTGCCGAACGTCTATGTCCTGGTCGCTCCCGGCGCCGGCGCGGCGTCCGCGGTGATCAGGATCAACACGCGCGACGCGGCGAAGTTCGCGTTCGCCAATGACAACTCGCGGATCTGGCTCGTTCTTCGCCCGCAGGTCGGCGCGTCACGGACTCCGCCCTCAACCGCTAACCTGGCCACACTCCTCGCCGGCGCCAAAAAGTAGAGAAGGGACGAGGAGAAAATGGCTGATCCGATCAGAGCATTTGTCGTACTCGACGCCGGTGTGAACCAGGCGGAAGTAGAGCGGTCGCTCCCCACCGGCGAGGATGTCGAGGTCGTCGGCCTGGTCAACGGGATCGACGAGGCATGGGTACGGATGCACGAGACGTCGAACGACCTGCTCATCGTCGCGTGCGCCGGCCAGTCCGAGCCCGCGCTGAACCTGATCGACAACGCCGTCACCGAGCGTCCGCGCCGGCCGGTCGTCGTGCTCTCGCACGGCTCGCCGAACGGCTTCACGCGCCGCGTTTTCGCAGCCGGCGCCGACGACGTCGTGATGATGCCCGTCACCTCCGACGAGGTGCTGTTCGCGCTCCAGAAGGCGCTCGCGCGGAAGGCCGGGTCGGCGGAAGCCGGCTCGTACACGCGCGCGCCGCTGATCTGCGTGCTCGGCCCCAAGGGAGGCACCGGCAAGACCCTCACCTCTACGAGCCTGTCCGTCGCGCTCGCGGAGTACGGGAAGACGGTCGCGCTCGTCGACCTCGATCTCCAGTTCGGTGACGTCGGCCTGTGCATGGGCCTGACGCCCGACCAGACGATCTTCGACCTCGTTCGCACCGGCGGCTCGCTCGACGAGGAGAAGCTCGACGGCTTCCTGATGACCCACTCCTCGGGCGTGAAGGTGCTGATCGCGCCGAGCCGCCCGGACCACGCGGCCGTCGTCTCGGTCGAGTTCCTGCGCGAGGTCTACTCGACCCTACGCGGGATGTTCGACTACGTCGTCGTCGACACGCCCCCGGGCTTCACGCCCGAGGTGATCGCGACCATCGACAACGCGACCAGCATCTGCATGGTCGGGATGCTCGACGCGCTCTCGCTGAAGAACACGAAGCTCGGCCTCGAGACGCTCGACCTGATGGGCTTCCCGTCCGAGAACATCAAGCTGATCCTGAACCGCGCCCGCAGCCGCGTCGGCATCTCCGATGACGAGGTCGTCGCGATCATGGGCCGCGAGCCCGACGTCCTGGTTCCCTCCGACCGCGACATTCCGCGCGCGGTCAACGAGGGCAAGCCGATCCTGATCGCCAAGCCGCAGGGCGAGGCGTCGGTCGCCTACCGCCAGTTGGCGGCGAGCTTCCTGCTCGGCGAGAACCAGGATCGCAACATCAAGGGCAAGCGCAAGCTCTTCGGGCGGAAGGCGTAATGGATCTCTCCGAGAGACTCTCACCCGGCCGGCCCGGCGAGGCGGTCCCGAATGCCAATGCTGGCGGTCACCGACCCGCACTCGGAGCTGAAGAACGCCGTTCACCTGCTCGTGATCAGCGATCTCGGGCCGCAGCTCTTCAACGTCGCGGTCGACCCTGCGACGCTGCGCGAGCGCGTGCTCGCCGACATCCGCCGGCACCTGACGCAGGAGAGCGGCCTTTCGCGCTCCGAGCGCGACGCGATCACGATGGAGATCGCCGACGACATCCTCGGGCACGGCCCGATCGAGCGGTTGCTCGCCGACGACACGGTCTCGGAGATCATGGTCAACGGCCCGTACGACGTCTGGGTCGAGCGCCAGGGCAAGCTGATGCAGACCTCGGTGCGCTTCCAGGACGACTCGCATCTGCGCCGGATCCTGAACAAGATCGTCGCCCAGGTCGGACGCCGCGTCGACGAGAGCTCCGCGATGGTCGATGCCCGCCTCCCCGACGGCAGCCGCATCAATGCGATCATCCCTCCGCTCTCCCTCTCGGGCCCGCTCGTCACGATCCGGAAGTTCGCCCGCAACCGGCTGACCTTCCAGGACCTGATCCGGCTCGGCAGCGCGACGACCGAGACGATGGAGTTTCTCGAGCGGTGCATCGCCGCCAAGCTGAACATCCTGATCTCGGGCGGTACCGGCTCGGGCAAGACCACGCTCCTGAACGTCCTCTCGGAGGCGATCCCGGATAACGAGCGGATCGTCACGATCGAGGACTCCGCCGAGCTCTCGCTCCACCAGCGCCATATTCTCCGCCTCGAGTCGCGCCCCGCGAACATCGAGGGTGAGGGTGAGGTCTCGATCCGCGACCTCGTCCGCAACAGCCTCCGCATGCGCCCCGACCGGATCATCATCGGAGAGGTTCGCGGCGCCGAGGCGCTCGACATGCTCCAGGCGATGAACACGGGCCACGACGGCTCCCTTTCCACCGTCCACGCGAACGGCCCGCGCGACGCGCTCGGCCGGCTCGAGACGATGGTGATGATGTCCGGCTTCGAGATTCCGCTTCGCGCCGTGCGCCAGCAGGTCTCGGCGGCACTCGACCTGGTGATTCAGATCGAGCGGCTCGAGGACGGCACGAGAAAGATCACCTCGATCTGCGAAGTGCAGCGCATGGAGTCCGACGTGATCACGATGCAGGAGCTCTTCACCTGGAAGATGGAGCAGGTGACGGGCGAGCGCGTCTTCATGGGGAACCTCGTCTCGACGGGACTGCGGCCGACCTTCCTGAACAAGTTCGAGAAGCGCGGTATCGCGCTCCCGGCCGGCCTGTTCCACGAGACCGGCCAGCCGCACAACGGCGCGGCCGCCCTGCCGCAATGAAGATGACGCTCAGGCTCGGGCTGGCGGCACTTGCGGCTGCTGTCCTGGCCGGGGCCGCGAGCTCCGCGTCGAACGCGCCACGCATCGTCGAGGCGGGTGGCGTGACCCTTCCGGACCGCGCCTACATTCTCTCGCTGCCGTACGCGAAGTCGATCTCGGCGGGCGACGTGAAGGTGACCGAGAACGGCGGGCCCGTCAACGAGCTCACGCTCGACCGGCAAGGCTCGGTCGCGGGCAACACCGCGGTCGTGATCGCGATCGACGAGTCGCAGACGATGAAGGGCAAGCCGATCGCCAACGCGCTCGCGGCGGCCAAGGCGTTCGCCAAGGGGGCGAACCCCGACCAGCAGGTCGCGGTCGTGACGTTCAACGGGAACGTGCTCGTCCTGCGGCCGCTCACCTCCGACCCGACCGCGCTCGACAACGCGCTCTCCGACCCGCCCCAGATCGCTTACGGGACGAAGAACTACGACGCGCTCGCCGAGTCGCTCAAGCTGATCCAGGCCTCGGGCGCCCGTTCTGGCTCCGTGATCATCCTCACGGACGGTCAGAACCTCGGGAGCGTCACGAAGCCTGCGGACGTGCTCGCTGCGCTCAAGGCGGCGCATGTGCGCGTGTTCCCGGTCGGCCTGAAATCGCCGGCCTACCAGGCCGGGCCGATGAAGCAGATGGCCGCCGCGACCGGAGGGACTTACGTCGAGGCGAACACCCCGGCTGCGTTGAAGCCCTTGCTCGTCTCGATCGGCCGCCAGCTCGCGCGTGAGTTCCTGCTGAGGTACAAGACGCGCCAGAACCCGAACACGCACGTCAACGTGAGGGTGGCGGTCGCCGGGGTCCCGGGTGTCGCGACGAGCGACTACACGACGCCGAAGCTGCCGATCGTCCCTGTCGGGGCGTACCAACCGAGCACGTTCGACCAGGTCGTTCAATCGGGTTGGACGTTGCTCGGCGTCGCGCTGACCATCGCTTTGCTCGCCGGGTTCGCGGTCAGCCGTGTCACCTCGGAGCAGCGCCGACCCGCTGGTCGCCCGCGTGCGCGGCTTCGTTTCGGCGCAAACGGACAGCGCGCCGGCGAAAGCTGCGACGGCGGACACCCGGGTCAGCCTGATGAGCCGCATGTCGGCAAGCACTTCGCGCTCCAGGTGGTCGGAGCGGATGGCCGAGACGCTCGAGCTCGCCGACATCAAGGCTGAGCCCGTCCAGGTCGTGATCTTGACCGTCGTCGCATCCGTGCTCACCATGCTGCTGCTCGGGTATCTGCTCGGGCCGTTCGGGATCCTCATCGGATTGGCCGTGCCCTTGGTCGTTCGCGCCTGGATCAAGGCGAAGGTCAACCGCAAGCGGCGGGCATTTGCGGAGCAGTTGCCCGACAATCTCGATGTGCTCGCGTCGGCGCTCCGCGCCGGGCACAGCCTCGTCGGCGCGCTTGCGGTCGTGGCCGACGACGCGACGGAGCCGTCGAAGTCGGAGTTTCAGCGGGTGCTGGCCGAGGAGCAGTTCGGCGTCAATCTCGAGGACGCATTCAAGGTCGCCGTCGATCGCATGCAGAACCAGGATCTCGACCAGGTCGCACTGGTCGCCCGGCTGCAGCGCGAGGTGGGGTCGAACTCGGCCGAGGTGCTCGACCAGGTGATCGAGACCGTCCGCGGGCGGATGGAGCTTCGCCGGCTCGTGCGGACGCTGACGGCTCAGGGCCGTCTGTCGCGCTGGGTCCTGACCGGGCTTCCGGTTGCGCTCGCGATCATGCTCTTGCTCGTCGGCGGCGACTACATGAAGCCGCTCTACACCGAGACACTCGGCAAGGCCCTGCTCATCGTGGCCATCCTGATGGTTGCGCTCGGCTCGTGGGTCATCGGGAAGATCGTCGACATCAGGATCTGAGCCGATGGTCATCCTCCTCATCCTCGCTGTCGTGCTGATCGGGCTCGCGGTTGCTCTCGGCGTCTGGGCGATCATGGAGCCGCGCATGCGCCGGAGCGAGAACCTGGCCGGGATCGACGCCTACGGGTACGTCACCTCTGGCGGCGCGGCACCGGCGCCTCGCAAGTCGGTGCTGTCGCTCGACGACCTCGCGACCTCGATCGGCGATCTGGTTGCGCGGCGCGTAGTCAACTTCCGCGAGGAGGATGTCCAGCGTGAGCTCATCGCGGCCGGGTTCTTCAAGATCGGCGCACGCCGGTTCCTCGGCTATCGCGTGCTGTTCGCCATAGCGCTGCCTCTGCTGTTCATCTGGCTCCTGAGCATCGGTGGCTCCTCGGTCCTGAAGATCGTGCTCTTCGCCGTGATCGGCTTCGCGATCGGCTGGATCGGCCCGAACTTCTACGTGCACCGCAAGGCCAGGAACCGGTTGCGCGACATCGACGATGCCCTGCCGGGGCTGATCGACCTGCTCGTCGTGACCCTCGAGGCCGGGATCGCGTTCACAGGTGCTCTCCGGATGGCGTCCGAGCGTCTCAGCGGCCCGCTCGGCGAGGAGATCAGGCTGACGATTCAGGAGCAGTCGCTGGGGCTCTCGATGCTCGAGTCCCTCGAGAACTGGCTGAAGCGCTGCGACACGCCTGCGGTCCGCTCGTTCGTCCGCGCGATGGTGCAGGGCGACAAGCTCGGCGTCTCGATCGGCTCGATCCTGCGCAACCAGGCGACCGAGATGCGCGCCCGGCAGAAGGCGACGGTCGAGGAGCGCGCTCAGAAAGCTCCGATCAAGATCCTCTTCCCGCTCGTCTTCCTGATCTTCCCGGCGATGTTCGTGATCATCCTCGGGCCCGCGATGTTCGCGATCCGCAAGTCCCTGAAGGGCTGACCTCCTCGGCGCTTGCGCGCCGTTTCGAGCCGACGCCGCCCGGGCGTAATGTGTCGCTGGAGCAGCCAACGCGCTGTCTCGTCGTCTTAATGCTCGTCAGACGGGGAGGATCTCGATCTTGCCTTCCGGGGCGACGACGCCAAAGTGTCGTTGGTCGAGCGTCACCACCTTTCGCCTGTGCCGTTCCGCGCAAGGCGACGACCCGCTCGAGTCGGTCGTTCTCGCTTGTGAACACTGAGGAAGATCTCGGTCGAGTCACTCGAGCGGAACGTGCGCGACGCCGACCTGCCGTCGGAAGGTGGCGCTCGTTCCCCTGACCTAGAATCCATGCGTGGCTTTGCTGCGACGCTACTGGCGATGGCTCGGCAATTGGCTTCGGCTCTCTCAGCCCGGCCGAGCGCTCTTCACCGCCGCTGTTCTCTTCGGCGTTGCGGAAATCATCTTCGTACGCGCCCAAGGCGACCGGGAGGGTGGCGCTCCCGCCGTCGTCTTGACGCTCGTGCTGGCGGGCGTGGTTGCCCTCGATGCCTTCGGCCGTGGAGTGTTCGCTGTTGCGCGCCGTCTTATCTCGAGCGCTGGGCCCGGCCGGCATCCCTGACGAAAGCCGCTCGCAAAGCCATCTGTCGCCTCATGTCCGACCTCGACATAGGAGCACGCTCGCGTAGCCGATAGCCCTGTGGGTCGGCGGGTTCGGGCGGATGGTCGAGCGTCGAGTGGGATCAGGACGGTTCGTCGCTCAGCCTCTACGATCGCGGCGTGCGCCGGTTGGTCGATGTGCTCGTCCTCGCGGGGTATGCGGCCCTGGCGTTCGCGTTCTTCGGCTGGCGGCTGTTGCCGCACCCGGGCAGGGTGATCGGAGCCGAGAACGGGCCGATCTACGTGTGGTCGTTCGGCTGGTGGTACCACGCGCTCGCGTCGTGGACGAACCCGCTGTATTCGCACGCGTTGTACGCGCCGAGCGGGGTGAACATCGCCTGGACGCCTTCCGCACCGGGCCTCGCGCTCGCGTTCGTGCCTGTGACTGCGTTGTTCGGCCCGATTGCGGCGTACAACGTGGCCGGTGTCCTCATGCCGGCTCTGGCGGCGTGGACGGCCTACCTTCTGTGCCGCTACTTGACGCGGTCGGTGTGGGCGTCGCTGGTCGGCGGGTATCTGTTCGGGTTCTCGGTCGCGGACATTCGCCAGGTCGTTCCGGGGAACATCAACCTGAGCGCAGTCTTTCTCTTTCCGCTGATCGCCCTGGTGGTGGTGCGGTACCTGCGGCGGGATCTCGGCGCGCGGGGACTTGCCTGGCGTCTGGGCCTGTTGTTCGCGTTTCAGTTGACTCTGTCCACCGAGTTCGCGTTGCTCGCCGCGATCGCGCTCGCGACCTCGCTCGCGCTCGGGTACTGGATCGTGCGGGAGGAGCGGCCGCCGATCCGTGCTGCGCTTCGTCCTCTCGCAGCGGGTTTCGGACTCGCGGTTCTCTTTGCGGCACCGTTCGTCTACTACCTCGTGTTCGATTTCGAGTCGGGCGCCGTCCTGGACGACATCAGGCTCTGGGGGACCGATGCGCTGGCTGCGATCTCACCGCAGTCGGTTGCGATCAGCGGCACCGATCCGCTCGGGCTGAGCACTCACGTCTCGGGCCGAAGCGGTTACCTCGGCCTGCCGACCGTCTGATTCTCGGTTTATACGCCTACCGCTTCTGGCGCGCTCCCGGCACGCGCTTCCTCGCCGCCGGTTTCACCGTTGCGTTCGTCGCGACGCTCGGCGCGACGTTCGAGGTCTACGGCCACACGCTGTTCTCGCTGCCCTGGTGGTCGGTGGCAACGTCGCTTCCGGGGTTCAACGACGCGCTCCCGTTTCGCTTCGCGATGCTCGAGGCTCTCGTCGCCGGCGTGGTCGTGGCGCTCTGGACGGCCCGCACGAAGGGCCGTTTCTTTCGGCGCCCTTACGTACTCCCGGTCCTCGCCGTAGTGGCGTTGGTTCCGCCGTTCTGGTCGGACTTCGCACCCGTCCATCCGCGTCCTCTCGCGTTCTTCGCCGACGACCTGTACAAGCGGTGCGTCAAACCGGGCGACACGCTCGTGATCTACGGCAGCCAGGGCAACGCCACCATCTGGCAAGCGCAAACCGGGTTCAGGTTCAACCTCGCCCAGAACGGGCTCCAACCGTTCCAGAAATACGGGACACCGCTGAACCCGTTCGACAAGGACCCGCTGATCTGGGACATCGCCTTCATCAGTTGGGCCCACCCGACGATGGACCGGTTGCTTGCGTTCGCGGGGGCGCACGGAGTGGCCAGGGTCATCTCCGTCGGAAGGAAACGACTACCCGAGCGCGGAGCAGATGAAGCGCTACGGGCCGACCGAGACCATCGGAGGCGTAACCGTCGCGCCAGCCTGCGGGCGCCCGCCTCTGACGACTCGAAACCTCGCGGCACCGATCGCACGCTGGGAAACCGATCCGCTGCCGTTCGCTGCGAGGCCGCAGATCGGCTGGTGCTACGGCACCAACTACGTCGCCCTGGCCAGCGGCCTCATCCCACCCAGAGACCCAAACAACAAGCCGGCCAACTTCATCAGCGGCACGGGGCTCACCTGCTCGACGCCTCCAGCCGGATATATCCGCCACGGCTATGCCGACCCATCACTCGGAGTCCCCGGCGGGATCTACCCTACTACGCGCCCCAATGATGCGTTGCTTCCGTCAGGCGCCAGGGACATAACGCTCACCGATCATGAGCTCACTGCACGACGACCGTGAGCAGGATCATCCGGACACCGTCCGGCAGGAGTACGCCGACCCCTCACGCTTCGCCGCCCGCTGGGAGCTCTGGTCGCGTCGCACCGGTCCGCCGGCCTATGACGTCGCGTTCGACGCCCTGCTCGAGCTCGGGCCGAAGCGCGTGATCGAAGTTGGCTGCGGCCCCGGCGACTTCGCCGCCCGAGTACAAGCAGCCGGAATGCAAGTGGTCGCGTTCGACCAATCCCAACAGATGGTCGACCTCGCACGCGCGCGTGGCGTCGACGCGCGGACCGGCACCGTTGAAGCGATTCCAGCGGTCGACGGTGCCTTCGACGCCGCGGTCGCGAACTTCATGCTGTACCACATCGGCGATGTCGATCGGGCGCTCGGCGAGCTCGCCCGCGTGGCGCCGGCGCTCGTCGCCGCAACGATGGGTTACGACCAGCTCCGTGAGATGTGGGACCTCGTCGGCCGCGACCTCGGACGCCGCCAAGGGCTCTTCATGCGGGAAACCGGCCGGCAACTTCTCCGAGCCCACTATGCGAAGGTCAGGACGGTGGACCTCCCGGCCACTGTCGAGATGAGCGCGGAGGACATGCGGAACTACATCGCGAACTCGGTTGCACACCGGCATCTCGCCTCACGCGTGCCGGACTTCGACGGAACACGCACCATCACCGCCTCGACCGCAGTCTTCATCGCGTCGAGCGCTTCGTAGGCGGGTCGCCTCGCTTAGCGCCCGCGAGCTACTTGCCGCCGAAGTGTCCCCAATGCGTGGCGATGATCAGCAAGGCCCCGGCGACCGCGAGCAACGCGCCCGACACGATCGTCCTGAACTTACGCCACTTCGCCGGATCGAGCATCTCGGCGACGACGAACCAGATCCCCGCGATCATGAGGAGCAGGAACCCGACTTCGGCAAGGCGGATCCCCGTATGACGCGTCATCGCCGCGATCATCCCGAAGCCATTCTAGGCCCGCCTACGATCTCAGACGTCTGTTTCCGGGCGCTTCCCGTCGGCGGCGCAGCCGGGACAGACATGCATCTCCGGGCCCTCGACGAGCCAACCCTTGGGCGCGCTCCTGGCAAGGTCCGGCTCGAGAACCGACTCGCCGCAACGGTCGCAGGTGTGAAGCGCGATGCCGTAAGGCACGGATGCGTACGAGACACCGAAGTGCACGCTCACAGACCCGACGATCGCAGGTGCCAACGGTCGTGTCAACGGGCGACTGGATTCCGGTCAGGCCACGCGAGCTGCCGAGCGGGCCGCCCGGGGATCACGACGTGCCGAGGCAGGACGGTGGAGTGCCGGAGACCTGCCAGACGAGTACCCCGCCGAGCACTTTCGGGGTGGCGATGCCGTTGAGTGCGGGCGCCCAAAGGAAAGCCATCTTCTGGTCGGCCACGGCGGTCGTGACACCGTGCGAGCTGATGAAATCCTGCATCTCGGGCACGTCCCCCGGGGCTGTCAGCTGCCAATCCTGGGTCGCGAATCCGTACTGCGCGAACTCCTCGGGCACGACCGGGGCGACCGTGCCGCCCGCGGTCATCCGGAACCGGTAGCCCGCCGCGGCCTGCCACAGGAGGGCCTCGTTGGAGGTGATGCCCGGGAGGGGGAGGATCGTCTCGTTGGGGTCGAGGCACGACAGGTACGCGCGATCGGTGAAGAAGGCCGGCACCGTGTAGCGCGTGGCCCAGACGTCGGCCAGCGGGTTGGGCGCGATCGCGAGCAGCAGCAGCGCCGGAAGCAGCCAGCGTGCGAGGCCCGGCGGCCGGGCCGCCGTCCAGAGCGCCACGATCACCGCGGTCGCGAGCGACACGTAGAGAACGAGACGCTCGGTCAAGACGTTGTCGAAGAGCGGCCAGTGCGCCACCATCGACCACGGGAGCGTGACGCTCTGGCGGCCGTCGATCGTGAGCGTGGGGCCGAGGCACGCCAGAACGGCGACGACGAACGCCGCGACCAGGAAGCGACCCGAGGGCGTTCGGAGCCGCGCCCGGGCGAAAAGCACCACGATCAGCAGGGCAGGCAGCCCGAGGTAGGCGCCCCGCTCGGCGTCGTTGCCTGGAAAGACCGCCGAGATCGAGTGCGCCCAGCCGAGCGAGGCGAGCGAGATCCTCGTCGGCACGACGAAGTTGAGGAGATCCGTGGTGTAGAGCCAGGGCTCCGACAGCGTCACGGACCTGAACCCGGCGAGCGCGTAGTAGACGAACGGGGCGGTGAGGACGGCGGCGAACACGTACCCCGCCGCCAGCGGGGCCGTGAACAGCGCGATTCGTCGACGTCGCCCCGAGATGAACGCGCAGCCGAGTGCGATTCCGGTTGCCAGGGCGAGCCCGAGCGTGAAGCTGACCTCGGTCGAGACCAGGAACTCGAACCCGAGCAGCGGCCCGAGCCGCAGTGCCGCCGCGCGCCCGTCGATTTCTTCCCGGACATAGCGGGTCGCGACGAGCGCAACGAGCGGGAGCACGAATACCGCGCTGGCGTGTGGATGGCCGGCCTCCTGGCCGAGCAGGTAGCTCGAGAAGCCGAAGACGTAGCCGCCGACGAACGACGGCCAGAAGGCGTGGGTGAGGTACCGGCAGAAGAGGAACCCGGTCCAGGCCGCGAGCGCGGGAAGCGCGACGCAGGCGACGTTGTAGGCGAATGTAGGGCCGGCGAGCAGCGTCAGCGGCGAGAAGAGCAGCGCGAGCCCCGGGACGGAGGTCGTCCAGGTGAGGTTCAACCCGCTCGGTGCCCAGATCGCCCGGGTGACGAATGGGTTCAGGCCGTGCAGGATCGCGTGGGGCCACCACCCGAAGGACCAGATGAACGCTTTCGGGTCGGCGCCCGACCCGACGAACTGGTTGCCTCCGCCGACGAGCAGCCGCAACCCCAGATAGAGGAACGCAAGCAGCGCGTACGCGCCGAACGCGAGCGCGGAACGGCGCGGCTCCGGGCCCAGGCTAACTCGTGATCTCGGTCGGTCCGGCATCCTGCGGGAGCGTCTCGCCGGCTCCCTCGTACGAGCCTAAAGCAAAAAGACCCGGGCCGAATGGCCTCGCTCTAACCGGTGCTGTTACTCGCTGTCGCCCTCGTACAGCGGGCTCTCGACGAGGCCCTGCTGGTACGCGTAGCGCGCGGCTTCGGTGCGGTTCGCGACGTTCAGCTTGCGGTAGATGTTGGTCAGGTGGAACTTGACCGTCTGCGGGGCGACCCACAGCTCCTTCGCGATCGCGGCGTTCGACTTGCCCTGAGCGAGCGCGGTGAGGATCGCGAGCTCGCGGGTCGTCAGGCCGGCGGCCTTGGCGGCGGAGGCCGACGAGTCGTCCGCCAGCCCGATCGCGGTGTAGACCGTCTCGTCGATCGCCTGGCGGATCGCCGAGGGCAGGTCGATCGGGTTCACGCTCTTGACGATGTAGGCGCTCGCGCCGCGCTTCAGGACGTTCTCGATCAGCTTCTGGTCGGAGGACGCCGAGAGCACGATCACCTTGATCTCCGGGTTGCGCTTCTTGATCTGGTCGAGGCAGACGAGCCCGTCCATGCCCGGCATGCGGATGTCGAGGACGACGACATCCGGGTGCGTGCGCTTCACGAGCGCGAGCACCTGGGAGCCGTTCATCGCCTCGCCGACCACCTCGAACTCGCCGGACTCCTCGAGCGCGTTGCGCACGCTGTCGATGATCAGCTGGTGGTCGTCTGCAAGCAGGACGCGTGAGCGGAGCTTTTTCGTCGTAGCCATCCTGGGAGTCTGCCGCAAGCTTCGGACCGCGGCGTCACTCGTTCCAGTGAACGTGCCCAATTTCCGGCGCCCGAACCCTCTACGGGCCGCCGGCGAGGCCCCTACCGGGACGGCTGCGCGGCGCTGCTCTCGAGCTTGACGAGCGACGCAGGCGTCTGGCGGACGAGGCTCCACTGCCGCACGGCCGTGTCGAGCTCGTAGCGAAGTGCCAGGTCGCTGAACGATCCGAGCAGCGAGACCTCGAGCTCGTGGCCGCCGCACTGCTCGACGATCGCCCCGACCCGCTCCCGCAGGAATGCGCCGAGGTCGCTGGCTACTGCGGGGTCGCTCACATGCACGCGCATCCTTCTCGTACATAATCACGCCCGCACCAGCAGCCGCTCCCCCTCCCGTCCAGTGAGATCACGACCTTCGTCCCGACGCGGGCGAGCGCGGTTCCTGGACCATCCGCCAGCAGAGACAGGACGCGCGACCGACGCGCGACGGGCCTCGAGAGGGTTCACTGGGTACCGGACACATCACGGGGTAAGGGCGTCGGGCTGATGCGCAACTCGAGCTCTCGGTGGCCCAAAAGGTCGCCCCAGTGTTCCGGGCGGTGGCTCCGCCGGCGCCGGCAGAGCCACCGCCCTTCAGTTCGAGAGGTCAGGCGACGTGCGCGACGCGATGGTCGAGCGCCGAGAGGCCCGGCACCTCGACGTGGACGAGCACCCCGTCGATCACCGAGTCGTCCTCGAGCGTCCCGTGCTCCCAGACGCCGTCGACGAGCCGCTTGCAGATGCGAAGCCGCCCCTCGGCCGTGAACCGCGCCGAGTAGATCCGGATGCCTTCGCCGACGCAATCGAGGTCCTCGCTGTCAGGATCCATCGCAGGCTGCCGACCATCGAGCACCGCGTCGGCTTGGCGCCAATGCTGCTGCTGTTCGATCCTCCACCGAAGTCTCGCTGCTCCTGCTGCGTCCACTAGCGTCCTTTCTTCGGGTGACTGCCGTGGTCCATGCATCGGCCGCCCCGAAAGCGCCCTTGAGAGACGCCGACCCCTCGTGAGAGTGATGCCTGCCGGCGGCTTGCCGCTCCGCCGCCCGACGTGACTGCTTAATCAAGGACCGCCCACCGGGTAGCAGGAACGCCCCCGGCGCCGGGCTCCCCCGGATGACGCTGATAGTCCCCTGGCTCCTCTTCCCGGCCGTGCTCGGCGCGCTCGCGCTCGGCGCCGGGCTGCTCGTCGAGGAGGCGGCCGGAACGAGGCTCCGCAGCGGCCTGCGCCTGCCCACCGGCCTGGCGCTGATCATCGTCGCCGGCCTCTTCACGACCGCCACGAGGTCGACCGCGCAGCTGACCGTGCCGCTCGCCGTCGCGCTGGCGGTCGCCGGCTTCCTGCTCGCGACGCGCCGCCGCGGCAAGATCCGCCCGCGCCCCGCCCGCGCGATCCTCGCCGCCGCGACCTACGCCGCCTACGCCGCGCCCGTCGTCATGACCGGCCAGGCGACCTTCACCGGCTACGTGAAGCTCGACGACACGGCGTCGTTCGCCGGCTTCACCGACCAGATCATGTCCCGCGGCCGCGACCTCGCCGGCCTCGCGCCCTCGACCTACCAGATCATGCTCCACCTGAACATCGACGAGGGCTACCCCGTCGGCTCGCTGATCCCGCTCGGAATCGGGACGAAGCTCACCGGCCAGGACGCCCTCTGGCTCTACCAGCCGCTCGTGGCCTTCTACGCGGCGATGGCCGCGCTCGCGCTGTACGCCCTGCTCGGCGGCCTGATCGAGAGCCGCCCGCTCCGCGCCTTCGTCGCCTTCGTCGCCGCGAACGCCGCGCTGATCTACGCCTACGCCCTCTGGGGCGGGATCAAGGAGCTCGCCGCGACCGCCCTGATCGCCCTGACCGCCGCGCTCGTCCCGGTCACCAGGAAGGAGCTCGGCAACGCGAGGGCCCAGCTCCCGTTCGCGATCGCCGCCGCGGCGACGCTCGGCGTCCTGAGCGTCAGCGGGATCATCTGGGTCGGCCTGCTCGCGGTCCCGGCGCTCGTGATCCTGGCTCGCAATGCGCGCAGCGCCTGGAAGGCCGCACTCGCCGCGGTCGCGCTGATCGCCGTCCTCGCGATCCCCTCGCTCGCGATCGCGAGCCAGTTCATCCACTACGCCCGCTCGAACCTGCTCACCCACGACGAGCGCTACGGGAACCTGATCCGCGCGCTCCGGCTGACGCAGGCGTTCGGCATCTGGCCGGGCGGCGACTTCCGGGTCGACCCGACCCACTACACGCTCACCCGCATCCTGATCGTGGTTGCCGCCGCCGCCGCGATCGCGGCAGCCGCCTACGCGGTCCGGCAGGGCCGCATCCGCCTGCCGCTCGTCGCGGCCACCGTCGCGATCGCCGCGATCTTCCTCGACCTCGACAGCTCCCCGTGGCTGACCGGCAAGGCGCTCGCGACCGCGAGCCCGTTCCTGGTCGCCCTCGCGCTGCTCGCGGGCGCGGTCGTCGCCCAGCGCGGCCACCCGATCCCCGGCGGCATCCTGATCGCCGTCCTCTCGGCGGCCGTCCTCTACTCGGACGTGCTCGGCTACCGCTCCGCGTGGGTCGCCCCGCGAGGGCAGCTGACCGAGCTGCAGAAGATCGGCAAGCTCTTCGCCGGCCAGGGCCCGGCGCTGATGACCGAGTACCAGCCCTACGGCGTCCGCCACTTCCTGCGCAAGCTCGACGCCGAGGGCGCGTCGGAGCTCCGCGTCCGCCAGGTGCCGCTCGCCGACGGCTCGGTCGTCTCGCCCGGCGACTTCGCCGACATCGACAGGTTCCGCTACCCGGATCTCCTCACCTACCGGACGCTCGTGCTGCGGCGCTCCCCGGTCGAGAGCCGCCCGGGCGCCCCGTACAACCTCGTCCTCAGAGGCAAGTGGTACGACGTCTGGCAGCGCCCGGCGACCGGCACGCAGACGGTGCTCGAGCACATCCCGCTCGGCGACGACCAGGCGCCCTCGGCGGTGCCCGACTGCGCGGTCGTCCGGCAGGCGGCCGTGACGGCGGCGACCAGCGGCGCGGAGATCGCGACGGCCTACACCCCCAACCCGCTGCTCGTTCCGCTCGGCGCCGGCCCGCTTCCCGCGGGCTGGCTCGGAAGCCCGGCCGACCCGACCGTCGTCACCCCGAGCGGCTCCGCCACCGTGCTCGCGACGGTCGACGTGCCGGTCGCCGGGACGTATTCGACCTGGATCCAGGGCACGTCCTGGCGCCGGATCGGCCTGAAGATCGACGGCGGCCACGTCGGCTCGGTCTCCACGTCCGGCGGCCTCTACGCCCCGCTCGGGCAGGTGTACCTGTCGGCCGGCAAGCACTTCGTCACGCTCTCGTACGGAAGCCCCGCGCTCGCGCCCGGCGCGACCGCCCCGATCTACCAGCTCGGCCCGCTCGCCCTCGTCCCGGCGGGGCTCCCGGCGCCGGTTCGGTACGTGGCTCCAGCCCAGGCTCCGAGCCTCTGCGGCAAGCTCGCGGACTGGATCGAGGTCGTCTCCCGCTGAGCGCTACTAGACCATCGGGCTAGACGATCCCGCCCGTCGGGAGGCGGGCGGGCGCCCCGGCCTGAGCGTTACTGACAGAGGACGGTTGCACAGGGTTGGGGGCAAGATTGAACAAGCGCATTCAGGTGGGGCAGTGGAGGGTCTGGCGGTCATGCCGTCAGTCGTTCACGTTGAGCTCACCGAAGGTGGGGGTAGGGGGGTCTGGCGTGGGTTGCGTCGGGCTGCGGAGAAGTGAGGCGGCGCCGCCGGCATTGAGCCTGCGGCAGCCGCTCTCTTCCCGCGCGTTCTGCTCGCCGAAGCGCCCGGCCGTGCATCGCGGCTGGGACTGCCCCGGCCCGAAGTAGCTGCGCACCGATTCCGGTCGAACGGTACGGCGAGGTCCAGGACGACTGGCCGCCAAGTGCTGCAACGGTGGGAAATCTTCGGCTTTTCCCCAGGAAACAAGCCGTTTTCTCGCCCTAGACCATCGGTCTAGGAACTCCTATCCCGACGGGTGCAGATCCAGCGGGGCATCTCATATGAGATGTGGCGAGACGGGGCCCGGTGACTCGCCCCGTCAAATAGGTCGAGGTTCGGAATTCCTTGTGCGAACAAGACCGATGCACTGCGGCTTCGTCCCGGCGCAACCTGCGTGTACGTCGTCAGCGGTTCGCCCATTGCCGTAGCCGGCGGTGGCGGTGGCGGTAGCGACGCAGCCGGCGGCAACGGCAGCGGCGGCACCCCCGGAGCAGCGGGCGCGAACGGGACCAACGGAAGCACCGGGGGAGGAAGCGGAATCAGCTCACCGCTCACGGGTGGGACCGGAGGCTCCGGCGGTTCCGGGAATGCCGGTGTTGTGGCGGTCAGTACGTTCGGTTCTGCCGGTGGTAAGGGTGGCGCCCACAACGGCAGTGGCGAGGACGGCGGCGGCGGGGGCGGCGGTTACGCCTCCGGTGGTGGTGGCGGCGGGTCTAAGCAGTCGGACCTTTCGTCCGCCGGCGGCGGTGGCTCCGGCTACAGCGGGGGCGCTGGTTCGTTCACAGTCACCGGAGTCGCGATCTCCACGAGCAGTAACCATGGCTCCGTGAACTCGGCGGGGGGGCGCAGGCTCCGCAACGTTCACCGGCAACGGGCTTACGTAGTCGTCCGACTAGGGGCGAGGTGGTTCGCGACCAGGTGCGTCCGCGGCCACGGCGCCGATCGTCGCGGCCCCGTCGGGCGGTCTGTCCGGAACTTTGTGACTGGTTCCGCCTGACCGTCACTGGCTGAGCGCTGGTGGCAGGAGGGAGCGCACTTATGACACAGGAAGAAATGGGCGGGCAGTTGGCCGCTGGGCGGAGTGATCTCGTGCCGATGGTGGGCCCGGGTCGACGCATGAGGAGCTGAGCAGCTAGTCGCTCGAGCTGGTGAGGACGGTGTCGCGCTACCGGTGAAGGCGGGCTTTTGACCGCGTTCGCCAAGTCGGTACGCGGGCCGCCTCGATCCTGGTACACCCTTCCGGCATGTCCGACGCATCGGCCCGGCGCCTGCGGGTGGCCCAGATCTGCGGTGCGGTCGATGGCGCGCAGTGGATGGTGGAGCTCTCGAGCGGGCTGATCGAGCGCGGCTACGACGTAGTCGCGGTCATCGCCGGCGCCGGGGGCGACACGGCCGAACGACTCCGCCTGGCGGGTGTCCCATACGTCGCGACGCCGCAGAACCTCATCAGCACGAGCAGGCTCGCCCGCCGACTCGGGCGGGTACCGCACTTCGGCCGGGTGCTTCGCTCGCCGGTCGACGCGGCCGCGTTGGCGTCCACGGTCGTCCGGATGACGCGGCTCCTGCGCAGTCTCGACGTCGACATCTCGCACACCCACATCTTCAACTCGATCCTGATCGGGCGGTTCGCGGCCGCGCTCGCGCGAGTCCCGGTTCGCGTCGCGATGGTGCCGGGGCCCTACCACCTGGAGGCGCCGTTCACCCGCCGGATCGACCTCCTGACCCACCGCCTCGACCACCGTCTCGTCGGCGGCTCGCAGCACATCGACGACCTGTACCGCGAGTTCGGCGTCGACCAGCGCCGACTTCATCCGGTGTCCTACGGTGCCGATCCGGCGATCTTCGACGCGGCGGTCGCCCACCCGGACCGGATCCGGCGTGAGTTCCACCTCTCCGAGTCGGTACCGCTCGTCGTGCAGATCGCGCACTTCTATCCGGTGGTCCACGGCCCTCTCGCGCCGCCGTTGCTGCGCGGCCGCGGTCTCAAGGGCCACGAGGACATGCTCGCGGCGGCGTCCGTCGTGCTCGGCCGGTATCCGGACGCGAGGTTCCTGCTCGTCGGAGGCGGCTGGGGAGAGCGCGGCGAAAAACATCGGAAGGACATGGAGGCGCTCTCCCGCCGGCTTGGCGTCGACCATGCCGTCGTGTTCACCGGCGGGCGCGCGGACGTGCCCGACATCCTCGCCGCGGCTGACGTCGCCGTTCAGTGCTCGCTGTCCGAGAACTACGGTGGGACGATCGAGTCTCTCCTGATGGCGGCCCCGACGGTCGCGACGAGGATCGGGGGGATGCCCGAGACCGTGCGCGACGAGGAGACGGGCCTGCTCGTCCCGCCGGGCGACCCGCCCGCGCTCGCCGCCGCCATCCTCCGGCTGATCGACGATCGCGCGCTCGCGCGCTCGCTCGGCTTGCGCGGCCGCGAGCTGATGCTCGAGCGCTTCACCTCCGCTCACACCCTCGATGGCGTCGACCGCCTCTACCGTGAGCTCGCGCACGAGCATGGCCTCGCCGGCCGGCCGCCCGTAGACTCGCGAGCGGATGGCGCATCCTGAGCCGATCTTCCTCTACGGCGCGGGGGGTCACGCCAGGTCGGTCGCCGAGATCGTGCGTCGCGGCGGCCGCTACCGGGTTCACGCCGTCCTCGACGACGCCCGGCGTGGCCACGTGGTGCTGCTCGGTGAAGTGAGCGGAGGCCGCGAGCAGCTCGACGAGGTCGTCACCGCCGGCGTGCGCGCGGGCTTCGTGGCGATCGGCGACAACGCGGCGCGGGAGTCTGTCAGCAACTTCCTCGAGTCCTCCGGTTTCTCGCTCGTCAGCCTCGTCGACCCGGCCGCCGTGGTCGCCGAAGGCGTCGAGCTCGGGAGCGGAACCGTCCTGATGCCTTTCAGCCTGGTCGGGGCGGGATCGTCGGTCGGCCGCGGGGTCATCCTCAACACCTCGGCCACCGTCGACCACGACTGCACGGTCGGCGACTTCAGTCACCTCTCCGTCGGCGTCCACGTGGGCGGAGGCTGCACCGTCGGATCGAGGGCTCTGGTCGGGATCGGAGCCTCGGTCGCAAACAACGTCCGGCTCGGAGAGCGGGCCACGATCGGAGCGGGTGCCGCCGTGATCCACGACGTCCCTGACGGCATCGTCGCGGGCGGGGTGCCGGCCCGCCCTCTGCACTGATCGCATCGCTCGCTAGCAGCAGCCTTGTCAGGACATCAAACGGTCGCGCCCTCCGAGTCGTACAGCGGCCGTGAGCCGGAAGGCTGCTCGACCCGCAAGCACGCCGTCGGACTCGGGTGCTCGGCCCGGGAGGATGCGCCGGAGGCGTACCCGCGCCCCTACGACGTGCGCTATTTGATCGCGATCGCCCTGGTGATCGTCGACGGGCGTATTCCGGGCCGCCCGGAAGCGACGTTAGTCCGGGCCGCTCGCGCTCGGTCTGGGGACGACTCGCTGGCAGGGGCTCGCATCCGACCGAGATGTCGGCAGTGGGCCGCCCATAGGAGGTACGCCCGGAACACAACGACGTTCACCGTCCGTCAGCACAGGCGTGACAACGACGTCGCATGTCGTTCCCGGCACGAGGGACCTCGGCACAACGCTTCTGGGTACGACGATTCCCGGTTCAGCTCGGCGAGTGACTCCTGCGGGGTGGCCGCGCCGATGAACGCGGCGTGGCGGGAAGAAGGCGGTCTTCGCCGCCTGGGGGTACCGTGTCCGGATGCTGTTCGTTCCGGTTCTCGCGGTCGTGCTCGCGCTGACCGTGCTGCCGCCACCGTGGGGAGTGGTGCTCGTCGCCTCCGTGATCCTCTGGGAGGTGGCCGAGAAGACGTTCGCCATCCGCTACAGCCGCCGCCTGCCGGTGGTCGTCGGCCGCGAGGCGCTGATCGGCAAGCCCGTGACCGCGCTCTCGACGATCCAGCCCGAGGGCCGCGTCCGGCTTCAGGGCGAGAGCTGGAACGCCTACTGCGCCTCGGGCGCCCGGCGCGGGGAGACGCTCGTCGTGAAGGGCCTCCGCGGCCTTACGCTCGTCGTCGGCAAGCCCGGCGAATAGCGCCGGGGATTGTTGCTCGGCCAGTAGCTGTGGACGAGCGGTGGCAGCAGTTCCGGTGGTTCGAGGTTCGGCCCGCGCAGAACCTGAAGCCGTCGACCTACGTCTGCCCGCTCTGCGACGGGTTCCTACCCGCGCTGAGCGAGCACATGCTGCTCCTGCCCGAGGGCGACGCGAGCCGGCGCCGGCACGCACACACCGACTGCGTCGCGCAGGCGCGCAAGGCAGGAAAGCTGCCCTCTCGCGACGAGTGGCAGAAGCCCGGCAAGTCGGCTCCGGCCGCACGGCGGCGCCGGCACATGCGGGGCTGACGTCGAGCCTTCGCCAGGAATTTCCCCGACTCACACGACCGAAAGGATGCTGGCCTTCTATGAGTGACCACTCTTCTGAGGACGATGTCCGCGGCGGCTCTCCGCGCCTGCTGACGCCCATTGCTCGGCCGCGGCTTCATTCAGGCCTGCTTCTCGGCTCGGCCGCGTTGTTGTTCGGTCTGTTTCTGTCGTCGGCGGTGGCGTTGGGTGCCGCCGGCGCGAGAACCGGTGCTCCCGGCTCGTGGTCGCTTGCGGGGTCGGGGATTCGAAGCATCTCCGGTCAGATCGGAACCGCACGAACGAGCGACGGCGTCCTGCATGTCATCTGGTCGCGGGGCGGCCCCGGTACTCCCTGGGCGCTGCTCGAGACGGCAATCTCTCCCTCCGGGAAGGTGGCGGCGCCGAGGGTGATCGTGTCGGGTTGGTCGAGGATCGACGACGCGGCTGCCGTTGCGAAGGGGAGTGCTCTGACGGTCGTCTTTCCCGGCGTCAAGACCGACGCGACGGGGGATCCGACCGACGGGCTGAACATCGCCACCCGCAACGGCGCGGGCTGGTCAGTGCCGGCCGCCGCGATCTACGGGACGGACTTCGGAGGCTCGAGCGTCCCGACGCTCGCACTGACGGGGGACGGGACACCGGTGCAGGCCTGGTCGGCGAACGGGAAGGTCGTTGTCCACAGCGGCATCGACCCCACCCAGAAAGCGCGCAGCTATGGCATCGGTGGCAACGTCACGCTCCTGGGCTATCGCAACGTGGACAGTGCGGCGGTCGGCTGGTGCGCTTCAGGCGCGCGAGCGGGGATCTATCTGCGGTCGTTCTACACGAGCCCGTCGGCGCCGAGCAACCTGCCGACGCTGAGGATGCCCGGGTCGAGCACGACGCGCTGCTCGGCAGCGAGCCGGGCACAGTTCGTCGCGCGGACCGGCGGCGGCACTTTCGTCGCCGCTTCGGTGTCGTCCGAGCACAACGTGTTGGTCTGGGAGACGTCCGGGAAGGCGGGCATGAACGTCGCGGGCGGCTCGGGGATCAAGCAGCAGATTGCGCTTGCCGCAGATCCGAACGGCCGCCTCTGGGTGGGTTGGCGCGACGCCGACAGCGGTCATCTGTTCTTCCGACGCTCGAATAGAACAGCCACCGAATGGGGGGCGGTCGTCTCGGCGGCGCCGCCCGCCGGACAGGCCGGAGGCATCTACAACCTCGACCTCTCCGCCCAGGACGACCGCGTCGACGTCATTGCTCGCACCGACAACGGAAGCTCGGCGGTTTCGCTCTTCCACACCCAGATGCTTCCCGGCCTCTCCGTGAATGCGGCAGACGATCGCGGGCGCGTCACCGTCACCGTGACCGACGCCGGCGATCCCGTGCCGGGGAGCAGCGTCCGCCTCGGTGGGCATGTGCTGAGAACTGCGGCCGACGGGACCGCGACCATCGACCTCGCCAGCGGGAGCTATCCGGTTGAAGCCGCCAAGGCCGGCTACGTCGACGCGACTGCAAGCGTTCACGTCAAGGCGGGCCCATGACAACCGTCTCTGAATCCCGCCGATACTGTTCCCTCCGTGCAGAGCTGGAACCTGCTCGAGATCGAGGCGCCCCAGGGAATGCGCGACCCGGTGGTGGTGCATCAGGACGACGGCGCTCGCGCTGTCCTGGTCGTGCTCCAGCCGGGCCAGGAGCTCGGTGACCATCAGGTTCGGGAGAACGCGTGGGTGCTCGTCGTCGACGGCGTCGTAGAGGTGGCGTCCGGAGACGAGAAGGCCGTGGTCAGTGCAGGGTCACTGCTCCGGTTCGAGCCTGCGGAGCGTCACTCACTCGCGGCAAGGACCGGCGCGCGGATCCTGCTCGTACTCACCCCGTGGCCGGGCGAGGGGCACTACGGGCCGGCCGAGGCCACGTCGCCCGACTGAGATATCGGCGCGGGGGTCAGTCGTAGTCTTCGCCGAGGATCCGGGCGGTGACGTACGGCACGTCGCCTTCCGGCTTCCAGCTGCGGATCTCGATCTGCTTCGGGTCGCCCCCGGCGGTGGCGAGCATCGCCGCGGCCCACGCCTCGTGCTTGTCGGCCGCGAGCGGGCGGATCAGAGGATCCTCCTGGAAGCAGAGCTTGTCGAACTCCGCCTCGATGTCGTTCTCGTCGAACTCGTCGAACGCCCACCGCGATTCGATCGGATCTTCGTACGGCCCGTGGTAGCCGAAGATCCAGGGCCCCATCATGGGAGAAGTTTGCCGGACCGGGCTCGGCTCTGACAAGGGTCTTTTGGGACAGGTCGGGCAATTATTTCGGAGAGATCGGCGAGCGGCCCACGGGCGCTCGTACCGGTACCGGAAGCTCGTGCTCGACGAGCACTGCTACCGCGAGTCGCTCTGAGCCTCGTTTTCGCCTTGTAAATGCTTGGTTAGACGCCTCAGGGCAAACGGTAGGACTCCTCCAGAACGACGTTTCACAACTAGAGGGGGAAACGATGAAGAGACCCATCCTGCTGCTCTCGCTGCTCGCCGTGACGGCGCTCGGCATTGCGGCGACCGCCGGCGCAGATGCGCTCGGCCCGATCACCTTCGAGCCGACGGCGTACACGGTCGGCAACATCAACGGCCAGAACGGCTGGGTGAAGACGGGCGCCTACGACGCTGCCGTCGTCGCCAACGCATCGTTCCCGGCTGCGGCCACCTACGGATTCGGTCTTCAGTCGCTGCGGATCTCGAGCGCCGTCACGAGCGGCTCGTTCGGCGACCAGACCTTCGCACCTCCGGTCGCGAGCCCTGCCGGAGAATCGACGAGCAACAATCACTTCGAGGCGAGCTTCTCGATCGGCACGACTCTCGCCACGCAGCAGCCCGGCCTCGCGCTGTCGGTCAGCCCCGACAACGGTGCAGGCGGCCGGATGAGCTACCTGCGCTTCGAGGACCAGGCCGACGGGGTGCACGTCTTCTTCGACGACGTGACCGACAACGGCCCGGTCGGCACCGCGGCGACGTTCAACGAGCACGACATCGCGACGCTTTCGCGCACCCAGGCACACACCGTGCGCTTCGCGATCGACTTCAAGCCCGGCGCCGGCAACGACGTCGTGAACGTCTGGATCGACGGCGCTCTCAAGGCGACCGGCACCTCCTGGGAGAACTACTACCGCTACGACCCGGAGCAGACCTCGACCGGCAACGTCGTCCCGCAGACCCGCACGCTGCTCTTCCGCGAGGGCCCGTGGGCTGCCGCTCCGGCCACCGTCGGCAACGGCTTCCTGATCGACAACGTCTCGATGGCCTCCTCGCAGGTCAACCAGCCGACGACCACCGGCAAGAACGCCTGCAAGCGCGGCGGCTGGAAGACGTTCTCGAGCCCGTCCTACAGGAACCAGGGGCAGTGCATCAAGGCGATGATGAATCACGGCCACCATCCGGCGCCCGCAGTCGTCAAGTCAGTGAAGCACCACGACGACCTCGCCAAGGGCCACGGCCACGGCCATCACGGCAACGACAAGTAACGCAGTCGGGAGATCCTGAAGCGGAGGGCCTCGCTTGCGCGGGGCCCTCCGTCGTGGACGGCGCAGAAAACGCTCAACCTTCGCCGTCTCCCGCCGATGGCTGTCCTAGAGCAAGGACGCTCTTTCACCGATCGAAATCTGTCCTAGAGCAAGGACGCTCTTTCACCGATCGAAAGGAGTCGATCATGTACGAACAGGCCGTCACCGGGGGGTTGCTCGAACACGAGGGGCGCGTGAGCCGACTCGAGGATCCCACCGACGTCTATTGCTGGCGCATGGAGCAGCTGGTCAAGGCCGGGTACTCACCCGTGGTTGCGGACGTGCTCGCGACGCACACCGAGATCGACCTTCACCTCGCCTGCGACCTCCGCGCCCGCGGTTGCAACGAGCGCCTCGCCTACTCCATCCTCTTGTAGGGAGTAGGCGACGAGGGCTTAAGGGAAAGTTCATCGGGGCGAAAGAACCCGGACAGAGCCGCGCGGCAGGGTGGTCGGCGCGCGGGGAATGAGCCCCGCTCAGTGTTCGGGAGGTTGGAATGAGGAAGCTTCGCCTGGTGGCCTTCGGGCTGCTTGCGACGGCCGCAATGCTCGCCGTGGTCGGCGGCGCGGCCGCGAAGGACAACTCGCAGTCCTCGCCCGTGCTCGGGCAGATCTACGTCAACGACAACACAACCGGCGTGAACACCGTCGGCGGGTTCGACCGGCACGCCGACGGGACGCTGACGCCGCTCGCCGGCTCGCCGTTCGCGATCGGCGGCTCGGGCCCGGGCCACGCGCTCGCCTCGCAGGGCTCGATCGAGCAGAGCGCGGACGGCCGGTACCTGCTCGCCGTCGACGCCGGCAGCAACCAGATCTCGGTGCTGCGGATCAAGCCGGACGGCTCGCTCCAGCAGGCCGAGGGCAGCCCGGTCTGGTCGGGCGGCGTCAACCCGGTGAGCATCGCCGTCTCCGGCGGGCTCGTCTACGTCGCGAACGCCGGTCCCGGCGTGGCGGCCGGCGACACCAACATCACCGGCTTCACGCTCAACCCGGGCGGTCATCTGCGGCCGATCGACGGCTCGACCGTCACGTTCGCGAACGACTCGCAGCCCGGAGACGTGCTCTTCAACGGGGACGGCTCGCGGGTCGCGGTCGCGCTCGTCAACAGCTCGCAGATCGCCAGCTTCACCGTCGGGTCCGACGGGCTCCTGACTGCAGCGGCCGGCTCGCCGTACGCGGCGCAGGGAGTCGGCCCGTTCGGCAGCGAGTTCAGGCCGACCGACCCGACGCAGCTGTACGTCTCGAACGCGCACAACGGCGCCGGCCTCGGCACCGTCTCGGCGTTCGCCGACGGCCCCGGCGGGGTGCTCTCGTCGATCGGCAGCTCGCCGTTCGCCGACCTTCAGACCGCGCCGTGCTGGGTCGAGATCAGCCATGACGGCCAGTTCCTGTTCACCGTCAACACGGCCGCCGCGACGATCTCGCGGTTCTCGATCGGCAACGACGGCTCGCTGAGCCTGATCGGCAGCACGGCGTTCTCGAACGGCGCCGGTGCGGGCGCGGAGGATGCCCGCCTCTCGCCGGACGGCTCGACGCTCTGGGTCGTCGAGGCGGCTCACAACACCGTCGCCGGCTTCACGGTCAGCGGCGGCAGCCTCACCGAGCTGACCGGCTCGCCGTTCGCCGGCGTGCCCGGCGCGACGCCCTCGGGCATCGTCGTCACCTAGAGGCGCAAAGCACGGGGCCGTGTCTTGAATTTTGCGTTTGTGACGTCTCTGTAACAGGTCACAGTTCGTTGCAAAACGCAAAACGCAAGACACGGCCCCATGCCTTTCCGGGTGCCCGCCGTGGCCGGCTCTATGATCGGCGAGGAGTCGTTGCCGCGGCTTCGGGAGGGGAAGGGACAGTTCGTTGCCGCCACGGATCCGGTCAGGGAGCGTTCGAGGACGACGACTCGTTCGAGTCGATCTACCGCGGGCACGTCGGCGAGGTGTACCGCTTCTCGCTCTCGCGGCTCCGGAACCCGCACGACGCCGAGGACGTCACGCAATCGACGTTCCTCAACGCCTTCCAGGCGCTGCGGGCCGGCCACCAGCCGCTTCACCTGCGCGGCTGGCTGATGGCCGTCGCCGGGAACATCTGCCGCGACCGGCACCGCGCCGCGCTGCGCCGCCCGATGCTCGTCGCGCTCCGCGACCTGCCGAACGTGCCGGCGGCAGAGCGCGACGTGAGCGGCATGCGCGAGCTCGTCGACGGGCTGAACGGGCTGCCCGAGCAACAGCGGGTGGCGCTCGTCCGGCACGAGCTCGGGGGGCTGCCGTTCGCCGAGGTCGCCCGCGAGCTCGGGACGACCGAGACGCACATCGCCGGCCTCATCGTCAAGGCACGCAAGAACCTGCGCGAGCAGATGACCGCCGGGATGTCGTGCGAGCGGGCAACGGCGCTCTCCAAGCGCGGACGGCACGAGCTGAGCGCGCGCGACCGCCGGACGATGGACGCGCACCGCGCCTACTGCACGGCCTGCGAGCCCGGGCCGCTGCGCGCTGCGGCGGGCGCGATCATCGCGGTCGTCCCGTTCCTCTGGCGCTTCGTGCGCGGATCGACCCGCACCAAGTCGGGGGCGACGTCGCTCGGCGTCAAGAGCGCGGGCGGTGTCGGAGCCACGGTTGCCGGCAAGGTCGTCGTGGTCGCGGGCGTCGTCGCGATCTCGGGCGGCGCGGTGTACGAGGCGCGGACGCTTGCCTTGCCTGCGGAGCATTCGCCGCCGCGGCCGGCCGTTGCCCACACCACTTCGGCGACGAGCCCGGCTCGGGCCACGGTCTCGCCGCGAGCCGCAAAGCTCGCCGGCCACCCCGTCCTGCTCCATCGGAGCTCGCACGCCCCGGCGGCCGCCACGCCGGCGGCTCATGCTGCGCCCGTGAAGGTGGCCGCGGTCGTCGTCGCGGAGCGGCACACGGCCGCTCCGCCGCGGGCTGTCGCCCCCGCCCGGCCCCGCGGCCGTGGTGCGCGCCGCGTAGGGCCGCAGCCCGAGCCGCCGCCGGGCCCGCAGCCAGAGCCGGCGCCCGGCTCCTTCGCACCACCGCCGCCGCTTCCGCCGCCGGCCGCCGCCGGCCCCGAGCCCGCCGCCACCGGTCGTGCTGCCGCCGCCACCGCCTCCGGCCGCTGCCGTCACCCAGTCCGTCGCCGCCGTCCGTGACGACGACCTCGACCGCACCCGCCGGCTCCGGAAGCTCGAGCGCGCCGGGCCAGCAGGGCGACCCGTGGCAACGGCGATGGCAACGGCAACGGCAACGCGTACGGCAAGGCGATCGCGCCCGGCCAGCAGGACGACCCCGGGCCGGCGACCGCTCCGGGCCAGCAGGGCGACCCGGGCAGGCGGCAACGGAAGAGGGTCCGGCAAGGCGACCGCGCCGGGCCAGCAATTGGATCACGGCCAGGGAAACGCCCGCGACGGCATACCTGGCCAAACGGGTGGGTCGAACCCAGACTAAAGGCTAGGTAGGGCCCGCAGGTTCCGGCGTCTTCCGGAAGGCCATGCTGCTGCGGCCCAACGTGTCTCGTCACGGCACTCTCAGGTGACAGCGAGCTCTCGCCTGCGGATCGTCGTCACGGGGCTGATCGCCCATCACGCCCAGTTCGGGGGAGCAGGCTGGGATTACCTCCAGTACCCGCTCGGGCTCGCCCGCCTCGGGCACGACGTCTACTACCTCGAGGACTCGGGCGAGGGAACGGACGCCGAGCCGGGCGGCAACTGGAACGACGAGGCCGCCGCGCAGGACCCGACCGCGAGCGTGCTCCACCTGGCGAGCGTGATGGCGCGCTTCGGGCTCGGCGAGCGCTGGCTCTACCGGTTCCCCGCGAAGCCTCACTGGTACGGGATCCCCCATCGCCTGCGGCGCGAGGTGATCGCCGGCGCCGACCTGCTGATCAACGTCGGCGGAACGCTCAAGCGACCCGAGGACTATCGCGAGATCCCGAGGCTCGCCTACATCGACACGGACCCGGTCTTCACGCAGATCAAGATGCAGCTTCCGCGCCGCCAGCTGAAGCTCAAGCGCCGGGTGGCGGCTCACGACGTCCACTTCACCTTCGGCGAGCGGCTGGCGGGCGATCCGGCGACGCCGTACCGGTGGCATCCGACCAGGCAGCCGGTCGTGCTCTCCGAGTGGGAGGGGACGCGATCGTCCGGCCAGGCGCTGACCAGTGTTCTCGGGTGGCCCCAGGTGCCCCCGATCTCGTTCGGCGGGCGCAGCTACGGGCAGGAGGACGTCGAGGTCAGCCGCTTCGTCGACACCCCGCGGCGCGCGCCCAGCGTGCGGTTCCAGGTCGCGCTCGGCGGCGGGCGGACGGGCCGCTGGGAGACCGCGGGCGGATCCGGCACCCCGATCGCTCTCCTCCGCCGCAACGGCTGGTGGATCGTGGACGCCGCGCAGGCCTGCGCGACCCTCGACGGCTACCGCACGTTCATCCAGTCGTCGAGGGCCGAGTGGGCCGTCGCGAGAAACGGCTACGTCGCCGGGCAGGCCGGCTGCCTCAGCGGCCGCTCGGCCTGCTACCTCGCCGCCGGCCGCCCGGTCGTCCTTCAGGACACGGGCCTCCGCGACGTGCTCCCGACCGGCGAGGGTCTCGTCGTCTTCGGTACGCCCGAGGAGTCGACCGCCGCAGTCGAGGACGTCGTCGCGGGCTACGACCGCCACGCCCGCGCCGCCCGCGAGATCGCGGGTGAGTGGTTCGACTCCGACCGCGTCCTCGCAAGCCTGATCGACGTCGCAATGAACGGCCACTGACGGCTCGATCAGTACCTCCTGCAGGCCGCTGACGCGCGTGCAAATCTAGGCACGCGGCGTTCCGGCGATCAGGGAGACCGCCGGCCCCCCAACCCGCCGGCGATTCTGACCCGCAAACTCTGGTCGTCCGGAACGCCGTTTTTCGCTCAAGAAGTGCCCCGGCGATGCCGATTGCTCCGGTGTCCTGGCCTTCTTGCGGGAAGGCCAGGACCGAACCTCCCGTTCCGGGATGCGACCATCTTGCGGCCCCGTTACCCTGGCTTGACAGTGCCAATACGTCGAGGACGAGCCGCGGTCGACTCGACGCAAGGCTTGAGATGGAGACACGCTCTCCGCGCGGCTGCCGTGCTGGTCGCCGCGGCGGCGGCGTTGGCAACGGCGACAGCGGTTCAGGCAGCACACCCCTCGAGCTCGACCGCGACCTCGGCGGCCTCCGCGGCCTCCGGCGCAACCACGAGCTCCGGCACGACGACCACCGGCGGGGCGCCGAAGACGCGCTTCGACGAAAGCCTCGCGCGGCCGGATCTTCCTGGCCTACCCCAAGGTGGCGGGGTGGCTCGAGCGCTACCCCGGGTCGGAGGTGACGACGACCGCCACCTATTCCGACGGCCTCTGGCAGGTGCACGTCTACTACGGGCCCGCAGGCGAGATCGCCACCGGGAAGGTGCTGGACGCGACCGGGCAGGTGACCGAGGCGTACACCGGGCCCCAGGTCGCATGGGGGATGGCGCACGGCGGCAACGGCTTCGGCGGCAAGAAGATCAACTCGTGGCGGGTCTGGCTCTTCTTCTCGATCGTCTTCCTGCTCGGCCTGATCGACTGGCGCCGGCCGCTCTCGGTCCGAACCTTCGACCTGCTGGCGCTGATCTCGTTCCTGCCGTCGCTCTGGTTCTTCAACCACGGCCACATCTTCGCGTCGATGTCGCTGATCTACCCCGGCTTCGCGTGGCTGATCGCCCGCTGCCTCTGGATCGCCCGGCGCAACCGCGGCTCGGGCGGGCCGGTGATCTGGCCGACCTGGGTGCTCCTGGCGGCGACGATCCTGCTCGCCGGCTACCGGATCGAGATCAACTACGACCACTCCGACACGATCGACGTCGGGCTCTCGGGCGTGATCGGCGCCGACCGGATCGCCCACTTCCAGAGCCCCTACGGGCACTTCCCCGTCGAGGACAACCGGCCGCCGTGCGGCCCGGCCGACGCCAACGGCGACATCCGCGACCACATCCAGACCAACGGCAAGTGCGAGTCGGCCGACTCGCTCGGCGACACGTACGGCCCGGTCACCTACGAGGCCTACCTCCCGGCGTACTTCCTCTTCGGCTGGAGCGGCAAATGGGACTCGCTCCCGACCGCCCACTGCGACCTCGGTCCTCTGGGACATCCTGGCCATGATCGGGCTGCTGCTCGTCGGCCTCCGCCTCGGCGGGCCTCGACTCGGGGCCACGCTCGCGTTCGCCTGGGCCGCGTGGCCGCTGGGCGCGTACTCGATCGAACAACAACACGAACGACCTGATCGAGCCGGCGCTGCTGATCTGGGGCTTCTACTTCGTCACGTCCCCGGTCAAACGCGGGCTCTTCGCCGCGCTCTCCGGCTGGACCAAGTTCGCGACGCTGATCGTGGCGCCGCTCTGGTCCGGCTACCCGGACGCGGCGCTCGTCCGCCCACGCCTGAGGTTCATCGGCGGGTTCGCGATCGGGACGGCGCTCGCCTTCTCCGTCGTCCTCTTCGAGCGCTCGCCGGGCCACAACCTGGTCGTCTTCTTCCACCACACGATCGGCTTCCAGTACGGCCGGTCGGCGCCGTTCTCGCTCTGGGACTGGCGCCAGTACCACGCGCGCGGGCTCCCCGATCTCAGCTGGGTGCAGCGCGTCCTCCAGGTGGTGCTCGTCGCGGGCGCGCTCGTGCTCGCCCGCTGGCCGCGCCACCGGACGCCCCTGCGCCTCGCGGCGTACACCGGCGCGCTGCTCGTCGGGTTCGAGGCGATCCTCACCTACTGGTCGTTCTCCTACCTGATCTGGTTCTTCCCGTTCGTCGCCTACGCCGTGCGTCGCCCCCCGGCGGACGGTCGCGGATCCGGACAGCGAGGAACCGGTCGCGGCAGAGGACGAGGCGTGGACCTCGCCCGTGGCGTACGCGCGCGTCCGCTGGACGCCCCGGCAGCGCTACGTCGGCGGCGCGGTGCTCGCGCGTCATCGTGTTCATCGGGTCGTGGGCGCTGCTCACGCCACGGGCCCTATGCGAACCCGCGCATCATCGACACGCCGATCTACCAGCAGTACGGCGACGCGATCCGCTCGCATCTCGTCCCGTACCGCGACTTCGCGGTCGAGTATCCGCCCGGCGCGCTCCTGCCGTTCTTCGCCGCGACGTTCGGAAGCGACTACCGCTCGACGTTCGGCTGGCTGATGGCCGGCTGCGGGCTGCTCTGCCTGCTCTTCATCGCCCTGGCCCGGCCGCCGGGCCGCGCGTGGGTCTTCCTGGCGGTGTCCCCGCTGCTCATCGGGTCGATCGCGCTGACGCGGTTCGACTTCTGGCCGGCGGCGCTCGCGGTCGGCTCGCTCGCGGCGTTCCTGCGAGACCGGCACCGGCTCGGCTGGGCCGCGCTCGGGGCCGCGTTCGCGGCCAAGCTGTTCCCGGCCGTGCTCGTGCCGCTCGCGATCGTCTGGACGCTGCGCCGCCGCGGGCAGCGGGAGCTCGTGCGCGGGCTGGCGTGGTTCGCCGCCGCGGTGCTCGCGATCTTCGTGCCGTTCTTCATCCTCGCGCCCCGCGGGATGTGGGACAGCCTGATCGGCGAGCTCTCGCGCCCGCTCCAGATCGAGACGCTGCCGGCCGTCGTCATCCGGACGTTCGGGCACCCCACGATCGTGGGGATCGCACGGCTCGCTCAACCTCGGCGGATATCCGGGGCTCGGCATCACGGTCACGGTCGTCCTCGTGCTTGCGCTGGTGGGGGTCTGGGTCGGCTTTGCGCGCGGGCCGGTGGAGGGCGAGCGGCTGATTCGCTACTCGGCGGCCAGCATCTGCGCGTTCATCGTCTTCGGGAAGGTGCTCTCGCCGCAGTTCCTGATCTGGCTCGTGCCGCTCGTGCCGCTCGTCCGCGGCCGCCGCGGGCTCGCGGCGATGAGCCTGGTCGGCATCGCGGCCGTCGCTGGACACGTTCTGGTTTCCCGGGCCGGTACTACGACTACGTCTCCACCGGCCATCTCGCCTGGCTCGTGCTGGTGCGTGACCTCGTGCTCCTGGGGCTGCTCGCGGTTCTCGCCGTTCCTGCCTCGCATGCGACAAGCCCCGAGCGCTGCGAGGAAACCACGCCCTAGCGCCGAATCGGGCCTGGTACAAAGGGGTGAAACCCTCTAGCCGATAGGCTGGTGTGCGCCGCTAGACCGATGTGGGAAGCTGTGGCTAAGGGTTGCTGCGGCGGTCATGTTTTAGCTGCGGACGCCGATACCCTCAAAGGAATGAGGTTGTGCGGTGAAAACGACAAGCGGCAATCTGGCTCCCCCGGGAGGGGGATGATCTGCGCGTCGCGCGCGATCAGCCTGCGTTCGTCGCGAGGCCAGTCACTGGTCGAGTTCGCGATCATGCTGCCGGTCCTCATGTTGATCGTTCTCGGCATCATCGACTTCGGCCGCGCCTACAACTACAAGAACGACGTGACCAGCCTCGCGAATCAGGCGCGTCGGTATGCGGAGGTCGGCGACTGCCCCCATGCGGCGGCCCGACCCCGAAGATCGAAGACTACGTCCCGACCACTGCAGACAGCCCGGAACTTCGGTAACGGCGGGATCGGGTCGGAATCCATGAGTCGCCTACAGATTTGCTTCTACCTACCTTCCGGTACGTCGGTCCGGCGATCCCGATCACGGCCGTAGCCACAACCACCTATCGGTGGATGCCTGCGCTGGGACTCGGTATCAGTCCGGTCACCATCAGGAGCGAGGCGACCGGACGCCTCGAGTCAGCGTACGACCGGCCATATACGACGCTGCGCAGGCATCATCATGCACCCCCTGATATTCCTCCCGACGCAGCAAATTGTCTGATCTGGCGAAGTTTGCCAGGGGGTTGGGGTGTTGAGCCTCGTGTTCAGGGCACGCTTGATTGGTGATCCTTCGACGAGGCAGGCTTCACTGGGTCACATCTGAGCGGACCGGGCCAGGGCCGTCAGATGATCGGGCGGTTTTTTTCCCGCCTCCGGAATCGCGATGGACAGGCGCTGATCGTCGCCGCGATCGTGTTCCCGCTCGTGCTCCTCTTCCTGGCATTCGTCGTTGACGTGGCTCATGCTTTCGTCGACCAGAGGCATCTCCAGAACACTGCGGACGCGGCGTCGCTCGCGGCAGCTCAGGAGCTCCGGCTCGAGCCGCTCCAACACCCCGCAGTGCCAACCTGTCTGGACTCCATCGTCAACAGTAGCCGGCTACAACAACACACCGGGCCCGCCAGGCCTGGTGCCCGTGCGAACCCCGCCACACCGACGAACTGCTACCAGTGGCCGTACTCGGGCGCGGGCTGTCCTGTCGATCCGCTCTCGGGGGGGGTTGTGTACTCGTCCAATCTCGTAGGTTTGTACGGACACGTTCTTCGGTGCCCTTATCGGGGTTGGCCAGTTCTGCCCATCGGTGCGTTCGGTCGCTCAGGTGGGTAAGAGTGTCGATTGTTCAGGTGACCTCAACCCCTGCAACGACGATCAATGGGACAACGATATTCAATGTTGTCGACGGGGACGACCGTCGTGAACGGTGTGGCGGGGTACTTTTTACAACGACGACCCCCTGTCATTATCCAAGGCACCACGAATCCTGGCACGTCTGCGACCAATACCGTCACGACGGCCTATTCGACAAATGTGACCACTCCTGCTGAACAATAATGCCCTCTTTGCGAGCGACATGACCTGTAGTTCATCGACAGGGTATCGTCTTTACGAAGAATGAACAACGCCACGGTCCATGGATTGATTCACAGCAACGGGAGCATTGGCGTGACGGCGAACGGCAACTCCGATCGATTCTGCGACGTACGGTCAGTCCTCGCCCTCCGCTTGCCTCCCCAAGGGAGGCACCTATGGCTCCACGGCTCTGGATTCGAGTTACAACAGCCCGCCTCTGGCTACCGTGCCGTGGCCTGTTCCGTGGCCGGCCGCCTCAGTTGTTTGTGCCGGAGTTGGCGCAGTCACCACTTCCTTGACCGGCAATTATCCGGGCGGTACGTATTGCAACTTGAATGGAACAATCACGGTCTGTACGGCACCGACGAGCGGTCATCTCACCGTGGTCGCCAAGAAGATCGTTCTGGACAATACGTGCAACCAGACGCAATTTCCGGATGGGAACTATCAGGCCACGTTCCCGAGCGGAACGTTCGGACTTCTCTTCTACGCGACAGGATCTGCCGGGAACGATCTGGACATGGGGGCAACGGATATGGCTTCCCGGCGAACGGGTTCGGTTTCCTTTTCGCGCCAAACGGTCAGATCACGCTCGAGAAGAACAATGGCGTGAACGGCTTTTGGGAAGCGAAGGACATCGATATTAAGTTCAACAATTTCAATATGACCGGTTTCGGGCCCGGCGGCGGGAGCACGGTCACTCCGACGACCATCACTCAAACCGTGACAACAGGAAGCACGACCCCGGGAACAACCGTGGGAGATAACACGGTGCAGAGCACAAGCACGGGCACGGTCACCGGGCCAATCGCAACCGTGACGAACACTGCGACCACTACGGTGATCGCGATCCCCGACTCCGTCTCAGAACGCCAGCACCCAGACCGTTACCACGGGCGTCAGCACGAACCTAAAGCTCAAGCAGTAGGTCGTTCAGGTACGTCCGAAGGCCCGAAGTCGTTGCGACACGGCGGAATCGGTCGAGATGGCGATGCCGTACGCGACGAGCGCGGCGGCCGCTATGTGCCAGGCGAGCAGGCTCCAGCTTCCGTGCAGAACCCGGGCATTCATGTCGAAGGTCGGCAGCACACGGTCGACATCGAAGCCGAGACGGGGCTTCAGTGCGCCAAATAGCGGACTCGGTGCACCTGCCAAGATCCATGGCGGTCGGAGCCAGATGAACGATGCCGCGAGAGCCCACTGAACTCCGATCAAGACCGCGGCGATCACGCGAAACACGGTTGCACCCTCCCGAAGCACAAGCGCGACTGCCGGCATCAGCGCTGGAACGAACTGGAGGGAATAGCGACCCGCGGGGGCGTAGCCGCCGGACCAGTCGTTGAAGGTCGCCTGCATCAGCACGGTAGGGCCGAGGACCAGCGCCAGACGTAGGAACGAACTTCGCGCGCACTTGAACCAGACCGGAAGACCCGCGAGGATCAGTATTAGCGCCGGGTTGCCGGCGAACAGTCCGTGGGACGCGTCGAACGAAGCCGCCTCGAAGCCGCGGATCGGGCTGAACGCGAACAGCTCGCGTCCCGGTGGCGACATGCGCCTCGGAAGCCACGACGAGTACCAGTCCCTGACCGAAAGCTCGTACCCGATGGCCGAAACGAGCGCCGGGACCACAAGCAGGGTCAGCACCCCGATCCGGCGAAGCGGCTCGAAACCGTCCGTGCGGCGGATAGTCAGGACGACTGCGATCACTGCGATCGTCGCGAACGCGAAACCGTTCTTGAAGTGGATCCACGGCGCGATGCCGACGAGAACGCTGAGCACGAACAGTTGCCGCGGTCGCGGCCGCGGCAACTCGAGGATGAGTAGGCATCCGAGCAGGAGGGCCGCGGTGAAGAGGTCCGGGAAGATCCGGCCCTCGAGCCCAAGGAAGAACGGAGAGAAACCCAGTGCCGCGGTGGCGATCGCAGCAAGAGAAGCAGGCACGAACCGGCGCACCCAGAAGAACGTCAACAACAGCACGACTGCCGAGAGGCCCACCATCTCGACCGCTGCACCCCAGGCGTTATCCGCCAGCACCCCGGGCACGACGATGGCGGGCAACCCCACGCCGTGGCTCGAGTACCAATGGGGGCTCGAAGCCGTGAAGATCGACGTGTTCACGTGAACATCCGGCGGGTTCGGCAATCGCCGATACGGCGCGATTGCGTAATCGTTCTTGACGTCCACATCCCCGTCGTAGATCAGGCTCGCTGCCACGATCAGGTAGTGCGGCTCGTCGCCGGAGTACGGCGCTCTCCCCTCGTGCAGCCTGACGGCGAGCAGCACCGCGAAGATCGCCGCCAGGGCGCAGGTCGCGACTGCCGCGAGTGCGAGCCGGCGGCGGTCGAGGCGGATCAACCTCACGCGACCGGCCTCAGACCAGCGTGTTCCGGAGGAACAGGACCTCCATCGGGATCGCAACAGCGATGGTGGCCGCGATCAAGGCGACGGCGAGCGTGCGCGGCAGGAGCACAACCAGGATCGCCGTCGGAAGCAGCGCCGCCTCGCTCCGGTATTGCGACAGGCCGCTCGTTACCTGTGGGATAAGCCAGGTCAGGGCCATCCAGACGGCGACGAGCCGTTCGAACGAATTTACCTCTCGCCACCTGAACACCACCGCCAGCAGTGCGCAGAGCACGACGAACGTTACGACGAGAGTCTGGGCGTACGGCGCATTCGCGAGCGTGAACAGCTTCAGGCGGAGAAGCAGTCCGGCGGCGTGCCACGAATGCCCGAACGGGTCGATGAAAGAATGACCAAAGTTCACCTGAGCGAGGTAGTACGCATCCCAGTGGCCGGTCTCGTGTTGCTGAACGACCGGAAGTAGCGCGAGCGCAACAACTGCGGGGCCGGCGGCCAGGCCCACGCGGCGCCAACGCTTCCCGAGCGGAACCGCCCGCTGCGTGATCGGCAGCACGATCGCGACGGCGAGAGGCGCCGCGAACCCGGTCGGATACGTCAGCACGAGCGCGAACACGACGAGCCCAGCAAAGAACCAGCGCTCGGTCTTGATCAGCCAGAGATAGAGGAGCGTGAGGAAAGCGAGCATGGAGAGCGGGAACGCGGCGTAGTCGTACACCAGCCCCGGCGCGAACGACGCGAAGACGAGGACAGCGATCGCACGGGTGTCGGTGCGGCGGTCGAGGATCACCCAGAGGAGCACGATCGCACTCAGGTCGAAGAGCCACGAGAGCGCTACTGCGACGATGGTGTGATCAAGCCCGGCATACGCAACTACACGGATCAGCCAGGGGTAGGCGGGGAACCAGCCGGCGTTCCCGCACCACTTCAGGAGCCCACCGACGAAGCAATGGGCTGAGCGCATACCCATGGCGTGAGATATCGAGGTACTGGAAAGCGTCCCAGCGCATCCACGGCGCCGTTCCGAAAGGCGAGCGGCCCGTCCAGACGGACGTCACGAAGACGACAGCCGTCGCGGCGAGCCAGACGACCAGCGGCACCCAGACGAGTCGCAACGTCTTCCGCACCGAGCGCCGAGAGATCGCGTACCCCACTCGGCCTAAGTATCCCGTCCGAGGCGGCGGAAGTCGCCCGCGGATCAGCCATGGGAACTACGTTGTTATCCGACCTGGCTAGGGGCCGGCGTCCCGCCGCGCCACAATGTGATGCTGGGCCGCAAGGCTGACAGAATTACGATCGCGAGCACGCCGTGAAGCTTGTTCGTCGTGAACACGAGAATCGAGATCGAGAGGCCAACAGCGATCACGACGCGACTCCAGGCGATCGCCCGGCGGTCAGCCTCTGCCCGGTCTCCGACCTTCTCCCAGATTGCGGAGCGGAAGAGTGCATAGCCGTCGGTGGTGCGACGGGAACGAGATTGACTCCGAGCATCGCGCCATTGATAACTGCCGGCACCATCAGGCCGACCCTGAGCGGGCCGTCCGGTAGGAGCAGGCCGGCTGAGATCAGGGCAACGGTGAAGACGAGCGTGGCGATCGGGCCGCCGGCCGCGAAACGCGCGGCGCCGCCCGCCTCCTTGAAGCGGCCCTCGACGATCGAGACGCCGCCGCTCGAGCGCATCAGCAGCATCCGCGGCCTCACCCGAACATGCCCACTCGCAGAGATGCCGATCTCGTGAATCGCGATACCGAGCAGGAGCGCGATCCGGCGATCACCGCGCCGGCGAGCCCGGCGAGAAACCTTGCCGGTGAGCAACGGCCAACGCGTGAGCACGCGATATCGGCCGGCACCCACTGTTGCAGCGAGCAGTTCAAGCTCTCCTCTCGAGAGCGGCGAGCTCGCGCGTGGAAGTCGGAGGGGAGGAATCATCGATTCCTCCTACCCGGAAGCCACCGCGGTAATCGGACGCCGTCCTGCTTGTCCGGAACGGTACTCCGATAGGTCGCCACGCCGCGGCGAGCATTTCAGGCTGGACGAGTATCAGTAGGCAACGCTCCTCCGGTGGGGTACCGTTTGTGACGTGAGCAGCCTCGCGGTAGCCGAGCGGCCGGTTCTTCGTGGCGTCCTTCACGAGGTCGGCCTCGGCGCCGCGCTCGTTGTCGGGACGCTTCTGATCGCGTTCGCCGACGGCGGACGCGAATCCGTCGGCGCCGCCGCGTTCGCCGGCTCGGTCGCTCTGATGCTCACGGCGAGCACGCTCTACCACCGAGTCATGTGGAAGCCGCGCGCCCGGATGTGGATGCGGCGCGTCGACCATGCGGGCATCTACGTCCTGATCGCGGGCACGTTCACCGCGGTCGGCCTGCTCAGCATGCACGGAGCGATGCAGTGGACCGTGCTCGGAATCGTGTGGGTGGGCGCCCTCGCCGCGACGATCGTCAAGTTCTGCTGGGTCGACGCGCCGAAATGGCTCTCGGTCGTGATCGCGCTCTCGCTCGGGTGGGTGGGGCTGCTCGCCCTACCGCAGCTCGCCGCCAAGGACGGGATCGCAGCCGTGGTGCTCCTGCTGATCGGCGGGGTGTTCTACAGCCTGGGCGCGATCGTCTACGCCCGCCGCCGTCCCGACCCGGTGCCGACCGTGTTCGGATACCACGAGCTCTTCCACGCCTTCACGCTCGCGGCGATCGCCTGCCAGTACGTGGCGATCGCGTTCTTCGTGGTCCGCGCCGGCTAGCGGCGCGTCGGATCCGCTACAGCAATCCTGGCCAAGAAAGCGACAGGACTCTTGTGGCGGATTGCCAGGTCTGAATGTGTGGGCTAACGTGTGGCCATGCGTATACACATTTCGCTCGATGACGCGCTCGTCCGCGAGCTCGACCGTCGGGTAGGGGCGCGTGGTCGGAGTCCGTTCGTCGCGGCAGCGGTTCGTGAGGCGTTAGAGGACGAGCGGCGCTGGGAGCTGATCGAGTCCGCGCTCGGGTCAGTCGCCGATCAGGGCCATGACTGGGACGGGGATCCAGCAGCCTGGGTTAGGGAGCAGCGTCAGACGGACTCGAAGCGCATCGGCTGATGGGGGCAGTCCTCGTCGACACGACGGTCTTGATCGACCTCTTGCGCGGTCGTCCGGGTGCTGTCGGAGGGGTTCGAGCGCTTCGGGTAGCCGGTGAGACGATTCATGTCTGCGCCGTCAACATCGAGGAGATCGCGCGCGGCCTCAGGCCCACCGAGCATTCCGCAGCCCAAACACTCGTGGCCGGCTTGCGCATCGCGCCGCTCGGCGAGCTGGAAGGCTGGCAGGCAGGTCACTGGCGCCGCGAATATGCGGCGCGGGGGCAGACGCTCAGTCAGGCGGATTGCCTGGTAGCCGCCGCCGCGCTTTCGATCGGCGCACGGCTTGCGACCGGCAACCCGAAGGACTTTCCCTTTCGGGAGTTGGCGGTCGAGACGTGGCCAGTGGGAGCCTGATGCCGCGACAAGGTCCGGCGAAGGGTATGAGGATCGGCTAGGCGGCCGGAGCCTCAGCCGGCTGCCGCGGGAGCGTCTCCGCCGAGCGCCGCGGTGATCTTCCCGATCGCCTCCGTCTCTCCCGGCTTGACCCCGCTGGCCGCCTCGGCAACCGAGTTGGCGACGTCGAGCACGAGCGCCTTGTAGGCCGCGAGCGACTCCGGCGCCTTCGCCTGGAGCGCGGTGACGCCAGCCTGGAGGGAAGTGACCGTCCCCTGCTCCACCTCGGACGGCGAGGAGGTGATCCCGAACGGGTTGTGGTGGATGTCGGCGATCTCGCGCACGAGCGCGTCGTCGTTCTTCTCGTGGGCGGCGCTGATGTGCTTCGCGAGCGTCGACGCCTCCTTGAACGTGTCGAAGAACTTCGCGTCGCTCACCGCGACGAGCATCCCGGACGCGCTGATCCCGGTCTGCAGCGCCTTCCACTCCTCATCCGTGAAATCGGCCTTGGTTGCCATGTCACCCCTCCTGTCTCGACTGCATCCTCGCGAGTCTTGCAGTTTCGCTCGTGGTCGCGCCGGAGGCCCAATTTCCACCGTAAACGCGTAGAATTAGGACGTGCGCCGCGCTGGGGGGCTGGCCTTGCTCGTGGCGGTCGTGGGGGGACTGGGATCGGCGATCCAGGTTTCCGCGGCCGCGCCGCCGCACGCGCTGGTGCAGGCGATCGAGCGGACCAACGCCGCCCAGACCGAGCAGATGTCGCTCGTCGAGAAGATCAGGTACGGCGGCGCACTCAAGGCGACGGTGCATCTGAAGGGCGTCGAGGAGCAGCACGGCACGATCGGCTCGTTCGTCTTCAGCACGACGCCGGCGACGGCCGGGCTCAGCTCGGCCAGCGAGATCGTCACCGGCTCGAAGGCCTACATCCACTACCCGGTGCTCGCCAGGCTCCACGCGAGCGACTCGAGGGTCAAGCCGTGGATCCTCGTGGACACCTCGTCGAGCCTCGGCGTCGATCCCGCGTCACTCGGCGCGCTCCGCGCCGACGAGCTGCGGAACATCTCCGGGCTGAGGCGCGCCGGCGCCGGGAAGGTGGGCGGCACGGCGGTGACGCGCTACACGGGCACGCTCAGCATGCGCAAGAACGCCGCGTCCCCCGAGATGCAGAACCTGTTCGCGCACCTGCCGTCGGCCAGCGCCGTTGTCTTCGACGGCATCGAGAAGGTGGAGTTCGACGTCGGAACCGACGGCTTCGTGCACCGCTTCACCTCCGTGATCACCGTCCCGGTGCGCGGCAGCGGCACCCTGCGCATCGACCTCTCGCTCGTGTTCGGCAAGTTCAACGCCCCGCACGCCGCGCTGACCGAGCCGGACCCGAGCGAGGTGATGACGCTCCAGCAGTTCGACCAGCTGATCGGCGCGTCCGGGACGGCCGACGCCGACGACGAGCTCGTCCACAAGGTCTCCCTCACGCCGGGACAGGTCGGCTCCGGATACGTGCTTTCGCAGATCCCCGGCGGGCAGCTCGTCGCCGGCGAGACGACGCTCGATTTCTGCGGCGGGACGTACCGGAGCGAGTCGCTGCGCACGGCCCGCTACCAGGTGACGTACGACAAGAAGGGCAGCTCGTTCAGCGCATCGAACGAGGTCGTCGCCTACAAGCCCGGCGGTGCGAAGCAGGCGCTCGGCGAGGTCAAGCGCGCGGCGGCGGCCTGCAAGCAGGGAACCGTGAAGGCTCCGGCGGGCACCCCGTTCAAGCAGATCGACCGCCACACGACGCTGATCCACGACCCGCACCTTCCCAAGGGCACGATCGCGATCCTCGACGTCGAGTCGGCGGTCGTGCAGGGGAAGAGGAAGACCGGCTACACGATGGAGATCTACCAGGTGCGCGGGAACGTCCTCAGCGCCGTCTACGGCTTCGGCACGTCCGCCGCCGTCGTGCAGGCCAAGGCCCTGAAGGCCGCCGAGCAGAGCGCCGCGAACCTGAAGAAGAACGTCGCGGGCAGCACCGCCCTGATCGCGTAAGCCGACCGCTCGCGGCGCTTCGTTACTGGGACTGTCCCCGGACGTGTCCGAACGGCCGGCGGGGATTAGCAGGGGTTTCTCTCCGATCGGCGTCGCGCCGTGACAGTTCTGTGACGGTGACTGTCCCCTGGCCTTTCGGCGCGCGTCTGGGGTGGACCGGTGCGGTAAGGACATCGATCGCGTAGGCCGACCGCTCGCGCCGCTTCGTTACTGGGACTGTCCCCGGACGTGTCCGAACGGCCGGCGGGGATTACCAGGGGTTTCTGTCCGATCGGCGTCGCGCCGTGACAGTTCTGTGACGGTGACTGTCCCCTGGCCTTTCGGTGCGCGTCTGGGGTGGACCGGTGCGGCAAGGACTAGACCCGAAGCGCACGGGTCTGCTCGGCAAGCGTCGCGGGCGGCCAACCGAGCTGTTCGCGGCTAAGGCCGGTACCTGGCACCGGCCATGGCCCCGGGGGACGGGTGGCGCTTCTGCCGGTTTTGCAGGCAGTTTGCTGCCGCCGGTGTGGCCCTGTGGACGAGTTGTTGCACTTCCGTTTGCATAACCTGGCACCGGACATGCCCCGGCGGGACAGGCGGGATCAGGGCATGTCCCGGTGGCCCACGGCGGCTGGGAGGGTTCGCTTATATTTCGGCCCATGCGCCTCGCCGTCGCCCTCGATCATCGCGATCGCGATCAACGCCTTCGCGCTCTGGGTCGCGAACGCGCTCTGGACGGGCGTGTCGATCTCCGGGGCCGGCTCCTACATCCTCGCGGCGGCGGTGCTCGGCTTCGCGAACGCAATCCTGAAGCCGATCCTGACCATCCTCACCCTGCCGCTCGTGATCGTCACGCTCGGCTTCTTCTACCTGCTGATCAACATCGCGATGGTCGCGCTCGCCGAGTGGATCACGCCGAACTTCTCGGTCGACGGGTTCTGGGACTACGTCGGGCTGGTCTTCATCATCTGGCTCGTCAACTGGGCCTGCCGCTCGCTGATCGACGCCGGGTTCGACCGAACGCCGAAGACCACCGTCCTGGACTGACTTCGCCAGGACGGCGGCCTCCTTGCGTCGTGTGAGAGCTACTGCGGCGGGCCGGTGGCGAGCGTGATCGTCGCCGAGTGCGCCGTGCCGTACTGATCGACCCAGCGCACCTCGACGGTGTCACCGGGGGCCTTCGTCACGACGAGCGCCGTCAGGCGGGCGGGCGTCGCGAGTGCCTTGCCGTCGAACTTCGTCACGATGTCGCCGCTGACGATGCCGATCTTGGCGAGCGGCGAGCCCTTGACGACGCCGCCGACGAACAGGCCCGAGGTGGGCGCGCCCTGGGTGTAGTACGGGCTCGACGACTGGACCGAGACGCCAAGGAATGCGGTCGGGCCGATGTGGATCGACGTCGATGCCTTGCCGGCGACCATCTGCGCGGCCAGTGAGGTCGCGTGGTTGATCGGGATCGCGAAGCCGCGGCTACTGGAGTTCTGGTACGTGAACGAGGTCGACGCGGCGGTGTCGATCGCGATCACCTGGCCGGCAGCGTTGACCATCGGGCCGCCCGAGTCGCCGGGCTGAAGCGCCGCGTCGGTCTCGAACAGGCCGGTCAGCGTCTCCGAGCCACCCGAGTCGTCGCGGGCCGTGATCGAACGGCCGAGGCCGATGATCTTCCCCGTCGAGGAGCTGGGCGCCCCGCCGGCTCCGCCGGCATTGCCGAGCGTCGTCACCGTGTCGCCCGACTTCACCGTCGAGGAGTTGCCGAGCGGCGCAGGCGTGAGGGCAGGCGCGTTCTTCACCTGGAGGACGGCGATGTCGTGGTCGACGGTGTAGCCGACGACGGACGCCTTGTAGCTGTGGCCCGTGTCGAGCACGATCACCTTGATCGAGGTCGCGCCGCGGATCACATGGTTGTTGGTCAGGATCTCGCCGGAGCTCGTCAGGACGATTCCCGTCCCGGCGGCCGACGCTTGCTGGTACCCGAGGTTGGTGTAGACGTCGACGATCCCCGGGATCGCCGTTGCCGAGGTGCCGGCGCCCGGGAGGGCGAGCGCCACGACGGCGGCCGCGGTCGCAACCGCGGCGAGCAAAACTCTGGATGTTGTTGTGCGAGTGTTCACGACGTACAGGGAAGCACAGCACGTCTTAGAGCCGTCTGAGAATGACCTCAGACGGGACCAAGAAATCAGGCTTCGCCCGTGTCGTGACCGGTCGAGCAGAGAGCCGAACTCGCGGTAGGCGCACTCCGGGCAGTAGAAGCCGATCCCAGGTGGGTCGCCCTCCTCGGGATCGTCGATCCGGTAGCCGCGCCACCCCCACGCGCTACCCGTCGCAGGCACTCCGCATTCCTCGCAGTGCATCGACTCGACCTCGGAGGAGCCGCCGTCCACCTAGGCAGAATAGTCGGTCGGGCCGTGATTTGCGACCCGCTACGTAGGCGTGAAAGTCGAATCGTGCAGTTCTCAGCTAACCGACACCCTGTTCTCGAACGTCTCACGAGCAGCATGACGGCCTGAGCCCAGAAATGGCCGGCATGCAAGAGGTCGGCATGTACCCCGGCCGGCTTCGGCGGGCGGTCCCCAAGTTCGACGGCTGCGGGACCGCCCGCCGAGGCCGTCCTCTCGCCTTGCGCAAACGGGGGAAGTCGAGCAGTCTTCAAAGTCTCGAACTCGTCCTGAGGGAGGTCGAACGATGAAGCTGCGCTCTCTCGTGCTCGCCCCGGCGGTGCTCTCGCTCGCCGCCGCCGCGGCCACCGCCGCCGCGTCCACCGCCGAGAGCGGCTGCACGTCCGGCCAGGTGCATGAAGACGAAGTCGTATGTCTTCGCACTCACGATCGGCCCGGTCGAGAAGATGTACACCAAGGCGCAGGTCGCCTCACAGCACCCGAAGAGCGGCGAGGTGATGCTGGCCGGGACCATGACCGGCACGGGCGGGATGAGCGGCATGGACATGGGCTCGTCCACGCAGCGCCACCTCGAGGTGCACATCTGCACGCCCGCCGGCAAGGTCGTCGCCGGGGCCCATCCGGCGATCGCGGTCGACGACCTGACGACGAGCACCATGCCGGTGAAGGTCCCGATCGCGGTGATGGAAGGCATCACCGAAGGCGCCGCCGACCTGCACTACGGCAACAACGTGAACCTGATGTCGGGCCACCGCATCAAGGTGACCGTGACGCTGAACGGGCAGAAGGCCGTCTTCGCGGCCGTCGTGCCGAAGGGCTAGCTCTCGACGACCGGGTCGCGGAGCGGCGACCGGCGCGAGTACCACAGCGCGTCGTTCGCGAGCCGCCGACCGAACGGTGCGCGGTGGGGCTCGATCTCGACCAGCAGGAAGGACGCGGCCGTGTCGCCGCGGTTCGAGACGGCGAGCTCGTCGCCCGCGCAAACGACTGCCGTGCCGCCGATCCCGAGCTGCGCGCCGAGGGCCTCGACCTCGCCGTCGAGCACCGCCAGCATGCAGCTGTGCGGCGCCGGCCGCGGGCCTTCTTCCTCGCCGGGGACGAGCGAGACAACGCTGCATCGCAGCCACTCGAGGTAGTCCGTCGGGCCCTCGAGTCGAGTTCCGTCCGCCCGCATGTCGACTACAGCCAGCTCGAGCCGGCCCTCCGGTGGTGGGGCCGGCGGGTCGGAGAGCCATCTGATGATGTGGTACACGGCGAGCTCGTCGCCTGCCGTCAGCCCGTGCACGAGATTCGCCGGCATGAACATGGCCTGGCCGGCCCTGATCCACCGTGGCTCGAGCCCCGGGACGTTCAGCTCGAGCGCGCCCGCGAGCACCAGGCACACCTCCTCGCCCGGATGCGAGTGCGGCGGGTGGGTCGTCCGGCCCGGGCTCAGGATCGACGTGTGCGCGGCGAACGAGCGGACACCGGGAGCCTTCCCGCGGAACAGGTCGTTGATCCACCAGGTCTCGTCGGGCCGCTCGCGGTACGGCCACTCGACCGGCTGGGCCGTGCTGGCGAGCCTGGGCAGGGGCATCCGGGAAGCTTAAGCCCTGCAGATCACCCGGTTCTGATGCTTGACAGCCCGGGCGACGTCTGAGAACGTTGCCGCGTCCGGTGTTGGGTACTTCGGATCGAGAGCCTGTTGCCGCAGGCGAACCGAAGCTGGGGAGCTTCGGGGACCCCTCGTTGAGGGCGGTCGAGCCCTGCGCGTGGTTGCTCGAGCTGGGCGCGGAGGCGCGGCGCACCGAGTTTCGCTCGACCTGGCACGGCTTGCACCGGCGCTATCTGCTCGCCTGGAGCTCGCGTCGCGCGGGGGCGCGAGCGAGGCGGCGGATCGTCGGCCAGGTGCTGGCCCTCGCCGAGGTTAGCGCTTCCCGTCCCGGCCGCCTTCGCGGACACGGCCGCATTGCCGCCGGTCGCCGACCGGATCGACGCTTACCTCCGCTCTAGCTCGGGCTAGGAGCCGGTCAGCGCGCCGCGACCGCGCCGCTGCGCGAGACCGTCACCGGCCCGGGGTTCGACGTGCCGACGATCCAGACCGCGAACCGGTAGCTGCCCGCGGCGATCTTGGCCTTCGGCAGGGTCACGGAGCGGGATCCGCCGTGCGCCATCGACCCGCGACGCGCGAGGACGGGGCTTCCGTCCCGCGCCCGCTGCATCGTCACCAGGTAGAGACAGGCTGCGCGGCAGCCGAGCCGCACGGTCGGGGGCGAGGATGCAGCGACGCTGTCCGGGAAGGCCAGCTTGGTCTCGTCGGCGACGGTCGTGGCGGTCGGGGGCGAGGGCGTCGGCGCCGGAGTGGGGGTCGGTGCGGGAGTGGGCGTCGGGCTGGGCGCCGGCGCGGGTGTGCCCCGCCGGGTGTCGCCCGCGCCGGAGGCGCAGCCGCGCGTCGGCATCTGAGCGGTCTGAACGGCCGCTGCGAAGGCGGAGAGGCTCGTCTTCGGCGCGCCGTCGGCGTAGTACAGGCCCGACTGCTGGCCGGGGGCGGCGCCGTCGACGAGCCGGCCGAGGAGGAGGCCGATGACCGTCGGCTTGCAGGCGACCGCCGTCAGCGCCGCGGCGTAGGCGGCGGCCTGATCCGGCTCCTCGAGCCCGGTCGTCCCGACATCCGGCGTGGAGTACGCGCCGAGCTCGACGGCCGGAATCTGGGATTCGAACTCGATGTCGTCGATCACGAGCGGGAGCGCCGAGCCGAAGACCGGCCCGAGCGCTGTGATCAGCTTCGGGAGATCGGCGAGCGTCCACAGGTTCTTGCCTGCTGCGGGCGCGGGTGTGAAGGCGAGCTCGTCCATCACCGGCCCGGCGCGTCCGCTCTTCTGGAAGGCGGTTGCCATCGCCGTGAGCGCGGCCTTCGGCGTGCGATTCCCGTCGAGCGCGCCCGCGACTCGTACTGCGGGCGCCGCCGACTTCACGGCGTCGTACACCGCTGCGAGCGCCGGCTCGTAGGCGGCGGACTCCGCGGCCGACCCTGGCCCCGGCCCGACGATCAGGTCGCGCAACGCCGGCACTTGCGCCGCGACCGATGCTGCGTATGCGGCCAGCGCCGAGGAGTCGGCGGGAACGGCGGAGAGGTAGAGGTCGAGCACGAGGTTCGTCCCGGCCGGCAGGCGGTTGAGCGCCGTGATCGCCCCGGGATCCGGCGTCGAGGCGCCCGACGGCCAGACGAGCGTCATCCGGACCGCGCCGAGCCCCTGTGACAGCGCGAGGCTCGCCTGCGCCGGCTGCTGGAGGCCCGCGCCGACGACGAGCGGCGGCAGGGAGACCGCGCTCACGGCCGAGGTGCTCCGGGCCGCCTTGTGCTCGTGCGGCTTCTTCGGGGGTGCGACGACCCGGACGATCGGCAGCGCCTCGACCGACGCGCCGTTCCCCGCCCAGTCGGTCGCGTGGATCGTCACGGGGAAGATCCCCGCCCGCGACGGCAGTTGCCACGAGACGGTGTGCCAGCCGCCGGACACCGACAGCCACCGGTCGCGGCTGAGCGCCGTGACGCGGACCGTCGAGGGCTTCGACACCCAGAAGGTGACGGCGCCGACCCCGGCGTCGCCGAGCCTGAACGCCGGCGGCTTCGTCCCGAACCCGGCGAACTCGGTCGCGGCCGGCGCGAATCGGTCGTCGGCCCGCGCGAGCGTCTGCAAGAGCTCCACGACGTAGTTCTGGTAGCTGACCGGCGAGGGCTCCCCGGGCAGCTCGTAGTACGACCAGTAGCCCGTGGTGAAGCTCGGCAGGGCCCGCGCCGCGGCGGTTGTCATCTCCGCTGCCAGCGTGGCCGCCTGCGAGTCGGAGGTCAGCTTGGCGTACGACGCGAGCGAGATCGCCGCCTGGAGCTGCGCGTTCAGCACGACCGCGTGGTTGAAGCTGTACAGCCTGATCCACGGGCCGAAGCTCGTGTCGCGCACGAGCCGGCCGGGCACCGCGCGGAACGCCGAGCGTGCGGTCGCGAGCAGCCGCGCCGAGTCGGTGGTGTCGACCTTCGCGGCCCGCGCAAAGGACTGCGCCGCGACGACCTGGGCGAAGCCGCTCGTCCAGGGCTCCCGGCCGCCGCCGTAGTCGAAGTAGTACTCCCACCCGGAGCCGCCGGCGGCCTCGGGAACGGCGCGGTCGGCCAGCGCGTTCGCGAGGTGAGTCGTCGCCGTGACGTTCTTCGAGAGCGCGTCCGCGTTGAGAGCGGCGAAGTTGCCGAGCGGGTGGAACTCGAACCCGCCCGAGAAGTAGCGGTAGATGACCCCGTCGGCGTCGGTGATGTCGGTCTGCGAGGCGGCCGGGCCATGGTTCGCGAACCAGTCGTCGTTCACCTCGAGCTGCGAGAAGACGGCGAGGGCTCGCGGGGCCGTCAGCTTGGGCGCGATCGCGGCCGCCTGCGCGAGCTGGGAGCGCAGTGGCGCCGCCCGCGAGGCGGGCACGCGGGGGATCAGCGCGACGGCGCGGGAGATCGCCTTCCGGTAGCGCGCCGCGTCGGCGGGTGAGATCCGTCCGCCCGATTGCAGGCGCGAGACGGCGGCCAACGCGATCTTCTGCGGAGGCACAGGCTTCGAAGCGGGCACGGCGCGGCCGGCCGGCGCTGCCGATGAGACTGCAAGCACGACGACGGCGAAGACCCAGACCCCGAGCACGATCCTCTGTGCCACACCCATAGGGTAGGCACAGCAGCCGGTTCGAGGCGCTAGTCCGCGATCGAGAGCAGGCGTACGGTCTGCGGCGACGGCTCCCCGAAAGGTTTTCGCTGGTTCGCCGGCTCTCCGTCGACGAAGCGGTTGCGGATCTCGACCAGGTCCGGCTCGCACGCGACGAGCCCGTCCACGACGTCCGGGTCGAACTGCTTCCCGGCCTCCTTGCGGATCCGCGCCAGCGCGGCCTCCCAGCGAAGCGGGCGCCGGTAGGGCCGGCGGTCGGTCATGGCGTCGAGCGCATCGGCGACGGCGAAGATGCGGGCGCCGAGCGGGATGTCGTGCCCCCGAAGGCCGTCCGGGTATCCGCTTCCGTCCCAGCGCTCGTGGTGCGAGCGTACGACACGGAGCCCCTCACCCCCGAGCAGCGGCACGTCGCTCAGCAGTTGCTCGCCGATCGTCGTGTGCTGGTGGAGGCACCGCCACTCGTCGGACTTCAGCGAGCCGCGCTTGAGCAGGATCCGGTCGGGCACGCCGATGTTCCCGACGTCGTGGAACATGAAGCCCCACTCGAGCCCGGCGTCGTCGCTCAGCGAGGGCGCGACCTCGACCGTGAGTCTCATCGCATAGGCGGTCACGCGCTCGGTGTGCGCCGACGTCTCGAGCCCGCGGATCTCGAGCGAGGTCGCGATTGCCGAGAGCGTCTGCCGGTAGGAGCGGTTGAGCAGCTCGTGGCGGCGGCGGCCGATCTCGATCAGCTCGCCGAGCTCGGCCAGGTTCTCGGTCGTCACCGCCTCCGATACGTCGGGGCCGAACGCGCGGCCGAGCGGCGGGACGCCGATCATGCGCTCGATCAGCGTCAGCAGCTCGAGCGGGTCGAAGGGCTTGCGCACGAAAGTGGACGCGCCTGCGGCGAGCGCCGATTCGCCCGCGTTGTCGGAGCCGCTGATCGCGATGATCGGGATCCGGCTCGTCTGCGGGTTCTCGCGCAGTCGTCCGCAGTAGAACAGCCCGTCGATCCCGGGAAGCCCGATGTCGAGCAGGATCGCGTCGGGAACCCGCTGCAGGAGGATCTTGTCGGCCTCCACGACGTGGTGGGCTTCGTCTACGGAAATCCCCTCGAGCTCGAATGCCTTGCGCACGAGCTCGCAGAGTGCGATGTCGTCGTCGATTACGAGGATGTGGACCGGTTTCATTGGCTGCCTCCGGTGTGTCCGGTTGCTTGGTCTTTGCGTCGGCAGACTGCTCCGGCTTCTGAAGCTTCCGGCGTCTAACGTTTACGAATAATCGCTCGATCGAGGCATGTCTACCCCATTCGGGGGGATCTCGCCTAACTGCCCTGTGGGAGCCGAACGGTGAAGACGGTGCCCTTCCCCTGGACGCTCTTCACGGAGATCGACCCGTCCATCGCCTCGGTCAGCTCCTTGACGATCGCGAGGCCGAGGCCGGTGCCGACGGCGCGGTGGCGCGCGTAGCGGCTGTAGAGGAAGAAGCGCTCGAAGGCATGCGGCAGCTCGTCGTCGGCCAGGCCGGGGCCCGTGTCGGCGACCGTGAGCACGCCGCCCTGCGCGGCAACCGTGACGCTGCCGCCGCTCGGGGTGCAGCGAAGCGCGTTCTCGATCAGGTTCGAGAGCACCTGCAGCGTCCGGTCGGGGTCGGCCAGTGCGGGCGACGGCCCGTTCGTCTGGCTGTGCAGCCCGACGCCGACCCGCATCGACTCGGCCCGGTGGCGGCTGACGGCATCCGTGGCGAGCGCCGCGAGATCGACTTCCTGCGGGTGCACCGAGAACGAGCGCTGGTTGAGGCGGGCCAGGTCGAGCAGGTCCCGGACGAGCCGCTCGAGCCGCTTGGACTCCTCGACGACCACCGGCGCCGCTTGCGGGATCGTCATCACGCCGTCGAGGAGGGCCTCGCCGTGACCGCGGATCGCGGCCAGCGGGGTCTTGAGCTCATGGCTGACCGAGAGCAGGAACTGGCGCTCGGCGGTCTTCGCCCGGTCGAGATCGTCGGCGAGCCGGTTGAAGCTCTCGGCGAGCGCGGCGACCTCGGTCGAGCCCTTCTCCGGAAGCGGGCCGGGACGCTCGCCTGCCGCGAGGGCGAGGCTCGCTTCCGACACGCGCTCGATCGGGCGTGAGACGGCCCGGGCGAGCAGGAACGCCGCGATCGCGGCGATCGCAGCGCCGACTGCGGCGGCGATCCCGAAGGCGATCGTGAACGGCTGGAGATCCGAGGACTCGAGCGTCGAGGAGCGCAGCAGGACAACGGCCTGCCGTTGCTCGGGATGGGTCGCATAGAGATAGGTGTGGCCGCCGACCTCCAGGGTGCCGTCAGCCGGTTGGCCGTTGCGAAGGGCGGCGCCGCCGTCAGCCGGCAGGAGCAACGCGGCCTGCTTCAGAGTGAGGATCGCCATCCGCTCCTGCTGGGTGTCGAAGAAGACGCCGAGGCTCGAGAGCTCCTGGCCGGCCGGGGCGGCGCGCTGCTGGGCCGCGATCAGCGCGGCCTGGCGGGCGAGCGACTTGAGCGCTTCGTGCCGTGCCTGCTTGCGCACCAGCATCACCGCGAGCACCAGGGTCACGCCGACGGAGGCCACGATCGCCAGGGCGATCGCGACGAACTCGCGGGCGCGGAGCGACCTCACGGGTTGTTCGGCTGGATCGCCTTGTACCCCGAGCCGCGAACCGTGCGAATCAGCTCGGGACGAGCGAGCTTGCGCCTGAGCTGCGCGACGTGGACGTCGACCGTGCGGGTGCCGCCTGCATAGTCGTAGCCCCACACGCGCTCGAGCAGGGAGTCGCGGGAGATGACCGCGCCCCGGTTCTGGATCAGGTACGCGAGCAGGTCGAACTCCTTGGGGCGCAGGTCCACCGTCTGCCCGTCGACCGTCACCTCCCGGCCGACGCGATCGACGGCGACGTCGCCGAGACTGAGCATCGGCTCGTCCCCCGGCGAGGGCTCCGAGCGACGCAGCACAGCCTTCATCCGCGCGACGAGCTCCTTGGGTGAGAACGGCTTGCCGATGTAGTCGTCGGCGCCCGCGCCGAGCCCGGCCAGGCGGTCGGCCTCGTCGTCACGGGCGGTCAGCATCACGATCGGCACCGACGACCTCGCGCGGATCCGCCGGCACACGTCGAGCCCGTCCATGTCGGGCAGGTTCAGGTCGAGGACCACGAGACGCAGGGATTCGCGCTCGACCCGCGCGAGCGCCGCCTCACCGGTGCCGACCGACGCCACGGTGAATCCCTCCTGCACCAGGTAGGCCTGGACGAGGGAGGCAAGGCTCTCCTCGTCCTCGACCAGCAGGACGCTGCCCGCCATGCGCGGAGTCTACGACCTCGTGAAGCGCAAGATCGGTGCGGGCTTGCCGGCCTTCCAGGCCGCCGTCAGCACGAAGCCCGGCCTTACGTCCGTCCACTGGGCGTGCTTGCTGTTCACGAAGACCTGGGTCGTCTTGCGGTCGACCGGCACGCCGACAGTGCTGCCGTCGAGTTGCTTGACGACCACGGACGCCGAACCGACGGACTGGACGACACCCTGCGCGGTCTGCGAGGAGCCGGGCGCCGGGGTCGTCGTCGTCGTGCCGCCGGGGCCGCCCTTGCTCGGGGATGTCTGGGCGTGAGACTGCGACTGGGACTTCTGGCTGTCCGCGAACGCCGCCGTGGGCCCCACGAGCGCGAATGCCGCCACCAAAGCGGCCACCACCATCCGGCGGCTGCCGATTCCCTTCCCGACCATGGTCGTATCATCCCACTTCGCGATTACCGGGGGGTTCTCCCCATGTAATCGCGACGTAAACGCCTGCGCCTCGCTCGAGCGAAGCCGGGTCGCGGGACGGCCCGTAGCGGCAGTTTTTACATTCGCAAAACAGTGCGAAGACCCTCGGATGACGGGGCGCCACTAAACCTAGCTCGTGTGTTAGACGAGCTTTCTCGATGAGCGGCGGGTTCACGAGTGAGGAGATCCTCGTGAGTGGGGGCTGCCATCACGAAAGCGCTCAAGGTCCGAGGCGCGGCGACGACAACGACCAAGGGCATCGCTACTGAAAGCGTCGGGTCGAAGCGACCTGACGGGGGGAAGAGAGGGGTGCTTCGGCGCCCCTCTCATCGTTAACCGCCCGGTTGGACGCGGTAGAGAGCGGCTTTGGGCGTTGTCCCGATGAGCCGGAGCCTTCGATCGTGCGCGGCGAGGCGGCCGGCGGCGGAGTCGCGGGCGACGAGCACGTAGCCGGCGTGAGCGACCGCGGCCGCGCCGCCGGGCTTGCCGTCGACCCACAGGAGATAGAGCCGCTGGTCGGCACGGCGGAAGGCGTCGATCGGGTTGTCGACCCACACCCTGCCCCCGGCCACCTGCACCTGCTGGCCGAGCACCGCGCTCGCGAGCACCGGCGCGCCGAGGCGTGCGACACGTGACGCGAGCGGCCGGGAGCCGGGATCGGTGGGTCCGCGCGCCACGAGGATGAGGGCCGCCCCCGCGAACACCAGCGGTGCGACTCGGAGCACGCGGGCCGACGGCTCGCCGAGCCGGAGCCCGCGCGCGGCGGGATAGGCAGCGACGAAGAGCAGCCACGTCCCGTTGCGCGCGACGCCGATCGTCCCGACGACGAGCCCGGCAATTGCGATCGCCTCCCAGAGGCGAACCGCCCGGCGGCCGCGGATCACCAGCCCCAGGAGGACGGCGGCGGCCGCGATCATCAGCAGGTCGACGCCGCCGAGCTCGAGCGGCTTCCAGAGCCCGACTCCCATCCGCCGCGCCTCGTTTCCGAAGACGCCGCGGTAGTAGTCGAGCGTCCCCGCGAGGGCCGGGTTGACGAAGAGAGCGGCGGTCGCGGCGGCGAGCACGCCGGCAGCCACCCACGGCTCGCGCCGCGCCCGGTCGAAGACCGCGTAACACGCGAGCAGCCCCCAGCCGGCGAGCACCGCCCCGTGCAGGTTCCCCCAGAGCAGGACGATCGCCACCGCGAGCCAGATGCGGCGGCTCGGGCGGCGCGACTCGGACTCGAGCAGCAGCAGAAGCAGCGGGAAGAGCGCGAGGGAGAAGAGCGACACGCCGACGACGAACACCGCCGTCAACGAGCCGACGAGCACCACGAACGAGACGGCAATCACGGTGCCGCCTGCGGCCTCGCGCACGAGCCCGCGGGCGAGCGCCCAGAACCCGACCGCCGCCGCCGCGACCTGCAAGGCCAGGAGCCCGCGGTCTCCGCCGAGCGCGTGGTAGGCAGCCCAGAAGGCGAGCTGCGCGAGGGCGGGGACGTCGTGCCAGCCCGAGCTCGGCGCGCTGGCGAGCAGGATCGCGTGCGGGAGGTGCCCGTGGGCCACCTGGCCGCCGACCGGCACGAGCCACAACGCGTCGGCGCCGATCAGCCCGAGCGAGGCGAGCAGCGCCGCGAACGCCGTGACGGCGAACACGATCCAGCCCTGCTCGCGGGCGCCTCCTCCGGGGGCTCGATGCGTGGCCACGCGCCGAGGAGCGTAGAGCAGCCGTCGGGCGGCCCGTGCCTCGATCGAGGGGTATGGGACGGTCCAGACCGTTGTCTGTTGAGGCAGTTGCCACTCGCGCCTACAACGAGTGCACATGATCGGGGGAACCGAAATCACCGAAGGCGGGGTCATGCCGAGAACTGCTGCCTGCTGGGACTGACCCTCAGAGTCCCCCGAAGTCGGGAGAGCGCGAACCCGGAAATCGGGCTAAGCTCGCAGGGCTATGACAGCATCGGCGGGCTCGCGCAATAACCACCGAGGGAGAAGACGGTGGCGCTGATCCTGAAGCGGGTCGGTCGCTACGAGGTCCTCAAAGAGATCGGCCGTGGCGGTATGGCCACGGTGTTCCTTGCGCGTCAGACCGACCTCGACAGGCACGTCGCGCTGAAGGAGCTCGCCTCCCTGCACTCGCAGGACGAGGCGTTCGCCGAGCGGTTCCTGCGCGAGTCGCGGATGGCCGGATCGCTCAGCCATCCGAACATCGTCACCGTCCACGACTACTTCGAGCACGAGGGGACGCCGTACATCTCGATGGAGTACATCGAGCGCGGCTCGCTCCGCCCGCTCGTCACCAAGATGACGTTCGCCCAGATCGCCGGCGTCCTCGAGGGGCTGCTCGCCGGGCTCCAGCACGCGGGCAGCCGCGGGATCGTCCACCGGGACATGAAGCCCGAGAACGTGATGGTGACCGCCGAGGGCGGGGTCAAGATCTCCGACTTCGGCATCGGCCGCGCGCTCAACCAGGCGGGCAAGGAGTCGCGCTTCCTGACCGCGACCGGGACTGCGATCGGCACGCCCGCCTACATGGCCCCCGAGCAGGCGATGGCGAAGGAGGTCGGGCCCTGGACCGACCTGTACTCGCTCGGGATCATGAGCTACGAGATGATCCTCGGAGAGGTTCCGTTCTCGGACTCCGACACTCCGATGTCGATGCTCGTGCGGCACGTCTCCGAGGCAGTGCCCCCGCCCTCCACGATCGACCCGTCGATCGACCCGCAGCTCGGCGAGTGGATCATGCGGCTGCTGCAGAAGGACCCGCAGGCGCGGCCGAAGGATGCGCAGGAAGCCTGGGACCGGCTCGAGGAGATCGTCATCCACCTCGTCGGCCCGCGCTGGCGCCGCGAGGCGCGGCTGCCCGACGGCGAGCAACACGCGAAGGACGAGGCCAAGCCGCTGACCCCGGCGCCGTTCTCGGAGGAGCGCGACCGGATCGAGACGCCCGAGCCGCTGTATGTCACGTATACGCCCGAGGAGGAGGGCGGGGAGGGCCTGCCCGGCGTCGCGGCTGGTGCTGCTGCTGCTGCGGCTGCCGCTGCCGCTGCTGCTGGAGCCGCTGCGGCCCCGCCGGTCACGCCGGCGCCTGCCGCGCCGGCCGCACCCGAGGCTCCGGTCGTGCCCGAGGAGCCTTCCGCCCCGCCGGAGCCGCCGGCGCCCGCGGCAGAGACGCCGCCCGCGCTCGAGTTGCCCGACGAGGACGTCTACCTCACCTTCGCGCCGGGAGCGCAGAAGCCGGCGCCTCCGCCGCCGTCGCCACCACCTCCGCCTCGCGCCCGATCCAGAGCCTGTCGCGCCGGCTGCGGCGGAGACGCCCGCGCTCGACCTGCCGGATGGGGACGGTTACGTCACCTTCGCGGCACCGGCGGCCGAAGAGCCGCCCGCACCTCCGCCTGCGCCCATCCCTCCCGTTGCGCCCGAGCCACCTGCGCCCGCGCCGGTCGCCGAGACGCCGCCCGCTCCGCCGGCTTCCGAGCCGGTCGCGGAGCCTCCTGCGCCCGAAGCGCCCGCGGCCGAGCCCGAGCCGTCGCACGAGGCTGCGATCGCCGCCGCGACAGCCGCCGGAGCTGCCGCGGTCGCGGCCGAGGCAATCGCGGGCGGGCTCGATCACGATGAGCCGGGCGAGGAGAAGAAGGCCAAGCGCGGCCTCGGGCGCCTGAAGAAGCCGCAGGTTCCGAAGCTGCCGCAGATGCCGGACATCCCGATGATCCCGAACGTGCCGCCGGAGCTCCAGTCGGCGGTGCCGGGCGTGGCCGGCGAGATCGCCGGCGCGAATGCCGAGATCGCCGGCATCCCGGACGCGATGCGGGTGCCCACGGCCGGACAGGAGTTCCGCGAGGTGATGCCTGAAGGGGCGGAGCAGGTCGCCGAGGTTCAGGCGCTGGGAGACTCGGCGCCGCCCGGGGCGCCGGCGATCCCGAAGCCACGGCTGCCGAGGCGCGGCAAGAAGGACGAGGGGAAGAAGGACGACGGTCTCGGTATCGCCGCCGCTGCCGCCGCTACGGCGGGGGTTGCCGCTGCGGCCGCCGCCACCTCCGCTCCGGAAGCGAGCGCAGCGCCGCCCGCCGCGCCGCCGGCGACTCCTCCCGCCGCACCGCCGGCTGCACCTCCGCCGCCGCCCGACGAGCCGCCGCCTCCACCGGAGAGCGCCGCGCCGGGCGAGCCTGAGCCGGGGTCGAAGCCGCTCGCGCCTGATCTCGCGCTCACCGTCCCGCCGGAGGCCAAGCAGCCTGCGGTCGAGAATCCGAGCTTCGTCCTCACGGACGCGGTCAGGGCGCTCGGGCAGGAGCACGAGCCGAGCGTCAAGGTCAAGAAGGTCAAGCCGGCCTGGATCATCGCCGCCGTCGCCGCCGTGGCGGTCATCGTCGCTGTGATCGTCCTCGTGTCGGGCGGCGGCAGCGGCAAGAAAGCGACTCCGCCCGTCACGACGAACCAGACCACGACGACCCCGACCACGACCACGCAGACGACCACGAAGGTGCCGGTCGGTCCCGAAGCGGCCCCGGCCGCGACCGATCGGGTGTCGCTCGCCGGCTCGGGCCCGTTGCTCGTCGCGGCGACTCCGTCCGGGGCCGTGCAGATCCTGTCGCCGGCCTCGCTCACCCCGGTCGCCTCGACCTCCGACCCGGCGGGCCCGCGTGCCGTGGCCGTGAGCGGCGGCAAGCTCTACCTCGCCGACGGTCAGACGATCACGACGCTGAAGGCCAGGACGCTCGCACCGCTCAGCGCGGCTGCGCTCTCGGGCGGCGTGGCGCTCGCGGCCGGTGGCGGGAACGTGGTCGCGGTGCAGCGCTCCGGTGCGAAGAGCGGCCAGATCTGCGTGGTCGGCGCAACAGCTCTCTCCCCGTGCTCGTCGCTCTCGTTCGCCCCGTCGGGCGTCGCGATCTCCGGCACGACCGCGTACGTCGTCGACACGGTCGGCGGCAGCGTCGTCCCGTATGCGATCGGAAGCTCGCTGAAGGCCGGCACGCCGATCCCGGTCGGCAAGAAGCCGCACGGGAACCCGGTCGTTGCCGGCGCGAGCCTCTTCGTCGCGATCGTTCGCGGGATCGCGGTCGTCGACACTGCGAGCGCCGCGGTCTCGACGACAGTGGCCCTGCCCGCGACGCCGGTCTCGCTCTCGGCGCCCTCGGGAGCCAGGGTCTTTGCCGCGCTGTACTCCTCGAACCAGGTCGCGATAGTCAAGACGGCGAATCCCGCTGCTGCCCCGACGCTGATCACGGTCGGCAAGGGCCCGGTCGCGCTCGCGTCGGCGAGCGGCGCGGTCTATGTCGTCAATGCGGGTTCGGGCACGGTCACGAGCCTCAACCCGAAGACGGGCGCGGCCGGATCGTCGTCGAAGCTTCCGCCGCTGACCCGGAAGGCGATTGCCCTGCACGCGCTGGCGCCGAAGATCGTCTCGTCGGGCGGCAAGGTCGTCGTCACGGTTCCGATCGCGGGCGGCGTCCTTCCGAGCTCGGGCCTGGTCGTCAAGAGCACTGCCATCTCCGGCGGCAACACGTCGGTCGAGCTCTGGCAGGGCGGGATCAGGACCGTGGGCGGCACGCAGTCCGGAAGCGGCGTCGCGGTCAAGTCGACGAGGCAGCCCGGCCGGGTCGTGGTCGCGCTCGGCGCGTCCGCGGGCGCCTTCACCCACGCTGCCGTCGCGCTCGCACAGGGCGGCCACTCGGTCGTGATCACCCTGACGCCGAAGCCGGCGCCGGTCGTGACCACCCCGCCGACGATCGTGCAAACGACGACCACGCCGCCGGTCGTGCAAACGACGACCGCGCCCCCGGTCCAGCAGACCACCACGACGCCCGTCGCGCACACGACGACCACCCCGCCGCCGGTGCATACGACCACCACGGCGCCGCCGCCGCCGGTGCACACGACGACGCAGGTCTTCACGGTCAAGTAGCGACCCGCGGGGCCACGTCCTTTCGCCCACGTCCCCGCCGGCCATGTCTGGGGACAGTCACCGTCACAGAACTGTCACGAACCGCGCCCTCGTCGAACGAAAGCGCTGCAATTCCCAGCCGGCCGTTCAGCCACGTCCGGGGACAGTCCCAGTAACGCCGGCAACGAGTACCGGCCCGCGGGGCCACCCCTTTCGACGCATGTCCGCGTCGGCCATGTCTGGGGACAGTCACCGTCACAGAACTGTCACGGACAGCGCCTTCGGCGGACGAAAGCGCTGCTATTCCCGGTTGGCCGTTCGGCCACGTCCGGGGACAGTCCCCGTAACGCCGGCAACAAGGAGCGGCCCGCGGAGCCTCCCCTTTCGACGCATGTCCGCATCGGCCACGTCCGGGGACAGTCACCGTCACAGAACTGTCACGGACCGCGCCCTCGGCGGACGAAAGCGCTGCAAATCCCGGTCGGCCGTTCGGCCACGTCCGGGGACAGTCCCAGTAACGAAGCTAGACCGCGGGTGGCTCGTTCGGGTCTTTGACTGCCGGGAGGATCTGCACGGTGCTGTGGCTCGGGCCGGCCGGCTTGTTCGCGGGCTCCTCGACCGCGCCGAACAGGCCGCTCTCGCCGGTCTGCGGCGTCCCGCCTCCCTGCTGGTCGGACTCGAGCACGGCCGGTGCGCCGGCGGGCGGCGTGGCCGGCTCGGCGGCCGGCACGGGCGGGGCGAAACCGGCGGCCGCCGGTGCTCCTGCGGGCGTGGCGCCCGTCGCGAGGCCGCTGACGTCGCGGCCGCCGGCGAACTGCTGGGCGTAGTACGGCTCGTCGAGGCTCGACACCTTCACGACATCGCCCGTGTGCGGCGCGTGCAGGAACATGTCGTTCCCGATGTAGATCCCCTCGTGGTGCACGTAGCCGGTCGAGTCCTTGAAGAAGACGATGTCGCCCGGCTGGAGCTGCTCCTTCGTCACCGGGACGCCGACGTTGAACTGGTCGGCCGCGACACGCGGGATGTGGATCCCGATCTGCGCGTAGCTGTACTCGACGAGCCCCGAGCAGTCGAAGCCGGTCGCCGGCGTGTCGCCGCCCCAGTGGTACGGCGTCCCCGTGAACTTCTCGGCGATCATCAGCGCCTGGATCCCGGCGGTCGAATACCCGGTCTGCTCGCCTGCCATCTGCATCGCGCCTGCGACCTGCGTCGGATCGACGCCTGCGCCGGCCGCGCCGCCCGCCATCCCGCCCGACGCGCCCGCCTGGCTCAGGAGGCTGTCGGCCTGGTCGAGATGGGTCTGGTAGCGCCCGCGGTACTCGGCCGCCGGCTGCTCGACGTCGGCGACCCAGTCGCCCCACTTGCTCTTGTCCTGGCCGTAGGTCGTGTCCCCCTCCGCGATCCGCTCCTTCCGCACCGCGAGCGCGTGGTCGATGAACCACTTGAGCTGCAGCTCGGGATGGTCGGGGAAGCCCGCGTAGTCGCCCGAGTTCCAGATGCTCGTCCGCATCTGGAAGTAGCCGAGCGAGTCGCGGTCGCCGTAGTTGTCGTTCTTGAGCCCGGACTCCGTGAGCGCCGCCATGATCGGCAGCTCGGCGGGAAGCCCCGCCTTGTGCGCCTGGCGCGCCATCCAGGCCGCGATCGCCTGCTGGCCCGCGTTGTCGCCGGGGTAGGCGTCGCTCGTGTCCGGAAGCCCACCCGGCGCGTTCGGGTCGAACGCCGCAACGCCGGCGCCTGAGCCGCCGGGGCTCACCGACTCGAGCAAGCGCGGATCGCCGTGCTGCCCGCCCGGGACGTCGAACTGCATCGTCGAGCGGCCGCCTCCGCCTGCTCCCTCGGGGACTGCGCCGACGACGACGCTCGAGTGCGGAACGGTCGTCGGGGCAGGAGGCACGACGGGCGGCGTGACGGGCGCCGGTGGCGGCGTCACCGGAACCGGAGGCGGGGTTGCCGGCGCGGGCGGCGGGGTTGCCGGCGCGGCGGGCGGCGGGGTGACCGGGGCGGGCGGCGGCGGTGTCGCCGGAGCCGGAGGCGGCGTGGTGGGGGCCGGCGGCGGGGTCGAAGGGGCCGGTGGAGGAGTCGTGCCCGGATCCGGCGGTGTCGTCGTCGGATCGGGCGGAGCCGCGACATCGTGGGCGGGCGTGGTCGTCGGCGCGGGCGGAGGCGGCCGGAGCGGAGGCGGTGGCGTGACCGGCGCCGGCGGCGGCGGAGCGGCCGGCGCGGCCGGAGGCGTCGTCGGTGCAGGCGGCGGAGTCGTCGGCGCGGGCGGTGGGGTGGTCGGCGCCGGTGGCGTGGTCGCAGGAGTGCTCGGGGTCGTCGGCGTGCTCGGCTCCGGGCGGAGGCGGTGTCCCGCTGTCGGAGAGCGAGGTCGCCGCGACCTGAGCCACCGGAGCCGCGGCAACGGCCGCGCCGGCCGGCGCAGGCTCGGTGAACACCAGGTGGATCCGGTCGTCGTGCCCCGAGAACGTCGAGAAGCCCTCCCCGTCGATCGGCCACGGCGTCACGATCTCGGTCGGCCGCATCGACGGGTCGAGCGAGGCCAGCTCGTTCGCCAGGTCGCGCGCAGCGATGTTCGACTGGGACACCCGCGAGCCGTCGACGGACATGATGTCGATCGAGTCGCCGCCGGCCCCATGGGTGACGTGCACGGTCCCGATCCTCAGGTCGTGGTCGCGCGAGAGCGTCTCGAGCACCGACACCATCCGGTGGTCCGCGCCTCCGGTCGTCAGGGCGGCGTGCGCCTCGGGCGAGAACTGCAGGTTCGAGTTGTTGAAGAGCGACGAGGGGTCGGTCGGGACGTGGACGTGCTGGGCCGCGCCGCCGGTGCCCGCCGAGTCCGCCAGGTGGTGCGCTCCGGCTCCGCCGCCGGCCTGGTCGGTCACGGCGGCGAGCTTGGGGCTCGTCAGCGCGTGATGCACGACCCGGTGGGCGGCGCCGTGCAGGCCGTGATCGTGCATCTGGCGCAGAGACTCGACCCCGCTCCCGCCCTCGGACGCGGCTGCCATGAACGCGCCTGCCAGGGAGGATCGCGACTCGCGGATCTCGAGCGTGTGGAGAGCCTTTCCGCTACCGGCCGAGAACTCGCGGGCGAGGTCCGGCAGGTCGAATGCCTCGCAGGCCGCCGCCGGGTTCCGCCTGAAGCTCGACCGGAACTCCCCGTCGGTCAGGAGCCGCTCGAGCAGCTCGGCCGCACGATCTTCCTCAGGCGACGACATCGCCGATCCCGTCCCGGCGGTCGCTCCGCCGCGCTGAATAGGCCTTCCAGAACACGCCGAAAATAGGCAGCAGCATCAGAAGGTAGAAGCCGATGAACACCGTCCAGACTACTGACGCCGGGGCGATCTCGGTCAAATACGAGAAGTACCGCTGCGACATCACCACCGTGAAGCCGACGGTCGCGAGCGACCAGACGAGCGCCGTCACGGCATACGTCGCGAGCACGCCGGCGTCGTCGGGCTCCGCCTCCCGCTTGGAGAGCCGCGCCACGATCCACTCGCGCGAGCGGCGCCGCAGCCCGGGCTCGCGCATCAGGTCGACGAGGATGTGGTACCCGTCGCGGTCGAGCAGCGGGTTCAGGTTGAAGATCGCGCCGGTGTACGCCGCAAGCGCAAGCTGGAAGAAGACGTCCTGCAGCGTCCCGCTGGTCGCGATCGCGCCGAGCGCCGCGGCACCGCCGACCGTGAGGTCGCTGACCGGCCCGGCCGCGCTGATCGCGATCCGCCGCCTGGCCGGCTCGAACCAGGCCTCGGTCGTGTCGACGAAGGCGTACGGGAACACCAGCACGAGCTTGATCCCGGCCTTCGGCACGGTGCGCCCGAACGAGGACACCGTGAGCCCGTGTGCGAGCTCGTGGATGAAGACGACCAGGAAGCGGCCTGCCAGGAAGATGATCGCGCCGAGCCCGACGCGCCCGGAGACGGCGAACGGCGCAACGTTCCCGCCCACGATCAGATCGGCGAACGCGACGCCGCCGATCACGGCGACCACCGCGATCACGACGTAGGACGGGATCGTGAAGAGCAGGAACCCGCCGGCCGCGTAGATGCGGTTGAAGAGCGGGCCCGCCCAGCGCACGGTGAAGTCGCGCGTCTTGAAGATGCGCATCAGCGCGTTCTTCGGAGGTGGCGGAGGCGTCTCCTCGATCCCCTCGAGCAGCCCACGCTCGCCGAGGTCGGCGAGCAGCGAGGCGAGCCGTCCCGGCCCGTCCGTGCCGAGGCGCTGGCCCGCGACCGAGAGCAGGGTTGCGAGCGAGGTCTCGCCGTCGATCAGCTCGACGAGCTCGGCGTCGTCGGCGGTCATCCGCACGAACCGCCCGTCGGGGCCGCGCAGCACGAAGCGCAGGTTCCCCTCGTTGGCCTCGAGCCGCTTGAGCTTCGTGCCGGCCCGGATGCGCGGCGTTCGCATCGACGCCTCGACGTCGGAGACGGCGCCGAAGACGACGGTCGCGCCCGCGAGCGCCTTGTTCGGCCGTCGCTCGACCTTGAGCTCGAGGTCGCCGAGCCGGATCAGGTCGCCTGCCTGCAGCGTCCGCTTCCCGGTGACGCGTTCCCCGTCGACGAACGTGCCGTAGGTCGACCCGGCGTCCTCGACCGCGGGCCCCTCGGGCTCGATCACGATCCGCGCATGGTTGCGCGAGACCGTGTCGCCCTTCAGGCGGATGAGATTCTCGTTGCCGCGCCCGAGGGTCAGCGGCACCGCGAGCGGGTAGCGGCGGCCGTCGCCGATGACGAGGTCGAGCGGCTGCCCGCGACCGGAGACCGGGGTGCCGCAAACGGTGCAGACGGCGTCCGAGCGGGAGACCTGGCGGCGGCAGCTACGGCAGAGCATGTCACGGAGGTGTCAGGAACTTCCACCACGGGTTCTGCCCGCCCGAGGCGCGCAGCTGGGTCTGAGTGGCGGAGTCGGAGGGGGAGACGCGGACGATCGAGCCGCTGCCCGCGTTGCAGTTGTCGGCCTGCGTGACGACGATCGCCGAGCCGTCCGCGAGCCACGAGACCTCGCAGGCGCGGATCGCGGGCGCGACGGCCTTCGGCGTGCCGAGCTGGCCGTTCGACCAGGGCGCGAGGAAGATCTTGAAGACCGAGGGGTCACCGCCCCAGTTGGCGACGAGCGCGACCTGCGAGCCGTCGGGCGAGAACGCGGCGTAGAGGATGCCCTCGCCCGGCTTCGTGCCGTGCATCTTGTCGGTGACGAGCCCCTGCCAGACCCAGTCGCGGGTGTTCGCCGAGAACGGGCGTCGCGGTCGTGTACTCGCCGAGCTCGATCTGGTTCGCGTTGACCGGGTCCGGGACGACGACGAGGATCGCGCGGCCGTCCGCCGACCAGGTCGGCCGGTCGACGTTGAACTTCGGATCCTTGATGCAGACGCCCTGATGCAGCGTCGATCCGACGGTGACGAAGCAGAGATCGCCGTCGGTGGTGGAGCCGCTCGTCGTGCGCCGGATGAAGGCGATCGTCTTCCCGTTCGGCGCGAAGGCGGGCCGGCGGTCGTCGGGGCCTGCGGTCATGTCGCGGGCGCTCGTGCCGCCCTTCGCGATGTCGACCATCCAGATCTTCCCGGCGTTCGGGTTGTTGCTGGGCCCGCGCCGGTAGGCGACCAGCGAGCCGTTCGGCTGCCAGGTCGGCTCGTCCTCGGTGTCGCCCGAGGCGGCGATCTTCACGCTCTTCCCGTTGACGGCATCCATGGTGTAGATGCTCTTCCCGTCCGAGTAGGCGATCGGCGGCAGGCCGGCGGAGACGATGATCTGAACCGTCTGGCCGGCCTTCACCTGCGCCGGGTTCGTGCCGACGACCGTGCCGACCTTTGCGGCGTTGAACTCCTGCGTGAGGACGGGGGTCGCGCCCGCCGCCTTCACCGCGGCGGCCGCGGCGGCTCCGCCGAGACCGGCGAGTGCACCTGCGGGGGGCGCCGCCTTGGTCGTGGTCGCCTTGGGCGGGGGAGGCGGCGCGTTCACGTACACCGTCACCGCCGAGGCCTTGGGCAGCTTCGTCCCCGCCGCGGGCACCTGCAGCGAGATCGTCACCTTGGTCGGATCCTGCCCGGGCGAGAGCGACGGCGGCACCTCGGTGAGCCCGGCCTGCGTGATCGCCGCGGCGGCAGCCTGGAGGCCGAGCTTCTCGACCTCGGGCACGACCTTCAGCTCGTTGCCGACCGCGATCGTGATCAGAACGGTCTTGCCGGTCAGCAGGTTCGTGCCGGCTCCCGGCAACTGCTTGATGATCAGGCCGGGCTTCTTCGTCGAGACCTCGGTCCCGACCGGGGAGCCGAGCAGCAGGCCCCGCTGCTGCAGCTTGATCTTCGCCTGGGCCGGGGTCAGGCCGAGCAGGCTCGGCACGAGCGGCTCGGCGACGGTGAAGGTGACCGCCGTCCCGTTCTTGACGTGCGAGCCCGCCTTGGGCGACTGGCTGACGACGAAGCCCGCCGGGATGTGGCTGGACGGGCAGCTCCTTGAACGGCGGGCTCGGCGCCTTGAGGTGGGCCTTCTGCAGGATGACCGCCGCCGCTGCGGCGCTGCGGCCGCGCAGGTTCGGCACGGTCGTCTTGTGCGGGATCAGCGAGTAGAGGAGCGCTGCGCCGGCGATGATCGCGGGGACGACGATCGGGACCCAGTAGGGGATCCAGGGCTTCTGGCGGAAGGTTCCGGTCAGCGGCTTCGCGGTCGACTGGCCGGTGGCGGCGCGGGAGTAGACCTCGAAGCGCTTGTCGTTGGGGCGGCCGATCCAGTGGTGCTTCTTGGCCTTGGCGGTGAAGGTCGTGCCGTCGCGCCGGCCGGGCTCGGCCGTGAACTCCGGCTTCTGGAAGTCGAAGGCGAGCGCGTTCTGCGTGTCGACCGCGGTGATCACGATGTCGAGCGGCGCGTTGGCGCGGTTCCGCACCATCAGCGCGAACTCGCCGCGGCGCCTGCCGGTCACGAGCTCGGGCCGCAGCTCGCTCTCGATCTCCTCGTACGGCGTGATCTGGACCTGGATCTTCGTCGAGCCGGCAACCTCGCCCTGCGCGCGCGACACGGCGACGACCTCGAGCTGCCAGAGCCGGGCCTCGGCCTCGGCGGTGCGCGGCGGCGAGAAGTTGATCTGGACGTCCTGCTCGTAGGTGCCGTTCGGCGCGCCGAACGGGACGAGGTAGACGGACGGCGGCGTGACGTTCCACCATCCGTCCGGCATCCCCCTGACCTGGATCTCGTAGTTGTCGACGATGCCGCTCTGGTTGCGCACGAGCGTCGGCAGGTGCGCCTGGCCGCCGGCCTCGACGATCAGCTTCTGCTCCTCGCCCGGCAGCTCGGGGTAGGTCGGGGTGATCTGGACGGCCTCGGGCGTGACCAGGTTCGGGATGTTCTCCATCCCCGGCGGGAGCGGCTGGCCGGCCCGGACGACCGGCATGTCCATCGTCCGCATCACGGGGACGGGGATCTCGATGGCCGGGGCCGGCGGCTCGGCCGGGGGTGGCGGTGGCGGGGGCGGTGGAGCGGCGGCGGGTGGCGCCGGCTCGGGCGGAGCGGCCGGAGCAGCAGCCTCGGGCGCTGCCGGGGCCGGATCCGCGGGCGGAGCAGGCTCAGCCGGCGCCGCGGGCGCTTCGGGCTCGGCAGGCGGAGCCGGGTTGAGGTCGCCGAGCTTGACCGCGGGCTGGATGCGCGTCGGGTCCCAGCGCAGGTACGTCCCGCAGTTGACGCAGAAGTCGACGTCTTCGTTGTCGGTGGAGCACTTCGGGCAGACGGCCATCAGGTCGCGGCGGGCTTCTTCGGCGCCTTGACGCGCAAGCGGTAGCTCACGTGTACCGGCTTGGTCTGCTCGATCACGCGCGCCACCGCGAGCTGCGTCTTCTCGGGGATCGGGGTGTCGCAGTAGACCACGAAGCTCGGCGGGGGAGCCGTCGTCCCGTTGGCCTTCAGCGCCCAGCTCACGCCGCCGCCGTCCTCGACCCGCAGCGGCAGCTCGGGGAAGGCGATCTCGAGCGCGAGCTTCAGCCCGGCCGCGGTGCCGCGCCGCCGCGAGAGCTCGCCTTCGCGGGAGAGCGCCTCGCGCAGCCGTTCGTCAGGCCAGGACTCGTCCACGGTCAGACCGAGCCAGGCGGCGAGCAGATTGAGCACGTCGCGTGGCGCGAGCGTCGGGTGGAAGTAGCGGTCGAGCACGTCGAGCGTGCCGACGATCGGGTCGAGCAGCGTCTCGAGCGACTCGAGGAAGCGCAGGCCGAAGTCGCCGTCCTGGTAGATGCTCGGCATGCTCTGGCGCAGGTAGCCGCGCGCCGAGACGACCCTCGGGGCCTCCGTGTCCGAAAGGCGCGCCCGCAGGTTCGTCGTCGAGAAGCCGCGCTTGCTCGTCAGCCCGGGGCTGAGCGAGGTGCCGAGAACAGTGCTCATTCCCTAGACCTCCGCCCGTTCGGCCTTGATGATGTGCGTCGCCGATGCGATCACTTCGTCCTCGGCGATCTCGATGTAGCTGCCGGCCGGCTTCGGATCCTGCTTGCCGGTGGCGAGATCGGTCTCGTAGACCCGCAGGATCTTGATGAACTCGACGCCGGCGATCTTCCGGACGATGCCGTACAGCTCGCCCTGGTTGAGCGCGCGGCCGAACTCCCAGCCCTCGCCGATCCCGTCCGCCGAGCCGCCGACGAGCGGGTTGAGGTACGTGTAGAGGGCGTAGGCGACGTCCTGCTCGACGCGCTCCAGGTCGGCGTTCTGCGATGCCTGGAGGTTGACGACGACGCTCACCCCGCGCAGCTTCACCGGCAGGAGCTGCACGCTCATGCCGATCACCCGCCGCTCGTCGAGGTACTCGGCCACCTCGGTCATCAGCTCCTCGTCCGGCGTCACCTCGTCGACCGACAGCTGACGGTCGGCCGGCGCGACGGCCGGGAGGATGTGGACGTGCACCATGCCGTCCTCGCCAGGCGGCAGGCAGACCGCGCGGGCGACGCGCGGCGAGGCCTCGCCGCACAGGAACTCGAAGTCGTCCGGCGTCACTGCGCGGTAGCGGGTCCGGATCTCCAGCGCCGCGCGGGTGCGGGCGCTCTCGAGCGACTCGGGGTCGACCCCGCCGAACGCCGGCCGCAGGTTGACCACCGTGTCCACGCCGGGGATCGCGCTCTTGAGGACGCTGAGCGTTCCCGCGGCGACGTTGCCGTCGCGTCCGCCGCCGTGGCGGTAGCGGGTCATCCGGAGCGTCGCGCCCTTCTTCGGGACGCCGCCGTACTGGCGCCAGCTGCCGTCGGGCGTGCGGATCGCCGGGCCGAGGCTGACCTGGCCGGCGGCGGCGTTCAGCACGTAGTGGGTCGCGATCGGCTTGCTCTCGACGAACGACTCGACCTGCTGCCATTTCTCCCAGGTGCCCGAGTCCGGGTCGAGGATCTCGAGGTACTCCTCGGGCGTGGGGTCGAGGATCGGGTAGTAACGGAGATCGAACGTCTGGCCCGGAGTCCCGTCGCTCGTCCCGATCACCTCTCCGGTCTCGCGCGCCGAGTGGGCGGCGGGGACGATCGCGCCGATCGGGGCGCCCGTGATCTGGTGGATCTCCGGCGGGTGCGTGTAGCTCGCAGACGCCGTCGCGCCCGAGCGCGTCTTGTTGTCGAGCCGGCAGCAGACCCAGTAGCCGCGATGGCCGGCGATCGGGACGGCCGTGTGCCGGTCGGGGAGCTGGATCGTGACCTTGCCGGCGCCGTAGTTGAAGCCGCCGGTGAGGTCCTCGACGACCTCGGCCTCGAGCCAGCCGGTCTCCTCCTCGGCGACCGAGACCTCCCAGCGAAGCGGCGGATCCTCGGGATCGACGCCGGCGCCGCGGGCCTGCGAGCAGTCGACGTCGACCTCGAGCAGCATGTTGGCGAGTGAGACGTCGAACGCGAGGTAGAGCGCGTCGCCGACCTTCGGCGGCGAGCCGAAGGCGGCCTGGTCCGGGCCTTTCGGCTTCGCGATGCCGCCCGCGACGCCGACGTCCTTCACCGCGCCCCCGCGCTTGACCGCGTAGGCGGTCGGCCTGGCCGGCGGGATGGTGAAGTCCTCGGTCGTCTCGAAGATGACCGCCTCCTCGTTCGTGGTCCGGATCGTCCCGACCTCGGTCTCGCCCGCCGGAATGTGGACGGGCTCGGTCGGCGGCGCCGAGAGCCGGAAGCGCAGGCGGGTCGTCGCTGCGACCGGCGGCTCCATCTCGATCCCGAGCAGGTTGAGCAGCGTGACGTGCAGCTTCTCCGGGACGCGGTTCAGCCGGTAGATGACCGACTCCGTCATCCACGAGAACAGCTCGACCAGCGTGATCCCGGGGTCGGAGACGTTGTGCTCGGACCACTCGGGGCAGCGCTGCGAGAGCCGCAGGCGCGCCTCGTTGACGAGGTCCTGGAAGTTCCTGTCGTCGAGCGTCACCTCGGGGATGCGGCTGCTCATTATTCGGGCTCCGAGGGGATGAGGTAGAAGGGATAGACGAGGTTGCGGATGTCGTTGGTGGCGCGGAGCCGGTAGGAGATGTCGATGATCAGCACGCCTTCGTCGACGCGGGCCAGGTCGGGCGCGACGTCGAGCACGTCGATCCGCGGCTCCCAGCGGTCGAGCGCCTCGCGGATCTCGTACTGGATCTTCCCGAGCGTGTGCGCGTCGATCGTGTCGAAGATGTGGTTGTGGATCCCGCAGCCGAACTCGGGCCGCATCGGGCGCTCGCCCTGCGCCGTTCCGAGAATGACGTCGATGGCCTCCTGAACATCCGAGTTCCCGGAGCTCATCGCGAGGCCGCCGAGACGGTCCACGCGGAGGGGAAATGCGATCCCGGTGCCGATGATGTCCGACATCTGCTCCTTTCTCTTCCTGCCGTTATCCGAGTGAGATCTGCGTGCCGGAGATCGAGATCGTCCCCATCGGGGTCATCTCGATCTTCGCGCCGCCACATTTGATGGTCAGGCCGGAGGTCCCCTCGATCGTGAGGGAGCTGTTGGCCTTGACGGTCACGGACATGCCTTCGGCGTTCATGTCATCCGTCGACTTGTGCGAGATCTTGCCCTGCGTCTCGACGCTGAAGTCCTTGTCGCTCTTGACCGTGATCACGTCCTTCGCCTGGATCTGAACCTTCTGATCCGACTGCAGCGAGTACGAGCCGTCCAGGACGGCGAGGTCGTCGCCCGGCTTCGCCGTCCCGTTGAAGAGGGAGCCGAGGACGTACGGCTTGTGCACGTCGTCGTGCTCGAAGCCGATCACGACCTCGTCGCCGACCTGCGGCATCATCAGCACGCCGCGCGAGGTGCCGGCCGAGGTGGTGGCGATCCGCGCCCACCAGCCCTCGGTGTCGCTGCCGAGCGCCGGGTAGGAGATCCGGACGCGGCCGAGGTTGTCGGGGTCGTTGTTGTTCGTCACGACGCCGATCACGACCGAGTTGCCCCAGCCGCGCTTGCCCTTCGGCGTCATCAGGTCGACGAGGCTCCGGGCGGAGCGGCCGGTGACCGAGAAGTGCGTCCGGTAGCCGTGCGTGCCCTGGTAGAGGTGGACGCACGACGAGATCACGTAGGTGCCCCCGAACTTGGTCCCGATCCCGTCGATCTTCACCTTCGAGCCGGCCTTGATGTTCGTGTTGCCCTTGCACATGCCCTCGGCCTCGAGGTAGCCCGCGCCCATGTGGGCCGCGTAGGCCTTGGCCAGGTGGTCGGCCTCCTCCTGCGAGAGCACGGGCCGGTCGGCGACGACCATCGTCCCGCCCCCGACCGCCGCGGCGGCGTCGGAGCGAGGGATCCCGATCTGGGACACCGGCTCGGTCACGCTCTCGGTCGACTCGAACGGCTCCTTGCGGGCCGGGTTCCGCGCGCGCACGGTGACCTGGTCGACCTGCTGGACGCCGGTGATCCGCGGCTTGAAGCTGATCAGGTTGTCGCCCCACTTGAGGGAGATGTCCTGCGTCCCGGCCGGCGGGCCCGCCTTGCGGAAGTGCAGCTTGTGGTCGATCACGAGCACCTCGAAGTCGATCCGCTGCGCCAGCTTCCACAGGAACTCCCAGTCGGTCTCGTTGTTCTGCTGGACGAAGTCGTGCGCGGGCCCGGCGTCGTCGATCGTGCCCTCGGAGACGCCGTTTTGCCCCGCGAGCTTGCGCGCGATGTCGGCGGCGGTCATGTTCTGGAACGTCTGCGCCTTCTTCGTCTGGTGCAGCTGGTGCGAGCCGTCGTAGGCGCGGAAGCCGAGGATCGTGCCGCTGCTCCCGAACTCGGGCTCGAGCGAGACGATCATCCCCTTGAAGATGCTCGTCAGCGAGGTGTCGTCCGTGCCCGACAGCTTCACCTCGATCTGGCTCCCGATGTGCAGCGGGAAGGAGTCGACGTTCTTCAGCCCGGGGTCCGTGAACCGGAGCAGGCACGCATCGGGCAGGCGCAGGTTCTCCTGAATCCGCGCCTCGACGAGCTGCCGCCCGATCTGCTCGTCGATCGGCTGCCCGTCCGCCAGCACCTGTGCTCCCGAGACGGCGCCCGAGCTCAAGCCTGGCCCCCTTCGGCCGGGTCCGACCCGGGCCCAAAGGCGGTGTCTGACACCCGCCTTTCGGACAGGTGCGCGAGGCCGGGAGCAGGGGTTTTCCTGTTCGGCTGTTGGACTCTTGCAACGGTGTCTGACACCTGCCTTTGGGCCTTGGCCGCGATCATTCGTCGAGGCTCGGGATCGAGAGGACGGAGCCGCGCTTCAGGTGGAGCGGGTCGTCGATGCCGTTGGCCTCGGCGATCGCGCGCCAGCGCGTCGGGTCGCGGTAGTGGTGGTAGGCGATCGACGCCAGGCTGTCGCCGTCCTTGACGGTGTGCGAGCCGAGGCCGTACTGGGCCCGGGTCGTCGGGTTCTGCGGCTTGGCGGCGCCGTGCTGGCTCGACTTGTCCATCGCCCGCTCGACCTGGATCAGGGAGATCTTCGCCAGCGCCCGGATCGGGGTGCCGTCGGGACGGAAGAGCGTGTACTGGACGGTGAGGTTGTCGGCCACCGCCTTGAAAGGGATCGTGCTGCCCCAGCTGAACGTGATCATCGGCGGCCGCCCGCTGTTGCGTCCATGGCCCGAGCCGAGGGAGGCCGAGACCTCCATCGCCTTGAAGAGCTGTGCGGTGACGTCCGCGACGCTCAGGGTGCTGTCCGTGGAGTCGAACATCAGCTCGAGGTTGAGCTTGCGCGGCTGGCCTCCGCTGAACTGCGCCGTCGGGAGCGCGACGCCGACGACCGGGTCGACCTTCCACGCGTTGACCTTGGCGATCGTGTACTCCTTGGGGTTGAACCAGCAGTCGAGCTTCTGGCTCTCGCCCTCGATCTCGAGGCTCGCGAGCTCGAATCCGGTGAGTGGCGGCAGCTGCATCTCAGCCGGCTGGGATCAGGCCCTGGTGGCAGATCTCGAGGGTCTCGGTGGCGACGTTGGTTGACTTGGCGCTGAAGGACGGCCCGGACCATTTGACGGGGAAGGCGCCTGCGAACGACCAGGTCCGCACCTGCTTCCCGTCGTCCCCGAGCAGGCTGAGCGTGACGCTGCCGCGACGGGCGCGATCGATGTCCCGCTTGAGGAACCAGTTGACCAGCTTGTCCTCGGAGGTGACGCCGCGCTTGAGCACGAGGTTGGGGTACTTGAGGCCGCCCCGGAACTTGTGCACGAAGCGGTTCTCTCCACCCTCCGGGTACTCGAAGATGTCGTACTCGGCCTGGAGCCCGGAGCATTCGGCGAACGCCCCGATCTCGGCGTCGTCGACCTTGACCAGGAACCGGAGCTCGCCGACGGGGTCCTTCATGGTGGGTCCTACGGTGTCGTTTGCTGCCATCGTTCTCTCCTGTTCGTCAGGGCAGGTCGCCCAGGACGTCTCCCATTCGCTCACGATCGGCCAGGAGCTCGCGGCGGAGCCGCTCGATCACCTGGTCGTAGATCTCGTCGATATCGCCTCCTCCGCCACCGCCCCCGCCCTGGGCGGGGGGAGTGGAAGCAGGAGCGGCGGAGGCCGAAGCCTGCGCTTGACCGCCGTCCGACGCCGGGTCGGGCTCCCGCATGAGGGCCAGTGCCGGCGCGAAGGATTGACCGTCGGGGGGCGGGAAGACGATCGTCTCCGTGTCCGCGTCCTCCTGCCGGAGGATCCCGCCGGTTGCAGCGGCGAGCCTCGCCCCGCTCGTCGTGCCGCCGAAGCCGCGAGGCGCACCTGCGGGCACCTCGGCCCGCGCGACCGTCGCAGGCCGGGCCGCGACCGGCGGCGAAGAGGCCAGGCGCAGCAGCGGCCGTGCCGGGACGGCTGCGACGGAGGAGCGCCGGCGGGGCTCTGCGGCCGGGACGCGGCTCAAGGTGGGTGAGGTCGCGGCTGTCGAGCCGTAGACGGCGGTTTCGGCGGCGGCGGCAGCGCTGGTGGCCGGGACGGCGTCTCCAGGCTGATCCTCGAGCCAGGTCGGCTCTGCCGCCCGATCGCCGGTCGACGCCGGGACGGGGGTGGGCGCCCGCTGGACGAGCGTCGCACGAACCGGTGCAGCGGGCGCTCCCGGAGCGGCCGGGGTCGCGCTCGAGGCGGGGGGCGCGGCGGCCGCCCCGGCCACAGTCGCTGGGGACACGGGCTGTGCCGCCTCCGGCTCGGGGCGGCGTGCGAGTGCGCGCGCGATGCTCCGAAGCGGCTTGCGCTTGGTCGCAAGCACCGCGGCCGGCTCGGTGACGGCGGCCGGCGCGACCGACGGCGTCGCCGGGCTCGGCTCGGGCGCCGGCGTGCTGCCGGGCAGCTGCGCCGCGCCGACGGACTGGCTCGCGGAGGGAGCATCGCCGACGGCGGGCGGCATCTCGAGGGGCTCGGCTTCCGGGACCGGTAAGCCCGGTGGGGGCGGCGTGACCGCTCCAGCCGGGGTTACAGCCGTCACGGGCTGGATGGCAGCGGCGGGCTCCGTCTCCTCGAGCTCGAAGGGAACCGGCTCGGCGGCCCTCTCCGTCTCGGGGCCGGTGTCCTCGTCGCCCGCGGCCTGGTCGGCCGGCGGCTCGAGCGTGGGAGTCCTTGCCACGGCGGCCGAGGCGGAAGCGACGGCCTCGTCTGCCACCTCGAGCGGTGGCGTCGGCCGAGGAGCCTCTCCGGGTGCCGGCGCCTCGTCGGGCGGCGAGTCGCGGCTCGGCTCGGGCGCCGCCGTGTCGGCGGCGGCGGCGCGGGCAAGGCTGCGTGACGCAGACCTCGACGGTGCGGGTGGGGGCGTGACCGCGGTGAGTGGTGCCGCGGGGCTTGCGTCCTGCTGCGCCTGGACGGGCTCGGGCGCGGCGGGCTGCGGTGACTCTGCTGGGGGCGGGGGCTCTCGGCGGAGGACTGAATCGACGACGCGCCGGAAGATGCCGGGCTTGGCCGGGGTCGGGGCGGCAGCCGGCACCTCGGCGGGCTCGGGCGCATCCACGGGGTCGGGAACGGGGCGGCGCTGAAGCTGAAGAGCCGGCCTTGCCGGCCGTTCGACAGGCTTGCGGGCGAGGGTCAGCGGGACGCGCAGCGGCTGAGCCGGCGGGGCTGCCGGCGGTGCGTCGGCTGTCGGTGCGGCCGGTCACCTCGAGGGGAAGCAGCGCGGCCGCCGGCGGCTCGGGTGCCGGCGTGGCAGGTGAGTCAGGCGGTGGCGGGGAGGGGCTCTCCACGCGAGAGATCGAGGCGGGAGCGGGCGACGGCGGCGCCGGCATCGACGGTGGAGCGGCTTCTGTCCGCCGGATCGTCTCGATCGGCCTGGCTGGCTGCTCCGCCGCTACCGGCGGGGGAGGCGGCTCGGCGGCCACCGGCTCGGGAGCGGGCGTCTCGTCGACGACCCGCTCGCTCGGGGTGTCATACGGAAGCGGCGGCGGCGCCTCCGGTCGATCGACGGGCTTCCGGGAGAGCCGGAACCCGGCCGGCACCTCCTGGACTTGGCCGCGCTGAACCGGCTGAGCGCGCCGCGCCACCTCGGCCGCGGCGGCCGCCTCGTCCTTCCTGTCGCGGTCGAGCAGGAACGACGGCTTCTCCGACTCGCCCGCGAGCTCGGGCATCGCCGCCTCGCCGGCGATCGGGATCCCCTCGGCCGGGCCGTCGCCGAAGATCCAGCGCGCGGCGAACTCGCTCATCCCGGGCGGCCGCGGAAGCGCCGTCTCGGCGGCGGCAGCCGGCGACCTCGCCGCCTGCCGCCCGATCGAGCGGCCCTGAGCGAGCCGCGTCGAGGTCTCGACGATCTTCTCCGGGACCCGTGCGGCCGTGACCGACTTCGCAAGCCGCAGCCCGCCCGCCCGCGGCGGCGCCGCGTGGCGTGCGAGCACCCTCTGCCCGAGCAGTCCTAGACGACCAAGCATGTGGTTCTAATAACCCCCGTGCGTCCGAGCCGCGATGTCCTCGGCCTCTTCCAGGAACCTCCGGCGATCCGGATGCTCCAGGTCGAGGATCGAGTCCAGCGGCCAGTGGAAGTGGTAAGCGAGCTCGGCCGCCTCCGCGAGCAGCTCGTGCGGAGACGGCCTGTTCATTCCCCCAGGCGCCTATCCTCGACGTCGGAGAGGTCGACCTCGAACGCTTGCGCGCACGATGGGCAGGTCACCGACCCCACCGACTCGCCGTCGGTGTTGAGACGTTCATAGAGGCGCTGGAGATGGTCGAAGTCGGCGGCGAAGAGGCTCTCCACCACGTCGGGCGTCACGTCCGGCACCTCGCCCAGCCGGGTCACGACACGCGAGAGAAGGAGCACGGACAGGTACGCCTCGTTCTGCTTGACCTCGACAGAGCGAAGCGGCTCGATCTCGTCGCGCGCCGTGGCCAGCCGCATCGCACCGTCACGATGGACATTGCCCGACGCGTCCACGTATCCACGCGGAAGCGTGAACGGGTACTCGGTTTTCATCTTCCAGACCCTCCCTCGTGTTGCTCCCCCTCTGACTAGACGCGCTCGAACCCTTCATGGCAGATGTGCAGCTCCTCGAGGGCCACGTTGTTCGTCGATGCGTCGAGCGTCGCGGCGACGTACTTGATCGGCCACCCCTGCTTGAACTGGTACGTGGCGATCGTGGAGCCCGAGATGTCGAGCAGTTCGATCTTGCCGTCCACGCGAGCCTGGTCGGCACCCTGGGTGACGGCGGTATCGCGCCACTTCCAGATGTCCATGCTCTCGTCGACGCCGCGCTTGAGTGTGATGTTCGACCACTTGAGCGCGCCGGCCACCTTGCGGACTTCCGGCCGGCCGTTCGCGTCGGTGAACTTGTGCTCGATCACGTCGGTCTCCGAGTCGAACCCGGAGGCCTCCTTGAACACGCCGCACGCTTCGTTTCCGCCAAGCGTCAGCCGGAAATATGACGCTGGGCGGGGCTCTCTCATCGGCATCTAACTGACCTCCTCTGTCACTCGATCGACTAGGCCACTTCGCTCGCGCCTGCGGCGAACTGGCTGATACGGAAGATCACGAACTCGGCCGGCTTGACCGGGCAGATCCCGATCTCGATCACGACCTGGCCGGCCTCGATCACGTCCTGCGGGTTGGTCTCGGCGTCGCACTTCACGAAGAACGCCTCGGACGGGGAGGAGCCGAAGAGGGCACCCTGCCGCCACGTGCGGTTCAGGAAGTTCGTGGCCGAGATGCGCAGCGAGCTCCAGAGGCGCTCGTCGTTGGGCTCGAACACGGCCCACTGCGTCCCTTCCATGATCGACTCCGAGATGTAGTTGAACAGGCGACGCACGTTGATGTAGCGCCACTCGGGATCGCTCGACATGGTGCGGGCGCCCCAGATGCGGATACCGCGGCCCGGGAAGGCCCGGATGCAGTTGATCCCGCGCTGGTTCAGTCCGCCCTGCTCCTCGCCCGTGACCTGGAAGCCGAGGCCGTTGACGCCCATCGTGACCTCGTTGGCCGGGGCCTTGTGGACGCCGCGCGTGCCGTCCGTGCGTGCCCAGACGCCCGCGACGTGCCCGGACGGCGGGACGAGCAGCGGCCGTTTCGTGATCGGATCCATGACCTCGAGCCACGGGTAGTAGAGCGCCGCGAACTTCGAGTCGTACCCGGCGGCGTTCATCCGCCAGTCGAGGATGTCCTGCGGGATCATGTTCGGCGGCGCATCCAGGATCGCCATCCGGTCGCCCATGTTCTCGCAGTGGGCGATCATCTTCCCCTGGAGGTCCCGGACGGCGACATCGTCGCCGTTCACGAACGTCATCAGGTCGGGGCAGATGAGCATCGTGACCTCGTCGACCGCGGCCAGGCCGCCCATGCCCTCGCGCTTGGCGACGTCGCCTTCGAACTGCGACGGGGTGATCGACCCTTCGGCCTGCTTCGGCATCGAGAGCGTGAAGCTGCCGGTCGCGAGCGCGACGTCCGTCACGGCGCCACCGGTCTCCTCGAGCTTGATCAGCTTCGAGGCGGCATTGACCTTGGTCACGATGTAGGCGCGGCCCTTCTTGACGCTGAGGCCGTCGTACTCCTCCGAATCGGTGCCCGAGGTAACCGTGAGCTTGTAGGTGGCCGGGGCGTCCTCGCCCTCGCCGCCCGCTTCCTGGGTCAGGTCGAGCTTGACGTCCGAGTCGACGCCCTTGAGCGCGATCGCCCGGAACGCCTCGACGCTCGCGTCGCCCGCGGCCGGCAGTGCAGCCTGGCGGACCCCACCCTCGGCGCTTCCGACGCGGACGATCCAGCAGAGACCGCCTCCGTTCTGGAAGAAGCCGTACACGGCATGCGCGAGGTAGGCGCCCTCCATGAAGGGGCCGTTCTCGGGGTTCTGCGCGTCGCCGAAGATCGTCGCGAACTGAGTCCAGTTCGAGATCCGGGTCGGCCGGTTGACCGGCCCGCCCGGAGCCAGGCCGACGAACGCGGCGATCGACGTGCCGACCCCTTCGATTGGCTTGTTCGCCGATGGAACCTCCTCGACGTACACGCCTGGGGTCATATAACTGGTCGCCATCTCACTCCCTTCTGTTTATGTCGATCGACCGGTGTGGAGCTCCCGAAGCAGGTCGTCGGAAGCCGAAGCTGGGATGGTCCTGGGGGCGGAGCTGCCTGGGTCGAACACATGCATCTCCGCTTCGTTACGGGGCCAGAGGATGAGCTTTGCCCCTGGTGCTGCGTTGCGGACGCGGTCGCCCAGATCGCTCGACGCTGTTCGTGATCCCCCCGCGTCAAAACCGAGAACAATTGCGTCTGGCTGCAAGATCCTGGCCTGTTCGACCAGCGCGTCAGGCAGGTCGTCGTGGCCGACCACCTCCAATCCTCCATCCTCGAGCACGCGTCTCATTCCCAGCCGTGCTACGGGCTCGAGGTTCCCGATCAAGGCCCGCCGGGACACACCGGGACTCTTGTTTTTCGGCTCCGTTCCTGCCAGAGGAGGCGGGGCACGGATTGGGGCAGTCCTGTTGCCCTGTCGGGCGGCTAGCCCTTGGCTGCGGCTGCGGCCCTGGGCTTCGCGAGCGAGATCTCGGCGCCCTGGCCGGGGATCACGATCTCGGCTTTCGCCTCCTCGCCGCCGGGCCCGCGGGCGAGCAGCTTGTACTTGCCGGGGTTCAGCGGGTCGAAGCGGAAGCGCCCTTCGGCGTCCGTGATCGCGAGTAGCCCGACGTCGGTCATGTGCACCCAGACGTTCGGGACGGGCTTCCCGTCACCGTCGACGACCGTGCCGCCGCTGCGGTGCAGCTCGAGCATCGTCGCCTTGCGCGCGTCGCGGTCGAAGAGCCTCGTGGTCGCGGTGCGCACCTCCGGGCCCCGCTCGATCGAGACGCCCGGCTCGCACGAGAGCGTGACGCAGTAGTTGAAGGACGCCTTGTACTGGCCGCCCACCGCCGTCCAGAAATCGGAGGCGTCCTCGTGGCGCTCCTGCGCCGTGCGCGTCTTCAGCGGATAGCGCTGTGAGCCGTTTGCCAGCGACGTCGGGAGCACGTCGGGCGGAAGGGTCGGGTACGCATAGAGGGCCGCCATGGCCTGCGAGAGCAGTCGGTGCTCGTCCTGCACGTCCCGCGTCCAGGCGGTGATGGCGTAGGAGGCGTCGATGCGGAGCGGAGGGCGCAGGTCGATCGGCCGGCCGTCCCGCGGCCCCGGCCGCTGCTCCCAGTCGGTCGGGCGGTACTCCTTCGCCTCGCGGATGTCGTAGAGGAAGAGATTGACGGCAGGGCTCGACAGCGACGCCGCCCATTCCTTGTCGGGCGCGTCGAAGACGATCTCGACGCCGTCGAAGCTGTGCCGTCCGAGCTCGCGCTTCAGGAGAGTGCGCAGAGACTCGTCCAGATCGGCGAGCATCGTGTTGATCGGGACCTGCACCGTGACCGGGGACATGAATCTGAGTCTCTCAGATCGAGGTGCGGCTCGCGGTGGCCGGTCGGGTAGGAGTTGATGCCCCTTGGGGCAACGAATGAGGCAGCGGCGTTGCCCCCTCTGGCGGCTCGGCGTGCACGTCGTGCTTGTTGGCTGTTTGCAACTCTGAGCACAAGCGAGCGCCGGGATGCGGCTGACCACGGCGATATGATCTGCCCGGCGATGGCTCGGTACGCACGCGAACGCGAGCGGCGAGCCCCTCGGTCGGCTGACTCGACCCGGGGGAGGTCCGCGTTCGCGCAGTCGGAGCATCCGCTCGAGGCTCTTCAGCGCCTCGTGGGCAATCGCGCGGTCTCGGATCTCGTGACGAATCAGTCGGGCTCGCAGCACCTTGCGCGGGCGCTCCTGCAGCGCCAGCCCGGGGGTGGCGACACCGCCACGCCGGGCGGGGTACAGAACGTCCCGATCGGGACGCCCCCGCCCGTGACCGTCAGCCCGTCCGATCTCGCCGCGAGCGGCGCAGCGCCGCCCGGGAACACGACCTACACGGGCGTGGGCGCCGCCCCACCGACGACCGGCCCGGCCCCGGCCCCGACGGCACCCGACGCCCCGGCTCCCGCTCCCACCGCGGGAGCCACGCCCGCCCCGGCCGGTGCGACGCCCGGCACGACGCCGGCCACGCCCACCCCCACGGCGCCTGCCGCCGACACGAGCACGCCGCACGCCGATCCGACGCTGACGATCGACCCGTTCAACGTCACGGCCACGCTGACGATCGCCGACCTCCACGCCTTTCGCACGTCGACCCACCTCGTCGACGTCGACTTCCTCGCCGACCCGTCGGCGAGCGTCTCCGTGGGCACCGACCCGGCACACGCCGTCGCCGCGGGGGCCGCCGTCAACATCTTCCTCGTCCACGTGAAGCAGAACGGCGACAGCGTCCTCGACCTCGGCTTCGGCCCGTCGATCTCGACGGACGGCAGTAGCGTCACCGCGAGCGGTCAGGCGAGCGCCGAGCTCCACCTCACCGAGCACGGCTCGGTCACCTTCACCGCCACGATCACGCCGACTCCCAACGGATCGGGCGGCCTCGACATGAACACCAGCGCCGTCGTCGGCACGGCCTGGCATTTCTAGTCAAGCCCTTAAAACCGGTGTCAGACACCGTTACGCGTTTGTGACGGCGCGCGAGGAAATCCCTGCAAACCGCTGGTTGTCCCCGGCCAAAAAGGCGGTGTCAGACACCGGTTTAAGCGGTCGGCCCTGCGGCGACGGTTCGCCGTCGAGCCGGGATCAGGAGACGCTCGGGAAGGTGCCGGTCTGCGGCCGGATCATCCCGTGGAAGTGGTCGAAGTCGGCCTCGATGGTGAGCCGGCCGAGCTTGTTGTACTCGAGGGCGACCGCGCGGACGAGGTGCTCCATGCCGATCCGGCCGGTGCCGTCGGCGGCCATGAACGCCGCGGTCAGCGAGCAGTTCCGGATCGAGCCGCCGGAGAGCTTGAAGCGCTCGGCCAGGAAGCGGACGTCGATGTCGTCGGTTACCGGCGCGGCCTCGGGGAGAACGAGCTGCCAGATCTTCTCGCGATCCTCGGGCTCGGGGAACGGGAAGTCGACGACGACGTCGAGGCGCCGCAGGAAGGCGTCGTCCATGTTCTGGCGGAAGTTCGTCGCGAGGATGACCGCGCCGGGGTAGCCCTCCATCTTCTGGAGCAGGTAGGCGACCTCGATGTTGGCGTAGCGGTCGTGAGCGTCCTTCACCTCGGAGCGCTTGCCGAAGAGCGCGTCGGCCTCGTCGAAGAAGAGGATCGCGTTCGAGCCCTCGGCGGCGCCGAACACGCGGTCGAGGTTCTTCTCGGTCTCGCCGATGTACTTCGAGACGACGGTGGCGAGATCGAGGCGGAAGAGGTCGAGGCCGAGGTCCTTGGCGAGCACCTGGCCGGCCATCGTCTTCCCCGTCCCGGACTCGCCGGCAAACAGCACCTTCAGACCCTGGCTCCGCGCGACGGTCTTCTCGTAGCCCCACTCGGACAGGACGAGGTCGCGGTGGCGCAGGTAGGAGGAGATCGAGTGGAGCACCTCGAGCTGCCTCTCGGCAATCACGATGTCGGCCCACGTGAAGGGCGCATCGAGCCTCGACGCGAGCTCCGCGAGCCGGGTGCTCGAGGCGCTCCGCGCGCCGAGGTCGAGATCCGGCGGTGTTGGGACAGTCTCACCGCGGGTCATTGCGGCCAGCCGGGACACGTCGGCGGCATCTGCGATCTGACCGACCGAGAGGCGGAACTTGGCGGCGACGTCGTTGACGTCTTCCGTGCCCGTGTGGGCGGCCCAGGCAGCGCGGCGCTCGCCGAAGCTCGCCTGCGGCGCCTCCACGACGACCGCCGTCGCCTCGCCGAGCGCGACGACTGCCTGCGCCGTGGACGCACAGACCAGGGTGCGCTCGCCGCGCGCACCGAGCACGCGCTGCACGCGGAGGTGCCGGTCGGGCTCGAGCTCGTCGAGGCCGTCGAAGCAGATGCGGCGGCCCTCGAGCAACGCCGTGACGCCGGCCTCGCGCATCAGCTCGCTGTCCATCGCGTCGTTGACATCGACGAGCAGGAGCGGCTGGCCGAGGGCAACCGCGAGCAGCGCCGGCGCATCGGGGCCGGCGACCAGCACGGGCAGCGGGCTGTCGGCGGCGAGGAGCGGCCTCAGCTCCGCGATCGTCGCCGGGCGTCCCGGGTCGTGCTCCGGGATCGGCTCAGGCCGTAGCCGGCCGTCGCGCACCGGCTCGTCGAGCCCGGAGCCGAGCAGGTAGGCGGCCAGGCGGTCCAGAGCTTGAGCATCCGGTCGGCCAGCGGAAGCTGGCTCCCCGGCTCGAGCAGGCGAACCGCGCCCGTTCGGCGGAGCGGCGCCGCGTGGTCGAAGCAATCGAGAGCACGCGCCGCCGAGATCCCCGACTCGGCGAGCAGGCGCCCGATCAGCCTCGGCGTCGGCAGCTTCCGCGTGACGTCGTCGTGGAGGTAGGCGTAGAGCCGGCCGTACTGCGAGCCGAGCTCGGGCGCCGCGCACAACGCGAGCGCGGCGGCCTCGAGGTCGCTCAGCCCGAACAGCCGTCCCGCGATCGCGATCCGGTCGTCCAGCTCGGCGCCCGGCCCAGCGGAGGCGAGCTCGACCGCCAGGTCGTCGGAGATGTAGAGCCCGCGGAACGGATCGGCGGGGTTCGGGTCCGTGGAGGCGACCGACTCGACCGCCGAGCGGATCCGCGCGTCGAGCGCCTCGAAGTTCAGCAGTCCGACGGGAGTATCAGCCGAGGATGTCACCGGCCGCGGCCTCCGCCTCGTTCTCGAGGGCATCGCCCGGCTGGGACACGGTGAGCGGGCCGCTGGTCGAGGCACCGCGCTGCTGCACGACATGCGTCAGCTCGTGCGCGATCAGCTCCTGGCCGTCGCTCGACCCCGGCTTGTACTCGTCCTTCGCGAAGTAGACGTCGTTGCCGGTCGTGAAGGCGCGAGCCGAGACGGAGCTGGCGAGCTGGTTGGCCGCTGGATCGGTGTGCACGTGGACGTCATGGAGCGGGTCGCCGAGCGCGCCGCCGATCTTGTCGCGGGAGCCCTCGTCGAGCTTCTGCCCCGTCCCACGGGTCGACGCGATCGCCGACTCGACGTCGGGATGGGCGCGACCGTCGGGCAGGATCCCCGCGCCCTGGCGGGCAAGAGCGCCGAATGCCTGGTTGCCCATCGCCGAGGCGAGCCGCTGGGTCGAGCTCTGGTCCGTTGCCTGCTGGGGCGCCTGCTGCTGCGTCCGCCGTTGTTGCTCGAGCTCGGGCTCGTAGCTCGTCACGTCACGTGACTCTAACGTCTTGTCGCTTGGCGACCTTGCCGTTCACGGACATGATCGCGTACCAGGTGCCTTTCGGCAGTGCCTCGTTCGACGCCAGGGTGGAGTCGATCGTCGACGAGTACGGCTTCGTCACCGCGCCGACGAACTGGAAGCTCGGGGTGCGCCAGACGATCTTCACCGTCTTCGCGCCCGTCGGGGGGACGAGGAAGTGGAACCGGACCCAGAGTGCCTTCGGGCCCGCCACGACCTTTTGCGACGTGCCGCCCTTGGTCGCGCTGATCGTCGCCGTGTCGACGACGCCCTCCGGCGGAGTCGGGACCGTGAACTTGGTCGTCGTGCCTCCGACCTTCAGCGTGTAGGCGCGGGGGACGAGCCTCGGCGGGAGCGTGATCGTCTCGTTGGCCGAACCGGCAGCGCCGAAGGCGAAGGCCTTGTTGGCCGCGACCGGGCCCGGTGCGACCGGCCGGATGACGGCCGTCACCGTCGTTGCGCCGTCGACCTTGACCGTGAAATGGAGGTTGGCGGTCAGCCAGCCCTCTTTCCACGAGGCCTTCAGCTGGACTTTCGAGAGCTGAACCGATGTCGTCGACCGGGCGACCGCGGCGCCGGCCGGGACCGTCAAGGCCAGGATCGCCAGCGTTGCGCCGGCGAACCTCGCACGACCGAGCGCGCCTCCGGTCATCATCGAACGATCGTACGTGCCGTACGATGCTCGCGCAATGGCGCAGGTGAGGGATGAGGCCGAGCGCAGCGGCCCGGTGCTCGACGACCCCGAGGGAATCGCGCTCCTGCGGGACGTGCTCGTCGACGCAGGGTTCACGCAGGCAGCTGTGCGGGATGCGCTCGCGACGGAGGTCGTGTCCGGGCGCGATTCGGCCGAGCTGCCGCTCTACATGTACATGCTGCGAAAGGGCGGTCGGCTCGCGACGCTGATCAAGCTCTTCCTGCTCGACCTCGCGGTGCCGGCGGCTGAAGCCGAGGAGGCGCTTGCCCCGCTCGCGCTCGAACGGCTCCAGTCGATGGGCGTCCTGACGCTCGCCGGCGGTACGGCAAAGGCCGAGATCGAGCTCGTGCCGACCGAGGACATGATGATCGCGTGTGACCACTTCCGGAAGGAGCTGAGCGAACCGGATCACGTGGTCGGCGTCTCGCCGCCCTCGCGCCTCCTGATCTCGCTGACGGTGCGCAGGCAGGTCGCGCGCGCTCTCGACCTCGGCACCGGCAGCGGCCATCAGGCCCTGCTCGCCTCGCGCCACGCCGACCAGGTGACGGCGACCGACATCAACCCGCGCGCGCTGAGGTTCGCGGCGTTCAACGCCAGGCTGAACGGCGCCGCCGGGATCGAGCTCTGCGAGGGGAGCCTGTTCGAGCCCGTCGCGGGTCGTGAGTTCGACCTGATCGTGTGCAACCCGCCATACGTCGTCTCACCCGAGAACGAGATCGCCTACCGCGACGGGGGCCTGAGCGGCGATGCGTTCTGCGAGCTGCTCGTCCGGGAGTTGCCGGCCTACCTCGCCCCGGGCGGGATCGGCGAGGTGCTCGTCAGCTGGCTTCATCCGACCGAGGGCGACTGGAAGGCGCCGATCCAGAGCTGGATCGAGGGGAACGGCTGCGATGCGGTGCTTCTGCGCTACGCGATGCACGAGCCTCTCGACTACGCGGCGGCCTGGAACCGGCCGCACCGCACGGACCCGGAGCTCTACGGCGCCGCGATCGAGCGGTGGGCAGCGTACTTCGAGGAGATCGGCGTCGAGACGATCTCCTGGGGCGCGTTGATCCTGCGCAAGCGGCCCGGGGGGCGCAATTGGTTCTTCTCCCACACCTCGGCGGCGGACCGGATCACCGGCGCGAGCGACCAGGTCCTGCGCCTCTTCGACGCGCAGGACTATCTCATGGGCACCAGCACCGAGGAGATGCTGGGCGACGTGTTCACCATGGCCGAGGATCACCGCGTCGAGCAGACCATCCGCCTGCGTGACGGAGGCGAGATGATCGAGCGGAACGTGCTGCGGATCGACACCGGCCTCCGGCTCGAGGTCGCGATCGACGTGGCGACCGAGCGGGTGCTGTCGATGCTCGACGGCAAGCGGCCGCTCGGCGAGGTGCTGGCCGAGGCGGCGGGGATGACCGGCGCGCCGGCGGAGGCCTTCATCACGAGCGCTGTCCCGGTCATGCGCCGGATGGTCGAGCTCGGCTTCGTGCTGCCGGCCTAGCGGGTCAGCCCATCACGGTCATCTGACCGGGGCTGTTGATGATGATCATCCCGGGCGGATTGCCGTTCGTCAGGCCGCCGGGCTGCCCGACGGCGGCGACCGTGAGGGCGGGCATTCCGCCGATCATGACGATCGGCGAAGGCATGGCCACGGGCTCGGCGAGCAGGATCATGGTGCACGGCACGATCCCCGGGCCCGCCTGCGGGCAGCCGATGATCGGGCAGGTCAGCAGATCCATTCCCGACAGCACCGCCGCGCCCCCGGCAGTCACCTGGGACTGGCCGGGGATCACGGTCACCTGGCCGCCGTGGATGCACATGATCATGGCGCTCGCGGTCAGGAGTGGAGCGGGCACGTCAGATAAGGCCCTCGCGAACCGCCGCGGCGACGGCCTGCGAGCGGCTTCGCGCGTTGAACTTGGTGACGACGTCGTGGATCACGTTCTTCACGGTGCGCTCGCTATAGCTCAGTTGCTTCGCCACCTCGCGCGTCGGGTGGCCGTCTGCGACAAGCCGGAGCACCTCCTGCTCCCGGACGGTCAGCGGCGAGAGCGAGAGCCCACGCGGCTCCAGCATCTCGTTCGATGCCCGGGCGATCGTGCGGAGCAGGTCGCCGAGCAGGTCGGGTGCGAGAACGCCGGATCCGGTTGCGGCCGTACGGAGGCTCGCGACGAGTGCGTCGGGAGTCAGGGTCTCCTTCCAGAGGTAGCCGACGGCACCGGCCTGCACCGCGGCGAGCAGCTCCTTCTGATCCGAGCGCCCGGAGCAGACGAGGACGCTTGCCTCGGTGCGCTCGCGCAGGTCGCGAACGAACTCGTGCGCACCTTCGAGGTCGTGGTCGACGAGCACGACGTCGGCCTCGTAAAGCTCGGGCTGCTTCCAAGCCGACTCGACACTCGATGCATCGGTGACGGTCGAGACCTCCTCGACCCCCTCGAGGCACGCGACCAGCCCACGCCGGTAGATCGAGTGCGGATCGACGAGGAAGACCCTCATCCCATGTTGCATCGGGTCAGCCTGCAAACCAAGTGCTCCTTTCCCTGGTTTTCTCGCCGCGTCCGGACACTTCCAGCAACCGGGACCCGTGTCAAGCGAGTTCACCATTCTGGGGGACCTGCGTCACCCGGCCACAACTCGGCTGCGGACCCCCAGGCGCAGGGCTTACACTCGAATCGTGGAGTTGACCTTCGAAGTCGGAGGGAAGAAGTACGCGATGGCGGAGCCGCAGGCAACAATCCTGGCGGAGAACCTTCGCGTGCTCGCGAAGTCCCAGCTCGTGCCCGCTTCGGAGTCGGCTGCGCTGCTCGCGCAGGACAGCGACTGGCGCCCGGAAGCGCAGGATCTCGCCGACACGATCGAGGCCGCGCTCGTCGCGGGGAACAGCCGGACGCTGCACCTCGAAGGCGGAGCGGCCGACGCGACCTATTGCGTCCTCCGGTTGATGGTCGGCGCCGACACCAACGGCGCGGCGGGCCTGCGGGACGCGCTCGGCGCGCCGGTCGAGCCGAGCGGCCCGCTCCCGGTGGCTGGGCCACACCGAGCCGCTCCGGCATCTTTCCCGTCCCGAGCTCGTCGAGCTGCTGATCATCCTGTTCGTCCTCGCCGTCGTGACGATCATCGCCGGGATCGCCTGGACGGGGACCTGGTACGTTCTCGCGCCCGTGATCGCGGCCCTGCTCGGGCTGCGCGTGGCGACGACCCGCGCGAGCGGCCGGATTGCCTGGTCGATCGCGTCGGTCTTCTGGTTCTACGTCCTGCTCGCGCCGGCGGCGGTGCTCGTCGCGCTCGTCGCGCTGCTCGTCGTCTCGATCTTCAAGTAGCGGCGGCTCAGGTTCGGGCGGGTAGCTTCCGGCAGATGCCGGATGCGGTTGTCGTCGGGTCGGGGCCGAACGGCCTCGCCGCGGCAATCCATCTCGCCCGGTCCGGGCTGACGGTGCGGGTGCTGGAGGCCGAGGAAACGCTCGGCGGCGGCTGCCGGTCGGCCGAGCTGACGCTGCCGGGCTTCGTCCACGACGTCTGCGCGGCGATCCATCCGCTCGCCGTCGCCTCGCCGTTCCTGCGCACGGTGCCGCTCGAGGAGCACGGCGTCGAGTGGATCCAGCCGCCGGCGGCTCTCGCGCACCCGTTCGACGACGGGAGCGCCGCGCTGCTCGTCCGCTCCGTCGCCGACACGGCCGCCTCGCTCGGGGTTGACGCAAGGCGCTACCGGAGGCTCATGGGGCCGCTCGCGGAGCAGTACGACGAGATCAGCGAGGACCTGCTGGCGCCACTCGGGTGGCCGCGGCATCCCGCTGCGTTTGCCCGCTTCTCGGCGCTCTCGGCGCTGCCCGCGAGCATGGTCGCCCGCGGCTCGTTTCGCGGTGAGCAGGCGCGCGGCCTGTTCGCGGGTCTCGCCGCGCACTCGATGCTGCCGCTGACGCGGACGCCGGCAGCCGCGTTCGGGTGGTTTCTCGGGCTGCTGGCGCATGGCGTGGGCTGGCCGTTTCCCCGGCGCGGGTCGCAGACGATCTCGGATGCGATGGCCTCGTATCTCCGCTCGCTCGGCGGCAGAGTCGAGACAGGCCATCGTGTTGCCGATCTCGAGCAGCTCACCGGGGCGGAACGGGTGCTGCTCGACGTGACGCCCCGGCAGCTCGTCGCGCTCGCCGGCGAGCGACTTCCGGATCGCTACCGCGGACGGATGGAGCGATTCCGGTACGGGCCCGGGGTATTCAAGCTCGACTGGGCGCTCGACGGGCCGATCCCGTGGCGCGCCGCGGAGTGCTCTCGGGCCGCCACGGTGCATCTGGGCGGGACGCTCGCGGAGATCGTCGCGTCGGAGCGCGAGCCGTGGCGGGGCGGCGTTGCCGAGCGGCCGTTCGTGCTGCTCGCGCAGCAGAGCCTGTTCGATCCCTTGCGGGCGCCGGACGGGAAGCACACCGCTTGGGCCTACTGCCATGTCGCGAACGGCTCGCCGGTGGACATGACAGAGCGGATCGAGGCGCAGGTCGAGCGGTTCGCGCCGGGGTTCCGGGAGCGGATCCTGGCGCGTTCCGCGATGGGGCCGGTCGAGCTGGAGCTGCACAACGCGAACTACGTGGGTGGCGACATCAACGGGGGAGCCTCGGGCCTCCGGCAGGCCTTCGCCGGCCGATTGGAGCCGGCGGCCCTACTCGACGCCGCTGCCGGGCGTCTTCCTCTGCTCGTCGTCGACACCGCCGGGCGGGGGAGTGCACGGGATGTGCGGCTTCCACGCCGCGCGCGCGGCGCTCGGCTAGGCCATGGCGGGCTCGGGCTTGCGCCCTCGGCCGACACGGAGGGCCGGCCCCCGACCGGGGATCTTGATCCGCAGGGAAAGCCCGGCGGCCAGCAGGCAGAGCGCGCCGGCGGCGACGAACGCGTAGTTATAGGTGCCGAGCCAGGTGCGGGAGGCGCCGCCGGCCCAGGCCGCGAACGCGGCGCCGAACTGGTGGGCGGCGAAGACCCAGCCGAAGACGATCCCGACCCGCTCGCGCCCGAAGGTGTCGGCGGTGATCGCGACGGTCGGCGGGACGGTCGCCACCCAGTCGAGGCCGTAGAAGACCGCGAAGGCGACGAGCGCGTAGCCCGAGCCGAACGCGAGCGGCAGGCCCATCACGGCGAGGCCGCGGAAGGCGTAGTACCAGGCGAGCAGCCGCCGCGGATCGAGGCGGTCGGTGAGCCAGCCCGAGGCCGTCGTGCCGATCACGTCGAAGAGCCCCATCAGCGCGAGCAACGAGGCGCCGGTGACCTCGGTCATGTGGTGGTCGACCGCGGCGGGGATCAGGTGCGTCCCGACCAGGCCGTTGGTCGACAGGCCGCAGATGAAGAACGTGCTCGTCAGGAACCAGAACGTCCGGGAGCGGAAGCCGATCAGCAGCCCGTCGATCGCGGGGCGGAAGGGGTGCTTCGAGCGTTCCGGGACCGGCACCGGCTCGGTCGCGCCGTACGGCTCGAGGCCGATCGACTGCGGCCGGTCACGGACGACGATCGCGACGATCGGGAAGACGATCAGCATCGCGACCCCGGCGACGGTGACCGCGGCGTAGCGCCACCCATAGGCGGTCGCGATCCAGGCAAGGGCCGGCAGGAAGATCATCTGGCCGCTCGCGTTGCTGGCGGTGAGGATGCCGGTGACGAGCCCGCGGCGGCTGTAGAACCAGCGGTTCGCGACGGTGGCTGCGAGCGGTACCGAGACCGCGCCCGTCGCTCCGCCGACGACGACACCCCAGAGGAGGTCGAACTGCCACGGCTGCGTGACCTGGGTCGTGAGCGCGGCGCCCCCGGCGATCGTCGCGACCGCGACCAGGATGACGCGCCGCATGCCGAAGCTCTCCATCAGCGCGGCCGAGAACGGCGCGGTCAGGCCGTACATCAGCAGGCCGAGCGAGATCCCGACCGAGATCGTCGCACGCGACCAGCCGAACTCCTGCTGCATCGGGATGATCAGGACGCTCGGCGTCGCGCGGAAGCCGGCCGTCGTGATCAGCGTCACGAAGGTGACGATCACGATCAGCCACGCGTAGTGGAGCGGCCGGCCGATCAGGCGCTCGATCACTGCCGCGCTCCCGCGAGGGCGTTCAACTCGCCGAGGAGTGCCGTCGTGCGGTCGTCTCCGAAGTCGGCTGCAAGCCCGGCCTGCGCCGCCTCCCAGAGGGGCCGCGCCTGGCGGACGCGGAGCGCACCCTCGGCGGTCACCGTGAGGACGCGCCGTCGGCGGTCGGCCGCGTCGGCGGTGGCGTCGATCAGCCCCGCCTCGACGAGCGGCGCGATCTCGCGCGAGAGCGTGGAGCGGTCCATCCCGAGCAGAGCGGCAAGCGAGCCGAGCGGCCGCGGGCCGTAGCTGCCGAGCCGAACCAGGATCGAGTACTCGTTGGTCGAGATGCCCGCGGGTGCGAGCGCGCGATCGTAGTGGCGCGAGACGAGCCGGGTCGCCATTCGCAGCGACGCACAGACGCAGAGGGAGGGTGCAGGCCCGGCATCCACGGAGATAGGAGTATATGCACCCATCTGCTCACAGCGGTCTCTCAGGCCGCTCGCACGGAGATCCCAGCGCGGCGCGGTTTCCTGGGTGCAAGCCCGATCCAAGGAGACCTCATGTCGCTCACCACCGTCGCAATCCTCAATCTCGCGCTCGCCATCGTCGCGATCGGCGCCCTGAGCGCCGTCGTCGCCTGGCCGCTCGTCGTACGCCGTGGCGAGATCCGCGTCGCCGCGCGCCGAGCCCGGCGAGCCGCAGTCGCTCGGAAGAGCGGCGTAGCGCCGACCCGGGACCTGTCTCGATAGGCCGCGTCCGTTCAGGCCGTGTCTGGGGGACTGTCCCCGGTCGGTGTCTTGGGCGGCCGTGTCTGGGGGACTGTCCCCGGTCGTGTCTTGGGCGGCCGTGTCTGGGGGACTGTCCCCGGTCGTGTCTTGGGCGGCCGTGTCTGGGGGACTGTCCCCGGTCGTGTCTTGGGCGGCCGTGTCCGGGGGACTGTCCCCGTCGTGTCCTGGGCGGCCCTGACTGGGGGACTGTCCCCAGAGGCGTCTCGGGAGGCCGCGTCCGCGCGGGCCTAGACTTCTGGGGTGGGATTCTCGCTTGCGTCGCTGGCTGGGGGGCCGGCGCGGCGGCGTGGCGTTGCTCGTCTACGTGGTGCTTGCCTTCCTGGTGCTCGGGCTTCGGGTCGTCGAGCATCCGGAGCGACGGGTGGTCGGCGGGCTCTACACCGACCCGCAGATCTTCGTCTGGTCGTTCGCGTGGTGGCCGCACGCGATCCTGCACGGGCTGAACCCGGCCTACACGCACGCGATCTGGGCGCCCGGCGGCTACAACCTCGCCTGGGCCACGAGCGTGCCTGGCCTCGCGCTCGTGTTCGCTCCGCTCACCCTCGCCTTCGGCCCGGTCCTCGCCTACAACGTCGCGGCGATCCTGATGCCGGCGCTCGCCGCCTGGACGGCGTTTCTGCTCTGCCGGCGGCTGACGAGCGGCGCCGTCTGGGCGGCGCTCGCCGGCGGCTACATCTTCGGCTTCTCCGCCTACGTGCTCAGCGCCGGGCTGACGCACATCCATACCGCCGCCGTGTTCCTGCTGCCCGTCGCGGCGCATCTCGTCGTCCGGTTCGTCCAGGGCGACCTCTCCCGCCGGCGGTTCGCGCTCGGGATGGGCGCTGTCCTCGCCGGGCAGATCCTGCTCTCGACCGAGATCCTGTTCACCCTGACACTGGCGCTCGCCGCCTCTCTGCTCCTCGCGGCGCTCCTCATCCCGTCGGCGCGCAGACCGCTGCGCGGCATCGCCCTGCCGCTCGCGGCCGCCTACGGGCTCGCCGCGCTCGTCACCGCGCCGTTCCTCTACTTCATCGTCACCGGGACGGGAAGCCGGCCGTCGAGCGGCGCGGCGGTCTTCAGGGCCGATCTGACGAACCTCGTGGTGCCGACGATGGCCAACCTCGGCGGCTGGTGGTCGAAGCACTTCGTCGAAGGTTTCCCCGCGAACGATGCCGAGCGGGGCGCCTACCTCGGCGTTCCACTGCTCGTGATCGTCGCCCTCTTCGCGTGGCAGTGGCGCCGCCGGCCAACCGGCCGCTTCGTGGTCGTCGCCTTCTTGCTGGCAATCTTCCTCTCGCTCGGCGCCGCGCTGACGATCCACGGCACTCGCGAGCTGACGCTGCCGTACGGCCATCTGATCCACCGGCCGCTGTTCGAGAACGTGATGCCGGTCCGTCTGATGGCCTATGCGTCGCTCGCCGCCGCGGTGATGGTGGCGCTCTGGGCCGCGTCGAGCTTCCGTCCTTCCTGGCTTCGCGTCGGCCTGACCGCCCTCGCCGTGATCACGCTCGTGCCGAACCTCGCCTGGGGCGCATGGGCGAGAACGCCGCAGGTGCCGTCCCTCTTCACGACCGGCCTCTACAAGAGCTGCATCGGCCGTGGCGAGAACGTCCTGACGCTGCCGTTCGGGACGCTCGGCGACTCGATGCTGTGGCAGGCGCGCAGCCACTTCTGGTTCAGGGACGCGGGCGGCTACATCTCACCGTTGCCGCCGCGGCGGTATGACGAGTTCACGGGCATCTACAAGATCGCGACCGAGGACAGCCCGCCCGACGTCACGACCGGTGACGTTCTCGCGCTCGTGCGGCTCCAGCACGTCAGCTCGATCGTGCTCGCCGACGACGGCCTCGCCTGGCGGTGGAAGGGCGTGCTGAGCGCGTTCGGGCGGCCGCAGGCCGTCGGGGGCACGCTGATCTACCGGCTCCATGGCGCCCCTCCGCTCCGGGCGGCGTGCGCACGGGCTGCGGCCGCGGCGGTTGCCTAAACGTGCGTCCTCGCCAGCCGATATAAACGGGCGCAGTGCAGGCGCACACAAGGATCGGCGCCACTCTCGCCCTCGCGGGGCTGCTCGCGCTTGCCGCCCTGGCACCGACCGCCGGTGCAGGGGACAGCAAGACGACCAGGACGACCGGCTGCTCGAGCTTCGGCACGGTCTGGGCGCACAGCTACAACCAGCACGCGATCGTCGCCGGGAACCCGGTCCGGATCCTCGACGCCTGCTGCCGGCCGAGCAACAAGGCGGGCATCAACCACTGCTTCGTGACGGTCACCCTCGTCGGCACGCGCGACCGCGGCTGCGAGTCGGTCGACATCGGCCGGAACGGCCTGCCCGCCGGCCCCGGCAAGCACGAGGTCTGCAAGCACATAGCCTGACTGCCTTGAGCGACCTCGCCGAGTTCATCGACGGAATGCCCAAGGCCGAGCTGCACCTGCATCTCGAGGGAACGCTGGAGCCCGAGCTGAAGTTCGAGCTCGCCGCGCGCAACGGCGTCGACCTGCCCTACCGCTCGGCCGCCGAGATGCGCACGGCCTACGACTTCGACGACCTCGCGTCGTTCCTCGCCGTCTACTACGAGGGCATGAGCGTCCTGCGGGCCGAGCCCGACTTCTACGACCTGGCGATGGCCTACTTCCGCAAGGCCCACTCGCAGAACGTCCTCTATGCCGAGGTCTTCTTCGATCCGCAGGCGCACACCTCACGGGGCCTTCCGTTCTCGACGGCGATCGAGGGCTTTCGCCGTGCGCAGGAGGAGGCCGAGGCCGAGCTGGGTCTGCAGAGCCGGCTGATCATGTGCTTCCTCCGCGACCTGAGCGCGGAGTCGGCGCGCGAGACGCTCGAGGCGTCGCTGCCCTACAAGGACTGGATCGTCGGCGTAGGGCTCGACTCGGACGAGCGCGGCAATCCGCCGATCAAGTTCAAGGACGTCTTCGACCGGGCCCGCGACGAGGGCTTCCGCCTGACGATGCACTGCGACGTCGACCAGGACGACTCGGTCGCCCACATCTGGCAGTGCCTCGACGAGATCGGCGTCGAGCGGATCGACCACGGAGTCAACTCGCTGGAGGACTCGGCGCTCGTCCGCGAGATCGGCTCGCGCGGCCTCGGCCTGACCGTCTGCCCGATCTCGAACGGCTACGTCGCCGGCGGCCTCAAGGCCGCCGAGCTCAAGCACATGCTCGACCACGGGATGCGCGCCTGCGTCAACTCCGACGACCCCGCGTACTTCCCCGGCTACATGAACGAGAACCTCGCGGCGGTGCAGGGCGAGGCGGAGCTGGCCCGCGAGGAAGTCGTGCAGCTGGCCCGGAATGCGTTCACGATCGCCTGGCTCGGCGACGACGAGCGTGCCGGGTATCTCGCCCGGCTCGACGCGTACGCCGCAAGCGCCTGACCGGGTCTACCCTTCAAGCATGAAGCGGCGCAGCCTCCTGGCGCTCGGTGCCGGGGCGGCCGTCGCGGTGCTCCTGGCCGCCGGAGCGTTCGCGTCGGCGCCGACGAGCCCGCTGTCGTCGCTCGGGCACCTCCGGCCGGCGCCCAACCCGGGAAAGACCGGGCCCGAGCTCGTGCCGATCCCCAACGCCCCGGCGCTCGGGCTCCCCGCCGCGAGCGCGCAGGTCGCGAAGGGGATCGACGGGATCAAGTGCCAGCGCAACGAGAGGCTCGCCTTCCACATCCACGTGCACCTGACGCTGTTCGTCAACGGCAAGCCCCGCCTGATCCCGGCCGGGATCGGCATCTGGCCGCCGCTCGAGCCGCAGAGCTCGCAGTACGGGCAGTTCGTGCTCACGCAGGGCGAGTGCCTGGCCTGGCTCGTCACCCGCTTCCCGGACGGGATCCTCCATGCCGAGGCACCGGTGAAGCGGGGGTTCACGCTCGGCGAGTTCTTCGACATGTGGGGCCAGCCGCTCGGCCGGGGCGTCCTCGGCCCGAACAAGGGGAAGGTGACCGCGATCGTCGACGGCCGCGTCTGGACCGGTGATCCCCGCGCGATCCCACTGGTAGAGCGGCGCCAGATCCAGCTCGAGCTCGGGACGCCGCTCGTCGCCCCGGAGAAGATCCGGTTCCCCGGAAGCTACTGAGCCGCGGCGAAGGCCGCCGCTCGCAGGAGCGACTCGCCGATCAGGCCGCGACCGTCACCCGGATCGGCTTCGAGGCCTTGGCAAAGAACGTCCAGGTCCCCCTGGTCAGGGCGTAGCGCACCGTCTTCTTGCCGACGAACCTGACTCCCGTGACGTCGATCGGCCTGCCGCCGGGCCGCTCGACGAAGAAGCCGGCCTTGCTCGCCGCATCCGCGACGGCCACGTCGTACCTCCCGGGAACCAGCGAGACGACGACCTTCCCCTTGACCATCAGGGCCGCCGACCCCGCGGCGCTCACCGTCGCGTCGAGCTTGCCGCGGTACGGGAGGATCCCCGCCCCGACGTAGTCCGGTGTCGTGCTTCCCTTCCCGCTCCCGGCCCCGGAGCCGGGCGAGGCGCCGACGAGCGACCCGGGCGACCCGCTCGCCGAGGTCGTGAAGAAGACGCGAGTCGCCCCCGGCGCGTTCTCGTCGTCGGCCGAGTAGGTCGACGACGGCTGAAGGGCGGGCAGGACGTGGGAGTCGAGGATCGACTCGAACGGGAACCTGGTCTCGCTGGAGACGCCCGGGCCGGTGAGCTTGAAATCAGGCGCGCCGCACGAGTAGCCAGATGCCGGGTTCTCCATCAGAACCTGGATCTGGTAGACGCCCGGTGGGAGCGTCGGGCCCGGCGGCGTCGAGGAGGTGAATGTCGTCCCGCCGTCCGCGGTCATCGTGAACGTGCAGTTCGGGCTGTACGTGACGTAGATCGACGGGACGCCCGGAAGCGTCGCATCCGATCCGGTGGCCGCGGGCACGGCAACGAGCGCGAGCATGGCGGCGGCGACCAGGACGATCTGTGCGAGAGGCTTCGGCACGGTGGTGGGGTCGCCTGCGACCTTGCTCCATCGTAACGGGCGAAGATTCGCCGGACGCGCAGGGTATGGCCGATCTCGACCGAAAGCGGTGCTCCCGATTCCCCGCCACACCTAGAGTTGAGACTGCGCGCCAGAAACCGGCGGTGAGCCGCCCAGGGGACCTCGCTTGATCTTCCCAACCGCCACCTTCACCATCTTCTTCCTGATCGTCTTGCCGCTGTCGTGGCTCGCGATGGCGGACATGCGCCGCTGGCGCGTCTTCATCATCGTCGCGAGCTACATCTTCTACGGCTGGTGGGACTGGCACTTCATCTTCCTGCTGGCCGGATCCACGCTCTGGACGCAGCTCTTCGCAGTCCAGGTTCACAAGACGCCGGTCAAGTCGCGCCGAAAGGCGCTGCTCGTGGCGGGGCTGGCCGGCCAGCTCGCGCTCCTCGGCTACTTCAAGTACTACGACTTCTTCGTCAGCTCTGCCCACAACCTGGCTGCGGATGCCGGGATGGGGCTGCCGCTTTCGACGCGTGCGATCGTCCTGCCGGTCGGGATCTCCTTCTTCACCTTCATGGCGATCAGCTACCTGGTCGACGTCTACCGCGGCGACTTCGAGCCGGTGTCGCTCGCCGCGCTTCGGGGCCTACCTCTCGTTCTTCCCGCACCTCGTGGCCGGCCCGATCGTGCGGCCGGGCGAGCTGCTCCCGCAGATGGAGACGCCGCGCGACCCGCGCCGCGTCGACACGAGCCGCGCCTTCTTCCTGATCGCGACGGGCCTCTTCAAGAAGGTCGTGATCGCGAACTACCTCGCGACGCACATCACCGACCAGGTGTTCGCGGTGCCTCGCAGCCACTCGTCGGCCGAGATCCTCGTCGCGGTCTACGCCTACGCCGTCCAGATCTACGCCGACTTCGCCGGGTACACCGACATGGCGATCGGGCTCGCGCTGCTGCTCGGCTTCCAGTTCCCGCAGAACTTCGACTCGCCCTACGCCGCGGTCTCGCTCCAGGACTTCTGGCGCCGGTGGCACATGACCCTGTCCCGCTGGCTACGGGACTACCTCTACATCCCGCTCGGCGGAAACCGGAAGGGCCGGGTCCGGACGTACGTCAACCTGCTGATCACGATGCTGCTCGGCGGGCTCTGGCACGGAGCGTCGTGGACGTTCGTCGTGTGGGGCGGCATCCACGGGACCGGCCTCGCCTTCGAGCACTCGCGGCGCGACAGGCCCGGGTACGTCGCGCCGAAGCCGAGCCGCGCGGGGATCTGGGTGCGGCGGCTGATCACCTTCAACATCGTCTGCTTCGCCTGGATCTTCTTCCGCTCGGACTCGATGCACCAGGCATGGGAGATGATCACCGGCCTCGTCACGCGCTGGGGCCAGCCGTCGCCGCTCGTCACGGCCGGCGTGCATCGTCTGGATCGTCGTCGGGATCGGAAGCCAGTACCTGCCGAAGCTGCTGCCACAGCTCCTGATGGCCCGCTTCTCACGGCTGCCGATCGTCGCCCAGGCAGCGGTGCTCGGCGCCGCGCTGATGCTCGCGAACGCAATGGGCCCCCAGGGCGTCGCACCCTTTATCTACTACCGCTTCTGATGCCGACGAGAATCAGACGAGCCCGCGTTACCGAGGTCGAGGGACAGGCGGCTCGCCTCGGCCGGCCACGCCATGGCCGTTGCCATCCTCGCGATCGCGATCGGGCTGCTGCTCGATGCCCCCGGGCTGCACAAGTCGGCCTTCAACGAGCCCGCCGGCACCCAGCGCTCGGTCGCGCTCGCGATCACGAAGCCGCTCGAGAGCACGAGTCACGCCCTGTTCCTCGACCGGCCGAGATCGTGGCTCAAGTCGGCCCTCGGCCGCTCGGGCGACGACACGATCGACACGCAGGTCGTCGTCCTGCCGCCGCCGCCGTCGAAGACCGCTCGGCGGCCCGCGCTCGAGACCGGTGCAGCAGTTCCCGGCGAGCCGGGGAAGGGGAAGGCATTCAGCCCGGCGAACCCTCTCCGGCTCTGGGTTGCAGGCGACTCACTCGTGATCGACCCCGGGTACGCGCTCCAGCGGGCTGCGCTGGCCTCGAAGGCGATCAAGAGCGTCGGCACGGTGGACGGCCGGATCGGCACGGGGCTCGACCGGCCCGACGTCTTCAACTGGTTCCTCGAGATCCGCAAGGAGCTGAAGGTGCTCCACCCGAACGCCGTCCTGCTCAGCTTCGGCGGCAACGACGACAAGGGCTACATGACCGGCCTGCCGCCGGGGGTCACGGTCAGCGACTTCGACGACCCCGCCTGGGTGCACGAGTACGCGAGGCGGGTCGGCGGGCTGATCGACCTGATCAACCGCTCGGGCGCGTTCGTCGTCTGGATGGGCCTGCCGATCACCGCCGACCGCGACCAGACGATCCGCTTCGACCGGATCAACGCCGTCGTCGACCGCGTGATCCGGGCACGTCCCGGCGGCGCGGCGTTCGTCGACACCTACACGCTCCTCGCCGGCCCGAACGGGTATGCCGAGTACCTGACGAACCTCGCCGGCCAGGTTCAGCTGGTGCGGCAGCCCGACGGCGTGCACCTCGCGCCGGCCGGCGCCGCGATCGTCGCGCGCGAGGTGCTCAAGGACCTGAACTCCGCCTACGACCTGACGAGCTGGCGGAAGAGAGCTACGACGACGCCGTAGTCCCGCGCGGATCTCGGCCGCCGCCTGGGCGAGATATGGGCGCAGGAACTGGGCGAGGGCGGTCGCGCCGGCAGCGGTGAGATGGAGCCCGTCGGATCGGAACCACGGCTTGCCGGCGCTCCAGGAGTCCCAGTCCGCCACCGCCACCTGCGGGAACTTCTTCGCCTCGCTGCGGATCACGGCGTTCGTCTCCGCGAAGACCCGCCAGGAGGCGCGCAGCGTCACCCAGACGACCCGCTTCACGCCGAGGGCATGAGCCGCATGGATCACCTGGTCCATGCCGGCGCGATAAAGCGCGGGATCGTCGTTGTAGCCGACGTCGACGACGAGCACGTCGCCGAGCGAGCTCCCGTCGTCGCCGATCGCGACGAGCGCGGACGACGGCGCCGCGCCCTGGAAGGGGCAGCCGGCCGAGGCGAGTCGCCGGCAGACCCGGAGGTCGAAGCTGACCGCATAGCCGTGCTGGAGCAGCCTCTCCGCCGAGGGCATGTACTGGAGCGAGTCGGCGACGGAGTCGCCGAGCATCGTCACGCGGATCGGCTCGCTCGCCGATCCGGCCGCGATCGGCCAGGCAAGAGCCGCGAGCGCGACGAGCGCCGCAGCCCGGTATCCGAGCCACCGCATCCGCCAATCCTAGACCGAATCCCCGCTGTGCAGGCATTTCGCGCAATGCTCTGCTCGTGACTATTGCAGTGCACCGGTCCGTTACATACCCTCAAACGGTTCGGAGGCGGTAGGCGCGGCGCCTTATCAACTGCAGTTGTCAGTGACTGGAGGGACGACGATGGCTTCCAGCATCAAGATCAAGGTGAACGGGCTCACGCACGGCGTGACCGCGAGCCTCGATACCCCTCTCCTGTACGTCTTGCACAACGAGCTCCACCTGCATGGCCCGCGGTTCGGTTGCGGTCTTGCGCAGTGTGGTGCCTGCTCGGTGCTGCTGGACGGCAAGGAGATCCGCTCGTGCGTGACCCCGGTCGCGGCTGTGAGCGGGAAGAACATCACGACGCTCGAAGGGCTGCCGGCTTTGTGGGCGGCGCAGCGCGGCACGACGGCTGCTGCTCCGGCGCTGCATCCGCTGCAGCAGGCGTGGATCGACGTGCAGGTGCCGCATTGCGGCTATTGCCAGAACGGGATGATGATCCAGGCTGCCGACCTGCTCGCGACGACGAAGAACCCGTCCGAGGATCAGATCCGCACGGCGATGAACGGGCATCTCTGCCGCTGCGGTACCTATCCGAGAATCCTGACCGCGATCCAGAAGGCCGCGGCCGTGATGGCAAAGGCAGGTGCGTGATGACCGGGCTTGATGCACGAGAAGGAGTTCTCACGCAAGGGCTTCGTGAAAGCCGGCGGCGCGCTGATCGTCGGCATGTCGGTCGCGGGAGCGGGGGCAAAGGCCGCGAAGGCTGTCGACAGCCCGTTCTCGTCGAACGGCCCGCCCGACCTCGGCCAGGTCGACTCGTTCATCGCGATCCACGCGAACAACACCGCGACGATCCTGACCGGGCGCGTCGAGATCGGCCAGGGCTCGACGACGGGGCTCCTGATGCTCGCCGCCGAAGAGCTCGACATGGACATGAGCCAGCTGATCTTCGCGAGGCACGACACGAACATCACGCCCAACACGGGCGGCACGTTCGGCAGCACGTCCATCTCGAGCGCCGGGCCGCGGATCCGCAGCGCGGCCGCGACCGCGAAGCAGGCTCTGCTCGCCATGGCGGCGACGCAACCTCGGCGTTCCGGTCTCCGGTCTAAGCGTCAGCAAGGGCGTCGTCTCGGGCGGCGGCAAGAGCGTCACCTACGGCGCGCTGATCGGCGACAAGCTCCTCAACCTGCCGATGGCTCCGAGCATCAACCCGGGCGCGGCGCCGTCCAAGGCGGTCAGCGCGTACTCGCTCGTCGGGCTCGCGAAGGTCCCGCGGGTCGACATCCCGGCCAAGGTGACCGGCTCGTACACCTACGTCCACGGCATCAGGGTGCCCGGCATGCTCCACGGCCGGATCGTGCGGCCGCGCGGGCAGGGCTCCTACGGTGGTGGCAGCGCGACGAACATCCTCTCCGTCGATGCGAGCTCGGTCGCACACCTGCCGGGCGTGAAGGTGCTTCGCCGCAACGACTTCCTGGCCGTGGTCGCGCCGAAGGAGTACGACGCGATCCAGGCAGCGGCGATCCTGAAGGTGACCTACGGAGATCCGCCGGCGCTCCCGAGCAGCGGCAATCTCTACAGCGCGATGCGGGCCCAGGACACGGCCGGCCTCGCCCCCGCAAGGATCGGGGCGAGCGCGGGCAATACCGATGCCGCTTATGCCTCGGCCGCGAACAAGGTGGCCGCGACCTACAAGTACCAGTACAACGGCCACATGCCGATCGGCCCGACCTGCGCGGTCGCGGACGTGACCTCGGCAGGCGCCCTCGTGATGACGAACACGCAGGACGCCTACACGATGCGCACCAACCTGCAGGCCGTTCTCAACCTGCCGCTGAACAACATCCGCGTCCAGTACTACGAGGGCGCAAGCACGTTCGGCAACGCTCCGGCACGGCATGACGGCGGCCTCGCAGCCGCGGTGACCTCGCAGCTCGCGGGTGCACCGGTGCGACTGCAGTTCATGCGCTGGGACGAGCACGGCTGGGACAACTTCGGCCCGCCGCAGCTCGCCGACCTGACCGGTGCTGTCGACGCGAACGGGAAGATCGTCGCGTACTCGATGACCCAGTTCATGCCGCCCGGCATCTCCCAGACGGCCGACAACCCGACCCGCCAGCATGTCGGCCTGCCGATCGGCCCCCTCGGCCTCGGTGCGCTCGACACGACGAACTCCGGCACGCAGTACAACCTCCCGAACCGGCGCGTGATCGGGAAGACCCTGCCGGGGACGTCGTACTTCAAGACGTCCACGATGCGGGCGCCGCAGGCCCCGCAGACCTGCTTCGCCTCGGAGCAGTTCATCGACGAGCTGGCCTACGCGGCCAAGATGGATCCGTACCAGTTCCGGCTGCAGAACATCACGACGGCCGACCAGAACCAGTGGCACGACTCGCTCGTCGGGGCGGCTCAGCTCGCCAACTGGCAGCCGCGCGTGGCGAACTCGATCAAGCAGACCGGCAACATCCGCACCGGACGCGGGATCGCGCTCGGCAGCTTCGGCGGCTCGCAGGCCGGGGCCGTGGTCGATATCGAGGTCAACATGAAGTCGGGCAAGATCACCGTCACGAGGGCCTACTCGGCGCAGGTCGCGGGGCTCACGGTCTTCCTCGACGGCGCCGTCAACCAGATGGAGGGCAACCTCGTGCAGGGCTCGAGCCGCGCGCTCTTCGAAGGAGTGACGTTCAACACCAAGCGGCAGACGAGCCTCGACTGGACGACCTACCCGATCCTCCGGTTCAAGGACAGCCCCGTCGTCTACACGAAGATCGTGCAGCGCACGGACCTGGCTCCGACAGGGTCGGGCGAGCCGCCCACCTGCCCGGTGCCCGCGTCGATCGCGAACGCGTTCTTCGACGCGACCGGCGTTCGCATCCGCGAGGCGCCCATGACCGCTGCACGCGTCCGCGCGACCCTCTCGGCCGCCGGAGTCGTTTAGATGAGTAGTCCCACGATCTCGCGTGCCCGGCTGCGCGATCTGGCCGCCCTGGGCCGCTCCGGTCTCGCGGCAGCCGGCGGAGCCGGCTCCCGCGAGTTCTGCGCTTCACCACGTCGGCCACTCACCGATGCGTTAAGCATCGCCGAGTGTCCGCCGCGGCGCCCCAGAGCACCCAGTTCGCGCCCCGGTTCATACGATCTCGTGGAACTACTCATCTAGCCAGCCAAGGAGCCCGGAGGGGTCTCGCCACCCCTCCGGGCTCCGCTCTGCTCTCATGGTGAAGGTGAAGCTCCTCGCGGTTGTGCCGGCTCTGGCCGCAGCCCTCGCGCTGGCCGGAATCGCCGCAGCCGACCCGCCTCCGCTCTACGTCACGTTCCGTCCCGACCACTCGTTCTTCGTCTACCTCCCGAACGGCACCCAGGTCGGGACGACGAACGGCGGCGGGTCGGTGATCGCGGCGGGCAGCTACACGCTCCTGCTCGACGACACGGCTGCGGTCGACATGCCCTTCGACCTGGCGGGCCCCGGGGTGAAGCTCGTGACCGACATGGCGCATGCGGAGGAGGTCTCCGACGCGGTCGTGGTCACCTTCCAGCCCAACTCGACCTACACCTACCGCGACGACAACCATCCCAACGTCTTCTGGACCTTTACGACCTCCTCGCAGGTCCTGCCGCCGTCCCCGACGACGACCACGACGTGCTCGACCTGCACCACCCCCGGCGGGACGGCGGGCACGGGCGACATCGTCGGGTCGCAGTCGATCACCCCCCGCGGCTCGCTGGCGGGGGCCGTGAGCGCCTGCGGGCCGCCTGACGTTGACTGCAAGGGGCAAGACGGTTGGCACGCTCGAGGCCGGGAGCTACAAGCTCACCATCGTCGATCGGAGCTCGAGCAGGGGCTTCACCCTGCAACGCGCCCACAAGGCCGCCCAGCCGGTGACGGGAGCCTCGTTCGTCGGCACGCGCCACCGCACGATCGACCTCACGGCCGGGCAGTGGGCGTTCTTCTCGCCGGGCGGCGGTAAGAAGACGTTCTTCTTCGTCGTCAAGTAGCGCGCTCGTAGAAGACGACCTGCCCGTCGCGCCAGCGCAGCTCGGTGTCGAGGCCGGCCTCGCGCGTGATCGCCTCGACGTAGTCCGCGGTCTCTCGTCCCTGCTCGTCCTCGCCGTGCGCGACCGGCCGGGCCTGCTCGTCGATCCAGCACGGCACGAACCCGGCGGACACGACGCCGTCTGCATCGACAGAGACGCGGGCGACCATCGTGTGACGTGCCTCGCGCCGGTACGGGAAGTTGAGCACGGTGCGGTCGGGCTCCCCGATCTGCTTGAAGATCGGCGACCGCCCCGGGATCGGCCGGCGGGCCGCCGTCTCCGGGTTCGCCGGGCTCGACGTGGGCGCGTAGGCGACGACGAAATGGTTGATGCCGTGAAAGATCGGTCGATCCCGGTAGACCTCGACGCCCTTGAGGATGTGCGCGTGGTGGCCGACGACGACGTCCGCGCCCGCGTCGATCGCGGCCCGCGCGAGCGGCCGCTCGTACTGGGCGAGCTCCGCGCGGACGAACGCGACACCCTTGTGGAAGGCGACCGCGACGACGTCGACCTCGGCCGCGAGAGTGCGGATGTCCGCCTGCATCGCCTCGAGCGTCTCGTAGTCGGGCGAGGTGAACTCGGTCGCCGGCGAGCCCGGCGAGGCGCCTTCGACCTCGTAGTACTGCGAGATCCGCACGAACGCCGCCCCCGACTTGACGGAGGTCGCCCACGTCTCGCGTGGCCCGACCGCGTTGTAGGAGAGGACGCCGATCCGCAGCCCGCCGGCCTCGACGACCGCGGGGCGGCGCGCCTCCTCGAGCGTCATCCCGGAGCCGGCGGTCGCGACGCCGAGCCGGCGGAGCTCGGTGATCGTGTCGAGCACGCCGAAGGGCCCCTGGTCGAAGGTGTGATTCGAGGCCAGCGTCGCAATCCCGAAGCCGAGCTCGGGAAGGGCGGCGAGGTTCTGCGGCGGAGCCCCGGGCGCCGGCACCTCGAGCGCGCAGACCTGCCCGCGGTCGGTGTGCGGCCATTCGACCTGGGCGACGCAGACGTCGCCGGCGATCGCCTCGCGGCAGTGCTCGAAGTACGACGCAGGCTCGGGCGCGTCGAGGATCAGGTCACCGACGAAGACGAGCTCAACCATGCCGTTCAATCGAGGGTTCCCGAGCCGAGTATCAGGGAAGCTTATACTCTGCCGCCCGTGGACGTCTCGGCCAGGATCGCGCAGCACGTCGCGGGAACGACCGCCGAGGACATCCCGGACGCCGCCCTCGAGGCGGCGAAGCGCTCGCTCCTCGACGCGATCGGTGTCTCGGTCGCCGCAAGTGGCCTCGCCCCGGAGTGCCTGCCGTTCGTGCGTCTCGCCCGCGCGGAGCGCGCGGCGCCGGTGTGCTCGGTGCTGGGGTTCGGCGAGCGCACGTCGCCGTCCGCGGCGGTCTTTGCCAACGGCGCGCTGGCTCACGCACTCGACTTCGAAGACGCCCACGACCCCTCGCTCTCCCACCCGAACGCGCAGACCGTGCCCGTCCTGCTCGCGCTCGCGGAGTCGGAAGGCCGCGTCAGCGGCCGCGACTTCCTCGCGGCGCAGGCGGTCGGCTGCGACCTGACCTGCAGGCTCTCGGTGGCCCTCGGTCGTGCTCTCGCCGCGCGCGGCTGGTACCCGCCGTCGCTACTCGCCGGCTTCGGCGCGACCGCGGCGGCGGCGAACCTGCTCCGGCTCGACGAGCGGCAGACGCTGGACGCCTTCTCGCTCGTTCTCGGCCAGCTCGGAAGCCACGGCCAGATCCTCGGGAGCACGGGATCCGTCATCCGCAGCGTGCGCGACGCCTTCCCGGCGCAGGCCGCGCTCGTATCGGTGCTGCTCGCGCGCGACGGTGTCCCGGGGTTCGACGAGCCCTTCGAGGGGCCCGGCGGTCTCTGCACCGACGTACGCGGGAGGTGAGGGTGACCTGGGCGCGGCGCTCGTCACGCTGGGGAGCGAGTTCGCCGGAGCGGGGATCAGCTTCAAGCCCTGGCCGAGCTGCCGGGCCACGCACGCCTTCGTCGAAGGCGCGCTCAGGCTCCGGGCGGAGGCGGGGCCTCGGCTCGGACGAGATCGACACGGTCTCGCTGACCGGCTCGCCGGCGGCGAGCACGATGGTCGCCGAGCCGCGGGAGCTCAAGCTCCGTCCGGGGACGCTCGTCGAGGCGAAGTTCAGCATCTACTTCACCGTCGCGCTCGCGCTCGAGGTGGGCAGCGTGACCCTGGCCTCGTTCACCCCGGATCGGCTGGCCGATGCGCGTGTGTCGTCGCTCGCGGAGCGCATTCGCTTCTCCGTCGACGAACGCATCGGCATCGACGCGGGGCGGGTGGAGGTGACGACTCGCGACGGGCGTACGCTCCTGGCCGACGTGCCGCTCGCACCCGGGAGCCCGGGCAATCCGCTCTCCGACGAGGCTCTGGTGGCGAAGTTCCTCGAGTGCACGGCTCACGCCGCCGTGCCGCAGGAGGAGGCCACCTGGGCCGCGCTCGCGGAGCGCATCCTCACGCTCGAAACACACGACGACGTGGCCGCAGCGCTCGCGGTCCGATCGACGAATCTCGGGTAGGGGCCTCGGCCGCGGCTATCTCATAGGGCCGCTACAGACGCGGCAGTTTCCGCGCCGTGCCGAGCGGTGCCCGCAGTTCTTGCACCGCTTCTGCCTGAACCGGAGTGCGTAGAGCGCATTCCGCTGTCTCTTCTCCTGTCGTGCTCGATCATGTTTGGCCACCTCTGAAAGACGGGGCTTGAACCCGTCGGCTTTCGCTCGCTGAACGGAGGGAGAGGGGATCGAACCCCCAAGGGCTTGCGCCTCGCCTGTTTTCGAGACAGGTGCCGTCGCCAACCGTCGGCTTGTCCCTCCGAGCGGAGCGGGTGGGGGACGATCCCACAAGGCCCGAAGGCTCGCCTGGCTAGCAACCAGGTGCCGTCGCCGACTATCGGCTTGCCGCTCCGAGAACTACGTCTGACCCGCTCGAGGCGGGTTAGGCAGACGTACTCGGTGAGCGGAACTGGAACATCAGATCGAAGTCTACCGGCCAGGCGCCGAAGAATCTGCGGCCCCTGCAGGGTCCCTCGGTTCGTGTTGCAGCTCATTCCGAGAAGGGGGTTAACGTATGCCTTTGGCGTACATCCAGGAGTTCGGTGTTGCCGACGGTGACCGCAGCACCGTCAACTACGACCACGTCTTCGAGGAGTTGAACCTCGAGGCCGATCCGCCGCCCGGCCTGATCTTCCATTCCGCCGGCTTCGACGAGCAGCGGGGCGTGTTCCGCACCGTCGATATCTGGGAGACGGCCGAGCAGGCCGGCAAGTTCCTCACCGAGCGCCTCGGGCCGATTCTGGCGCGGGGCCCGGTCGACCCGGAGCACGTCGACCCGCCCGAGTCCGTCTACTTCTACGCGCTGCACAACGTCGTCCCCTCGAAGTCCAACAGCTGAGCGGCAGATTCCGGGGGCGGCCGTCCCGGGCCGCCCGGAACTGCCGCTCGTCTCACGTGCGGCTCATCTGAGGCGTGCAGCATCGCGCCCTTGGCACTCTCCACCGCGACGCTCGGCGGCTCCGGACGCCGGATGCTGAACAAGGTTCCGGAGATCACCCTCTACTTCTGGGTGATCAAGGTGCTCTGCACCACCGTGGGCGAGACCGCCTCCGACTATCTCTCCGACAACGTCGGTCTCGGCCTCACGAGGACGACGTTCATCACCTCTGCGCTGCTCCTCGCGGCGCTCGTCTTCCAGTTCCGCTCGCGACGCTATGTCGCGGGGATCTACTGGACGGGGATCGTGCTGATCAGCGTCGTCGGCACGCAGATCACGGACAACCTCTCAGACAACTACGGGGTCTCGCTGGTCACGACGACGACGGTGTTCAGCGTCGCGCTCGCGATCGTGTTCGCGATCTGGTTCGCAAGCGAGCGGACTCTCTCGATCCACACGATCTACACGACGAAGCGCGAGGGCTTCTACTGGCTCGCCGTCCTGTTCACGTTCGCGCTCGGCACCGCGGCCGGCGACCTCACCGCCGAGCGGCTGAACGTCGGGTACGCCTGGTCTCTCGCCCTCTTCGCTGCGGCGATCGCGCTCGTGGCCGCCGCGCACTACTGGTGGAACCTGAACGCAGTGCTCGCGTTCTGGATTGCCTACATCCTGACGAGGCCGCTCGGGGCTTCGACGGGCGACTTGCTCTCACAGCCTCGTCACGCCGGCGGGCTCGGGCTCGGGACGACCGTGACGAGCTTCGTCTTCCTCGCGGCGATCCTGGTCGTGGTCGCCTTCCTGAGCATCACGAAGCGCGATGTGACCGAGATCGCGGCCGTGCCGACCGAGGAGCACGCGCAGGTACTGATCCTCGCCAACAAGACGGCAACCTCGCCGAGCTTGCTCGAGGCGGTCCGCAAGCGCGCCGCAGCCGCGCCGGCCACCTTCTACCTCCTGGTTCCCAACGGCGCCCCGCACGCCGAGATCACCGACGCCGAGCGCCATCGGCATCACGTCGAGGCCGAGCGCGTTCTCGATGCGGCCCTTCCGGTGCTCGCCGATGCCGCAGGCGCGCCGGTCGGTGGTGCGGTCTCGCCGCGCCACGACCCTTTCGATGCGATCGAGGAAGCGCTCCACGACGGGGAGTTCCACGAGGTGATCCTCTCGACGCTTCCCCATCACCTCTCCCAGTGGCTCCACGCCGATCTTCCCCGCCGCCTTGCGCACCTTCGAATTCCGGTGACGACGGTGACCGCCGAGTCGCAGGTCACGGCCGGGCCCCTGCCGGCCTAGCTCCAGACGAGCCTTAACACGCCGTCAACTATCCCGCCTTCCGCTCCTCCGTCATACCGGTCGAATCGCGATTCCCGCGGCTTGCGGCCGCGGAGGAAGGGGAATGACAATCGTGAGTAGCCATCTGAGGAAACTGGGACTGGGCGTCGCGATCGTGGCGATCGCGACCGTCATCGTGACGGTTGGCGCATCGGCTCATCCCTCGAACAGCCAGACGATCAAGGCCGGCGGCACCCTGAACGTCGGGTGGGAGAACAACTTCGCCGACATGTCGGACAGCTTCGACCCGACCGGTGAGTACCTCGGCGATGCCTGGGGCATCCTGAGCGGCCTCATGGTTCGGAACCTGGTCAGCTACCAGCACGTCGCAGGGCCGGCCGGGAACGTGATCGTCCCGGACATCGCCACGTCGGTTCCGAAGCCGACGAACGGCGGGAAGACCTACACGTTCCACCTGAAGCCGAACATCAAGTTCAGCCCGCCCGTCAATCGCGCGGTCACCTCGGCGGACTTCGTCACCGCCCTCGACCGCCTCGCCAACCCGAAGGACGGGGGAGAGTACGCGTTCTACTTCAACGTGATCAAGGGCTGGGATGCCTATGCCAAGGGCAAGGCGAGCCACATCTCGGGGATCTCGACACCGAACAAGAGCACGATCGTCTTCAACCTCACGCAGCCCGCCGGTGATTTCCTGTACCGGTTGTCGCTTCCCGCGGCGTCCCCGATGCCGCGCGAGGTGACCAAGTGCTTCGAGGGCAAGCCCGGCGCCTACGGTCGCGACATCGTCTCGACTGCCGGCTACATGTTCAAGGGCGAGGATCAGGTCAACATCTCGAGCTGCGCGGCGCTCAAGCCGGCCAGCCGGGTTCGACGGCCTGTCGATGATGGATCTCGTTCGCAACCCGAACGCGGCTCCGGACGCCTACCGCCACAACTACGCCGACGAGGTCCGGTTCCTGACGGACGCCAACTCGACGGACATCTACAACAAGATCCAGGCCGGCTCGCTCGACACGGCGATCTCGAGCATCCCGGCCCAGGTCGGAGCCCGGTACAACTCCGACCCCAGCCTGAAGCAGTACCTCCACATCAACGCAGGCGACCGCATCTGGTACCTGACGATGAACCTGACGCAGGCCCCGTTCGACGACGTCCACGTTCGCAAGGCGATGAACTGGATCATCGACAAGGCTGCGCTGCAGCAGGCGTGGGGAGGCGCCTACCTCGGCCCGATCGCGAATCACATGATTCCCGACTCGGTCTTCAACAACCAGCTCGCCGACTACAAGCCGTACGGCACGGCCGGTGATCACGGCAGCGTCGCCAAGGCGAAGGCGGCGATGAAGGGCTCGAAGTACGACACCGCCAAGAACGGGATGTGCAGCGCCTCGGCCTGCAAGAACGTCCTGATGGTCGCCGACGTTCGCTCGGTCGACCCGAAGATGGTCGCCGTGATCCAGCAGGACGCTGCGAAGATCGGCATCACCTTCACGGTTCGCTCGACGAGCGCCGCCTACCCGACCATCCAGACCCCGTCGAAGAACGTCCCGTTCGGCGAGCGGCCCGGTTGGGGGAAGGACTATGCAGATGCTCTCACGTTCTTCGCCCCGCTCTTCGACGGCAGGAACATCATCCCGCAGGGCAACACGAACTACTCGCTCGTCGGGATCACGCCGGCGCAGTGCAAGACGCTGAAGATCACGGGCAACTGCACCAACGTCCCGAACGTCAACTCCAACCTCGATCACTGCGCCACCCTCACGGGCCAGGCGCGTCTCTCGTGTTACGAGGGCCTGGACAAGAAGCTGACCACGCAGATCGTTCCGTGGATCCCGTGGCTCCAGGGCAACTCGGTGCACATCACGAGCTCCAACGTGACGCACTGGCAGTTCGACCAGTTCCCGGACGCGCCCGCGTACGAGAACCTCGCTCTCAAGTCGTAACTGCGTTCGAGCTTCCGGGGGCGCACCGGTGCGCCCCCGGAAGCCGCTTAGTCGTCCGAGGTGGGTACGACCTCGTCACCGATGCGGACACGGCCGGGCCGGACGACCTCGCCGTAGACGCCGAGCGGAAGCGGCTCCGTGACGCCCGTCCGCCGGTAGGCGGCGAGCGCCCCGAGCGTGTCGACGTCGGTGACGCCGGTGTCCGGGTCGTGGCTCGTGACGACGCAGCGCCCGACGTCGCCGTTGACGAGGATCGATGCGGTGCCCGCGCGAACCTCGCGGCCGATCCAGCCGTCCTCCTCGTGGGCCTCGACGCCGTCGATCTCGAGGAGCATCCGGAAGCGGCGGCCGTCGAGCGGAGCTCCGGCGCCGCTCACCTCGCCGAGGCGCGCAAGTGACGCACGCGAGATCAGGGACGCGGATCCGCCCTGGAGGCCACGGTCGACCGCACCGAACGGTGCCCAGAGGAGGCGCAGCTGCTCACGGGCAAGCTCGGAGAGGGCGTCGTCCCAGGGCCCGAGGACGGGTTGGGTCGGAAACGGGTCGCCGTAGAGCGAAAGCTCGATCTCGGGGCCGAGCTCGACGATCCCCGCCACCTCCGTTCCGTCGGGGAACGAGAGCGCAAGTCGCCTACTCTGCTCGTCCCAGTCCGGACGCACGAGCACGAGCGGCCCGCACCGTTTGTTGTTGAAGAGCCGGCCGTCCGCGTCGACGAGCCAGAAGCGCCGGTCACCGGCGACCCCGTGCGGGCCGAGCTCGACCTCGTCGCGGGAAGGCGAGGCCGAGCGCCTTGACCGGCGCGATCGAGATGCGCGTCACCGTGGCCATCCTCCGAGCATACGACGTCTTCCGCCGGTGTCCGGCCGCCTGACGATCTGAGAAGGGAAGACGAAGGATCGCGTCGGGGGATCCCAGGCGCGCAGCCGGCCGAACGTCTTGTAGTCTTTTCGCGATGTTGCGTTAGCGCGGCGGGCCTGGGGTCGCCGGTTCGCCGCACATCTTCGATCGGGGGGAGGATCGTATGTCTTTTGCTGCAAAAAACACGGCTGCGCCGTGGCTATTGGGCCGACGTGATCGTGCCGTTGGGGCGTTCGCGGCGGCAGCGGGCTTCGCGCTGTTCGTGGCCGTCTTTGTGGGCTCGGCGTCTGCGTTGCCGTCGAACTGCTCTCAATCTGGGGTCACCGTCACCTGTAGCTACACGGGGGCGGGCACGTATGCGTTCACCGTTCCTGCCGGCGTCACCTCGCTGGATGTGACCGCGGTCGGCGCTGCCGGCGGAGTCGGAATTGGCAGCCCCGACTTCTCGCAGGAGCCCGGCGGCCTCGGCGCGTCGGTCGAGGACACGGCTGTCCCGGTCAGCAGCTTCCAAAACGCCGCTCTGCAGGTGATCGTCGGTGCCGTCGGGGCTGACGGGAACGGAGGCGCCGGTGGAGCGGGCGGAAGCCTGGGCGGTGGCACCGGAGGCACCGATGCGTTCGGGCGCTACGGCGGTGGCGGCGGCGGCGGTTACTCCGGGTTGCTCGGCCCGTCCAGTAGTGCGCTGGTGATCGCCGGCGCCGGAGGTGGCGGCTCGGGAGGCGGTGGTGGCTCCGGCGGCAACGGCGACACGGGCACGGGCGGTGGCGCCGGTGGTGACGGCGCCGTCGGCGGCGGCGGCGGCCGCGGCGGCACCAGCACGATGGGCGGCATCGGCGGCTTCGGCCAGTTTGTCGGCTCGTGCGGCACCGCGACCTTCGACGGCACCAACGGATCTAGCCTTGCCGGCGGCAAGGGCGGCAACGGCAACACCGGCGGCGGTGGCGGCGGCGCCGGCTACTTCGGCGGCGGCGGGGGTGGCGGCGGCTGCAGCTCCGCCTCGGGTGGCGGCGGTGGCGGCTCGAGCTTCGGCGTCGGCCCGGGCCTGACCAACGAGGCGACCACCAATGCAGCGGCGTCGGTGACGATCACCTACACGGTCGCCACCGCGAATCTGGCTGCGCAGCTCGTCACCGACAGCACCGGGAAGGGGCCCGGCTCGGCTCTGGTCGACAAGGCGACGAAGATCCGGGCAGCAGTAACCGCCGGGCAGACGGCGACGGCGTGCGCCGGCATCTCCGATTACCTCGGCCTCGTCAAGGCGCAGACCGGCAAGAGCCTGACACAGGCACAGGCGGCGCAACTGACGACCGACGCTGGAAATCTGGTAGCCGCTCTGGGCTGCTGAGAATCGCGGAGGGCGCCCAGCGGGGGCGCAGAGGACCGGGCTTGCCCGACAAGCCCGGTCCTTGCCCGGCTGTGGCTTGCAAGTTGCAGAGCGACAAGCAGCTTGGGTCGCACGGTCACCGATACCGGCCGAAGGTCTAGACGATCTGCGGTGAAGAACCCTCGGGAGACCGCATCGGCTCGCTCGCAGCCGCGACACTCGGGCTCCGTACGCTCGCCTATCGGCGAGGTCCTGCTGCCAAGAGGTCGTTGGCGTCGGGGGGAGCCGTGTAGAAAAGTGTTTCCGATGGGGGTGGCGTTCAGACGGCTCTTGCCGGTGCTCCTGCTCGGCGTGCTCCCGGCGGCGGTGCTGATTTCGGCCGGATGTATCTACGGTGCGAAGGGCACCATCGGGATGGATTTTCGCGGCGAGCTCTACCCCGAGGGCCACCTCTTGTTGCACGGCCTCAACCCGTTCACGGGCCCGAGCATGGATACACGCAGTGGCCCGAACCGTATTTTCCCGGTCCCGGTCGCGCTCCTGATCAGCCCTGTCTCGCTTCTAGGCCCATATGCGGCAGCCGCCGTCTTTGCGATCGCACTGCTTGGTTGCCTCGGTCTGACGCTCTGGCTTCTCGGTGTGACCGATTGGCGTGTCTACGGGGCTGTAGCAATGTGGCCGTCGTCGATCGCCGCGATCCAGACCGGGAACGTCTCGATTCTCGTGGTGCTTTGCATCGCCGTCGCGGTCAGGTTGCAAGCGCATCGCATCCTGCCCGGCGTGGCGATCGGCGCGGCGATCTCGGTGAAGCTGTTCCCGTGGCCCCTGATCGTTTGGCTGCTCGCGAAGCGTCGTTACGCCGCCGCTCTCGCTGCCACTGCGATCGCTGTCGCCACTGTGCTGTCGGTGTTGCCGTTCATCAGTCTTTCGTCGTACGCGCGCCTGCTGAAGAATCTCGGGGATACCTTCGGCCCGGACAGCTACAACCTCCTAGGCCTCTTGAGCCAGCTCGGGGTCAGCAACGTGAACATCGCGCAGGGATGTGCCTACGCGGCGGGGTTCGCGGTACTTGCGCTGGCCTGGCATCGCAGGTCGCTGCCCTTGACGATCGCCGCTTGTCTGATGCTTTCACCGATCGTCTGGACGCACTTCCTTGTCATCCTCGCCGTTCCGCTGGCTTCTCGATGGTCGCGATTCTCGGCAGCATGGCTGATCCCACTGGCTCTGATCGTCTGCCCGGGTGGAGGCAGCGGCGCCGTCTGGGAGACGTTGGTCGGCCTGATCGTCATCGCCGCTGTGACGTTCGTCACGGAATGGCCTCGGGACCTGTCTCGTGTCGATCTCGGTTCCCGGACGAGCCCGGCACAGGGATTCGAACCGGCGCGCTGAGGGTCTAGACGATCTCGGCGCCCGATACGCGCGTCGCTGCCTGACCAGAGGGATGGCCGACGCCTCGGGTCACGCTTTCGGATCGCGCCGGGCGGCCGGGCGCATCGATCACCATTCCGGGGCGCAGACGATCAAGGATCCGGCGATCCGACCGATACCTGGATCGTGAAAGCCAAAGCGGCCAAACCGGACACCACTGTTTCTGACGCCGTCGCCGGAGACGAGCGTCCGGCGGGCCCTGGCGCGCGCGGCGACGACACCCGGGCCACCTCGCGTCGTAACGCCAGCGGTTGGCTCGGCCGCTACGTCGGCCTCGTCATCGCCGGCATCGCCGTCGGCGGGGCACTCCTGCTGTGGTTCGCGGTGTCGGCACGCTCGCAATCGGTCGAGCAGTCGCCGCAGGTCGAGGAGCGCTGTTCGGCGTCTGGCACGTCTTCTACGACACCCAGGCGCCCGCCCTCACCGTCGTGATCGGTGCCATCGGTCTCGCGCTGCTGCTCGCCGCGGGCGTGGCGCTCGTCGAACGGGTCGTCATGGACCGATCCCGGCGCTCGACCGACGCCAAGGTGAAGTTGCTCGCGCCCAAGCTCGTGATGGCCGAGACCCGCGGCGTGTTCGGCGGCCCGGTGACGGTCACCGTCCTCATCCCCGCCCACAACGAGGCGGCCTCCATCGGCGCGACGCTCGACTCGCTCGGTCGCCCAGGACCCGGCGCCGAACCGCATCATCGTCGTGGCCGACAACTGCACCGACGCGACCGCGTCCATCGCGCGAGCGCACGGGGCGGAGGTGTCTCGTCACCGTGGGCAACGACCACAAGAAGGCGGGCGCACTCAACCAGGCACTGCGCGGGATCCTCGACGGAATGGGAGACAACGACGTCGTCATGTGCATGGACGCCGACACCGTGCTCGACGACGGCTTCCTCGCCGCGGGCATCCAGCGCTTCACGAGCGATCGCGCGCTCATGGCGATCGGTGGGCTCTTCTACGGCGAATCAGGCCACGGCTCCTGGGCCAGCTCCAACGAAACGAGTACGTCCGCTACTCCCGGGAGATCCGGCGGCGGCGCGGGACGCGTCTTCGTGCTGACGGGCACCGCGTCGATGTTTCGCGCGCGGGCACTGCGAACCGTCGCCGCGAGCCGAGGAGGGCTGCTACCGGGCGTGCACGGTGATGTGTACGACACGGCGGCGCTCACCGAGGACAACGAGCTGACCCTGGCCATCAAGTCGCTCGGAGGACTGATGGCCTCCCCGAACGGCTGCCGAGTGGTCACCGAGCTCATGCCCACGTGGCGCAACCTCTGGACCCAGCGACTCCGCTGGCAGCGGGGTGCGCTGGAGAACCTGGGCGCCTACGGGCCGGCTCCGACCGTGCTGCGCTACTGGGCCCAACAGCTCGGCATCGGCTACTCGGTCATCGCACTCAGCTCGTTCTGGCTGCTCATCATCGTCACCGTGCTCGCCACCGACCAGTGGGTGTGGTTTCCCTTCTGGATCGGGGTCGGAAGCCTGTTCGTCGTCGATCGGGTCGTCAGCGTCTGGAGCGGCGGATGGAAGGCACGTCTGCTCGCCGCGCTGCTGTTCCCCGAGCTCCTCTACGACATGTACCTCGACGTCGTCTACCCAAGGGCATCTTCGACATCACGTTCGCCCGGAACGCCGAATGGGGTCACGTGGACCACGCGTCGCAGCTCGCCGCATCGAGACCAGCGCGGAACGAGTCGCGCGAGACTCGTCGAGGTGACGCTCATGACCGGCATCGCGCTCGTCGGGGGCGTCGTGCTTCCCGGGAGCATCATGCACAGCCAATGGTTCGCAGCGCTGAGCATGTTCGTGGCCATCAACACGGTGCTGTACCTGACCCTCGCGGTCATCAAGCTGCTCCCGAAGGCCTACCTGAGCGACTGGGTGGACCAACGCAACCGGCGTGCGGAGAGCCGCAGCATCTACCCCGACTCCAAAGGCGGGTCAGGTCGGTGACGCGGGTCGTCCGTGGTGGAATCCGGTGACGCGCAAGGCCGTTGCGGCGTAGCGCACGAACGGTGGATCCAGGCTAAGAGCGGGAGCGACGGGACTCGAACCCGCGATTTCCGGCGTGACAGGCTCTCGTGTTTGGGGATTGCTCGGTAGACATGGGCATTGACCCACGCGTCGGAGCGGTTTGTCTGAACTGATGTACGCGCGATGGAAACGCCCGAGTGTGGGGAAGCTTGGCTGCTATTTACGATACGCGGCCAAGGTTGGAAGGCTCGAGCTCTTCCCGGTTACCTCGGGACTCGAGGCGTTTGAGCATCTGCTCGGGGGTCTGTGAGTGCCCGCGCGCGGTCAGTTCCTCGATCGTCGCGGCGTCGAGTTCGGACCGTGTCCGTTCGAGAAACGGCGCTGTCAGCGTGTTCAGCCAGCCGGTCGCCGGGTCGTACCCCGTTGCGTCGCATACGCCCTCGAAGGCACCGTAGAGCTCCACTGCAGTTTGTAGGTCGTTGAGCCGCGAATAAGCCACGGCAAGGCCAAGGAGTGCCTCCAGAGCGCCACGTTGGTTCCCCCGTCGGTTACTCGAGCGGAGTTCCTCGAGGTGGAGCTCGACGGCGTCCTCCCAACGTTCCTCGCTTAGAGCCGTTAGCCCGAGGTTCCCGATTGCGAGGGTGGCACGGATGTCGTCCCCGTGGCCCTGGGCGATTGCCAGGCATTCCTCGAGGTATCCACGTGCTTCGGCGGGTCGGCCGGCCGCCCACGCTACCCATCCGAGGTTGTTCAGCGCGTCGGCGATGCCAAGTTCGTCGCCGAGACGTCGCTCGATCTCGAGCACGTCGAGAAATAGCCGCTCGGCAGTTTGCAGATCACCGAGGTTTCCGGCCGCGGCGCCGAGGGCTGTCAGCACCTCTGCGGTGATGGCTGGATCGTGGACCTCGGGTAGTAGCGCGCGGCACTCTGCGTGCAGTACTGCGGATCGCTCGTGTTCTCCGTGCTCGTAGTTCGCCCAGCCGCAGTACCCGAGCGAGAGCGCGAGCACGGTGATGTCGGCTGTCTTGCGGGCAAGGAGAACCGCTGTTTCCAGAAGCTCGACTGCGCGGCCCATCTGACCGTGAAGAAGTTCCAGCTGCCCTGCTGCGAATGACGCTGTCGCTCGCTCGGCGGGCGTTCCGGTACCGGTCGCGAGAGCGCGGTCGAGCCACATTCGACCTTCGGCCCCACTCGACTTGCCCCAGAATCGATACAGCGAGGTGGCCGTCCGCAGCGCCCGCGCCTCTGCCCCGTGGTCGAGTGACCACTGAATCGCGGAGCGGATGTTCGGCTGCTCGACGGTGAGGGTCTCGAGCCACTGTTGCTGGGCGGTCGTCCGTAGAGCCACTTCGCCCTCGTGGGCAAGCCGCTCGAAGAACTCGGCGTGGCGTTCCCGGAGGTCGGCGGGCCTACCGTTCTCAACCACGGCACGATCATTCTCGACATCTGCGCGGCACTCGCCCAATAGCGCAGAACCGTGTCCGGCCTCGGGTCGGGGTACGGGCTCTAAAGTGGAATCGACGGCGCTGCTCCCCCGGGTTATCTGGCCCTAGGGAGCGCTGCGCCTTGAGGAGTGCTCGCCTACGGCCGTCGACCTGACGACGAGGGTCAAAAGCTTTTCCCCGCTGCCGCCGCGCACCTCCGTCACCTCGAGCGAGTCCCGGCCGCGTGCTCGGGAAGCTGAGCGCGGCCGCGCCATACTGAGACCCTTCGCGCGCTGCCGTCAGAGCCGCGAAGATCACGCCGATAGCGGCAAGTGCGACCGCTGCACCCAAAAGAGCGACCAGGAAGTGTTTGGCGACTGCTCGGCGTCGACCTATCGACCGAATCTACAAGAGTCCAGCCCGTATTTCATTCTGATTGCCAGGCGGGCTCCTGCGCTCGGAGGTGTCCAAGCGAACTGGCACGGCCAAGCCGGTAGCGGCGCCTCGAGTGCAGTGCTCCACCGAACCCCGTCGAAATGCTTGCGGTTGACGATCTACCGGCAGGTTGCACCTACGCTCAGAAGGCCCTCCAGGCCAGGGCCTTCTGAGCAAATCCTCTGCGGCCGGCCTGGTGCTCGCTCGTGCACTTTGGCTAAACGGGCATGTGTCGGGCTAGGTTCAGCGACCGATGTTGCGGGTGAACGGCGGCTCGTTCTTCGGCTCGCCCCCATGTCCTCCCCTTGCGGCGGGGAGGGGCTGGTTTAGGAAACGGGCGAGCGCATCGCCGACATGGAGAGTGAAGGGGAGCTGGTTCTTCGTTTCGCCGCGGATTAGGGTTCTGGCAGCGGCGATCGCGGCCGGCGACAAGGTGACCTGGGTCGACTGACCGTGGGTGACGAGGCGAGTGAAGGGAGCCATGTTCTTCGGCTCGCCGGCTGCGAGCGTCGCTTGAGCGGCGGCGGCGGCACACGCGACGGTAGCGAAGGTGATCTGGAGTGTCCGGGTGAGGTTCATCTCAGCTCCTTTGTCGAGGCCGCCTTGGTGTGCACGGCTGGTGCAAAGGAGCTTTGTCTCGGGGAGTTTCGTGGATGCTTCGTCTAGGTTGCAGCTGGTAAATCCGGCTGTTGTTGCCGCGGGCTGTTAGGGTCGGATGGGCTGTGGAGTTCCGAGTCCTGGGTCTTCTAGAGGTCGCTGACGACGGCCGGCTGCTGACGATCGCACGCGGAAAGGAGAGCGCACTACTTGCGCTTCTACTCGTAAACGCGAATGAGCCGCTCTCGACCGACCGGATTGTCGACGAGATGTGGGAGGGGCGACCGCCTGAGAACGCGGCCAAGACCGTTCAGATCTATGTTTCGCGCCTGCGCAATCGAGTCAGCCGTGAACGGATTCTCACGACTCCGGCCGGATACGTGCTCGAGGTAGAGCCTGGAGAACTCGACACGTTTACCTTCGAGCGGCTTGGTGCCGAGGGTCAGAGCCATCTGGAAGCCGGGAATCTCTCCAGGGCCGAGTCCGTCCTGACTGAGGCGCTCGATCTCTGGCGTGGGCAGGCGCTCGCGGATTTCCGTTTCGACGCGTTTGCGCAGGCCGAGATCGGGCGTCTTCAGGAGCTGCACGGCTCGGCGATTGCCGACCGCGTCGATGCGCGGCTCGCGCTCGGGTACGCCGAACAGGTGATCGGCGAGCTCGAAGTGCTCGTGCGGGAGCAGCCACTCTGGGAGAGGCCAAGGAGGCAGCTAATGCTTGCGCAGTATCAGGCCGGGCGCCAGTCCGACGCGTTGGACGCCTACCAGGCTGCACGCACGATGCTGGTCGAGGAGCTGGGTATCGAGCCGAGCCGCAGTCTGCGCGAGCTCCACCAGCAGATTCTCAACCAAGATTCGGCGCTTGATCGTGAAGTGCCCGCTGACGGGCGTGTCGAGGAGGGGGTTCTGGCCCACACCATTCCGCACGTTGAGGACGCGGTCGGCGCCAGTGATGCTCGCAAGACCGTTACAGCCCTCTTCGTCGGGATCGCTCTCTCTTCCGAGCTCGGTGAGCGCCTCGATCCCGAGAGTCTCCGCCGCGTGTCCGACCGCGCTCTCGATGCGGTTCAGCGCGCCGCCGAGCGGCATGGCGGCTCCCTCGAAACCGCATCCGGGGAATCGCTCACGGTTGTCTTCGGACTGCCGACCGTGCACGAGGACGATGCGTTGCGTGCGATGAGGGCGGCGGTCGAGGCTCGGGAGGCACTCGCCGGGCTCACCGACGAGCTGGTATCCGAGCGCGCCGTCCGGCTCGATTTCCGAATCGGAGTCAGCACGGGTGAAGTCATCACGGGCGCCGATTCGTCGACAAACCGTCGTGCAACCGGCGAGCCGCTCACTCGATCCTCCCGCGTTGCTGCGGCCGGCGAGTTCGTTATCGACCAGGAAACCTACGAGCTGGTCCGGGGCTCGATTGTCGCGGAGGCCGCGGAGGACGCGTGGCACGTGGTCGCGCTCGTCGACAGACCCGAAGGGCAGCCCAGCCGTTTTACCTCGCCAATGGTGGGACGGGAGCGCGAACGTCGCCGAATGCGTGACGCCTTCGAGCAGGCAGTCAGCGACCGCTCCTGCCAGCTTTTCACGGTGCTTGGCCTTGCCGGCGTAGGCAAGTCGCGGCTTGTGCAGGAGCTCCTTGGCGATCTCGACGACCGCGCACTCGTTGCGCGTGGCCGTTGCCTCCCGTACGGCGAGGGCATCACGTACTGGCCGCTCGCCGAAGCGGTCAGGGAACTGGTCGGGATCGACGACAACGAGTCGACCGAGGAGGCGCTCGCAAGGCTGACCCAGGCCCTTGGGGAAGCGAGTGGATGCCGAGCGCAACGCCCAGCGCGTGGCCGACACGATCGGATTGGTCGAGGCCGCCGGTCGGGTCGACGAGCGCTTCGACGCCGTCAAGGAGTTGTTCGCGACCCTGGCCCGCACACGCCCGTTGGTCGTTGTCTTCGACGACATCCACTGGGGCGAGGCCACATTTCTCGATCTCGTCGAGCACCTCGCTGACTCCGTGCGCGACGTTCCGATCCTGCTCGTCTGCCTCGCGCGGCCGGAGCTGCTCGAGCAGCGGCCGGGCTGGGGTGGCGGCAAGCTGAATGCCACCACGACGCTTCTCGAGCCGCTCTCCGATGTCGAGTGCGGGGCTCTGATTCGAAACCTCGTTGGCCGCGCCGGACTCGCTGAAGAGGTCGAGGTGAAGATCGCCGGCGCTTCGGCAGGCAATCCGCTGTTCGTCGAAGAGATGCTGTCGATGCTGATCGACGACCACCTGCTGGTCCGCGAAAACGGCCGCTGGACAGCGCACGGCGATATCTCGGCGGTGCGCGTGCCGCCGACGATCCAGGCGCTTCTCGCCGCGCGGCTCGACCAGCTCGACGGAAGCGAGCGCGCCGTAATCGAACGGGCTGCAGTCGGCGGCAAAGTGTTCTACGAAGGAGCCGTTGCCGACCTTGCTCCCGCCGGGCTTGTCGCGGCCGTGCCCGACGCGCTCGCTTCACTCACGCGAAAGGACCTGATCCGGCCAGAGCGATCGAGCCTCGGCGAGCAGACGTATCACTTCCGCCATCTACTGATACGCGACGCCGCATACGACTCGATTCCGAAGGAGGCGCGCGCCGAGTTACACGAGCGCTTCGGACGCTGGCTCGACCGCGCGGCGGGCGGGCGGGCGACCGAACACGAAGAGGTGGTCGGCTACCACCTCGAACAGGCCTATCGGTATCGAACCGAGCTGGGACCGACGGACGACGAAGCCCGAGCGCTTGCGCGCGAGGCCGCCGAGCGCCTCGGGGGCGCGGGACGACGTGCCTTTCTCCGCAGCGACGGGCCGGCAGGAGTGAATCTGATCTCACGGGCCGTGGCGCTGTTGCCGCTAGAGGATCCGCTGCGCGTCGAGCTCGTTCCCACCGTCCGTGTCATCCAAGGGCTCGGCACAGAGCTGACGTGGGCCGACAGGGTGTTGACCGAGGCGGTCGAGGCAGCCGCGACCGCCGGCAATCGGACGCTGGCCGCCCACGCGCTCGTGCAGAGAGGACTCCTGCGCTTGTTCACCGAGGCGGGCGTCACGGCGGACGAGCTGATCGACGTGGCCGAGCGTTCGATAGCTGTCTTCGAGGAGCTTGATGACGAGCTCGGCCTGGCGCGCGCATGGCGATTGAAAGCTCAGGCCCACTATCTCGCTCGCCGTGGGGGTGCGTGCGCCGAGGATTCGGAGCGGGCGCTTACGCACGCAAGAATTGCCGGGGACAGCTTCGAGGAGGGTGAGATCATCGAGTGGCTCGTGATTGCCCTGTTGCTGGGCCCGGCACCGGCGGCCGATGCAGCCAAACGGTGCCGCCGCCTCATCTCAGAGCTGTCGGACATGCCCCTCCTTCAGGCAGAGATCATTGCTGCATTGGCTCCTCTCGAAGCCATGCGCGGTCGAGTGGGTGAGGCGGCCGAACTGATCGGGCGCGCCCAAGAGATCGCGGGCGACGCCGGCACTTGGAACTGGATCAGCTCGTTCTGGCAAGCGTTCATCCTGCTGTGGCAAGGCGATCCGGCTGCAGCGGAGCTCGCGCTTCTACCGGCCTACGACGCGCTCAAAGAGATGGGCGAAAAGAGTCACTTCTCATCGATCACGCACGCCCTGTCACATGCCCTGTACGACCAGTGCCGGTACCCAGCAGCCGAACGGCTCACGTACGAGTGCGAAGAGGCATCGCGTCCAAACGATGTCCACTCCCAGATCAGCTGGCGCTCCATCCGTGCAAAGACACTCGCCCGGAGAGGCGAACACCAGGCGGCGGAACGGCTCGCGCGAGAGGCCGTAGCCTACGCTGAGGCGAGCGACTTCCTCTTCGCGCATGCCGAGGCCATGACAGACCTTGCTGAGGTGCTGGACCTACAGAGCCAGAGCGATGAGGCCACCCAGGCTCTTCAGAAGGCTCTCGATCTACATGAGCAGAAAGGCAACGCGTTCGGCGCAGACCAGACGAGGGCCCGGCTCGCCGAGCGTTCGGTGTAAACCCCTCGACTTGTCAAGGGACACCGGTGTTCGACACGACCATATTCAACCGGCGAGCTCCACCGCATAAGCCAGTCGAACCTCGTGTCCGTCGTCGGGTGCGGGGTGCTTATGAATCTGCAGGTGACCGTTGTCCGTTCTGAGCGGATCCGCTGCGGGAGGTCAGCTCGCTCGTACGGCAGCGGCGAATGCCATCGATGCGCCCCAGCCGCGGCCGCCGTTTCCCGGCTGCGACAGCGGCACTCGACGTGCCAGCTGATCGAACGTCGATCGATCCTTCCCCCGCCAAGACGTGTATTTGCCTCAAGAACCTGAGACCGTGAAGGGCGCGGTTCGTGACGATTGACACGAGACGCGATCCGGGAATAGGCTCGGTTCGACGAGGTGGCGGGTGCAACCAAGGCGGCGAATCTGATGCGTCCGACTGGGTTCAGATCGAGTGGAAGTAAGTAACGGGGAGGGCAGTGTTAGCGCGCTGTTAGGGCGGCGCTAGAGGGCTCGCGCCTCGGATCGCAATCGGAGAGAGAGGACGAACGATGCGCAAAGGGACGAGATGGCCGAAGGTTTCTGGGTCGGGAACACGATCGGCCCGGGTCAGGGCAGCGGAGTGTAGGACACTGGTCGGCGCGTTCGCGCCGATCGGGAACGCTCGGACCCGGGCGTTCGTCGTGGGCGTTGCCTTGGGTGCGTGTCTGCTGGTCGGTGCCGCCCGAGCCGCACCGACCGACGAGCGTCGTCGGGCCTCTCGCCGCTCACCGCCTACGTCCCCGGGACTGACTTCGCGAGCGAGACGGGCCGCGGCGCAGTGACGCCGATCACGGTGGCGACCAACACCCCCGGTAGCCTCATCCCCGTCGGCAACTTCCCGTTCGGGATTGCGATCACGCCGGATGGCAAGACCGCCTACGTCACCAACAACGGCAGCCAGACGGTGACGCCAATCACGCTGGCGACGAATACGCCCGGTAGCCCCATCCCCGTCGGCAGCTTCCCGTTCGGGATTGCGATCACGCCGGATGGCAAGACCGCCTACGTCAGCAACGAATGCGGGAGTGACGGCTGCGGCGCGGTGACGCCGATCACCGTGGCGACGAACACGCCCGGCAGCCCGATCCCCGTCGGCCTCTTCCCGGAGGGGATTGCGATCACGCCGGACGGCGCGACCGCCTACGTCGCCAACAGGGGCAGCGGCACGGTGACGCCGATCACGGTGGCGACGAACACGCCGGGCACCCCCATCACCGTCGGCGGCAGCCCCGCGAGCGTGGCGATAACGCCGGACGGCACGACCGCCTACGTCACCAACCCTGACAACGCCGACTACGTCATCAACCCTGACAGCAGGGTGACGCCGATCACGCTGGCGACGAACACCCCGGGTACCCCGATCCCTGTCGCCGGCGAACCGGTCGGGATTGCGATCACGTCGGACGGCAAGACCGCCTACGTGACCAACCAGTTAAGCCCCGCCGGCCACGGCACGGTGACGCCGATCACGCTGGCGACGAACACGCCCGGCACACCCATCCCCGTCGGCGCTGTCCCAAGGAGCATCGCGATCACGCCCGACGATCAGACCGCCTACGTCGCCAACTTTTGCGGTGATGACCCGTTCTGTCGCTCCGGCACGGTGACGCCGATCGACCTGGCGACGAACACGCCCGGCACCCAGATCCCCGTCGGCAGCTTCCCGTCCGCGATTGCGATCACCCCCGCCCCCGCGTCGGACAACGATCTCGCGTTGAGCAACCTGCCGACCAACATTGCCGTCGACGCGACCAGCCCGGCGGGGGCGTCAGTGAGCTACACACCGCCGACCGTGGTCGACGAGGACTCGCCGCTGCCCGCCGTGAACTGCCTCCCGGCCTCCGGGTCGCTGTTCCCGATCGGCCCCACGACCGTGAGCTGCACCGCGACCGCGACCGGAGACGCGAACAGTCCAGCGACCGGCACCTTCACGGTCACGGTGAACGGCGCCACCGTGCAGCTTCAGGCACTGCTGGCCTCGGTCACGGGTGTCGGCCCCGGCAGGAGTCTGGCCGACAAGGTCACCCTGATCCAGGGCTACGTCGCGGCGAACGACAAGGCGGACGCGTGCGGCACGCTCGCGGCGTTCATCAACGAGGTGAACGCGCAGACCGGCAAGAAGATCACGCGGGTGCAGGCAGCGTCGTTCATTGGGCAGGCGCAGAACATCGAGGCCACGCTCGGCTGCTGATCCGAAACGCGGTTCTTCCCGCCGACACCGCCGCCTGCGTAGCTCTGCGGGCCCTCGGTTTGACGGGTGTGGTGATCTGGCGCTTGTCAGCGACAGGTAGCCGGTAGCGCTCTCCATTTTGGTAGCGCGTCGGGCCTAAGATGGTGGTAGGCCAGGGACGCGCGCAGATTCGGCGACACTTCGACCGAGGACATCAAGAGTCGTTGAAGAGCGCGACCTCCGGCCTTCCGCGTAGGGCGTCGCTCTGGTGTGACAGTTCGGCTCCGCTCGTTGCGGTGAGTGCCGGGTAGTCGCGTTCCGCCCGGTTCAAGCCGGATCTCGCCTCTGGGGTGCTGGTCGAGTTGCGGTTGGTCGCGAGTGCTGGTTGACAACTCAGCTCCAACGGCGGACGAAGAGTCACGCCCGGCGTAATGTCGTTCGCGCAGTCCAGCATCCTCGCCACGCGCCGGATTACCGCGGCGCGACCGACAATCGCGGTGGGGAGTCCTGATCGGCGGTCAGCCCGTGCAGGTGCTGATCGCGGCGCTGTCGTCGGCGCGATCCCCGGTGCTGTCGATCGTTACCGAACATGTCACCCCCGGGTAGCCGGAGGTGTTGCGGACGGCGGTCGCGAGCGCGGCCCGGTTGACGATCAGTTGGCCGTTCGCGTCGATCTGGGCGGCGTTGGCGATGTCATCGATGACGATGTTGGCAGCGTCGTAGTAGAGGTCAGCGAAGTCGGACGGAGGCGATCCGAACTTGACCGTGTAGTCAAGACGCCAAGCTAGATCGACCGGAAGCTGCGAGATCACCGGGTACCACGAGTCGAAGGTGTTGTCGTCAACGATCGTGCGGTTGAATTCACCGTGTTCAGCCATGCCGATCCGACGGGCGCTGTCGCTTGCAGGGCTGGAGCACGTCGAGTTCGTTCCGCGGGCCGCTCTGAGTGTTGTTCTGCGAACGCCGTGGAAAGTCAGCCTTCCGCGATCGGAAGTTGAACGGTCAGCCGGGTGCCGCCGAGGGGATCCGAGCCGAGCTCGAAGCTCCCGCCGAGCTCGGCTGTTCGCTCCCGCATCGAGATCAGCCCGACGCCAGTGTGGATGTCGCTCGGAAGGCCGCGGCCATCGTCGCGGATCTCGAGCCGGAGCGTGCTGTCGACGGCGATGGTCACCGAGGCGTTTCGCGCCCGTGCATGGCGTGCGACGTTCGTGAGCGCCTCTTGCGTGATCCGGAAGACGGCTACCTCGACCGCGGCCGGAAGCGGCGGCATCGGGTCGGGCGCGACCACGTCGCAGGCGATCTGTCGTTCGCCGCCCGCGGAAAGCGCCGCTGCTTGCTGGCGGATCGCCTCGACGAGGCCGACCTGGTCGAGCGCGGGTGGGCGTAGCCCGTAGACGAGGCGGCGGACGTCGCCAACCGTTGTCTCGAGGCTCGCGGCGACACGATCGAGCAGCTTCTCGACGGCTGTCGGGTCACGCGCAACCATGGCGCGAGCGGCTTCGATCATCAGGATCGCGCCGGCGAGCGTCGGGCCTAGACCGTCGTGGAGGTCGCCGCTGAGTCGCCGCCGCTCCTCCTCACGCGCGGTGACGAGCCGCTCACGCGACCGTTGCACCTCGGTCGAGAGCGCGATCGCGCTCACGGCTGCCGCCGCGTGACGGGCGAAGTCTTCGAGGAGGCGCCGGTCGCCGTCACCGAGCGCCTCCCCGTGGGCCCGGGCTCCTATCAACAGCGTCCCCACCGGCTCTCCGCCGTGAACGAGTGGCAGCCTCAGCGCTAGACCCGCGGCGGGCGTCCCGTGGACCGCGGCGAGCCCGGATGGCGAGGCCAGCTCGACCGCGACGTACGGCAGCCGCAGCGCATCCGCGATCGTCTCGACCATCGCCGCGAGCACCTCGGTCTGCCCGATCGCCTCGCCGAGGCGGCGCCCGAGCGACGAGATTGCGGCGTACGGCTCGTCGCGCTGCCCGTAGAGCAGCCGGTTGACGCTGCGCTGGAGCCGCTCGCGGACAGGCTGGAAGGCGACGGCCACCGCCACGGTGGCGGGGAGAGCGACCTCGAGGTTCGCGTTCTGTCCGAATAGCCGACCGAGCCCGAGCACGACGGCGACGTAGAGTCCGCTGAGGACGACGGTCAGCCCGGTGTAGACGAGCCAGCGGTTGACGTAGACGTCGAGCCCGTACAGGCGGTGTCGCAGGATCGCGACACCCATCGTCCCGGCGAGGAATCCCACCGAGAGCCACGCGACGGCCGCGCCGGCATCAAAGGTGCGCGGCGCGGCAAAGCTCCAGATCAGGCATACGGTGAAGGCGACGGCGACCACGATCGCCGCCCTGATCAGGAGACGGATCTGCTCTGCGACCTCCCGGGTCGCCGTGCGCCGACGGACGACGAGGGCCGCTATTCCGGCCCCGAACGATGGAAGCATCAGGAACCAGCCGATCCCTCCGGCCTGGCTCACGTCGTGGACAATGCCGGCATTCGAGATCGGGTTGCGAAGGAACGTCAGATCCTCGGGCGGCGACAGCAGCCCTCCAAACAAGAGGAACAACTCAGCGGCGATACCGACCATGAGCGCCGGGCGCCACCGACGCGAAGGAAGCCGCCCGGTCGGGAAGAGCAGCGGCGCGATGCTGACGAGCGCGATCATCCCTCCGCCGGACCACTGTCCGATCCAGCCGAGCCAGACCGCGGCGGGCAGCGGGTTGACGAAGTGCGAGTAGACCGCGTACTCCTGTGCCGCGACGGAGATCGCTGTTCCGATCGCTGTCGCATACAGCAGCCACCCGATCGCGTTCCGCGGCAGCCGGGCGACCATGAGCGCGCCGAGCGGCAGCAGCGGCATCGTCGCCACGAGCTTCGTCACTTGATGCCACGTCCCGGGGTGGCCAGCCGGCGGAACGTCGTGCGCGGCGACGAGCACCGTGAGCAGCGAGGCGAGCAGCATCAGGAAGGCTCCCGCAGCAACGATGGCACCGAAGACGAGGCGGGCCGACGCGTCGCTGACGGCCGCCGCGCTCCTCGGCCGTGGAATCGCGACAGAGGTGGCGGTCATCCGCGGCTCCCGATCCCGGCCTCGCGGGCCTTGACGATCGCTTGTGCGCGATCGACGACCTGGATCTTCGTGAAGACGCTCGAGACATGGTTGCGGATCGTCTTGATGGAGAGGCCGAGCTGCGCTGCGATCTGCTGGTTCGACCACCCGCGCGCGACCAGATCGAGGATCTCGCGCTCGCGCACCGTCAGGTCTGGAAACGGAATGGGCGAGGCGGAGGCGGCCGCCTCGAAGAAGCCGATCATGCGCCGCGCGATCGCGGGGCCGAATACGGCGCCGCCGTCGGCGACGGTGCGCAGCGCTCGCAGCAGCTCGGCCTGCCTCGCGCCCTTGACGAGGTAGCCGCGGGCACCGGCGAGGACGGCCGAGAACACCGACTCGTCGTCCTCGTGCATCGTCAGCACGAGAACGGCGATGTGCGGCGCCGCCGACACGATCCCGCGAGTCGCTTCGATCCCATTCCGGCCCGGCATGTGCAGGTCCATCAACACGACGTCGGGCTGCAGGCTGAGCGCCCGCGCAACGGCCGCGTCGCCGTCGTCGGCCTCACCCACGAGGTCGAGGCCGTCGACGGACGAGAGCAAGGCTCTGATGCCTTCGCGAAAGTCGGCCGAGTCGTCGGCAACCAGGACACGCAACGCTTCGGTCACAGGCAACCCCGGCGGAGCCGGGACGTCATGGCAGGAAGCGTACGGCACGGTGTCACGGCGTCAACCGAACAGAGCGACGACCAGCCAACTCACCGTGAACAGGATCTCGATCGCGCCGAGTGCGATCGCCGCCCAGGCACGACGCGGGCTTGTCCCACGCGCCCCGGCCCCGAGGACGATCGCCGCGACGGCAAGGGGCAGGCCGATCCAGTAGCCGCCGAGCGGAAGATCCCACGCGAGTGTCACACCCGGAATCCCGAGCAGGCCGAGGAGCAACGCAAGACTCGGACGACCGCGGTGCCCGGAGATCGCAACCGCCGCGGCAGGCGTCGAGGCGCTCATGCGACGAGGCTGAGCGTGTCGTCGGCGCCCGTCTTCGTGGGCCTGGAAACGAGCGTGCCGCGGGCGTTCGCGTACGTCCCGGTCCCGCCGGTGACGACGCCGTGAACGGTGGCGCCGGCATGAGGCAGGAGCGCCTGAATCGTCAGCGTTCCGCCGCCGAGCCCAACCACTCCTTCGCACGCGAAGCCGGCCTTGTTTGCCGCCGACGCGGCGACGACAACGGTGCAGTGCATGTAGAGCCGCCCAATTCGCTTCCCGCGGTTGGTCAGCGGGTTCGTGAACACGATCACGTCACCGGCCGAAGCAGCCGGCTCGCCCTTCGTCTTCGACGCTGGCGCGTTGTCAACGAACGCGAACGTCGAGCCCTTGGTGAGCTCCTTGAAGGTCACGGTTGTCGCACCCTGAGCGGAAGCGCCTCCGGCGAGAACGAGCGCGCAGGCGCCTACGGCGAGGCCGAAGCCGGTGACGGCAAACCGTGCTGGAATTGGGAGCATTGAGCACCTCCTAGTCGTGGACCGAGCCCATAGCCTCCGCCGAAGACGTCCCGGCGCGCCAGAGGCAGATGTCCCGGTTCGACCCGGGATATCCGTGAGATGACCGCCAGCTGCGCATACCGGGGTCACTCGGCCTGGTAAGACCGTTGGTGAGCGGGGCGGAACTTCCCGGCTCCACCGCGTCCCGTACCCTCTGGGCCGGGTATGCGATTCGCGGTGTGGGCAGCTCTCGTTGGCGCAGTCTCGTGGCCTGCTGTGTCCCAGGCCTCGGTCAGGCCGCTGGCGGCGGCGGAGCGCCAGGAGGTCGTTGCCGCCAAGGAGTGGCATCCCGGGTGCCCCGTCTTGCTCTCGCAGCTGCGCCTGCTGACCGTCCGCTACCTGGGCTTCGACGGCCGCGCGCACACAGGAGAGCTCGTCGTGAACGACGCGCAGGCCGGCCGACTGCAGCAGGTCTTCGCGCACCTGTACGCGATCCGCTTCCCGATCCGCCACATGGCCTTCTCAGACACCTACGGGCCCTCCAGCGGCCGACCGCGCGACGGAGACGTCACCGCGTCATTCGAGTGCCGCCAGGCGGTGGCCTCACCCTGCAACGGCATGGCGAGCACGGGGACCGGGAGCTGGTCGGAGCACGCCTACGGCGAGGCGGTCGACCTCAACCCGGTCGAGAACCCCTACGTCGGCTGCGGGATGACACGCGACAGGACCGCCCTCTCCTACCTCGACCGGTCGCGCATACGGCGCGGGATGGTGACCTCGCAGGTGCTCGAGATCTTCCACCAGATCGGCTGGGGCTGGGGCGGCTCCTGGACTGGCTCGACGAAGGACTACATGCACTTCTCGGTGACCGGACACTGAAGACGTGAGCCGGTCAGACCAGAGCGATGTTGCGAGGAATGACGGCGCGCACATGATGTGACGCGGCGGGAAAAAACCTGGGACGGCTCCACCGTTCGGAGGGAGGTCTAGGTCGGGGGCCCGACGCCTGACGAACCCATAGCTGGGCGTCACTGGGAACGCTGGCGCAAGTGACTGCACCTTCGTCCGAAGGATCTGCCGCACCACGGGCGTCGTAGCTTCGAGGCCAGTGGTAAAGCGCCGTTCGAGATAGGTTGGCGCGAGATGGATCGACACGACGAAAAGGCCTTGGTCATCCGCAGCGTCTGGGAACCGGATGTCGATAGTGACTTCGAGGCGGAGCTCCAGTCTCTCCTTCAGAGAAGTTTCTCGGGGTATCCCGCACGCTCCTATTTCAAGCTCCCTCCGCATTTCCGCTTCGTAGCGACGATTGACGGGACACTCGTCGCCCAGATGGGCGTCGAGCATCGTGTCTTTCGGGTGGGCGACAACGTCTTGCGTGTCTTCGGTGTTGCCGACCTTTGCGTTGACGAGAGCAACCGTTCGCAAGGGCTCGCCAGCCGGCTTCTGCGACAACTAACGGAGATCGCAAAAGAACGGAGAGTCGACTTCGTTGTCCTGTTTGCGGACGACGATCGACTCTATGTCCGAAACGGCTGGGTCCATATCGCCAACCCCTGTACATGGGTGAAGATCGATGACCACCGGATACTCGGGCTGGCCACGGGGGAATCGCTTGGGGACGTGATGATGGTCAAAGCAATCGGAAGCCGGCAATGGCCCGACGGCGACGTCGACTTACTCGGACACGTGTTTTGACTCCGGGCCGAGCTCCGGCGGACGACCCTTCTCGTGGTGTCTTTCCGCAACTCTCGCGCAGGCGACCGCCGTACCGCTTGGGCTTGAGTTCGGGATCGCCAAGACCGATATGGGAGGCATGACAAGGATCGGCGTTCGCAACCTCGGCCGGCGAGAGTTGTTCTGGCGGACCTTCGTGTGTTGGTGCGTTGTGTTCGGGATCATCCTGGTCGTCCGCTGGCTCTAAACGAACGGCTCGACACCCACCGATACCCAGGTCTTCGGAGTGCGTTCGCGGACTGTGGCCCAACCGAGGGAACTAGCCCTTGGCGAATTTGAGCTAGTGAGGAAGCTCGTCAGGCTTCGTACCGGAGTCACTCAATACAGACAACTGACCGAGCGCGCATTCGCGATGTGTCACCGTCGACCACGACGTGGAGGTCGATACGCCGCCTGAAGTCGCCGTCCAAGTCTCAGCGGCTCCACGGAATGGCCTCTCCCAGATGTAGACGGGACGGCCGCACACTGTGCACGCGTGGCCATGCGTCGTTATCGGATCGCTCACAAGGTGCCATAGCGCCCGCAGGATCTGGCCCCATACTTCTCGTGGAGAAGCTTCGACCGCCACTTCGCAAGCCTAGCCTCGATACATTCGTCATTCATTCGCGAATGCTGGCGCACCCGAAAGTGCTAAACGCTCGGGATCGCTGCTCGTGAGTCTCATCCGGGCGGCCATTCATACACGGCGCCTTTGCTCCAGTCGCCTACCGCGAGCAGAGCGCCGTCGGAGGTGAACCGGACGTCGGAGGCATAGAGTGATTTGACGGACCAGAACGTTTCGAGCTGGGCTGTGAACACCGTGGCTCGATTGGCGCCTGCCTGCGCGACGAACGTCGACTGCGGATGCCAGTCGAGCCCGTCGCCCGTCCCCGAGACGGCACCCCGCTCAAGAGCGCGAAGAAGAAATGCGCCCTCTCCTGGCTGCCTCCCGAGCTGCCAAACCTCGATCGAGGGCCAAGCGGTGAGCGCGAGCAGTTCCCCCGTCGAGTCGACGGCCAGGGCGTTGACGTGTTCCTTTTCCGCTACGAGCCTAGCTTCGTGTCGGTCGAATGGCCAACTCCTGACAAGGACACGGACGCTTCGGCTCCCCGTTCCCCGCGGCGTGCGCACGTAGGCCCAGACTCTCCGATCCCGAGACGGCGCAAGCGGCATCACAGACTCGTCGCCTTCAAGCTCGTCCCACACGACCTCGCCGGTCAGGGCATCACGCACGATCAGGTGCCCCGCCCAGGAGCCATCGACGATGGCCTTACTGTCATTGGTGAAACGGACACCGGTTCCCTCCCCGTAGGGCTTGCCTGAGAACCGAGCCACCTCCTCCAGCGTCTTGGCGTCGAGCACGAGCACCTCACCCAGCGTGTTCTTTGCGGCAACCAGGCACCCATCGGGAGATACGTCGACACTCGACGCGTGCTTCAATGAGGGACCGGTCGCGATCCGCTTCCCCGCTCTTACGTCCCAGAGAGTGATCCGCTTGCCCAACGTCACAAGCCGACTGCCGGAAGCGTCGAACTCAGTCCGAAACGAAGCTCCGATTTGGAATCTCGGCCGTGTCGCCCCTGACGCACGATCCATCACGGCGCAGATCGTATTCGTGTCCATGGGCGAATCCGGTAGCGATCAGGCGTCTGTGAGACACCCTCGCGCACGGTCACGTCCTTACCCCGGAGCGCCGAGCACGACGGCGACCACACCGATCACGACCTGGATCACGAGATCAAGATCGCCCGAGATCATCGGCCAGCGAGCCTGCGACTCTGCAAGTTGGCGTCCCCGATTGCGTCGAATGAGCGCGTCGTAGTACCGGACAAGATGAAGGCCGATACCCGTGAGCAGTACGACCAGCAATCCCCATCCGAGCCTGGTAACCCACTCGGTTGATCCAGTTATCGAATCGACCGTCCATCCGACAAGCCCCCAGAGCGCAACCGTCGGAACCATCGCCAGCCCGTAAATGGCGACTAGACCGAGCTCAGTGATCTGCCGATCCGCTTCGGGATTCGCTGGGGCGTACTCGGCAATGATCGCCTGCGTCTCTGGCGAAAACGGTGACGGCGCGATCCGACGAGCCTGTGCACCGAGCCATTCGGTCACCATGCCTATTCACCCTGGCATCGCGGTCGGATCGCACGCCCGGCTCAGGGAACATTCCGGAACACTGGCCCAGGTTGCCGCTGTTACGCCTAGCGCTGCCTCGTCGGTGGTGAGAGACTCGATGTGATGCGAGCGGCCGCGATCGTTGTTGTGATGCTTTCTTTGACGGCGACGGTGGCCGTCGGTGGCTCGGGGTCTTCGCCCGCTTGTATCTCGGTCAGTAGGTTGGACGCGCTCTGGGATACGCCGCTCAGGATCGTTGTTTCCCATCTTCCGCCGCATCAGCGTGGCGAGCTCCGCGCGACCGCTCGTGACGATCTGGGCAAGCCGTGGATCTCGACGACCCGGGTTCATGCCGACGGCGGCGGCGGAGTCGATCTGGTCGGGGATTCTGCGATGCGCGTGTTTTGGTCATTGCATCCGCCGTCGGCCGGACCGGCCGACTACTACGTGTACGCGCCTCCGAACGCGGGCGCGCAAATCCGCCTTACGGTGAGCGTCGCCGGACGAGTGGTCTGCGCGGTCAGCGTCAGGCGCCGGCTGCGCGCGCCGGGCGAGCGTGTTCGAGAACTACGGCCGGCGCGACAGGGGTTCTACGGCGAGATGTTCGAGCCGAAGAACGCACGGGTGCCAGGGCCGGCTGTGCTCGTCCTCGGAGGCTCCGAGGGCGGATTGGCGACGAGCAACTTCGCGTCGCTGCTCGCAGCCCGCGGCTACCCGACCCTGGCGCTCGCGTACTTCGGCGAGCCCGGCCTACCCAAGAATCTGGTGCGGATCAAGCTCGAATACTTCGCGCGCGCATTGCACTGGCTCGCGGCCCAGCCCGGCGTCGACTCGGCAAGGCTGGCCGTCGTCGGCATCTCCCGAGGAAGCGAAGCGGCGCAGCTGCTTGGCGTCCACGAACCCACCCTCGTGCACGCCGTCGTGGCGCTGGTGCCGAGCAACACAGCCAACTGCGGCATTCCCCGCTTCACGGGCACGAATCAGATTCGCTGCATCGGTCCCGCCTGGACTTACCGCGGCAAGGCGATCCCCTACAGTCGCAACCCGAACCCGTTCGACGCCGCCACCGCAATCGCCGACGAACGCATTCGCGGTCCGGTCTTCCTCGACTGCGGTGGCCAAGACGCTCTCTGGCCCTCGTGTCTGATGGCGCATGCGATTGTCGCCCGGCTCCACGCACACCGGTTCGGCTACCCGGTGACTCTCCTCGAATATGGACAAGCCGGTCATGGCGTCGGCCTCCCGTTGCCCTACGACCCGTTTTACCTCCCGACCGGCGGCTCGATCTCCGCCGATCAACGTGCCCGCGCAGCCGTATGGCCCCGGCTGCTCGCATTCCTGAACTCGCTCCGATAGACGCCGAACTGAGGGCGGTTGTCAGGCGTCACTCACTCACTCAATGTCACTCTTGTCGTGTGGCGGCGTCCGCTAGCTGGCACAGACTCCTCGTCTACCGATCTTGCGCACGGCCGCGTGTAAGCTCACGTACTCGCTCAGCAGGGCGCTCGACCGCGGCCGTGTATGAAGTGTCGGTCATGCGGCGGCTTCGGCAAGGCCGTCTGATGCGAACCGACTCGCCGCAACGCTGGGTGGGATAGTGGGAGCGACCTCCGGCCTTGCGCGTAGGGCGTCACTCTGGCGTGACAGTTCGGTCGCGCGAGTAGCCGTTAGTCGCCGTTAGTCGCTTTCTCGGGCCGTTCAGCCCTTTCCCGCTCTGGCGCGCTGGTCGAGTTGCCGTTGATCGCAGGTGCTGGTTGACAATTCGGCTCCAACCCATTCCGCCGCCCAGAGCGCCGTGTCCGCTTCCGTGCGACCACCAATCAGCGCTTGAGCGAACTACCGACCCGCACCATTCCTCTCGCCTGCACGAGTGATGCGCTATTCACCCCGAAGCGGAGGCATGATTGGAAGTCGTGGAAGCGACTTTTGATCCCGAGCTTGGGAGTCAGGCGATCGTGGCGTGGACGGGCTGGGGCGAGAACTCGGCCCCAAGTCGCCAGCAAGGAGAAGATCGATTCACAGTTCGATTCGGAGGCCCGAAGCGACGGTCCTCCTGCGTCGTCTCGCGGAGCTCGAGGATGAGTTCTACGCCTCCGATGCAAAGCTCACCGTCGCCACCAAACGGGCCAGCACCGGTCGCGCCTTTATGGCCCCACGATAGGTGAAGGTGTAACGACACCCACCGATGCGGCTGCCTTTGTCATGAGGTAAGCCCCGTCAGTTGGAGCTGACGGTTCCTGCGTACAGGCCGGGGAGTCAGGTCTGGTAGAAGGAAGGCGCCGAGAGGATTGCTGTCGGCGCCGCTACCTATCCGAGCACTGCGATGATCTGGTTCGCGCTCGCGATCAGTGTTGTGGCCGTGCCGGGTTCGATTTTCTTGCCGCTTTGCGCCCTGACCTCGCGGGTGAAGGCCTCCACGATTGAGGAGGCGGTGGCTTTGTCACCGGCCTTGAGCGCGGTGGCAGCCTTTGCGATCTTGTCGGCAAGGCTCGTGCCGGGGCCGACGCCCTTCACGGCCGTCGCGAGGGTGGCAAGCTGCTCGGCCCCGCCGCGAACATGAACGACGAAACTCGCCGTCGCCGTATTCCTGGCGGCGTCCGTGGCCGTGCAGGTCACGGTGGCGTCACCGATCGCAAAGGCCGTTCCGGACCCAGGTGTGCAGCTCACGGTTGGTGCCGGGTCGACGGCGTCGGACGCCGACACGGCGAACGTGACCACAGCGCCGCCCGGAGACGTTGCGTCAACAGCGAAGTCGGCTGGAACCGTCAGCGACGGCGGGTTCGTGTCGGCGAGCCGCCACAACGTCGCGTGAAAGTGGCCGTCGTAGCTGACGCCGACGACCTGGCCGGCGTTGTTAACCGCGTAGGCGTCGCTGATGAAGTGGCTGCCGCCGAGGGTGCCGAGGTCGATCATTCCGCCCGCCTGCGTCCACGAGAACGCGTGGGTTTCGAACGGGGGGCCCGTATGCGTAAAGCTAAAGCCCACGACCTGGCCGGCGTTGTTCACCGCGATGGCGGAGCTGTCGGGGCCGCCGAGGGTGCCGAGGTCGACCATCCCGCCCGCCTGCGTCCACGAGAACGCGTGGTAGTCGCCCCCGAGCTTTATAAAGCTTTCGCCGACGACCTGGTGGGCGTCGCTCACCGCGACGGCGGTGCTGAGGAGGCCGCCGAGGGTGCCGAGGTCGATCATCCCGCCCGCCTGCGTCCACGAGAACGCGTGGAATGAGCCAAAGTCCTCCGCGTCGCTAGAGCCGACGATCTGACCGGCGTCGTTCCCCGTGCGGGGGGTGCCTCTGCCGAGGGTGCCCAGGTCGACCATCCCGCCCGCCTGCGTCCACGAGAACGCGTGGTATGCGAACTGGTCCGGAAAGCTGTAGCCGAAGACCTGGCCAGCGTCGTTCACCGCAAGGGGCTCGCTCCGTCCTCCGAGGGTGCCGAGGTCGACCATCCCGTCCGCCTGCGTCCACGAGAACGCATGCGTTACGCCCGAGGCCGTGGAGCTGTCGCCGACGACCTGGCCGGCGTTGTTCACCGCGATGGCGGAGCTGGTGCTGCCGCCGAGGGTGCCCAGGTCGACCATCCCGCCCGCCTGCGTCCACGAGAATGCATGCGTTACGCCCGAGGCCGTGGAGCTGTCGCCGACGACCTGGCCGGCGTTGTTCACCGCGATGGCGGAGCTGGTGCTGCCGCCGAGGGTGCCCAGGTCGACCATCCCGCCCGCCTGCGTCCACGAGAACGCGTGGTCTTCGCCCGCGGCCGTAGCGCTGTAGCCGACGACCTGGCCGGCGTCGTTAAGCGACAAAGCGACGCTGGAGCTGCCGCCGAGGGTGCCGAGGTCGACCGCGACAAACGGCGAGGTCGCCGCCCCGGTGCCGCCCGCGAACGCGCCGAACGCAATCGTGGCCGCTACGAGCACGAAGAACGCCGCGGCCTGCTTGCACAAGCTCTTTGAAGAGAAAGTCATAGCCCACACCTCCATTCGCGTACCCCAACCGCCACTCAGCAGCCGAGCGCGGTCTTGATCGCTTGCACCTGCCCGATCAGTGACGCCGCCTTCGCGGCGGTCAGCTTCTTGCCGGTCTGCGCTCGTACCTCGTTGCTGAATCCGCCGAGCGCGTCGCAGGCGTCTGATGTGTCGCTCACGGGGACGTCGCGCTCGATCAGGGTCACCTTCTCGACAAGGCTCTTGCCGGGGCCGACACCCGTCACCGAGGCCGCCACCGGGCTCTTCGCGTCGCCCGAAGCGGTCGCCGTGCAGCTCACCGTCGTGGCGCCGATCGGGAACAGCAACCCGGAGGCCGGGAGGCAATTCACGGCAGGCAGCGGCGAGTCCTCATCGACCACGGTCGGCGCTGTGTAGCTCACGCTCGCGCCCGCTGGGCTGGTCGCGTTGACGGTGATGTTCCCCCGGCAGGTTGCTCAACGCGAGATCGTTGTCGGGCGCGGAGGCGGGGTTGATCGCGATCCGCCCGATCGAGCCGGGGTTGTTGCCGCCGCCGAAGTTGGTGAACCAGAGGGCGCCGTCCGGCCCCGCCGTGATCCCGGTCGGCTCGCTGATGCTGGGGTCGGTGTAGTTGCTGACGACACCGCTGGTGCTGATCCGCCCGATCGAGTTGCCGGGGAAGTTGGTGAACCAGAGGGCGCCGTCCGGTCCGGCCGTGATCCCGACCGGCTGGTTGACGCTGGGCTCGGTGTAGAAGCTGAAAGACACCGCCACGGCCGCGTTGCTTGGAGCAGCGACGCTGACGCCCACCGAGGCGGAACCGGTCGGCGCGAGCACGACCAACAGAGCCGCGGCGGCACAGAGCACACGTCGGAACGACCCGATCCGGGTCAGCGGCTCGTTCACGAAGTCCTCAGAGATTCCGTGCCCACGCTCCGCGACTCGTGTCATTCGTAACAAGGCTCTATACGCCTCTTTAGGCGGGCTGTCAAGGAGCACGGGGCGCCATTGACTGCCCGGACTCGTATAGCAATCGAACGACTCATGCACGGTGCCTGGGACTCCTCGAAGAAGCGCGCCGCCTCGCTCGACAGTGGGGCGTGTGCGGCCACGTGAGCCCTCGTGTCGATTAAGCGCGCGACGGTCGGGGACGGCCGCCGACTGCGGAGGCATGGCCGTCTGGCCGCCGGCAGAATCCAAAGCCTCGACGCAGTTTGCAGACGCTGCGAAGCTCGGGATGCGATCTAACTCGTCGGGATTCGTCGGGATACGCCAAGGCCCCCTCAAGGGAGCGACCTCCGGCCTTCCGGCGCAGGCGACCGCCGTACCGCTTGGCCTTGAGTTCGGGATCGCCGAGACCGATATAGGAGGCATGACAAGGATCGGCGTTCGCAACCTCGGCCGGCGCGAGTTGTTCTGGCGAACGCTCGTGTGTTGGTGCGTTGTGTTCGGAATCATCCTGGTCGTCCGCTGGCTCTAAATGAGTGGCGTCTGAACGGGCCGGCGCTGAAGCGTCTCAACCGCCGCTCGGTCTCGACCAACCACGACGGCAGTCGGGACAACCCTGGTGTTCTCGCGGTTAGAACATCGAGTGACGACGGCGATCGCCGCCGACGCGGTTGTGGTGCGCCCCCGGACGGGAGCACCGATCGCTCCCGCCCGCAAGACGCGGCATCAGTTGAAGAGCGCAAAGAAACTCGAGCTCTGGTTGATGCCGCTGACGATGGCGGCGTCGGTCCCCGGCGCGCACGGCAGCGTCGAGAACGACGCCGTGCCGGCGACGGTCCCCGCGACGCCACCGCTGTTCCCGGAGCCGAGCGCCCGCATGGCCTCGAGGTTGGCGGCCGTCGCCACGAGGTCGAAGCAGTAGACGTCGGTGATGCCGGCGCCCGGGACGCTTGAGCTCGGGAAGACGGTCATCGCGTTGAACCCTGACGGAACCGCTCGTGTCGAGGACGCCGTGGTCGACATATGCGTAGCGCAACCGGCCCACCGATCCCCGGAGGGCCCTGAGGTCCCGTCGCGCCGGTGTCACCCTTCGGGCCGGCCGGCCCCGCAGGTCCGGTGGCACCTGTGTCACCAGTCGGCCCGGCCGGCCCAACTGCTCCCGCCGGCCCGGCAGCACCTGTGTCGCCCTTCGGCCCAGGCGGCCCTGCGGGCCGGTCTGGTTCCAGCTGATCTCCGCCTGCCCCTTCGCACAGGTGGCGGCTGCTGTCGACGACGTTCAGCTGAGTCCCGTTGGTCGCCGTCGAACCGATTGGCCGAGTAACAGCCGTGAATGAGGCCGTCGCTGCCGGGGATGCCGGCCCGCACGACCGTCGCGATGACGCCGGCCGCGAGGAGAGTGCCCACAACGACCAACGCGCGAAGCCTCCAGTTACCAAGAACGTGCATGTCTCCCCTTCCTCTTGACGCGCACCGCCGATCGCGGTGCCGATGACGATGCGTCGAGGTTCGCGAGGCCCGCTAATGCGTCGCTAATTGCACTGGTCGTGCGACAGCACTCCCAGCGTCTGTTACATACTTCGCGTGCCCCAGTTTCGGATCCTCGGCCCGCTCGAGGTCGTCGACGAGGGCACAGTCTGTGGCGCTCGGCGGCCAGAAACAGCGCGCGCTCCTGGCGATCCTTCTCATCAACGCCGGAGAGGTGGTCTCGACCGACCGACTGCTCGAGGAGCTCTGGGGCGAACAGCCGCCCCGTACGGCGCGCGAGGCGCTTCAGAACATGGTCTCGCAGCTCCGCAAGGTGCTCCCCCGCGGTGCCCTCGTCACGCGGGCTCCCGGGTACAAGATCGAGCTCGACGACGCCGATCTCGACAGCAGGCACTTCGAGCAACTCGTCGCGGACGCGGAGAGCCGGGACGCCCGGTCGCGCTCTCAGCTCCTGCGCGACGCGCTCGCGATCTGGCGCGGCGCTCCCTTGGCCGAGTTCGCCTTCGAGAGCTTCGCCCAGGACGAGATCCGTCGGCTCGAGGAGCTTCGGCTCCGAGTGGTCGAGGAACGGATCGACGCCGATCTCGAGCTCGGTCGCGGGCCCGAGCTCGTGGGCGAGCTCGAGACTCTCGTCCGTCAGTGGCCGCTGCGAGAGCGACTGCGCGGCCAGCTCATGCTCGCCCTCTACCGCTCGGGCCGCCAGGCGGAGGCACTCGGCGCCTACCACGATGCGCGCCGTGTCCTCGTGGACGAGCTCGGAATCGAGCCGTCGCCCGCACTTCAAGCGCTCTACCGGTCGATGCTGCGGCAGGAGCCGTTGCTCGAGCGGGCCGCGCCGTCCGACGGTCCCGGCGAGGACCACCTCGGCGCCGTCGTCAGATCTCTCCTCGGCGGCCGCCTCGTCACGGTGGTCGGAGCCGGAGTCAACGCGGACACGACGAACGGGAACGGGCTCCCGGGCCCGGCGGAGGTCACTGCCCACCTCGTCGAGTCCTTCGACTGTCCGCCGGAATACGCGCGCGACCTCGCGCACGTCGCCGAGTACGTGACGCTCACGAACGGGATCGGGCCGTTGTACGACGAGCTCCACGCCCTCTTTGCCCGTGACTTCGACCCGCGTCCTGTCGACCGGACGCTCGCCCGCGTGGCCGGCCTGCTGCGGAGTCACGGCGGCCCTCACCAGCTGATCGTCACGACGAACTTCGACAACGCGCTCGAGCGGGCATTCGAGGAGGCCGGCGAGGAGTGCGACGTCGTCACGTATGTCGCGCTCGGGCGGAACCGCGGCAAGTTCCTCCACCTCGGGGCGAACGGCGCCGCAACGGTCGTCGACGTACCGAACGCCTATGCCGGCCTCTCGCTCGAGAGGCGCACCGTGATCCTGAAGATCCACGGCGGCATCGACATGCACCCCGGACGGCAATGGGAGAGCTTCGTCGTCAGCGAGGACGATCACATCGATCACCTCGCGCAGGCGGAGATATCCGTCGTCGTTCCCGTCGAGATCGCGGCGAGGTTGCGCCGGAGCCACTTCCTCTTCCTCGGCTACCCGCTCCAGGCGTGGAGCCTGCGCGTCTTCCTGCACCGGGTGTGGGGGCGCGAACGCGTCGGCTACCGCTCGTGGGCGATCGGCGACGCACTCTCGGCGCTCGAACAGGAGCTCTGGCGGGAGCGAGGGATCGAGAGCTTCGACCTTCGGCTCGACGAGTATCTGGAGACGCTCGAGCGGCGGATCGCGAAGGAGCTCGGGGATTGACGATCGACGCACTGTTCTCGCCGTACAAGGGGCTGACGCCGTTCGAGGACTCGGACCTGGACGTCCGGTTCTTCTTCGGGCGCGAGCGAGAGCGTCGCTGATCGAGGCGAACTTGATGGCCTCCCGCCTGACGGTCCTGTACGGCGAGACCGGCGTCGGCAAGAGCTCGGTGCTGCGAGCCGGCGTCGCTCACCATCTTCGCGGCGTCGCCGAGGCCAACCTGGTCGCGCGCAGCGAGCCCGGCATGGCGGTCGTCGTCTTCGACGCGTGGCGCGACGATCCGGTCCATGCGCTCCGTACCGCCGTCGCCGATGCCGTGACGCAGGCGCTGGGCGGCTCGTTGCGACCTCCCGACGAAGACGTACCGCTCGTCGACGCACTCCGTCTGTGGACATCCGTTCTCGACGGCGACATCTACGTCGTGCTCGACCAGGCGGAGGAGTACTTCCTCTACCACCCGGCGGACGACGACCCGACGAGCTTCGCCGCCCAGTTTTCGCTCGCCGTCAACACGCCCGACCTCCCGGCGAACTTCCTGCTCGCGATCCGCGAGGACGCGCTCGCAAAGCTCGACGTGTTCAAGGCTCGGATCCCGAACGTGCTCGGGAACTACCTCCGCCTGGAGCATCTCGACCAGAGCGCCGCCCGCGCCGCGATCGTCGAGCCGATTCGCGCGTACAACGGGCTCGTCGAGGACGACGAGAGCCGTCGAGATCGAGCCGGAGCTCGTCGACGCGGTGCTCGAGCAGGTGGTGGCCGGGAAGGTCGAAGTGGGACAGTCCGGCCGCGGGGCGGCCCCGGCCGACGAGGTGACCGTCCGGATCGAGACGGCGTACCTGCAACTCGTCATGTACCGGCTATGGGACGCGGAGCGGAGCGCCGGCTCGCGCGTGCTTCGACTCGAGACGCTGAACCGGCTCGGTGGCGCGGAGCAGATCGTGCGCGACCACGTCGAGGAGGCGCTGACCGGGCTGACAGCCGAAGAGAAGGACCTCGCCGCCCGGATGCTCGACCATCTCGTCACGCCGTCCGGCGCCAAGATCGCGCACGAGGTGGTGGATCTCGCCGAGCTACGCCGGCGCACCCGAGGCCGACGTCGTCCCTGTCCTTGCCAAGCTCGGAAACGAGCGCATCCTCCGCTCCGTCTCCGGCAACGGACGGCGCGGGCCGGATACGAGATCTACCACGACGTGCTGGCGGAACCGGTACTCGCCTGGAAGGCCGGTCACGAGACCCAGCGCGAACGCGAGCGCGAAGCTGCGGAGACGGAGCGACGGCACCGACGGCTCGTGCGCCTGCTCGCCGCGGCCGCCGTCGCCCTCGTGGTCATGGCGGGAGTGACGGCCTTCGCCGTGATCCAGTGGAACAAGGCCCGGTCGCAGGCACGGCTCGCGCACGGACGGGAGCTGGCGGGAGCGGCACTCTCGGACCTGAACGTCGATCCTCTCCAGAGCCTCGTCCTGGCGCTCGAGTCGGCGCGGCTCAGACGCACGAGCCAAGCCGAGACGATCCTCCGGCAGGCCCTTGCAGCGAACCGCGAGCGCGCAATCCTTCCGAGCGACGGGCCGGTCCACACGGTCGCCTACAGCCGCGACGGGTCGCTCGTGCTGACGGCGAGCACCGACGGAACGGCTCGCCTCTGGCACACCGACGGCACCCTCGCGCACACCCTCGCCCACCACGGGCCCGTCACCGACGCAGAGTTCAGCCCGGACGGCTCGCTCGTGGTCACCGCGAGCGCCGACCACACCGCGCGCATCTGGCGAACCGCGACCGGCAAGCTCGTCGCGGTCGCTCCGGCACCGCGCCCCGGTAAGCGACGCGTCGTTCGAGCGCAGGGGGCTCGCGAATCGTGACGGCGAGCACCGATCGCACGCTGCGCGTCTGGAGCGTTCCCGACGGCAGGCTCGCTTCTCGTCATTCGCCTCGGCGGGGCGCCGACGAGCGCGGCCTTCAGCCCCGACGGGCAACTGATCCTCGCAACGAGCGCAGCTCGTCCGGGCGGAGCGGTGCGTGCCCGACTCTTCGACGCCGACCACTGGACGGCTCGTTCGCGAGCTCCCTGCGAACGGCGTCACGACCGCGTCGTTCAGCCCCAACGGGCTGGCGGTCGTCACCGGGCTGGCCGACGGCACCACCGACCTGTGGCGCGTACGCGACGGCGGGCTCATTCACACCCTGCGCGGACGCGGGGCGCCGGATCACGGACGCGGCGTTCTTCCCGGAGCGGCGGACTGCTTGCGACATCGGATGCCAACGGCGTGACCCGCGTCTGGTTCCCGGTGTCGGGGAATCCCTGGATCCGCGTGCTCGGACACGCCGGCGCGGTCACCCACGTGTCGTTCAGCCGACGACGGGAAGCTTCTGCTCACGGCGGGAACCGACGGCACGGCGCGAATCTGGCTCGTCAGGAACGGAGGGTCGGTGTCCGTCCTTCGCGGCCCACGAGACTCGGTGGTCGCCGATGCCGTCGTTCAGCCCTGACGGAACCTCGGTCGCGACCGCAGGCCTGGACGGCGCCGCCCGGCTCTGGGATGCCGCCGACCTGCGTCCGCTGTGGGTCGGCAAGGCGCCTGTCCGGACCGCGTCGTTCGGCCCGACGGCCGGCGAGTCGTCATCGGCGGCGACGCCGCAGTGCGCGAATCCTCTCCGACGAGGGCCGCGTCCTGCGAGAGCTCGCCCAGCCCGCACCGGTGCGCGGGGCGGTCTTCACGCCCGACGGCAGATTCGTCCTCACCGCCGACTCGAAAGGTGTGCTTCGTGTCTGGAAGCATGTCGACGGGCGCGCTCGTTCGCAGTGCTCCCAACGTCTCGACCGGGCCGCTCGCGCTCAGCCACGACGGCGTTACCTGACGGCGCCGACGATGCAGGGAGCGATCGGCATCTGGAGCGTCGCCACGCTCAGGCGGCTCTGGTGATCCGGCCCGGAGGGCAGTTCAACGCCTCAGCGTTCAGCCCTGACGGACAACTGATCGGCGCCGCCGGGAAAGACGGCCGTGCCTTGCTCCTCGATGCCAGAACAGGCGATGTCGTACACGTCTTCCGCGGGCACACGAACAGCGTGACCGGGATCGCGTTCAGCAGCGACGGACGGCTGGTCGTGACCTCCAGCCTCGACGACGATGCCCGCATCTGGGACGTGGCGACCGGTGACCTGGCCGAGGTCCTGCACGGGAACTACGGGCCGGTGTCAGCAGCGTCGTTCAGCCCGAACGGCCGCTGGGTCGTCACCGCGGGGCCGGCAAGCGCAGGGATCTGGGACGTGTCGAGCGGCGACGCGATCGTCTTTCTCCGAGGTCACACCGGCCCGCTGACCGCCGCTTCGTTCAGCCCGGACGGCACGCGGATCCTGACCGCCGGCCTCGACGGCACCGCCCGGCTGTACACCTGCGAGGCCTGCGGCGACTTCGACCAGCTCGTCGCCGCCGCAGCCGCTCGGCTCGCTGCGATCTCGGGCCGCCTCACGCCGGCTCAGCGGGCCCGCTTCGTACCAGGCACAGACGGCGCTGATTACCACGGCTTAGGCCCCGTGTTAGCGACCCCTCCGACCATCCGGGCATGGTGTCGTTCGGGCGTTGCCCTCCTCCCGTCGTGGCCTGGCCGCCTCGACGTCGGCAAATGCGGAACGGCTCGAGCCGAAGGGAGACGAGCCGTCGGTGCGAGGTTGCGTTCCAGCAGGAGAGCGCGGCTCCGGGAAGCACCGCGACACTGCGCTTCTTCTCCGCTGCGCGAGGCGTAACCCTCCAGATCTTCCACGCGGGCCCGGAGCGGATGCCGCACCCGCCGTTCGGACGTGATGAACGGCGTCGCGGCGGCACCGCCTCACTGGCTGGGGACCGAGCAAGCCGGGTCGCTCGCGACGATCGAGATCGGCGACTGGGAGTCCGGGCTCTACTTCGCCCGCGTGAAGTCGCGCTGACGGACTGGTCGGGTACGCCCCGCTCGTCGTCCGGCCACGCCACCTCGGCGAGCATCGCGTGGCGGTCGTCATGCCCACGCAGACGTGGCAGGCCTACAACTTCCGCGACGACGACGGCGATGGGCGACCGGACACGTGGTACGCCGGCAACGGCAACGTCGTCCATCTCTTCCGGCCCTTCCTCAACCGAGGCGTGCCCTACCGCTTCCGTCACTACGACCTGCCGTTCCTCCACTGGCTCGCACGCACGGGGAAGCACGTCGACTTCATCGCGGACGCCGACCTCAACCGCATCGGCAACGCTCGCTGAGCTCGCGAAGGCGTACGACCTGATCGTGTTCCCCGGCCACCACGAGTACGTGACCACACGCGAGTACGACGCGATCCAGGCCTACCGCAATCTCGGAGGCAACCTCATGTTCCTGTCGGCGAACAACTTCTTCTGGCGCGTCGTTCGGCGAGGAAGCACGATCACGAGGATCGAGCGCTGGCGCGAGCTCGGGCGGCCGGAGGCAGCCCTCATCGGGGCCCAGTACCGCGGCAACGATCGCGGTCAGCACAAGGGCTCCTGGATCGTCCGGGACGCCGCCGCGCAAAGCTGGCTCTTCGCGGGCACCGGGCTCGCGACAGGCTCTCACTTCGGCCGCGGCGGGATCGAGATCGATGCCACGACCCCGGACTCGCCACCCGGCGTTCAGGTTCTCGCCGAGATCCCGCACCTCTACGGCAAGCAGTTCACCGCGCAGATGACCTACTACGAGACCCCGGCGGGCGCGAAGGTCTTCGCCGCCGGCGCCTTCGACCTGGTCGAGTCGGTGCTCGAGCCCGACGCACCCCTCCCCGACCGCCAAGCGCTCCAAGCTGAGCCGGGAGCCGCGCGACTACTGGAGAACCTGTGGGCACACCTCGCGTCGCCAGATTGAGCGGGCCTCCGCTTGCGCATGCGTCAAGATGCGCCGCTCCCTGACACTGTTCGCTGCCGTCGCATCGGTTCTTGCGGTCACGTTGCCAGCCGCCGCGGGGCCACCGCACCCCGCACGACAGACGTTCGTCCTCCATGTGCCGACCGCCCTTCAGCGGAGGACGCTCGTGGTCTGGTGCTTCCTTCCGCCCGGGCACCATCACCTGCCCGCCGGTGCCGAGTACGGCCTGGCGAGCCATCTGCGTCAGTACCCGGACCTCTCGCTCGCGACCCCCGAGGAACGCGCCGCCGCAGAGACCGTGCGCGAGCAGGCACGAGCCGCGGCACAGCCGTTCGCGCGGCTCGCGGCCGCGCGGCGCGCGGGCTACGACCTGCACGTCGCGCGCAAGCAGCCGGCCGTCCTCGGCGTCCTCCATGCCGAGAAGAAGTGGAAGAGGGCGGGGCGGAACTACTTCGATCCGACCAAACCAAAGGCTCTGATCTATGCGCGTCAGCCCGGACGCCCGCTCGTGCTCATCGGCGTGATGTTCAGCATGCCGCGCGGCGTTCTCGGGCCCGACACGCTCGGCCCGATCGGCCGCTGGCACTCTCATCTCGTCTGCTTCCGTGGCGACGCCCGCGGGCTCGCGCTGGCCGGATCGTACTGTCCCGCCGGAGAGAAACTCGGGCAGGGGAGCGAGATGCTCCACATCTGGTTCACGAACGATCTCCGCAGCGCGTACGCCATCCACGTCCCGGTGCCGCAGCTCTGCCGCGACGGCCTCCTCGATGCGGAAACCTGTGCCAAGCACCCGAAACCGCTCGGCATGTGACTTCGTGAAGACGAAGAATGGCTTTCAGATCAGTCATCTCGAGCGTTGCGAGGCGAGCGCCGCGGAACTCCTGGCTGACACCACGGCGCAGGCAGCACCGTAACGCCGTCGAGATGGACGCGAGATGAGGCAGCATGCGCTGCGCGAGCCACCTTTTAACGACATGGACGCCAATCGGGGAGCCGACGTTTTTTGTCGGAGGCAGGTGGCGCTGTGTCGGGGCCACACCTCGTAAGCGGAAGCAAGCCACCGGTAGCCGCACTTCACCACCTGGGAGGGTGTCGATCGCTTCCTTATCTGGAGGTCGGTGTGCCCGGTCCGCGACCGGTTGAAGCTTGCTCGCGGCTGTCCACGCAATTCGTCGTCAAAAAAGCGTTAGCGACCCACGGTTATTGTGAATGGCCAGTCGAGCCAGCTTGCCGTTTGGGGCTAGGCTTGTGGGGCGCTCAGGAGCGAAGGGAGCACGAGCCATGCCTGAGACCGGAGACCCGCCGATCCGGGTTTATAAGGAACGCGAGCTGTGGCATGTCGACTACGGCGAAGGACTCACGGAAGACTTCTCGAGCCGTGAGGAGGCCGAGTCTGCTGCGGACGCGGTGTCAGAGGCCGAAGAACGTCCCGTAGTTGTTGAGGAGTAAGGCGAGGTGTCGGCTCTCGGCCGGATGAAGCAGCGAAACCTAAGTGGGCGACGCCTACGCCTTTTCCCGCGCCCACGTGCACAACAGCGTAGCTCGTCCTGGTTTCCCCTTCGGGGATCGGTCATCCTAATGGCGTTCCATGACCGCCCGTACAAGTCGAACTCGCGGCGCGCCTCGCCTGCATCCGATCTGCTCTGAGTCTGGGACTCCGACTACGCTTGGGCCAGGCAATGTCGAGCGCAGTCCGTCTTCTGTTGCTCCTGGCCGCGGTTCTAGCTGCCGCTGTCGAAGGCGCGTCTGTGCACGCCGCTCGGAACGGGCTGATCGCGGTCGCCGTGATCGATCAGCAGTCCGAGACCTGGATTCGGCTGTTCCAGCCTGACTGGAAACCCGCGGGCACGCTCAGGGTCCAGCCCTATGTGGATCTCCCACGTTTCTCTCCCGACGGGCGATGGCTTGCTTTTTGGGGTGGCCCGGATCCCGATCGAGCTGTTCCGTGGGTCGCCGACGCCGACGGACATCATCCCCGTGCGCTTCTGCCTGTGCCAGACGCACGGGACCCGGCCCTCGAGTACTGGCTGCCACCGATCTGGGGCCCCAACGGACAGCTTGCCTACGTCGACGAGCACGCTCCCGTCGGTTCCGACCGCTATCAGGACACGATCCACGTCGTGCAGGTCGCCGGCAACGTCGACCGCATCCTGCAGCTCGGCAGGAGCGTGCCAAGGTCGTTCTCGCTCATCGACTGGCAGGGAAACCACATGATTCTCGGCGACAGGAACGACCACGGATATCAGCTCCTCGATCTGCGGCGCCGAACCGTGGAACGGCTGCCCGGACCCGCCTCACTCTCGCCGGACGGCAGTTCGGTCGCGTACATCCGCAGCGGCACGCTGTTCGTCCTCGATCTCATCGCGCATCGAACCCGGCGGCTTGCGCTAGTCACGGGCGCGGAGACCGTGCCGACCGTGCCTGTCTGGTCGCCTGACAGCACGGCCGTCGCATTCGGACGCAAGCACCGCGTCTACGTCGTTGCAAGCATGGGAGGCGAGCCACACGCGGTCGCATCCAGGACGAAGGACATCTTGTGGTCGCCAGACGGACAGGCTCTGCTCACCGATGCGTACGGATACCCCGGACTGATGATCGACCACATGCACTCGAACAGGAAGAACGGCGTTCGTCTCGACCTGACGGGCGACTTCGGGATGCCGATCGCCTGGCAGCCGCGTTGACATCGGAATCACTCCAAACGCGTCGCCCTCTGGCAAATCCTCCGTAGGTTTCCGGCACCGGGATTGCCGTCCTAATCCGGACTCTGAAGCCACAGGTACCTCAACGTCCCCTGGGTGGGATTGCGTGGTCGGCTGCAGTGTGAGATGGTCCCGATGCTCTCGACTTTGATGGAGGTTTGGAGGACGGGCACGACGCGGCTGGGCGCCGCGGCCCCACTCACGCAGAACCTCGGGTGAACGCCGCCGTCGTCGGCGAGGAGCAAGAGCGGCGCCCGCCGTCTTTGCCGTCAAGGCCGCTCCCTGATCTCGCGCCAGGTCGGGTGGTAGG
>CAVYIB010000002.1:0-230353 GCA_963768435.1 uncultured Actinomycetota bacterium
CGCTCTCGGAGCTGCCTTCGGCTTCGACTCGACGAAGACGGCGGCGATCGCCGCTCCGGCCAGCGACACACCGATCAGCACGTAGAACGCAACCTGGTACCCGTGTGTGAGAGCGGCGCCGCTGAAGGCGGGCATCCCGTGACTCGAGGCGTAGTGGCTGGTCGCAGTGGCGGCAATCGTGGTCACTGCGGCCAGCCCGAGCGAGCCTCCGATCTGCCGGCTCGTGTTGATGAGCCCGGAGGCGACACCGGCGTCGGACGGCTGGACCCCTGTCAGGCTTGCGATCGTGACCGGCACGAACGAGAGTGCAAGACCGATGCCGCTCAGGATCAGGCCGGGGAAGACGTCCCAGAAGTAGTGCCCGCCGGCGGGCATCCGAGCGTAGAGCGCGCCGCCGGCAGCGGTGAGCAGCAGGCCGGCGCTCAGCACCGGGCGCGGCCCCAGCCGGGTGGTGAGCCCCTGACCGACGTTCGAGAAAGCGATGATCGTGAGGGTGATGGCGATGAACGCGACACCTGTCTCGATCGCCGAGTAGCGCAGGACCTCCTGCAGGTAGAGCGTGATCAGGAAGAACTGCGAGAACGCGGTAGCACCGACCAGCAGCATCGCGACGTTGGCCGCCGAGAGCGTCCGCAGACGGAAGATCCGCAACGGCAAGAGCGGCGCCGGCGAGCGCGCCTCGATCCCGACGAACGCCGCGATCAACGCCGCGGCGGTCGCAAGCAGGCCGAGGGTGATGCCGTCGCCCCAGCCGTGCGCGCTCGTCCGGGTGATCGCGTAGACGAGCACCATCAGGCCGGCCGTGATCGAGACGGCGCCCGCCACGTCGAAGTACCGCCGCGCGATCGCGGTCCGGCTCTCGGGCACCAGCCAGGGTGTGACGGCGAGGATGGCTGCGCCGACCGGCAGGTTGACGAAGAAGATCCACGACCAGCTCAGATACGAGGTGAGCACGCCGCCGAGCAGCACACCGACGGCGCCACCGACACCCGAGGCTGCGCCCCAGACGCCGAGAGCGATGTTCCGCTCATGCCCCTCGCGGAAGGTGGTGACGACGATCGAAAGCGCCGCCGGCGCGAGCAGAGCGCCGCCGAGGCCCTGCAGCCCCCGCGTGGCGATCAGCGCGCCCTCCGACCAGGCGAGCCCGGAGAGCAGCGAGCCGACCGTGAACACGGCGACGCCCGTCAGGAACAGCCTCCTGCGTCCGAGCAGGTCCGCAAGCCGGCCGCCCAGCAGCAGCATCCCGCCGAACATGATCGAGTAGGCGGTGATCACCCACTGCAGGCTGTCCTGGGAAAAGTGAAGGTCGGTCTTGATCGCCGGAAGCGCGACGTTCACGACTGCGACGTCGACGATGACCATGAACTGCGCGGTGACGGTCACCGCCAGAACAAGCCAGCGTCTGCGCTCCGACTCGGATGCGATTCTCGTTTTCATGTCTCCTCCTTGCACGGTGGTTTCGAGAAGGCGACGAACCGGTGGTGCTCGAGGGGACAGCCGGCTTCAGAAGTCGGGGTCGCGCGCGCCGGAGCTGGCGCGCGCGGCTCCCCGCTTCACGACGTTGCGTCGAGCCAGTCCTGAAAGGTGGGGCCGGCCAGCTTCGCGTGGGGCCCGGGAAGTAGGGCACCCGCCTCGTAGAGCTCCCCGTCGGGGTCGTCCGGATCGGTCACGCCTTCGATCCTCACCGGGTCTCCCCGGCGAGCGGCGAGCAAGGTCGCCATCTCGACGAGCTCCTCGACCCTCGGACCGGCGATCTCGGGGATCGGGTCGTTCGACGGCTCGCCCTGGTCGATTGCCAGGTCTGCGAGCTCCTGCGCAACGGCTTGCGCCGAGACGAGCTGCGTGCGCATCCGCGGGACGTAGCTCACCTCTCCGTTTCGTCCCCAGTCGGTGAGCTGCGCGACCAGCTCGTGGAACTGCGCAGCCCGCAGGATCTGGGCCGGGATCGGGCCCGACAGCATGGCTTGCTCGTGGACGAGCTTCGCGGCGCCGTATCCGCCGGTGAAGCGGTCGATCCCGATGATCGAGACGACCACGATCCTCTCCACTCCGGCCCGCGCTCCCGCCTCCTGCAGGTTTCGGGTCGCCGCGGTGAAGAACTCCGTGGCCGCAGCCTGCTCCGGCGAAGCACCGGTCGCAACGTCGACAATCGACTGCACGCCGACCAAGCGCCTCTGCAAGGCCCTCGCCCGTGACGAGGTCCACGCCGTTCGACCGCGACATCGCGACGACGTTGTGACCCTTGCTCCTGAGGGCATCGACGACGTAGCGACCGGCCCGTCCCGTCGCGCCCGCGACCGCAATTGTTCTGGGTGTGTCCATGATCTTCTCCTTCTGTCGTGCTTACGTCAGCCCGACGAACGAGAGACACATCAGGGGACGCGCCCCAGAAGGACGCGGAGGGCTAGGCGCTGACTTCTTCGACGCGCCGGCGCAGGAAGCGGCGCTCGGGCTCGGTGTGCGCGAGCTCGAGGGCGCGTTGGTACTCGGCCCGCGCCTCGTCTGCCCGACCGAGCCGGCGGAGCAGGTCGGCACGGGTCGAGTGGAAGTACTGGTAGCCGTCGAGGTCGAGCCGGTCGACGAGAGCAAGCCCTGCTTCTCGTCCCTCCGCCTCGGCCACGGCAATCGCGCGGTTCAGCTCCACGACCGCTGAGCCGGTCAGCCCCGCGAGCTCGCCGTAGAGCGCAGCGATCTGCGGCCAGTCGAGCGGCTCGTCCATGTGGAGCGACGCGATCGCCGCCTGGATGACGTACGCGCCGTGCCCACCCTGGAATGAGAGCGCCCGCACGAGCGCCTGGCGCCCGCCGGCGATCTGGCCGGCGTTCCAGCGCGAGCGGTCCTGGTCGGCCAGCAGGACGAGCTCGCTGCCGTCGAACCGGGCCTCGCGGCGAGCGTCGTTGAGCAGCATCAGCGCCAGCAGGCCGTGCACCTCCGGCTCGTCCGGCATCAGCTCGGCAAGCGCGGAACCGAGCCGGAGCGCCTCCGCCGCGAGATCGACGCGGCCGCTGTAGCCCTCGTTGAAGATCAGGTAGACGACCGCGAGCACCGCCCCCAGCCGCTCCGGCAGGAGCTCATCGGAGGGAACGCGGAACGGGATGCCGGCGTCCTTGATCTTCTGCTTCGCTCGCGAGAGCCGCCGCTTCATCGTCTCCTCGGGAACGAGGAACGCGCGGGCGATCTCCTCGGTCCGTAGCCCGCCGAGCGCGCGCAACGTCAGCGCGACCTGCGCCTCGAGACCGAGCGCTGGATGGCAGCACGTGAAGATCAGCTCCAGCCGCTCGTCAGGGAAACTCGTCTCCTCCATTGCGTCCTCCACGGACTCGGGCACGTCGAGTAGGCGCGTCTTCTGGGCGAGCGTGCGGTCGCGCCGCAGGCGGTCGATCGCGCGGTTGCGGGCGGTGATCGTCAACCACGCGCCCGGATTGGGCGGCGTCCCGTCGCGGGGCCAGCGCTCGGCGGCGACGGCGAAGGCCTCCTGAGCGGCCTCCTCGGCCAGATCGAAGTCGCCGAGGTAGCCGATCAAGCTGGCGAGTACGCGGCCCCACTCTTCGCGGAAGACCTGCTCGAGCAGCGCCTACCGCTCCACCAGCGGCCGCACCTCGACCGCGCCGCCCATGCGCGCGGCGGGGACCCGCGCCGCGAGCTCGAGCGCCGCATCGAGATCGTCCACCTCGATGACGATGAAACCGCCGACGTGCTCCTTGGCGTCGACGAATGGTCCGTCCGTGAGCAGCGTCTTTCCGTTCTCGACGCGGACGGTCGTCGCGGTCTCGACCGGCTGCAGTTGCGCACCGCTGACGATGCCCGGCAGCTTCCGGAGCTCGAGGTACTCGTCCACGATCGCTTGCTGCTCCGCGGGCGAGAGTTGCTCGAACGACTCCGCGGAGCTGCCAGGATAATTCTGGAGCAGATACTTCATCTGATCCTCCTTCGTAGGTTCTTTCTCCCATGTACTACGAACACAAACCCTAGAAGGGGACAACCCCGTCCCGGTTCGTCAGAGGGCTTCGGAAGAGGCCTGCACACCGGCTGCGGCGGCGTACCGGCCGCACTTCTGCATCGCAGCGTTGAGAGCGCTCATGCCTTCCGGCGTTCCCGAGGATGGGATGCGATTCGTGTCGACGAGGGGCCCATTTCTGGTGGGGTCGGGGAAGTCCGGCACGCCGTTCTCGCGCACGCATCGGGCAAACGCGAGGCGCGCCCTCCGTTGCCGGGGCGTCGCCTTGGTGCCCGTGAACCCGGGCGGCTCCAACCGCTTGCACGCGCCGAGGGCGCGCACGAATGCGGCAGAGCTCGTGTCCACCGACGAGCCGTTGGCTACCCCATCGATGGTCAACTTGCCCGACGCGTCCGGGTACGGAAACGCCCTGACACCGTGGGCACGCATGCACACCGCGAACTGCACCGCCTTCCCACGAGCAATGGCCGTACCGGAGGGATGGGGCACGCTGGTGGTGCCGCTGCCGCTGTGGCTGCCGCCACAGCCGGCGGTGATCACGGCGACCGTGGCGGTAATGACGAGGGGGGAGAGCAGGCGGAGCCGGTTGCTGTAGGTCATGCCTCCAGTCTGGGCAGCGTGCTGTTGCGGGCACGTATCCGGTTTTCGATACGCCGACGAAACACGAAGGCACACGATCGCCGAGCCTTAGCTCGCAGGAGCACTCCGCGAGAGCGCGTCACGCGACCACGCGGTCACGGGGGGATCTCGATTCCCTTCTCGCGCAGCTCCGCCAGCGCGGAGTCGCTCTTGACCAGATGCCCGGCGTTCTGCGCGCGCAGCACCGGGTCGGCTTTCACGAACTGCACCTCGCTGTAGGCGACCACGTCGAAGCGGTTGCCCCACGGATCGCCGACGTTGTTGCCGCGGATGTCCGCACCGCGCTCGCGCGCCGCCGCGATGGCCGCAGCCACGTCGTCGACGACGAGACCGAAGTGTCGATGCTCGCGCCGCGGCTCGACGTCCTGCTCGAAGAGGCCGATGAACTGATCTCCGAGGTCGATGAAGGCCATCCCGCGCGACCGGCTGCGCAGCGCGAGATCCGGGAAGAGCGCCTGCCAGAAGTCGAGCGCCTCGTCGAGGCTGCCCACGTCGAGCGCGACGTGATTGATTCCCAACGCGCGTGCCATAGCGTTTGCAACGTTGCGTTGTCTTGGCTATTCCGGACGAGGAGATCGCCCCGGAATCGGCCCAGCCGTCCCGCGGTGCGTGGGCGCTCAAGTACCGTTCGCTCTACACCGCTCTCTCCTTCCGCCACCCCGGCAGCTGTCTTCCGAGTCGCGCCAGGTCTGGGCCCGAACCGGAAGGAAACACGGGCATGGCAAACGAAGCGCAGCTCGACTCTGCGATCCCATCGTGTCCTGGCGCAGGACTGGTCGCCCCCAAGGACGGGCGGATCTTCTCGAACGGCTCCATAACCGGCGTGTGCCCGACGTGCGACGAGCGATTCGCGCTCGGCCGCCGCGGAGTGCTGCCTCCACACCCGCCCGAGGCACAGGACGATCAGGCTGAGTGACGTGGCCGCACGCGCGCAGCCGCAGGGCTGAGGCCGAGCATGGGCGTCTTCAAGCACCTGACGGGATTCGGCGGCCGGGACATGGCCGTCGACCTCGGCACCGCCAACACGCTGGTCTACGTTCGCGGCCGCGGGATCGTGCTCAGCGAGCCCTCGGTGGTCGCGATCGACCAGACGACCGGCGACGTCTACGCGGTCGGGCTCGAGGCGAAGCGGATGCTCGGGCGCACGCCGGGGACGATCAGCGCGATCCGGCCGCTCAAGGACGGCGTGATCGCCGACTTCGACGTCACCGAGCAGATGCTCAGGCACTTCATCCAGCGGGTGAACCAGCAGCGGTTCGCGCATCCGCGCGTCGTCGTCTGCGTCCCCTCGGGGGTGACCGGGGTGGAGAAGCGCGCGGTCGAGGAGGCCACGCTCTCGGCCGGCGCCCGGCAGGCCTACCTGATCGAGGAGCCGATGGCCGCCGCGATCGGCGCCGGGCTTCCCGTTGCCGAGCCGACCGGGAACATGATCGTCGACATCGGCGGCGGCACGACCGAGGTCGCCGTGATCTCGCTCGGCGGGATCGTCGTCTCCCAGTCGCTGCGCGTCGGCGGCGACGAGATGGACGAGGCGATCATCAACCACATCAAGCGCGAGCACAAGCTGCTGATCGGCCAGCAGACGGCCGAGGAGATCAAGCTCGAGGTCGGATCCGCGCATCCGCTGGCCGAGGAGGCTCAGGCCGAGGTGCGCGGGCGCGACATGCTCACCGGCCTGCCGAAGACGATCATCCTCTCGAGCGAGGAGGTTCGCCACGCGCTCGAGGAGCCCGTCCGCCAGATCATCGACGCGATCAAGCTGACGCTCGACAAGACACCGCCCGAGCTCTCGGCCGACATCATGGACCGGGGCATCGTGCTCGCCGGCGGAGGCGCACTCCTCCAGGGGCTCGTCGAACGGATGCGCCACGAGACACACATCGCGACGCACCTCGCCGAATCGCCGCTCACCTGCGTCGCGGTCGGAGCCGGGCGCAGCCTCGAGGAGTTCGAGGCGATCCGCAAGAGCGCCCGCGCGCGCTCCCGCCGTCGCCGCTACCGCTGATCCGCTGAACGGCGCCTGCGCCACTCAGCCGGACGTGCGCGCCCGGAAGCGGTGAACCGTGAGCGGCACGCAGACGGCGAGGATCGCAGCCGTCCACGCCAGGCTGTAGACGACCGGGTGAAGGAGCGGCCAGGCCGGGTCGTGGGGTGTCGCAGTCGGGTTCCCGAACTGGCTGCGGCCGGCGGCGGCAAGGGAGCTGATCGGATTCCACTCGGCGAACTGCCGCAGCCCGGTCGGCAGGCCCGCGAGCGGCACGAAGGTGCTCGCGACGAACGTGATCGGGAAGATCACGGTGAAGCCGAGGCCCATCACCGCGTCGGCCGATCGGACCGAGACTCCGATCAGGAGCCCCACCCAGACCATGGCGAGCGCGAAGCACAGCATCACGCCGTACCCGGCGGCTGCGTGCAGCGGGTTGCTCTCGATCCGCCAGCCGACGATCAGCCCGGTCAGGCTGAGGATCGTGATCGCGAGAGCCATGCCGGCGAACTCCGCGATCATGTGGCCGAGCAGGAAGGCCGAGCGCGAGATCGGCAGCGTGCGGAAGCGGTCGACGACGCCTTCGGTGAGGTCGGTCGCGAGCGAGGTGCCGGGTCCGATCATCCCGAACGCGATCGTCTGCACGAGGATCCCTGCGATCAGGTACTCGCGGTAGTTGCCTCCCGGCACGGCGATCACCCCGCCGAACACGAAGGCGAACAGCAGCACGAACATGATCGGCTGCAGCGTCACGTCGAGCAGCTTCTCGGGGATCTGCCTGATGTGAGCGAGGTTGCGACGCGCGAAGACGAGCGAGTCGGCAGCGAGCGCGATCATCCGGGCACCTCCTGACTTGCTTCGGCCCTGGCCGCCTCGGAGTGCCCGACCAGAGTGAGAAAGACGTCGTCGAGGGTTGGCTCGCGCCGCTGCACGTCCACCGCGTCGACACCTGCGGCATCGAGAGCGCGCACGATCTCGATCAGGCGGACGCCCTGGCGCAGCGGGACGGTGAGCCTGCGCTCCTCGACTTCGAGACCGGCCGCGCCCTCGGCGAACGCCCTAAGCGCCGCGTCGGCGCGGCCGAGCTCCTCGGCCGACTCGACTACGACCTCGAGGCGGTTCCCTCCGATCCGTGACTTCAGCTCGGCCGGCGATCCGTGAGCGATCTCGCGGCCGTGATCGAGGACGACGATGTCGTCGGCGAGAGCATCGGCCTCGTCCAGGTACTGCGTCGTGAGGAGCACCGTCGTCCCGTCCGCGACGAGCTCGCGGATCAGGTTCCAGAGCTCTCGACGGGCCGCCGGGTCGAGGCCTGTAGTCGGCTCGTCGAGGAAGATCACCGGCGGGTCGGCGATCAGGCTCGCCGCGAGATCGAGCCGCCGGCGCATGCCTCCCGAATACCCCTTGACGAGCCGGTCGCCGGCCTCCGCGATGCCGAACCGCTCCAGAAGCTCCTGGGCTCGGCTGCGCACGACTGCCGCAGGCAGCCGGTACAGCCGCCCGATCATCTCGAGGTTCGCTCGGCCGGTGAGCAGCCCGTCGACCGTCGCCGCCTGAGCGGCCACGCCGATACTGGCGCGCACCCGCGGCGCCGCCGCGTGAACGTCGTGGCCCGCAACGGTCGCCGAGCCCTCCGTCGGCTCGGCCAGCGTGGTCAGCAGCCGGATCGCCGTGGTCTTCCCGGCACCGTTGTGCCCGAGCAGGCCGAGTACGGTCCCCGCGGGCACATCGAGATCGAGGCCCCGCAGCGCCCACAGGTCGCCGTAGCGCTTGCCCAGGTCCCGCGACTGGATGGCGGGGCCCGTGAGCCTGGCTGCATTCTTCCCGTACATCGTACGCCTAAGCCTAGCAGTACACTGTACGACGTGTCCAGCGACCCGGAGCATAGGCCGCCTCAGAGCATCTGGGCTCGGCCCGAGCCCGCTTCCCGGAGACCGGCGCACACGCGTGACGGCATCGCCCGGGCTGCGATCCGGATCGCCGACGACGAGGGCTTCGACGCACTGACGATGCGGCGCGTCGCCGCCGAGCTCGGAGCCGGGACCATGACCCTGTACCACTACGTCCGCACGAAGGACGAGCTGCTCGCGCTCGTCGACAACGCCCTGATGAGCGAGCTGCTGATCCCAGCGGACCAGGTGCCCGAAGGCTGGCGCGACGGAATGCGGGAGATTGCCACCCGCACCCGTGACGTCTTCGTTCGGCACCCGTGGGTCGCCGGAATGCCGCGGAACCTCGACGACGGCCCGAACAGCGCGCTTCACATCGAGCAGTCGCTCGCGGTCATGGCCGGCTCGGGGCTTCCGTATCCCGACTGCCTCGAGCTGATCCTGCTCGTCGACGATTACGTCTTCGGCTACATCGAGCGCTTCAACCCTCTCCACCAGTTCGTCGGCGACGATCCCGCGTCGCTCGCCGGCAGGCACTCCGACGAGCTCGCCGGACGCCTCGCGGAGCTCGACCCGGGCACCTTCCCCCACCTGGGGGCAGTTCTCGGGGGCGCCGACCCGGAAGACTCGCTCACCCGCCTAATCGGCCTCGCGCTCGACCCCACTCGGTTCGAACGAGGTCTCGAGCTGCTGCTCGACGGGATCGAGCTGCACATTGGAAGAACGGCAGTAGAAACCTAGGGCTGGGCGCTTACGATGCTGCTCACGACGTGACCGGCGCCGGTGGTGGCGTCGAGGCAGGGGATGTCGGCGAACGAAGCCTGGCAGCCGGCCGCCCCGAGATCCTTGGCTGGTAGGTAGACGATCGCCTGGAAATACTGAGCTCGAGGCAGCGCGACGACGTCGAGGTAGACGCCGTCGGCGCCCGTCCGCACGCGGACGAGCCCCACCAGTTTCGTCGCCGTGGGACCGCGGCGGAGCCGCACGACCACAGAGCCCGTCGGGGCACCCCCGACGAGCACCCGGCCGAAGATGGTCACGACGACTACACGGACACCTCCCGCTCGCGCAGTCGAGGTCATCGCGGCCAGGTCTACCTCTCCCGCCGGGACGACCGACGAGGACTGCGCCTCGACGGTGGCGGTCGTGTCGAGGTCGCCGGTGCCGGCCGTGAACGGCGTCCAGAACGACCGCCAGACGTAGTTGCCGACGGCCGTGGGATTGACGAACCGGTTCGACGAGAGCGTGAACGAGTCGACCACGCTGCCCTTCGCCGAGCGGTTGGGGTCGGTCGCCGGCAGATCCGCAGAGCGGAAGCAAGCGACCAGGAGGTAGGGGCCGAACGACGCGGTCGCGTCCGTCGGTGCGTCCACGAAGATCGGGAAGCTGAACGTCTGCTTGCCGGCGCTGAGCCGGACCACCCACGCAGCCAGGTGGTCGACAGGATCGCAACTCGCGCTCTCGTACGCCACCGTCGGATCGGTCGGAGCGATCGTCCGGACAGAGCCACTCCACGAGTGCTCCGTATTCGGATCGACGTCGCGGGAAACGATCTTCGCCGTTGCCGTCCCGACCGACCCGCCGACCGCCGGCGAGGCCAGCGTAAAACCGGTTGGCACGACGAGCTCGACTCTTCCGACCGGGTCATCTGTCTGCTGCCGCGAGACCGTGATCGACAGCGTCTGACCTCCCACAGTCGCGACCTTCAGTTGCGGCGTCACTGCACCCAGCGATGGGCCCGCCAGCGCCAGCGCAGACACGCTGCACAGGGCCGTCAACACGGCACGGCTACGCCAGGCCGGCCGCCCCTTTGGCCGTTCTGAATCGTCTCGTCCGCGCACCTACATACGCATTCGGCAGCTCCGGGGGCGAACTTGAGTCCCGCTTTCTACCCGGCCCGCTCTACGGGTGCCCGGCAGGGCTTGCAGCGCTTTGTCGTAAAGTTGCAGCAGGATGGCAGGAAAGCTTGCAGACGTTGCCAAGCAGGCCGGGGTCAGCGAGGCCACGGTCAGCCGGGTGCTGAACGGAAAGCCGGGGATCTCCGACGCGACGCGGGCCGCGGTGCTGACGGCGCTCGACGTGATCGGCTACGAGCGGCCGACGCATCTGAGAGTCCGCCGGGCCCGAATGGTGGGGCTCATCGTTCCCGAGCTGCAGAATCCGATCTTCCCGGCGCTGGCAGAGGTGGTCGCCGGCGCGCTGGCCCAGCGCGGGTTCAACGCGGTGCTGTGCACAAGGACCGGAAGCATGTCCGAGGCCGAGTACGTGGAGATGCTGCTCGAGCGGCAGGTGTCGGGGATGATTTTCGCCGGAGGGCAGTACGCCGAGGCCGACGCGCCGCACGAGCACTACCTGCGCCTGCTTCAGCTCCGCCTTCCTGTCGTCCTCGTGAACGCCGCGGCCGAGCACCTCGATTTCCCGCGCGTGTCGACCGACGACGCGGCCGCGATGCAGCAGGCCTACGCCCATCTCGCCTACCTGCGCCACGAGCGGATCGGGCTGATCCTGGGGCCGCCGGATCACGTCCCTTCGCTGCGCAAGCTCGCGGCGTTCGAGGTGGAGGTCAACCGCGCCACCGGGGAGCCGCTCCCCGAGGAGCTCGTCGAGCGCACGCGGTTCTCGCTCGAAGGCGGCCATGCTGCTGCTGGGCGCCTGATCGCGCGCGGCGTCACGGGGATCATCTGCGCGAGCGATCCGCTGGCACTCGGCGCGATCCGGGCGGCGCGCCGGAACGGTCTCTCGGTTCCGACCGATCTCTCGGTGATCGGCTACGACGACTCGACGTTCATGAGCTGCACCGATCCGCCGCTGACCACCGTCAGGCAGCCGATCGAGGCGATCGGCCGCGCGGCGGTCGAGATCCTGGCCGGGCAGATCGAGGGATCCGCGGTCTCGGCAGACGAGCTCTTCTTCGAGCCCGAGGTAGTCGCTCGCGGATCGACCGCGAACGTGCCCGATCGGGCTCTCGCACGGCTCTGACCGGCTAAAGGGCCAGCGACAAACAGCAGAGCTCGCACGGCGGAGCCGTCTACTCGTGGCCGCTATGCGGCTATTTATCGTGAAACTGCACGATTTTGTTCGATACTTGCATTCCTTTGTCGGATCTGCCATGCTCGCCCCCGTGACGCAGACGGAATCCACGGCGACGGCTCTTCCTCCGCCCGACCCGGATGCCATCGAGGCGGTCGGCGCCGAGACCGCCGGCCGCCTTTGGTGGCGCGATGCCGTCGTCTACCAGGTCTACGTCCGCAGCTTCGCCGACGCGAACGGCGATGGCGTCGGCGACCTGGCCGGGGTCAGGGCCCGGCTGCCGTACCTGCGCGACCTAGGCGTCGATGCCCTGTGGTTCAACCCCTGGTACCCGTCGCCGCTTGCCGATACGGGATACGACATCTCGGACTACCGCTCGATCGACCCGGCGTTCGGGACGCTGGAGGAGGCCGAGCAGCTGATCGCAGAGGCTCGAGCGCTCGGCATCCGCACGATCGTCGACATCGTCCCGAACCACGTCTCGAACGAGCATCCCTGGTTCAAGGAGGCGCTCGACTCGGCGCCGGGATCGAGTGAGCGGTCGCGCTTCTGGTTCCGGCCCGGGGCCGGTGAGAACGGGGAGCAGCCTCCGAATGGTTGGCAGTCGATCTTCGGTGGCTCCGCCTGGACGCGGACTGTCGATGCGAACGGCGAGCCCTCCGACTGGTACCTGCACCTGTTCGCCCCCGAGCAACCCGACCTCAACTGGGAGAACCCGGAGGTGTGGGAGGAGCACGAGGACGTTCTGCGCTTCTGGTTCGACCGTGGCGCAGCAGGCGTCAGGATCGACTCGGCCGCCCTGCTCGTCAAGGATCCGGAGCTCTCGGAGGAGCCTCCGGAGAGCCCCCCGAGCGACCATCCGTACAGCGACCGGGACGAGCTGCACGTGATCTACCGGCGCTGGCGCGCGATCGCCGACAGCTATCCGGAGCCCCGTGTCCTCGTCGGCGAGATCTGGCTTCCGGACGCCGACCGGCTCGCGCGCTACCTGCGGCCCGACGAGCTCCACACAGCCTTCAACTTCGACTTCCTGGCCTGCCCCTGGGAGCCCGGCCCGATGCGGGCCTCGATCGAGTCGGCGCTCGCGACTCACGCGCCGGTCGGCGCCCCTGCGACGTGGGTGCTCTCGAACCACGACGTCACGAGACCGGTCACGCGCTACGGGCGTGCCGACACCTCGTTCGCGTTCGAGTCGAAGCGCCAGGGGACGCCCACGGATCTGATCCGTGGGACCAGGCGCGCCCGGGCGGCGGCGCTGCTGGCGATGGCTCTTCCGGGCTCGATGTACATCTACCAGGGCGAGGAGATCGGACTGCCGGAAGTGGAGAACATCCCGTCACATCGCCGGCAGGACCCGATGTGGCATCGCTCCGGCGGGCTCGACCCCGGCCGGGACGGCTGTCGCGTACCGATCCCGTGGTCGGGAACATCGGCGCCGTACGGCTTCAGCACCAATGCCGATGCGCGGCTCTGGCTCGACCAGCCCGACGACTGGGAGCAACTGACCGTGGAGCGCCAGGAGGACGACCCGGGCTCGATGCTCCAGCTGTACCGGAGGGGGCTCGCCCTTCGACGGTCGAAGCCGTGGGACGGCGCTCAGCTGCTCCGCTGGCTCGACGCCGGCGATTCCGTGCTGGCGTTCACGCGCGGCGACGGATTCACCTGTTTCGTCAACTTCGGCGCAGATGCGGTCGAACTTCCGCCAGCCGCCGTCGTCCTCATCACAAGCGACGAACTCGAAGGAGGTGCGCTTCCTCAGGACACCACGGTCTGGCTCGGCTAGGCTGGACCACGATCACACCATCGGATAGGTCAAGGAAAGGACAGGACGATGAAGTCCCATCACAACACGATGAAATCCATTCGCATGGCCGCGATCGTCGCCGTGGCTGCTGTGCTTGCCGTCTCGACCATTTCGAGCGCGGCGGCGAGGAACACCTCGAGGAGCGCAGCTCAGCCGGTCACGATCAGCGTCGCATCGCTGATTCCGGGCAGCACCAAGGAGGCAACCGCTCAGTTCAACGCCCAGGTCGCAGAATTCGAGAAGGCGAACCCTGGCATCACGGTCAAGCCCACCGAGTACCAGTGGACGGGACCGACGTTCGCAGCGAAGCTGGCCGCCGGCACGCTGCCGACGGTCTTCGAGGTGCCGTTCACCGACGCCCGCACGCTCGGTGAGAACGGACAGCTCGCCGACCTCACCGCCCAGGCGAAGGCACTCCCTTACTTCAAGAAGTACAACCCGGCCGTGATCGCCGAAGGCACGACGTCCTCGGGGAAGGTCGTGGCACTTCCCAAGGGCGCCTATGCGCAGGCCCTCCACTACAACCGCCAGCTCTTCCAGCAGGCCGGGCTCGATCCCAACAAGCCGCCGACGACCTGGGCCCAGGTAGCAGCCGATGCCAAGCAGATCACGGACAAGACCGGCAAGACCGGCTACGCCGAGATGGGCAAGGACGACAACACCGCCGGCTGGATCCTCACGACGGTCGTCTACTCGCTGGGAGGCCGGATGGAGACCGGCTCGGGTAAGACCGCCAAGGCGACTCTCAACAACCCGCAGGCCGTGACAGCGCTGAATCTGCTCAAGAAGATGCGGTGGACGGACAACTCGATGGGCTCGAACTTCGATTACGGCTGGAGCGACGTCAACCAGGCGTTCGCAGCCGGGCAGGTCGGGATGTACGTGAGCGGCTCGGACGTCTACACGAACCTCGTCCAGGCGAGCAACATCAATCCCAAGATCTACGGGCTCGCGCCGATCCCGCTCGCCAAGAACAAGAACGCCGGCGTCCTCGGCGGAGGCACCCTCGTCTCCGTCCGCCCCGACGCCAACACCGCGACCAAGGCGGCGGCGATGAAGTGGATCGACTTCTACTACGAGCAGCCGCTCGTCAGCAAGCCGCAGGCGGTCCGCAACGCCAAGACGCTCGACGACGGGAAGCAGCCAGTGGGCGTTCCGGCACTGCCCATCTTCAACAAGGCGCAATACGACCTGGCGAACACGTGGATCAAGCCATACATCAACGTGCCGCAGGCGCAGATGAAGCCGTTCACCACCGGGATCTTCAAGCAGAAGCTGATCCCGGAGCCGGAGGCATCGACGCAGAGCGTCTACCACGCTCTCGACGCGGCGGTCGAGGCGGTTCTCACCAACCAGAACGCCGACGTGCAGAGCCTCCTCAACGCGGCCAACAGCACCGCCCAGGCCGCCATCTCGCAAGGCAGCTGAGTCATGGCGGAGCGGGTCGGGAGCCGAATCGGTGGTCTCCCGACCGCCTCCGTCGACCGATTGACGTCGTATCGAAGGCGGCGAGGCTGCACCCGTGCCCCGCCACAGTCGACTCGCTCCCGCCGGCGGGCCCGGCGGACTCCGATCACCTGGGTGCGCGGCGGCGGGGCGACGACGCTGCTCTTCCTGCTCCCCACCCTGCTGATCTTCGGGGCCTTCTCCTGGTACCCGATCGTGCGCACGGTGATCATGTCGTTGCAGCACACGAACCTCGTGTCGCCGCCGACGTGGGTCGGGCTGCACAACTTCGCGACGGTGATCCACGATCCGCTCTTCCCGATCGCGGTGAAGAACACGATCGAGTTTGCGCTCCTCGCGCTCCTCTTCGGCTATCCGATCCCGCTGATCGCGGCCGTCCTGATGAGCGAGGTTCGCCGCCACCGCGGCCTCTACAGCGCACTCGCCTACCTCCCCGTAGTGATCCCGCCCGTCGTCGCCGTCCTCCTCTGGAAGACGTTCTACGACGGAAGCCCGACCGGCGTCTTCAACACGGCGTTCGGCTGGGTCGGGCTCGGCCCGTATCCCTGGCTCCAGTCTCAGCAGACCGCGTTACCGTCGCTCGTCCTCGAGTCGACGTGGGCGAATGCCGGAGGCACGGTGATCATCTACCTGGCGGCGCTGACCGGGGTGAACTACGAGCTGTACGAGGCAGCCTCGGTGGACGGGGCCAACCTCTGGCGAAAGATCTGGCACGTCACCCTGCCCCAGATCAGGACGATCCTGCTCGTCACGATGATCCTGCAGATCATCGGGACCGCCCAGGTCTTCCTCGAGCCGTACCTCTTCACCTCGGGCGGCCCGGCGAACTCGACCCTGACGGTGCTGCTGCTGATCTACGACTACGCGTTCGGCAACTCCCTCGGCGGCGACTACGGCGCCGCCACCGCCCTGAGCCTGATGCTCGCCGCCTTCCTGGCGCTGTTCTCACTCGCCTATCTGCGCGCAACCCGCTCGTGGAGCACCGAATGAACGCCCCTGCCCTTCGCCGTCGGCCGCGCAAGAGCTCGGAAGCCGGCCAGACCCTCGTCACCCCCACCGACTGGCGCCGGCCGAGCGTGCGCTGGGGGCTCGGTGCAGCCCACTGGGCACTGCTCATCGGTCTCTTCGTCATCGGCCTCGGGCCGATCCTCTGGCTCGCGAAATCGGCGATCACGCCGACGCAGGACACGATCACCCACCCGATGGCGTTGTTCCCGCACGGGTTCGCGTTCAGCAACGTCACGCGAGCGTGGACCGAGGTCGACGTCGGCCGGTACTTCTGGAACACGATCGTGATCGCCCTCGGCTCGTGGTGCACCCAGATTCTCATCGCGACGACCGGGGGTTTCGCGCTCTCGGTGCTCCGGCCGAAGTACGGGAAGGTCATCATGGCGCTGCTCCTGACCACCCTCTTCGTTCCGGCGGTCGTGCTGCTCGTGCCGCTCTACGTCGAGGTCGTGCACCCGCCGCTGATCCACCACTCGTTCATCGACAGCTACTGGGCAATCTGGCTCCCGGCGGCGGCGAGCGCGTTCAACGTCGTGCTCGTGAAGCGTTTCTTCGACAACATCCCGCGCGAGATCTTCGAGGCGGCGGGAATCGACGGCTGCGGGCCGGTCAGGCTGTTCGTGTCGATCGTGCTCCCGATGTCGAAGCCGATCCTCGGCGTTGTCTCGGTGTTCGCACTGCTCGCCTCGTGGAAGGACTTCCTCTGGCCGCTGCTCGTGCTCACGAACCCCGACAAGCAGCCCCTGTCGGTGCGCCTACCGACGATCCAGTCCCAAACGGAGCTCGGCGTCTTCCTGGCAGCGATGTTCATCGCGTGCCTCATCCCGATCGCGGCCTTCCTCATCTTCCAGCGCTCGTTCCTTCGCGGCACCGGGCCTCGGCGGCGCGCTGAAAGGCTGACGGCGAAATGGCGTCCATCCGGTTCGACGAGGTCTCGAAGGTCTACCCCGACGGCACGCGCGCGGTCGACTCGCTGGCGCTGACCGTCGCGGAGGGCGAGTTCATGGTGCTCGTCGGCCCATCCGGGATGCGGCAAGACGACGGCGCTCAGGATGGTCGCCGGGCTCGAGGAGATCAGCGACGGGCACGATCCTGGTCGGCGAGCGCGTCGTCAACGACGTCCCGTCCAAGGACCGCGACATCGCGATGGTCTTCCAGAACTACGCGCTCTACCCGCACATGACGGTCGCCCAGAACCTCGCGTTCGGCCTCAAGCTCCATCGGTTCCCCAAGGCCGAGGTCGACCGCCGCGTGAACGAGGCGGCAGCAGCTCTCGACCTCGAGCACTGCCTGGCGCGGAAGCCGAAGGCCCTCTCCGGCGGCCAACGCCAGCGGGTGGCTCTCGGCCGGGCGATCGTGCGCGAGCCTGCCGCCTTCCTGATGGACGAGCCGCTCTCCAACCTCGACGCCGCGCTTCGCTTCCACACGCGCGCCGAGATCCTCAAGCTGCAGAGGCGGCTCGGGACGACGACGATCTACGTCACCCACGACCAGGTCGAGGCGATGACGATGGGCGACCGGATCGCAGTCATGAGCAACGGCGTCCTCCAGCAGATCGGCACGCCGGAGGAGCTCTACACCCGGCCGACGAACATCTTCGTCGCGACGTTCATCGGCTCGCCGGCGATGAACCTGCTCCCGGCCGAGACGCTCACCGTCGGCGGCCCCGGCGAGATCGCCGGCTTCCGGCCCGAGCACATCCTGCTGGGCGTCAACGGCTCGGACTCGGTCGCGTTCGACGCGGAGGTGGAGGTCGTCGAGTACCTCGGCGACGAGCAGCTCGTCCACCTGCGACTCGGAGAGCGAGGGCTCGTCGCAAAGCTTGCCGTGGAGCCGCGCCTCCAGGCCGGCACCCGAAGCTCGTTCACCGTCCCGCGCAATCGCATCGCGGTGTTCGACCAGTCGACCCGGAACGTTCTCCGGTGGACCGCGGCGGCCTAGGGGGCCCGTCAGACGTCGCTGGACGCGGCCCAGATGTTGATGTCGCTATCGGCGGCGTAGCGGTCGATCTCGGCGAGCTCGTCGGCCGAGAACTCGAGCCGGTCGAGCGAGGCGACGTTCGCTTCCAGCTGGGCGACGCTCGACGCGCCGACGAGCGTCGAGGTCATGCGGCGGTCGCGCAGCGTCCACGCGAGCGCCATCTGCGCGAGCGTCTGCCCACGGCGGGATGCGATCTCGTTCAGCGAGCGGATCCTCGCGAGCGCGTCATCCGTGAGCAGGTCCGGCGACAGGGAGGTGTGCTGGCTCGCCCGCGATCCGGCCGGGATCCCGTCGAGGTACTTGTCGGTGAGCATCCCCTGCGCAAGCGGCGAGAAGCCGATACACCCGACGCCCTCCTCCTCGAGCACGTCGAGCAGGTCGGGCTCGATCCATCGATTCAGCATCGAGTAGGACGGCTGGTGGATCAGGAGGGGCGTTCCCAGGGAGCGCAGGATCGCCGCTGCTTCCCGGGTCTTCTCGGCCGAGTACGACGAGATGCCGACGTAGAGCGCCTTGCCCTGGCGGACGGCGGTGTCGAGGGCCCCCATCGTCTCCTCGAGCGGCGTCTCCGGGTCGAAGCGGTGCGAGTAGAAGATGTCGACATACTCGAGCCCCATGCGGGCAAGGCTCTGGTCGAGGCTCGCGAGCAGGTACTTGCGCGAGCCCCACTCGCCGTAGGGGCCCGGCCACATGTCGTAACCCGCCTTCGTCGAGATCACGAGCTCATCGCGGAGGCGGCCGAAGTCGTCCCGAAAGAGCTGCCCGAAGTTCTCCTCGGCCGAGCCGTAGGGCGGCCCGTAGTTGTTGGCCAGGTCGAAATGCGTGATGCCCAGGTCGAAGGCACGGCGCAGGATCGCCCTGCTCGTGTCGAGCGGCCGGTTGCCGCCGAAGTTCTGCCAGAGCCCGAGCGACACCGCCGGCAGCTTGAGCCCGCTACGACCGACCCGGTTGTAGATCATCCGCTCGTAGCGGGCGGGCGACGGGGTGTACGAGCCCGCCAACAGGCTCAGGAGTCGCGCGGTTGGTAGCGAAGCCCGTCGAGGGCGAGCTCGAGGAGTCGTTCCTTCTGCTCGGGATCTTCGGTCGGCACCATCGCGATCCCGCCCACCATCCGCGCAACGTCCATGAACGTCGTGTCGCTGCGCACGACGCCTGCGCGTTGCGCTCGCTCGACGAGTGCGGTACCGGCGCCGGCGAGTGCGGTGCGACAGGTGAGCAGAGCGTCCGAGTTCGGATCCGTCTCCATCAGTGCCTCGTTCAGCGCGCGCTTCGTCGCCGCGAAGCCGACGTACTGGTGGAACCACTGGGACAGGGCATCCCAGGGCGGCAGGTCCTCGAGCTCCGCGGCAGCGCGCGCCATTGCCTCGACCTCGTCGACGTAGACCGCCTCGAGCAGAGCCTGACGGGTGGGGAAGTGCCGGTAGAGCGTGCCGATCCCAAGCCCGGCGCGCTCCGCGACCTCTTCGAGCGGCGCCGAGGTGCCCTTCTCCGCGAAGAGCTCGCGCGCAGCAGCGACGAGCTTCTCGTGGTTCGCGCGCGCGTCGGCGCGCTGCTGGCGCTGCGGCTGGATCTCGGTCTGACTCACTGTCCTCTTCCTTCCCTCTTCCTCTGTCGCTTCTGTCGCTTTTTCTATTTGACAAGCGGAGCTTGCCTCCGTATATTATCCGGAGGTTGCCTCCGTGTGTTTCGGAGATGGCCTCCATTTTACCGCAAGTTCGTTTTCGAGGGGGGATCGGTATGGAAGAAGCTCACGCAGTCTCAATGCGCCGTCGGCGAGAGGTACGCCAGGGGCCGCTGGCAGGCCGGTATCCCGCGGTGGCGGCGATGGTGATGCTTGCGCTGGTCCCGTACCTCGCGCTCTCGGCGGCGCTTCAGCCGTTGGCGCCGATCATCGGCGCGCAGCTGCACATGAGCGACCAGACGATGAGCCTCAGCTCCGGCCTCGCGAACGCCGCCTACGCGGTCGGCACCGTGCTGGCCGTCCAGTTCGCCCAGCACCTCCCGCAACGCAGGATGCTCGTCGGCTATGCGGTGCTGCTCGTGATCGGCTCGATCCTGGCGGCCGCCGCTCAGGATCCCGGCATGTACATCGCTGGGCGCGTCCTCCAGGGGCTGTCCACCAGCCTGCTCCTGATCGCCGCAGTACCGCCGCTCGCGATCGGCTATCCCGCCAACAAGCTTCGTGACACCGCGGTGATCATGAACATGTGCATCTTCGGCGCCGTCGCACTCGGGCCGTTCATCGGTGGGCTGCAGGCACAGGGAGACGCGTGGCGGCCCCTGTTCTGGATCGTCGCCGCGATCTCCGTCGCCGCCCTCGTGCTGGCCGTCCTGACCTTCGAGGACGCGCCGCCCGCCAACCTCGACTCGCCTCGGGACCTGCCGGCGATCGCCCTCGCAGCCGTCGGTTGCGTGGCCGCGTTCTTCGGCGCCTCGGAGCTCACGAGCCACCGCTTCCTCGATCCGATCGTGATCGTGCCGCTGCTCGGCGGCCTCGCTGCGATCGTCGCGCTGGTCGTCTACCAGTACCGCGCCAAGCGGCCGCTCCTGACGGTTCGCGTGATGCTCACGAGCACGATCCCGGTCGCGGGCATCTCGGTCGCGCTGTTCGCCGCGGCCGCATCGGTGTCGGCCACGGTCCTCACCGCCGCAGCGCTGGTCGGCCACTACAGCCCGCTACGCATCGGCGTCCTCTACCTGCCCGAGGTCGCCGGAGCGGTGATCACCGCCGTCGTGCTCGGCCTCGTCATCACCAAGCGCGCGATGCACTACCTCCCGCTCGTCGGCATGTTCTTCCTGGCAGCCGGGATCTTCGTCTTCGCCCTGCATGTGCCCTCGAGCCAGGCGGCCACCCTCCTCGGCTCCGGTTTGACCGGCATCGGGCTCGGCGCGACCGTGGCCCCCGCGCTGTTCGTGGCCGGCTTCTCGTTGCCGTCGGCCAACCTCCAGCGGGTGTTCGCGATCGTCGAGCTCCTGCGGGCAGTCGCGGCGTTCATGATCGCCCCGATCTTCGTGTACTTCGCGGCGAACGTCGGCACCAGCTCGGCCCAGGGGACGCAGATCGCACTCTGGGTCGGCTTCGGGCTCGCCATCGCAGGCGCGCTGGTCGGCGTCGCTCTCTACGCCCTCGGTGGCGCCCGCCCCCAGACCCCCGACCTTCCGCTCTTCCTCGCGGGCCAGCACCCGGCCTGGTACTCGCCGCCGCTGCTGGCAAGAGTCCGGGGACGCATGGCGACGACACGCGTCGCGACCGAAAGCGCGGACTGACATGGCAGCCACTCCCACCGAAGGCGCGCCCTCCGGCCCCGTGCTCTTCGCCTACGACGGCTCCGAGCTCGCCGAGCTCGCGATCGAGCAGGCCGGGCAGCAGCTTGCGCCCGGCCGCGCCGCACTGGTCGTTTGCGTCTGGCAGCCGGCAGACGTGGGATTCACCCCCGTGGACGACCGGCACCTCAACGCCCAGAACGCATCCGAGGTGCAGGAGGCCGCCGAGGAGACCGCAGCCCACGGCGCCACGCTCGCGGAGAAGGCAGGGTTCGAGGCGCAGAGCATGGCAGTCGAGGGAGCCCCGACCTGGAAGGGGATCGTCAAGACCGCCGAGGAGCACCAGGCAAGCCTGATCGTGCTCGGCTCACACCGCCGCCGGAGCGGAATCGTCGGGCACCTGATCGGCAGCGTTGCCGCCGCCGTCGTCGCGCACTCGCAGACCTCCGTGCTCGTCGTGCACCAGCGAGCCTGACCCCGTCTTTCGCGACTGGCTTCGAGGCCCCGTGCGCACGTAGCCTTGGAGCCGATGAGACCGCGGATCTTCCTCGGGTCGTCGGGCCACCAGGAGAAGCTACTGCAGGCGCTGACCCGCGGGCTTCAGGACATCGCCGACGTCGACCCGTGGACGTCGGTCTTCAACCCGGGCGTCTCGACGCTCGACCGGCTCGTCGAGCTCACGCGCGAGGTCGATTTCGCCGCGTTCGTCTTCGCCCAGGACGACTGGACGGCCAGGGAAGCGGCGCCTGACGAAGTCTCCTGGGAGGCCTCGCCCCGCGACAACGTCGTCTTCGAAGCGGGCCTGTTCGGGGGTGCGCTCGGGATCCGTCGGACGTTCATCCTCCATGCAAACGGCGCCAAGCTCCCCACAGACCTGCTCGGCCTGACCTCGATCCGGTACGACCCCGACACCACGCCGGCGATCGTGCGGCAGATCAACCAGAAGCTACGGAAAGCGATCGAGGCGGAAGGGCGGATCAGCCGTCTGGAGGGCGACTGGTGGCAACTGTCCCTTACCGCCAGGACGGAGCTCGAGCCGTCTGCCATCTCACTCCTGACGATCAGCCGTGATCGCGCCGGCGCGCTCGAGGTCGCCGGCCGGTCCTGGCAGGCCGACGGCACCCTGTCGGCGCGCTACTGGAGCGAGGCGACGAAGGAACGGGTCGATCCGGCCTGCGTCTTCTACTTCTGGAACGGTGAGCGCCCGCGACACCCGAACGCTCCGCAGCTCGAGGGGACAGGTGAGATCAAGCTCGAGAACGCCGACCGCGCCGGCGGTTACTTCACGACGCGCTCGGACGGGCCCGACGCCTTCTACGCGCGCACGTCAGGGATCTACCTCCGCGCGAGCACGGATGACCTCCCCGTGCTGGACGGGAGCGACGCACCCGCGCGGGCAGCGCTGATCGAGCAGCGGCTCACCGAGTGGAAGTCCCTGGCGAGCTCCTGACGCAGCTCTGCGCGACGATGCGCTGTCCTGCGGCGGCTACGGTGGCCGGGTGACCAGTGTGATCGACGAGCTGCGCGGATTCGACCTCGCGAACGTCGAGGCGGCCGTCGGGCCGACGTTCTTCGAGCGCGGCCGGGCCTACGCGCGCGGCCGCCGCGTTCTCTCGGTCGGCTGGGATCCCGATAGGCACCGACTCACCGGCTCGGTCGTCGGCCACGGCGCCATCTACAAGACGTCGGCCTCCTTCAGCGGAGCCGACGGCGAGCTCGTGCTTGTCGACGGCGAGTGCAGCTGCCCGATCGGCCGCAGGTGCAAGCACGTCGCCGCGCTCGTGATCACCGCCAGCGAGGCGCGCCGAGGCGGACGATTCGAGCCGGTCGAACGCGCCGCGACGCCGACACCGACGGCCACCCAGGCTCTGCCGAGCTGGGAGAAGCCGCTGCGCGCCCTCCTCAACACGCCGGAGCTCTCGTCGGAGGGCGCTCCGCTCGCGATCGAGCTGGCGCTGCTCAACAGCGGTCGCGCCGGCGGGGAAACGCCCCGTCTCAAGGCCCGCCTGATGCGGCCGGGCGCCCGCGGCGGCTGGGTCAACGGCTCACTGACGTGGAACGGGCTCGAGTCGTGGCAGGGTCAGAACGGCGAGTATCGGGCCGACCAGGTCGCCGTGCTCCGCGGTCTGCGCGCCGCCCAACGGTCGAGCGAGGGCCGCATGACCTACTACTACTCCGCCGGCGCCGACAAGGCGCTCGACCTCAGCGAGTGCAGCGCCCAGTTCTGGCCGCTGCTCGACGAGGCGCTCCGCCTCGGCGTCACGCTCATCCACACACGCGAGAGCCTGGGCGAGGTGGCCTGCAACGACGGCGAGCTCGCGCTCGACGTCACCCGCGGCGACGACGGAGGGGCAGTTGTCCAGGCCGTGCTGCGGATCGGCGACGACATCATCGACGGCGTCGAGCCGGTGCTCTTCCTCGGGCGCGACGGGCACGGCCTCGTGTGCTCCGAGACGGCCGCCGGCCGAGACCCGAGGAGCCCGCAGCTGAGGCTCGTGCGGCTTGCGCGCCCCGCACCGATGCGGCTGCAGAAGCTCGTACTCGACCGCGAGCGCCTGACGATCCCGGCCGGCGACCTCGAGCGATTCACCGACGAGATCTCCCCCGCGCTCCGCGGCATCGCGCCGGTCATCTCGTCGGACGGCTCCTTCGAGCCACCCGAGATCTCGGAGCCCGAGCTCGTCCTCCACGCGACCTACGACGACGTCCACCGGGTGGAGGTCGCCTGGGAATGGGTCTACACCGTCGGAGCGACGCCCCACCGCGTGCCGCTCGCCGCAAGCGGGCCGGCGTTCCGCGACCGTGACGCCGAGCGCGCCATCTTCGCCGCGACCCGGATCGCCGATTCCGGCCTGGGACGGTTCGGCCTCGTCGACGACAGCGGACGGCCCTCGGCGGCGGCCGTGCAGCTCACCGGCCTCGACAGCCTCTATCTGACGACCGAGGAGCTGCCGCGGCTGGCCGCGATCCCGGGCGTCAGCGTCGAGGTGACCGGCGAGGCCGGCCGACTACCGCGACGTCGGCGAGTCGCTCGAGATCGCCGTCTCGACACGGGAGCTCGACGGCGAGCGCGATTGGTTCGGCCTCGGCGTCACGATCAGCATCGAGGGGCGCGAGCTGCCGTTCGCCGCGGTGTTCAAGGCGCTCGCGAACGGCGAGTCGCAGATGCTGCTCCCGGACGGCGCCCACTTCTCGCTGCTCGAGCCCCGCCTGCAGTCGCTGCGCGAGCTGATCGCGGAGGCCCGAGCCCTCTCCGACCGGCCGTCGGAGACGCTGCGGATCAGCCGCTACCAGGCAAGCCTGTGGGACGAGCTCGCCGCCCTCGGCGTCGTCTCCGAGCAGGCGCAGGCGTGGCAAAGGCAGATCGGAGCACTGCTCGAGCTCGATTCGATCGCCGAGCACGCGCTGCCCTCCACGCTGGACGCGGAGCTGCGGCCCTACCAGCGCGAGGGCTTCGGGTGGCTCGCGACGCTCTGGAGCCTCGAGCTCGGCGGCATCCTCGCCGACGACATGGGGCTCGGCAAGACGCTCCAGGCGCTGGCGCTCGTCTGCCACGCCCGCGAGCGCGATCCCAGGCCTCGGCCCCTTCCTCGTCGTCGCACCGACGAGCGTCGTCCCGGGCTGGGTCAGCGAGGCCGCCCGCTTCACCCCCAGCCTGAACGTCTCCGCGGTGGCCGACACGCTCACCAAGTCCAGGCGGACGATCGGCGAGCTCGCGGACGCCGACATCGTCGTGACGACCTACACGCTGCTCCGGCTCGATGCCGCCGCCTACCAGTCCGTTCCGTGGGCCGGCGTGATCCTCGACGAGGCGCAGTTCGTCAAGAACCACCAGGCCCTCACCTACAGGTGCGTTCGCGAGATCCCCACGGCCTTCAAGCTGGCGATCACCGGCACACCGATGGAGAACAACCTGACCGAGCTCTGGTCGCTCCTCTCGATCACGGCGCCCGGACTTTTTCCCGACCCGAAGCGGTTCGCAGAGGAGTACGCGAAGCCGATCGAGCGCGGCGGCGACCCCGAGCGGCTCGCGCGGCTGCGGCGCAGGATCAAGCCGCTCGTCAAGCGGCGCACGAAGGAGCTCGTCGCGCGCGACCTGCCGGCCAAGCAGGAGCAGGCTCTCGAGATCGACCTCCATCCGCGCCACCGCAAGATCTACGACACGTATCTCCAGCGCGAGCGGCAGAAGATCCTCGGCCTGCTCGGCGAGTTCGACCGCAACCGCTTCACGATCCTTCGCTCGATCACGCTCCTCCGCCAGCTGAGCCTGCACGCCGGGCTCGCCGACCCGAGGAACGAGGCGGTTCCCTGCGCGAAGCTCGACGCGCTCGTCGAGCAGCTCGGCGACGTGATCGGCTCCGGCCACCGGGCGCTCGTGTTCAGCCAGTTCACCGGCTTCCTCGCGAAGGCCCGCGCAACCCTCGAGCAGGATGGGATCGGCTACTGCTACCTGGACGGCCGCACGCGTAGGCGCGAGCAGGTTCTCGACGCGTTCAAGAACGGCACCGACCCCGTGTTCCTGATCAGCCTCAAAGCGGGCGGTTTCGGGCTCAACCTGACCGAGGCCGACTACTGCTTCCTGCTCGATCCCTGGTGGAACCCGGCAACCGAGAACCAGGCGATCGATCGCATCCACCGGATCGGCCAGACCCGGAAGGTGATGGTCTACAGGCTGCTCGCGCGCGACACGATCGAGGAGAAGGTCGTCGCGCTCGCCCAGCGCAAGGCGGCCCTCTTCCGCGGCGTCATGGACGACGGCGACCTGTTCGCGAGCAGCATCACCGCCGATGACATCCGCGGGCTGATCGACTGACTGCCGCGTGGACGGACGGCGCTAGCGGCCCTCCTCCCAGCCTTCCTCTCCGTCCGAGTACGACACTGCCGTGCTTCGCCTGAAGACCAGCGCGTCGGCCTCGGCACCGGGCCACACACCGATCTTGTCGCTGTCCGGATAGACGGACACGGCCGGCACCCGGGCGCTCGAGAACATCAACGTCCGCGCCGGAGACTCGCTTCGGTTCATGAGCTTGTGTGCTCCGGCCGGGCCGGGCGGGAAGCACACGAGCTCGCCCCGCTCGAGCGTGTGCTCACCGTCAGGGGCGCGCAGCACGACCGTGCCTTCGACGACGAGGAGCCACTCCTCGTCGTACTCGTAGTGGTACGGACATGAGCTCCGACCTGGCTCCAGGTCGTACACGTACATCGCGGTCGCGTCCGATCCCAACACGCGGCTCACGTCGATCCGGCCGTCGGGGCTCTGCGCGTTGAAGACGTTGATCGCCCGCACGGCGGCCATTATCGCGAGGCCGAGGCGTCGTAGCGGAGGTAGACGGTGCCGTTCGCCGAACCGGCGCTCGTCGAGCAGTTCGAGGTCGAGGCGGACGTTTGCACCGGGAAGCGCGCGCTTGCCTCCGCCGACGACGACCGGCACAAGGAAGAGTTGGTACTCGTCCACGAGCCGGGCCTCGATCGCCCGGGCCGCAAGCTCGGCGCCGCCGATCGTGAGATCACGGTCGGCCGTCGCCTTCAGCCGGCGAACGGCTTCCGGGTCGAAGTCGCGCTCGATCCGAGTTCTCGCGCTGGTGACGCTCTCGAGCGTCCTCGAGTAGACGATCTTGTCGGCCGACTGCCAGATCCCCGCGTAGTCCCGCATGACCGACGGCTCGCCGGCGACGTTCGACGGGCTCTCCCAGAAGACCATCGTCTCGTACATGCGGCGCCCGTACAGGTAGGTCCCGACCGGCCGCTCGAGCTCGTTGACGAACGCGTGCACCTCCTCGTCCGGCGCAGCCCAGTCGAACTTGCCCTTGTCGTCCTCGACATATCCGTCCAGGGACGCGATGACGGAGTAGATGAGCCTGGCCAAGACGGGAAGCGCGGCGTCTGCTCGGGCGCCGCTAGAGCCCGAGCCGTGTCTTGCGGCGGAACCCGAGCTTGCGCTGCGTCGCCACGTCCTTCTCGCCGTCCTTGCGAGCCGCCCAGAAGAGCACCCGGAAGAACACGATCACCACCGCCAGCGAGATGACTCCCGAGATCACATAAGCGAGGATGTCCATGCCTTAATAGTGCCTACCTACCCGCCCGCCGCGCTCGTCTCCGCGACCGGGCCGGAGCCGGTCTCGAGCGCGACGAGCTTGAGGCCGCGCGCGCGAATCCCGTGCACGATCGCCGGTAGCGCCGCCAGCGTGGCCGACCGGTCGCCGCCCCCGTCGTGCAGGTCGACGATCGCGCCCGGCCTGACGTTCGCGAGGACACGCCGCGCGATCTCCTTCGCGGTGATCCCCGGCTCCCAGTCGGTCGGGTCGACCGACCAGAGCACGACCCGCTGGTCGAGCGCCGCCGCCGTGTCGACGAGCCGCGACGCAGTGCCGCCGCCGGGCGGGCGGAAGAGCCGCGTTCGCAGGCCGAGCGCCGCGAGCGCGTCGCCGCCCAGCGAGATCTCGTCCCGCAGGAGCGGCAACGGCAGCTGATCGAACGGCGGTACCTCCGGATGGTTGTAGCTGTGATTCCCGACGACCATCCCCATCCGAGCCTCGCGGCGCACGAGGCTCGGGTACTCCGCGACGAGATAGCCGATCACGAAGAACGTGGCGGGAACATGCAGCCTCGCCAGCCTGGCCAGGATCCGCGGGGTGTACTCGGGCGAGGGCCCGTCGTCGAAGGTCAGCGCCACCGCTCGCTGGGGGCGTGCGGGGCCTGTCGGCTCGAACCTGGACGAGACGAGCTCGTGCGAGACCGCACCGCGATCGACCACCCACCGACCCGGCACCCGGTCGACGAAGAACTGCGGGTTGGCCGGCACGCCGCCGGGCACCGGCACGACGCTGCGCCTCACGGTCTCCCTTCGGTCGCGACCCGCGAGCTCTGCGATCCGGTCGTCGGCGACCAGCCGCCGGCTCATCGTTGCAGGCCTCCCGTTGACCGTGAAGGCACCCGGGAAGGCCGCGGCGCGAAGCACCTTGCCGTTGACGTCGAGCAGGTTGCCGGCAGGCGGCTGCGATCCGACGCGGGCTGCGACCGTCCCGACCGTCGCCCCCGGGACGATCTGCACCGGCCGTCCGTCGACCGTCACCGTCACCGTGTGCCGATGGCCACCGCCGCTGCGAAGCAGGCTCACGACGACCACCCCACCCGCCAGGACCGCCACGATCGCGACTCCGATGCCCACTCTGCGCATAACCACCTCCCGGGCGGACTTCGCCGCCGGCCCCACGAATCTTGCCGCCGGGCGGTGAGCCCGGGTCAGTTGACGTCGCGGCGAGCGGCCAGGGCGATCCCGGCCAACGCCAGCACTACAGTCCAGAGGAGCAGCACGACCCCGCCCGCGCCGGCGGGGAGGAGGTGATCCGTGGTGATCCCGGTGAGCGCGTCTCCGGCATGGACGGGAGCGAATCGGCCGACCGACGGGACGAACGCAAAGAGGAGGTTCTCGACGACGAATCCCCAGGCGAGGAGCCCGATGATCGCGCCGACCTGGTTTCGGAGGATGGTGCCGAGACCGACGCCGAGCGCGCCCCAGAGCGCGATCCCGGCGAGCGTCCCCAGCAGGAGCAGGGCGGTTTGGCCGCCGTCGAGCGCGTAGCTGATGCCGCGAGCGGACAGGATGACGTAGCCGATCCCGAATCCGAGCCCTTCGCCGACGAGGCCGAAGACGATCCCGGCGAGCAGTCCGGCGGCCAGCTTGGCAGAGATCACCCGCGAGCGCCTCGGGTTGAACAGGAACGTCGGCCGGATCGTGCCGAAGCGGTACTCGCTGGTCACGAGCATGATCCCCGCGAGGGCGGAGAACACGCCGGCGAGGCTGCCGACGCCAAGCTGGCCGCGCTGATCCTCGACGCTCTCGAGATCCGGCGGCTTGGACAGCAGGCCACCGAGCAACGCGAAGAGCAGGATGAGGGCGATCATCCCGAGCACGAGCCCGATCGTCGTTCGCGTCGAGCGGATCTTCAGGAGCTCGGCCTTGATCTGGGCGGTCAAGCTTTCGCCTCCGTGGTGAGCTCGAGGAAGATGTCCTCGAGCGAGGAGCCCTCGGCGACGAGCTCATGGATCGGGACGCCGGCGGCAAAGGCGATGTCGCCGACCTGCTCGCTCGTCGTTCCGTGCGCGAGGAGCGCGTCGTCGTTGCTCGTGGTCAGCTCGATCTGCTGGTCCCGGAGCGCCTGTTGCAGCTTGGCGAGCTCGGACGTGCGGACACGGACGGAGCCACCGACGCGAGCGGTCAACTGCTCGAGCGAGGACTCGACGACCAGCTTGCCCCGGCTGATGATCAACACCTGGTCGACGGTCTGCGCGACCTCGGCGAGGACGTGGCTCGAGATCAGCACCGTCCGCTTGCCGGCCGCGAAGTCGCGCAGGAAGTCACGCAGCCAGCGCACCCCTTCGGGGTCGAGCCCGTTGGCGGGCTCGTCGAGGACGAGGAGCTCGGGATCGCCGAGCAGCGCAGCCGCCAGCCCGAGGCGCTGTCGCATTCCGAGCGAGTACCCCTTGACCCGGCGCCCGGCAGCCTCGGTGAGCTCGACCAGGCGCAGCACCTCGTCGACCCGCGAGTCGGGCAGGTCGGCCGCTCGGCTGAGCGTCCGCAGGTGGTCGCGGCCCGAGCGGCCGGGATGGAAATCCGTCGCCTCGAGCACAGCGCCGACCCGGAGCGCCGGCTTCTCGAGCCGCCCGTACGGCACGCCGAAGACGAGCGCGCTCCCGCTCGTCGGCTGCGCCAGGCCGAGGAGCATGCGTAGCGTTGTTGTCTTCCCCGCCCCGTTCGGACCGAGAAAGCCGGTGATCGTTCCCTGTTCGAGCGCAAAGGACAGATCGTCGACGGCGAGTACCTTTCCGAACCGCTTCGTCAGGGACTCGCTTTGGACGACCATCCGGGCGAGGTTAGCTGCGGCCCGTAACGAATCGAGGGCGGAGCGGACACGCCGCTCCGCCCTCGGGGCAAACGAGGCGGCCGCTCAGGCGAGCTTGGCCGCCTTCATCGTTGCGCGAACACGCGCCGGCGACATCGGAGCCGTGCGCATCCGCACGCCCGTCGCGTCGAAGAACGCGTTCGCGATCGCGGCGCCGATCGATGTCGACGGCGGCTCGCCCGACCCGCCGACGAAGACGCCGCCGGAGGCGACGGTGCCCGACGGAGCCGTCGTGCCGTTCGCCTGGAGCGTGCCGGTGCTGACCGCCGGGATATCGGTGCGCTGGACGAAGTCGAACGTGATCTTCGGTGCATCCTTGAACCGCATGATCGGATAGGTGACCCAGTCGAGGCTCGTCACCTGCTTCTTGTCGAACGCGAGATCCTCGAAGAGGGCCCGGCTCGCGCCCTGGACGAGGCTTCCGACCGCCTGGTTCGAGATCCCTTCCGGATAGACGGTCAACCCGGTGTCCTGGGCACAGTAGAAGTGGATCGGCGTGATCTTGCCCGTCTTCCTGTTGACCTGGATGTCGACGATGTTCGCGACCGGCGTGCCCGCGAACGTCCCGAGCGCGATGCCGCGGCCGGACACGACATTCCCCGCGCCGAGATTCGACGCGGCGACCTTCGGCTTCCAGTTCGCGAGCTGCCCGGCGCGGACAAGCACCTTCTGCCAACGGTCCCAGGTCAGGGCGGTGATCCCGTTTGCCTGGTCGGTCGCCTGTGTCGCGATGTTCTGGAGGCGGAACTGGAACGGATCCATGTTCGCCGCGTGCGCGAGCTCGTCGATCATCTGCTCGTAGGCGAACGTCGTCTGCGGAGCCGCCGGGGCCCGCATCCAGATCGTCTTGAAGTACTTGTTCTGAACCGGAAGCGACTTACCGAGGACCCGGCGATTCTTGAGGTTGTACTGGGTCCCGTTGTTCGCCGTGTCGATGTTCGCGCTGACCGCGAACTGCTGCTGGTAGCCGAGCATCGCCTCGGTCGCCTTCGTCGAGTACCACGGGCACCGTCATGATCGTCGTGTCGGTCGCGACGAGGTTCCCGGCGGCATCGATGCCGCCCCGGATGTCGGTCATCTGCGGCGGGCCGTAGTTGTCCCACCCGTGCTCGTCCCAGCGCATGAACTGAAGCCGGACCGGCGCCTGCACGAACTGTGAGATCACTGCCGCGGCCTCCGCCGCGTCGTCGTACGGCGCGTTGCCGTAGACGCTCGACCCCTCGTAGTAGGTCACCCGCACCTGGTTGGCGTTGAGGCCGAGCACTGCCGCCACCGCCCCACGGGTCGCGTAGGCGTTCTGGGTGTTCGAGAAGATCCGCGCACCGCCGGCCGTGACGTCTGCGACCGCGCAGGTCGGGCCGATCGGAAGGTGCCCGTTGTAGGGGTACTGGTAGGTCGCGGCCAGCGTGTGCGCCGCACCGGCGAGCGCGGAGTCGACGTTGCCGCTGTTCACGAGCAGCGAAGCCGGAACCTGGCCCGCCGTGTCCTGGGCCCGCATCGTGCCGAAGAGGTTCCCGCTGCCGGGAAGCACCGGCATCGGGGCCCACTTGACCTTCAGCTGGGCGGCTGCCTGGATCGCGTTGTACTCGAGCGGGGCGACGACGGCCAGGAAGTTCTTCTTCTGGACGACCTTCACGCCCGGAATGTGGCTGATCGAGCTCGCGTCGATCGAGAGGATCTGCGGGTTCGTGCCGTCGCCGTAGGCGCCCTGCCCGCGTGGACGGACGACCCGCGCATGCACCATCCCCGGGATCCGGATGCTGTGGACGTACGTGTAGACACCCGTGACCTTGGGCGGGATGTCCACGCGCTCCGGGCCGGGCGAGACACCGACGAGCGAGTACTGGCTCACCGGCTTGGTTCCCGGAGCTCCCGGCGACAGGCCGGGGCCCGGCGACGGCACGAATGCCGGCGTCGGGAGAACCTCCGCGGCCGCGAGGCCCTGGCTGGAGCCCGAGCCGCTCGAAGCAACGGTCTGGGCGGACGAGCTCGCCGGGGGCTGCGTCGGAGCGAGGTTGTACTGCGGCCCCATCTGGACGTTGAACACCTTCCCGCCGAGCAGGGCACCGTAGGTCACCGTCTGGCCGCCACCGCTGACGACGCCCTTCGTCACGCTCAGGCCGCCGACCGGCACGCCGAGCCGGGTCGAAGCGAGGCCGAGCAGCGTCTGGTAGGCGGCCGCCGAGGCGGCGCGGGTCTGCTTGCCGCCGCTACTGATCGCCGAGCTGCCGGCGGTCGTGCCCTGGTTCGGCGTCACGTCGGTGTCGTTCGTGATCCAGCGCATCTGGCTCATGTCGGCGTTGAGCTCCTCGGCGGCGACCATCAGGAGGCCGGTCATCGAGCCCTGTCCGAGCTCGACCTTGCCGAGCTTCACGGAGATCGTGTTGTCGGCATTCACCACGAGCCACGAATCGATTGCATTCGAGTCCGCAGGGACCGAAGGATGCGAACTGGTCGTCGGCCGCGGCCTTGCCGGCGACGCCCGCGCCGAGCACGGAGAACCCGACGATCAGGGCGCCTCCTGCCTTGACGAAACTCGTGCGCGAGAACTCGCGCTCGCTCAGTAGACCGGTCACGTTACTTACCCCCCTTGGCCATTACCTTTGCGGCCTGTTGAATCGCGGTGAGAATCCGCGGGTACGTGCCACAGCGGCAGAGGTGGCCGTTCATCGCGGTGCGGATCTGATCCTCGGACGGGTTCTTCGTCGTCGCGAGCAGATCGGCGGCCTGGATCATCATCCCGTTCTGGCAGTAGCCGCAATGCGGCACCTGAACGTCGATCCATGCCTGCTGCAGCGGGTGCAAAGCCGGCGCGGCGGCCGTCGTACCGCGCTGTGCCGCCCACAGCGCGGGCAATCCTTCGAGGGTCGTGATGCTCTTCCCGGACACCGCCGCGACCGGGGTCACGCACGAGCGGATCTCCTTGCCGTCCAGCAGCACCGAGCAGGCACCACACTGCGCAAGACCGCAACCGAACCGCGGGCCATGCAGGTGGAGCTCGTTGTGCAAGACGTACAGGAGAGGGGTATCGAGGCTCGCGGTCACGCCGTGCGTGAGCCCGTTCACCTTGATCTTCAGGCTGTTCGCCATTGGCTGATCTCCCATCAATCGGTTCGACACGCATTCGTCGAACGGCGTGTCTCTCGCCTGCTTGGTGCCCGGGATCTCGCCTGGCATAAACCTAAAAACACGTAAGGGTTCTGCGAAGGCGGATCTGCGCAGCCCGGTGAGTCGAAGGGCGAATCGCAAAGCAAGGGCCGCGAACGTCCAGCGCGGACGTTTGCCGTGCGCGCGGCGCGGCAACACCAACGGCATGGCTCCGCGTCCGCTCTGGTCAGGGATCATCTCGTTCGGGCTCGTCAGCGTGCCCGTGAAGGTGTACTCGGCGATCTCCGAGCACAAGCTCCAGTTCCATCTGATCCACGAACCCGACGCAAGCCCGATCGGGTACCAGAAGGTCTGCAAGCTCGAGGACAAGCCGGTGCCCGACGACGAGGTGGTCAAGGCCTTCGAGCTCCGCAAGGGCGAGTTCGTCAAGATGACCGACGAGGACTTCGAGCTCGCCCGCGCCTCCAGCGCCGACCGCACGATCGAGATCACCGATTTCGTCCCGGGCGAGGACATCGATCCGCTCTTCTTCGCCAAGCCGTACTACGTCGGCCCGGGTGACGGCGGCGACCACGTCTACGCGCTGCTCGCGAAGGCGATGGAGGAGTCGGGGCTCTCCGCCGTGGTCACGTTCGTGATGCGGGACCGGAGGCATCTGGGCGCGCTCCGCGTGCATGACGGCATGCTCGTCCTCGAGCAGCTCCACTTCGCCGACGAGCTGCGCCCGCTCGAAGGGATCGCGCCCACGAATCAGCGGGTCTCGAAGCAGGAGCTCGAGATGGCGGCAAAGCTCATCCACTCCTACACCGCGAAATGGAAGCCCGAGAAGTACGAGGACACCTACCGCGACGAGCTGTGCGCCCTGATCAAGGCAAAGCGGTCAGGGAAGACGCCGGAGCTGCCCGAGCCCGAGGACCAGGAGCCGACCGACCTGATGGAGGCGCTGCGCAGGAGCGTCCGCGCCTCGAGCCCGGCCCCGCGCCGCCGGGCTTCGACGGCGAAGCGGGGGTCGCCGAAGGCCACTCGCTCGCGCAAGCGCACCGCGCGGTAGCGTCGCGCGATGCCGCGAGGCGCGCCGACCAACGCCGAGCTCGCCGCCGCTCTCCACGAGTACGCCGCGCTCCTCGAGCTCGCGGGCGCCGAGTCCTACGCCGCCCGTGCCTTCAGGCGGGGCGCCGACCTCATCGCCGCGTCAACGGTGCCCGTGGCCGACCTCGTCAGAAGTGGCCGCGCCCGCGAGCTACGCGGGATCGGGCCCGGGATCGAGGCACGACTCCGCGAGCTCGTCGAGACCGGGCAGCTCAACGAGGTGGAGGAGCTTCGCCGGGAGACTTCGCCCGAGCTGGCTGCCCTCGGCCGCCTGCTCGGCTTCGGCGCCCGCCGGGGCACTCAGATCGGCGCGGCGCTCGGGATCCACACCGCCGAGGAGCTGCGCGAGGCAGCCGCGGCCGGGCGGTTGCGAGAGGTGCCCGGCATCGGGCCGCGAACCGAGGCGTCGATCCGCGCCGCCCTCGACGGCGAGCGTCCGGAGCCGGCGCGATCGATGCGCCTGGACCAGGCGCTCGTGCTGTCCGCACGCATCGCGGAATCCCTCGGCGGGCATTCGGCGGGCGACGCTCGCCGCTACCGGGACGCCCCGAAGCGCATCGCAGTCGTCGTCCCGACCCGTGACCCCGCGGACGCGCGAGCCCGGTTCGCGGCTCACCCCGACGTCGTCGCCGTCCTCGGGCCCGACATCGGCATGACGACCGACGGCTTTCCCGTCGAGCTGCACACCGCCCTGCCGGAGCGGCTCGGAACCGTGCTGATCGAGGCGACCGGATCGCCCGAGTACGTGGCATCGCTCGGCCCGCTTCCGGACGCACCTGACGAGGCCGGCGTCTTCAGGCTGCTCGGGCTGCCGAACGTCCCGCCTGAGCTGCGCGAGCTAACGGCGCCGGCGGTGGCCGGCGATCTCGTCGCCGTGGACCGCATCCGCGGCGACCTCCACTGCCATACGAATGCATCCGACGGGCGCGCGACGGTCCGCGAGATGGCGGAGGCGGCGCGAGTCGCGCGGCTACGAGTACCTCGCGATCTGCGACCACACCAGAGCCGTGCGGGTTGTGCCGGGGCTCGACGCCGACGATCTTCGCCGGCAGGCGGAGGAGATCGCTGCGACGAACGAGGAGCTCGCTCCCTTCCGGGTGCTGCGCGGGATCGAATGCGACATCGTGGGCGACGGCGAGCTCGACCTCCCGGACGACATCCTCGCGGAGCTCGACTGGGTGCAGCTCTCGCTGCACGCCGGCCAGCGGACGCCCCGACGGGAGCTCACGGCACGGGTCGTGCACGCGATGCAGCATCCCGCGGTCCGTTGCCTCAGCCACCCGACCGGACGCCTGATCGGACATCGCCCCGAGAACGCGCTCGACCTCGAGCGCACGTTCGAGACGGCGCTCGCGACGGGTGTCGCGCTCGAGGTGAACGGGCTGCCCGCCCGGCTCGACCTGAGCGGCGAGCACGTGCGCGAAGCGATCGCCGCAGGTATCCGGATCGCCTGCTCGACCGACGCCCACTCCGTGCGCGGCCTCGCGAACATGCCGCTCTCGGTTCACACGGCCCGGCGCGGAGGCGCGACCGCGGCCGATGTCGTCAATACGCTGCCGCTCCCCGAGCTCCTCGCGTCACGACGCTGAGCGTTGGCGCACTCCGGCGGCGAAGACCTCGATCATTCGCTCGTTGAAGGCCGGAATGTCGTCGGGCTTACGACTCGTGAAGCTCTCGTTGTTCCGGGACGACGAGGCGCGTGATCGGAACGTCGAATCTCTTGTCTGCTGCCTCGCCGGTACCTGACTCGAGCCAGCCCGCTTCGTCGTCCGGTCTCGAGACCAGAACGATCTGGTCGGGCCCGAACAGCGCGATCTCGTCCTCGATCGCCTGGAGCGGATCGGTATCGCCGACGACACTCTCGGCGCTCACCGGGATCGCGTCGGCTGCCTCGCGCGCGCGTTTGGACGCATCGCGCCGAGCCCCGTCTTCCTGATTGGTCAGCCAGTCGAGACGCGAAAGGCCGGACGGCGTGGCGACGACCCGCACCTCGGCGTCGGTGCCGAAAGCGGTCGCCGATCGTCTCCGCGATCTCGTTCGCCCCGATCGTCGAGGTCGCCACGACGAGGACGCGATCACCCATGCCGGAGTTGTTGCCGCCGGCGCCAGGAGCTAAACCGGCCCGGCGGGAGCAGACTGTCTAGCTCTCTCCGTGCCGCTCGGCAATACAGGTGCGCGCCCAGTGGTCGACGCGCTCGAGCAGGCGCTGCTCGAGCCGGTCCCGCGCGCCCACGTCGGCGGGGACGGAGTCTTCCGCGACCTCGACGCGTAGCTGGTGCGTAGAGGCCTCTGCCGCCTTTCCGATCTCGTGGCGTTCCTCGGACACGATCGTGACGGCCTGGATCTCGTCGAGCAGCCACTGGGCGAGCCGGTCGATCTCGACCGAGGTGACGGCACGGCCGGCGAAGATCCCGAAGTTGACACGGATCTCGATCGCGGGAGCGACGCGGTTGTGGATCGCGAACGCCAGGACCGACTCGGCGCTCGGCTCCACGGTGACGCCGCCGCTTATGCTCGAACCCGATGAACGACGCGGCGAGCCGCCACCGTCACGTGACCGCCACGTGTCTTGCTCGACCTGCGTCGCCGGGCCCAGTTGAACGCCGCGTGCAGCACCTTGCGGCCTTCCGGGCTCTTGGCGAATCGCCAGCCCGCCGTGAGGCCGAGCAGGAACAGCTGGCGGCCGATCCGGGTCTTCAACGTTCTCCAAAGGATCGTCATGCGGTGGGTGTACCCGTAACACGCCCCGTGTAACCGCGGCGGCAAAGACGGTCGGCGGCGCGGGTGCGGTTGCACGAACCTGCGGCTCGGGTATCTCCCGAACATGGGCTATTTCGAGGGTTTCACGCTCGAGCACATCGACAGCGGAGCGGGCGCGACGCTACGCCTCCGGCACGGCGGAAGCGGCTCGCCTGTCGTGCTGCTGCACGGGCACCCTCGGACACACGCGACCTGGCATATGGTGGCCGCGCGGCTCGCGACGCACCATCGCGTCGTCTGCCCGGATCTGCGTGGCTACGGCGAATCGTCGACGGGCGGGCCTCACACCAAGCGAGCGATGGCAGAGGACATCGTCGGGGTGATGAGCAAGCTCGGCCACGAGCGCTTTGCAGTCGTGGGCCACGACCGCGGCGCGTACGTTGCCACCCGGCTTGGATTGGCGCATCCATCGGCGGTCGAACGTCTCGTGATGCTCGAGAGCATGCCGCTCGTCGAGCGACTCGAACGGGGCGACTGGCGCTTCGCGTCCGACTGGTGGCACTGGTGGTTCTACGGCCAGCTCGACAAGCCGGCCGAGCCCGTCATCAATGCCGACCCTGACGCCTGGTACCGGGCGACGCCCGAGCTGATGGGGAACGAGGCGTACGACGACCTGCAACGCGCACTCCACGACCCCGCCGTCGTGCACGCGATGCTCGAGGACTACCGCGCCGGCCTCCGCCAGGATCGGGAGGACGAGGAAGCCGAGCGCGCCGCAGGCCGACGGATCACCTGCCCGTTGCTCGTCGTCTCACTTCTACGGGATGACCCGGAGCTCGACTACGGCGTCGACCTCGCCGAGATCTGGCAGGCGTGGGCGACGGACGTTCGCGCAGCGGAGATCGACTGCGGTCACCACGTCGCCGAGGAGGCACCCGAAGAACTCTCTCGACTGTTGTTCCAGTTCCTCGCGGAAGACCCGCCACCACATCGAGCGACGCACTGACCGCCGACGCCCCGCTTCGTCTTCGAGCCGGCGGCCTGGCTATTCGTCGCCGTCGCCGTCATCGAGCTCGAAGACGATCTCCGAGGCGGCGAGGAGATCCAGCCCTCGCCAGATCGCGTCTTCGTCGACGAGATAGAGCGAGCGATCGTCGATGAAGCTCCTCAGCCGCACCTTGGTGGAGGAGTCGAGCGCGGCGGCGAGCTGATCGGCCGGCGCGACGTTCACCGGATTCGCGTAGACGGCATACGACATCGCTGTGGCGGTGCCCATACTTCGAACCTTTCAATCACGCTCGTCGCCACCGCGGAGCCGGTATAGGATCGTCGCGATGGTCTCCGACCCAGGCCTCGCGATCGAGCACACCAGGGACGGCGACGCCGAGTCCGTGCGTGTCGAGGGAGACGTCGACCTCAGCACGGTCGAGCAGTTCGAAGAGGCGCTCCTCGCTGCGATCTCCGCCTCGCCCGCGGAGGTCCGGGTCGACCTCTCGGGGATCGCGTTCTTCGGGTCCGAGGGCGTCCGAGCCCTCGTGGTCGCGCATCAGACGGCGGCCGGGAACGACGTGAGGCTCGTCGTCTCTGCTGCCTCGCGCACCGTCCGCCGGGTGCTCGAGATCAGCCGCCTCGAGTACTTGCTTACGCCGGGAGCCGAACCAGGCCTAGGCAACGCTCGATTGGAGGTCGGACGCAATGTCGAGCCGGAGCAGCACGGTCGTGCCGAGCCGTTCACGTCGAACCGTCACCTCGTCCATCAGCGCCTTCATGATCGTGAAGCCGCGACCACGACCGAGCGCCGGGCCTCGCGTCGAGTCGAGTTGCCAGCGGCCGTTGTCGGTGATCGAGGCGAGCAACATGCCGCCGTGGAGAGACACCTCGACCGCGACGACGTGCTGCCCATCGCTACGGCTCCCGTGCTCGACGGCATTTGCGACCGCTTCGCCGACCGCGAGGAGGACGTCCTCGGCGCGGCTCCCGTCGAGCGCGATCTCGGCGAGCCAGGCCCGTAGCTCGCGGCGCGCCGTGCCGATCTCGGACAGGCCGGCACGATACGAGCCGACGAACCGGTGAGCCGTCGCGCCCGGCGTGCGCACGGCGACGATCGCGACGTCGTCGGTGAAGCCGCCCGGAGGGCTCATCGCGACGAGCAGCGCGTCGCACAGCTCGCCGACCGGGAGATGCAGATTTCCCTCGACGGCCTCGGCGAGCCGCTGGAAGCCGGCGTCGATGATCTCGCCGCGCCTCTCGATCAGCCCGTCCGTGTAGACGAGCAACAGCCCGCCCGGAGGAATGTCCGTGCTTCCCGTCTGCTCGGGATCGTTCGGCCAGGCCGCCCCGAGCGGGGGGCGTTGCGCAGGCGGCAGGAACTCCGCGCGCTCGTTCCGCGCGACGAGCGGGGGCATGTGACCGGCCCCGCACCAGCGAAGAGTGCCGTCGGGCGCCAGCTCCAGGTAGACGAGCGTCGTGCCGAGCGCATCCGGAAGGCGCCGCGCGTACGCGTCGACGAGCGCGACTGCCGCTGCGGGAGTCTCGCCACGCGTGGCGGCGACGCCCAGCGCGCTTCGAAGCTGGCTCATCACCGTGGCGGACGAGAGCCCGCTGCCGACGACGTCGCCCACCGTGATCCCGACCCGACCGCTTTCGAGGCTGAGGATGTCGTACCAGTCGCCTCCGAGCAGAAAGGCCTTGTTGGACGGCTGGTAGCGAACCGCGACGGTCGCGGTCGGTGCCCGCAGGTCGATCTCGAGGAGCTGGGCCTGTAGACGCTCGAGGATGCGGTGCTCGAGCTCGCTCGCCCGAACACGCTCGAGCGCGTCGAGCGCGAGCGCCGCGAAGCGCTGCACGAGGTCGACCTCCTCCGCCTGGATCCGGCGGGGAGAAGCCCAGTTCGCAACGATGCATCCGGCAGCCTGGCCCGTCAGGCGGATCAGGGGAACAGCCACGATCGCCTCGATGCCGGCAGCCTCGAAGTCGGAGGCCACCGACGGCTCGAACTGCTCCGCAACCTCGACCCGGTTCTGGATCACGATCGTCGCCGCCCGGCGGATCGCGATCATCGGGGGCGCGGGACCGTCAACTGAGCCCGTGTGGTACCGCTCGTCGATGCCCGCTCCGTACCGGGACGCGTGCGCGAAGCGTACGACGCTCGGGGCGTCGTCGTCGACGAGCGCCAGCGTCGTGTTGTCGGCGTCGAGCTCCCGATGGAGCGAAGCCTGGACTGCGGTGACGACGTCCTGGACGTGCGTTGCCCGGCCGAGCTCGGCCGCGAGCGCGGCGAGCGCGCGACGCTTTCGCCGCTCCTTGCCGGCGCTGAGACGGGAGTTGACGCGGGCGAAGAGATCTTCCGCAGAGAACGGCTTGGCGAGGTAGTCGTCGGCGCCGAGATCGAGCCCTTCCACCGCCGCCTCGGGGCCCGCGCGGGCCGAGAGCAACACGATCGGCAGGTCGGTGGTGTCCGGGTCTTCCCGAACGCGCCGAAGCAGCTCGAGCCCACTCATGTCCGGCATCATCACGTCACTCAGAATCAGATCGGGCCGTAGCTCCTCGATGCTCGCGAGTGCCTCCGCTCCGCCGGCGACGGCGCGCACCTCGAAGCGGCTTTCGAGCAGCCTGACGAGGTAGGAGCGCATGTCCGCGTTGTCGTCGACGACGAGAATGCGGCTTCCGGCGTGCGCGACATCAGCGCTGCGCTCTTCGTCCCGGCCCCCGCCCTCGATGTCTCCGACGACCCACGACTCCGCCTCGGCCACCCTGGTCGGCGCAGCACTCCACACTGCACCCGCCGGGGCTTCCCGTCGCGGGCCGGGCAGAAGGCGAAGGCCCCCGCTTCGCCGGGAGAACGACGCAAGCACTCGTTCCTTCGCCGAGCTCGCTCGCGAGCTCGATCGAGCCGCCCTGCACCTCGACGAGCTCGCGTACGAGTGCCAGGCCGATACCGCTGCCTTCCCCGCTGCGAGCCCGTGCGCCCTTGACGCGATGAAACCGGTCGAACACAAGCGGGAGCTCGAGCTCCGGAATGCCCTCGCCGGAGTCGCGCACGGTGAGCTCGACCGAGTCGTCGACCTGCGCGCAGGCCCACCTCGATCTTCCCTTGAAACGTGTGCTTGAAGGCGTTGGAGATGAGGTTCGTGACGATCTGCTCCCACATACGGCGGTCGATCGCGACGGGGTGGTCGAGTGGCGGCGTGTCGACGACCAGCTCGACCCCACCGGCCTCGACGGCCGAGCGGAACATGCTCGCCAGCTCCTCCGTCTCCGCTGCGAGGTCGATCGCCTCGAGCTGCGGTTCGACACGGCCCGCCTGAAGGCGATTGAAGTCGAGAAGCATGTTCACGAGCGTCAGCAGCCGGTCGCCGTTTCGGCGGGCGAGCCTGACGCGCTCCTCTTGGCTGCCCCCGAGCCGCCCGTGCCCCGATCTCCGAGAGCGCGTCGTCGAGAGGCCCGAGCATGAGGGTGAGCGGCGTCCGGAACTCGTGCGAGATGTTCGTGAAGAAGGCCGTCTTCGCCCGATCAAGCTCGGCGAGCTTCTCGGCCCGGTTGCGCTCCGCTTCGTAGGCGCGCGCACCGGAGATACCGGATGCGATCTGGCCGGCAATCAGCTCGACGAACGCTCTGCTCGCAGCGTCAACCGGCCGGTGAGGGTTGAGACCGACGACCAGGAAACCGGCCGGCTCGTTGCGGCCCTGCGCCGGCAGCCGCACCATCATCGCGTTCTTGGCCGGGACGTCCCAGTCGCCGCTCACGGGTGAGACGAGCCCATCGTCGCCGGCCAGGTCGAGCACGACGGTGCTCTCGTCGCGCAGCCTCCACGTGGGCCATACGGCCGTCGCGCTCTCCCCGTTCAGCGACAGCAGGGGCGGAGCCGCCGTGTCACCCTCGCTCACGCCCGTCGCGCACGCGAGCCGGGCGTCCTTGCCCTCGATCAGATACGTGAGCGTGAAGGGCAGGTCGCGCCCGTTCGCGCCGAGCGCCTCGGATACCGCGACGAGAACATCCGGCTCGTGCTGGGTCGCCGACAGTGACGACGCCAACCCGTTGAGCGTCGACATGCGCCGCTCGCCGATCACGCGCTCGGTCTCCTCGGCGACGACGCAGAGCATCCCGACGATTGCGCCGCTGTCATCCGCTAGCGGGCTGTACGAGAAGGTGTGGTAGGTCTCCTCGCGGTAGCCGCTGCGCTCGAGGAAGAGCATCAGGGCCTCGTCCCAGGTCGACGTGCCGGACTTGAGCACCGATTGGATTCTCGGCTCGATGTCGTCCCAGATCTCCGACCAGACCTCGTGGGCAGGCTTGCCGAGCGCCCACGGGTATTTCAGCCCGAGTGTGTCGCGCCGGTAGGAGTCGTTGCAGAAGAAGGTCAGGTCGGGCCCCCAGGCCATCCACATCGCGAAGCGGGAGCCGAGCATCGTCCCGAGCACGGTCGTGAGGCTTTGCGGCCATCTGTCCGGCCGTCCGATCCGCGCCGCAGCCCAGTCGACCGCCAGGAGATCCCTTCCGAGGTCTCCTGCACCCTGCAAGACGCTGGTCGCGCCTACCGAGCCTGCTTTCGCCTGGGGGCTCATTGCGCAGGCGAGAATATCGTCGGATCCGAGACGGCCGGCGGCACCGTCGTGGTGTACCCACCGAAGCATGCGAACAACCGCATTTCTCTGGCCTGGGCGCCAACCGGGCCCGAACCTCCGAGGTGTGAGATCTCGCCGCAGCGGGAACTCACCGAGGGCTCGAGCAACGACGCGGAAGCGAGGAATGATCATGAAGAAAGAGTTTCTGACCACGAGAACTCGTAAGGCGGTAGACCGGGTCGAGCCGTCGAATCTCTCTTTGCTTGCGGCTACCCGGTGGGGCAGGAACCTGGCCAGGTCGGTCGAGCACGGTCTCGGAGACGCCCGGGCCGCGCTAGGCGACCCTCATGTGCAGGCCCACACCCGGGCGCTGCTCTCCGAGCTGACAGGTGCATCTCGACGCGCCCGGAAGATCGGCCTGACGAAGGCCTTCGACGACCAGCTGGTCGCAAAACGGCTGTCGAGGGCTTCCCGTCACGCTTCGAAGGCGCTCGACGCCGCGCGCGGTCGCCGTCGCCGGAACGTCTGGTGGCGCACGCTCGCCGTGACGGGCGCAGCCGGGCTGACCGCGGCGTCTGCTTACGCCGGGTGGAGAGTCGCCGCGGAGAAGCGGACGGCGAGCTGAGCGGAAGCGACCGCTCGAAATGAGAGCGAGGACTCGATGACGTCCACGGGGCACCATTCCCGATCTCTGCAGCGTGATCCGCCTCCGCCGATGCCCTGCAGTCCGGGCTCATCGGCCGCGGCACGCTCGATCAACGTGCAGTTCCGTGCGCGGGCAGCAAGCGATGCCGGCACGGAATGCGCCTTCGTCTGCGAGTGCGGCCGCGATGACTGTATATCTGCAACCGTCATGACCGTCGCCGAGCACGATTGGATCGCGATGCGGATGGATTGGCTCGCGGTTGCGCCGGGGCACCAGGAGCCCGCTGACACCGTCGTCCAGGTGCACGATCGCTACCTGGTTGTCACGAGATCGACCTAGGTCGTGTGATCTCGCCTGGTGTAGAGCCCGCCGTCGCGCTCGAGGCACTGGAGCGCGACGGCGGGCTCTACCAGGCTGGGATCCCCGGGTACACCAGCAACTTCTCCCGCGACGGCTTCACCTATGGGCTGCTCGCGGACGATCTCCCGGCGCTCCGCGCGCAGCTGACGTTCTCGGCTCGCCATCAGGGGGCACCGGGCGGACGCCGAGACCGGAGAAGAGCCGGGCAAGATCCATCACGAGCTGCCGGGGGTCAAGCAGGACGGGCTGTGGACGACGTACGACGCCTGCGATACGACGGCTCTCTTTCTGCTTGCGCTCGCCCGCCTCGCGACCCGCGGCGACCCGGACGTCGTACGCGCCCATCGGCCGAATATCGAGCGGGCGCTCGAGTACCTGCACAGCCATCTGATCGACGACGTCTTCCACGAGGACACACGCCAGTCGGGTGGCGATCGCTTCGCGCTCAAGGTGACCTACTGGAAGGACTCCGAGCTCAACCTTCCCGGCCCGGACAACGCCGCGCGTTACCCGATCGCCTACGCGCTGGTGCATTTCCAGTACGCAGCAGCTCTTCGGGCGGTGGCCGACGTGCTTGGATCCGCCGAGCTGGCGAACAAGGCCGACAGCCTCACCCAGCGAGGCCTCGAGGCCTTCTGGCGACGCGATCATTTCGCGGTCGCGGTTCGAGGCAACACCGATGTCGCAGACGCGATCAGCAGCGACTCGCTTCATACGCTGCTCTTTCTCGACCCCGGCGAGCTCGATTCGAGCCGGCTCGAGCTGGTCGGGCGCTACAGCGAAGAGCTCGCGACGCCGTTCGGCTACCTACCGGCCCTCCCGGCAGCCGCGGGAGTCGATCCGTACCACACTCGGTACGTCTGGGTTCACGAGCAGGCCTTGCTGTACGCCGCCGCCCGCCGCCACGACCTTCGACGCCCGATGGAGATCGCCGCCCGAGTGATCCCTGCGTTCGAGTACGGCTTCCCGGAGCTGATCGACCCGGAGGACGGCTCCCCGATCGCCGGCAACCGTACCCAGCTCTGGTCGATCGGCGCGTACCTCTACTTCGAACGCTTCTGGTCGAGAGCCGACGCTTCGGGAGGCGCGGATCGCGCGCCTCCCGAAGCAGCGAGCTCAGGCCGAGAGTAGGCGCTCGAAGAACGACCGGTACCGCGTCATCGCGACACGCAGCTCCTCGGTGGAGATGTCGTCGTGACCGTCCCACTGCCGCTCGAGATTCGTGCGAGTCTCGGTGAACTCGCTGGCAAGCCGCTGCATGAGATCTGCGACGAGCCGATCTGCCTGCTCGACGGCCTCGCGGGGCTCGTCGACGAACTGACCCTGTACCGCCCGCCACTCGTCGCTGAACCTCTTGGACTCGTCCGGACCGAGCAGCGGCTCGGCCGCCGCCGGCTGGTCCCGCCGTTCCCGGTCGTCGGAGAGGCCGGCATCTCTCTCGTCCAGATCTGTGCGCTCGGTGTCGTCCGGGGTGCCTGATCCGGCAATGTCCGCCGTCGTCAATCCCTGAGAGCGATCGTTCATTGTGGGGCTCCTTCCCGTGCTGTGGCCGATGTGGCGCGCGACTCGATGCCGCGCTCCCCTTCTGCAGAGAGCAAGTCGTCGAACAGCGCTCGGAAGTGCTGCATCGCCCGTCGCTCGTCTTCGGTCGACGCCCCTCCACTGTCCATCGCCGTCACGATTCGGTGCGCGGCCCTGTAGTTCTCGGCCACGACGGGGTGATCGACGGACACGTCGGCGACACGCTGCTCGAAGTCCTCCATCGGATAGCCCCGTTCGCTCATCACCTCGTTCACGAGCTCGTCGGCATGCGCCACGGCGTCCTCCGGGGAATCGACGAACTCCGCCTGAACGTCCTCCCACCTCGATGCGTAACGACGCCGAGAGTCGGGAGAGAGCGCTCGAACGTCGAGCGTGTCGTGTCGCACCTCGCGGGCGGCAAGCTCGGCCTCGGCCGCTCTCTTGCTCCCGGTGGCTCTCGCTGTCCGACCGTACTCCGGCCCGAACCGGTCTTGCAGCCTTTCCGTGCGCCGACGCGATACCAGCGTCCAGACCGCCACTGCGACGCAGATGAGCACGACGAGGGCGATTACGACCCAGATCCATCCAGCCATCCCAACCTCCTTTACCGGCGCCTTCCGCGGCGCCGAAAGCCGACTCCATGTCGGATCTCGATTGCAAATGCGTTCCCGCTCGCCGCTGTTTCAAATCCAGCCAAGGAGGAACGAACGGCCAACTCGCCGCGAGTGCCCAGGGGTTGAACTCGGGCCGCTGCGGATATCAGAAGAAGAGAGAACAGGGAGAGAAGCTGTGAACGACTATCCGGAAAAGCCGGACAATCCAGATCTCGCGCCGCACGCTTGGTGCCCGCGGCGGCAGGCTCGAAGTCGCCGGAGAGCCGTCTGATGCGAGTCGCGATCGTGGCAGGCCCGCATCTGCCGGTACCCCCGATTCGCTACGGCGGGACCGAGCGAGTCATCTATGACCTGATCCGAGGATTGCTCGAAGCCGGGCACGAGCCCATCCTGCTGGCCTCCGCGGACTCCAAGGTCGACTGCGAGCTCGTTCCCATCGTCGATCGTGCGATCTCGTTCCCCGCGGACCGCGGCGATCTTCGGTCGCATGCGCTGCTTTGCGACAGGATCGACCGCCTGACGCGCGAACGGCTTCGGCAACTCGCTCCGCGTGTCGACCTCATCCACTCGCACGGCTTCGATCTGATCGATTTCCAGGACGTGCCGAACCTCACGACTCTGCACGGAGCGATCGAGTTCGACCAGCTCTCCTATTACCGGGAGCGGAGCCGGCTCTACTACGTCTCGATCTCGCGGAACCAGCAGCAAGCCTGCCCCGGCCTCCAGTACGTCGGCGTTGTCTACAACGGCGAGGACCCAGGCCCCTTCCCTCTCGTCACCGAGCCCGAGGACTACCTCTGCTTCCTCGGTCGGTTCGATCGTGAGAAGAACCCGCATCTCGCGATCCAGCTCGCGCTCAGCCTGGGCATCCCGATCAAGCTCGGCGGGAAGATCGACTTTCAGGGCGCCGAGTACTTCGAGCACCAGGTCAAGCCGTACCTTCGTCATCCGCTGGTCGAGTATCTCGGCGAGCTCAACCTCGAGGAGAAGGCGCAGCTGCTCGCCCACGCGCGCTGCAACCTCCACCCGACCGCCTTCAGAGAGCCGTTCGGCTTGACCGTGCTCGAGGCAGCTTTCTGTGGAACGCCGACTCTCGCGACGGCGCGGGGCTCGATGCCGGAGCTGATCGAGGTCGGACGGACCGGACTGCTCATCGAGGACTTCGTCGAGGGCGTGCACCAGATCGAGGAATGCTTCGAGATGGACCGCGGGTACATAGCGCAGCGGGCGCGCCACCTGTTCAACTACCAGACGATGACGAGGGATTACCTCCGCGCGTACGAGCGGGTCCTGGATGCCTTCGAGGCACCGCAAGACCGGCTTGCAGCGGTAGGCGACCTTCCGACTCGCCGCAAGGAGGCCTTGCTGTACCTCGTGGCGGACGAGAGCACGAACTAGCGCCGTTCAGGCCGACTGGCCGGCGAGCAGATCTGCGACCGCCTCCTCCAGCGCCTGTCGACGACCGAGCGACAGTGTCCCGGGACCGGTCAGGTGCGGATCGATGGTGGCGCCCGCCCGGTAGCGGTCGAAGACCCTGGGGTCGACGTACGAGGCGCGGCAGACCGCCGGCGTGTTGCCCAGGGCGGCTGCGACCTCCTCGATCGTCTCGGTTACCACCCGGCGCCGTGCCGCGGCGCCCTGCACGGGCTCGGCGACCGCGACGCCCACGGCGGCGAGCACGGTCGCGTGCCAGGTGCGGAAGTCCTTGGCCGAGAACTCCTCGCCTACGAGCCCTTTCAGGAACGCGTTGACGTCCTCCGACCGCACCTCGTGCCAGCCGCGGCCGTTCCGGTACGCGAGGAACCGTCCGCGGCGGCGGGCCGCGAGCAGCTCGGCCGAGACGCGCCGCAGCGGCCGGCCGCTGACCTCGAGCTCGTGAAACCGGCCGCTCTTGCCCTCGAACGCGAACGCGACGCCGGTGCGGCCGGACAGCGATACGTGGCGACGCTCGAGAGTCGCAAGCCCGTGGCTGCCGTAGTCGTTCGCGTACTCCTCGCCGCCGACCCTGAAGAGCCCGCGGTCGAGCAGTGCGATCGCGAACGCGAGCACCCTGTCCCGGGAGAGCGCGGCCTCGCCGAGCAGCCGTCCGATCCTGCGTCGCGCCGCCGGCAACGCCTCCGCGAAGCGGAGCATCTCGTCGAACTTCTCGCGGTCGCGGTGCTCGCGCCACGCGGGGTGATACAGGTACTGGCGCCGCCCCGCCTCGTCGGTCCCGACGGCCTGTAGGTGGCCGTTTGCCACAGGGCAGATCCACACGTCCCGCCACGCAGGCGGGATCACCAGGCCGCGGATCCGCTCGAGGGTCTCGGCATCCCGGATCGGCCGTCCCCGCTCGTCCAGATACGAGAAGCCGCGTCCTCTTCCCCGGCGAGTGAGCCCTGGGCCGGCGCAGTCGACGTGACGAAGCCTCGGCATCGGTGCGGTCGTTCCCCCAGCCGGGCGTTGTCAATCCGTGGCGCGGAGCGCCGCCGCAGCGACCCCGAAGGTCGTCCACGAGACCCGCGAACGCCTCGTCACGGTCGTCCGCCCGCAACACGGCCGACGGGTGGATCGTCGCGAGGACGACGTCCGCGAGGTCGGACTCGAGCAGCCGGCCACGGCTTCGCGTCACGCGAAACTCGCGTCCGAGGAGCGACTGCGCCGCAGTGGCGCCCAGGAGAACGACACCCCGGGGCGAGACCGCCTCGAGCTCGGCCTCGAGCCATGGCCGACAGGCGACCTGCTCGCTCCACGTCGGCTTGTCGTGGATCCGCCGCGGGCCTCGCGCCTTCCACTTGAAGTGCTTCACGGCGTTCGTCACGTACGTCTCGCCGCGGTCGATCCCCGCCGCCTCGAGCGCCCGGTCGAGCACTCCGCCCGCGGGGCCGACGAACGGCTCTCCGGCTCGATCCTCCTGGTCGCCGGGCTGCTCGCCGATGAGCACGAGCCGTGCGCTCGCGGGCCCCGCTCCGAAGACGGCCTGGGTCGCGTCGGCATAGAGGGGGCAGCCCCGGCAACCCTGCACGGCCTCTCGAAGCCCCTCGAGCGACCGGCGATCGGGTAGGTACGGAGCGGCGCCGGGGTACTTCGCTGCCACCGGCCTCTCGTACCCATGGGGCCGACCCGTCACACCGGACGTTCTCCGGGCGGGCCACAAGTGGGTCGAAACGCGGTTTGATGTGAGGCGTGTGGGTACTTTCTTCATGCGGTCTCACGAGCCGAGGGGCGGTTGTTGAACGAGGATTCGGTAGCCACGATGGCCATTGAGGAAAGGCGAGAAAGAGGGCATCCCGGATTGCCGGAGGTTGAGCAGCTCGCCTACCTCGCGGCTGTTGTCGAAACCTCGAACGACGCGATCGTCAGCAAGGCGCTCGATGGAACGATCACGAGCTGGAACCGCAGTGCAGAGGGCATGTTCGGGTACCAGGCCGAGGAGATCATCGGGCGGAACATCCGCTTGCTGATCCCTAGCTGAGCTGGAAGCGGAAGAGGACGAGATCCTGCGCCGCCTGCGCGCCGGTGGTCACATCGAGCACTACGAGACAACGCGTCTGACGAAGGACGGGCGGCGTCTTCAGGTCTCCTTGTCGATCTCGCCGATCAAGAATCAGGCGAATGAGGTCATCGGGGCGGCCAAGATCGTCCGCGACATCACCGCCCGCAAGCAGGCCGAGGAGCAGTTGATCGCGACGACCGCGAAGTTCGAGTCGGTCTTCAATCAGTCAGGGATCTTCGCCGGGATCATGGATCTCGACGGCAATCTCCGCGAGGTCAACGACCTGGCGGTGGACTCGTGCGGGTACACGCGCGAGGAGGTGCTCGACCGGCCCTTCTGGGCCACTCCCTGGTGGCGCGGCGCAGAAGAGGTGCAGACGCGTATCCGAGCGGCGTCGAGGGGAGCCGCCGTCGGCGAGGTCTTCCGTGAGACGTTGAGCTACTGGGTCGCCGACGGGGCCGAGCGGCTCGTCGACTTTGCCCTTCACCCGATCGTCGACGAAGCGGGAGCGGTGCGTTTTCTGTACGCGACCGGGATCGACGTCACCGACCGGGCACGTGCCGAGGAGGCACTACGTGCAAGAGAGGCCGAGGAGCGGGAGATCGCGGTGGGCCTGCAACGTGCTCTGCTCCCCGGGCCGCTGATCGTCCCCGGCGGCGTCTCGGTTGCCGCTCGTTACGAGGCCGGGAGCGAGGCGCTGGAGGTCGGCGGAGACTGGTACGACGTCTTCCCGCTTGCGGACGGTCGCGTGGCGCTCACGGTCGGCGATGTGGTGGGCCACGGATTGGCAGCTGCCGCGGCGATGGGCCAGCTACGGACCGCGCTCGCGGCGCTGGCGCGCTATACGGACTCGCCGGGCGAGCTGCTCACGCGACTCGACGAGTTCATTGCGACGACTGGCACGACAGACTTCGCGACCGTCTGTTACGGCGCCCTCGACCCGGTAACCGGCGACTTCGAGTACGCCTCCGCGGGCCACCCACCGATCCTGCTCGTCTGGCCTTCAGGAGAGACCGAATGGCTGGACGCAGGCCAGTCGCCTCCCCTTTGCGGCGAGCACGACGAACACAAACGCACGGAGGCAAAGGTGAGGCTCGAGCCGAACTCGTTGCTCATCCTCTACTCGGACGGGCTCATCGAACGTCGGGGCGAGATGTTGGCCGATCGCCTCGATCTACTCGAGGCCGCCGGCCGTTCACTGCTCGACGTGCCGATAGCCGACCTCTGCGACCGACTCGTGGTCGCTCTCGGAGTCGAGACGTCTCGCGGGGACGATGTGGCAGTGCTCGCCGTACGTTTCAATCCCGGCTCCCGGGGTGGCTTCCACCTCGACTTTCCCGCCGAGGCGCGCGAGCTTCGCACGCTGCGCGCCTCGATGCGCGACTGGATGGACGGGCGGAACATCGGTGCCGCAACCCAGAACGCACTCCTGCTCGCCGTCGGCGAGGCGTGCTCGAACGCGATCGAGCACGCCTACCACGGCCGGGCTACCGGCGAGGTGAACGTCGACATCAACGAGACAGGGGATCGGGTGCTGGCGGTGACCGTCCGGGACCATGGTCGCTTCCTCTCACCGTCGACCGAGATCGTCGACCGAGGCCGGGGAACGGCACTCATGCGCGACCTTACGGTCGGCTTCACGCGGGATTCGACGCCAACCGGCACGACGGTTCGCTTCCGGCTGCCGGTCGAGGGCGCGTCGGCGTGAGCTGATCGAACCTCGATCGTGCTCGTCCGGCTCGCCGTCGGAAGCTCGTGTTCGCGTTCCCCGCAAAGCGGGAACCAAGAGCCCGAGTCAACCAAAGACACGGCGGAGGATCCGAATGAAGACGACGATCGAACGGGAGCTCAAGTTCGAGGGAGATGACATCCAGCTCGAGGAGCTGGGCGGCGAGCCGCTCGAGCCGCACGTCTTCGCATCGAGCTATCACGACACCCCCGACCGGCGGCTTCTGCGTGCCGGGATCACGCTGCGCCGCCGCGTCGAGAACGGGGTGAGCAAGTGGCAGCTGAAGCTTCCGAGCGGGGAGAGCCGCCTCGAGCTCGAGGAACCGGGCGGCCCTGCATCTCCGCCGGACGCACTCGCCGGGCTGCTCTCGGGAGTGCTCCGCGGCTCCGAGCTCGAGCTGGTCGCGATGCTCGAGACCCGTCGCCACGGCCGGCTGATCGAGGGCGTCGAGGTGACTATCGACGACGTCTCGGTGCTCGAAGGCATGGCGGTGGTGGGACGTTTCTCCGAGATCGAGGCCGAGCTCGTGCAAGGGTCGCGAGCGTCGATCGAGCGCGTCGGCCGGGCGCTCCGAGAGCTTGGCGCTACTCCCGGTGGTGAGACCCCGAAGATCATGCGCGTCGTCGAGCTCCCGCGGGCATCGCGCGTCGACCCGAAGGCGCCTGCGCTCGAGCATCTACGCGCGTTTATTGCGGCACAGCTCGACGAGCTGCGCTCGAACGATCCGATCGTGAGAGCGACCGACGACGCCGACGCAGTCCATGACATGAGGGTCGCGGTTCGGCGGCTTCGCGCCGTCCTGCGGACGGCCCGCCCACTGCTCGAACGCGCCTGGAGCGACGGGCTCCGTCACGAGCTCGATCTCTTCGGCCGGCTCCTCGGCGCCGTACGCGACCTCGACGTCTTCATCGAGCATCTCGCCGCCGAGGCTGGAGAGCTCGGCGCCGACGCCACCGAGACTGGCGCGCTGCTCGCACCGCTTCGATCGGAGCGAGATCAGGCGCGAGCGCGGCTCCGGGCCGCGCTGGACGACCAGCGATACTTTCTCCTGCTCGACTCGCTCGAGGCCGCAACCGCATCGCTGCCGGCCAGACGAACCGATCTCTCCGTCGAGCAGCTCGCCAGACGGGAGTTCAAGAAGCTCCGCGCCTGCGAGAGGCACACCTCGCGCGACGACGACGGGCAGCTCCACAAGCTTCGGATTCAGAGCAAGCGGGCGCGCTACGCGGCCGAGCTCGCTCAGAGCTCTCGCGGCGCTCCGGCGGTGCGGTTCGTGAAGGCCGCGACGGAGCTCCAGGACGTCCTGGGCGAGCACCAGGACGCGGTCGTGGCGCTCGTCCGGCTGCGGCGGCTCGCGCCCAAGGTGTCGCGCGCCGGCGCCTTCACGGCAGGCCGTCTCGCGGGGCGCGAAGAGGAGCGGAAGCTGCTCTCGAGACAGGGCGTGCCTGAAGCCTGGAGAAACGTCAAGCGACGGGGGAAGGCAGCGTGGTAAACGCGATCACGCGCCCCGCGACAACGGCCCCGCCGTACTCGGCCTATGCGGCGATCATGGGCACCTTCGTCGGCGGGGTCGCGGTGACGGGCGCCGTCGCCACCAGGCTTCGGCGCAGGCCGCCCGGCCAGGGGGCTCTCGACCTCGCGGTCCTGGGGCTCGCGACGTTCAAGGCCTCACGGACCCTTGCGAAGGCCGAGGTCACGAGCTTCATCAGGGACCCGTTCGTCGACGGCCACGCCAGCGGCGCGAACGACCATCCGGTGCGGGACGGCGGTTTCCGCCAGGCGGCCGGAGAGCTCGTCACCTGCTCTCGCTGCGTCGGGACCTGGGTCGCCGCAGGCCTCGTCGGCGTCGAGGTTCTCGCGCCGCGGTTCGGGCGCATGCTGGGCTGGTCGCTCGCCGTCGGAGGGGCGAACGACTGGCTTCAGGCGGGATTCGCCGCGCTTACCGGCGCCGCGAACCGACAACAGACCTGACGGCAAACGGCAGGATCTCCCGCTCGTAGAAGGCGAGAAATCGCCTCCGATCGGGCCAGCCGGGTCGGCGCGATCAGCCCGCGAGGCTGCCGACGATGTTGATCATCAACGCGACGATCACCGCGCCGAAGAGGTACGACAGCAAGGCGTGCTGAATCGCCAGCCGGCGGATCGGCTTCACCGTCAGATCGGTGTCGGAGACCTGGAACGTCATTCCGATCGTCGCAGCGAGGTAGGCGAAATCGCGGTAGTCGGGCTGGTCGCGGGCGTGAAAGTCGACCCCGCCGACCGGCTCCGCGTAGTAGAGGCGTGCGTAGCGAAGCGCGTACACGGTGTGGACCGACGCCCACGACACGACGACGCTCGCGACCGCCAGCACCACGTTTCCGCCTTTCGCAAGCCCGGCGAGGTTTCTCGCGCCGACGAGAACGAAGGCGACAGCGAGCAGGCTCGCGACGGAGGCAGCGAGAAGCACCGTGTCCGCGGCGGCTCGCGAGTCATCCTCGACCCGGGCTCCGCTCTTGGTCTGGCTCGGGCTCAGGGTCAGGACCTCGCGCCAAACCGCCACCAGGAAGATCGAAGCGGCGGCCGTCCAGCCCGCGCTAACCGCAATTGCCCACGCCGCTCCGGCGAGCAGGGCCACCAGTCCGACGAGGCAGCCAGCGGCGCCGCAAGCCACGACGCGGCGGAGCGCCGGCCGCGGGCGGGCGCCGGAGCGCGGCGAAGCCTTGTGGGAGAGCGCGAACAAGTCGTCGTCTTCTATTCCCGGTGACCGGCATTCCCGAACCAGCATCGATGATCGCCGACTTCACTCCGGGGCGTCCGAGGCCACCGGAGAGACCCGTACTTCAAGCAACGGGGCGATGAGCCACTCGAAGAGCTTTTTCCCCTGGAGCCTTCGGCTTGGTCGACCGCTTGCGCAGGGCCCGCCGCTGAGCCATCTTCGCGCGCTTGAGCTTCTTGTTCTTGACTGCGCCCATCACGACTCCCCGTAGAGCGCCGCTGCAAGGGTCGGGTGGATCACGAAATGGTCGTCGAGGTGGGTGATCTCGAAAGCCCTGAGCACGTTCGCCTGGGGCACGATCAGCGTCAGCGGCCCCGTGCCGTTGACGTGGATGTCGGCATGGACGAGGGCGTTCAGGCCCGTCGAGTCGACGAAGTCGCACCCGGTCAGATCGATGATCACGCGCGATCTCCCGAACCTGATCGCGTCGGCGAGCTTCGCCTTGAACTCAGCTGCGGTGTCGAGGTCTATCTCTCCGTCGACCACCAGCACGACGCTGCCGTCGAGCAGCTGCCTCGTCGTCGTCTCGAATCCGGCCGGCTCTCCGCTCTGGACACCCATGACGCCTCCTCGACCCGAAGTACCGCGAAGATCGAGGAGTCGGACGCCGGCTCAATTGATGTCCCTGGAACCGGTCACGCACCCTGTCTGGAAGATGGGCAGCGCCTCCACCGTTGGCCGGACAAAAGCGCCGCGGACAGGGAGAATAGCCTATCGGGGCCCCTGCGACGCGAGCGTCATGGCCTCTGTAGGCTGCCGATCCCGGTTCGCGTTCGGTGTGCCGTTCGAGAGCAGGTCGGAGTACGATGGGGCGCAGCGTCGGTCCTTCAGGCCGAGATTGACTCCCACCGAGATCCACGGCACGGCTTGCCCGCCAGGTTGCTCGGCATCGCTCCTCGTTCCTCACGGGCCCGTCTCTTCGAGGAGCGGAGAAACCGGGAGCAAGAATGGCAGATGTACAGCAACGCCACGGGAGCGCGAGCACTGCGATCTCGAACGGCCTGAGCAAGCTGCACCGTGACCACTTCGGCCGCGGGCCGACCAGCGTCCGCACCATCTTCGGACACGATCACGTCGTGACGTTCCTCGAAGACCTCTACACCCCGCTCGAGCGCACCCTCGTCGACGCCGGCGAGACCGCGGCGGTCCACGAGGCTCGCCGCGCGTTCCAGCGCGCGATGAGGGACCGGTTCATCGCGGTCGTCGAGGAGGCGACGGGACGCAAGGTCAGGGCGTTCCTCTCCGAGGTCAACCTCGACCCCGACATCTCGGCGGAGATCTTCGTCCTCGAACGCGTCGAGGCCGACCCCGATCCGGCCCCGGACGGCATCGGGTAGGGAGCGGTCGATTCATCGACCAGCTCACTCGGCCTCGTACTCGTCGTGCCGGCGCCACCAGAAGCCGTCCTCGTTGCGACCGAGCGGCGCGCGATCGAGCCACTGGTACATCCCCCAGAGGCCGTCCAGGCCGCGCGCGTATGCCGAGTACGTGTGGTAGACGACGCCGTCGACGAGCGCGAACGCGCTCATGCCCGGCCCCTCCCGCCTGAACGTCTCCCAGTCGGTCCCGACCATGCCCGTAGCGAGCTCGTCGAGGCTCGCGCTCTTCTCGGCGGTCGCCGGCCGAGGGTCAGAGCTGCGGAAGTTGTACTCGACGGCTCCCGACTCCCACTCCTCCCTCGTGTGCCCAGTGTGGAAGTCGTGGTTGAAATCGCTCCCGAACGACGAGGCCCAGGGGAAGCTCCAGCCCATCCGCCGGCGGTACGCCTCCAGCTTCGCGAACGGCGCCCGTGACACCGCAGAGAACGCTACGTCGTGATTTGCAAGGTGGACAACGGAGCCGTCGAAGCCGTCGGCGATCGCCGAGCAGGACGGGCAGCCCCCGGTGTAGTCGGGGCCGAACATGAAGTGATAGACGAGGAGCTGCGAGCGCCCCCTGAAGAGCTCGGCAAGAGACACCGTGCCCTCGGCGGCCTCGAAGCGGTACGGCTTGTCGACTCGAACCCACGGAAGCTCCCGGCGCTGCTGCGCGAGCTCGTCGCTGCGCCGCGTCAGTTCCTTCTCGGCCTGGAGCAGCTCGAGCCGCGCCGTGAGCCACTCCTCGCGTGTTCCGGTCCTGTGATCGATCATGCGTCTCCTCTCCTTCTGGTTGTCTTGTCACATCGAGGGCATGAGCCCGGGGACCGACGACGGCGCGATCAGGATCAGGATCCCGAGACCCACGATCGCGAGCGCCAGCGGCAGATCGACGGCGGCGTAGGCCGGCAAGAGCTTCTGAGCCAGGGCGAGCACGGCGATCACGGCCATCCAACCGAGACTCATGAGACTCAACGCCACCAACATCAGCATCAACCCGATGCTCGAGCCGACGCAGTGGAGCCCGAACGCGAAGCCGGAGCGCCCGCTCTCTCGGCAACGCCGGCGGCAGCTGCGCTTGAGCGGCGTGAGCTCGTACATGCCGGCTGCGATCGCGACGAGGCCGGCGGCGGTCGGACCGTGCGGCCGGTAGAGCGCATACACGCCCACGCCGACGAGCGCCCAGACCGCAAGATACGAGGCCACGAACAGCGGCGCAGTTCCGAGGCCCGACTCGGCCCGCCGCACGACCGCCGGAGCGGCGCCCGGCAGCATCATCGCGGCCATCATCGGCACCCAGAGCGCGATGAAGAACGCGAACGAGCCGAGCTGAGTCGCGACGCCCATGTCCATCCCGCCCATCTGCCGGACCGTGACGGCCCAGCATGCCGCGGCGAGCCCCAGCGTGGCTGCCATCGGGAGATACCGATGTCGAGCTCGTGTCCGCGCTATTGCCATGACCACCTCCATCGATCTCCATGCGCAACCATCGGTTGCACTTCAAGTGATACCATACGCAACCAGGAGTTGCAAATCGACCCGGTAGCCGAACGACGGAGAGAGCCGTGCCCACAGACCGCATAGAGCGTGAGATCGACATCGATGCTCCGATCGAGGTCGTCTGGACGGTGATCACCGAGCCCGAGCACATCACGGACTGGTTCACCGATTCCGCCGACCTCGACACCCGTCCGGGCGGCGAGGGCCAATTCGGCTGGGAGAACAGATCAACGAACGGCAGGACTGTCGTCAACCTCCGAGTCGAGCGGCTGGAGCCACCGCACTACTTCTCCTTCCGCTGGCAGCACCCCGCGGGGGAAGACCCGACCGAGGCGAACGCACCGCTCGTCGAGTTCAGCCTCGAAGCGCGAGGAGACTCGACCCGCCTGCGCCTCGTCGAGAGCGGGATCGACGCACTCGCTCGCTCCGACGAGGAGAAGGAGACCTACTTCACCGAGCACAGCAGCGGCTGGGCGGTCATCATCGAACGTCTCCGCGATTACGCGCCGACGCAGGTCGCCCGGTGAACCCCAGCGCTGTCCTCGAGCCCGAGCTCGTCGCCGCAGTGACCGAGCCGACGCGGCGCCAGATGCTCGACCTGCTGCTCGAGCGCGGCGAGTCGACCGCCACGCTCCTGGCCGGCAGCCTCCCGGTCAGCCGGCAGGCCGTCAGCAAGCACCTCGCAGTCTTCACTCGCGTCGGGCTCGTCGAGAGCCAGAAGAGCGGCCGCGAGCTGCGCTACCGCCTGAATCTCGACCGGCTCGATCTGGCGGCGCAGTCCCTCGGCGAGCTCGCCGCAGCCTGGGATCGACGGCTTCTCCGCATCAAGCAGATCGCCGAAACCGCGGCGGCCGCGCAGCCGAAGACCTAGGCCCGCCCGGGCTGCGCGAGCGCCGTGCGCAGCTTGTCGAGCGCGCCGTGCTCGATCTGCCGCGCGCGCTCGGCGGTCAGCCCGAGCCCGGCGGCGATCTGGGCCAGTGTCTGCGCGGGCTCGTCGAGCCCGTAGTGGGCCCGAAGGACTGCGCGCTCCCGCTCGGCGAGCCCGTCGGCCAGGTCACGCACCTCGAGGATCTCGAGCTCGTCGAGAACCTGCTCGTACGCCTGCTCGGCGGCGGGATCGACGATCGAGTCGCCGACGGTGGCCGTCGCCTCGCCCTGCGCACTCAGCGGCTCCTCCATCGCCCTCGGCCTGCGCTCGATCGCCCGGAGGCTCGCCAGCTGCGCCCGTGTGAGCCCGGTGGCGCGGCTCAGCTCTTCATCCGTCGGCTCGGCGCCGCGCGCCTGCACGAGCTCACGACGGACGGCCCTGATCCGGGCGAGGCGCTGCACCGCGCGGTCGGACAGGACAACGGGCCTGACCAGGTCGGCGACGAGCTCCTGCATCGCCTTCCGCACCCAGAACGAGGCATAGGCCCAGAACGGCGTGTTCAGCCCGGGGTCGTAACGCCGCACGGCAACGAGCAGGCCCGCGACGCCCTCCTGGACGAGCTCCCTTCGCTCGACACCCGCGCCTTGCGGGAAGCCGGCCGCGAGGCCGACGATCGCGGGTAGGAACACCTCGACCAACCGCCCGGATGCATCCGGGTCACCGCACTCGGCCGCGAGCACGAGCTCACGTTCCTGCTCGGTCGTGAGCCGGCCGTGGCGCCCGGAAGGCCTACGCCTCGTCAAACTTACTGAGATCGGTCCGGCCACCACCCACCCCCGGGTCGCACGCACCCTCGATCCTACTCACGCGCCTGGGCCAGGGAGTGTCGATTTGGCTTCGCGCCGCCGCGGCTTATTGAGGTCGTAACGAGAGCAGCTCGGCGAATAGCAACCAGACGAACGGAGGCCGGAATGGGCAGCACCGAGACAACGATCGCAACCGGGACCGAGATCCGCCCCTTCCAGGTCGACGTGCCGGAGGAGGAGCTGGTCGACCTTCGCAGGCGCATCGCGGCAACGCGCTGGCCGAGCAAGGAACTGGTCGAGGACCGGTCGCAGGGGGTGCAGCTCGCCCCAGCCCAGGCGCTCGCTCGCTACTGGCTGGAGCAGTACGACTTCGGGCGTCTCGAAGGGCGGCTGAACGGGCTGCCGCAGTTCGTCACGCAGATCGACGGCGTGGACATCCACTTCATCCACGTCAAGTCGGAGCACGAGAACGCGCTGCCGCTGATCATGACCCACGGCTGGCCGGGCTCGGTGGTCGAGCTGCTCGACACGGTCGGCCCGCTCACCGACCCGACGGCGCACGGCGGAAACGCAGACGATGCCTTCCATCTCGTGCTGCCCTCCCTCCCCGGGTACGGGCTCTCCGGCGAGCCGGCCGAGATCGGCTGGGATCTGGGACGCACCGCAGCGGGCCTGGGCCGAGCTGATGCGCCGTCTCGGCTACACGCGCTACGTGGCCCAGGGCGGTGACGTGGGCGCCGGCGTCACCGACGCGATGGGCCGCCAGGCGCCCGAGGGGCTCGTCGGCATCCACACCAACCTGCTCGTACCTGCGCTCGGCGGCGCCATGCCGACGGACACGGACGAGGAGCGCGCTGCGGCTGCTCAGATCGCCACCTTCGGAAAGTCCGGGAACGGCTACTTCGTCGAGATGGCCACGCGGCCGCAGACAATCGGCTTCGCCTTGCTGGATTCGCCGGTCGCCCTTGCGGCCTGGATGGTCGACCACGACACGGACGCCTACTACAAGATCGCCGGCGCCTTCGTCGACGGGCAGCCGTCGGGCAACCTCACGTGCGACCACATCCTCGACAACATCACGCTGTACTGGCTGACCAGCACCGGCGCCTCCGCGGCCCGGTCGTACTGGGAGGCCTACGGGCCCGACGCCCCGGCCGCCGGCCTCGATCCCCTGCCTGCACCCTCGATCCCGTTCGGCTTCACGACGTTCCCGGGCGAGATCTGGAAGACGCCCCGCAGCTGGGTCGACGCCAGCTACCCGAACGTCATCTACTTCAACGAGGTCGACAAGGGCGGGCACTTCGCCGCCTGGGAGGAGCCGGAGCTGTTCTCGACGGAGATCCGAGCCGCATTCAGGTCATTGCGATGAAAAGGAGCAGACATGTCTGACACAACGGTTGTCCTCGTTCACGGGGCATTCGCGGATGCATCGAGCTGGAACGGCGTGATCGGCAGGCTTCAGGCGAAAGGCGTAGCGGTCACGGCGCCGCCGAACCCGCTACGTGGAATCTCCGCCGACTCGGCGTACATCGCGTCGGTGCTCGAGCAAATCGACGGCCCCGTGCTGGCCGTGGCCCACTCCTACGGCGGGGCGGTGATCACGAACGCCGCGACCGACGCCAAGAACGTCGTCGGCCTCGTCTACGTGGCTGCCTTTGCACCCGACGAGGGTGAGAGGCTCGGCGCAGTCGCCGAAGGCTCGAAGGACAGTGTCCTGAACAGCGCACTCGTCCCGCGGCAATATCCGACCGCGGATGGCGGAACGGCGACGGAGTTCTCGATCGACCCGTCGAAGGTCACCGACGCCTTCGCCAGCGATCTCTCCGACCAGGAGGCAGCACTGATCGGGGCGACCCAGCGGCCGATCTCCGAGCTCGCGTTCTCCGAGCCGACCGGGGCCCCTGCCTGGAAGGACATCCCCTCATGGGCGGTCGTTGCAACCGGCGACCGGGCAGTAGGGACCGACGTCGCCCGCTCGATGGCCCAGCGGGCCGACGCCACGATCACCGAGGTCGACGGCTCACACGTGATCATGATCTCGCAGCCGGAGATCGTTGCAAACGTCATCCTCGAAGCGATGGCGGCAGTCGCAGCAGTGCCCGCCCGTGCCTGAGCTGTCGGCCACGACCTTCCGCGTGTCGACGTTCGAGGCCGTCGGCCAGATCGAGGCCGGCCTGCTCGACGTCGGCTTCGTGGACACCGGCCCCGCGGACGGCCCGGCTGTCATCCTCCTGCATGGCTGGCCGTACGACATCCACAGCTACGAGAATGTGGCGCCGCTGCTCGGCGCGCAGGGCTACCGGTCGATCATCCCCTACCTGCGCGGGTACGGGACGACGCGCTTCCTCTCCGACCAGACGGTCCGGAACGGCGAGCAGGCGGCCCTCGCGCTCGATGTCGTGGCCCTGATGGACGCCCTCGAGATCGAGACCGCGATCGTTGCCGGTTTCGACTGGGGAGCCCGGACGGCCGACATCGTCGCAGCGCTCTGGCCGGAGAGGTGCAAGGCGCTCGTGTCGGTGAGCGGCTATCTGATCGGCAGCCAGGCAGCCGGCAAGCAACCGCTGCCTCCGGAGGCCGAGATCCAGTGGTGGTACCAGTACTACTTCGCCACCGAGCGCGGGCGCGCCGGTTACGAGAAGTACCGGCGCGAGTTCGCGAAGCTGATCTGGCGGACAGCGTCGCCGAAGTGGGACTTCGACGACGCGACCTTCGAGCGCAGCGCCGCGTCCTTCGACAATCCCGATCACGTCGATATCGCGATCCACAACTACCGGTGGCGGCTCGGGCTGGCAGAAGGCGAGGCAAGATACGACGACCTCGAGCGGCAGCTCGCCGACGGTCCCGTCATCACCGTGCCGACGATCACGCTCGAGGGCGACGCAAACGGCGCGCCCCACCCGCCCCCGGCCGCCTACGCCGAGAAGTTCTCGGGGTCGTATTCACACCGGACGATCGAGGGAGGCATCGGGCACAACCTGCCGCAGGAAGCCCCGGAAGCGTTTGCCCAGGCCGTCGTCGACGTCGACGCCAACTGACGATGGAGAGCCACGCCTCGGAGACGCGACTCCGGGTCGACCTGTCCGTCGAGGGTCACCTGCCGTCGCTCGACGGGGCGACCGGATGGCTCAACTCGCCGCCGCTGACCCCGGCGGGGTTGCGGGGGAAGGTCGTCCTGGTCGACTTCTGGACCTACACCTGCATCAACTGGCTCCGCACGCTGGGCTATGTCCGGGCCTGGGCCGAGAAGTACGAGACACAGGGCCTCGTCGTGTTGGGCGTTCACACGCCCGAGTTTCCGTTCGAGCGCGACGTCGACAACGTCCGCTGGGCCGCGAGGGAGATGCGCGTCGAGTACCCGATCGCCCTCGACCCCGACTACGGAGTGTGGGACGCATTCGCCAACCGCTACTGGCCGGCGGTGTACATCGCCGACGCGGAGGGGCGAATCCGATACCACCATTTCGGCGAGGGCGCGTACGACGACTGCGAACGGGTCATCCAGGCGTTGCTGCGAGAGGCCGGAGCCGAGGGCGTCGGTGACGACCTGGTCTCCGTCGCCGACGACGGGGTCGAGGCGCAGGCCGACTGGGCGACCCTCGAGTCGCCCGAGACCTACCTCGGCTACGGGCAGGCCCAGAACTTCGCCTCCCCCGGGGGCGTCGAGCACGATGCGCCTCGCACCTATGGGCCGCCGGATCGGTTGAGGCTCAACGACTGGACGCTGGCGGGGGACTGGACGGTCGAGAGACGGGCGGCCGTCCTGAACCGAGCCGATGGGCGGATCGCGTTCCGGTTCCACGCCCGGGACGTGAATCTCGTCATGGGGCCGCCGGCAAAGGACACGCCCGTGCCGTTCGTCGTGCGCGTCGACGGAGAGCCTCCGGGTGCCGCCCACGGACTCGACGTCGACGAGCAAGGTCAGGGGACTCTCTCCGGCCAGCGGCTCTATCAGCTGATTCGCGAGCGTGGACGGATCGCCGACCGCACCTTCGAGATCACCTTTCTCGCTCCGGGTGTCGAGGCGTACGTGTTCACGTTCGGTTAGGCGGTCGTGGTGGAGATGCCGGTCCTCTCCGCGGTCGTGATCTCACGCGATGACGAGACTCGGATCGAGCGCACCGTCAGCTCGGTCGTCGAGCAGGAGTCGCCTTGGCCGTTCGAGGTGATCGTCGTCACGAGCGGCACGGATCGCACCGCGGAGATCGTCCGCGAGCGGTTCCCCGGCGTCACTGTGGTCGAGCTGCCGCGGCCCGCGCTACCGGGCGAGGCGCGGAACGCCGGCCTGCGCGTCGCGCGCGGCGACTACGTCAGCTTTCCCGGCTCGCACGTCGAGCTCCCGCAGGGAAGCCTCGCGGCGCGCATCGCCGCTCACCGCCTGGGCCACGCCATGGTCACGGGCACCACGCTGAACGGCACCCGGACCGTCGCCGGCTGGGCCGCGTACTTCCTCGACAACTCGACCGTGCTGCCGGGCCGCCCGTCGACCGTTCTGGAGGGGCCTCCGGCGCACTGCTCGTACACGCGCCGCGCCCTGCTCGAGGTCGGCGGATTCCCGGAGAGCCTCCGCGCCGGCGAGGACACCGTCGTCAATCACGAGCTCGCTCGCCGCGGGCACACCGCCTACCGGGCGCAGGACGTGCGACTGATCCACCACACGCCCTGCCGGACACGGCTTCGGCTGCTCGGCCACTACTTCGCGCGCGGGCGCAGCTCTGGCCGGATTCTGCTCGAAGCGCGGCGGACGGAGGGGCAATTTCTCCACGTCCACACGTCGCGGGCGCTTGGGCGGCTGAAAGCTCACGACGGCCGGACGGTAATCGGCCGGCACGTCGATGCCTGGGGCAGCGCCGAGGAGCGACGCGCCTATCGCGACAGCGCGAAAATGGATCGCGGCGGCGTGGGCGGCGCACCGGCTCGGGAACGGCTCTCGAGCTCGTCCGGCCGCGTCGCGCGGCCGGGTTCGTGCTGCTCGGGAAGCCGGTGGTGACGCTCGCGACCGACTCGGGCTTCGCGCGCGTCGATGTCGTCGCGCGAACGGTCGAGCTCCTCCTCGCATCCGCCGCGGGACCTGAAGGGGCCTCGGTGGACGGTCGCATCGACCGCTGGACGCGCCTCGGCGCGCCGTGGCGCGCCGAGGTCCCGCTCTCCTGCAGGCTGACGCTCGCCTGGTCGGCGGTCGTGACCCGAGGCGCCGACGTGCATCGAGCCTACGAATCCTCGGGCTCGACGACGATCAGCGAGTTCCCGTCCGGGTCGCGCACCCAGAACATCGGCGGCACCGGGCCGCCGTAGCGCGTCACCTCGGCGTCGACGTCTGCGCCCGTGGCCTTCAGCGCGGCGTGGTCTGCATCGACATCCTTGGTGTCGAGGCAGATCCCCGTCTGGCTGCCGCCGGCCGGGGTGCCCTCGGGCGGAGGGGCGAGCGCGATCGTCGTGACGGCGCCGGGGATCGCGACCTCGACCCAGCGCATCTCCGGGCCCATCGGGACGTCGACGACCTTCTCGAGGCCGAGCGTGTTCACGTAGAAATCGATTGCACGGTCGGTGTCGGCGACGGTTACACATACGCGGCCGACCTGTGTGAGGTTCAGCTTGGTCATCTCGAATCTCCTCTGCTCGTTGGTTTCACACCCCTAAAGACGGCTGCCGCGCACGGAACTCATCGCGGCCCGGGATCACCGGATCGGCAACCGGACCGATCGTGCCGGACCGCACCCGATCGACGGCGTCTCGAGCAGCGAGACCGTCACGCGCGGCTGAGAGCCGGTGCCTTGCGCGGTCGAGATCTCGAGCCGGCAGACCGCACCCGGTGCGGTGATGACCTTCCAGAAGTACGTCTCGGGAAGCTGCATCGTGGCGAGCCGCCGCCACTTGCCGAGCGTGCGGCCGTAGACCTGCATCGACGCCTTCGCGGTCGGCGCCTGCCCGCCCGAGGTGCGCGTGACGACGACCGCGACGCGAAAGTCGAGGGTCTGCGAGGTCGCGATCGTGCGCGCGGGCGAGCCGGCCGTCGAGGTCAGCGGCCGGAGGGCGGCGGCGGCGAGAAGGGCCACGAGCGCGACCGGGAGCCTGGTCGATCGAAAGCGCATCGAAGTCCCCCCTTCGAACTAATCCGACAGCACCTGCATCATGGCCGCCCGAGCGACGTCGGGGCGACCCGATCGCATTTTTGCGCCGAACGTGGATCTCGGTAATCCACTCGAAGGGGAAGTGCCGTATCCAACAGTAGGCCGCCGGTAGGCGCGGCCGAAAACGAACAAGGGGGAACCGATGAAGACGAGAAGAGCCCGCTTCGTGCTCGCGATCATGGTCGTTCTCGCACTGGCTGCAACGTCGATCGCGATCGCCGACAACGGCGGACACAAGTCGAAGAGCGGGAACGATCCGCAGTTCACGGCTCATCTGATCGGCTACAACGAGGTTCCATCGCTGAACTCGCCGGCACACGCCGATCTGAGCCTCACGGTCGGGAACGGCCAGCTCACGTGGACGCTGACCTATGCCGACTTCGTCAACCAGCCGATCGTGGCACATGTCCACGTCGGCCAGCCGGGCGTATCCGGGGGCGTCTCGTTCTTCTTCTGCGGCGGGCCGAAGCCGCCCTGCCCGAGCAGCGCCTCGGGACCCGTGACGATCTCGGGAACGACGACCGCGGCCGACATCATGGGGCCGACCGCGCAGGGCTTCGCCGCGGGTGACCTCAACTCGATCGTGAAGGCGATCGAGGCCGGGTTCACCTACGCGAACATGCATACGACGGTGTTCGCCGCCGGTGAGATCCGCGGCCAGCTCGTCCCGGCCCACGGGCACGACGGCGGGGACGACAACGACAACGACGACTAGAGCGTCGTAGCTCGCGGCCGGTGACCAAGGGGCGGAGCCTTCGTGCTCCGCCCCTGGTTGCCGCTCAGCCCCAGACCTCGCGCGCCGTCTCGACAACGAGGCCGAGCTTCGCGAGCTCCTCCTCGATCGTGAGGGCGTTGCCCTCGACCGTCGAGGAGAACCCGCACTGCGGCGAGAGGCAGAGCTGGTCGAGCGGGACGTACCGGGACGCCTCCTCGATCCGGCGCATCAGCTCGTCGCGGCGCTCGAGCTCGCCGCGCTTCGTCGTCACGAGGCCGAGCACGACCTGCTTCCCGGGCGGGACGAAGCGGAGCGGAGCGAAGCTACCCGAGCGGTCGTCGTCCCACTCCATGAAGAAGCCGTCGACCTCGAGCTCGTTGAAGAGCGCCTCGGCGACGTGCTCGTACCCACCCTCGGCGACCCACGACGAGCGGAAGTTCCCGCGGCACATGTGGGTCGTGACGGCCATGCCCTCCGGCCTGCCGGCGAGCGCCTCGTTGATGTGCCCGATGTAGGCGACATGCTGGCGGTCGGGGTCGCCGCCGATCGAGGCGACGTACTCGCGCTGGTGCGGGTCGTTCAGGTACGCGAGGCTCGTGTCGTCGAGCTGGAGATACCGGCAGCCGAGCTCGCCCAGGCCTCGCACCTCCTGCCGATAGGCAGCGGTCAGGTCAGCCCAGAACGCGTCGAGATCCGGGTAGACGGACTCGTCGATCGCCGTTCGGCCGCCGCGGTAATGCACCATGCTCGGCGAGGGGATCGTCAGCTTGGGAGTGGCGCCGTCGACCGTGTCCCGCAGGAAGGCGAAGTCGTCGCCGAAGATCGTCTCCGTGACGCCGATCCGCCCGTCCACATGCATCGCGGCGGGCGTGAACTCGATCGTGCCCTCCTCGTTTCGGAACTCGACCTTCAGCTCCCCCGGCGCCTTGCTCACGCCGTCGAGCGCGTAGATGAAGTCCATGTGCCAGGAAGCGCGCCGGAGCTCACCGTCGGTCGCCGACTGGAGCCCGGCCTCGCGCTGGAGCCGCACGACGTCGCGGATCGCGTCGTCCTCGATCGCCCGGAGGCCCGCCGCGTCGAGGTGTCCGGCGACATGGCGGGCCCGGGCGTCGAGGAGCTCTCCCGTGCGCAACAGGCTGCCGACGTGATCCGCCCGGAACGGAGGTTCGGTCCGCTGCGCCACCGCGAGTCGCAGGCTACCTGATTGAACCGAGTAAGATCGCGCGGTGACGCCGCCCCGAATCGACCTCGACGCGATCGTCGCGATCGACGTCCACACCCACGCCGAGGTCTCGCGCACCGGGCTCGATCCGCTCTCGCCCGAGCTCCGCGCAGGGGCCGCGAAGTACTTCGGGAACGAGCGCCTGCCGACGGCCGAGGACGTCGCCGCGTACTACCGCGAGCGGAACATGGTCGCCGTCGTCTTCGGCGTCGACAGTGAGTCCGTCACCGGCGCCGCGCCGATCCCCAACGAGGAGATCGCCGAGATCGCGGCGGCGAACCCCGACGTGCTGATCCCGTTCGCGAGCATCGACCCGGCCCGCGGCGCCGACGGCGTCCGCAGCGCCCGGCGGCTGATCGACGAGCACGGCGTCCGCGGCTTCAAGTTCCACCCGAACTCGCAGGGCTTCTTCCCCAACGACCCCTCCGTGTACCCGCTCTACGAGGTGATCGAGGCTGCCGGCCTGCCTGCGCTCTTCCACACCGGCCACAGCGGCATCGGTGCAGGCGTGCGCGGCGGCGGCGGGATCCGGCTCAAGTTCTCGAACCCGATGGCGGTCGACGACGTCGCCGTCGACTTCCCCGACCTGAAGATCGTGCTCGCCCACCCGTCGTTCCCGTGGCAGGACGAGGCGATCTCGGTCGCCCTCCACAAGCCGAACGTCTACATCGACCTCTCCGGCTGGTCGCCGAAGTACTTCCCGGAGATCCTCGTCCGCCACGCGAACACGCTCCTGAAGGAGAAGGTGCTCTTCGGCTCCGACTTCCCCGTGATCACGCCCGACCGCTGGCTCGCCGACTTCGCCGAGCTGCCGATCAAGGACGAGGTCAGGCCGCTGATCCTGAAAGAGAACGCGATCCGCCTGCTCGGGCTGCGCTAGATGGGTAGTTCCACGAGATCGTATGAGCCGGGGCGCGAGCACGCGAGATCGTGGAACTACCCATCTAAGGCGCCAGCGCGGTCACGAGCTCGTCGCGCAGGCCCTTGGCGTCGGCCGGCTGCTCGAGCGTCAGGCTCCCGAGCTTCAGCACGGCGACGTTGTCGGCCACGTCGAGGCTGAGATCCAGGTTCTGCTCGACCATCAGGATCGTGCAGCCGTGCTTGGCCCTGAGCGCCTTCAGCGCGGTGCCGACCGAAGAGATCACGGCCGGGCCGAGGCCGTCGCTGATCTCGTCGAGGACGAGCAGGTCCGGCACCGAGACGAGCGCCTTCGCGAGCGTCAGCATCTTCTGCTCGCCGCCGCTGAGCGTCCCGGCCCGCTGGTTGAGGCGCCGGCCGAGTACCGGGAAGTACTCGATCACCTCCTCGCGGATCTCCGCCGGGCAGCGCCGCCCCTTGCCGACGCTCAGGTTCTCGTCGACCGAGAGCTCACCGAAGAGCGACTTCTCCTGCGCGGCATAGGCGACGCCGAGGCGGGTGATGCGGTAGGTGGGCCAGCCGGTGACATCCTGGCTCTGGACGTGCACCTTTCCCTTCGACGGCTTGATGTAGCCCATGACCGTCTTCAGCAGAGTCGACTTCCCCATCCCGTTGCGACCCACGACCGCGAGGGCGCCGTGCTCCGGGACGACGAGGTCGATCCCCTCGAGGATCGTCGCCGAGCCGTACCCGGAGCGGAGCTCGGAGATCTCGACCCTCATGTGACGGCCGTCCCGACGTAGGCCTCACGCACGACCGCGGAGGCCGAGACCTCGGCCGGCGTCCCCGACTCCACGACGCGGCCGCCGTGCAGGACGATCACGCGGTCCGCCACGCGCGCGACGAAATCGAGGTCGTGCTCGATCAGGACGATCGTCATCCCGGCCTCGACCAGGCGTCGGAAGACATCGCCGATCACGTGGCGCTCGTTGCTCGTCAGCCCGGCGGTCGGCTCGTCGAGCAGCAGCAGCTCCGGACGGACAGAGACCGCAGCTGCCAGCTCGAGACCCTGTTTCAGGCCGTGGGCGAGCGCCGGGGACGGCACGTCCTCGCGGCCCTCGAGCCCCGTTGCCCCGACGATGTCGAGCACGGATCTCGGGACGGGAATCTCCTTGGTCCGACTGTACAGCGAGGGAATCCGGCCCTTGCGCGAGGCGAGCAGGATCGTCTCGGCGACGGTCAGGCTGTCGAAGAGGTGCGGGATCTGGAACTTCCGCGCGATCCCGGCGCGGGCGAGGCGGTGGATCGCCTTCCCTCTTCTCGTGACTGCGCCGGCATGGAGGTGGTACTCGATCGACCCACGCGCCGGCAGCTTGCCGTCGGTGAGGACGTTCAGGAGCGTCGATTTGCCTGCGCCGTTCGGCCCGACGATGCAGAGGAGCTCGCCCGCCTTGATCTCGAAGTCGACTCCGCGCAGAACCTCGAGGGCGCCGTAGGAGAACTCGAGCTCCGAGACTACTGTGACCGGCGTTCCTCGCGGCCTGAGCGCGGGTGTCGACCGCGGCGCAGAGGTGAGCACCCGGCTGACCCTGGCCGGGCGCCTTCGGTGGAGCAGCGATCTCCCGACCCTCCCGAGCGGCGGGAACACCCCGTCCGGCACGAACACGACCACCGTGACGAACAGCAGCCCGAGGAAGAGCGACCACTCGGTCGGATAGGAGGCGTTGAGCTTCGACGTGATGAAGCTGAGGCCGATCGCCCCGAGCACCGGGCCGATGATCGTGCCTCGGCCGCCGACGGCGACCCAGATCAGGATCTGCGTGGAGAACAGGAAGCCGAAGAGCGGCGCCGAGACGAAGCCGACGATCGTCGCGTACACCCCGCCCGCGAGCGCCGCGAGCACCGCGCCCAGCACGAAGATGCCGATCTTGACCGCCTCGACGTTCGTCCCGAAGAACCGCACCCGACGCTGGTTGTCCCGGATCGCCTTGATCACGAGGCCGAAGTCGCTCCGGACGAGCGCCAGGGCGCCCGCCGCGATCACGATCAGCAGCGCGGCGCAGATGTAGTACCAGGTCGTGCCCGAGTACCCGTGGTAGGCGAACCCGAAGAGGCCGTTGTCCCCGCCGGTCCACTGCGTCGTCTGTCCGTACAGCGTTCCCGCCACGACCGTCAGCGCGAGGGTGACGATCGCGATGTAGAACGGGTCGGACTCGCCCTGCGAGAACGAGAGCAAGCCGACGGCGAGCGCGATCGCCCCGGCGACGACCATGCCGATCACGATGCCGGCGATATGGCGGCCGAGCCCACCGTAGTTGCCGAGGACGAGGCCGGTGGGATCGAGTTTCGTCGTCATCATCCCGACCGCGAGCGCCCCCGTCCCGAACCAGAGCGCGTGCCCGAGATCCGGGATGCCCGTGTAGCCCCAGACGAGGTCGAGGCTGAGAGCGGCGACTGCAAAAAGCAGCGACTCGGTCAGCAGGCTCAGGTAGTAGGTGCCGAGCAGGTGCGGCATGACCAGGACGAGGACGACGAGCGCGACCGCGCCCGCCACCCACACGCCGCGCGTCTTGCTCACGTCCGCTTCAGCGCGAGGCCCTGCGGGCGGAACCGCAGGATCACGACCGCCGTCCCGATCACGACGGCGTTGGCCCAGACGGCGTTCTCATACCGCGAGAAGATCGTCTGGACGCTGGCGAGCACGACGCACGCGAGGACGAGCCCGGTGAGCGTCCGCCCCGAGAGCAGCACGGCGAGAAACCCGGTCGCGACTACCGTTGTCCCGAAGTTGGGGTCGACCCCCTGGATCGGGCCGAGAACCGCTCCTGCGAATCCCGCGAGCGCGGCGCCGGTGATGAACGTGAGCTGCCGGACGCGCACCGTGTTGATCCCGTGACTGCGTGCGAGCTCCTCGTTCGTCATCACCGCCCTGATGGTCAGGCCGACGGTCGTGAAGCGGACGATCAGCGCCAGCGCGGCGATCATCCCGGCCGCGAGCACGATCAGGATCAGCCGGTAGGTCGAGTACGCCGTCCCGAGAATGGTCGTCGCGCTGACCGTCGGCAGGTCGAGGAAATGCTGCCCCGCCCCGTAGAACTCGATGATCAGCTGGACGAGGACGAGCGAGACGCCCCAGGTGGCGAGGATGGTGTCGAGCGGTCTCGCGTAGAGCCGCCTGATCACGACGAACTCGATCACGGCCCCGACCAGGCCGGTCACGACCGCCGCGAGGACCAGGCTCGGCCAGAATCCCACCCCGTGCCCGCGGAAGCTGAGCTCCGCATACACGCCGACCGCCATCAGCCCCGCGTTCGCGAGGTTGATCACGTGCAGCAGGCCGAAGATGAGGAAGAGGCCCGTGACGACGAGAACCAGCGTCGCGATCGCGACAAGCGTGTCCAGCGTCAGACTCACGGGCCTCTACCTTATTCGTCCCGAATAGCCGTTATCAGCAGGTCGGGTTCGCAGGGATGGGCGTGATCCGCTGCGCCTTGGTCACCACCTTTGCCGATCCGTCGGCCTGCTCGACCACGACATACGCCGTGAGGCTCACGTAGTGGCGGTTGTGGAAGGCGAGGTCACCGCGGGGGCCCGACGTCCTGCTGTTCATCAGGGTCGAGATCACGTCGGCGCCGGACGTCGACTTCGCGTTCTTCAGCGCGTGCGCCAACATGAAGACGCCGTCCCACGCTGCGGCTGCGGCACCCGAGACCTGCGCCTTGTCGCCGTACTTCTTGGTCAGGGCGTTTATGAACTGCTGATTGCCCTTGCTCGGGTTGTCCTTGAAGTAGGCCGTCGAGACGACGGTGCCGTTCAGGAGCTTGCCGCCGATGGCCGCAGCGATCCCGTCGTCCATCAGGAAGCTGCCCGTCTTGATCCCGTTCGAGCGGGGATCGGTCTTGAACTGCTTGTAGAACGCCGTCTCGTCGCTGCCGACGAGGATGTCGACGACCGTATCCGGCTGAGCGGAGGCGATCTTCGAGATGTCGCTCGAGAAGTCGGTCGTGCCGAGCGGCTCGTACGACGTCCCGACCACGGTTGCGCCGTCAGCGGTCGCCTGCGCGGCAACCTGGCCCGCTCCGACGTGACCCGACGAGAAGTCGCTGGCAACGACATAGATCTTCTTCGAGCCGAGCTTCTTCGTCAGGTAGTTGATGAGCGGGTTGACCTGCTGATTCCCGACAGTCGCGAGTGAGAAGTAGTTCGGCAGGCAGATCGAGCCGGACGTCGAGGTCTGCGCCAGGACGTAGGGCATGTTGTTGTTCGTCAGGTACGTGTTGCATGCAGCGGTCGACGGCGTGGACTCGAAGCCGAGGATCGCATTCACATGCGTCTGGTTCACGAGCCGGTTGCAGACATCGGCAGCCGTCGTCGGTGTCGCGGCATCGTCGGCGTAGAACACCTTGATCTGCCGACCCGCGACGTTGTTCTTGTTGACGTAGGCGAGAGCAGCCTGCAGACCCTGGGTCGCAGACGCTGCATTCGTCGCCTGGCTGCCCGTGAAACCGGTGACCCAGCCGATCGTGTACGGGGGTGTCGTGGCTTTCCGGGCCGAGAGACCCGTTGCCGCAGCAGTGCCGGCGATGACCGCCAAGACCACGGCCGCCGTCACCAGCCGGCGCCCCGGGATTGAAACCTTACGAGCCGACATTTACGCGCCTCCTCGAAAAACGTTCGATGTTCCGGGTCCACCCTCTGTGGTGACCGGGTGGTGACCTCCGGCTTTTAACTGAGCCGGCGTTGATTGTCAAGTAGCCTGATACTCACCGGGAGGGCCGCTCTCCTCGGCGACTGCCGATTCTTCGGGTTCCTGCCTCTCACCGCTACGTGCCGGTGTCGGGCAAGACGGCCTCCGATTCAGACGTCGCGCCTGGCCGATTAGATAGCGCCGGCGGACCGGAGAGCTTCGATCCGCTCGGGCTCGTAGCCGAGCACGCCGCCGAGCACGAAATCGTTGTGCTCGCCAAGCCGCGCCGGCGAGCCCCTCGTACCCGGCGCTGGCGCCGGAGAACTTGACGGGGAAGCCGCTCCCGATCAGCTCGTCGACCGGCCCGAGCTGCGGGTGCGAGAGCTGCATCGTCTCTTCGCGACCGAGCGCGCGTGGGTCGCGCACCGCCGTCGCGGTGTCGCGCACCACCGCGACGGGGACGCCGTTGGCGTCGAGCCCGGCGACCACCTCGGCGCTCGTCCGGTCCGCCGCCCACGCCGCGATCAGCGCGTGCAGCTCGGCCGAGTTCGCTACCCGCCGGTCGCGGCTCGAGAAGCGCTCGTCCTGCTCGAGCTCGGGCCTGCCGAGCGCGGCGAAGACTCCCCGGGCGAACGCGTCCGTCGGCGCGCACAGCGCGACGTTGCCGTCGGTCGTCGTGAAGATCCCGAACGGCGCGAGGCGCGGTACGACGTTCCCGGTCCGCATCTCGATCCCCGCGCGCTCCATCGTGTCCCACGGCTCGGTCGCGATCAGAGAGGTCAGGGCGCCGAGCAGCGCGACGTCCACGTGCTGGCCCTGGCCCGTGCGCTCGCGCATCAGCAGAGCCGAGAGCGTCCCGATCACGCCGAAGAGCGGCCCGATCAGGTCCCCGAACGGGACGGCGTTGCGAACGGGCGGGTCGCCGTAGTTGCCCGGCGTCGTCATCAGGCCGCTGAGCGCCTGGAAGATCGTGTCCATGCCCTTTCCGGGGTGGCCCACCCCGAAGCCGCTGATCGAGAGATAGACGATCCGGGGGTTGAGCTCGCGTGCGCGCTCGTAGCCGACGCCGATCCGGTCGGCGGTGCCGGCGCTGAAGTTCTCGACCACGACATCGGCGGTACGCACGAGGTCGGCGAAGACACCCTGCGCCTCGGGGCTCTTGAGGTCGAGCGTCACGCTCAGCTTGTTGCGGCCGCGTTCGAGCCACGAGACCGACATGTCGTTCGCCCCTCGCGCGCCAGGTGCAAGCCCGTGTCGCCGACATACGGCGCGTTGTTGCGCGAGGGGTCGCCGCCGGCCGGGTTCTCGACCTTGATCACGGTCGCGCCCGAGCGCACCGAGGAGCTGCGTGGCGTACGGGCCGGCGAGCGCGATCGTGAAATCGACGACCGTGATCCCTTCGAGCGGGCGGGGCAGGTCGGCCATGGGCGAGGACGTTAGCTCAGGGGACAGGGGATCGCGATCGGCGTAATCTCCCGGTCATGGTGGAGCACAGCGAGCGGATGCGCGTCGGCTGGATCGACACCGATGCGGGCGGGCGCATCCATTTCACGGTCGCGTTCCGGTGGGCCGAGATCGCCGAGACGGGGCTCTATCGCAAGCTCGGGCTGCTCGAGGAGGGCCGCGGCGACTACCCGCGCCGGCATGTCGAGGCCGACTTCCTGCGTGTGCTCGTGTTCGACGACGAGGTCGAGCTGCGGATCCGGGTCGAGGCGGTCGGGCGAACGTCGATCCGGTTCGCGTGGGAGGGCATCCACGAAGGCGAGGTCGCGATCACCGGAAGCCACACGATCGTCCGCGTCGACGCCGACGGCCGGCCTTTCCCGATCGATCACCACAGCCGCGAGCTGCTCACCGGTTGACCGAGTATCAAGGAACCTGATACTCTCGCCGCCGCGGAGGACGAGACGGGCGACTGGGATCCCAACACGGCCTGGCGGCCACTGGCGCTCGACGAGGCTCCCGACGCCGAGGTTGCCTACGCCGAGGCACGGTCGCGCTGTCCCGTCGCCCGGGTGGACGAGGTGCTCGGTGGGTTCTGGGCGGTGCTCGACCACGATCTGCTCCTCCAGGCCACCCTTGCGCCGGGCACCTTCAGCAACGTCGTCCCGTTCTTCAACACGCGACGGCCGCCACTCGAGTGCGACCCGCCCGAGCACACCGTGTACCGGCGGATGCTCAACCCGTACTTCTCGCGCGAGCGGATGGCGGCGCTCGAGGAGCCGCTGAGGCGTTTCTCGGCCGAGATGATCGACGAGCTGCTGGCTTCAGGCGGCGGGGATTTCGCCGTGGCCTTCAGCCATCCGTTTCCGACGCGTGCGCTCTGCCTGCTGCTCGCCGCGCCCGACGACGACTGGCACCTGATCAACGACTGGTCGTACCGGGTCGACGAGATCGGCGGCCAGAGCCCGCCGGGAAGCCCGGAGCGGATCGCAGTCGGCGAGGAGCTTCGGCCCTACATGACCGCCTTGATCGAGGAGCGCCGCCGAAACCCCGGCGACGACGTCGTCAGCCGCCTCGTCCGCGGCGATCCGGAACTGCCTCCACTCGACGACGACATGCTCGTCGGGATCGTGATGATGCTCATCTCCGCCGGGCACAACACGACGACGAGCGCGATCGGGAACGCCGTGCTCCGCCTCGCCCGCGATCCCGAGCTCCAGTCGCGTCTTCGCGACGATCCGAGGCTGATTCCGGCCTTCGTCGAGGAGGTCGTGCGGATCGACGCCCCTCAGCAGGCGATGCGGCGGATCGCGACGGTCGACACGGAGCTCGGCGGTCGGCTGATTGCTGCGGGCGACTTCGTCTGGCTCGTCTTCGGCTCGGCCAACCTCGACCCGGCCGCGATCGAGCGGCCAACCGACTTCGACCTCGAACGCACGCCCAACCGGCACGTCGGCTTCGGGCGTGGGATCCATCAATGCATCGGCGCGCCCCTCGCGCGTCTCGAAACCCGAGTTGCGCTGGAGGAGCTGCTCGCACGCACCTCGTCGTTCCGAGTCGACGGCACGGTGACCCGCCCTGGCTGGCCACGGCTCGGTGTCGACAGTCTTCCGCTGCTCCTAACCCCCTCATGAGCGATCGCGACGTCTTCACGCTCTCCGGGGGGCTGAACCTCTCCTACCTGACCTGGGGCGAGGCCGGCGCGCCCGGCCTCCTGCTGCTGCACGGCGGCGGCCTCGACGCCACGGACTGGCGCGAGGTGGCCCCGGAGCTTGCGGCCGCCGGCTATCGCGTCACGGCACCCGATCTGCGCGGTTGCGGCGAGAGCGACTGGGACCCGGATGCGCACTACGGCGTCGAGGACACACTCACCGACCTGGACGAGCTGCTCGAGCATCTGGGCCTCGAGTCGTTCGTCCTGGTCGGGCACTCGCTTGGCGCCGTCACCGCGTGCGTCTACGCGGCGCGGCATCCCGAGCGGGTCGTCGCGTGCGTGATGGAGGACGGCGGGCCGGCCGACCACACCCGCCCCTCGTCGCTCGAGAGCCCGACGATCGTCTTCGAGTCGACCGAGCACGCCCGCGCCGCGCTCGCCAAGACGCTCCCGCGCGGGATTCCGCCCTGGGTGCCGGAGTCGAGGTTTCGGCCGCTCGACGGCGGGCGCCTGACCTGGCGCAGCGACATCGCCGGCCGCGTGCGCTGGTCGGCCCAGGGTGGCGAGCCGCTGATCAAGGGGCTCTGGCCCTACGTCGAGGCGATCCGCTCGCCGACGCTCGTGGTCCGGGGCGCCGAGTCGCCGCTCTTCAAGCTCGAATACGCCATGCGGATGGTCGAGCTGAACCCGATGATTCGGCTGGTGACGATCGCGGATGCAGGACACCTCGTGCACTGTGAGCAGCCGGCCGAGTTCAGCGAGGCCGTCCTCGCGTTCCTGGCGGCGCTGTGAGCGCCCTCGAGACGCTGGTCGCGCACTACGAAGCGCCGGTGACATGGCGGAGTCGGTTACGTCGGCGCCGATATCCCGCGCGAGGTCGTCGAGGCTGCGGGGCTCGTGCCGGTGCGGCTCCGCGGAACCGGAGCCGCCGATCCTCTCGCCGAGTCGATTCTGGGCCCGCGTGTCGATCCGCCGATGCGGCGCATCCTGGCGGCGCTGCTGCGAGGGGAGCTCGCGATCGACTTCCTGCTCCTGGGGCATGACTCCGACAGCTCTGTGCGGCTCCACGACGCGCTTCGTCGTCTCTCGCATGACGGGCTGCCGGAGCTCTGGTTCGTCGACCTCCTGCACCTGCCAACCGAGACGACGGCCGCCTACAACCTCGGCCGCCTCCGGGAGCTCGTTGCCGTTTTGGAGCGCTGGTCGGGGCAACCCGTCACGGACGAGGGCCTCCGGGCGGCGATCTGCGAGGCGAACCGGACTCGCTCGCTGCTGGCGCGGCTCGCCGAGCTTCGACGCGACTCTCCCCCGCGCCTGTCGGGAACCGATGCCCTCGCAGTGATCGGAGCGACGACGATGCTCCCTGCGGCCGAGGCGAATGCCCTGCTCGAGCAGCTTCTCGCCGAGACCCATCCGGCTCTGCCGGCACTGCGGCGGGTGTACCTGACCGGAAGCAGCCACGACTCGACCGATCTCTACCGCGCGATCGAGAGCGACGGCTCGGTGATCGTCGGCGAGGATCACGACTGGGGCGAAGCGCTCGCGGGTGGGCTCGTCGACGAGGACGGCGACCCGCTGGCCTCGATCGCGCGGCGCTATCAGTCCGGCTCCGCGACGGCGGTACCGGCACGAGACCACCGCTCGCGCCAGCACTTGTTGCCCGCGAGGCCGATGCCGCAGGCGCCGACGTCGTTCTTGCCTGGATCCGCACCGGCGACGACGCACTCGGCTGGGGACTGCCTCCCCTTCGCCGCGAGCTCGAAAGCCGCGAGATCCGGTTGGTCAGCCTGGACCAGCGGGGGCCCGGAACCGGCGACCCCGCCGAGATCCCGGTGATCGCGTGACTCCCGCGCCGCCGCGCCCTGGCCCGAAAGTCGGTGTCAGACACCACGACGAGAGTGTCGCGGACCCCCCACAGGCCGCCACGCCAACCCGCGTCAACGCTGGGGATCACTCCCGCAGCCTCGGCCAAAAAGCGGGTGTCAGACACCGGCCTTTGGCGACGGGGGTGGAGCCGTGAGCGGTGCCGGGGCCGCGGACTTTCGCGGGGCGCGGGGCGCAAAGCGCCTCGAGTCGTCTGCCGCGGCGTCGCGCCACCAGCGGGAGTGGTTCGCGGATCTGCGGCTCAGGGTCGATCTGGGCGAGCCGCTGGCGGTCGTCGACGCGGACGTCCCGCACGAGCTTCTCCGGGCGATGGACATCCCGTACGTCGTCAACCAGTGGTGGGCCTCGATCTGCTCGGCCAAGCAGCGGGCACCTCATTACCTGGCGCTGCTCCGCGAGCGCGGTTACCCCGACTACGTCGAGCAGTACAGCGCGATCTCGCTCGGCTCGACGCTCGAGGACGATCCGGAGCAGGCGCCGTGGGGCGGGCTGCCCGACGTGACCGTGTTCCTCACGCAGGTCTGGACGGACGCCCATCTCGGGATCGCCCAGGCCTGGGAGCGTGAGCGGGGTGTGCCGTACTTCGCGCTGGAGAAAGGCGTCGAGAACGAACTGCCGGAGCTCTGGTGGGAGCGGATCCCGCACCAGTGGGAGGAGGTCGTCGGCACGGCGCGGCTCGACCTGATGTCCGCTGAGCTCGAGCGGCTGGTCGCGTTCCTCGAGGAGCTGACGGGCAGGCGCCTCGACCCGGCCCGGCTCGAGCGTGTCCTCGAGCTCGCGAACGAGCAGCAGGAGTGGAGCCGGCGCACCCGCGACCTGCTCGCGGCGACGACCCCGGCGCCACTCGACATCGTCGACAGCATCCCGGCCGTGATGCTGCCCCAGTGGCACCGCGGCACCGAGTGGGCGCGCGACGCCGCCCGCTCGTTCCACGAGGAGGTCGAGGGCCTCGTCGCGGACGGCTCGGCGGTCTGCGAGGACGAGCAGCTGCGCCTGATGTGGATCGGCCGCGGGCTCTGGTTCAACCTCGGCTTCTACCAGCACTTCCAGCGCGAGTACGGCGCCGTGTTCGTCTGGTCGATGTACCTCGCGATCGCCGCCGACGGCTATCTCCGTTACGGCGGGCCGCCGCTGCGCGCCCTCTCCGCGCGGTTCGCCGCGTTCAGCGACCTGATCGGGATGCCCGGGTGGGCCGATCCCTGGTACGTCAAGGAGGCGCAGTCCCACCGCGTCGACGGCGTCGTGCACCTGGTCACGCCCGAGTCCCGCAGCAGCTATTTCGTCACACGCGCCCTCGAGGAGGCCGGCATCCCGGTGCTCGAGATCGATGCGAACAACGCCGACGCGCGCGACTGGGACGAGGCGGCTTTCGTCCAGTCGCTGTCGCGGTTCATCGAGACGCGGGTGAAGTCATGACCCGCGCGGCGCGGTTGCTGCTGCTCGGCGACCTGATCCTCGACGAGCCCGATCCGGACTCGTTCTTCGAGCCGAGCCGCGAGCTGCTCCTGTCGGCCGACCTGGTGATCGGCCAGGTCGAGGTGCCGCACACGGGCCGCGGGGTGCCGAGCAGCGTCGACATCCCGGCGCCGCCCGCCGATCCGGCTCACCTCGGCGCGCTCCCCAGGGCCGGGATCGGGGTCGCGACCCTCGCCGGGAACCACATCTTCGACTCGGGGCCCAACGGCGTCGAGGACACGATCGCGGCGCTCCATCAGCTCGGCATCGCAACCGCGGGAGCAGGCATGAACATCGACGAGGCTCGCCGCCCGGCGATCGTCGAGGCCGGCGGGCTTCGGATCGGAACGCTGAGCTACAACTGCGTCGGGCCGCGGGAGTCGCGCGCCACGTCGCGCAAGGCCGGTGCCGCGCCGCTCGACGTGCTGACGCACTACGAGCTCGACTACGCGGGCCCGGGCGGGCCGCCGAGGGCCTACACGTTCGTCACGCCCGAGAGCCTCGACGTGCTCCGGTCGGACGTGCTCGCGTTGCGTGAGGCGGGTCGACGTGGTCGTCGTCGCCCTCCACAAGGGCATCGGCCACGTCCCGGTCGTGGTGCCGGCGTACGAGCGGGAGCTCGCGCGAACGGCGATCGACTGCGGCGCCGACATCGTCGTCGGGCACCACGCGCACATCCTCCGCGGCATCGAGGTGTATCGCGGCAAGCCGGTCTTCCACGGCCTCGGCAACTTCGTCGCGGTCACCCACGCGCTGACGCCCGACGGCAAGAGCGCGGCCGAGCTCGACGCGTGGGCGAAGCGGCGGCGCGAGCTCTTCGGGTTCGCGCCCGACCCGGCGATGCCGTTCTATCCCTTCCACCCCGAGAGCCGGAACACGATCGCCGCCGACTGCCGGATCGCCGCGGACGGCGCGGTCGAGGCCGGGTTCGTGCCGTGCTGGATCGACGACCGCGGCCGGCCGGTACCGGGCGAGCGCAGCGAGGAGGTCGCGGCCTACGTCGCTCGGATCAGCGCCGAGGCCGGCTTCGACACCGAGTTCACCCGGGACGGCGAGCGCGTGCTCGTTCAGGCGGGGACGCAGGCCAGCGGCAGCGTCTCTGGCCCGTAGACCGGCCAGCCGAGCATCTCCGGCTCGCCGGCCCGCTCGAACGACGACGTCTGCGAGAGCACCTCTTCGAGGGCGATCCGGAGCTCCGCGCGGGCCATCGGCGCGCCGGCGCACTTGTGCGGGCCGTGCCCGAAGGCGAGGTGCGGGTTGGGCGAGCGGTTCATCACGAAGGTCTCCGGATCGTCGAAGACGTCGGGATCCCTGTTGGCCGACGGCAGCACGAGCGCCGCCATCTCGCCCTCGTGGATCGTCCTGCCACGCACCTCGACGTCGCGCGTCGCGGTGCGCGCGAAGCCCTGGTTCGGCGCGAAGAGCCGCAGGAGCTCCTCGAGCGCCGCGGGGATCAGCGAGGGGTCGGCGCGGAGCTGCGCCTGTAGCTCGGGACTCTGCGCCAGGTGGTCGACAGCGCTTGCGAGCAGCGCCGTGGGTGCGACATGCGCGGCGATCAGGAGCTGGCGCAGGCTGCCCGCGACGAACTCGTCCTCGAGCGGCTCGCCGTCGACGCGCACCGCGAGGAGCGCGCTGATCAGATCCTCGCCCGGGTCGAGCGGCGCTGCCTTGCGCTGCGCGACGATCGAGCGGCACTCCGCGTACAGGAGCAGGTTCTCGCGCTCTGCGGTCTGGGTGTCGAAGTGGGCCTGCGCATGCTCGAACCGCTCGCCGGACGCGTTCAGCTTCCAGGCGTAGTCGCGCGGCAAGGTGCAGGATCGCGGCGAACACGAGGCCCGCGTACGGCGAGCTGACCTGGCTGACAAACTCGCCGCCGCCCTCCGCAACGAACGCGGCGATCAGCTCCGAGGCGAGCTCGCGCATCGCCGGCTCGAGCACCGGGACGCGCTCCTCGGCGAGCACGGCGTTCAGCGGCCGGCGGTAGCGCGGATGCTCCGGCGGGTCGAAGTGCAGCGGCGCCCGCCGCCCGGAGACGGGGTTCTTCGGGACGACGATCCCCTGCGAGCTGGTGAAGTCGGCCGGGCGCGAGCTCGCCGCGACGATGTCGTCGTAGCGGGTGAGCGCCCAGAAGTCCCAGCGCGCGCCGCGGGCGACGGGGCACTCGGAGCGAAGGCGTGCCCAGGTGGCGTGCGGATCGTGGACGAAGTCGTCGGCGAGCGGGTCGAAGTCGGCCGTCTCGGTCTCCGTCTGCGGCGTCGTCACGCAGGGCTCAGAACGGTCGGCACGCTCAGCGTTCCCCACTCCGGCCAGCCGGTCATCAGAACCGGGCCCGCGAGCTCGATCGACGAGGTGCGGGCAAGCAGCTCGCCGAGGGTCACCTGCAGCATCAGCGTCGCGAGCGGCGCGCCGGCGCAGCGGTGCGGGCCCGCCCCGAAAGCGAGGTGGCGGCCGATGTTCGCGCGGTCGAGCACGAACTCCTCGGGCTCGGGGAAGACCGACTCGTCCCGGTTGGCCGAGGCGTAGACGAGCGCGACGGGCTCGTCCTTGCGAATCAGCCGCCCACCGATCTCGACGTCTCGCGTGGGCGTCCGCGCGAAGCCGCGGTACGGCGTCAGCAGGCGGAGGTACTCCTCGACGGCGGCGGGGATCAGGCTGGGATCGGCTCGGAGCTGCGCCTGCAGCTCCGGATGCTCGGCCAGGTGGACGACCATGCTCCCGATGAAGACGCAGGGGGCGACCATCCCGACGACGATGAACTGGCGGAGCGTGCCGAGCAGCATCTCCTCCGGCAGCGGCTCGCCGTCGACCCGCGCGGCGAGCAGGCCCGACGTCGGATCGTCGGCCGGGTCGAGCGGCTCGTCCTGGCGCATGGCGATGATCGTGCGCGCGATGTCGTAGAGCGCCAGGCTCGTCCGCTTCACCCCCTCGGCTTCGAAGCGCTGGACAGCGTCGACGAACTCGCGGGTGGCCTCGCGGATCGCCATCCCGAGCTCGGGCGTCAGGTTGAAGAACTCGGCGAAGACGTAGCCGGGCAGCCGGTGGGTGAACTCGGCGCAGAAGTCCCCACCGCCGCGCGCGATCAGCGGGTCGAGCAGGTCTGCGACGATCCGGCGCAGCGCGGGCTCGATCGCCGCCATCTTCGCCGGAGTGAAGTACGGGTTCAGCGCCCGCCGGTAGGGCGTGTGCTCGGGCGGGTCAAGATGGAGCGGGGGCCGGCGGCCCGTGAACGCCAGGCGTGGGACGACGTTCTGGACGGTGGTCGTGAAGAGCTCCGGGTTGCCGGCAGCGGCGAGCACGTCCTCGTAGCGCAGGAGCGCCCAGAACCCGTTCCAGGCATCGCTGCGCGCGACCGGGCACCGCCCCCGAAGCTCGGTGAACTCGGTGTGGAAGGTGTCGAACGACTCGGGCTCGAGCGGGTCGAAGTCCGGAGCCGGGCGATCCTCGACGGGCGCGGTGGTCATTCCTCGACCAGCTCGATCGCGAGGCTCGGGCAGGCGTCGACTGCGTCCCGCACCGCCGCCTCCTGCTCCGGGGTCGGCTCTGCGTCGTAGACGAGCTCGCCGTCGACGATGCGGAAGACATCGGGCGCCGCATAGGTGCACTCGGCGTTGAGCGTGCAGACGGAGTCGTCGACCGCGATTCTCATCTCGCGTCCCGAAAACGGAGCGGGAGATTGGCGACGCCCTGCCGGATGAACGTCGTGCGGATCGGCTCTCCGGCGAGCTCGAACCAGCCCGTGCGCGCGAGCAGCTCCTCGACCGCAACGCGGATCTCGAGCCGCGCGAGGTCGATCCCGATGCAGCGATGGATGCCGCGGCCGAACGTGACGTGCTCGTTCGGGGAGCGGTCGATCACGCAGCGGTCGGGCTCGGGGAAACGCTCTGGATCGCGGTTTGCAGAGGCCCACATCAGCATGAGCATCTCGCCTGCCTGCACCTCGCGGCCACGAAGCTCGACGTCGTCGTTCGCCCAGCGGGGCATGCCCTGAACGGGAGTCTCGAGCCGCAGGAACTCCTCGATCGCGTCAGGGATCAGCTCGGGCTCGGCTCTGAGCCGGCGCTGCACCTCGGGCGCTCCGGCGATCCTGAGGATCGAGTTGCCGATGCCGCCCGTCGTCGAGTTGTGGCCCGCGGTCAGCAGAAGTCGAACGAGCTCGACGCAATGCGCCTCGGTCACCGTGTGGGTGCCGTCGCTCTCGCCGAGGATCCCCGAGATCAGATCGGCCTTGGGGTCGCGCGGGCTCTCCACTCGCTCGCGGACGAGCCGGCGCGAGTAGTCGTACAGCTTCTCGTTGCAGCGAGCCCGGGTCGCCGGATCGTCGCCGCGTCCCTCCTCGGCCTCGAAGAGCTCCTCGGAAACTCCCTTCAGCACCACCCACTCCTCGTCGGGCAACCCGAGCCAGAGGCAGAGAGTCCGCGCGGGCAGCGGGTAGCTGAGCACCTCGGCCAGGTCGCCTTCACCGGCTGCGAGAGCCGGCGCGAGCATCTCGGCGACGAACCTGCGCACCTCCGGCTCGAGCTGCGCGACCCGCTCCCGCGCGAAGTGCGGCTGGAGTACCCGCCGGAAGAACGTGTGCTCCGGCCGGTCGACCTCGAGCGGCGGCCGGCTCGTTCCGAACTGCGGCCCACCCGAGTTGTTGAAGCGGTCGGATGCCCGCGCGATCGAGACGACGTCGTCGAAGCGCGAGACCGCCCAGAACCCCGACATGCGCTCGGTCCACGCCACCGGGCAGTGCTCCCGTAGCGCGGCCCACGAGGCGGGAGGGTCGGCTATCGCCTCGGGGGCGTAGGGATCCCACTCGACCGCGTGCTTCGCCGACTCCTGGCCCGTCGCGCTCATCGCGGCTGGAAGGTCTCCCCGACGGCCTGATGCTCGGGCAGCTCCTCTCGCCGGAAGATCCGGAACGCCTCGAGCACGGGCCGGTCGCTGATCACGAAGTGGTCGGACTGCTCGGCGGCCTCGTGGTCGACCTTCGCCCAGGACGGCACGACGAAGACGTCGCCGGGCCCCCACTCGTAGACAGTCCCGTCGATCACCGAGCGGCCGGAGCCCTGGAACACCACGTGCACCGCACTGCCGGTCGTGCGCCGCGTCGGCGTGCGCGCACCGGGGAAGAGCCGCGTCATCTCGGACGAGAACGTCCGGATCGCGGGGCCGCCCGTGGCCGGGTTCAGGTACTCGACCGTGACCTGGTGCCCGCCGAGCCGCTCGTGCATCGTCCTCGAGCTGGCGCTCCGTGTTGGCCCAGCTGTATCGAAGAAGCGGCGAGTTCAGCGGATCGGCGTCGTCGCCCGCCGGTGCGAGCCCGGGACCGCTGTAGAGCTGCTCGGAGAGGCCGTGCCCGCGCACCTGCTGCTGCAGGTCGGGGTGGTTCTCGAAGAAGATCGACTCGAGCGTCACCATCAGCGGCAGGTCGAGCCCGTCGAACCAGACCATCGGCTCGTCCCCGTAGTTGTTGTGGTCGTGCCACTTCCAGTTCGGCGTCAGGATCATGTCGCCGGCCTCCATCTCGCACGCGTCGCCGTCGACCGTCGTGTAGACGCTCGAGCCGGTCATCACGAAGCGGATCGCGGACGGCGTGTGGCGGTGGGCAGGCGCGCTTTCGCCCGGCCCCAGGTACTGGACGGCGCCCCAGAGCGTCGTGCTCGTGAAGGGCAGGCCGTTGAGGCCCGGATTGGCGAGCGCGAGCACGCGGCGGTCGCCGCCGCGCTCGATCGTGATGATCTCTCCTGCCCGCTTGGCAAGCGGAAAAACCGTGTCCCACTTCCAGAGCCACGGCTGCGTGCTCGGGAGCGGGACATCCGGCATGATCTTGCGCTGCAGGCTCCAGAGCGCCTGCAGGTCGTGGGCGGCAAGCGCCCCGCAGAACTCGTCGTAGCCGACCTCGACCGTGTTCGCGCTGTTGACGTCGATGCTCATTCGGACCTCCTGTTACTCGTCTCCAAGAATCTACAGATTTTTCGGATAGGGTTGCAGATAGTGAGCGCCTCCCGCACGGAATGGGCCGAGCAGCGCCTGCGCTCGACGATCGTCTCGGGCGAGCTGCAACCCGGTGCGCGCGTCCGCGTCGAGGAGCTGGCGGAGCAGTGGGACGTCAGCCCGACGCCGCTTCGCGAGGCGGTCCGCACCCTCGCCGGCGAGGGACTGATCACGCTCCGGGCTCAGCGCGGGGCGCGGGTCGCGGAGGTCTCGGCGGCCGAGATGGAGGACGTCTACGCAACGCGGATGCTGCTCGAGCCCTACGTGCTCCGGCTGTCGCTCGAGCGTGCGGACGACGAATGGCGTCGCGGCTCTCGAACGCGCGTGGGACGAGCTCGAGCGGGTGAGCGCGAGCGGCCCGAAGGGCCATCTCGACCTCGAGCCGGCGCACGGCGACTTTCACCAGGCGCTCCTCGCTGCCTGCGGATCGCCGTCGCTGCTTCGGATCTGCGGGCAGCTTCGGACGCAGTCGCTGCGGTTCCGGGTGCTGACGCGCTCCTCGCGCCCGGGCGGTCTCGTCCGAGTCGCGGGGCGAGCACGCCGAGATGTACGCGGCAGCCCTCGAGCGCGACGAGACGCGCGCGATGTCGCTCGCCGCGGTCCATCTCGGGCGGACTGTGATGAGCACGCTCGGGGTCGGCGCACTCGAGACGCTGATCGAGCGGATCCGGCTCGCGCAGGGCATCTCGACGCCTGTCCTCGACGGGCTCACGAGCCTCGTCTGAGCTCACCGCGTGAGCTCCTCGAGGCTGCCGAAGTGGTCCTGCGCCTCGGCGTGCCACGCCTCGTGACGCCGGTGGAAGAGGTCATAGGCGCGCCGCCTCGGCCAGCCGCGTCGGCAGCAGCTCGGCGGGCAGGTCAGGGATCGAGAAAGGCGATCCGGCGCCACGCATGGACGAGCTCGGTCTGCGCGCGGAACACCGCCTCGCCGCCACGCGGCCGTAGCGGCGAGAAGCGGTCGAGGAACCTCGCGTACTCGTCGGCGAGCTCCTCGAAGTCCCAGGCGCCCACGACGTCCTCGGGCCGCCCGAGCGAGCCCATGTCGGCGCGAAACGAGATCGCCTCGTCGGTCGCGCCCGCCGCCTCGAGGGCAGCGGCGACGAGCGGCTCCCGATCGGCGTGCGGGAGCGATCCAGACACCGCCTCCCAGCGAGCCCATCCCGGCCCGGGCCAGGCGAGTGCGAACGTGGTGGCGGACGCGGCGGCGCTCCTCGGGAATCCGCAGGACGACGACGAGCCACCGCCGGTCCCACTCGAGCTCGCGGCCGAACCCGAAGATCCGCTCCCGCCCCGCGTCGAACATCTGCGCGGTCTCCGGCGTCACCGACATGCGGGTGCGGCGGCCGAGCCGCTCGCCCGTGAGCCAGCCGTCTCGGGTACTCCGGGCGACAGCCTGCCGCGCGGTCTGCTCGGTGTGGCCGAGCGTCACGAGCGCAGCGACGAGCGACTCCTGCCACACGGCGCCGTGCCGCGGCATCGCGTACTCGCCGAGCACCGTGAGGAGCACCGACCGGGCCGCCGGCGGTCCGACGCTCCGGCGCCGTAGTGCGCCACTCTCGGCAGCGCCCACGGAAGCGCGACTTCGGTCACGCGACCTCGAGCACGAGCGCGGCGCCCGTGTCTCCGGCCGCGCAGCCCGTGAAGAGCCCGATCCCACCGCCGCGCCTGACGAGCGCGTGCATCAGCTCGACGATCCCGCGCGCCCCGGTCGGCGCCTGGGGATGGCCGTAGACGAGGCTCGAGCCGAATGGGTTCAGCTCGTAGGCATCGACGCCCAGCTCGCGGGCGAACCAGACGTCGTTGACGGCGAACGGGTTGTGCGTCTTGATCACCGCGACGTCGGAGATGTCGATCCCGGCATCCGCGAGCGCCGCTCGCGCCGCGGGGACCGGCGCCTTGGGCATCGTCCCCGGCTCGACCCGCGCAAAGCCTGTCGACCGCAGGCGCGCAACGGGCCCGTCGATCCCTAGCTCGGCTACCGTCGCGTCGCTCGTCACGACCATGCCGGCGCAGCCGTCCGCGGGATGGGTCTGCGTCCCGTAGCTGACGACGCCGCCCTCCTCGACCGGCGAGAGAGCCTCGAGCTCCGCGCGGACGATCGGGCGCACGCCCCAGTCCTCCTCGATCTCAACCGGCTTGCGGCGGCTGCCGGCGGCGATCGGGACCATCCACTCGCGCTGGAAGGCACGGTCGTCGGCGAGCGCATCGAGGTACTGCTCGTACCGCCGCACCGCCAGATCGTCGAGCTCGGCCTTCTCGATGTTCCCCTCGGCCGCGACCTTCTCCGCGGTCGCGAGCATCGCCTTTCCGGTGACCGGGTCGCGCCCGAAGTTGTCGAGCACCCAGTTCTCGGAGACGGGGGTGCCGCCCGGGGAAGCACTGGTCGGATAGACGAGATGCGGCCCGTTGCTCGTGCGGTCGGTGGCGACGACGAGACGGGCGCCGTCGCCGGCTCCCTGCTTGTTCGAGCCGTGCTGGTTCGCCGCGGCCCAGTGGACGCAGGTCACCGAGGTCGCACAGGCCTGCGCGAGCATCGGCCCGCTGATGTCTCCCAGCCCGAGCCGGTTCGCGAGTGTCGGCGCGCCGTAGAACGCCTCCTTCTGCGGCACCGTGATCCCGAGCACGAGCTCCGAGATCGGCCACTCGACGCCGCTCCGCCGGAGCGCGTCTCCCGTGACCTGGAGCGCAAGGTCGAGGCTCGAGATCTCCGCCGCCGGCCCTTGCCAGCGAACGAACGGGCTCGACCACGAGCCGCTCACCGGAATGCACACCCCTTCGAACCTCATCTCGCCCCTCCTTTGACAGTTCTTTCGACTGCCGTCTAGTGTTCTGTCACATGACGACCGTAGCGAAAGACTCACCGATGCGTCTCGTAACCGTTGCGCGCCCCGACGGCTCGACCGTCGCCGCGAGGCGGGACGGCGACGAGCTGCACGCGTTCGTCGACGAGCTCGGGCTGAACTACCCCGATCTCGGCGCGCTGCTGCGCGGCCTCGTCGACGACGCCGATACCGAGCCGCTGACCGGCGTGCACCGCATCGTCCGTCCCGTGCTCTTTCCGTCCGCCATCGTCTGCGCGGGGGTCAACTACGGAGCGCACGTCCGCGAGATGGGGCGCGAGACGCCGACCAGCCCCACCCTCTTCCTCAAGCTTGTCGCAGGCGCTGACCGACCCCGACGCCACGGTTGTCATCCCACCCGAATCCTCGAAGGTCGACTACGAGGGCGAGCTGGTCGCGGTGATCGGGCGCGGCGGGCGGCGGATCCCGCGCGAGCAGGCGCTCGAGCACGTCGCCGGCGTGACGCTGATGAACGACGTGACGATGCGCGACTTCCAGTACCGGTCGCTCCAGTGGTTCGCCGGCAAGTCCTGGCACGCCTCGACGCCGATCGGCCCGGAGATCGTGACGCTCGACGAGCTCGATGACCTCGGCGGCGCTCGAGCTGACGACCGCCGTGAACGGCGAGGTCCGGCAGACGGGTGTGATCGGCGACCTGATCTTCGACATCCCGGCGCTCATCGCTGACATCTCGCAGGTGATCGAGCTCTCGCCGGGCGACCTGATCGCGACGGGCACCCCGGGCGGGGTCGGCCACGCGATGGAGCCGCCGCGCTACCTCGCCTCCGGCGACATCGTCGAGGTCACGGTCGACGGGGTGGGAATGCTGCGCACGACGTTCGCTGCATGATCCTCGACCCGTCCACGATCGAGCGCCGCGTCCTCAACGGGCTGATGAACGGCCTCGTCGCCCCGCGGCCGATCGCGTGGGTCTCGACGATCGGGCCGGACGGGACGCCGAACCTGGCGCCCTTCTCGTTCTTCAACGCGTTCTCGTTTCACCCCTATCCCACCGTCGGCATCGGGCCCGGCGCGCGGGCAGGAATCGACAAGGACTCACTCGCGAACTGCCGCGCGACCCCCGAGCTGACCATCTCGATGGTCTCCGAGGAGCTCGCCCTGAACGCCAACGCCACGAGCGCCGAGTTCGGCCCGGAGGTCGACGAGTGGACGGTCGCGGGCGTGACCCGGGCTGCGTCGGAGCTCGTCGCACCGCCGCGGGTCGCCGAGGCGCCGGCGGCGTTCGAATGCCGCGTCCACGAGATCGTCGACCTCGGCAGCGACGAGGTGCCGTCGAACGCGCTCGTGATCGCCCGCGTCGTTCGCATCTACGTTCGCGACGACGCTGTCGACGCCGACCTCCGGCCCCTCGCCGACGTGCTCCGGCTCGTGGGGCGCGGCGGCGGGAACGACTGGATTCGCACGACCGATCGCTTCGAGCTGCTCCGGCCCTCGAGCGTCGATCCCGACGAGGTGGCTCTCGCCGCCCGGGACTCGGGTTGAGCGCGCTCGCAAGCCGATCGAGCGAGACAGAGCCCGGGCCGCTCGGCCGGCTCTTCGCACCCCGCTCGGTCGCGGTGATCGGCGCCTCTGCGACGCCGGGAAAGGCCGGCAATGCCCTGATGGGCAGCCTGTCCTCGTTCCCCGGGCAGGTCTACGCCGTCAACCCACGCGGCGAGGACGTGGCCGGGAGGGCCGGTGCCGCCCGGGTCGCCGACATCCCCGAGCAGGTCGATCTCGCGCTCGTCGCGGTTCCTGCCCCTGCCGTCCCCGACGTGCTCGCGGAGTGCGCGGAGGCCGGGGTCGGCGCCGCCGTCATCCACTCGGGCGGATGGGCCGAGGCGGGCGCGCGTGGCCTCGGGCTTCAGGCCGCCCTCGTCTCCGTGGCCCGTGGTTCGGGCCTGAGGATCCTCGGGCCGAACACCTCCGGCTTCTTCGATCCCGCGGCGCGGCTGTGCGCGACGTTCGTGCGTCCGGCCGCCGATCTTCCGGCAGGCGGCCTGGCGATCGTCGCCCAGAGCGGCGGCGTCAACCACGCGCTCGCGTTTCTCGCGGCCGGCGAAGGGCTCGGTATCCGCCTCGGTGTCGGGCTCGGGAACGCCGCCGACATCGGGTTCGCCGACATCCTCGGCCACCTGGCCGGGGACGAGTCCGTGCAGGTGGTCGCTCTGGCGATCGAAGGCGTCGACGACGGCAGGCGCCTCGTCGAGGCAGTCGAGCAGCTCACCGCCCGCGTGCCCGTCGTCGCGCTGAAGACCGGGCGGACCGACGTCGATGCGTTCTCGCGCTCGCACACGGGCGCCCTCACCGGCAGCTGGCGCGTGACCCGCGCGGCTCTCGCTCAGGCGGGCGCCGTGGTCGTCGACGACCTGACGCAGCTCGTCGACGCCGCGCAGGCACTGCGGCTCGTCCGGCTGCCCGCGGGCGCCACCCCAGGCGTGGGCGTCGTCACCGGCCAGGCCGGGCCCGGCTTGCTGCTTGCGGACGAGCTCGGCATTCAGGGCGTGGCCGTGCCGGAGCTACCGCAAGTGTCGATCGACCGTCTGGGCGAGCTTCTCCCACCGATCACCTTCCAGCGCAACCCGGTCGACACGGGCCGCCCCGGCGAGACCTTCGGCGCGGTGCTCGAGACCGTGGGCAGCGCCGACGGGATCGACCTGCTCGCCGTCTACCTGCTCGAGGAGCCCGACGTGGTCGACCCGGTCGAGCTGCTCGGCGCGACCCGCTCGCCCGCCGTGCTCTCGCTGACGGCGGCCGGCGATGGGATCTCGGCCGCACGCACGCAGCTGGAGCAGGCCGGCGTTCCGGTGCTCCCGACCCCCGAGCGGTGCGCGCGGGCGGTGGCCGCAGTGGTTCGCGATTCCGTCCAGCGCGCCCGGCATTCCGCTCCCCCTGTCGGCCCCGGCGCACCGGTGTCGACCTTCAGGCCGAGCGGAGCCTGGGACGAAGACGCAGCCAAGGAGCTCGTCTCGGAGCTCGGGCTCGTCACGCCCAGGCGGGTCGCCTGCACCACGCACGACGAGGCCCGCGCGGCGCTCGCACGCCTCGGCGCCCCCGTCGTCGTCAAGGTTCTCCATCCCGCGATCGAGCACAAGACCGAGGCCGGCGGAGTCCATCTGGGCATCGACGACGACGAGTCGCTCGAGCTCGCGCTCGAGGCGATCGACCGGATCGAGGGCGCCCGCTACCTGGTCGAGGAGACGGCACCGGGCGGGCCCGAGCTGATCCTCGGTGCCCGCCGGGATCCTGCCTTCGGGCCCATCGTCGCCCTCGGCTCGGGGGGCACGGCGGTCGAAGCGGCCGACGACGCGTCCGTCCGGATCGCGCCGGTCGGAGTCGCAGACGCCGCGGCAATGCTCGACGAGCTCTCTGCCTCGGCCGCCTACCGAGGGGCCCGTGGCGCACCGGCCGTCGACGAGGCAGCGCTCGCAGCCGCGATCGTCGCGTTCGGCAACCTGATCGCCACGCGCGAGGACATCGCAGAGATAGAGGTCAACCCGCTCCGCGTCACGCGCGAAGGGCTCGTCGCTCTCGACGCGCTGGTCGTGGCCCGGTGAGCGAGCGCGTGATCGTGGTCGGTGCCGGGCCGGTCGGGCTGACCGCGGCGCTGGCTCTTCGCGCCGAGGGCATCCCCGTGACGGTGGTCGAGGCGGGAACCGCCGACCGGATTCGCCCCGGCAGCCGCGCGATCTTCATCCACGGTGCCTCGCTGCAACTGCTCGAGGACATCCGTCCCGGCCTCGGTCATGCGCTCGCCGCGCACGGGCTGATCTGGCTGACGAAGCGAACGCTCTACCGCGGCGCCGAGCTCTACGTCAAGAGCTACCCCCCGCCTCCGGCCGACGTGCTTCCGGCCGCCACGAGCCTGCCTCAGGTCGTCACCGAGCAGGTGCTCCTGACGGCGGCGCGCGAGGCTGGCGTCGACTTCGCCTGGGAGTCACCGGTCGCCGGCGTGGAGCCGCGGGAGGACGGCATCACGGTGGTCACCGAGGCCCGCGAGCGCCTCGAGGCCGACTACGTGATCGGCGCGGACGGGGCGCGGTCGAACGTCCGCAACTCGCTCGAGGTCCCGCTCGAAGGGCCGCGAACGGAGAACGCATTCGTGATCGTCGACACCGCGGAGGATCCCGACGACCCCCTCCCGGTCGAGCGGATCTTCCACTACGAGCACCCCGCGGTCGACGGGCGCAATGTCCTCTTCGTCCCGTTCGCCGGCCACTGGCGCGTCGATCTCCAGTGCCGCCCCGACGACGACCCTGAGGCGTTCGGCGGCGCGGAGGGCGTGAAGAGCTGGCTCCCGCTCGTGATCGACGCCAAGTACGCCGACCGCGTGACGTGGGTCTCGACCTATGTCTTCCTGCAGGTGCTCGCACGCGAGTTCATCGACCCCAACCGCCGCGTGCTGCTCGTCGGCGAGGCCGCCCACCTCTTCGCCCCCTTCGGAGCGCGCGGACTGAACTCCGGCATACCCGACGCGATCGTCGCCGCCCGCGCTATCCGCGAGGCTCGCTCCGCGGAGTCGGCCAGAGACGGACACGCCGCGATCGAGCACTTCGCCACCACCCGTCGCGCCGCGGCCGAGCGCAACCGAGCCGCATCGAGCTCGGCACTCGCGCACCTCGCACCCGCGTCGGAGCAAGCGAAGCTGGAACGGGAGGAGGCCGTCGCTGCCGCAGCCACCGATCCCCTCGTCGCCCGCTGGCTCGACGCGGCGCCCTACGGCCCGAGGCTCGGGCCGCCGGACGTCGACGGCATGCAGTACTAGGAGAGATCGCGCGCGAGCTGCTCTCGGTCGATCTCGCGCTTGAGGATCTTCCCGGTGGGGCCCGTCGGCAGCGAGTCGACGACCACGACGTGCCGCGGATACTTGTAGGCGGCGACGCGCTCGCGCACCCATTGCTGGATCTCCGCCGGATTGCAGACCGACCCTGGCCGGGCCCTGACCAGGGCGACCACCTCGTCGCCGAGCCGAGGGTCGGGGATCCCGATGACCGCGGCCTCGAGCACGTCAGGATGCTCGTAGAGCACCTCTTCGACCTCACGCGGATAGACGTTGTAGCCGTTGCGGATGATCATGTCCTTGAGCCGGTCGACGATGAACAGATAGCCGTCGTCGTCGACCCGGCCGAGGTCGCCGGTCGCGAGCCAGCCGTCGGGTGAGATCTCCGCTCCGCCCCAGTACCCGGGGATCACGCTCGAGCCGCGGAACCGGATCTCGCCGACCTCACCCGCCGGGACGAGCGCCCCGTCGGGAGAGACGATCTGCAGCTCCGTGTCGCCGAGCGGCCGGCCGACCGATCCCAGCCTGCGCAGCTCTCCGGTCCGGTAGGTCGTCGCAATCCCCGAAATCTCGGTTAGCCCGTAGCCCTCGTAGACATCGGCGCCGAACGTCTCCTCGAACTCGCGCACGACCTCGATCGGAACCGGCGCCCCGCCGACATGAGCGAGCCGCAACGGCGGCAGCTCGGCGCCCGGTCGGGCGGCGGCGCAGAGGGCGATGCACATCGTCGGAACGCCGAGCAGCACAGTCGTTCCCGTCGCCACCATCAGATCGAGCGTCTCCACCGGGTCGAACCTCGGTACCACCGCGACCGCTCCGCCGGTCGCGAGCGTCGCGATCAGGCCCGTCGACTGACCGAGGACATGCGAGAACGGCGCGGCTCCGAGAACGACATCCGCCGGCCCGAAGGCGAGTGCCTCGGCGGCGTTGCGAGCGGCAGCGCCGATGCTGCCGTGGGTCAGGACGGCTCCCTTCGAGACCCCCGAGGTCCCCGAGGTGAAGAGGATCACCGCCGGATCGGCCGGGTCGCGCGCCACGAGCGGCGCGTCCGCCGGGTGGGCGTCCGCAGCGTCGAGACGAATCCGCGTCACCCCGAGCCGCTCCGCGGGCGCCGTGACGAGCGGCTCGCGCTCGGCGTCGAAGACAACGGCCGAGGCCGAGACGGCGCGGAGCCGCTCCTCGATCTCGGCTGGACGGAGCAGCACGTTGACCGGCACCACGATCGCCCCGAGACGGAGAGCGCCGAAGTACGCCTCGACGAACGACGGCGCGTTCGGCAGCACGAGCGCGACGCGGTCGCCCGGCCCGACGCCGTGACCGGCAAGCACGGCTGCCGCGACCTCGACGCGCGCAGTCAGCTCCCCGTACGAGACAGTCGTCCCCTCGTGGATCAGGGCCGTCGCACCCGGCTCACTGCGGGGCTCGCTGAGGATGCCTGCGAGGTTCGCGTTCACGGCTCGGACGAACAATCGCAGGTTATCTGACACTATGCGGAGGTTGCCTTGTCAAACAAACCCTCCGATACGTATGCGACGATCTTGCCGATGAGCGAGCCGGCCTTCGCCGGGGAGCGCGAGGAGGTCGGCGAAGCGCGCATCAGCTACGTGATCGCCCGGCTCGAGCGCGCTGTCCGTGCTGCGATCAACGAACGCGTCAGCCCCTACGGGCTGACCACGCTCCAGTACACGACGCTGAGCGTGCTCGGTCGCCGCGGGGGGCTCTCGAATGCCCAGCTGGCGCGCCGTTCCTACATGACGCCGCAGTCGATGAGCGAGGTGATCGAAGCGCTGGAGAAGAAGGGGCTGATCAAGCGCGACCAGCACCCGAACCACCGGCGTGTCTTCCCCGCGACTCTCACGGCGACCGGGCTCAAGGTGCTCGAGGCCTGCGACGAGGCCGTCGGGACCATGGAGGAGGACATGCTCCGCGAGCTCGACCAGGGAGAGCGGGACGCTCTGTACCACGGCCTCGTGGCTTCCGTCCGTGCGCTGCACGCCGGGCTGCCCGAAGGTTGATTATCAGGTAGCCTGACTCCCTATGACGAAGGTGCTCGACGGTAAGGCCGCGCTCGTGACCGGGTCGGCGCGAGGCATCGGCCGCGCAGCCGCCGCCCTTCTCGTCGAGCACGGTGCGAGCGTGATGATCGCCGACCTCGATCAGGATCTGGCCGCCCAGACCGCAGCCGAGATCGACGGGACGACGGCGGTGTTCGCCGGCGACCTGACGAAGGAAGGCGTCTGCGAGGCGCTCGTCCAGGCAACGGTCGATGCGTTCGGCCAGCTCGACATCGTCGTGAACAACGCGGGCTACACCTGGGACGGGATCGCGCACAAGATGAGCGACGACCAGTTCCGCGCGATGCTCGAGATTCATACGGTCGTCCCGTTCCGCATCCTGAAGGCCGCCGCGCCGCACTTCCGGGAGCCGGCGAAGCAGGAGGCGGCCGAGGGGCGCGAGGTCTTCCGCAAGGTCGTCAACGTGACGTCGATCTCGGGCACGCAGGGCAACGTCGGCCAGGCGAACTACTCGTCGGCCAAGGCCGGCCTGATCGGCCTGACGAAGACCCTTGCCCGCGAGTGGGGCCCGTCGAAGGTGAACGTGAACGCCGTCGCGTTCGGGTTCGTCGAGACGCGGCTGACTGCCGCAGCGGGTGAGGACGCCGAGACGTTCAGGTCCGGCGAGGTCGAGATCCCGCTCGGGATCCCCGAGAAGATGCGCGCGTTCGCGCCGCAGATCATCCCGCTCGGCCGGGCCGCGACTCCCGAGGAGGCCGCAGGGCCGATCTTCTTCCTCTGCACACCCTGGTCGAACTTCGTCCACGGCCAGGTGATCACCGCGAGCGGCGGCCAGATGACGGGGATGACTACATGAGCGTAGGCTCGACGGAGCTCAAAGCGGAGGTACCGGCTTTGCCGGTGCCGGAGCACAAATGAGCACGCAGACCGAGCAGCTCAGCCTGGCGGGGCTCGGGGTGCGGGGTGCAGAGGTTCGCTACGAGGTCACCGCCGAGGCGATCCGTGCCTATGCCGCAGCGACAGACGATCCGTCGCAGGCCGCGCAGGGAGGCCGCGTCGCCACGCCCGTCTTCGCGATCGTCCCGGTCTGGGAGGCGATCGCACCCGCGTCCCGATCGATCGCCACCGACGAGGCCCGCAAGCGCGTCGTGCACTTCAGCCAGGACATGGTCTTGCACCGGCCGATCGAGGCCGGCATGACCCTCGTCTCGACCGCGACGCCGACTGCGCTCCTTCAGCGGGGCAGCGGAACGGCGCTGGTGATCCACACCGAGACTCGCACCGAGGACGGCGAGCTCGTGAACGAGCAGTGGGTGACCGAGTTCTTCCGCGGGATCGACACCCCGGAGAGCCGCGGCGACCAGCCGGCCGACCACCGCCTCCCCGCGGAGATCGCCGAGTCACCCCCGCTGGCCGAGATCGTCCAGGCGGTCGCGGCCGACCAGCCCGACCGGTACGCCGATGCATCGGGCGACCATTTCGAGATTCACCTGGACGACGAGGCAGCCCGCGCCGTCGGCCTGCCCGGCCGGATCCTGCACGGGTTCTGCACCCTGGCGTTCATGTCGCACGCGATCTGCGAGGCGGCCGGCGCCGATCCGTCGAGGATCTCCCGCCTGGCGGCCAGGTTCTCGGCTCCCGTCTTCCCCGACGGCATGGTGACGGCCCGGATCTGGGAGCTGGCGGACGGCGAGTACGGCTTCGAGGCAGTCGACGGCGAGGGCCGCACGGTCCTCAAAGACGGCCGCGCCGAGCTCCGCGCCTGAGCGTCTAGGCCGGCGGCCAGTCGCCGACCGGCTTGCCGATCTCCCACTCGTGGCCGAACGGATCGACGATCCGGCCCAGGCGCCACCCGTGCTCGTCGACGACCTCCGCGGTCAGCGATGCGCCGGCGCGAACAGCCTGCTCGACGAACGCGTCCGGGGCATCGACGACGAGCAGCGTCCGACTCGTCGTCCCTCCGACCTCGAGCGGGCTGAAGCGCTTCATGCTCTCGGCCGCCGACACGACCCAGAAAGCCGCGTCGCCCACCGCGAGTTGCGCCACGATCTCGTCCCCGTCGCCGACGCGGTGCAGGACGACCGCGCCGAACGCGGCTTCGTAGAAAGCGACGGCCGCACTCGCGCGGTCGACCCACAGCTCCGGCTGGATGCTGCTCACGCGTCGATACTACGAGGCCAACGCGGCCAGGGCTCAGAGTCGGCCGTGAGCCCACCACGCGGCGAACGCGACGAGCACCAGCGCCACTCCCCCGAACATCGCGGTCTCGATGCCCTGGAAGAGCCAGAACCGGCTCGCGGGCTCGTACACGGCGTGGCTGTAGACCGCGGCGCGCTCGACGAGGCAGCCGATCTTACCGGGCTGAGCGCCGGCCGCCCGCACACACGGCCCCAGCGCGAAGTCGAGATGGCGTCCCAGGCGGTCGCTGGGATACTGGTTGAGGATCCAGGCGTGGCTGAGCCCGCTGGGCGGTGAGCTCGTGGAGCCGCCTCCCTTGCCGGCGAGCTCTCGCCAGGTCGCAGAGAGTGGAGCCTCGAACCGTTGCCGGAGCCAGGTGTCGACGAAGATCCTCGACGCGAGATAGCCGACGAACGCAACGACGAGGGCCGGAACGGTGCGACGCCAGACGGCGCCGACGGCCAGGGCGAGCCCTAGCGCGAACAGCACGTACCCGGCCGCGACGGTGCCCTCGAAGTCGAACACGCTGTTGTCCATCCGCCCCTGCAGGTGGACGAGCGGGGTGCGCCACCACGTGATGAGCAGCGTCATCGCGAGCGCGGCGAGCAGGGCGACGGCGATCGCCGCGGCCAGCTTGGTCGCGATCCAGCGCCGTCTCGTGATGCTCTGCGTCCAGGCGAGGCGGTAGGTCCCGTTCTCCAGCTCGAGCACGAACGACGTTGCGAGCAGCACGCCGATCAGGCCCGGCACGAGCGTGAACCACGAGGTGAAGTTCGCGACTGCGCCGAAGCGTGAGGTGAAGGAGTGGATCGCGCTGCCGCAGGCGCCCGACGAGGCCGGCCCGAGGCAGGCGGAAAGGCCATCGTGGTCATAGGCGTGTGACATCTCGATCCCGGTCGGGACGAGCAGGGCCGCGAGCAGCGCGATGATCCCCGCGGTGATGAGCGTCTCCGTGCGCTGAAGGCGCCAGCTGACCCAGATCACGACCTCACCACCTCCCCCGCAGCCTCGGTTGCGCGTTGCGCCGGTTGTCCGAGATAGGCGAGCACGATCTCTTCGAGGTCGACCTCGTGCTGCTCCCAGCTCGCGTCGTAGAGGTGTCCGCGCGCGCGCACGAGCAGGCTCGATTGGCGCTCGGTGTGGCTTTCCCTGATCACCTCGTGCGCCCGTTCGACCTCGGCGGAGTCTGTGCGCGGGCCGGTGAGCAGCCGGTGGGAGGCGAGGAGCTCGTCGATCGGCCCGGAAAGCTGCACCCGCGACCGCGAGAGGATCACGAGGTGATCGCAGACCCGTTCGAGGTCGGCGACGATGTGCGAGGAGAGGATCACCGCCATCCCGGTCTCTGCGACGACCTCCATCACCGACTGGAGGAACTCCCGGCGGGCGAGCGGGTCGAGAGAGGCGACGGGCTCGTCCAGCAACAGCAATTCCGGGCGCTTGGCGAGCGCGAGCGTCAGCGCCACCTGCGCCTGCTGCCCGCCGGAGAGCTTCCCGACCCTCTTGCCGAGCGGCAGGCCGAGCAACTCGACCCGCCGGGCTGCGATCTCCCCGTCCCAGCTCGGGTTGAGCTTGCCTCCGAGCTTGAGCGTCTCGCCGACGGTGAAGCCCTTGTACAACGGATGATCCTGAGCGACGAAGCCGACCCGGGGCAGCACCGACCGCGCCTCGCGACGCGGTGACTGCCCGAACACGCGTACCTCACCTGCGCTCGGCTCGATCAGGCCGACGGCGAGCTGAAGGAGAGTCGTCTTGCCGGCGCCGTTCGGCCCGACCAGCGCCGTGACGCTGCCCGGCGGAAGCTCGAGGATGCAGTCCTGTAGTGCCCAGCTGGAGCCGTAGCGCTTCCCGAGCCCTGTAGCCGAGAGAGCGGGCATCTGGATCATGCCGCCCTCCACGCGGCCGGCGGCCGAACCGTGTCGGAGAAGAGAGCCGTCATGCTCTCCTCGTCGAGCCCGGCTGCCCGAGCGCGGTCGATCCAGCGCAGAAGCGACGAGCGGAGCACCTTGACGTCGTCGGGCGGGACCGGCGGAAGGTCGGTCGACACGAACGTCCCCTGCCCTCGCCGGCCTTCGACGAGACCTCCGAGATCGAGCTCCCGGTAGGCCTTCAGCACCGTGTTCGGGTTGATGGCGAGGCTCCCGACCACCTCCTTCACTGTCGGAAGCTGATCGCCCGGCTGCAGGATCCCGAGCCGCAGCGCCTGCTGAACCTGCTGGACGAGCTGAAGATACGTCGGAACGCCGGAACGGGAATCCAGATGAAACTCGATCACATCAAGCCTCTTTATCTAGTTGACTAGATAAAGACTAGAGCTCAGCGCTCCGCCCGTCAAGCCGGACCCGGACCGTGACGAGCACGGGCCGTCGCGATCGCTCGCGACGACCCGTGCTGGAGCTCTCCTACGCCGCCTTCAGAGCGGCCCGCACGTACGCGGGCGTCATCGGCATCCGGTAGAGCCGGACGCCCGTGGCGTCGAAGAACGCGTTCGCGATCGCGGCCGGGACTGCCGCGGTGGTGGGCTCGCCCGAGCCGGACGACGGGAGGTCGAGCCGCTGCACGACGACCGTCGTCACCTTCGGGGCATCCCTGAAGCGAAGCGTCGGGTACGAGACCCAGTCGAGGCTCGTCTGGCGGGCCTTGGTGAACACGACCTCCTCGAGCAACGCCCGGCTCGTGCCGTGGACGAGGCAGCCGACCATCTGGTTCTCGACCGAGGCCGGGTTGACCGTGGTGCCGGCGTCCTGCGCTGCGTAGAGATGGTCGACCGTGATCACGCCGCTCTTCTTGTTCACGGTGATGTCCGCGATGACTCCCGGGAACGAGCTGGCGAAACCGCCCAGCGCGACCCCGCGGCCGGTGACGATGTTGCCCGACTTCAGGTTCGAGGCGGACACCGCCGGCTTCCAGTTGGCGGCCTTGCCGACCGCGTCGATCACGGCGGCCCAGCGGCCGACCCCGCTGGTCTGGGTTGCGTCGATGTTCTGGATCCTGAAGGCGATCGGGTCCATGTTCGCGGCGTGTGCGAGCGCGTCGATCGTCTGCTCCGAGGCGAAGGTCGCCTGAGGAGCGCCTGGTGCCCGCAGCCAGATCCCCTTCAGGAATCCCGCGTAGCCGTTGACGACCTTGCTCGTGACGCGCCGGTTGACGTTCTTGTAGAACGAGCCCGACGCGGTCGTGTCGACCTGTCCGCCGGGAGCAGCCGGAAGCGGCGTTCCGGCGAGCTCGGCGGCCGACTCGACCACCTGCGTCCACCCGTGGTTGTAGGCGGTGTAGTCGTAGGCGACGATGTTCCCGGCCGCATCGATCCCGGCGCGGACATCGGTCGCCTGGGCGGGGCCGAACTGGTCCCAGCCGTGCTCGTCCCAGCGCATGAACTGCACGCGGACCGGCTTGCCGACCATCTGCGACATCAGCGCAGCGGAGATGCTGACGTCGTCGTAGGTGCTGTGGCCGTAGGTGCCCGAGCCGGGGAAGACCTCGACGCGAACCGTGGTCGCCGGCACGCCGAGTGCCGCCGCCACCGCCGGGCGCGTCTGGAGGTACGGCCCCTGCGAGGCACAGAAGAGCGTCGTGCCGTTCGGGGTCACCTCGGCGACCGAGCAGTTCGGGCCGAGCGCTCCGTGCATCTGATACGCGGTGAAGTAGCTCGCGGTGACCGTCTTGGCCGCCCCCGCGAATGCCGCGCCCACGTCGCCGGTGTTCACCGGGACCGAGGCGCTCTGGAGGTTCGCCGGGTCGCGCAGGGCGCCGTTCAGGTTGCCGCTGCCCGGCAGCTTCGGGGTCGAGTCCCAGCTGACCTTCAGCTGCTGCGCCGCCTGGATCGCGTCCCACTCGTGCGGGGCGACGACGCCGACGAAGTTGCCCTTCTGCACGACCTGCACTCCGGGGATGTGCGAGACCGAGCTCCTGTCGATGCTCAGGACGGTCGCGCCCTGGCCGAGGGCCGCCTGCCCCCGAGGTCGCACGACCCGGCCGTGCAGCATCCCGGGGATGCGGACGTTCTGGATGTAGGTCGTCTGACCGGTGACGATCGCCGGGATGTCGATCCGCGGAACTCTCGTTCCGATCAGCTTGTAGCTGCTCGCAGGCGTGAGCGTCGCCTTTGCGGCGGCAATCGTGCTGTTGAACAGCTTCCCGGCCGCGAGGTCGGAGTACTTGACCGTCTTGCCGCCGCCTGAGACGACGCCGTTCGAGACCGACAGGCTCGCCGCCGGCACTCCGAGCTGCGCCGAGGCCATGTTCACGAGCAGCTGCCGTGCAGCAGCCGCCGCACCGCGCATGCTGGTCGCGCCCATGGCGGTCGAGGTCGAGGTGCTCCCGACCGTGAACGCCGACACCGAGACGTTCGTGTCGACCTGAACCTGGGTCACCTGGCTCATCGCGAGCCCGAGCTCCTCGGCCGCGATCATGCGCACGGCGGTCGGCGTTCCCTGGCCGAGCTCCGTCCACCCCGCGAACAGCGTCACGGTGTTGTCCGAGTTCACCTGAAGCCACGAGTCGACCTGGGTCGCGTCCGGCGGGCCGGCGAGCGCTCCGGTGTGTGACGGAGAGATCGCGGTCGGATCGTTCGTAGCCCCTGCGGCCTGGGCGGCGAGCCCCGAGACGCTGAGACCGATCACGAGCGAGCCCCCGCCGCGCAGGAAGGACTTGCGCGAGAACTCCCGCTCGGTCAGTACGCGTGCATTGGCGGACATGTCCACCATCTCCTTCGAATGTGTCGTCGCGGGCATCACGCACCCGCCTTTGCCATCACTGCCGCGGCCTTCTGGATCGCGGTCAGGATCCGCGGATACGTCCCACAGCGGCACAGGTGCCCGTTCATCGCCGTGCGGATCTGGTCCTCGGACGGGTTCTTCGTCGTCGCGAGCAGGTCGGCGGCCTGGATCATCATCCCGTTCTGGCAGTAGCCGCAATGCGGCACCTGAACGTCGATCCACGCCTGCTGCAACGGATGCAGCGCCGGAGCCGCCGCCGACGTTCCGCGCTGTGACGCCCACAGAGCCGGAAGGCCCTCGAGCGTCGTGATGCTCTTCCCGCTCACCGCTGCCACAGGTGTGACGCACGAGCGGATCTCCTTGCCGTCCAGCAGCACCGAGCAGGCGCCACACTGCGCGAGACCGCAGCCGAAGCGCGGGCCATGCAGGTGAAGCTCGTTGTGCAGGACGTAGAGGAGAGGTGTATCGAGGCTTGCACTCACGCCGTGCGTGAGGCCGTTCACCTTGATCTTCAGGCTTGACGCCATCCCATCCCCCTTGCTGATTTCTCTTGTGTACTCAATAACTGTTACTCAGCGTGGGGTATTCCGGATTGGGTGGATCAACCTATTTAGGTTTGATTAACACGGAGCCGGGCCGCCCTGCCGGGCGCCCGGCCCCGCTCGCTCTACGACCAGTGCCGTCTACAACCAGTGCCGTCTACGACCAGTGCAGAGTGACGGTGTCGTCGTTCGTGCTCTCGTCCTTCGTGACCGAGAGAATCGCGCCGGTTGCGCCCTGGTAGACGCCGGTCCCGCCGACGATGACGATGCTGGTCGGGGCATTCCCGTAGAACGTCGTCGCCGCCATCGCCATGAGCGTCCCGCCGGCGAGCTTGTAGACGCCGTAACACGGGCCCTCTGCCCGCGTGCCCCCGCGAGCGACCATGCACGTCGCCTCGAGCCAGCCGGCATGGGCGCCGGCCCTGGTCTGCAGCTCGGAGGCAAACGCGAGCTGGTCGCCGATCAGCGGCGGTGCATTCTGGCCCTGCCTCGGCGGGTTGTCGACGAAGTTGAAGCCTCTGTCCTTCTCGATCAGATGAAACGTGACCGTCTTTGTGACCATGGCGGAGCCCGAGGCCGCGGCGGCCCCGAGCGCGATCAGCGCGGCAGCCGAAACGCCGAGCGCGCCGATCATGAACCTTGCTCTCATTTGACTCTCCTTCTCGGTTTGGGGTCGCCCAAGGGCTTGACCGTGACCGGAGGATCGAGCAGGCCGCTTAGCCGCATAAGGCGCCGACGTTCGCGTGCGCGCCGTATCCTTGAGGCTCGGCATGGGGACGGCGACGGCGATCGAGACGGCGTAGGTTGGCCGGCCGGAGTTCCGCGTGCTCGGCCCGCTCAGGGCCCAACAGGACGGCCAGGTTGTCGAGTTGGGCGCTCCGAAGCAGGACTCCTGCTCGCGGTCCTGCTCCTGAATGCGAACGAGGTGGTCTCGCGCGAGGCGGCGAGTCGACTGCCTCTGGGACGACAGGCCGCCGAGCCGCGCGGAAGCTGCGCTGCAGTCTACGTCCACAACCTGCGCCGCGTCCTCGGCCGGGAGCGGATCGCCACGCGAGGCACGGGGTATCTTCTGCGCGCGGCTGGGACGGAGGGCCGAGGGAGCCGGCCGGGAGATCGATATCGAGGCCGCGGTGCGCTCGGCGCTCGAGTGACGCGAGACCTGTCCTAGATGCGCCGGTAGCGCGCTTCGCTCAGCGAGAAGAGCGCGAAGCTGATCAGCCCGACGGCGACGACGCCCAGGATCCAGGGGCCGTACGACTGCGCGTACAGCTTCGCGAGCGCCCCGTTGAGGCCGATCGCCTCGTTCGCCTTGTAGTCGATCGCGGCCTTGAGCAGGAACACGCCGACGAGCACGAAGACGACCGCGCGCGCCACATGCCCGACGATGCCGAGCCGGGTGATCATCTCTTTCACCGCAGGCTTCATCTGCTCGGTCTTCGAGTCGGCGAGGAACTTCTTGGTCACGCCACGGATGAACTGGTAGATACCGACCCCGATCATCACAAGCCCCGCGAGCCCGACGATCCAGTGACCTGCCGGCCAGCCGAACACATCTCTTGTCGTTTGCTTGGGGCTCGGAGGAGCTGCTCGACCCGGAGCCCATGAGCAAGGTGATCGCGATGATGCAGAACAGCGCCGTAGACGATCCCGCTGCCGAGCGCGCCGAGCCGCTCGATCCCACGGTCGGCCCCCTCGGGGCCGTGGCCGAGAATCGCGCGGAAGAGCCTCCAGATCGCGTAACCGCCGAGCCCGATCGCGACCAGCGTGAGCAAGACCGTCCCGAAGGGCTGATGCTTGATCGCCTGCATCGCGCCCTTCTGGCTCGCGAGCTTGCCTCCGTGACCGACGGCCAGCTCGAAGGCGAGGAGGCCGATGATGCCGTAGACGAGGCCGCGGGCGACGAACCCCGTCCGGGCGAGAATCTCGAACGCGCGGGTCTGGACGAATGCATTTCCGGCGGCGCGGGCCTCGCGTACCGGCTGAACGGTCTCAGGTGCGTGCGTCATGCAACCCTTCTTCCCGCGATCGAGGACGCTCAATCATCGGCGTCGCGACCGCAAGATCGGTGTGATGCAGGACGACGAGTTGCTCGATGTCCTCTCCTTCGTTCGGGCTCCGCCGGACGGTCACGCGGGCCGAGCGGCCGTCGAGCACCAGCTCGCCGATCGAGTTGTCGAACGTCCGGTCCCGCACGAAGTGCCAGCGCGCCGACGGCGTCGGCACTCCGGCGAGCCGCGCGAGCTTCGAGAACACAGCGCCCGCGGCGCGGGAGCCGGTGATCCGGACGATCCGACGTTCCTTCTGCGATAGCGGATTTCGGAACGGCGAGCAGACCAACTGGTACACGCGAGACGCCGTCCGGCTGGGAGCCAGCTCGACCTCGCTGACATACGCGTTGTGGACGTCGCCGCCGAGCAGCACGATCGTCGCCGGGGCCGGGGCGTCGGCCGCCCCGCTGGCGACGGCGAGCAGCCAGCTGCAGAGGCGCTCGAACGACGGGTTGAACGCGGCCCAGTGCTCGAGATCGACGGCCCGGCGGAGCCGTTCGCTCAACCGGGCGACCGCCCGTCCCCAGCGACCGTCGCAGAGCGCCTCGTTCAAGGCCTCGAGGTGGTGGATGCCATCGGGCAGGAAGACCGGCAGCGTGCTCGCGATCACGAGATGGTCGAAGCTTCCCCGCGAGTGCTCGACGATCCACTGCCATTCGTCCTCGTCGACCATCTCCCGCCGGCCCTCGGCCAGCACGCGCGCGGCACGCGAGTCGAGCACGAGCAGCCGCGAGTCGCCGAAATCGCGGTAGTAGGCCCAGCGGCTCGCGGCCGACTCGCGGTCCCATTCGTGCGCGAGCTGCCGCAGCCGCGGGACCGGCGTCGTCGTCTCCGGCCACGAGATCGAGCGTCCGCTCCTCGGCGAGCTCGGGCGGCGAGAGGTTGCCGATGTGCTGGTAGACCCAGTAGGCCATGAAGGCGCCTGTGATCCGCGCCTCCCACCACGGCTCCTCCCGCATCTCCTGCACCCAGCTCCAGGAGATGTTCCAGTCGTCGATCACGTCGTGGTCGTCGAAGATCATCGTCGTCGGCACGGTCGAGAGCAGCCAGCGGATGTCGGGGTCCGACCACGACTCGCGGTAGAGCCTCGCGTACTCCTCGAAGTCGGCGATCTGCTCGAACGGAGGCTTGCTCGTATCGCGCCGTGCCCGGATGAACTCGACCGTCTCGGGCGAGACCTCGTCCGCATAGACCTGGTCGCCGAGCAGCAGCACCGCATCGGGCCATTCCGCCTCGCCGCGCTGCAAGAGCTTCGAGTACGTCCAGAGCGCGTCGATCCCCTTCTCGCGTAGCTCGGGCGGCCACTCGCCGTCGAGCTCTCGCGGCTCGGGGCCGCCGACACGGCAAGAGCCGAACATGAGCCTGACGAACCGCTCGTGGTCGCGGGTGTGGACAACCGGCTGCGGCCGGCCGTCGTCGGGCGGCCAGACGAGCGCGCCGTCGAGCCGGACGTCGTACGGCGTCACCGAGGCCGGCTCGAGGTCCTCGACGAGGACGAGCGCGTAGTGGTGCCCCTCGACGGTGAACGTTCGCGTGCGTCTGGCTCAGGATCCGAACCTCGCAGGGCGCGCTCGTCTCGACCCAGAACGTCGCGCTCTCCGTTCCCGCGTACCGGAGGAGCGGGCCCGAGCAGAAGCTCGGGCCTCCGTCCTCGGCGGTCACGCGGCTGCTTGGCACGCAGATCGTCACCGCATCCGGCTCGACCCTCACCTTGAACGACTTGACCTTGACCCGGTACGCCGCCGTCGAGCTCGTACCGAACCTTGCGGTCGAGCTTCACGTCGATCTTGCGAGCGCTCGTCACGCGGACGAACGGAGAGCGATCGGGGTGCCCGACCGCCGTGCGGGCGAGCGTGCGCGCCCACTGGGTCAGGCCCTCCGCCGTCACGACGCCGATGTCGAGGCGGCCGTCGTCCGGCTTGGCGTCCTCGAACACCTGGATCGCCGCCGAAGAGGTAGCCCGACGTTGCCGACGAGGATGCAGCTGGCGGTGACCGTCGTACCAGCGGCTCCCGTCGATCTCGATCTTCGCCTTGAACGGCTTCTCGCGCAGGCTCTTGCGCCCGTCCAGACGTAGGCGGCACGACCGAAGCGATCCTTCATCGCGCCGTCGGCGAGATGGATCATCGAGGCGTCGAAGCCTGCCCCCGCCATCACCCCGAACCGCTCCTTCTTCAGCCGTGCCAACGTCGAGCTTGCGCCGCCGGCCGTGCAGGCCGATCTCGACCGCCTGCTCGATGTCCTGCGGGATCTCGAGGTTCGTCGCGAGCAGGTTCGCCGTGCCCGCCGGAACGATCGCCAGCGCGACATCCGAGTCCCGCGACCGCGTCGATGCACCGCTGCACCGTGCCGTCGCCGCCCCAGACGAAGATCAGGTCCGCCCCGGCCTCGAGCGCGCGCTCGACCTGCGCCGGCGCCTTGCGGCTCTTGGCACCTCCGACCAGAGCGGGTCGTCGACACCCTGCCGCGCGAGCTCGCGCCGCAGCCCGGGCAGGCCGTCGCCGAACGTCTTGCCGGCGTGGGCGATCACCGCCACCTTGGCCGCCATCAGGCCACCGGCTTCGGGCTCGCGCCCGTCTCGGATCGCGGTCGAGATCCCCGCTGCGCGGCAGACGAGCACGATCGCGGCGATGGTGGCGATCCCGATCGCAGCGCCGCCGAGGACGTCGAGCGGATGGTGCATCCCGCGGTACATCCGCGAGAGGGCGACGAAGACGGGGATCGCGATCGCGACCGCCCAGATCGCGATCCGCGGGAGCCGGCCCGCGATTCGCGAGGTGATCAGCAGAGCGAGCCCGCAGTAGACGGCGATCGAGGCCGCCGTGTGCCCCGACGGATAGCTGGCGTTGACCGGAAGCTGCTCGAGCCGGTGAACCGGCGGGCGGTTCCGGTGGATGACGAGCGTCGTCGTCCGGTAGGCGGCGGACTCGACCGCGAGCGCGAAGAGGACGAAGCCGGCGACACGCCACTGCTTGAAGGCCAGCGGCTGCAAGAACGAGCACGCCGACGAGGATCGGGAGCACGACGCCGCCGGCCATGATCGAGCCGATCAGCGACGCGTCGGTGAGGTCGGTCGACCGGTGATGCGAGAGGAAACGGACGAACCACTCGTCGTCGCCCGCGATCGCCCTGTTCGAGACGATGACGCGGGTCACGAGCAGGCCGAGCAGGATCGAGATGCCCGCGATCGCGAGGTAGGCGAAGAGAACGCCGGCCAGGAACGTTCGCACGGGGTGGGTCGGCCCCGCGACGGCCGCCAGCGCGCCGGCCGGACGGCTGTCTCGCGCATCGAGCACCGGGAGCGACGGAGCCGTGTCCTCTCCGGCGTCGATGACGCCAGATCGGCTGATTTGGAGCTGAATGGAACGAGCGTTGTGGACATCGGTGGGCCTCCTCGCTCGGCGTGCGGCGAGTTCGAGCCCGCACAAGTACGGTGCAGCGTTTCCGAATCTCTCGATCCGGAAACGTCGGGTCAGCACGCCTGCTCGGCCCGCTGGAATCGCTGCCGGAGGTCGCGGACCGTCGGAATGAGGACGAGCGCGGGCAGGATCGGGAGCCAGAAGTTGAAGAGGCGGTAGATCAGCACCGCGATCAGGGCCGGCGCGAACCGCACTCCCATCCCGACCAGCGCGAGCGTGAGCGCGATCTCGACGACACCCGCCCCACCGGCAGGCAGCGAGCGCCGGCTGAGGACGTAGCCGCCGGCGTAGGCGAGGATCAGGGCCGAGATCGTGATCTGGTGGCCGCCGACGAGCTGCAGCGCCGCCCAAAGGCAGGTGATGTCCCCGGCCCAGTAGATCGTCATCCCGAGGACACCGAGACCGTGCTCGCGCGGGCTGAGCAGCAAGGTTCTCGCCTTGCGGGCGCCGGCGACCGAGTCCGCGAATGTGCGGCGGAGCCAGCCCTGCTTGGGACCCCGCCGGCTGAGGCGCGCCACGCGCTTTCGGGATGTCGCCCAGAGCGCGAACGCGAAGGCCGGGATCACCAGCAGGGACGGCAGCGTCGCCGAGTCGCTGGCGTGGCCGTCGAGGTCGGCATACAACGCGACCGAGGCGAGCAGCGCGACGATGCTGAGCGTTGCGTACTCGAGAAAACCGAGCGCGAGAACGCGGCCGACCGCGTCCCGCCGCCCAGCGCCCTCCCGGCGGAGCGCCCAGTAGTCGACGGCGAACCCGCCCGAGCCGCGAGTCGCCGCGAACACGCCGAACCCGGCGACCACCGTCTTGGCAGAGGCGCTGAGCTCCATGTCCGGCCCTTGCTCGACCCGGGCGATGTCGCGGATCGAGAGGATGTAGCCGAGGTAGGCGACCACCTCGGCGACGAAGCACGCCGTCAGCCACGTCCACGCGTGCTGCCGGTAGACCACATGGCCGATCCGGGCCCACCCGGCCGTCGAGGCGAGCGCGACCGACACCACGACCGTCGCGGTCGCCGCTGCGACCACAACCGCGAACGGCCTGTCCTCGAGGCGTACCAGCCCGGCACCTACGACCCGGGCGGTACCGGCGGCAAACGCTCGTATACGTCTCATGCGCTCGCCGTGGGCCTACCCATCCCGGCGCTCCTCGACACCCGCCAGGTTTCCTTTTTCAGGCTCCGGGCACAAATGGCGGCACGCAACCCGAGGAGGATGGTGGAAATGCTCGCAATGGCAGGAACCGGATATGGACTGATCGGGCTACTCGTGATCGTCCTGCTCGTCCTGATGATCGTGTACTTCGTGAGGCGCGTCTAGTGCAGCGCTGGATCGCGAACCGGCTCGGAATCTTCGTGGCGGGCCTTGTCCTGGCCCGGTTCATCCCGAACCGGACAGCGAGACGGTTCGTGATCCTGACGATCGCTCCGGCGCTCGTCGCGTTTCTGCTCGAGCGCGGTCGCGCCATGCAGGCGGCCGGGTCTCGAGCCAATGCCTCGGTGAGCGCTTATCTCTTCGATCAGCGCCGCGGAAAGAGGCTCGACGTCGTGGGAGGACGCGCTACGCGACCTGTCCGAGGATCAGGTCCTCTGGCTCGACGTCGTCGATCCGTCCGACGACGAGGCGCGTGAGATCCGCGAGGCGCTTGGGATCGACGACGCCGCGTTCTCGAAGGCCGGGGATCCCAAGAAGAAGGCGGGGTTGGAGCAACACTCGAACTATCTCCGCGTCACCGCCGTCGCGGTCTCCGATACCGAGCAGGATCCCGAGCGCGAGCGGATCGTCCTCGAGTGCTTCGTCGGCGAGAACTGGGTCGCTGACGGCCCACAGCGCGGAGATCCCCGTGCTGGACGACTTCCGGGAGATCGCAACCGGTGAGGGCGAGATCGGGATCCTCGACGCGCCGACCTTCCTCGCGGCGCTCCTCGAGTGGGTCGTCACCAGCTACCTCCGCGCCTTCGACGAGATCGAGGCCGACCTGGAGAAGTTCGACGTCGACGCCCTCGACCGGCCCGAGCCGAAACCCGGAGAAGCCGATCGCGGCGTTGATCGCGACGCGCACTCGCGTCGGCCGCCTCCGGCGCGCGCTCGCACCTCACCGGGAGCTCTTCGCGGCGCTGAGCCATTCCGAGTTCGACCCCATCTCGTCCGAAGGATCGGCCGAGCGGTTCGCCGAGCTGACCTCGAGGGTCGATGCCGCCCTCGAGTCGGCCCGCGACGCGAAGGACGGGATCGCCAGCTCATTCGACGTGCTGATCGTCCGGACGGAGCACCGGACGAACGAGATCGTCAAGGTGCTCACGCTGGCGTCGATCCTCCTGCTTCCGGGCGCTCTCCTGGCGGGCGTCGCGGGGATGAACGTGAACTTCAAGCCGGATGCCTTCGAGGACTCCGGCCTCTTCTGGGTCGTCACGGCCACGATGATCCTGATCGCGCTGGCGACGCTCGCCTTCGCCCGGCTCAGGGAATGGATCTGACCGCAGGACGGCATCCGGGCAGCAACGGCTATACGCTGTTCTCGTGGCTGAGGAACGGGTCTACAAGGTATGGCTCGTCCAGAAGAACGGGTACCAGCTCGACGGCTACTACGAGACCGCCGGCGACCGCCTCCCGGAAGCGGAGGACGTGATCGAGGTGAAGTCGTTGAGCGGAGGCAGCCACCGCGCGAAGGTGACCAGCTTCAAGCCGGGGGGCGATCCTCCGATCCAGGCCTCCGAGCTCGACGAGTCGTAGCGCTCGGCCGCGGCCTACTTCACCGCGAGACACCGGATCACGTGCGCCCAGGAGGCGACGGGATCCTCGATCTGGACGTTGAGCAGCTTGTCGCAGCTGACCGCGACGAGCGCCGTCGCAAGCACCTCGCGCGAGATCTCGGGCTTGCTCAGGAACCAGGTCCAGTCGAACGACCCGGCCTGGTCCTTGAGGTCGAGCTGAGCCCAGCCCTCCGGCGTGATTCCGGCCCGGCGGATCTGGCAGACACCGTCGAACATCTCTTCCCCCGTTCTGTTAGTGGACAGGCCCCGGGCGCACGGGCTTCGGCAGCCTCGGCGGACGGAGCGGCGGCTTGGGCGGAGGCGGGGGCGGATCGAGCAGCAGCTCCAACCACGCTGCCTGCGCCGCGGGAGGCGCCTTGGCGGGGCCGCCGCCGAGGTCACCCGCCTCGACCGGCCAGTGGTGATACGCCTTGCCGTTGATCGTGTACTCGAGGATGAAGTCGGTGTAGTTGGCCGGAGCAGAGTGGTCCTTCTTGAACTGCGTGTAGCTGCTCGGCTCCATCCACTTGGTCAGCCAGTAGCCCTTCTGCGGGCCGGCCGAGAACACGACCTCGCGGGTGACCGGGTTGATGAGGCTCATCTCGATCGTGGCGCCGAGCTCCGGGAACGGCCACCAGAGGTCGTTCGCCGCCAGCCCGCCGAGGTCGGCGAGCAGCGTCGTGAGCATCCCGAGCGGGGGCAGCCCGTCGAACTTCGTCGGCAGCACCTTGCCCGGGATGCGGCGGTAGATCCCCACCTCGGCACCGATGCCGCCGGGAAGCTGGCCGATCCAGGGCCCCTCGAACTTCTGGCAGTTGCCCTTCCAGAGCTGGATCACGACGGGATGGCCGTCGATCGTGTCCTCGACGATCGTGCTCGCGTACCCGGGCCATTGCATCGCGAGGAAGCAGGGGAAGGCCGCACACATCTGCTTCCACTTCTCCGCTGTCTCGTTGTAGGAGTAGCCGCCCTCGCCCACGTACTGGATCGTCGGCTTGTCGAGATCGGTGACCGTATTCGAGTGCCACAGCACCTTGGTCGCGTCGCGGACGACGAGATCGCCGGTGTCGAGCAGAGCGGCCCACGCACCCGGGTGCCCGGCCGTATTGGACGCCCAGTACGGCGCTCCGGCGGCCGAGTAGCAGACGAGGTTCCCGTCGGCCTGCATCACCGCCCAGCCGCCCGGCTGGTTGAGCGCGGTCGACCCCCACATGCTCCCGCGGGTCTGATTCCGGTACAGCCCGAGCGCGCCGTTCGAGAACATCTCCAACGTGAAGAAGCCGTTGTTGGAGACCAGCTGATCGCCGAGGTGAAGCTCCTTGGGTTGCGACAGGCTGTTCATTAGCTCTCGCCGCAGGAGTGCCGCCGGGGAGTGTAACGCGGTCCACCCCGTGTTGCCAAGTCTGATAGTTTCGCGCCGACTGGCGCTTCGCGGCGAGCGTGACGAACCCGATCGAGGGCGAGTTTCGTGGCCGACCCGCGAAGTGGTTCCTGCAGTTCGAACGGCCGGCGGGGACGGGCGTGCCGTGGGGCGACGGGACGGCGATGGCGGCACGCGCCGGGCAGAACGCCGAAGCCGTGGGACACCGGAGTGCGCAGGTCACGCCGGTCGTTGGGCGGCTTCGCCGCGATGAAGGCGATCCGGCAGGCCTTCGAGCAGACGATCACGGACGCCGAAGGCCTCAGCGGAGGCCCGCGGGACCGTGCGGCCACGTCTACATCGCGGGCTGGCGGCTCAACGCGCAGCGAGACACTCTCGGACAACGTGAAGCCGTGGCCGCCGCCTTACCCGAGACGTCCCGGGCGTCCGCGACCAGACCGCACTCGGCCTATGTTCCGCCTGATGCAGGCGGGCGTCCGCATCCGGGTGATGGTCTGGCAGCCGACACTGATCGAGACGCTCGGGGCCGATGCACGCCCCGCACGGCGAGGACCACCTCTTCTCGGCGCAGGCAATCGCGAGCCGAGTCCGAGGCGCTCACTTCGCTCTGGCAACTGGACGAGCCGATCGGAGTGATGGCGCTCGACGCCAGGACCGCCGAGGGGTCGATCGCCGGCACCCACCACCAGAAGATGATCGTGATCCGCGGCCTGAACGGCAACGACGTCGCATTCGTCGGCGGCGTCGACCTTGCCTTCACGCGCCGCGACGCGCCTGAGCCGCCGCCGGGGGAAACGACGCCGGCACACCGAGCGACGGCTGGGACCCGGCGATTGGCAATCGGGGACCACCTTCCCGCAGTGGTTCGAAGCAAGGCACGTGGCCGCGGCCGACACGCGTCACGGACTACAGCTCGTTCGACAACGTCGGACGTTCCCAAAGACACGCAGGAGTCCGACCTCCCGGGGCTCGACCCTCTGGGGCAGGCGCACCTGCAGAGATCTACGGCGCGACGAATCAGCGTCTGGCACGACCAGCATCTGATGCTGCAGGGGCCGATCGTCCAGACGCTCGAGGATCAGTTCGCGCGAGCGCTGGAGCGACTCGGCTCCCGGCCGCATCTACGACCTTTCCAACAGCCGCGTCTGGTTCGGCGGGCAGGTCGTCTTCAGCAGCCCGGACGCGATCAAGGACGGCGACATCGTCGCCGTTGCCGGCGTCGACAGCGGCCGTCGCGCCGGCCGGAAGCGCGATCGCGGTGCAGATGCTGCGCACGATCCCGTGGCGCAACGCGCGCTCCCGGGCCCCCTTCACAGCGAGGCGAGTTCACCGCCGATGTCGGGGATCAGCCGTGCAGTTTCCAAGTCGCAGCAGCTGATCTGGATCTTCGACCAGTACTTCTGGTCACTGCCACTCGCACGACAGCTCAACGAGCAGCTGAAGAGCACCGCCACCCTGAGGGTGATCGTGCTCCTGCCGCCCGTACGCCGACACGAGAGCCGCCGATCATCCACCAGGCGCGGAAGCAGGCGCTCGACGAGCTCGTCGGCCAATGTCGGCGCGCAGGTCGGCGTCTACAACCTCTGGGACCCCGAGGCGGCGCCGCCGCGGCGTCTACTGCCACGCCAAGGTGCAGATGTACGACTCGAAGCCTGCTGATCTGCGGCTCGGCGAACCTGAACAGGCGCTCGTTTCTCTGTGACTCCGAGATCGCCTGCGCCGTCCTCGACGACGCGACGGTGATCGCCCACCAGCAGCGCCTCTGGACGCTCCTCTTCAAGGATGTCCCGGCACCCGACGGGCAGTGGCCGGCGCTCGATCGGGCCAAGGACTGGGGCTCGACGTTCTTCGCCGCGTTCGCCAAGGCAGCCGCCAACACGAACGCCGGCATCCGGCCCGACCCGTGGGCGTCGCCCAACACCACGACAAGCCCGGCGCTCGACAACACGGTCGTGCTCCCGCGCGCAGACGGCACGATGACGCAGCTCGAGATCGGGCACGTGTTCGATCCGACATCTCTCGATCCGGCCTATCTGGAGCGAAAGGTCGAGATAGGCACCGCAGCCAGCCCGCAGACCCGGCCGGCGCGGCTCGACGACGTCGTGGCCCGCCTCGACAAGGCCGTTCCCAACGGCACCACGGTCACGATGCCGAACCGAAGGCAGAGCTCCGAGCTCCGGCTCCCCCTATCCGAGAAAGCCGACTCGTAGGCAGGCTCGCATGAGCCCAAGCGGAACAGACGCATTCCTCAACGGGCTGCTCGCAGCGCTCGGCGATTTCTTCGACCCGATCGTCCGGGCCGGCTCCGACATCGACGCGCTCGCGACGCTGCTCGAGCAACTCGGTTGGGGAATCGACCCCGGCACGGCGATCCCCAACGGACTGACGAAGATCGTGACGAGCGGTGAGGACCTGATCAAACAGGCCCCGAACCTGACGAGCGACGTCGAGGCGACGGTGTCCGCCGCGGAGTCGGCGGCGGGGCAAGACCTGATCGCCATCGCCGGTGCGATCGCCGGCCTCGCAGCGGCCGGCGTCAACGCTCCCCCGGCGTTCAACGACCCGGCTTTGCCGGAGAAGCTCCTCGACCTACTCGTCTACGACTACCTGAGCGACTACAGGCCGGGGATCTTCGCTATCGCTCGGCTCGTCGGGATCCTCGACGAGGTCGCGGCTGACGCGCCACCGGGCGGCAGCCCCTTCGCGAGGCCGTTCCTCCAGCGCAAGCTCGACTTCACCCGCGTGGCCACCCTGGTCACGAACCCGGCACAGATTCCCGCGGAGGTCTACAACTGGGGGAAGCCGGAGTTCGACGCTGACGAGATCCTCCGTGTCCTCGAGGTGATCGGCCTCGCATTCGGCCTGCCGGGGAGCAGCAACATGACTGCCGGGCTCGATCTGTACTGGGACCCGGCGACCGTGCGCAACCAGACGCAACGGTCGCTCGCGATCCCGCTCTGGACCGGAGTCGACCTGACCGGCCCCGCGATTGCCCATGCGGAGCTGGACCTCCTCGTCGTTCCGATCCCACCGTCCGGCTCGTACTCGAAGCCGGAAGGCTTCGCAATCTTCCCGTTCTTCGACGGCAAGCTCGCCACCTCGATCCCGCTCACCGACGGAGTCACGCTGACTGTCGACACGAAGATCGAGGGTCCGAGCCCTGTCCGCGCCGAACTCCGTCCGTCGGGCGTAAGCCTGACGCCCATCTCCATGGCGGACATCCCGAACATCGCCGCGTCGGCGAGGGTCGACGTCGCCCCGGCCGAGCCGTTCGTCGTGATCGGCGCCAAGGGATCCAGCCGGCTCGAGATCGCGAAGGCCCACGCGGAGATCGCGGGAGAGCTCAAGCTCGGGAATACACAGATGCGCCTCTCGGTCGGCCTGGACAAGGCCTCGATCGTGATCGACCTCGGCGAGGGCGACGGGTTCCTGCAGAAGCTGCTCGGCGGGGCGCCACAGCAGCTCGACCTCGGCTTCGGCGTCGACTGGTCGACGGAGGAAGGGCTTCGCTTCGAGGGCAGCGCGACCCTCAGGCTCCAGCTCTCCGTGCACCTCGACCTCGCCGGCGTCGTCCAGATCGACACGATCTACCTGGTCCTCGGCGCCGTCACGCAGCCGGAGCCCGGACTCAGCCTCGAGGTGTCGGTCGCGGGTGGGCTCTCGCTCGGGCCGTTCGCGGCCCAGGTCGACCGGATCGGCGTGACCCTGAATTTCGTGGAACGGAGCGACCACCAGGGCTCCCTCGGCGGGCTCGACCTGGTCTTCGGCTTCAAGCCGCCGAACGGGCTCGGCTTCGTCGTCGATGCCGGCCCGGTGGTCGGCGGCGGCTACGTCAGCTTCGACACCGTCAAGGAGGAGTACGCCGGGATCCTCGACCTCGAGGTCGCCGACCTGTTCGCGATCAAGGCGATCGGCGTGCTCTCGACCAAGATGCCCGACGGCAAGCCGGGCTTCTCGATGATGCTGATCATCACGGCGGAGTTCCCGCCGATCCAGCTCGGCTACGGATTCACGCTCAACGGCGTCGGTGGCGCGGTCGGCATCAACCGCACGATGGACGAGGACTTCCTGAGCAACGGGATCCACACCGGCGCGCTCGAGTCGATCCTCTTCCCGCCCGACCCGGTCGCGCACGCGAACGAGGTGATCTCGAACATCAAGCAGGGCTTCCCGCTCGCCGAGGGGCGCTTCATCTTCGGCCCGATGCTGAAGGTCGGATGGGCATCGGTCATCTCGATCGAGGCTGGCGTCCTGCTCGAGCTGCCGATGCCGATCAAGCTGGCGTTGCTCGGCCGGCTCTCGTGCGTCCTGCCGGAGGCGGACTCCGCGATCCTCGTCCTCCAGCTCGACCTGGCCGGCTTCATCGACTTCGGGACCGGCGACATCAAGATCGACGCCGACCTCGTCGACTCGCGCATCGTCACCTTCCCGCTCACCGGCGGCTTCGCCGTCCGCGCGAACGTCGGGAACAACCCCACCTTCGCCCTCTCGGCCGGCGGCTTCCACCCACGCTTCACGCCGCCGCCCAACTTCCCCAAGCTGGCCCGGATCGGGCTCGCGATCGGCTCGGACAACCCGCACCTCCGGCTCGAGTCGTACTTCGCCGTCACGACCAACACGGTGCAGACCGGTGCGCGGGCGGACTTCTATGCAGCAGCGGATTTCGGCGTGCTCGGAAGCTTCAGCGCCTCGGCCGACCTCGGGTTCGATGGGCTGATCCACTTCACGCCGTTCCAGCTCGAGGTCGAGATCTACGGGTCGGCCGAGATCAAGCGCAACGGCGACGACCTCTGCTCGGCCGATCTCGACCTGCTCCTGACCGGCCCGGAGCCGTGGCACGCACGCGGCCACGCGACCGTCCACTACATGGGCGACCACACGCTCGGCTTCGACCGGACCTTCGGCCCGGACGCGCCGCCCCAGTCCGTGCCGGCGACGAACGTCGCGGCGCTCGTCCGCGCCGCCGTCGGGGATCCCGGCTCGTGGGGCGCCGTTCCGCCGAGCGGCGATCACAGCCTCGTCACGCTGCGCGACATCGGTGCGAACAACGGCCTCCTCCTTCACCCGCGCGCGGAGCTGACGGTCCACCAGCGGGTAGCGCCGATCGACACCCCACTCGGGAAGTACGGCAACGGCCCGATCGACGGCCCGAGCACGATCTCGATCGACTCGGTGACGGTGCCCGGGATCGCCACGCAGAGTGTCGGGACGCTCGACGACGACTTCGCGCCGGCGCAGTACTTCCAGCTCACCGACGACCAGAAGCTCTCGAGCCCTGCATTCGAGAAGCTGCCGGCCGGCCGCACCGTCGACCTGTCGAGCTTCAAGTTCTGGTCAGGCGAGAAGGCCGACCAGCACTACGTCACGATCACGATCGACGACCCGACGCTGCTTCCGACGAACGACGGCGACGGAGCGCTCGGCAATGCGCTACCGGGCCTCCGACGCCCTGAAGCAGGCGATGGCCGAGCTCATCGTCGGCAGCCTCTCCACGCCGGATCGCTACATCGCTCCGTCGCAGGGGATCGTCCTCAACCAGCCGGAGTACGCAATCGCCGGACGGCGCGACCTCGCCGCGACCGCCAACTACCCCAGCTACACGGCCGCGACGGCCGCGCATTTGGACGGCGCCACGAAGGTCGTCGGAGCATTCGAGACGCGATGACCGCCGACTACACCTACTTCCCGTACGCCCGCACGGCGCTCTCGAGCGCAGTCACGACGGCTGACACACCGGCTGCCGACCCGTTCGTCAAGCTTGTCGGTGGGCGCAGTCGTCAACGGGACGGCGTCCGGCACGGTCGACCTTCGGCTGGCCGGGCCTGGAGAGATCCGCGGGCTAGACCGGCGCGTGGTGCTCCGCACCGACCCGGTCGACGGCGCTCTCGGGGTGCCGCCGGAGCTCTTCGCCGCGGTCGAGCTGCGACCCGCAGACCTGCCCTGGATGTTCACGCCGCTCGGGCCCGAGCGGCGCCCAGCTCCGTCCCTGGCTCTGCCTCGTCGTCACGGACATCGAAGAGACGGGCGAGCCGGTCGTCGATGCGACGAAGCCGCTGCCCGTTCTCCATGTCCCGGACGTCGTCAAGATGCTTCCGAATCCCGCCGAGGCCTGGGCCTGGGCCCACGTGGCCGCCGTAGGTGAGCCCACCTCCCTCGAGGCACTCGTCACCTCGAACTCGACGCAGGTGGTTGCGCGCCTCGCTGTGCCCTCGCCTGCTGGACCCCGAGCGCCGGTACATCGCCTCGATCGTCCCGGTCTTCGAGGGCGGCCGGATCGCCGGCCTCGGGGGAACGCCCACCGAGGGCCCGAACGACAAGCTCCAGAACGCCTGGACGACCGGCGCGCAGGACCTTCCCGTGTACTTCAGCTGGCAGTTCCACACCGGCGTGGGCGGCGACTTCCGCTCCCTCGCCCTGCGCCTCAAGGGGCGTCCGCTCCCGGACGGTGCGGGCACGCGCACGATGGACATCACGGCACCCGGAGGCGTCCTGAACCTGGCTGCGAACGCCACGACGAAGAGCCTCGGGCTCGAGGCCGCTCTCAAGCCCGACCATTTCTGCCCCACGGACTGGGACCCGACCGAGCAGGCGCGCTTCGCCTCCCGAATCGCGAGCCTGATCAAGACCGCGAACACCGCACCGGCGTCGCTCGGGCCGCCCCTCTGGGGGCGCTGGCCGGCGGCGCAGCTCACCGTGCCGGGATCAGGATCGAGCCCCGCCTGGCTGCGGCAGCTGAACAGCGACCCGCGCAGCCGGGCGGCTGCAGGGTTCGGCGCCCGGGTCGTCCAGCAGCTCCGCGAGCAACTCCTGGCCGAGGCCTGGAGGCAGGTCGGCGATGTCGAGCGCGCCAATCAGCGCCTGCGCCAGGCGCAGCTCGCCCGCGCACACAGCCGCTCGATCTACGTCGGCGGGATGCCGGCGCTCGGCAACGGCTCGTTCCTGCAGCTGACCCGCCCGCTTCACGATCGCGTCCTCGTCGGCGCCAGGTCGACAGCGTACGCCGAGGTCAGCGACAGCGCCGTCCCGGAGCGGCTGTTCGACGGTGCTCTCCGCCGGCTCGCCCGTCCACGCGGCCCGGTCGGCCGGCGGTTGGGGCTCGTCGCCGGGGCGGTGATCGAGAAGGCTTCCGCCGGGCAGATCTCGGCGGTGCAGCCGCCCTATGCGACCAAGGGGGCGGGCGTCGCGGTCGCCCAGGTCGAGCGGCTGCCGATCGGCGCACTTCAGCAGCGCCCCGGCGTGGCCGGGTTCACGCCGCTCGTCGATTGGACCAAGCCACAGCCCGTTCGTCACCGCGACACCGGGCCTGACACGGCTCTGATGGCCGCGTTCCGCGCCGAGATCGTCAGTTACGAGTCCTGGAAGATGGGCACCCGTCGTCCGGCCAAGACGCCCCTTTGCTCGACCCCGGCTCCCTCCGCACTCGGATCATGGACGCGACCGATCCGGACAGCACCGTGCCGAGGCGGGCGCAGGCCGTAGTGACCGCACCGAACTGGGACGGAGCCGGCGACCCGCTCGAGCCGATCATGGCTGCCCCGGTGATCCGCCGCCCGATGGTCGAGCCGCTCGTTGCGATGTCCCAGGCGCTGCTCCTCCCGGGACTCGAGGGCATCCCGGCCGACACCGTGACCGCAGCGTTCCCGAATCCCGCGTTCATCGCTGCCTACATGGTCGGTCTGAGCCACGAGTTCGCCCGCGAGCTTCTCTTCAACGAGTACCCGACCGACCAGCGGGGCACCTACTTCCGCCAGTTCTGGGACACGCGCGGCCGTGTGCCCGCCCCCGCCCCGGGAACGACCGACGACATCCCGGCGATCGACGGCTGGAGCACCGGCGGCGATCTCGGCAGCGACGTGACGGGCGGCGGCTCGGGCTTGCTCGTGGTGATCATCCGCGGGGAGCTGGTCCGCCGGTACCCGGATGCGACGCTCTACCTGCAGGCCGCGAAATGGAAGCTGCCGCTGTCGGACGCAGCACGCGAGCTCGACCGATTCGGGAACGACGTACTACCCCCAGATGCGCGGCCGACTCGAGCCTGACCTCGTCTACTTCGGCGTCCCGCTCAGCAAGACGGACGCGGTGGGACCGACGACACCGACCAAGGCGGACGACCCTGCCGGGTACTTCGTCGTCTTCGAGCAACACCCGGTCAAGCCGCACTACGGGATCGGGGACGGCGGAGACGTCGGCTCGAGCCCCGCACACCTTCGACGCGGTCGGCCGAGGCAACCTCACGCCTCCGACGGCGGGTGCGACTCCCCCGCGATTCGTTCCTGCAGGCCAGCCGCTCTGGTGGGGCACCAACTGGCCCGGCGGCGTCCCGTCTGGGGCTCGAGCTCGGCGGCCATGGCCGCGATCACGCTTCAGCGGCCGACCCGCCTCGCCCTCCACGCCTCCGACCTCCTGGGAACCTGATGCCGCCGCTTCCGCCGAGACGCGTCGTCCCCGCCCCGCCGGCCGCGCCCGCTGAACCCGGTGATCCTGCCGCTGCACCCGGTGGTCGTCCCCGCCAATCCCGTGGTCGTCCCGGTCGTCCCCGCCGTCCCACCGGTCAAGCCCGTCCTCGGGCCGCTTCCACGCGACCCGATTGGGCGGAACCATGCGCTTCAGCTCCAGCTCCTCGCTGCACAACAGCAGTTCACCGACGTCAACACCAAGCTCACAGCAGCGCAGGCACAGGGGGACAAGGGCGCCGCCGCTGTCGCGCAGCTGACGATCCAGGCCCGGCAGATCGCGCAGCAGATCATCCAGCTCGGCTCCGTGGCAGGAGGCGTGCAGCTGTCCCCTGCGTTCAAGCGGCTCGTTCAGCTCGAGAACCGGAACCCGACCGACGACCCGGCCGCGCTTGCCGGCGCCACGCCGGTTGCGCTGCTCCCGATCAGGATCGAGACGCGATTCGACAAGAACGCCGCCGGCAATCCCGAGTTGCTCGTCCGCATCTACCCGGACGACATCCACGTGAACCGCCACGAGCCGGAGCTGACAGCCGACGAGCAGACCTGGGGCGAGGCCTACTGGCAGTCGATCTTCACTGTGCCCGCGAGCTCGACGGCAGCCCAGGATGCGTGGCGGGCGCTCGTCGCGCGGTACGGGCCCACCCGGGCGGCCTGGATCGCCCATGCCCTCACACCCACGAACTACCCGCCGCCGGCGCGCCGTCGCCCGATCAATCTCCGACCGCAGTTCCCGTCGGTGGCGACCCGCCCGGGGCCGTGGGCCAAGCCCGCGACGAGCGCCGTCCTTCCCGACCGCTGGCTCCTTCTCGGCTACGCGGCCGGCCAGCGAACCTTGACCGCCGCTGGGGGCGTCACGCCTGACCCGGTCCAGGTCGGTCCGTCGCCTTCGGTCAGCTCACCGACGGTCGCGAACGGCAAGGCCTCCCTCGACCCCGGCGCGGCCTGGCTGTCGGACTTCGACGCCGCAGTCGCGACCGGGATGGCGCTCCGCATCCCGCTCACCGCGACGCAGGCTCAAAAGGGCTTCGACCAGCTGCTCGTGCTCGGAGTGAAGTCGGTGATCGACCCCGCGGAGGGCGCGACCCGCCTCGCCTCGGCGCTCGATGCCCACCACTACACAGGCGGCCTGAGCTTCGTGCCACCCCTCACGGCGACGAACGCAACCGAGCAGGACCGGCCCCCGGCCGCGAGCCCGGAGACCGTCGACCTGCCGAGCTTCGACATCGAGCGCGGACCTGCCCTGGCGGGCGCGCCGACGAGCGACGCGGCGCGTCTCGCGACGCTCATCGGCATCCCCGCGACGACGTTCGACCACGTCGCGGGGGCGGGCGCCGACGGCGACACGGAGGCAGGCCTGATGAACGCCCTGCTCTGGCCGGCGACCTTCGGCTACTTCTTCTGGCAGATCGTCGACCCGATGCTGAGCGACGCCGGCCGTGGCGCGGCGCGTGACTTCTTCAACGCGCTATGTTCGGGCCCGGGGGCCGCTGTCCGGCGGTGCGGGTCGGAAATCAGCCCTACGGCGTCCTGCCGGTCACCTCGCTCGATCGCTGGCAGCAGGTGAGCAACGACGCCGCAGCCGCCACGATCGCGTCGGTGGCGAAGAGCCTGCGCGCAACCTGGCACGCCGTCGGTCGCCAACGTGCCGCACGCGGGCTCCGGCGATCCCGACGCCGCGCTGCTCGGGATGCTCGGGATGAGCGCGAACGTCTCGGTGGTCGATGCCCGGACGGCCGTCAGCCGGGAGTACGCCTACGACAGCTCGGCCTTCTACGGGCTCGACCCGGGCCAGAACGAATGGGACGTGCTCAAGGCAGCCGTCGACGGCCAGATCCAGTCGGCGACCGGACAGGCCCCACCCGCGGTACCGCTGGCCGAGCTCGGGCTCGACCCGGGCATCTCGACGACGCTCGATGCGCCCTGGGTGATCGACCCGAAGCGGCCGCTGCTGACCGGCCCTGTCCTCTACCTGAGCAAGATCGCAAGCCTCAAGCCGATGGCGCTCTGGAACGCGGGGTCCGCCTTCGACTTCCATCCCATCCCGCTGCTGGCGCTGCTCGCGCGGCACTCGGTGCTCCACGAGTACGCCGAGGCGGCGGCCCGAAGGCTTCGGATCACCGGTCTCTCGCGCCGTGACCTCGCGATCGTCAGCCTCGAGCTGCCGACCCCTCAGGCCCGCGACTGGCTGAACACGATCGTGAAGGTGGGCTCGACGGCGACGATCGGCGACGTGCTTCATGACGCGGTGGCCAACCCGGACGCCCGGCTCCAGGAGGTACGAAACGCCGCGCATGCGCTGGCGGGCGTCGATCCGGGCCGGCTCGAGCTGCTGCTGCGCGAGACACTCGGGCTCTCGGCCGGACGCCTCGACGCCTGGATCACGGGTCTCGCGACCAAGCGGCTCGGCGATGTCCGGGCTGCCGGAGCAGCGGGGATCCACCTGGGGGCGTACGGGTGGGTCGAGTCGGTCAGGCCCGACACGAGCCTCAAGCGCGTCAAGCCTCCTCTGGGCGAGAGCAAGACACTCGAGCTCTACCACTCGACCGCGAATGCCGGCTACGTCCACGCCCCGTCGCTCGACCACGCGCCACTGCCGCCGTGCTGCGCAGCGGCTACCTGTCGCACGCCGCAGCCGGTCACGGCGCTGCGGTCGCCGTCGATCTCACCTCGGAGCGCGTGCGCGAGTCGGCCTGGCTGCTCGACGGCGTCCGCCAGGGGCAGCCGCTCGGCGCTCTGCTCGGCTACCGGTTCGAACGCGCTCTTCACGAGCGCTATCCCGGGCTCGACCTGGACAAGTGCATCGCTCCCCTGCGCGCGCTCGAGCCGATCCAGGGCGGCAAGCTGACCGCCACGGGCGGCCATGCCGCCGAGGCGATCGCAGCAGCCAACGTCGTCGACGGGCTCCGGATCCTCCGCCGCTTCCAGAGTCCCGCCGGGATCCCGTTCGGCGCCGGTGGCCTGCCTGCGGCCGGAAGCACCGAGGGAGCCGCGATCACCGCCGAGCTCGGGCGGCTGGCGACGCTGGTCGACGGGCTCTCGGACACGATCCTCGCCGAGTCGGTCCACCACCTGACGACAGGCCGCCCCGAGGCGGCTGCGGGCTCGCTCGACGCGCTCTCGCGCGGCGATACCCCGCCGCCCGCCGACCTCGATGTCGCCCGCACCCCACGCCGAGGGGTCGGGCCTGACCCACAGGGTCGGCGTGCTTCTCCGAGGCAGCATCACCGCCGGCGGCTGGGCTGCGACCCCGCGAGCCGCGCTCGAGCCGGGCCTCGAAGCCTGGGTGGCCGGGCTGCTGCCGGATCCGAAGACGGTCGGCTGCGCCGTCAAGCTGTTCGACGCGGAGCACAAGGCCCTCAAGGATGCGACTGTGACGCTCCGCGATCTCGGCATCTCGGCGCTCGACTTCGTCTATGTCGCCGTGCCGAGCGAGGCCGCAGAGGCCTCCGAGATCGAGCTCCGGATCCTCGTCCAGGCGCTCGGGACTGCGCGGGGCGCAGTCACGGGCACCGTCCAGTTCGACGACACGGGCGGCTGCGCGACGGCGCTGCCGGCAGCGCTCTGGCAGGCGAGCGAGCTCCGCACGCTGCTCGATACCGCGCGGCCGCTCGTGCCCGTCGACCTCGCGGTACCGGGCTCATCGCCCGCCGATCCCGATCCCGCCGAGCTCACGGCACGCCTCACGAAGCTCGCGACCGACATGGGAAAGGCCTCTGCGCAGCTCGCGAAGGACGCCGAGAACGTCGCGGGCTCGCTCCGGCGCGCCCCGGCGCAGGTGCCAGCGCGTGCGGCCGCCCTCGCGAAGGATCTCCTCCTGGCAGCGAGCTACGGCGTGCGGGGCGCCGTTCCGGTCTCCGACAGCGGCGACGCGCTCGCCGATGCCGCCGAGCTCGTGGCCCGCGCAGGCCCGGTCCAGCATCAGCTTCAGGGACGCGTGACGGCGCTCTCCAACGCGGTCGCCGCGGGCGGAGGCTGGAAGCCCCTCGCCGATGCGGGACGGGCGGCAATGGGAGCGACGATCCGCCTCCTGCCCCGCTTCGATCCGGGCAACCGCTCCGATCTCGACACGGCGATCTCGGGCAGCAAGGCGCTGCTCGGCGGCGATGAGGCTGCTGCGGACGACTTCCTGCTCGATGTCTCGCTCGTCCGGGCGCCCGTCTTCCGCGTGACCTCCGCCCTGACGAGCGGCCGGGCTCTGCGCGGCGACGCGGAAGGAGCTGGCCGGCGCCGACTTCGCGGCCGTCCAGCTGCCGCTCACTGCGAACGACCGCTGGGCCGGCCTGCCTCTTCCCGCCGGCACGAGTGCAGCCGGCGGACGGCTCTCTCTGCTGCTGAACGCTCCCGACCTCGGCGGCACCGGCAACACGGTCGCCGGGCTGTTGGTCGACGAGTGGCTCGAGGTGATCCCGGAGCCCGACGTGGCGACCGGGCTCGGGTTCCACCACAACGCACCGGTGGCCGCTCCGCCGCAGTCGATCCTGCTCGCGGTCCCGCCGGACGGCCAGGCGACCTGGAGCCTCGCCGCCCTCGAGGCGATCCTGCTCGAGACGCTCGACCTGGCCAAGGCTCGCCTGGTCGACCTCGATGCGCTCGGCGCCGGCGGCGCCCTCGCGCCGGCGGCCTGGTTCGCCTACAACACGAAGGGCGACACCGTCTTCACCGACTTCATGACCTCGGTGACCACCTGATGGCGTCGATCACGAACTGGTGGCGGCTCGAGGCGAGGGCGCGCGACCCGGAGCTCGCGGACTCGCTGGAGGCGCGGATCGCCGACCCGCTCTGGATGCTCGGACGGCAATGGCAGTTCGGCGAGTTCGCAGGCGTCGACGGCGGCACTCCTGCGAACGCGCGCGCTCGGTTGACCGTTCGCAAGCTGGGCTGGTACCGGCCGGGGGATCCGAGCGTCGGAGGAGCAGCCCAGGGCGTCGACTTTGCGGCGGTCCCCCTCGACCAGCTCGTCGAGTCGGAGAGCCGCGGCCCCGACCTGAGGCTCGCCCTTGCGGGCGGCCGCAAGTGGCTGCGCCTACTGGGCGCGGCCGGCGTCGTGTCCGACTGGCTCAAGGACTTCGCAGTCGCCGCGCTCGCCGCAGGGGGCACTCCCGACCTCGACGGGGAGCGCCTCGCGGCTGCGACGGCCGGGATCGCGATCGACGGCGCCGCCGTGTACCGGGGGCTGGTCGTCGGCGACGAAGAAGAACGACTTCTCGAGCCTCCCGGTCTCCGCCGACACCGAAAAGGCAGCACCGGCGTACATCGCGTGGTGGGAGAGCCGGCCGGGGAACGCGCCGAGCGACACGCCGGCCTGGCAGGACAGCCGCATGGAGTACGAGCTGACGGTCTCGACCTCGACGGGCGACGAGACCGTCCTGACCTCTCGCGCGTACCGCGGCGGCGGCCTCGACTGGCCGAGCTTCGACTACGCGCCGGGCGCGACGCTCCGCTCCGGGGCCGCCGGGCCGGCCGATCAGGTCGTCGCAATCGCGCTTCCGACACCGGTCACGTTCAAGGGGATGCCGGCGACGCGCTTCTGGCAGTTCGAGGACGCCGCCGTCTCGTTCCCGGCGATCGACGCGGCACCCGACGACCTCGCCCGCCTGTTCGCGATCGAGTTCGCGCTGATCTACGGCAACGACTTCTTCGTCATCCCGGTCCGGCTCACGGCAGGGACGGTGTCCCAGGTGACCTCGCTGGTCGTCGACGACTCGTTCGGCAAGTCGCTGCTCGTCGACTCGTCCGAGCAGCGTCGACGGCGCCGGGAGCCCCTGGCACATGTTCAAGCTCGCCGGGGACTCGCGCCTTGCCGCGGCCGAGCCGTTCCCGGGACTGCTGCTGCCCGCGACGACCACCGGAGACATCGACGGGCCGTCGCTCGAGGAGGTCGTGCTCGCGCGCGACGAGGTGGCCGCGATGGCGTGGGCGATCGAGAAGATCGTGCCGGGAGCCGGCGGACGGCCGCTGAACCGTGGGCTCGCGGCCGAGCTGCGCAAGCGGCGAGAGCTGAGCCCGGTGCTCCCGCCGGCACCGACAGGAGAGCTTGCCTACCGGCTCTGGACGGAGGTCCCGGAGAACTGGTACCCGCTGCTGCCGGAGCAGACGGGACTGCGCGCGATCGACTTCGAGCTCGGCCAGGTCGCGCTCGGCCCGAACCCGACACCGGCGCCGCTCGGGGCGATCCTCGGCTCGAGCTCTCCGCTTCGGATTGCGGAGGAGGAGCTGAACCGAGCCGGTCTACGGGTGCGGCGCTACGCCCGCCGGATCCGCTGGAGCGACGGCTCGGTGCGCACCTGGATCGCCCGCGAGGTCGACCCGAGCCGCGGCGAGTCGAGCAGCGGCCTCCGGTTCGACTCCGTCGAGAGCGGCTAGGACGCCGGCATCGCCGCCTGATCAGCGGGTGAACGTCGCGAGCGGCTCGTCGACCTCGACGATGTAGGTCGAGAGCATCATCCCGGTGTCGGGCCCGAGATCAAGCGCGTTGTGCGGTGTCCGCGGCGGCATGAGGAAGCCGTCGCCGGCCTGGAGGGTGAGCGTGGGCCGACCCTCGATCATCATCTCGACCGTCCCGGCGAGGATGTAGCCGACCTCCTCTCCGGGGTGCTGGTGCCATCCCGACTCGACACCGGCCGGGATCTCGGTCAGAACTTGCACGATCTCGCGACCGGGAATCGAGGAGCCCGTGTGCTGAATCTCGGTGCGCTTGAGCTTCGAGGCGAGCTCGTCACCCTGATGCATGGTCGAACCTCCCGTGATCGATGGGGTCTCTAGACGGAGTGGATCCTGTGCGTGACCGACTTGACCGCCTTCGGCGAGGCGTCGCCGCGCGTGAGCGCGAAGACCAGCGACGTGTTCCCGCGGCCGACGACCTTGAAGACGAGGACGACACTCGAGCCGACGTCGGCCTCCGAGATCTCCTTGACGACACCCGAGTCGTACTGGCGGGCGACCCGCCAGACGAGGCCGGAGCTCGGGCTCGCGTGCGGGAGGGCGACCGCGACGAGCAGGCCGGGCTTCGTCGTCGTCGAGGCGACGGGCCCCTTCGGCAGCGGCCCGATGGGCGTCGAGTCGGCGCTGCCCACGGCCGCGACGAGCAGCGCGAAGGCGGCGGTGAGAACGGCTGACAGTGCGAGCAAGCGCATGGGCTTCGTGATCGAGGGCATTCGTGGCTCCTTGTCGTTGTGAGCGGGCACGGGGCTTCAGGCAGGCTCGGCGGCGGCCCACTGCTCGAAGTACGACCTCCATACCCAAGGGAGCGACTCGACTGTCAGCAGCCGCCGCACGGCCTCGACATCATCCTCGTCGTCTGTAAAGAGGCGTGTGATCTCCGCGACCGGGACGCGCGCCGGGTCTCGCTCGGCGAATGCGATCTCGTCGCCCGCCTCCAGGTGACCCTCCTTGAGGATGCGAAGGTAGTAGCCGGTGCGGCCGGCGGCGAAGAAGCGCTTGACCATCATCGGGTCGCCGAAGCGGATGCCGAGCTTGAAGCACGGCAGCCGCGGCTGTGTGACGGCGAGCTCGGCGGTGCCGATGCGGAGCACGTCACCGATGCAGAGCTCGTCTTCGAGGGGCATGCCCTCGACGGTGAGGTTCTCACCGAAGGCGCCCCAGGCGAGGTCCCGGCCGAGCTGCTCGCGCCAGTACGGGTAATGCTCGGCCGGGTAGGCGTATACCGCCTTGTCGGGGCCGCCGTGAACGGTGAGGTCGGCCTGCCCATCCCCTTCCAGGTTGACCCCGGAGACACGGACGGGGCCATCGACGGGCTCCTTGAAGATCCCCGTCGAGACCGTGTCGCCCCTCCAACCGACGTCACGCGGCAAGCCGACCTGGACCGAGACGACGTGCTGGCTCGAATCGTCGCCGCTGGGCATTCCGGAATCTTGCCGCGGCGCGCGCCCGCCTGCCAGCTACGTTCCGCTCAGCGATGAGTGAGTCTCGCGCACACCGCGTTGTCGTCGTCGGCGGCGGCTTTGGGGGCCTTCAGGCTGCGCTCCGGTTGCGGCGGGCCCCTGTCGAGGTCACGCTGGTCGACCGCCGGAACTTCCACCTCTTCCAGCCGCTCACCTACCAGGTGGCCACCGGGGCGCTCTCGCCCGGGGAGATCGCCTATCCCCTCCGGGCGATCTTCAAGCGGCACAGCAACGTCCGTGTCCTGCTGGCCGAGGTCTCCGGCTTCGACCTCGGCGCCCGCGAGGTCGAGCTCAGGCCGGTCGCGGGCATCCCGGCCCCCCACTCGATCGCGTATGACACGTTGATCGTCGCCGGTGGCTCGAAGTACTCGTATTTCGGCCACGACGACTGGCGCGCGTACGCCGCCGAGGTGAAGTCGCTCGAGAGCGCTCTGGTCGTGCGGAGCCGAATCCTGAGCGCGTTCGAGGCAGCCGAGGCGGAGCCGGATCCCGAGGCCCGCGCCGAGTGGCTCACCTTTGCCGTCGTCGGCGCCGGGCCGACCGGCGTCGAGATAGCCGGCCAGATCGCCGAGCTGGCGCGCGACACGTTGAAGCGCGACTTCCGGGCGATCGATCCGCGAACGGGGCGCATCCTGCTCATCGAGGCCTCGGACCGGGTGCTCACCACGTTTCCGCCGAAGCTGTCGGCGAAGGCTGCCCGGTCACTCGAGAAGCTGGGTGTGACGGTGCTCGCGAACCGGATGGTGACCGGGGTCGATGCGAGGGGCGTGACGATCGACGACGGTACCGACGTGCCGGCGCGCATCCCGTGCCGGACGGTCATCTGGGCTGCCGGCGTCACGGCGTCCAGTCTCGCGTCGAAGCTCGGCGAGCTGACGGGCGCGGAGCTCGACGGCGCGGGACGAGTCGCCGTCGAGCCCGACCTGACGCTGCCCGGTCATCCAGAGGTATTCGCACTCGGAGACATGGTCCGCGTGCGCGGGGCGGACGGAGCTCCCGTCGTGCTGCCCGGGGTCGCGCCCGTCGCGATGCAGCAGGGCCGCTACGTCGCGAAGGTCGTGCGGGCCAGGTTGCGGGGCGAGGAGAACGCAGCCGTTTCACTACCGCGACAAGGGAAACCTCGCCACGGTCGGCCGCGCCGCCGCCGTCGCCGAGATCAAGGGCCTCCGGCTCAGCGGATCTCATCGCGTGGATGACGTGGCTAGTGATCCACCTCTGGTACCTCGTCGGTTTCCAGAACCGGTTGGTGGTGCTCATTCGCTGGTCGTTCAGCTTCGTGGTCAGGAGCCGCGGCGCCCGGCTGATCACTCAGCCCGCGGCTGCGATCGAACGCGACGACTAGGCCGCAGTCGCGACGCGGTCGGCGGCCGCATCGCACTCCGCCAGGTGGTGCACCGACGGATCGGCGCTGAAGCGCTCCGCGACACGTACGACCTCGGAGCCGAGCGTCCGTAGCTGGAGCTCGACCGACTCGTCCTTGATCGTGCCGTCGGAGTCGAAGACCCGGAAGGCCGAGGCGACGGGAACGGCATACGGAACGGCCCAGGCCCGGAGCGCCCGGCTCGAGAACTCCATCGTGTTGATCGCCTGCAGGCCCTGAGTCCCGCCGGCCGCGCTGATCAGGCCGACCACCTTGTCGTGAAGGAACGGCGGCTCGCGGTTGCTCAGCAGATGGAGCCAATCGAGCGCGTTCTTGAACGAGCCGGAGATCGTCCCCTGGTAGAGCGGGCTGCTCCAGATCATTCCGTCGGCCCGGTCGCAGAGCTCGGTCAGCCGTAGGACGGCCGGGGTCGGCTCCTCGTCGTCAGGGTCGTACATGGGCAGTCGAAGCTCGCGCAGGTCGAGCAGCTCGATATCGGCGCCCGCACTTGCCGCCCCTTGCAGAGCCACCTCCAGCGCTGCCCGGCTCCGGGAGAGCCGCGCCAACGACCCGCCGAGGCCGACGATCAGCAAGTCGGTGCTCATCGGCGTGATTGTCGACGATCTCGCAGATGCTGTCGACTTTGTATCTTATAAGATTATAAGATAATATGAGATCGTGCCCGACGCAGGCGGTGTCCACGAGGTCAAGGCAACGCTGTTCCGGGTGCTCGGGCACCCGGCGCGGGTGCGCATCCTCGAGCTTCTGCGGGAGGGAGAGCTGACCGTAGGCACGCTGCAGGCAGAACTCGGGCTCGACTCCGGAGGGACATCTCAGCACCTCTCGGCCCTCCGGCGGATCGGCCTCGTCGAGTCACGGCGGGACGGTACGAGCGTCTACTACCGGGTCGACGACGAGCGGGTCTTCGACCTGCTGGCGGCGGGTCGGGACATCGTCGGGCGGCAGCTCTCGAAGCAGCAGGCGATGCTGCTCGAGCTCGAGGATGCGTGACCGGGGCGCTGCTGCTCGCGGGACTGGCCGCCCTCACGCTCGGTGGGGTGCTGGCAGCTCCACGCCGCACCTTCCAGGCAGGCGTCGCCATCCAGGCTTGCGGCGCCGCGGCGGTATGTGTCGCAGGCTTCCTCGTGCTCGCAACGGGGTCGGCTCTCGGCGAGGGGTTCACCAGCGAGTTCGCGCCACGTTTCGGTGTCGACGGGTTGAGCGGGCTGTTCCTGGGCGCTCTCGGGCTTGTCGCGGCAGCAGCGCTGGTCTTCTCACGCGACTACCTCGAAGCCGACGGGCGCGGGCGGACGGTCGCGGTGCTGACGGCGCTGCTCGTCCTCGTGCTCGCCGGAGTCTTCTGCGCGCGAGATCCGCTGACCTTCCTGACGGGCTGGGAGCTGATGACGCTCGTGCCGGCGATCGTGATCCTGGTCGCGCGCAACGCCGACCGGGTTGCAAGAAGGTCTGTCTTCGTCTACCTGGCCGTAACGCATCTCGGCGGTGTGGGGACCTGGATCGCCATCCTGCTGCTCGCGCGCGCGGGGGCGATCGGCGACCCCTCCGTGATGAGCTCGGGGTCGGGGCTCCAGATCGCGATCGCGGTGACGGCGCTCGTCGGCATGGGGACGAAGGCCGGGGTGATGCCCTTTCACGTCTGGCTCCCGCGCGCCCATCCCATCGCGCCCGCGCCGGTGTCGGCGCTGATGAGCGGCGTCATGATCAAGGCCGGGATCTATGCGCTCGTCCGGGTACTCGTCGACTGGCTCGGCGTGCTCCCGATCTGGCTCGGGGTGCTCGTGATCGCCCTCGGCGCGCTGTCGGCCGTCGGCGGCGTCGTCTATGCCCTCTTCCAGCACGAGCTCAAGCGGCTCCTCGCGTTCCATTCGGTCGAGAACATCGGGATCATCGTCCTCGGGCTAGGCGCCTGCCTCGTGCTGCACACGCGCGGCGCAGACACCTGGGCGTCGTTCGCCCTCGCGGCTGCACTCCTCCACACGCTCAACCACGCCGTCTTCAAGGCGCTCCTCTTCCTCGGCGCCGGAGCCTTCGAACGGGCCGTCGGCTCGCTCGAGCTCGACCGGCTCGGCGGGCTGCTCCGGCGCATGCCCTGGACCGGCGGTGCGTTCCTCGTCGGTGCAATGGCGATCGCAGGCTTACCGCCGTTGAACGGCTTCGCGTCGGAATGGCTGACGCTGCAAGCGCTGCTCCACGTCCCGGCCTACGGTGGAGTCGGCGCCGGGACCGCCGGCGCGATCGCGCTCGCCGCGCTGGCCGCGACCGCGGGGCTCGCAGTCTTCTGCTTCGTCAAGGTCGGCGGGCTCGTGCTACTCGGCCCCCCGAGGGCGAGAGCCGACGTCCACGCGCGTGAGGCTCCGTGGTCGATGCGCGGTGCCGTCGTCTTCCTCGCGTTCGGCTGCGCCGTCCTCGGGCTCGTGCCCGGAGTGCTCTTCGGCGTGCTCGCCGGCCTGGCGCCCTGGGCTTCGGACGCTCCGACCAGTGCCGGCCTTCATCTACCCGGAACCGGCTCGCTACCGACGATCGGCATCGCGATCGCGCTGATCGGCCTCACCGGGTCGTTCTTCTTCCTGCGGGGAGCCCGGCGCGCCGCGCCCGAGCCGAGCTGGGCCTGCGGGCAGGATCTCGGACGAGAGCTCAACTGGACGAGCGCGGGATTCACCAAGCCGCTGCGGCTCGTACTCGAGCCGCTGCTCCGGCCTGAGCGAACGACGACCGTCGCGGTCGAGGGCGGGGTCGTTCAGAGCGTCTCCTACAGGGGCCGCGTTCCGCACCTGATCGACGAGCGCGTCTACGCACCGATCGCGAAGATCGCACTCGGCGGCGCCCGACACGCGCGAAGGCTGCAGAGCGGCAGCATCGGCACCTACGCCGCCTATCTGATCGCGCTCGTGCTCGTCCTGCTCGCCGTCGTGCGGCTCGGAGCCCTCGGATGAACGCCGCCACGTCGGCCGCCGGGGCCGTCCAGGTTTTCGGCGGGCTCCTGCTCGCGCCACTCCTGCCGGGGCTCGTCCAGCACTGGAAGGCCCGCCTTCAAGGACGTCGCGGCCCGAGCCCATTCCAGCCGTACCGCGAGCTCCGCCGGCTCTGGCGCAAGAGCGCGGTCGACGTCGAGGGCACGACGGCCGTCTACCGCCTCGCGCCACCGCTTGTCGCCGCCGCCCTCGTCAGCGCCGTCCTGCTCGTTCCGGCCGCCCGGGTGGCTCCGAACTGGGGGTTGGGCCACGACATGCTCGCCCTCGCAGGAGTACTGGCGCTCGCGCGATTCGCAGTCGCCCTCGCGTCCTGGGATGTCGCGAACGGCTTCGCGCTGATGGGAGCGAGTCGCGACCTGACGATCTCGGTCTTCGTCGAGGTTGGCCTCGTCCTGGCCGTCACCGTGCCGGCGTTGATCGCCGGGACGACGGACATGCCGGCGATGGTCGCCGCGACTTCCGGTGTGCATGCCTGGTCGAATCCGGGGCTCGCACTCGCTGCAGCGGCATTCGCGATCGTCGCGATAGCGGAGGTCGGTCGGCAGCCGGTGGACAATCCCGACACCCACCTCGAGCTGACGATGATCCACGAAGGGCCGCTGCTCGAGTACGCGGGGCGCGATCTGGCGTTGCTGCAATGGGCCGGCGCGGCCCGGCACTGGCTCGTACTCGTTCTCGCAGCGCAGGTGTTCCTGCCCCACCCGAGCAACGCGTGGCTGGAGCTCGCAATCCTCCCCTTCGTGCTCGTCGCACTGTGCGGGGCCTCGCCCTGACCGAATCGGCGGTCGCCAAGGTTCGGATCCTGCTCGTGCCAAGACTGGTCGGCGTCGCCGCGGTCGTCGCGCTGCTCGGAATCGTGACCTGGCTGATCGGGAACGCATGAGCCGTAGGCTCGACAGAGGCGTTCGATGACCGGTGGCGCAGTGCTCTGGGCCCTCGTCGGTCTCGGTCTGCTCGTCGTGGTCACTCGCCGTCGCTCGATCGCGGTCGCGCTCGTCACGGCACAGGCGCTCGTTCTCGTCGCGATCGCACTCGACGAGGCGACCGGAGTGGCCGACGTCGCGGTCGCCGCAGCGCTGGTGCTCAGGGCCGCGGCGCTGGCAGCCCTGTTCCTCTGGTTGACCCTGCGGACCCGGAACCCGCGGCCGATTCGCGCTGCGGCGCGCCCTTTCGTACGGGCCGGCGCCGCTTGCGCACTGGCCCTGGCGCTGACCTGGCTCGTCCCGTCGATCGGCCTGAGCGATCGCAACGTCGAGCGCGCCGTGCTCGCACTCGTCGCCTTCGGGCTCGTGAGCGTCGCGATGCGGCGGCCCACGCTGTTCCAGGTGATCGGGATCGTCCTCGTCGAGAACGGGCTCGCACTCGCTGCCCTCGAGCTTCCGGGGTCACCCTCGCTGCTCGTCGAGCTGGGCGTCGCGCTCGACCTGACGCTGATCGCCCTGGTCGCTGCGCTCTTCCATTTCCGGATCTTCGTGGAGTTCGGCTCCGGTGACTCGGCTGCCCTGAGGAGCCTTCGTGACTGACCAGATCCTGCTCGCCGCGATCGTCGTCGCGCTGCCGGTGCTCGCGGCGTCGATCGTCGCGCTCGTGCCGGGTCGACTCGTCACCCGCGCTGCGCTCGCCTGCGCGGTCCCGGTGGCCGCCGCGGCGTTCGTGCTCTGCGTCATCGCGCTCGCAGGCAACCAGTCGAGCGGGCACGGGATCGTCGTCGACACAGCCGGCGGGCTGTTCATCGGCGTCATCGGCCTGATCGGCCTCACGAGCGTCCTCGTCTCGCCGGCCTATCTCGGCACCGCCCACGACTCCTTCGTCGCCGCCGGCCGCCGCCCGCGCGTCTACTTCGTCCTCGTCTACGTGTTCTGGGCGCTTCTCTTCGCAGTCTCCGTGGCCGGGAACCTCGGCGCGGCGCTCCTGCTGGTCGAGGCCACGACTGCACCATCGGCGCTCCTCGTCGGGTTCAGCGGCAAAGCGCGCGCGCTCGAGGCCGGCTGGAAGTACCTCATCCTGACCTCGCTCGGCCTCGGCGTGGCCCTGCTCGGCGTCGTGATCCTCGCGGCCGGTGTTCCCGGCGGACTCGGCGCGCTTTCCTGGCAGGCGCTCTCGAGCTACGGCCTGGGCGCCCAGCCGGCCCTGGTCGCGTTCGTCTTGCTCCTGGCAGGCCTGGCCGCGAAGATCGGCTGGGCGCCGGTCCACAACTGGCTCCCCGACGCCCACTCGGAGGCGCCGGCCCCCGTGTCCGCACTGCTCTCGGCAGCGCTCCTGCCCACCGTCTTGCTCGTTGCCTGGCGCTCGGAGCAGGCGCTCGCCCCGGTCATCGGCGCGAGAACGGTCGAGGCAGTGCTGATCGCGTTTGGCCTTGCCTCTCTGCTCGTGGCTGTGCCATTCCTCTGGCGGGCACTCGCCTGGAAGCGGCTGCTCGCCTACTCGAGCCTCGAGCACATGGGTGTGATCGCGCTCGGGATCGGGTTCGCGACACCGCTTGCGCTCACCGGCGTCGCAGTCCACATCGCCGGGCACGCGATCGCCAAGTCTCTCGGGTTCTACGCTGCGACTCCCCTGCTCGGGCACGAGCGCCGGGCCGGCGGCCACGCCGTCACGGGTATCGCGCGAACCGAGCCGACGCTGGGGGCAGCGATGGGGATATCGCTCGGAACACTCGCCGGCATGCCTCCCTCGCCCCTCTTCGTCAGCGAGCTGCTGATCGTTGCCGGCGGCTTCGAAGGAGGCTGGACGTGGGCCGCAGCCGTGGCAGCTGTGCTGCTGGCTCTCGGATTCGTCGGCCTCGTCCATGCGCTGATCGAGACGACGGTCGGCTCACCCCACCATCGAGCTGCGGGGACAGTCCCCGGGCTCCGAGGCCTCCGGCCTCTCACCGCTGTCTCGGCGACCCTCCTGCTCGCACTGACGGTCGCCGCACCCCTGCTTGTCGGAACCAATGTCGTCGACGCGTTGGTGCAGGGAATCTCCTGAGCCCCCGGGCCCACACCGAGCCTGCCGCCTACCGCAGCAGTATCGAGGAGGCGCTGGCCGGCTCCTGGCGGTTCGCGGGCCTCCACGCAGCGCAGAACGGCTCGTGCGTGCGAGCGCTGCTCGTCGACGAGACAGGAACGACCCGGCTCGAGACGCTCGAGACGCCCAGCCGGGAAGCGGTGTCGCTCGTCGACATCGCGCCCGCAGGCTGGGACGAACGCGAGGCCTTCGATCTCTACGGCGTGACGTTCGAGGGTCACGTGCCGCTCCGTCCGCTCATCGATCACGAAAGCTCGCTGCCTGCCTGGACCGTTCCCGTGCACGGCCACGATGCCTACCAGGTGGCCGTCGGGCCGATTCACGCCGGGGTGATCGAATCCGGCCACTTCCGTTTCCACGTCGTCGGCGACCTGATCCTCCAACTCGACGCGCGGCTCTTCTACAAGCACCGGGGGCTCGAGCGGGCCGCCGAGGGCAGGACGCTCGACCAGGGCGCCGCGTTCGTTGCCCGCGCCTGCGCGGCCTGCGCGGTCGCAAACGGCGTCGCGTACGCACACGCCTGCGAAGAAGCACTGGGGCTCACACCGACCGCGGAGCTTGCCCGTTCGAGAACGGTCCTGCTCGAGCTCGAGCGAACGTGGAACCACCTCAACGACATCGCCGCAGTCTGCGCAGGAACAGGCCTGGCAGCCGGCAACAGCTACTTCGCGGCGCTCACGGAACAGGCGCGAAGGCTCAATGCACGCCTCACCGGACATCGGTTCCTCTTCGGGTCGGTGCGCGTGGGAGGCAGCGAGCTCACGCTCGACCAGCGCAAGCGCCCGCGCGGCCCGCGACTCGCTCGGCGAGCTCAGGCGCGAGGCCGAGGTCGGCTGGCGGAGCCTGCTCGACAATCTCTCGTTCCAGGACCGGCTCCCGGGCGTGGGGCTGCTCACACCCGAGGAGGCCCGCCGGCTCGGGACGGTCGGGCCCGCTCTCCGGGCGGCCGGCGTCCGGGACGACGTCCGGGCTCACTCGCCCCGCCTCGCCTACGAAGGGTTCGCGACCGCCGTGCAGGAGAGACCTGACGGCGACGTTCGTGCGCGGCTGGAGCAGCGCATGGTCGAGTTACGGCAGTCGATCGATCTGCTCGAGAGGCTGCTCGAACGCGAGCTTCGCCCGGCCGGCGTGCTGAACGGCGAGCCCGAGCGCGCGATCGGGGTCGGACGCGTCGAGAGCCCGCGCGGCGAGACGAGCTGCATCGTCGAGCGGAACGGCGACAGGATCGAGCGCGTTCGGCTCCGCACGGGCTCGTACGCGAACTGGCCGACCGTCGCATCCGTTGCGGTCGGCAACCTCCTTCCCGATTTCCCGCTGATCAACAAGAGCTTCGAGCTCTGCTACGCCTGCGCGGATCGCTGATGTTGGCGCTCTTCCGCGACCTGCGCCGGCTCCGGCGCGAGATCGGCCTCGCCCGCCCCGACCGCGGCCGCAGCCTGGCGGTACGCCACGTCGACGCGGGCTCCTGCAACGGCTGCGAGCACGAGCTCACACTCACCACGAGCCCCTACTACGACCTCGAGCACTACGGCCTCGGGATCGTCGCCTCTCCTCGCCACGCCGACCTGCTCCTCGTGACCGGTGCCGTGACGACACGCATGCGCGAACCGCTTCTGATCGCGTACCACTCGATGCCGGAGCCTCGCCGGCTCGCGGCGCTCGGCGACTGCGCGATCGGCTGCAACAGGCTCGGAACGGCCGAGAGCTTCGCCGAGCCGCTCGAAACGCTCCTCCCGGTCGACCTCCGGATCCCCGGCTGCCCGCCTGGCCCGGACGTGATCGCCGCAGCCCTGCTCTCGCTCCTGGACCGGGCATGACCAATCGAATCCGAGCCAAAGGTCCCGGCAGCGCTCGGAATACACTGGGCGGGCGCAAGCCGCCCATGCCTTCCGAACACCACCCGATCTACGTTTTGAAAGCGGAATTCTTCCGCGCGCTCGGGCACCCGACCCGGGTTCGGATCCTCGAGCTCGTAAGCGAGCAGGAGCGTGCCGTCGGGGAGCTCCAGGAAGAGCTCGGCCTCGATTCGAGCGGTACCTCGCAGCATCTGGCTGCGCTGCGCCGGCAAGGGCTCGTCGAGAGGCGGCGCCAGGGGACCACGATCTACTACCGCCTCAAGGATCCGCGCGTCTCGGAGCTGCTCAAGGTGGCGCGCGAGATTCTCACCGCCAACCTGACGGAGACCCGCGAGCTCCTCGCTGACCTCGGAAGCCCGCCGGCCGGGTCCACGACGCGGCCCCGGAAGCCATAGCGGCCCGGATCGGGGTGCCGTAGGGCTACTGCGGGTCGTCGGGGCGGCCGGGGGCGAGCGGTCGGCCAGGAACTGCTCGAATGCCGCTCCGAGCTCGTCGCCGGTCGGAATCGGCTCTTCCCGCATCATCAGCCCATCCGAGGCCGCAGCCTCGGTGCGCTTCTCGAGCTCGCGGATCACCGACTGCACCTGTTCGTCGTCGGCCACCTGGGCATCGACGCCCGCTTGCGCCTCGGCCCCGCGCTCGCGGAGAACCTCGAGCGAGAGCGACAGGCCCGCCGTGTGCTCGAGCGTCTCGAGCAGCGCCTCGGCGGCGGCCGGATACTCGAGCTGCGACAGGTAATACGGAGTGTGCGCCGCCAGCCCGACCGCGGGACGGCCCTCCATCCCGAGCCGGTACTCGAGCAGGTGGCCGATGCTCGCGGGCACCTGCACGCGGCCGATCCCGTGCGGCGGGGTCGAGAGCAGCTCCCGCGGCTGTCCGTGCGTCGTGATCTCGATCGGGCGCGTGTGCGCGACGGCCCAGGGGACACTCTGCAGGCCGACCGTGAGGCTGACGTTCAGCTTCTCGATCACGATCGTCAGCGCCGCGACGAACCGCTCCCATTGCGTGTCCGGCTCGGGCCCCGCGAGCAGCAGGAACGGCCTGCGGCTCGCATCGCGAAGCACGTGGATGTCGATCGTGGGGCGCTCGTAGCTCTCCCAGCGATCGGTGTCGAAGATGATCGTCGGCCGCCGCGAGCGGTAGTCGAGCAGCTCGTCGACGTCGAAGCGCGCGATCAGCTCCGGCTCGAACGACTCGTTCAGGTGCTCCCGCGCGAGCCTGACGCCGTGACCCGCGTCGACGAACCCCTCCAGCGCCTCGACGAGAACCGGCCCGCCCAGATCAGGCTGCGCAAGGAACTCGACGAGCTCTGCAGGGTCGCGCACCTTCCGACCCTAGCGGAAGGGACGGTATCTAGGGCTCGCGCGGAGTGAAGGGGCGAAGCTCGTCCTCGCCCGGCTGGACGACGCCCCAGCTCGACTCGGGCACCGCGTTCCATACCCCTTCGAGCTCGCCGAGCGGCTCCGAGACGATCAGCCTGGACTCGTCCTCGACCTCGTGGAAGAGCGGGTTGTCGGGGTAGAGGTCGCGGAGCACCGTGACCGCCGTGCTGAAGAAGAGCGACCGCGACTCGTGCTCGCTCGAGTACCGGAAGGCCCAGGTGCTCTCGCCGTTCGTCGTCGCGACGGTCATCTGGATCGGCTGCTCGATGCCGTGCTTGCGACCCGTGGCCTCGATGAAGCCGACGGCCCTGGCGACCGCGGCCGGCGGGTCGTCCTCGAGCCCGAAGGTGAGCGCGAGGAAGAAGAACGTCTCCGAGTCGGTGGAGCCCTCGATCATCGGGAAGAGCGACGGGTCGACCGCGAACATCAGGTCGCGCTTCACGACGTGGAAGTCGCGGATCACGCCGTTGTGCATCCACAGCCACTTCCCGTAGCGGAACGGATGGCAGTTCGTCTCCTGGACGGGGCTGCCGGTCGAGGCGCGGATATGGGCGAACACGACGGGCGAGACGGTGTGCGCGGCGAGCTCGTGCAGGTTCCGCTCGTTCCAGGCCGGCTCGATGCTGTGGTAGATGGCCGGCGTCGAGCCGAGGCCGTACCAGCCGATGCCGAAGCCGTCGCCGTTCGTCGCCTCGACACCGAGCTTCGAATGCAGGCTCTGGCTGAGGATCAGCGAGTTCTTGGGCTTGTACAGAAGCTCCTCGAGCAGGATCGGCGACCCCGAGTACGCAAGCCAGCGGCACATGCCCGGGACGCTAGCGCGCCCCGGGCATGGCGTGGGTGTCAATTCGGCTGTTACTGGTGCGCGCGGAGGGCTCCCGCCGGGGCGGTAGGGATCCCAGGGCAGCAGGTAGGCGCGGTAGGTGTTGACTCCGGCCGGGAACTGGGCGTTGAAGAGCAGGTTCCCCGACGGATCGAACTCGGAGATGTAGGGCAACGCGCCCCAGCCGACGAACAGGTTCCCCTCCGCCGTCGTCTGCGCGTTGCCCTGAGATGCGGCCGAGAGGCCCTCGGGCTGCGCATCGGCGGCAACGAGGGTCGCGACGCCGGGACTTCTCGTCGAGCTTCACGGTGATCGCCCGGCTGTAGGGAAGCTGGGCGACGCCGGCCGACTCGTTGTCGAAGAACGTGTAGACGTCGTGCCCGAGCGACTCGGGATCGTGCTGCCAGGCGAAGAGCTCGTTCGCGGCGTCGAGCGTCTGGCCGGGCGCCGCTGCGAGCGTGAAGCTGCTCGCCTTGCCGCCGAGCTGCCACAGGATCTGGCCGGAGTGGCCGTCCACCTTGTACGTCGTCCAGGTGTCGCGGGCGTCGATCAGCAGGTCGTGGCCGCCGTCGATGTGCACTGCGTTGATGTGGAACCAGTCCCACGGCGTGCTCGGCGACGCGGGCAACGGCTGCTCCGACTGGCTGAACGGCACATGGTCGGCGCTGTTCCACTGGAAGAGCACCTTGCCCGTCGCGATGTCGATCTCCTGGACGACTCCGTTGATCACGGTCTGGTTCGCGGGGCCGCCGATCGAGGTCAGGTCCGCGGTGGCGGTCGTGTACGAGAGGATCAGCGCCGTGTTCCACGGCGTGATCAGGAACTCGTGGCCGTCGGCGCTCAGCCCGTTCCCTGCCTGGACGGTCGCGATCTGCTTGTACTCGTCGTCGTAGATGTAGTCGGTGCCGCTCGCGAGCCCGCCGAGCCCCGTGCCCTGCCACCACGTCAGCACCTGCTTGCCGCGGTACTTCTGGACCCGGAAGTCGGACGCCGTCTGGCCCTGCGGGATCGGGTGGAACCAGACGACGTTGCCCTGCTGGTCGAGGATCTCGGGGCCGTTGGCGTAGGTATCCGTCCCCCCGGTGGGCGTGACGAAGATGTCGCCCCGGCCGAGGTCCCCGGATGAGGTGAGGATCGACACCGGGGGCGGGGAGATCGGCGCCGCCGAGGCGGTGCCGGTGAGGATCGTCAGGAGACCGATCGCCAGGGCGGTTGCAAGGACGATGGAGCGGCGTGACACGTTCGAAGCGAGCTGGTTCATGTTGCTGTACCCCCTCTTGAGCATTACTCGAGTTATCTGATCTGGATGGTTGACTTTTGGGCGAAAAAAAATCAGGCTGCGACGACCGGGTGCTGGACGATCGCGCCGAACAGATAGCCGCCGTCGTTGAACGGCACCGAGGTTGGCTGGGCGTTCCCGGAGCTGTCCGTCGCACGCGCTCTCAGCGTGTAGCTCCCCGCCCCCGGCGGTGTCCACGTGAACGTCCAGCGCGCCCACGCCTGCGCGATGTTCGCGCCGTGAAGCGTCGCCGGCGTCCACGTGGACCCGCCGTCGGTGCTGACGTCGACCCGCTTGATCGATCCTCCCCCCGACCAGGACCGACCCGCCAGCACCTGTGCCCGCCCTGCCTGCAACTGCGCTCCGAACGGAAGCTCGAATGCGCTCTTCACGACCTGGCTCGTGACCGGCGGCGAGCCGGTGTACGCCGAGCCGGTCAGGACGTACTGGGTCGTGTTCCAGAGCGAGAAAAGCGGCGTTGCGGAGACCTCGATCTGCCCGACCCACTTGATGTTCGCGACCCCGACCCAGCCCGGGACGATGAGCCGGACCGGGAACCCGTGGTCGTACGGAAGCGGCTGGCCGTTCATCTCGTAGGCGAGCAGCACGTCGTTCAGCGCCTTGCTGACCGGAACGGGCCGGCGGACATGGCCCGCGTCGACGCCGCTTGCGACCACGGTCCCGTCGAGCCCCGAGGGCATGACGTCGACCGCAGTCGAGAGCAGCCCCGCCTTGTCGAGAACGGTTGACAGCGGAACTCCCGTCCAGGCCGCGACGCCGACGGCGCCGAGCGACCACTGCGTCCCGGCCGCCGGCGTGCCCTGCTGGGTGCCGAAGAAGCTCCGCCCGTTGCCGGCGCACTCGATGAAGGAGTAGATCGTCTTGCTCGGCAGCGCCCGGAGGGCGTCATAGGAGAGCGTCACGGGATTGGCCGGGCCGGGTGCGCCCTTGAGCCCGGAGCCGAAGACGTCGAGCTGCCAGGTCGAGGCGTTCACGATCGGCGTTCCCGTGTGGTCGCGGACGAAGAAGCGGTCGTTCGGGATCACGTACCCGAGGCCGGCGACCGAGTCCCAGCGCATCTCGGCGTTCGAGCCGAAGCTCGTGAACCACGGTGCCGGAAGCGGCTTCGAGATCGGCGATCCGTTGTCGGCGCGCGCCGGATGCGGCGCCGCGAGCCGGGCCAGGCCCGCGACGAGCGGGACTCCGAACGCACCGAGCTTCAGCAGCTCGCGCCTCGAGTATCCGTGCCGCTGCTCGCAGCGCATGGAGCAACTGCTCGGTGCGTGTCGCGGAATAGACGTCTTCGTTCTCCAGCTGTTCGGTCATCTTCCCTCCGGGTCGTCGAGATCGGGATCGGCTCACGCCGCGGTGAGCTCTTCGTACGGCAGCCACGGGTGCTCGAGCAGCGCGATCACCGTGTCGCGGAACGCGTCTGGATTGCCGCGCTGCTCGTGCCGCCAGTGCGCCTCGTTCCAGTAGGCGGCGAGATACTTGGCGCGGACATTGCCGTGAGCGCCCGCGATCACGGAGCGAAGGAGGGGCCAGCCCGCCGGGCCCTGCGCTCCGGCCAGGCCGATGCGGCCGCCGGGTGCAACCCGCTCTGCGACGTACGCGAGCGGGAAAGCAGGGTGCGTCGCGTTCCGTCCCATTGCCGAGCGGATGCGGTGCTCGAGGAACCAGGCGCTCTTGTAGCTGCCGCCGAAGATCCGGCGAAGCTGGACAGCCGGGATGCCCTCCGCGGTCGTCAGCATCAGCGCCACCGCGGCGAACCACTTTGCAAGCGGCAGGTGAGAGTCGTGAAACACCGTCCGGGCGGTGACGCGAAACTGGTAGTGGCAAGAGCGGCAGTTATGACGGGCTCGGCGCTCGAGCCAGTGCACGTCACCGGCGCCACAGCGCGGGCACTCCACGCCACCGGGCCAGCGCAGCTCCTCCAGGTACAGGCGGCATCCGTCGTCGCCGTAGCGGTCGACGAAGGCGGTGAGGCGCTCGTCCACGACGAACCGGGGTAGCCCCGCGGCGTTGAACAACTCCGTAAAGTCAATCAAGATGGTGCACTTATAACACAAATAACAGAACGTCATGCAAGGTCAGCTCCTCCGCCCGTTGCGTCAGACTGGCCGCGTGCGGATCTCGGCCAAGGAGGACTACGCAGTGCGGGCTGCGCTGGAGCTGGCGATCGCCGGCGGCGGCCCGCTCAAGCGCGAGCAGATCGCGCAGGCGCAGCAGATTCCGATCGCCTTCCTGCAGAACATCCTGATGGAGATGCGCCACGCAGGCCTCGTCGAGGCCCAGCGCGGCCGCGAAGGCGGCATCCGCCTTGCCCGTCCGGCAGCCGAGATCACGATCGCGGACGTCGTTCGGGCCGTCAGCGGCCCGCTGGCGACGGTACGGGGCACGCGCCCGCCCGCAGTCGAGTACAACGCCGCGGCGGAACCGCTGCGGGACGTCTGGGTTGCTCTCCGCGCGAACATCCGTGCCGTCCTCGAACGGGTCACCCTTGCCGATCTCGCCTCGGCGCGCCTGCCCGCAGCGGTGAAGAAGATCGCCGGCGATCCCGAGAACTGGGAGTAGCAGCCCGCGGGCACGCGGTCTCGCGATCGCCGGTCACGAGCGGATAGCCCGCCTCCTCCCAGTCGGCGATCCCGCCCGCGTAGCGGCGTACGCGCGTGTAGCCCTCTCGCTCGAGCAGGCGATAGGCGCGGATGCTCGCCGCACAGTGGAGATCGCCGCAGTAGACGACGATCTCCTCCCTGCGATCGAGAGCCGCCAGCGCGTCGTGGATCGACTCGAAGTGAAGCGAGCCGGGGATGTGCTTCGCGCGAAACGCCGCCCGCGAGAGGGTCATGACGAGCTTGAACTCGTCATGACGCCCGAGCTTCGCGCGGAGCTCGTCGCGGGTGATCAGATTCACGGCTTCTTCGCTCCGGCGACCAGCGAGAGGCCGGGAATCACCAGTCCGTCGGCCGCCTCGTATGGGCCGACCGCCGAATAGGCGCGCGCACGGAGAGCCTGAGCCGCCGGTTCGGGAAGCATCGCAAGCCGCTTCGCGAGCGGGCCTGCGAGGTCCACGGTTCGCGCCCACCACTCCTCGGCGGAGGCGGCACGATACGGCGTCTCGAGCTCACGCACCGAGCCCTCGACGAGACCGGCTGCCGCCACGAGCTCGCCCACCGTCGCAGCGTCGTCGAGCGAGAACGGCCCCGGATTGCCGGCGGGAGGCATCGGAATACCGAGCTCCGCCGTGACCGCATCGAAGACGAGCGCAAGCCACGGGTTCTGCTCGCGCGGCCCCCACACCGCAAGCGAGAGCCGGCCCTCCGGGCGCAGGACGCGGGCAATCTCCCGCAGAGCCAGCGCAGGGTCCTGCACGAGCATGAGGCCCTCGCGGCAGAGGACGACGTCGAAGGAGGCGTCGGGCTCGTCGATCCGCTCGAGGTCGAGCTCGCGCACCTCGACGTTCTCGAGCCCAGCCCTTCGGCCCGCGACCTCGCGATCGCGGTCATCTGGGGAGCGACGTCCGAGATGACGACGACCCCGTCGGCGCCGACGAGCTTCGAGGCGGCGATGCCGACACCGCCCGGGCCGCTCGCGAGCTCGAGCACGCGCTCGCCCGGCTGCGGCCGTGTGGCTTCGAGCATCGCCGAGGTCACAACCGCGCCCCGTTCGTCGGCAAACGCCGCATGAGCGGCCCAGCCACCGGCAACCGCGCCCCACATCCCGTGCAGCTGGGCGCGGAGCTGCTCGGCGTCCGCCTCCTGGTTGATTCTTGCTGCTTCCATCTCACACCTCCTATATTGACTACTTGATAAGAGTATTGAAGTGATTGCTAGAGTACCTAAATGAACGAGCCTGTCAACCCCAAGCGGAGCTACAACTCGCCGCGCCGCCGCAAGCAGGCGGAGGAGACGCGACGGGAGATCCTCGATGCCGCGCAGACGCTCTTCGAGCGCCAGGGCTACGTCGCAACTCCGATGTCGGCGATCGCCGCCGAGGCCGGCGTCGCGCTCAAGACCGTCTATCTGGCGTTCGAGACCAAGAGCGGAGTCCTGCGGGCGCTCTGGAACCTGCTCCTACGCGGCGACGAGGACGAGACGCCGGTCGCCGAGCGCGAGTGGTACCGCGAGACGCTCGAGGAGCCCGACCCGGAGCGGCAACTCCAGCTCAATGCGCGCAACTCCCGGGCCGGCAAGGAACGGGTCGCAGCCGTGGGCGAGGCGATCAGGGCCGCCGCCGCCTCGGATCCCGAGATCGCGGCCCTGTGGGACCGGATCGAGAGCAACTACTACGAGAACCAGGGGCTGATCGTCGAAAGCCTCGCTGCGAAGAACGCCCTCGCCCCCGGGCTCGACGTCAAGACCGCCACGGACATCCTCTGGACGATCAACCACCCGACGGTCTGGCAGCTCCTCGTGCTCCGGCAGGGCTGGGCGCCGGAGCAATACGAGGAGTGGTGCCTGCGGACTGCGTGCTCGCAGCTACTCGCCGGGCACGGCGAGCAGCGCGACGACCGGTGAGCCGGCGACGCCCAGGAGATCCTCGGCCACGGCCTCGGTCGTCTCGAGCCGCTCCACCCGGGCACCGAGCGCCTCGAGGAACGCGTCGGCCGGCTCGAGGAAGTTGATCGCCGAGGTCCGGTAGTGCATCGGCACGACCAGGCGAGGCGCGAGCGAGCGGACGAGATCGGCCGCGGGCGCGCCTCCGATCGTCGGGCCGGCGCCGACCGGGATGAACAGGACGTCGACTTCGCCGATCGCCTCCTGCTGCTCGGGCCGCAGGCCCGGCTGCCCGAGATCCCCGAGGTGGCAGACCCGCAGGCCGTCGAGCGAGAAGCAGACGATCGAGTTCGGGCCGCGCTGGGTGCCCGCGACGGGGTCGTGCTCGGACGCGACCGCGACCACCTCGCCGACCGGCGACTCGAAGCGCCCCGCCGTGGAGCGGATGACCGCGGGATCTCCGTCGATCGCCTCGACGCCGTTATGGTCGCCGTGCTCGTGCGTGACGAGCACCAGGTCGGCGGTCACGCCCTCGATCGCCGGATAGTTGAACTCGAGACCGCGCGCGGCGGCCATGCTCATATCGCCGAACGGGTCGATGAACACCGACTGCCCTCCGGCGAGCAGAAACGACGACTGGCCGTACCAGCGGATCAACACTGCACATCCCCCCTCTTCTCCGGCTTTGCGGCGTGCTCACGGCGCACCGTTCGATCGAGCTGTGACTGGGTGAGCGGCGGCGCCGGGAGCGGCGTTGCCGCCGAGGCGCGCAGGCCGTCGAGGAGAAAGCCGAGATAGCGGCGCCAGCTCTCCGGAGCGACCCCGCCCGTCGTCTCGATCACCCGGCCTGCTGCCCAGAAGACGAGCGGGAGATCGGCCGGGGTGAAATCCGGGCGCAGCGAGCCCTGCTCCTGGGCTCGCGCGATCATGCCTCGCAGCAGCGGCTTGAGCTTCTTGCGCATCGCGTTCGCCCGCACCTGGCCGTGCTCGCTCGAGGCGAGAATGTCCTTCAGCCCACGATTTCCCGCATGCAGCGACAGCGCCTGCTCCAGGAACTGCGTGAAGCCGACCCATGCGTCCTCCTCGGCGGCGGCTTGCACGGCGATCGCAACGATCTCCGCGAACGCATCCTCGAGGACGGCGTCGATCAGGTCTTCCTTGGTCGGGAAGTGCCGGTAGAGCGTCCCCATGCCGAGCCCCGCGTGGTGGGTGATCTCCTCGACGGGCACATCGACGCCTGAACGGGCGAAGAGCTCGCGGGCGCTCGCCACGAGCCGCTCGTGATTCCGGAGAGCGTCGCTGCGGAGCGTCTTCACCCGAAGCAGTATGACAGAGAAACGGAGCGAACGCTCCGCTTTGTGTACCATGCCCGCCATGCTCGCTTTCAGCCGCTGGTGCTCCGACCATCGCCGCATCGTCGTCGCTCTCTGGATCGCGCTGATCGTCGCCACCTTCGGGGGCTGGCGCGCGGCGGGCTCCCACTTCGCGAACAACTTCTCGCTCGGCAACACCGACTCGCAGAAGGCTGCCGACCTGCTCACGAGCCGCTTCCCGGCCCAGTCGGGCGACCGCGACCAGATCGTCGTCCGCGCCGAGCACGGCCTGACCTCGCCGGCAGTGCGCGCACGCCTCACGAAGATGTTCGGCCAGGTCGCAAAGGCGCCGAACGTCACGCAGGTGATCAGCCCATTCGACAGCACCGGGCAGATCTCGAAGGACGGGAAGACCGGTTTCGCGATCGTCCTCTTCGACCAGAAGGCGAACCTCCTGCCGACCAGCTCGATCAAGAAGGTCATCGCGACCGCGCAGGAAGCGCGCGCGCCGGGCCTCCGGGTCGAGCTCGGCGGACAGGCGATCCAGCAGACCGAGGTCGCCGCGCCGGGCTCGCTGACCGGCATTGGAGTGCTCGCCGCGGTCGTCGTGCTGCTCGTCAGCTTCGGCTCGTTCCTCGCGATGGGGCTACCGATCGTGACCGCGCTCTTCGGCCTCGGCACCGGCGTCGGGCTGATCGGGCTCGGCACCCACGCGATCGACATGGCCGACTTCTCGATCGAGCTTGCCGCGATGATCGGGCTCGGCGTCGGGATCGACTACGCCCTCTTCATCCTCACGCGCTACCGGGAGATCTTCGCCGAGAACGGCGGGGATGTCCGCGATGCCGTGACGCAGGCGATGGACACGGCCGGCCGCGCGGTGGTGTTCGCGGGGATCACCGTCGTGATCTCGCTGCTCGGCATGTTCGCCCTCGGCGTCAGCTTCCTCTACGGCCTCGCGGTAGCGGCAGCCGTCGCCGTCCTGCTCGTTCTTCTCGCGTCGGTGACGCTGCTGCCGGCGCTCCTGACGTTCTTCGGCAAGAAGGTCGGGGGCCCGGGCAAGCTGGCCCGCCTCTTCTCGCGTGGACGGAAGCCGAAGCAGACGGACGGCCCCGGCTTCTGGGCGCGCTGGATCGGCGTCATCCAGCGCCACCCGGCCATCGCCGCGATCGCGGCGACAGCGCTGATGCTCACGCTCGCCGCACCGGCGCTGTTCCTCCGGCTCGGGTCGAGCGACGCCGGCAACAACCCCGCCTCGTTCACCTCGCGCCAGGCCTACGACCTGCTGGCACAGGGCTTCGGCCCCGGCTTCAACGGGCCCCTGGCCGTCGTCGTCGACCTGCCGGCGCACGGCAGCGAGAAGGCGCTCGACGAGCTTCACGGCGCGCTGGCGGCCACGCCCGGCGTGGTCGCGGTGGCCGCACCCCGGCTCAACCCGGCCGGCAACACCGCCGTGATCAGCGTCTACCCGAGCTCCTCGCCGCAGAGCAGCGCGACGACCAAGCTCGTGAAGCACCTCCGAAACGACGTCATCCCAGCTGTGGCGCAGAGCACCCGGGCTGCGGTCTACATCGGTGGGGGCACGGCGACCTTCATCGACTTCTCCAACGTCCTCTCGAGCAAGCTCTGGTTCTTCGTCGGCGTCGTCGTCCTGCTCTCGGCGCTCCTGCTCGCGCTCGTCTTCCGGTCGCTCCTGATCCCGCTGCAGGCGGCGATCATGAACCTGCTCTCGATCGGCGCGGCGCTCGGCGTCACCGTCATGGTCTTCCAGTTCGGCTGGTTCCCCGGCGTCGCTCCCGGGCCGATCGAGGCGTTCCTACCCGTCTTGATGTTCGCGATCGTCTTCGGGCTCTCGATGGACTACGAGGTGTTCCTGGTCTCGCGGATCCACGAGGAATGGACACGCCAGCACGACCACGACGCCGCAGTTCGAGACGGCCTCGTCGAGACCGGGCGCGTCATCACCGCGGCCGCAGCGGTCATGGTGGTCGTCTTCGGCTCGTTCATCTTCGGCGGCTCACGGGTGATCGCGCTCTTCGGGGTCGGGCTCGCAGCCGCCGTGTTCCTCGACGCGCTGGTGATCCGCTGCATCCTGCTCCCGGCGGTGCTGCAGCTGCTCGGGCCCCGCACCTGGGCGTTCCCGCGCTGGCTCGACCACAAGCTTCCGCGCTTCGCGATCGAGCACGGCCGGCCTACGGCTCCGCCGCGGCCCGTGCTCGACGAGACCGGCTGAGCTAGCGCCCCACCGAGGAGTCGACGAGTGCGCGCGCGACCTCGCGCGCGTCTCGCACGGGGGACGGCGAGCGCTCGACGAGCGCCTGCGACTGAGCTCCCGCGAAGACGATCATCAGCTGCCGCGAGAGCTCCTCGGGATCGGCGGCGCCGGCTTCCCGGGCGCGGATCAGGATCCATGCGCGCAATCGCTCCTTGTGCCGGCGCACCACCTCGTGCGCCGGATGGTCGAGATCGGCGAGCTCCGCGGCCGCGTTCGAAAACGGGCAACCGCGGAACTCCGGCAGCTGCACCATCGCCTCGAGCTGGACGAAGAGCTGGTCGAGCTGCCCTCGCGGCGTGTCGGCGCCGGCCTCGGCCGGCCCGGTGAACATCTCGAACACCGGCACGTCGAGGCTCTCGTACGCAGCGACGATCAGGCCGTCCTTGCTGCCGAAGCGCTCGTAGAGCGTCCGCTTCGAGATTCCGGCCGCCTTGCTGAGCGCATCCACCCCGGTCGAGGTGATCCCGTTAGCGTGGAACTGCTGGGCGGCCAGCGCGGCAATACGGTCGTTCGGCTCCATCGCCGGATGGTACCGATCGGTTTTCTGGTCGCCTCAGAGCCGCTATAGTCTCGCGCACCAGGAAACCGATCGGTTTTTTCAACGGAGCCTTTACAACGCAGCGAGGAGGTCTCGATGAGAAGGGTGCTGGTGCGCTACAAGGTCAAGCCCGACCAGGTCGCGGCGAACGAGGAGCTCGTGCGCGAGGTGTACGAGGAGCTCCACGCAGCGTCGCCCGCCGGGTTCCACTACGGCACGTTCAAGCTCGAGGACGGCGTCACGTTCGTGCACATCGCCTCGCAGGAGGGCGAGCAGAACCCGCTCGCCGACGTCGCGGCGTTCCAGCGCTTCCAGGAGAACATCCGCGACCGCTGCGACGAGCCCCCGGTCGTGGCCGTGCTGGAAGAGGTCGGCTCGTTCCGCTTTCCCGGAGACTCGTGATGGCCGGCGCCGGCACACGCGAGGATCCGTGGCAGCTGAAGACGCCACCGCTCTCCTCCGAGTACGAGATGTACCTCGACGAGCGCGACGGGACGAAGGTGATCGTGTGCGTCGTCGGCAAGACGACCCTCCTCTACGACGCGCGCGCGATCGACGACCTGCGGGCAATGCTCGTGACCCACGGCGACTGGATCGACCTCGGCAGCGCCGACGAGCAGAAGCCGGCAAAGGAGGGAACGGTCGAGGCCTGGGGCCGCTCACCCGGCAACCCGCTCGGCGGCTGGTACGGGCTCAAGAAGGGGCTGCGAGGGCGGTTCGGGATGTACATGCCGCCGCTGCTCGAGGAGCTCGGCCTTGCAGATGTCGAGCACAACCCGCGCAACAACCGGATGCGGGCGAAGTAAGGCCGCGGCCGGGATCGACCCGGCCGCGGCCCTCTCCGAGCTACACCGCGTGCTCGGCCAGCTGAGCGAGCTGAGCGCGGACGCGCTTCGTGCGCTTGTCGTGCTTGGCGATCTCGTCCGCCGGGAACCCGCGGAGCTCGAGCAGAGCCCGCACGAGCACGAGGCCCTGCAGCTCGAGCGTCAGCTCCTCGAGCCTCCGCCGGAGGGCGTTCATGCTGCCTCCAGCTCGGGCACGAGGATCGGATCCGCGGCCTCGTCGGGCTTCGACTCGAGCATGACTGCCGCGAGGAGGGCTCCGAAGGCGGCCATTCCGGCCAGGACGTAGAACGCGATCTGGAACCCGTGCGTCAGCGCGGCCGGGCTGAAGGTGCCCCCGGCGTGCCCGTCGGCGTAGTGAGCGGTGAACGTCGTCGCGACCGTGGTCGCCACGGCCACGCCGATCGCCCCGCCGATCTGCTGGGTCGTGTTGATGAGGCCCGAGGCGATGCCGGCGTCGCTCTCACGCACACCGGTCAGAGCGCCGATCGACATCGGCACGAACGCCAGCGCCAGCCCGAGCCCACTGATGATGAACGGCGGGAACAGGTCACTGAAGTAGTGCCCGTGCACAGGCAACCGTGCGAACCAGACGAGCGCGACCGTGGACAGGGCGAGCCCGAGCGGCAGGATCCGCCGGACGCCGAGCCTGGTCACGAGCGCCTGGGCGGCCACCGAGAACACGATGATCGTCAGCGTCAGCCCGATGTACGCGACACCGGTCTGGATCGGGGAGTAGTGAAGCACCTGCTGCATGTAGAGCGTCAGCAGGAAGAACTGGGCGAAGATCGCCCCGCCCATCAGCAGGCCGCTCGCGTTCGAGGCCGAGAGCGTCCGCAGCTTGAAGATCCGAAGCGGCAGGAGCGGGGCCTTCGACCGCATCTCGATCACGACGAACGCGACGAGCAGAGCCGCGGAGGTCCCCAGCAATGCGATCGACTCTGTCGTGGCCCAGCCGTGCTCGGCGGCCCTCGTCATCGCGTAGACGAGGAGCATCAACCCGCCGGTGATCGATACCGCGCCGGCGAAGTCGAAGTGGCGATGCGCAAGGTCGGCCTTGCTCTCCCTGAGCAGGAACGGCGTCAGCGAGATCACGAGGATGCCCACCGGCACGTTGATGAAGAAGATCCACGACCAGCTGAGAGCACTCACCAGGGCTCCGCCGAGCAGGACGCCGGCAGCGCCGCCGCTCCCCGAGGCTGCTCCCCAGATGCCGAGTGCGACGTTCCGGTCCTTCCCCTCCGTGAACATCGTGGTCAGGATCGAAAGCGCAGCCGGTGAGAGCATGGCGGCGCCGAGCCCCTGAAGGAGCCGGAAGACGATCAGCGAGGTCTCCGACCACGCCAGGCCGTCGAGCAGAGAGGCCACCGTGAAAACGGCGAGCCCGGCGATGAACAGCCGCCGCCGCCCGAGCAGGTCGGCAAGGCGCCCTCCGAGCATCAGGAAGCCGCCGAACATGATCGCGTAGCCGGTGATCACCCACTGGAGGCTCTCCTGGGAGAAGTTCAGGTCGTCCTTGATCGACGGCAGCGCGACGTTGACGATCGCGACGTCGAGCACGACCATGAACTGCGCGGCCACGATCAGCGCCAGCGCGTACCACTTCCTCCGATCGTCGTTTTCGACCGCCGTCTGTGTCAAACTTGCAGCTTGCATTTCTTGTTCACCTCATCCCTTGAGCACACGTATCGTTGCTGTCTAGATAGTTGAATCATGCAACGATACCAGTTGGCCATCGTTAGCCGCTACACTGTTTTGTGATGACGACGATCCCCGCACCGGAGACGACGTCGCGCCCGATGGCGCGGGTCGCCAAGGAGCTCTCCGAGAGCAGCGGCTTCCTGCTCGCGCGCCTCGGCATGGATGTGAAGGCGAAGGCGATCGCCCGCGTCGAGCAGGCGGGCTACGAGCTCTATGACTACAGCGTGCTGGCGATCCTGGCCGAAGGCGACCGCGAGACGCAGTCCGCGATCGCCGACGCGCTCGGGCTCGACCCGAGCCGGCTCGTAGCCCTCCTCGATTCGCTCGAGACACGCGAGCTCGTCGTCCGGCAGCGCGACCCGCACGATCGGCGGCGGCACGTGGTCAGCATCACCGCGGAGGGAAAGCGGATCCACGCAGAGCTGCGTGAGCTGACGCGCGAGGTCGAGGCCGAGTTCTTCGCGCCGCTCGATCCCGAGAGCCGCAAGCTCTTCCACGCCCTGCTCATGCAGTTGGTCGCCGCACACGACCCACGTTGCGCTCCCGAGCTCGACCTCGACTCGCCCAGCCTGACCTAGCTGCGTTCGACCGAGGCCTCGGGCCGCCCCCGCATCGTTTAGGGTTTGGCTCCCGTCCGAGGGAGGCACAGATGGCACAGATACGCGAGAAGCGGGTCGCCGAGTTCGTAGAGCAATTCAAGGTCGAACCGGGATCGAAGGTGACGCTCGCCAGGGACTTCGACCCCCGCAACAAGAAAGGCATCGACTCGAAGCAGGAGGGACGCGAGCTGCTCGCAAACGGCATCGGCATGCTCGCCGAGTACCAGTCGCGTCTCTACGCAGAGGGAACCCACGGCGTTCTCGTCGTGCTCCAGGCGCTCGACGCAGCCGGCAAGGACGGCACGATCCGGCACGTGATGAGCGGCGTCAACCCGCAGGGCGTCGCGGTGCACAGCTTCAAGGTGCCCTCGTCGGAAGAGCTCGATCACGACTACCTCTGGCGCTACGCGTGCTGTCTCCCGGCCCGCGGCCAGATCGGCATCTTCAACCGCTCACACTACGAAGAGGTGCTCGTCGTCCGCGTCCACAAGGCGTTGCTCGAGCGGCAGAAGCTGCCGACGGAGGCGCGCGACCACGGGATCTGGAAGCGGCGCTACCGCGAGATCAACGACTGGGAGCGCTACCTCACCGACAACGGGATCCGCGTGGTCAAGCTCTTCCTCAACCTCTCCAAGGAGGAGCAACGCGTCCGGTTCCTGCGCCGCATCGACCTCCCGGACCACAACTGGAAGTTCTCCTCGGCCGACGTCCAGGAGCGCGGCTACTGGGACGACTACCAGCACGCGTTCTCGGAGATGCTCTCGCACACGAGCACCGAATGGGCCCCCTGGCACGTGATCCCCGCCGATCGCAAGTGGTACGCCCGGATCGCCGCCGGCGCCGTGATCGCGAACGCGCTGCTCGAGATCGACCCGCGCTATCCCGAGGTCAGCGACGAGACGCGCAAGGGGCTGCAGGAGATCAAGGCGACGCTCGAAGGCCAGGCTCCCGACGGCGCCGCTCCGGATCCGTTCGAGGTCGAGCAGGCAGGGAGCGACGAGTCCTGATGCCCGACACCGCCGAGCAGCGCTGGTACGCGCTCGAGCCCGCAGCGGTCGCGGCCGCGCTCTCGGTCGACATCGACACGGGCCTGACCGCCGCGGACGCCGCCCTGCGGCTCGACCGCGACGGCCCGAACGCGCTTCCGGCCGAGAAGCAGCCCTCGACGCTCGAGCGGTTCCTCGGCGAGTACACGAGCTACATGCAGCTGATCCTGGTCGGGGCGTCGATCGTCTCGCTCGCGATCAAGGAGTGGAGCACCGCGATCGTGCTGATCGTGATCACCCTGGTGAACGCCTTCACCGGGCTGCGCCAGCAGGGCAAAGCCGAGAGCGCGATGAACGCCCTCAAGTCGATGATGGAGGCGACCGCGCGCGTACGCCGTGACGGAGCGGAGGCGAAGATCCCGGCGGAGGGCCTCGTCGCCGGCGACGTGATCCTGCTCGCGGCCGGCGACGAGGTTCCCGCGGACGGGCGGATCGTCAGCGCGAGCGCGCTCCAGATCGACGAGTCGGCGCTCACGGGCGAGAGCGTGCCCTCCGGAAAGGACGCCTCGACGCTCCCCGACGCCGAGGTCGGCGCGGGCGACCAGGCGAACATGGCCTTCATGCACACCCCGGTCACGCACGGCAGCGCCGTTGTGATCGTGACCGGGACCGGAGACCGGACGCAGGTCGGGAAGATCGCGCACATGCTCTCCTCGACGGCAAAGGAGGAGACACCGCTCACGAAGCAGATGAACACGCTGACGCTCTGGATCGTCGGGGCGGCGGGGCTGACGATGATCATCATGTTCGCGCTCGGCCTCCACCGCGGGCAATCCTGGACGGTGCTGTTCAACACCGCGGTTGCGCTCGCGATCGCGGCCATCCCGCTCGCCCTCCCGATGGTCGTCCAGGTCGTCCTCTCGCTCGGAAGCGTCGAGCTCGCGAAGCAGAAGGCGATCGTGAAGGATCTCCCGTCGGTCGAGACGCTCGGCTTCACCTCGGCGATCAACTCGGACAAGACCGGGACGCTGACGATGAACCAGATGACCGCCGTCGAGGTGCTCGACTCGACCGACCGCTACACGGTCTCCGGCACCGGGTACAGCCTCGAAGGCACGATCGGCCACGCTGCCGGGAGCACGAACACCCTCGATGACGCCGTCCTCCCATATGTGGTGGCGAGCGATGCCAAGCTCGTCGACGGCAAGGTCGTCGGCGATCCGACCGAGGGCGCGCTGCTCGTCCTCGCGCACAAGGCGGGGCTCGACATCGACGCCACGCGCGAGGCGCTGCCGCGGGTCGCGACGCTGCCCTTCGACCCGACCTACAAGCTGATGGCGACGTTCCACCGGACGAAGGACTCGGCCGGAGAGGACGTGATCCGCTGCTTCGTCAAAGGGGCCGCGCCCGCCGTGATGAGCCACGTGAAGACGGCGAGCTCGAACGGGAAGAGCATCCCCTGGGACGACGATCTCAAGCGGCGGGCCGAGAGCAACATGGACCGCATGAGCGAGGCGGGCCTGCGGGTGATGGCCGGTGCTCGCCGCGACCTGCCGCCGTCGAGCTTCGACCCGAAAGGCGATCTGCTCGGGTACGTCACCGAGCTCGAGATGGCCAGCCTCGTCGCGATGGTCGACCCGCCCCGCGAGGAGTCGAAGGTCGCCGTCGCAGACGCCCAGGCGGCCCACATCCAGGTCCGGATGGTCACCGGCGACGACGTCGGCACCGGCGCCGCGATCGCGAAGCAGCTGGGCATTCCCGGCGAGGCGATGCTCGGTGCCGACTTCGCCGCGCTGTCGGACGAGGAGCGGCTCGCCCGGATCGACGGCATCGGGGTGGTCGGCCGCGTGGCGCCCGAGCACAAGGTGCTCCTCGCGGAGACGTTGAAGAAGCGCGGCCACGTCGTCGCGATGACCGGCGACGGTGTCAACGACGCCCCGGCGATCAAGGCTGCGGACATCGGGATCGCGATGGGCAGCGGCACCGAGGTCGCGAAGAACGCCAGCCGGATGATCCTGTCCGACGACAACTTCGCCACCATCGTCTACGCGGTCGAGCAGGGCCGCAAGCTCTACTCGAACCTCGACAAGTACATCCGCTTCGTGCTGCTCGAGCTGATCGCGTTCGTGCTCACGTTCCTCGGCGCGACGCTGCTCAACATCGCCGCAGGCCAGCCCTTCACGCCGTCGCAGATTCTCTGGATCAACTTCGTCGTGAACGCTCCATTCGGCATCGCGCTCGGGTTCGACAGGGAGACGCCCGGGTTGATGCGGCGTCACCCGCGGCCGCGCGGGGAGTCGATCCTGACGACCAGCGTGAAGATCACCTGCGGCCTCGGCGGCGCGTTCGTCGCGGCGGCCAACCTGCTGCTGATCGAGCTCGGCATCCATCACTACGGCAGCGTCGCCGTGGGTCAGTCGATCGGGCTCGTCGCGTTCTCGCTGATGCTGGTGGTCGCCGCCTTCGAGTCCCGAAGCGAGACTGCGTCGATCTTCACGATGGACACCTTCAACAGCTCGCGGATGAACCTGATCGCCGGCGCCGAGATCGCAGGCGCCTACCTGATCACGCACGCCGACTTCCTGCAGCGCCTCCTCGGCACGACCTCGCTCACCTCGCAGCAATGGGGCGTTGCGCTGCTCTCCGCCGTCGTGCTGCTGGTGTGCTGGGAGATCGCGAAGTGGGTCGCCAGGCGATAGAAGCTCAGCGGGCCGGGCGCCCCGGTCGGGCTCTCAGTCCGCCTCCACGACGGAGAGGATGTTCCCGGCCGGGTCCTTGAACCACGCGATGGTCGGCCCCTGGCCCCGGAAGATTCCCTTCTCGTCGGTCTGAAGCTCGCCTTCGTAGTGCTCGAACCGCACGCCCGCTGAGCTGAGGTTGGCGACGGCCCCGTCGATGTCGTCGACCACGAAGTTGAGGACGGTGAACGTCGCAGGGAAGTGATCGTCCTTCGGGTAGACGAAGACCTCGCTCCCGCCGCCGAGCTGCAACCTCAGCCCACCCATCTCCTCGGAGGCGCTCAGATCGAGAGTGTCGGAGTAGAACTGCTTCGCGCGAGGCAGATCGTCGACCGAGAAGCTCGAAAACGTCTGTGTGAACTCGAACATCGAAGGGCTCTCCTTTGCGCTCGGGAGGGGGCTACGCGGTACTCGATCCAGTAGCCCTCCCGCACGTTCGTAAACCCGCGAGCCTCAGGTCCCCGTTGGCGGGCGCATCGAGCAGGTCGAGCAGGTGGTCGCCGACCCGCAGCGAGTTCGCCATCGCGGTCAGCGCGGGATTTACCGCGCCGATGCTCGGGAAGACGCTCGTGTCGACGATGTAGAGATTATCCAGCTCGTGCGCCTTGCAGTCGACGTCGAGCACCGAGGTCGCCGGATCCGAGCCGAACCGGCACGTGCCGGCCTGATGGGCGACGCCCGCGACCGGGATCTCGTTCTTCATGTACGCGAAGCGCTGAATCAGATGGTCCGGGTTCATGTCGAGCTTGCCGAGAATCGACTTGAGCTTGCCGTAGAGCTCCTGCTTGGGAACGTCGTTCGTGGGCGTGTAGGCGAGCGTGAGCCGGCCGTCGCGGTCGATGGTGACCCGGTTCTCGGGCATCGGCAGGTCCTCGGTCGAGAGCCAGAAGTCGATCGCGTGTTGCGCGACCCGCTCCAGCGACCACTCGGGCGCGAGCGCCGTCTCGCCCGGTTTCTCGCCCCGGAACATCTCCGGCTGCGACTTGCCGATCATCTGGATGCTGCCGAGCGGGTAGTCGTGATCGGGGCTGCCGAAGTAGAAGTCGTTCAGGCCGAGCGTCTTCTGGTAGACGGTCGGGTTCTCGTCGCGCGAAAGGGCAAGCACCGCCTGGCTCGCGTGGAACATGTAGTTCCTGCCGACCTGATCGGAGCCGTTCGCGAGGCCGTTCGGGTGCGCGTCGCTCGCCGAGCGCAGGAGCAGCGCCGCCGTGTTCGCGGCGCCGCAGGCGAGCACGATCAGGTCGCCCGAGTAGCGCTCGGTCTCTCCGTCCCGCTCGACGACGACCGCGGTGACCTCCGTCCCCGCGTCGTTCGTCTCGACCTTGACCGCCTTCGCCCCTGTCAGGAGCGTCACGTTCGGGTGCTCGAGCGCCGGGCGCACGCCCATCACCTCCGCATCCGACTTGCCGTGGACGAGGCAGGGAAAGCCGTCGCAGTTCACGCAGCGCACGCAGGCGCTGTAGGGCAGGTTCGCCTCGTCGAGCCGGATCCCGCACGGCGCGTGGAACGGATGGAGCCCGGCGGACTCGAGCTGATCGGAGAGCCGCTGGATCCGCGGCTCGTGCGCGACGGGCGGAAACGGGTAGGGGCCATTGGAGGGCGGCTCGGTCGGATCCTCACCCCGGGCGCCGTGAACCTCGTAGAGCTGCTCGGCCTGCGCGTAGTACGGCTCGAGCTCGTCGTAGGCGATCGGCCAGGCAGGCGAGATCCCGTCGTGGTGGCGAAGCTCGCCGAAGTCCTCTTTGCGGAGCCGGTAGAGGGCCGCGCCGTAGAGCTTCGTCGCCCCTCCGACGAAGTAGTGGATCTGGGGCTGGAACGCCTTCCCCTGCGGGTCGTACCAGGTGTCCTTCGAGACGTAGCGGTTGTCGACGAACACGTCGTGCACGCTCCAGTTCGCCGGCTCGCGGCGGAGCCAGTCGCCGCGCTCGAGCAGGAGGATCCGCTTGCCGGATGGCGCGAGACGCCGCGCCAGGGTGCCGCCTCCTGCCCCGGTCCCGACGATCACGACGTCGTAGGCGTCGACGGTCATTCCGCGATCCAGGGAGCGTGCCAGCCGTAGCCCTCGACCAGGTCGTCGGCGGCTTCGGGCCCCCAGCTTCCCGGCTTGTAGACGTGTACCGGCGGCGGGCTCTCGAGCAGCGGGCCCATCACGCGCCACGCCTCCTCGACGCTGTCCATCCGGGTGAAGCGGGTCGTGTCGCCGACCATCGCGGCGTGGAGCAGCACCTCGTACGGCGTCGGGCCCTCGCCGCCCTCCTCGGCGAACTCCATGTCGAGCTCGATCGGGGCGGAGCCGGCCTGGTCTGCCCGGTGCGCGTCGACGATCAGCCGGACGCCTGTCGTGGGGTCGAGCTTGACGACGAGCTGGTTCGGCTCGGAGTGTCGCGACCGGAGCCCGAACCCGAGCCTTGGCGCATGCTTGAACACGATCCGTAGCTCGGTCTGGGTCACCGGCAGCCGCTTGCCCGTGCGGATGAAGAAGGGCACTCCCGCCCAGCGCCAGTTCTCGATCTCCAGCCGCAGCGCGGCATACGTCTCGGTGGTCGAGTCCGGCTTGACGCCGTCGATCTTCAGGTAGCCGTCGTACTGCCCCCGGACGTAGTGGGCGGGATCGGCCTCGACGATCGCGCGGAACAGGGAGACCTGGGCGTCCTTGATCGTGCGCGGATCGCCCCGCGAAGGCGCCTCCATCGCACACGCCGCGACCACCTGCATCAGATGGTTCACGACGACGTCCCGAAGCGCGCCGACCGGATCGTAGAAGTGGCCGCGATCCTCGACGCCGAAGCTCTCGGCCATGGTGATCTCCACGCACGACAGATGAGTGCGGCTCCACAGCGGCTCGAGCATCGCGTTCGCAAAACGGAGGTGGATGATCTCCTCGAGGCCCATCTTTCCGAGGTAGTGGTCGATCCGGTAGAGCTGTGACTCGTCGACGTACTGGTGCAGCTCGGCCGCGAGCTCGTCGGCAGAGGCGAGGTCATGCCCGAACGGCTTCTCGACCACGATGCGAGCAGCTTTCGTCAGGCCTGCCTCCGAGAGCCCCTGGACGACCCGGCCGAACAGGAACGGCGGGATCTCCAGGTAGAAGACCGGCAGCTTCGCCCCGTCGATCGCCGCGCCGACCCGCTCGTAGGTCGCGGCGTCGCCGAAATCGCCGGAGACATACTGAAGCCGCTCTGCGAAGCGCTTGAACACCGCCTCATCGAGCTCCTCGCCCGTGCCGACGATCGACTCGCGCGCCCGCTCGACGAGCTGCTCCACCGTCCAGTCGTCGACCGCCACCCCGACAACCGGGCAGTCGAGCAGGCCACGCTTCTCGAGCCGGTAGAGCGAGCGGAACGTCATCACCTTCGCGAGATCGCCGGTGATGCCGAAGGCGACGAAGACATCGGCCGTTGCCGGCGCCTCATTCTCCGATTTCGAGCTCATGCGGTTTTCCTCTCTATCTCGTCGTCGGTAACCCGGATCCGTCCGGGGCGCTCATGCGTGAACCCGGCCCACACCCAGTCGATGACCGCCTTCGTGCGATCCTCGCCAGTCGAGAGCAGAGCCAGGTGAACCGTGCCCCAGGCGAGCATCGCTGGATAGCCGGTCATCGTGCGGCCGCCCCGGAATTGCACGACCGCGGCGCCCCGGCCGATCGCAGCCATCGTGCCCTTGTCGTGGTAGGCGAACGGCTTTGCCTCCTTGCCCTTGACGAGCCGGGCGATCGTCTCGCCGGCATGCTCGCCGGCCTGCAGCGCCACCGATCCGAGCTGCGGAAGGACGTGGTCGGCCTTGGAATCGGTGATCCAGGCGATGTCGCCGACGGCGAACAGCTCCGGGTGCCCCGCAACAGTCAGTTCGGCCCCGACCGGGACTCGATGGCCGCGCTCGAGCTCGACGCCGAGCCCCTCCGCCACCGGGCTCGCCTGTAGGCCGGCGCCCCAGACGAGCGTGTGGGCCGGTATCACCTCGCCGGACTTCAGCGTTACGCGGGTCGGCTCGACCGAGGCTACGGCCTCGCCGGTCCTCACCTCGACCGTGAGCTCCTCGAGCGAGCGCTCCGCGTAGGCCTGGAGATTCTCGTGGAACATGGAGAACAGCGTCGGGCCCGCCTCGACCAGGATCAGGCGGGCCTTCTCCTGCGGGACGGACCGGTAATCCTTGTCGAAGCTGTTCCGGTAGAGCTCCGCGAGCGCCCCCGCGCTCTCGACGCCGGTCGGGCCGCCGCCCACGATCACCACATTGAGAGCTCCGTCGTCGATCAGCGACGGATCGCGGTCGGCGGCCTCCCAACGCTCGAGCACGTGCCCCCGCAGGCGCACGGCATCGGAGAGCGTGTACATCGGGAAGCCGTGCTCGGCCGCGCCGGGCGTGCCGAAGAAGTTCGCCTTCGCCCCCAGCGCGAGGACGAGATAGTCGTAGGCAACGGGATCCATCTCGGCAAAGCTGACCTGCTTCTGCTCGAGGTCGACGGCGGAGACGGTCGCCTGGTGGACCGTCACGTTCGGCTGGTCGTGGAAGAGGTCACGCAGCGCGTGACCCACCGCGCTCGTCTCGAGCAGATCGGTTGCGACCTGGTAGAGCAGCGGCTGAAAGGTGTGGTAGTCGTGCCGGTCGACGAGCACGACGTCGACGTCGGCGCCCTTCAGCTTCCGCGCCGCCCCGACGCCGCCGAAGCCGCCGCCTAGGATGAGCACCCGCGGGCGAGGCTCCGTCACGTTCGGGCCTTCGCGAGGCGCCGCTTCTTCTTCGGCCCGGCTTCTTCGGCGGGCCCGCGGCGGACGCGCAGGACCTCGGCGACCGACCAGGCCTGGAACGGGCAGCCGGTCGCCGCGTGCGGGGCGGCGCCGTCGGCGGTCTCGGAGACCGAGCCCACGCCCCAGTCGCCGAGATGCGACTCGAGCCCGGCGAGCACGTCGTCGAACGGCACGCCGACCGCCCGGGCGGCGTCTACGTAAGGGCCGATCAGCCAGGGCCAGACGGTCCCCTGGTGGTAGGCGTGATCGCGTTCGCTCGGGCTGCCGCGGTGGTAGGGCCGGTAGGAAGGGTCGTCGGGCGAGAGCGAGCGCAGTCCGAGCGGCGTCAGCAACGAGCGGCGGCACGCATCGACGGCCGCGCGAGCCGCGTCCGAGCCTCCGGAGAGAGGTGCGTCGGGAAGCGAGACGGCGAGCAACTGGTTCGGCCGGACGGAGGCGTCGTCGCCCCCGGGCCCATCGACCACGTCGAGGAGGCCTGCGCCGTCCGGCCGAACGAAGCGCGTCACGAACGACGCCTGGGCGCGGTCGGCGAGATCCGTCAGGCGATGAGTGGCGGCACTCGAGCCCTGGAGCCTGGAGGCAACCCGGAGCGCCCGCACCCAGAGCGCGTTCACCTCGACCGGCTTCCCCGCCCGAGGCGTGACGGGGACCCCGTCGATCCGGGCGTCCATCCAGGTCAGCGCCCAACCCTCGGCGCCTTGCCGGAGGAGGCCGTCGGCGGGATCGACGCCGATGCCGAACCGGGTGCCCTCGAGGTGGCAGTCGACGATCTGCTCGACGATCGGGGCAAGCTCGCCGCCGAGATCGTCGTCGCCGGTCACGGCGATGTGCCGGTCGAGCGCGTGCACGAACCAGAGCGTTCCGTCAACCGTGTTGTATTCGAGGGAGCCCGTGTCGGCGGTGTTCGCGAGCATCCCCTCGGAGACGGTGGCAGCCGACGTCCGCAGGACCTCGCGGCCTTCGTCGCCGCGATTGGTGCTCAGGTAGAGCCCCTCGTACGAGGTCATCAGGTCGCGAGACCACTCTCCGAACCACGGGTAGCCTGCGACCGCCGTCGGACGCCCACCGGTGGTGATCGCGAACCGGTCGGCAGCGACGACGAGCGTGGCGTCGACCTGGTCGGCTGCTCCGGCGGCCTGCACGAGCGAAGCGGCCCGCTTTCGTGCAGCCGGGACGATCGAGGAAGCCTCCGGCAGCTTGTCGAACGGCGTCGCAGCGGCGAGCACCTCGGTCGCCTGTCCGGGCGCGAGGTCGACCGAGAAGGTTCCCGCCGCCCAGACGTCCTCGACGTCGTTCAGCCCCCGGGCAGCCTCCTCGCGGGCCCGGACACCGCGGTACCACTCGCCGCCGGCCCTGTAGCCGGGGCCCGCGACGCGGAACCCGTCCTCGAAGACGAAGCCGTCGGCTGCAGGCACGACCGACGGCGCGCCGTTCGCAAACCGCTCGCCGTGGACGCTCCGCCAGGTGCAGAGCGGGGTGAGCTCGAGCCGCACGGGCCGATCGGCGCGAATCAGCCGGTGCACGATCGAGACCGCAGGCCTGCCGTGTGCCAGTGCGAGCTCGCGCTCGAGCACGAGGTCCCCGATCTGCCAGCGCCAACGCGGCACGCCGTCGTCGAGGTCGAACGTGACGAGCAGCTCGTTGCCCCGCGGACTGACCTGGCCGCCCGTCCATTCGTCGGTTGCGAGCTCGAAGCGGGCATCGCCCGCGACGAGCACGGCCTCGAGCGACACGAGCCCGAGCATCCGCGCGGCCGGCCCGCCGGTCGCCGGGACGAGCAGCCCGTGGTAGCGCCTGGTCCGGAGCCCAGCGACGGTGCCCATCGCGTACCCGCCGACGCCGTCCGAGACCAGCCACTCGCGCGCCGCCGCCTCGTCGAGCCGGCCGCAGGTCTCGGGCCCGAACCGGATCGTCATTGCTCGCGGTCGTGGAGCGCCATCTCGAGCAGCTCCCCGAGGGTGGGGAAGTCGCGGCCGCGGCCGCGCACGATCAGGTCGGCGACGATCCCCGTCCATCCGGTCTGGTGGGACGCGCCGAGACCGGCGCCGTTGTCGCCGTGGAAGTACTCGTTGAAGAGGATGTTGTCCTTCCACGCCGGGTCGACCTGCAGCCGCTCGACCCAGCCGAAGCACGGGCGCCGACCGTCCCGGCCGACCAGGAAGAGCGAGATCAGCCGGTCGCGAAGATCGTCGGCCACGTCGCCGAGCGGCAGCCGCGCTCCCGATCCGGTCGGGTACTCGACGGTGAAGGAGTCGCCGAAGAAGCGCGCGTACCGCTGGAGCGCGCTGACGACCAGGTAGTTGATCGGGAACCAGATCGGCCCGCGCCAGTTCGAGTTGCCGCCGAACATCGCGCTGGTCGACTCCGCCGGCTCGTAGTCGATCGTCGCATGCCGCCCGTCGAAGACGATCTCGAACGGGTGGTCGGCGTGGTAGCGCGACACCGCGCGGAGCCCGTACGGCGAGAGAAACGCCTTCTCGTCGAAGAGGTTCTCGAACAGCTTGAGCAGGGGCTCGATGCCGACGACGCCGAGCAGGAGCCGCCCCTTGCCGACGCCCGCCGGAAGGACGCCTTCGTCGACGAGCCGCGCGATCTCCTCCTGGCGCCGGGAGAGCAGGCCGGCGCTGCGCTTGTTCACGGTCTGCGCCTGCTCCATCACCCGCTCGTCGATCACGGCCACGGCGAGCAGCGGCAGGACGCCGACGATCGATCGCACCTCGACGTTCTGCATCGAGCCGTCCGGCGAGACGAGGCGGTCGTAGAACATCCCGTCCTCCTGGCTCCAGAGGCCCTGCGTGCGCAGCGCGTCGGAGATCAGCGCCAGGTGCTCGAGGAACTTCATCACGAGGTCGTTCGCGGGACGCCCGGCGCGCTGCAGGACCGCGGCGATCGCCGCCATGCTGAGCGCATAGAAGCCCATCCAGCCCGTGCTGTCGGACTGCTCGAGCACGTAGCCGGGCGGCAGGTGGGAGCGGTCGATCGGGCCGATGTTGTCGAGACCGAGAAAGCCACCCTCGAAGATGTTCGAGCCGTCCCAGTCCTCGCGGTTCACCCACCACGTGAAGTTGACGAGGAGCTTGTCGAAGACGCGGATCAGGAAGTCGATGTCTCGGGCACCGTCGACGACGAACACCTCGAGGGCGGCCCACGCCTGAACGGGAGGGTTGACGTCGTCGAACGACCACTCGTAGGCCGGCAGCGCCCCGTTCGGGTGCTGGAACCACTCCCGGCAGAGCAGGATCATCTGATACTTGGCGAAGGCCGGGTCGACGTGGCTGAGGGCCACGCAATGGAACGCGAGATCCCAGGCTGCGAACCACGGGTACTCCCACTTGTCGGGCATCGACATGATGTCGAAGGCGTCGAAGGTGCGCCAGGCGGCGTTCCTGCCGGTCAGCCGCGAGGCCGGCGGCGTGGGCTGGCCGGGATCGCCGTCGAGCCAGCGATCGACGGTGTAGGCGTACATCTGCTTGCTCCAGAGCATCCCGGCGAAGGCCTGCCGCATGACAAGTGACTCGTCGGCGGATGCGCCCGGCGGCGTCAGCTCCGAGTAGAACTCGTCGGCCTCGGCGCGACGGTCGGCAAGCACCTTGTCGAAGTCGAGCCACGGATCGGTGCCGAAGCTCGAGACGGGGCGGAGACGCACGCGCAGCGTGACGGTCTCCCCCGGCTCGACCGTGACCTGGTGCCAGAACGCGGCCTTCGTGCCGGCCCCGGTCGCGACGGTCGGCAGGCCGCCGACGACGTGATCGTTGATCCCATCCTTCGGGAACTGCGTGGGCCCATCCGAGCCGAACAGCCGCACGGCATTCGTCTCGTTCTCGCACAGCAGCACGGTCGGCGAGCCGTCCGAGACGATCTCGAGGCTGCCGAGGAAGGGATGCTCCGTCACCAGGCGCGCCTCGCCCTGGGTGCGCAGCTCGGGCTTCTCGGCGTCCTCTTCCCATGACCACGTGTTGCGGTACCAGGCGGTCGGCAGGACGTGCAGCGTGTCGGCCTCGGGCCCGGCATTCTTGATCGAGATCGACATGAGCAGGTCGTGTGGGTCGTGCTTCGCATAGTCGACCTCGACGATCCAGTAGCGGTCGTCGTCGAACGCGCCGGTGTCGAGCAGCTCGTACTCGGGATCGAGCTTGCCCCGGCGCGCGTTCTCGGCCACGAGGTCGCCGTACGGGAACTCGCCCTGCGGGTAGTGGTAGCGCCAGCGGTTCCAGGCGTGGCTCGGCAGGGCGTCGAGATACCACCAGTACTCCTTGGCGTCTTCGCCGTGGTTGCCCTGGTTGCCGGTGAGGCCGAAGATCCGCTCCTTGAGGATCGGGTCGCGGCCGTTCCAGAGCGCGAGCGCGAGGCACAGCCGCTGCTCGACGTCCGAGAAGCCGGCGAGGCCGTCCTCGCCCCAGCGGTAGGCGCGGGATCGGGCGTCGTCGTGCGGGAGGTACTCCCAGGCCGTCCCGCCCTCGCTGTAGTCCTCGCGAACGGTTCCCCACTGCCGCTCGCTCAGGTACGGGCCCCAGTGGTACCAGTCGCCGGCATCGCGGAGCCCGTTCTCGAGCTTGCCGAAGGTCTCCACGCGATCGCGCTCCGCGCCCATCCGACGGAGCCTAGACAACACGATTCCCCCACGGGGTCCGGGCGCTGGTGTCCAACCTGTGACAATTCGGTGAATCCGTGACGGCGCACGAGCCGGACTGTGTGACCTGAGGGGATCCAAACCCGGTACAACTCGGCTGCGTGTCCGACCAGCTCAGAAAGAAGCTCCGCAAGAAGGACCGGAAGGCGCAGCGCCGCAAGCTCGAGAACGCGATCGACGAGGACACGCGCGCGAAGAGCAAGAAGAAGAAAAAGCGCTAGGGGAAGATCTACGTAGCTCCGCGGCCGAAGATGGGTAGCCGGCGCCGATGACGGCGCGCCGGGCCGGCCGTACCGTCGGTCTCGTCATCGATACGAAGAGGAGACTGATGAACCCAACGATGGAACTCTCGATGCCGGAGCTCCGGGCGATCAAGGCGCGCCAGCAGAGCACCTGGGCAAGCGGCGACTTCGCGGTCGTAGCGTCACGGATCGTGCTCGTCGCCGAGCAGCTCTGCAACGCCGCCGATCTGCGCGCGGGCTGGCACGTTCTCGACATCGCCACCGGCAGCGGCAACGCCGCGATCGCCGCCGCGCGCCACGGCTGCGTCGCCGTGGGCGTCGACTATGTGCCCGCGCTGCTCGAGAAAGGCCGCCTCCGCGCGGAAGCAGAAGGCCTGGTCGTCGACTTCGTCGAGGGCGATGCCGAGGAGCTTCCGTTCCCGGACGGCTCGTTCGATGCCGTGACCTCGGTCTTCGGCACGATGTTCGCCCCCGACCACTGGCGCACGGCTGCGGAGCTGCTGCGCGTCTCCGGGCCCGGAGCGACGATCGCCCTCGCAAGCTGGACGCCGGACGGCTTCATCGGCGAGCTCTTCCGCACGGTCGCCTCACATGTCCCGCCCCCGGCCGGCGTTCCCTCGCCGATGCTCTGGGGCACCGAGGGGCATTTGCGCGAGATCTTCGGCAACGGGATCTCGTCGCTGGAGCTGACCGAGCGGACCTTCGAGTTCCGCTTCCGCTCGGCCGAGGAGTTCGTGCACTTCTTCCGGCTCTGGTACGGGCCGACGCTCAAGGCGTTCGCGTCGGTCGACGGCGACGCGCGTCTCGCGCTCGAGCGCGATCTCGTCGCGCTTGGCCGGAAAGTGGGACCGGCTCGGGGGCGGCGGCTCGATCGCGATCCCGGCGGCCTATACCGAGGCAATCGCGATCAGGAGCTGAGCCTCAACTCGCCACCAGGCGAAGCTCGGAAGCGCGCCGTGCGGCCTCGCGCCGCGTCGTCGCCCCGAGCTTCGCCAGGACGGCGGCAACGTGGTGCTCGGCCGTTCGCTGCGACAGGACGAGCCGATCGGCGATCTCGGCGTTCGTCAGCCCCTCGACGAGCAGCTCGAGCACCTCGAGCTGGCGGGTGGTCAATCCCGCCGGGTTGGAGCGCGTCGCCTCGCGCGGCCCATGCGGGACGCGGAGGCCGAGGTCGCGCATGCGCGCTGCAACCCGCCTCATCAGAGGTGCAGCGCCGAGGCTTCGCGCGATCTCGATCGACTCGGCCAGGGCTTCCTCCTCGTCGAGGAGCGAGAGCATCAGTGCGCGGTCGTAGGGCCAGCCGATCTCTCCGAAGCTGTCGGCGGCGGCCTGCCAGTCTCGACGGGCCATGGCCGCGTAGGGCATCGCACCGGCATGGTCGAGCTCGGCCTCGATGCCGGCCGCCGCCGCCCAGGCCGCCACGCGGAGGCGGCCCCAGCCGAGCCCGATCCCCTGCTCGGCGAATCGCCGTGAGGAGCGACTCGATCCGCTCGACCGGCATCGGGCCGCCACTCGTCAGCGCCGACTCCGTCGCCAGCTCGAGCACAGGCGTCATCCGCTGCAGGTCGCCGGCGCGGTCGGCCTGGACCGCAAGGTCGGCGAGCAGCTCGCGGGCGTCCTCGTCTCCCCTTCGGACAGCAAGCTCGGCAAGGACCGTGCGCGCGAGCAGCTGCGGCACGGTACTGCCCCATCCGATCTCACGGCCCGTCATCTGCTCTGCCTCGCGCCAGTCGCCGGCGCGCAGGCGTAGCCACGCGATCGTCATGCTCGTATACGAGACGAAGTTCTGGAGGTCGTGCTCCTCGGAGTACGCGAGCCCCTGCTCGGCGTACTGCAGCGCCTGCTCGGGCCGGCCCCAGTAGAGGAGCGTGAACGCGAGGTTCGCAAGCGATCGAGCCCCTTCTTCCCAGTTTCCGGCGGCGTCTGCGATCCGGTACGCCTCGACGAGCGCCGAGTTGTCGTCGGGGTCGAGCTGGTTCCGGCTCGTCCCGATGTTGACGAGCGCGTGAGCGAGCGTGGCCTCGTCACCGAGCTTCGTGGCCAGCTGGATCGCTCGATCGCCCCACAGCATCGACTGCTCGCCGTCCTCGGAGAGCATCGCCAGCTGCGAGACGGCGCTGTAGGCACGCGCGAGCTCGGAGGTCTCGCCGAGCGGCTCGAGAATCTCGACGGCCTCGCGGGCCTTCTCGATCGCGGGCACACCGTCTCCCGCGAACCAGTAGAGACGCGAGAGGATCCGCGTGCTCCGGCCGAGCGCCTCGATGTCCCGGAGACGGGCGTAGATCGCAATCGCCGCCTCGATCGCCGGCAGCGCCTCTTCGAGCCTGCCGACGGTGTAACCGGCGATCGCCACCTCCTCGAGCACCTGAGCCTGCTCGTCGGCCGGCAGCCGGTCGACGAACTCGAGGGCGCGGCGGTACTGGGAGTACGCCTCGCGGTTCGACTCGAGGGCCGCGGCGCGCCGCGCCGCCACCAGCGCGTAGTCGGCGACGACGTCCTCGGCGCCCGCCGCGTCGGCGTGGTGGACGATGTCGGCGGGGTCGGCATCGGCGGCCAGCAGCGCATCGAGGATCTCGGCGTGCAGCCGCCTGCACGCGGCCACCGGGACGCTCGAGCGAATGGCGTGACGCGCAAGCTCGTGGCGGAAGCGAACGTAGGCGCCGTCGAGCTCGAGCAGCTGCCGCCGTTCGGGCTCCTCCGCCGCGGCAGGCCAGTCGGGCATGACGACGTCGAGCACCGAGGCGCGCACGCGGCCGGGCACGACGGACACCAGCTCGATCAGACGGCGATCCGCGCTGTCCAGCCGCGCCGCGCGGCCGAGGACGGCGTTCGCGACCGTCCGCGGGATCCGCTTCGGAGCAGCCGCGCACACGAGCTCGTTGACATAGAACGGATTGCCGCCCGTGGCGGCGAAGACCTCAGCAGCCCGGTCGCCTGCAAGCGACGCGACAGCGCGCCTGGACAGCGGGCCGAGCTCGAGCACGACGGACTCGTCCGCCCGGATCGCACCGACCGCCGCATGGAGCGGGTGCCCCGGCGGAACCTCGCCTGCCCGGAACGTGAGGACGAGCAGCGCCGGAAGCGAGCCGATCCTCCGCCCCAGCACGGTGATCGCGTCGAGCGTGGCGTCGTCGGCCCAGTGCACGTCCTCGAGGACGAGCACCGTAGGCCGTGGCGGCAGCTCGACCTCGGCGAGGAGCAGCGTCTGGATGTCGTGCGGCGCAGCTCCGGCGGCCAACGCCCCCTCGAGCGCTGCCGAGACGCTGCCCGCGAGGTCACGGATCGGCCCGAGCGGCCGCGGAATCGACAGGTCGTCGCAGGTGCCGAAGAGCACCCGGGTGTCCGCGCCGAGGCCACGTACGAACCGGGTGACCAGTGAGGTCTTCCCGATCCCGGGCTCGCCGGTGACGAAGACGACACGGCCCGAGCCGCGAACCGCGTCGTCGTATGCGCCTGCCAGCGTTGCCAGGGCGACATCGCGCTCGAGCAACTCCATCCGAACACGATAGACGGGCGAGCCGCGAATTTTCGAAAGATAGGCAGCGGCGCGAGAAAGATAGGCAGCCACTTCCGATTCCGAAATTGCAGCCCTGGGCGTACCTTCGTCGGCATGCACTTGCACCCCGACTACCACGCACTTCTCGCCGCCCAGCGCAGCGCCGACCTGATCGCTCTCGGAGAGTCGAGCCGTGCCTCCTCCGCCCGCCGGCGCCGCCGGCGCTGGTGGTGGAAGAGGTTCCCCCTGGGGCCGGCGCGCTTGGCGTCCGACCCCGGAGAGAGACGGGCCCAGGCCGACACGGGGGAGCTACGGAACCCGGGCCCGCTCCATTCAGACGGTCCACGGGCCACGTTTGTTTGCGGCCCCGAAGACAGCTCGCTCAGTGCGTGAGGCGCGCGAGCCGCTCGTGGACCAACCGCACGGCCATCGACCCCTCGCCGACTGCCGAGGCGACGCGCTTCACCGAGCCGCTGCGGACATCGCCGACCGCGAAGACGCCCGGGCGGCTCGACTCGAGCGGTAGCGGTGGGAGGTCGTCCTCGCCGACGGTCAGATCGGATCCGGTGACGATGAAACCGGCGCGGTCGACCGTGACCGCCTCGCGGAGCCAGCCGGTGTGAGGATCGGCGCCGATGAAGACGAACAGCCCCTGGCTCGCGAGCCGGCGCTCGCCGCTGCGCCCGGTGAGCGTCACCGCAGCCAGGTCCCGGTCGCCATGCAGGGCGGTGACCTCGGTCTCGGTGAGCAGCTCGATGCGCCCGTCGCGCTCGATCTCGTCGATCAGGTAACGCGACATGGTCGCCGCGAGATCGGGCCGGCGAATCACGAGGTGGACGCGCCGGCACGACTCGGCCAGATAGAGGGCCGCCTGCCCGGCCGAGTTTCCGCCGCCCACGATCACGACCGCGCTGCCGGTGCACAGCTGCGCCTCCGCTTGCGTCGCCGCGTAGTAGACGCCGTAGCCTTCGAACGTCTCGAGCCTGTCGAGCGGGAGGCGGCGATAGCGGGCTCCGGTCGCGACGATCACGGCCCGCGCGAGCACCTCGTCGCCGTCCACCAGCCGCACCAGGTGGTGCCCGTCGCGATCCTCCAGCGACACCGCCTCGCACGGGAACGTGAGGCGCGCGTGGAACTTCTCGGCCTGGAGCGCCGCTCGCGCCGCCAGCTCGCCGCCCGAGACCCCGGCGGGAAAGCCGAGGTAGTTCTCGATCCGCGAGGAGGTTCCGGCCTGGCCGCCGATCGCCGCGCTCTCGAGGAGCAGCGTCGAGAGCCCCTCGGAGGCGCCGTAGACCGCCGCAGCCAGGCCCGCGGGCCCGCCTCCGACGACGAGCAGGTCGTACACGTCGTGATCCGCCGGCGCGTGCACGAACCCGAGGGCCCGCGCGAGCTCTGGATCGGTCGGGTTGCGCAGCAGGTGCTGCCCGATCAGCACAACGGGCATCTCCTCGGTCGCGATCTCGAAGGTGCACAGGAGCTCCTCGACCTCGTCGTCGCGCTCGACGTCGATCCAGACGTGCGGCAGCCGGTTGCGGGCTGCGAACTCGCGCAGCCGGCGGGTGTCGGGTGAGTAGCGCGAGCCGATGATGCGCGCGCCGACTCGCTCGCCCAGCAGCACCGAGCGGCGGCTCAGGAACGCGCCGAGCACGAGGTTGCTGAGATTCGACTGGCTGCCCACGAGCGCGCGGAGATCGGCGACCGGGACGAGCAGCACGCGGCCGGCCTCGCGCCCGACAGCGGTGAAGAGGGCCGGACGGCCCGACAGCACGTTCATCTCGCCGAGGAACCCGCGCGGGCCGTACTCGATCACCTGCCGCTCGTCGGAGCGGCCGTAGTCGTCGACGATCGCGACCCGCCCCTCGAGCACGACGATGAAGCTCGTCGTCGGCTCGCCGGGCCGGAAGAGCATCTCCCCGGCCTCGAACGGCTGCTCGGTGCCGTAGCCCCGGAGGAGCTCGATCTGATCGTCGCTGAGCTCCGGGGTCAGGGCGCTGAGCGTGCCGCCGCTGAACTCAATCCTCGCCGTCACCGGTCTCTCCGGAGACGCGTCGGAGCGCGTCGGTCGACGGCACGAAGTAGTAGGCGCCGGTCAGCGGGGTCGTGTAGCGGGTGAGCGCGTCGCGCTGGCCGCTGACGAGCCCGGCCATGCTCTCGAGCATGCGCGCGAGCGGCTCCCGGGAGGCGGCGAACCCGACGAACATCGTCCCGTGGTCGGTGATGCCGCCGTAGGGCGTGTTGCGGCGAAAGATCTTCCCGAAGTCGTCCTGATCGGTGCTCGCGGCGTGTGAATCGGCGGGCCGATCGTCGAGCTCGATGCTGTCTGCCTTCGTCCGCCCGATCACCGCCTCCTGGGTCGGGATGGGCAGCGACTCCCAGGCCTCCGAGTCGTGCGCCCACTTCTGAAGCAGCAGCACGGTGCCGCCGGCCCCCGGCTCGCCGTCGGGTACGAGGACGACGTCGGGAGCCTCGACGAGCGTCGGGTTCTCGGTGCCGTCGATGAACCCGGTCAGATCGAGATCGTGCCGGTACGGCCAGCTCGAAGTCTCGGCGCCGACCGCAGCCACGCCGCGCAGCTCGGCGATCGCCGCGCGCGCGACGTCGAAGACGACGTCATAGGCGCTTCCGGAGAGCCAGAGCACGACGTCGTGCTGGGTCGCCGGCATCGTGAATCCCTCGATCCCGGCGACCGGCTGCTCGAATCCCTCGAGGCCGGCGGGCGCATCCGCGGGCGCAGCTTCGCGCCAGAGCTCGGGCCTGAAACCGGCGACCAGGTTGACGCCGCCCATCGTCGTTCTCGGCTCGCGCAGCGACGCGATCGTCGTGACGAGGTCGATCCCGCTGCTGCCGGCAACGGCGTCGAGCTCGAGATAGGCGTGCGACGCGGTACCGAGCGCGAAGATCCCACCCTGGGGGCTGCTCATGCGCGAATCCTGCCCGGACCGCCAGGCCGCGCTTCTCGAGTGCGGTCAGACGAGGCCTGCGGCGGCCAGGTTCCTGCCCAGCACCTCCTGCGTCTTGCTGTGCTCGTCCGTGGGGCTGAACTCGATCGTCTCCGTTCCCGCGGTCACGACCGGAATGTGACCGGGCGGCGCGTAGTAGGCGTCACCGGCCTCGTAGACCTCGTCATGGTCGGGATAGCGAAACGTCAGCATCCCCTTGGTGACATAGCCCCAGTGGTGGCTCTGGCAGCGGCCGTCGGGGAGCCCCTTGAAGAACGGCGTCGCGTCGCCATCCTCGCGGAACGTCGTGAACTCGACCATGTAGCCGTCGAGCTCCTCCGAGCGGCACTCGAGCAACCCGAGATCCGCTGTCCGGGACGCGGTCTCCTTCGATGCCTTGGGCATGACTGCTCCTTTCGGGATTGATCTAGACACGATGTCTAGACACGGTGTCCGGTACCCTAGCGCGACTTGGACACGTTGTCTAGACTCTTTGTCCATGTCGCCCCGCCCGTACAGCGACTCGAGCGAGGAGCGACCGTTCGCAGGCCACGCGGAACCGCATCAAGGCCGCCGTGCACGAGCTGCTCGCCGAGGGGACGTTCCACGCCTCCACGATCGAGGAGGTGGCCGAGCGGGCCGGCGTGTCGCGCGCAACCCTGTACCAGCATTTCGGCTCGCGGCTCGAGCTGATCGATGCGATGTGCGAGACGTTCGACGCCAATCCGGCGCTCATCGACCTTCGGGAGGCCATCGATGTCGCCAACCCCCCGGAAGCCCTGGAGGGAGTGATCTCGCTCTCGGTCGCCTTCTGGTCGTCGGAGGATGCCGTTCTCTCGCAGCTCTACGGCGTCGCGGCGGTCGACCCGGCCGCGCAGGCTCTGGTCGACCGCCAGCGCCACGACCGGCGGTACGAGCTCGAGCGGCTCGTATCGCGGCTCGGGGCCATTGCTGAGACCCGGGAGTGACGCGGCGGCGGGCGCTCGCTCTGCTCCTCGTGCTCACCGGATACGAGACCTACCGCGAGCTGCGCGCTGCTGCGCTCTCGGATCGAGAGGCGACGGCTCTCCTGACCGATTCCGCCCGCCGCCTGCTCCTCGGCAGACTGATGGAGTTCCGCGACGTTCTCCGGCGGCGGCGGATGCACCGGGCGTTTCTGCCCGACCCCTGCCGGAGGAGCAGATCGCGCGGATCGCGAACGCGATCCGCCACTCGCCGTCGGGCGGGTTCAGCCAGGGCGCCAGCATCGTCGTCGTCACCGACCCCGCCGCGCGGCTGGCGATCGCGCAGGGGTTCACCGACGACCATCCGGAGAGCGACGACGGCTACATCGCGACAGCGCCCGTGCATCTCGTGATCTCGGCAAACGAGTCGCTCTATCACGAGCGCTACAACCAGCCCGACAAGCTGGCCGTGACGGGCGGGGTCGAGCTCGAATGGCCGGTCCCCTACTGGTTCGTCGACGCGGGGGCTGTGATGATGGCCGTCCTGATGGCGGCGATCGACGAGGGCCTCGCCAGCGCCTTCATCGGCCACTCCGAACCAGAAGCGCGTGCTGGACGACTTGCTCGGCCTGCCTCCCGAGATCGTCCCGATCGGCGTCGCGCTGATCGGCAAGCCCGGCGAGACGCCCGACATCGGATCGCGCCTGCGGTCGAGGCGCCGGGCGGACGACGACCTCGTGCACTGGAACCGCTGGTAGCTACGACGCGATCGGGTGCACCGCTGCGCCCGTCAGGCGAACGAGCTCGGATGGGGCGAGCTCGATCTCGAGGCCGCGGCGGCCCGCGCTGACGAAGACGGTCGGGTGCTCGAGCGCGGAGCTGTCGATGTGGGTCGGGAGCTGCCTCCGCTGGCCGAGCGGGCTGATGCCGCCGGTGACGTAGCCGGTCGCAGCCTCTGCGCGCTTTCGGTCGGCGAGCTCGGCTCGTTTGCCGAGCGACTTCAGGTCGAGCTGCGCGATCACCGGCACGCACGCGACCGCGAGCGCACCGTCGAGCGAGACGACGAGCGTCTTGAGCACGCGCGAGGGGTCGGCGCCGATCTTGTCGGCGGCTTCGAGGCCATATGAGGCGGCTCCGGGATCGTGCTCGTACTCGTGAACCGAGAACTCGATCCCCGCCTGCTCGGCCGCCGCGATCGCCGGTGTCTTCGCCACGGTGAGGGTCAGGAAGTGACGCTGAAGTGGGTCTTCGTGCCGAGGGCCGACGGGTAGAACACCCATTGCCCCTTCGTCAGCGCGACCGCCGCGCTGCGCTTGCCGGTGAAGCGAGCCGATCGTCACGGCCGTCGCGAGCTTGTGGAGCTCCTGCACGACGAACCCGCTCTTCATGCTCTGGTCGACGACGGCGATCACGTACCTACCCGGCTTGAGCGTGTCGACCGGCTTGCCGTCGAGCTTCAGAGCTGCCTTGCCGGTTGGGCTCAGGGTGGCGTTGAGCACTCCGCGCAGAGGCAGGGCCGAGGCCGGGCCGGTGGCCGCCGTCGGCTGCGGGCCGGAGGTCGGAATCGCCTTGCCGGAGCCCGTCGTCGTGTAGGGCACGCTCGGGGTGACCGGCGTTCCGGTCGCCGTGGTGGAGAAGCTGACGCGGGCGGTCGCCCCGGGCGTGATGTCCTGCGCAACATACGTCCCGGAGGGCTGGAAGCTGCCCTGCAGCAGCGCCTGGTCGTTGTCGCCGTCGTCCAGCGTCGTCGAGAGCGAGACGCCCGGCCCGGTCAGCTGGAAATGCACCGAGCCCTTGCAGGCCATCAGGTCGTTGACTCCGCTCAGGTCGATCGCGCCGAAATCGGCCGGCGAGGCTACGAGCACCTGGTAGGCGCCGGGCGCGATCGACGGTGACCGGCTTCCCCGAGTCGTCGGTGATCGAGAACGTGCAGCCCATCGTGTAGTTGACATACAGCGTCGGCTGCACGCCGGATCCGTGCGCGAGGCCGGCGCCCACGACGACCAGCGCGCCGGCGGCGAGTAGGCCTGCTGCTTTCGAGAGGTGACGGGGGATCCACATGGCCGAGAAACAGGAGAGGGCCCCAAGCGGGGCCCTCTCCTTTGTACCGGGTTCTTGCTCGAGCCGCTAAATCGCGCCGGCGGCCTTGAGCGTTGCGCGGACGTTCGACGGGTTCATCGGCGCGATGCGGATGCGGACACCCGTCGCGTCGAAGAACGCGTTCGCCACCGCCGAGCCGATTGCGGCCGTCGGGGGCTCGCCCGAACCGGTGAGCGTCCAGCCGTTCGCAAAGGCATTCGTGTTGCCCTTGCTCACGTCGGTGGTCAGACCGCCGTTACCGAGGTCCGGATTCACCGTGACGTACTCGCCCGGATGGACGTTGACCAGCGTGACCTTCGGAGCGTCCTTGAACCGCAGGATCGGGTAGGTCACCCAGTCGAGGCTCGTGAGCCTCTCCTTGGTGAACGACGGCTGCTCCCACAGTGCGCGGGACAGGCCCTGGACGACGGAACCGCTCATCTGGTTCGCGACCAGCTGCGGGCCGATCGTGATGCCGTTGTTCTGGGCGATGTACAGCTGCTGCGCCCAGATCCGGCCGCTCTTCATGTTCACCTGGATATCCGCCACCAGGCCGATCTGGCTCGAGGCGAAGGTGCCGAAGCCGAAGCCCCGGCCCGTGCGGATGTTCCCCGTCTGCGGCTTCGAGTTCGAGACCTTGGGCTTCCACCCGGCCGCGATGGTCGCACCGTCGAGCACTGCGAGCCAGCGGGCTCCGGCCGTCGTCGTCGGGTCGATGTTCGCGCGACGGAAGGCGACCGGGTCCATGTTCGACGCGTGCGCGAGCTCGTCCACGATCTGCTCGCTGGCGAAGAACTGCTGCGGTGCACTCGGGGCCCGGAGGAAGTTGCACTTGAAGGCGCCGTTATAGAGAGGCTGCGTCTTCGCAAGCACCTGCCGGGTCGTGTTGGCATAGAGCGGGCTGTCCATCGGGGCCAGGCCACCGGTGCCCGGCGTTGCCGGCCACGAGGTGTTGAAGCCTGCGAGCAGCTTCGTCTGGTCGATGTTGCTCTGGGCCTGACCGTAGGTGGTCCAGTCAGCGGCGATGATCTTGCCGCTGGCGTCCGCACCCATCTTGACGTCCCAGAGGTTCGCCATGCCCCAGTGGTCCCAACCGTGCTGGTCCCACCGCATCCACTGCACGCGCACCGGCTTGCCGAGCTTGGTCGAGAGGATCACTGCTTCCTCGTTGACCTCGCCGGTCTGCCCGCCGCCGAACGAGCTCGCGCCCTCGTACCAGATGACGCGGCAGTTCTGCGCCGGCATGGACCCGCCGGTGATGCTGTTGACGACCCCGGCGAGGTTCGCCGGAAGGCCCGTCAGCGCCTGTGCCTGGACATACACCGTTGCCTTGTTGGCAGCGACATTGACGTCGGCGACCGCGCAGTGCGGGCCGATCGGCATGAAGCTGTTGTAGTGGTACTTGTAGGTCGCCGAGACCGTCTTCGCTGCGCCGGCCAGGTTCGCGGCGACAGGACCGGTCTGAGCCGTGTAGCGGGCCGGGCTCTGCGCGTTCGCATCGCCGACCTGCCGCAGCCAGCCCCAGTAGTTGCCGGAGCCCGGCAGCTTGGGATCGGACTGCCAGACGACCTTCAGCTGTGCAGCAGCCTGGATCGCGTCGTACTCCTTCGGAGCGACAACGCCGAGCCAGTTCTGGATCTGCACGACCTGCGCGCCCGGGATGTGGCTGATCGACTTGGGGTCGACGCTCACCGGACGGTCGTTCAGCGCCGTGTTCGCGCCTGCACCGCGAGGACGAACGCGCCGGCCGTGGAGCATGCCGGGGATGCGGACGTTCTGGATGTAGGTGTACGTGCCGAGCGCCTTGGCCGGGATGTCGATCCGGGGGAACGACTTGCCGACGACCGTGTACTGGCTGACCGGCTTCGCGATGCCCTGGCCCGGCGTCGCCGAGACCTGACCACCGTTGTTGGTCGACATCGTGTAGCTGAACAGCTTGCCGCCGATCAGATCGCCGTACTTGACGCTCTGGCCGCCGCCGGTGATGACACCGGAAGCCGCGGTCAGGTTCGCGACCGGGACACCGAGCTTCGTCGATGCCATGCTCATCAGGATCGACTTCGCATAGGCAGCCGCAGCACGGATCGAGGTCGACCGGCTGGAGATACCCGAGCTACCGCTGCCGCCGCCCGTGACGTTGAGCCACGACTCGGGGTGCGCGTAGGTCATCTGCGAGAAGTCCATGTTCAGCTCTTCCGCAGTCAGCATCAGGATGCCGGTCGGGGTGCCGTGACCGAGCTCCGTCTCGCCGTGGGTGACGATGCAGGTGTTCTGCGGCGTGATCGTGATCCACGTGTCGACCGCATTGATGTCCGGCAGGTAGTCGCCGGGGCCGCGGGTGGCGAACGGCGTAAGGCCGTTGGCGGCCGAAGCCTTGCCGGCGAACGCGCTGAGTGCAGTGACGCCGACGATCAGTGCGCCGCCGCCCTTCACGAACGCCTTGCGTGAGAACTCCTTCTCGTGCATCAGGCCTGTCATCGCTATGCACCCGCCTTTGCCATCACGGCCGCGGCCTTCTGGATCGCGGTCAGGATTCTCGGATAGGTACCGCAGCGGCAGAGATGTCCGTTCATCGCCGTGCGGATCTGATCCTCGGACGGGTTCTTGGTCGTCGCGAGCAGGTCTGCGGCCTGGATCATCATCCCGTTCTGGCAGTAGCCGCAATGCGGAACCTGAACATCGATCCACGCCTGCTGCAACGGATGCAGCGCCGGGGCAGCCGCCGATGTGCCGCGCTGGGCGGCCCACAGGGCAGGGAGCCCTTCCAGGGTGGTGATGTTCTTGCCGCTCACTGCAGCCACAGGTGTGACGCACGAGCGAATCTCCTTGCCGTCGAGCAACACCGAGCAGGCGCCACACTGCGCAAGACCGCAACCGAACCGCGGGCCATGCAGGTGGAGCTCGTTGTGCAGAACGTAAAGGAGAGGGGTATCAAGGCTGGCCGTCACGCCGTGCGTGAGCCCATTCACCTTGATCTTGATGCTATTCGCCATTCCTCCTCCTAGGTGAAGTACCGCGAACGTGATGCCGGGACAACCGAAGGCCAGGGCAGGAGCCCCTGCTTCACCGGCATAACCAGGGTACGCGCTCGATCAGGGTGGCGCAATAGTCTCCGGATGAGAACCGGGTTGTCACAAAAAAACTAGTAATAGACCGCAACAGATCAGAACATCGTGATCGGCGGGGGCATCTGCCTCCAGGCCGCCGCCAGGCGCTCGATGCCCGGCTCGATCATGTTCTGGGCAGGCTCGGCGAAGTTGAGCCTGAGGGTATGGGGAAGCCCCATGAAGTCGGCTCCCGGAGCGGCCTCTGCGCCCTGCGCGAGCTCGACGAGCTCCTTGCCGTTCGTGCCCGGCGGCAGCGTGAGCAGAACGTAGAGCCCTCCTTCGGGCGTCGTCCAGGTGGCGCCCTCGAAATGCCGCTCGAGCGCGGCCAGCAGGGTGTCGCGCCGTTCGAGCAGCTGGTCCCGCAGCTGCTCCAGGTGAGGCTCGTAGCCGCCGCGGTGCATCAGCTCGAACACCGTCGCCTGGGCGAGGAGGGCAGGCGTGATGTAGGTCGCATTGGCAAGCGCAGTCAGCTCGCTCGCGAGCTCGTCCGGAAGGATGAACGCCCCGACCCGGAGCCCGGGTGCGAGCGGCGTCCCGAGCGAGGCGCTGTAAACCGCGGTCTTCGCAGAGAGCTCGAAGACGGTCGGGATCTCATCCCCCTCGAACCGCAGCGCCCCGTACGAGTCGTCCTCGACGATCAGCACGCCCGCCTTGTGCAGCATGGCGCCGACGTCGAGACGCTGCTGCTCGTTCAGGGTCGTGCCCGTCGGGTTCTGAAAGGTCGGGATCAGGTAGGCCATCGCCGGCTTCTGGCTCGTGCGGATCTGGAAGGTGATCTGCTCGAGATCGAAGCCTTCGGGCCGGTGGTCGATATAGAGGAGATTCGCCTCGCCCTGGAAGATCGCCCGCAGCGCCGGCGCGTAGGTCGGATACTCGGCGATCACGTTCCTGGCTCTGATCCGGCCCTGGGTGAGCAGCTGGAAGCCCTGAAGCCAGCCGTTCGTGAGCAGCACCCGAAAGGGGTGCACGTCGAACTTCTCCGCGAACAGCTCGCGCAGAGGCGTATAGCCGGCGCCGGTCCCGTACGAGAGGATCCGGCCGCCGTCCTGCCGGAGCGCAGTCTCCGCGCAGTCGGCGAGCTCGTCGATCGGGATCAGGTCAGGCGAGATGCCCTCACCGGCAAACGAGATCGTCTCCGTGGGTTCCCGGGCTGACACTGAGCGCGAGTCTAGATATCGCCCTTCGGCCGTCTCCCTGCGATGATTCGGCGGCCCGGCCGGCGTCTTATCTTCCGACCACTCGGAATATTCACCCGGAGGTGAACGCAATGCCAAGGACACTGCTGCTGATCGGAACCCGCAAGGGGCTCTTCGTGCTCGAGAGCGACGAGGATCGCCGTGACTGGAGCGTGCGCGGCCCGCTCTGCGAGAGCTGGCCCGTCTACCACGCGATCCACGACGGATCCTCCGGGTCGATGTACGCCGCCGCAGCGAGCGAGTGGCACGGCTCGGCCGTCTGGCGCAGCACCGACCTCGGTGAGACCTGGGCTCTCTCCAGCGAGGGGCTCGGCTACGGCGACGACGATCCGCGGAAGATCTCGAAGGTCTCGTCGCTCTCGGCCTCCGGCGGGCGGGTGCGGGTCGGCGTCGAGGCGCCCGGGATCTTCGAGAGCGGTGACGGCGGCGAGACCTGGTCGCTCCTCTCGACCCTCGCCGGCCAGCCGGGGAGCGAGGCGTGGGACGATCCGGCGAACCAGCCTCCGGGGCACCTCGGCATCTCGATGATGCTGCCCGACGGGGACGACTCCTCGCACTTCTGGGCGATCGTTCAGGGGATCGGCACCTTCGAGACGTCCGACGGCGGGACGTCATGGACTCCGCGGAATCGAGGGCTGCGGGCGGACTGGCCGCGCGAGCACGAGGAGGTCGGGTTCTGCGTGCACCGGCTCGTCCGCTCGCCGAGCGACCCGCAGCGGATGTACCAGCAGAATCACGTCGGGGTGCATCGTTCGGATGACGGCGGACACTCGTGGTTCGAGATCACCGATGGGCTGCCGAGCGAGTTCGGGTTCGGCGCCGCCGTCCATCCGCATGACCGCGACACGTTCTACGTGATCCCGCTCGACGGGGGCCATGGGCGCGTCATGCCGGACGGGCAGACGGCCGTCTGGCGCACGCAGAACGGCGGCGAGAGCTGGCAGAAGCTCGTTCGGGGCCTGCCCCAGGAGCACGCGCACCTGGGAGTGCTGCGCCTTGCGATGGCGATCGACGGCTACGACACGCCGGGGCTCTACTTCGGGACGAGCACGGGCCAGCTGTTCGCGAGCAACGACGAGGGCGAGAGCTGGAGCGAGATCGCGGCGCACCTGCCCACGATCTGGTCGGTCGAGGTGGCGGTGGTCGACTGATGGCCGAGCTGCACCTCCCCACCACGCTGACGCCGCTCTTCGCCGACCTGCCGCGCCGGGTCGAGACCGATGCTCCGACGGTCGCCGCTGCGCTGGCCGAGCTCGACGCGCATTGGCCCGGGCTGCGGGATCGTCTCTGCGAGCCGGGCCCGGTGCTCCGCCAGCACATTCACGTCTACGTCGACCGGGAGCGTGCCGCGCTCGACACGCCGATCGAGCCGCGCTCCCGGGTCGATGTGATCGCCGCGATCAGCGGCGGCTAGGCGCTCTCAGCGCTTCGGCGATGAATTCCCGTCCGAGGAGCGGTCATCCTTGGATGGAGGCCGGGACCATCAGCTTTGCGGTCACGGGCCCGATCCGGCGGGAGGACCTACCGGGGCTCTGCGATCGCGTGTGCGCCCTGCTCGGCGGAAGCGGCGCGGCTGTTGCGATCTGCGAGGTTCGCGGCGTCGAGCCCGACGCCGTGACGGTCGACGCGCTCGCGCGGCTTCAGCTCGCCGCCCAGCGCTGCGGCTGCCGCGTGCACCTGCGCGGCGCCTCGGCTGAGCTGCTCGAGCTGGTCGAATTCCTCGGACTGACCGACGTCCTGCCGGCCTGAGGCTCAGGCGTCGAGCTCGAGCGGCAGGCCGAACAGCGGGAAGAGCCGCTCGGTCCCGAGGAAGAACGTGAGCTCGCGGATCTTGCCGTCCTCGAGCTCGAGCACCTGGAGCGCCCAGGGCTCGTGGCCTCCGCCCTCGGCCGGCTTGTACTGGCCGAACGCCGGCGAGCCGTTCGCCATCCGGGTCGGGATGACCCGGGAGCCCTGGCAGCCGATCCCCGGGCCGAACCACCAGGTGAGGATGTCCTCGCGGCCCGAGAGCCAGAGGTCGAATGGCGGCATCGACTGAATCGCGTCCTCGCGGATCAACTGCGTCAGCGCGTCGAGGTCGTAGGCCTCGAACGCCGTGACGTAGCGGCGGAGGAGCCCGGCGTCGACCTCGCCCGGATCGGTCTCGGCGGCCTCGGCCTCGCCCAACGTCGCGCGGGCCCTCTGCAACGCGCTGTTGACGGACGCGACGGAGGTCTCGAGCAGCTCCGCGACCTCGGTTGCGCGCCAGTGGAGGACCTCGCAGAGGATCAGCACGGCGCGCTGCTTGGGCGGCAGGTGCTGCAGCGCGGCGACGAACGCGAGCCGGATCGTGTCTCGCTCGACCGCGGCCTCCGCAGGATCGGGGATCGGCTCGATCCAGGTCACCTCGGGCAGCGTGTTCAGGTTCTCGAGGATCGGCGCCCCGGACGGCCCGAGATCCATCGGCCGGGCCCGGCGACGGCCTGCCCGGAGCATGTCGAGGCAGACGTTGGTCGCGATCCGGTAGAGCCAGGAGCGAAGCGCGGCCCGTCCCTCGAAGCGGTCGAGGCTCTTCCAGGCGCGGACGAGCGTGTCCTGCACCGCGTCCTCGGCATCGAAGGGCGAGCCGAGCATCCGGTAGCAGTAGCCGGTCAGCTCCGACCGGTGCTGCTCCAGCTCGCCGAACGCCGGCGCGGCAGTCGTCGAGGAGTTCACCGCCATCGATCCTAGTGATCCCATCTGGAGCTAGGACGAATCCGGCGGCCGAGACTCATCGTTTGCCGTCTGAGTGGGCCGGGTAGCCTCAACGCTCGTGCCGAAGGTGTTCGCCGACATCACGATGTCTCTCGACGGGTTCGTCGCCGGGCCGAGCCCGACGCTCGACGATCCGCTCGGGGCAGGTGGGATGCAGCTCCACGAATGGGTGTTCCGGCTGGCCGCATGGCGTTCGGCGCACGGCCTCGAGGGCGGTGAGACCGGGCCGGACGAGGTGATGGTCGAGGAGAGCCTGGCCCGCACGGGCGCGGTCGTGATGGGGCGCAAGATGTTCAGCGGCGGCTCGGGGCCGTGGGAGAGCGATCCGAACCGCGAGGCGTGGTGGGGCGACAATCCACCGTTTCACGTGCCGGTCTACGTGGTCACGCATCACGCACGCGAGCCGCTGGTCAAGGAGGGAGGCACGACGTTCTCCTTCGTGACCGAGGGCGTCGAGGCGGCAGTCGCCCGGGCGCGCGAGGCGGCCGGCGAGCGCGACGTCTCGGTTGCAGGCGGAGGCTCCGTCGTCACGCAGGCCCTTGTCGCTGGGCTCCTCGACGAACTCCAGGTGCACGTGGCTCCGGTCTTCCTCGGCGAGGGCTCACGCCTCTTCGACGGCGTCCCTGCGCGCCGCCTCGAGATCGTCCGCGTGATCGAAGCGCCGCTTGCGACGCATATGAAGTACGTAATCGGGCAATAACTAACCCCAACACGGAATTTGCATCCCGCACATGGCTGTTGACGCATGCTTGAGGGAGCAATCAACAAGGGGGAGAACGAATGAGAATGTCGCGAATGTCCACAGCCTTGATCGGGCTTGCGGTTTTGATTGCAGCTACGGCTCTGACCGCGTCCGCGTTGTCGGCCACGAAGGCCGCGAGCGTGACCGTGACGGCGGGTAAGCCGACGGAGTTCGGGTTCAAGCTGTCCACCAAGTCCGTGAAGCACGGGGCCGTGACCTTCAAGGTGACGAACTCGGGCGCGATTCCTCACGACTTCAAGATCTGCGCCAGCAGCAAGGGCGGCACGGCCAACGCCTGCAAGGGCGTTGTCACCAAGATGATCAACCCGAAGGCCTCGACCACGCTGAAGTACACGTTCAAGACGTCCGGCAAGTACGAGTACCTCTGCACCGTGCCGGGTCACGCGGCCGGCGGCATGAAGGGCGTCCTGACCGTCACCTAGAACGTCTGAGGGTCAACATCGCGACGGATGCGGACTGCCGCGCCTCGGTAAGGGTCGAGAGGCGTGGAGTCCGCTCCCCCGTCCGCGAACAGCCTCTTGCCCTCGCCGAGCAGGATCGGAAAGACCATCAGCCGCAGCTCGTCGACGAGATCGAGCTCGACGAGGCCCTGGACGAGGCGGGCGCTGCCCGCGACGAGGATGTCACGGTCGTGGGCCTCTTTGATCCGACCGACCTCGGTGGCCAGGTCGCGCCGAGATGACGGTCGAGTTCCAGGTCGGATCCTCGCAGGGTCGACGAGACCACGTACTTGGGCATCGAGTTCATCTTCTCGCCGAACTCGCCGGTGCCCTCCATCGTCGGCCACGCCTTCGAGAACCCCTCGTACGTGATGCGGCCGAGCAACATCGCGTCGCTCGCCATCAGCTCGTCGAACTTGAACTTGTCCCCTTCCGGGCCGCGTTCGAACTGGAACGCCCAGCCGCCCCGCTCGAAGGTCTCTCCCCCGCCCGGATCCTCCATCACGCCGTCCAGCGTCACGAACTCGGTTACGACGATCCTGCCCATCTGCTCCTCCTGCCTCGGTGGATGATCTCGAGCTGTAAGACCGGGGCCTGCCTCGAAACTCATCGCTAGTGATGGAAGCCGGCGGCAGCGGCCTCGTTGACCGGCGCCGGCTGCTTCTGCAGGCGCGGAAGCTGCCGCTCGAGGTCGGCGACGAGCAGGTCGCCCAGATCGTGGGTGAAGCCCTGCCGGACGACGACGCGCAGCGCCGCGAGGTCTTCGCGGTTCTTCGGGAAGGTGTAGGCGGGAACCTGCCAGCCGCGCTCGCGCATCGCGTTCGAGACGTCGAAGACGGTGAAGTTGTCGACTCCGTCGCGCAGCTTGAAGGCGAACACCGGCAGCTCGTCGCCCTTCGTGATCAGCTCGAACGGCTCGATCTCCGCGATCCTCGCCGACAGCCGCGTCGCGACGTCGCGGGCATAGGCCTGCACCTTCGAGAAGCCGTCGAAGCCGAGGCGCAGGAAGTTGTAGTACTGGGCGACGACCTGGGCCCCCGGCCGTGAGAAGTTCAGCGCGAAGGTCGGCATGTTGTCGCCGAGGTAGTTGACCCAGAAGATCAGATCCTCGGGCAGGGAGGCTGCGTCGCGCCAGACGATCCATCCCACGCCGGGATAGACGAGCCCGTACTTGTGACCCGACGCGTTGATCGACGCGACGCGCGCCAGCCGGAAATCCCACTCGAGCTCCGGATCGGCGAACGGCGCGATGAAGCCGCCCGAGGCCCCGTCGACATGCACGGGGATGTCGAGCCCCGACTCCTCCTGGAACGCATCGAGCGCCGCGCAGATCTCGGCGACCGGCTCGTAGGAGCCGTCGAACGTCGAGCCGAGGATCGCGACCACGCCGATCGTGTTCTCGTCGCAGAGCTTCACCGCCTCGTCGGCCGAGAGGTGGAAGCGGTCGCCCTCCATCGGGACGAGCCGCATCTCGACATCCCAGTAGTTGGCGAACTTCTCCCAGCAGACCTGGACGTTGATCCCCATGACGAGATTCGGCCTGTCGACCGGCTTGCCCGCGGCGCGGCGCGCGTGCTGCCAGCGGCGCTTGAGTGCGAGCCCACCGAGCATCGCCGCCTCGCTCGACCCGGTCGTCGAGCAACCGGTGGCCTCGGCGGCGTCGGGAGCGTTCCAGAGGTTCGCAAGGATGTTGACGCAGCGCATCTCGATCTCCGCGGTCTCCGGGTACTCGTCCTTGTCGATCATGTTCTTGTCGAAGCACTCGACCATCAGCTTCTCGGCCTGTGGCTCCATCCAGGTGGTGACGAACGTCGCGACGTTCAGGCGCGCGTTCCCGTCGAGCATCAGCTCGTCGTGGATCATCTGGTAGGCGACGTCAGGCGGAAGCTCGCCGGGCGGAAGCTCGTGACGCGGGATCGTGGCCGCATCGAGGGTGAAGAGCGGCGGCACGGAGATGTCGCCCGTCTTGGGCGCCGGGCCCTTCGGGTGCTTGAGCGTCACGGCGCTCTCCTTTCGCTTGGGGTAGATCGAGTATCGCTTGTGTCTTACCTGGCGCAACCGCCATCTCGGGTGACGATGTGGGCGCGCCGGCCACCGTCGGTTCGTAGACTGGCAGCGTGGGGGACGAGCACGCGATCGAGGCCCAGGCGCTCGTCCGGGAATTCAAGAAGGGGCCACGCGCGGTCGACGGGATCGACCTGGCCGTCTCGCCGGGCGAGATCTACGGGTTCCTCGGGCCGAACGGCGCCGGGAAGTCGACCACGGTGCTGATGCTGACGACGCTGCTGCCTGCGACCTCGGGCCGCGGGCTCGTCGGCGGCTTCGACATCTCGACTCAGGGCCCGGAGGTCCGCCGCGTGATCGGCGCCGCGCTTCAGGAGGCCGCGCTCGATCCGTTGCTCACCGGCCGCGAGCACCTACGGCTCCAGGCGAGCCTGCAGGCCCTGCCGCGCGCCGAGCGCGTGCCACGCTCGAACGAGCTGCTCGAGCGGGTCGGCCTGACCGAGGCTGCCGACCGGCGGATCCGCGGCTACTCGGGCGGGATGAAGCGCCGGCTCGACCTGGCCCTCGCGCTCGTGCACCGCCCGCGGATCCTCTTCCTGGACGAGCCGACCACCGGCCTCGACATCCAGAGCCGGACGGCGCTCTGGGAGGAGGTTCGGCGCCTCGCGAAGGAGGACGGCGTCACGGTCTTCCTGACCACGCAGTACCTCGAGGAGGCAGACGTGCTCGCCGACCGCGTCGGGATCATCGATCACGGCAGGATCGTCGCCGAGGGAACGCCCGACGCCTTGAAGGCCGAGATCGGCCGCCCGACGGTCGAGATGGTCCCGGCCGATCCGGCGGACGAGGAGCGGGTGGCGACGATCCTCGCCGGCTTCGGCGAGCCGGTCACCTCCGTGCGCGGCGTCGCCGTGCGGCTCTCCGGCGAGGCCGACCTGGCCGGCATCGTCCGCGCCCTCGACGCCGAGAATGTCCAGGTCCGCCAGCTCCAGCTTCATCAGGCGTCGCTCGACGACGTCTTCCTCGCCAAGACCGGCCGCTCGCTCGAGGGCTCCGACGACGAATGACGACCGATGAATGGTGAGGCGGCCGGCCAGGTCTACGTGATCGCGCGCCGCTCGGTCGTGCGGACGCTGCGGCAGCCCGCGAACGTGATCACGCCGCTCGTCTTCCCGTTGATGCTGCTCGCGGTCAACTCGGCCGGCCTGAGGGCCGAGACGCATCTGCCCGGTTTTCCGACCCCCTCGATCCTGGCGTTCATCCTCGCGGTGCCCGTTCATCCAGGGAGCGCTGTTCGCGACCATGAACACCGGCACCGACCTCGCGCGCGACATCCAGACCGGCTTCCTGAGCCGCATCTCGCTCACCCCGATCCGGCCGGTCGCCTTGCTGCTCGGCCAGCTCGGCGGGACGGTGACGCTCGGGCTCCTCCAGGCCGCCGTCTACCTCGCGGTGGGCCTGATCGCAGGCGTCCGCTTCGCATCGGGGCCGGCCGGTGTGGTCGTGCTGTTCGCGCTGTACACGCTCGTGGTGCTCGCGTTCGGGGCGATCGGGCTCTACGCCGCGCTCCGGACGGGCTCGGGTGAGGCGATCCAGGGGCTCTTCCCGCTGTTCTTCGTCTTCCTGTTCATCTCGTCGATGGCGATCCCGCGCAACCTGATGTCCGTGACCTGGTTCCACGACGTCGCGACGGTCAACCCGGTCTCGTACCTGATCGAAGGCGTCCGCAGCCTGATCATCATCGGCTGGGACGGCGAGGCCCTGGCGCTCGGCTTCGGCATCGCGGCGACCGTCTCGCTCGTCGCGGTGCTCTTCGCGTCGCGCGCGCTCGACCAGCGGCTGGCGGGCTCATGAGGACGCTGGCGATCGCAGAGGGCGTCTCGTGGCGGATGCTGCACAACTTCTTCCACAACAAGTCGTTGCTGATCCCGTCGGTGATCTTCCCGCTCTTCTTCTTCGCGGCCTTCGCCGGCGGCCTCTCCGGGATCTCGCACGCGCCCGGGTTCGACTTCCCGGCCGGTTACACCGCCTTCCAGTTCGCGTTCGTCATGCTCCAGTCGGCGGCGTTCGCGGGCGTGTTCACCGGCTTCAGCATCGCCCGCGACTTCGAAAGCGGCTTCGCGCGGCGGCTGCTGCTCTCGGCGTCGCATCGCACGGGCATCGTGCTCGGTTACGTGATCGGGGCGCTCGTGCGCTGGTTCACCACTGCCTCGCTGATCACGGTCGTCGCCTTCGCCGTGCAGATGAACGTCGGGGGAAGCGGCGTCGACCTGCCCGGCCTCTACCTGCTCGGGATCGTGGTCAACATCACCGCGACGCTCTGGGCCGCGGGGGTCGCCATGCGCCTGCGCTCCATGCAGGCGGGCCCGATGATGCAGGTCCCCGGTCTTCCTGATCCTCTTCTTCGCCCCGGTGTACGTGCCGTTGGCGCTGCTGCAGGGCTGGATCCATGGAGTCGCGGTCGTCAACCCGATGACGCGCATCCTCGAGACGGGCCGAAGCTTCGTCGCGGGCGCGCCGTCGGAGGTCGCCGAGGCCTTCCTGGTGGCCTTCGCGCTCGGCGCCCTGTTCTTCGTCTGGGCGATCCGCGGCCTTCGCAAAGCAGAAGCAGCCGGATAACCTCTCCCCGTGGCCGGCAACGGCACGGAGGGCGAACGTGTCCGCCTGGCGGAGCTCGTCGCTGCGCTCTCGCTCGGGATCGATCTCGGCTTCGGCCAGCCGATGGAGCATGTGCTGCGGCAGTGCCTGATCGCGCTGCGCCTGGCGGAGCGGATCGGGCTCGACGAGGAGGCGCGCGCGACCGTCTACTACACGTCCCTGCTGATCAGCGTCGGCTGCCACACGGACGCGCACGAGCAGGCGAAATGGTTCGGCGACGACATCGCGGTGAAGTCGACCAAGTTCGACCGGGAGTACCGGGGTCTCGGCGCCGCCGCGGCGACGCATCCGGATGATCGGAGCCGGCAACCCTCCACTCCATCGCTTCCGCATCGGGCTCGAGTTCGCGGTGTCGGGCTGGAGGGACATGAGCGGGATGATCGCCCACCATGCCGAGATGGCCCGCGCGCTCGCGGAGCAGCTCGAGCTCTCCGGACGGCGTCCTGGATGCGCTCGGCGAGGCCTACGAGCAATGGGACGGGCACGGCTGGCCGGGTCGGATCGGCGGCGACGACGTCCCGCTCGCCGCCCGGCTCGCGCAGATCTCCGAGTTCGTCGAGGTCGCGAACCGGGTCGGCGGGAGCGAGGCGGCAGCCGAGGTCGCCCGCGCGCGCAAGGGCAAGCAGTTCGACCCGGAGCTGGCGCAGATCGTCTGCGACCAGAGCGCGGCGCTCGTCGCCGGCCTCGACTCGATCGTGACCTGGGATGCGGTGATCGACGGCGGAGCCCTCACTGGCGGTCGTGCTCTCCGGTGACCAGGTCGACACGGCGCTGCTCGCGATCGCCAACTTCGTCGACCTGAAGTCGCCCTACACGCTCGGTCACGCCGGAGCGGTCGCCGACCTCGCCGCGGAGACGGGCGTACAGCTCGGGCTTCGGGGCGGACGAGGTGCGCACGCTTGCGACGTGCCGGGCTCGTCCACGACCTCGGGCGGCTCGGGATCTCGAACGCGATCTGGGACAAGCCGCGGCCCGCTCGGAGCCGGCGAATGGGAGCGGGTGCGCCTCCACCCCTACCTGACCGAGCGAATGCTGCATCAGTCGCCGTCCCTCTCCCCGCTCGGCGCGATCGCCGTACAGCATCGCGAGCGCCTCGACGGCTCCGGGTACCCGCAGGGGCTGTCGGGCCCCGGCCATCTCTCGCGACGCGCGGATCCTCGGCGCGGCGGACGCCTACCAGGCGATGCGTGAGCCTCGCCCGTATCGCGAGGCCCGCTCGGCCGAGGACGCGGCCGCCGAGCTCCGCGACGAGGTGCGCGCCGGGCGCTTCGATGCCGACGTGGTCGAGGCCGTGCTCGGAGCGGCCGGGCCACCGGGTATCCCGGCGCCGCGAGGGGCCGTCCGGGCTGACCCCGCGCGAGGTCGAGGTGCTCGGCCTGCTCGCGCGCGGGCTCTCGAACAAGGAGATCGCCCGCCGCCTCGTCATCTCCCCCAAGACGGTCGGCAACCACGTCGAGCACATCTACTCGAAGATCGGCGCCTCGTCACGGGCACGGGCGAGCCTGTTCGCGATGCAACACGGGCTGCTCCCGGAGGCCGAGCCGCTGGTCGCCGCCTGAGCCGCCGAAAGATGGGGCGAATGCCTCATGACGGTGCGTCGCCGCCTCCCTACGCTGGACCCAATCGAGCGAAGGAGGCTTCCAATGCCGAAGGTTTCGAAGGACAGCGCCGCCCACGTCGAGCTCGCACGGCCCGGTCGAGGACCGGCACGAGGACGTCGAGGGCTACACGATCAACTTCGTGTCGTTCGGGGCCGACATCGATGCCACGCCGCTGCTGAAGGGCCTGCCCGGCGACCATTGCCCCTGCCCGCACTGGGGCTACGTCCTCAAGGGCCGGCTCACCTACCGCTTCGAGGATCACGACGAGGTCGTCGAGGCCGGTGACGCCTTCTACCTCCCGCCGGGCCATATCCCGGTCGTCGAGGCGGGAACCGAGCTCGTGCAGTTCAGCCCGGCCCACGAGCTCGCCGAGGTGGCTGCAGTGATGGAGAGGAACGCACAGGGCGCTGGCGTCGTCCAGCCCGGTTTAACCGCATCCTCACGGGTTGCACACCTGACGCCCTTGAGCGGCGGATATCCCTTTGCCCCGTCAATGCACAGGCAACTTCGAGGACACAGGGGGTATCTCCCGATGAACCTGAACACCTTCCGCGGAAGCCGCTTCACGGCCGCCGCTCTGCTCGCGCTGGCGGCAATCGCCATCGGCTCGATCTTCGGCGCGGCCGGAAGCGGCTCCGCCACCATCGCAGTGGCGCCGTCGAACACGGCGGTGCCGACCATCTCCGGCACGACCCAGCCCGGATCGACGCTCACCGCATCCAGCGGCACGTGGGCCGGGACAACTCCGCTCAACTTCGCCTACACGTGGGGCCGCTGCGACAAGAACGGCGCGAGCTGCGCCGCGATCGGCGGCGCCAACTCATCGACCTACGTCCTCCAGAACGCCGATGTCGCCAACACGATCCGCGTCACGGTGACCGCCTCGAACGGCGACGGCACCGCTCAGGCCGCGTCGGCTGCGACCCCGGTCGTCGGTGCGCCGTCGAACACGACGGTGCCGACGATCTCGGGCACCCTCACCGAGGGATCGACGCTCACCGCGGCCAACGGCACCTGGGCGGGCGCCACGCCGCTCAACTTCACCTACACGTGGAGCCGCTGCGACGACAAGGGCAACGGCTGCGCCACCATCTCGGGCGCCACGTCGAGCACCTACGTCCTCCAGCACGCCGATACCGGCAACACCGTTCGCGTCACGGTGACGGGCACCAACACGGCCGGCAATGACATCGCGTCCTCGGTCCCGACCGCGGTGATCGGGGCGCCCGCCGCACCTCCGACCGGTTGCCCGAGCGGCACCGGCGTGATCCAGATCGGCGACCTCAGCGCGCCGGCACGGCTGCAGATCGACCAGCAGACGATCACCCCGGGCGTCGTGACCCCGTCCACCCTCTCCATCCAGCTCCACGCGCGGGTGACCGCGTGCGGCGGCCGGCCGGTTCAGGGCGCGCTGCTCTATGCGACCGCAGTTCCGTACAACCAGTTCTCGATTCCGCCGGAGGGCACGACGGGCTCCGACGGAACGGTGACGCTGACGCTCGGCCAGCGGGCCGGATTCCCCGCTGCCCGGCAGCAGCAGAACCTCACGATGTTCCTGCGGGCGCGCAAGTCCGGCGAGCCCCTGCTGGCGGGCATCTCGACCCGCCGGCTCGTCTCGTTCCCGGTCTCCCTGAAGAAGTAGGCGCCGAGATCGACCGCGAGGGGGCCGGGCCGTCGCCCGGCCCCCCTTGCGTAAGCTCCCGGGCGATGAGGATCAAGGCAGCCGTCCTCGAGGAGTTCGGCGCACCGCTCGCGGTGCAGGAGGTCGAGCTCGCCGAGCCACGGGCCGGCGAGGTGCTCGTTCGGCTCGTCGCGTGCGGTGTCTGCCACACGGACATGTACTCGGCGTCGGGCGCGGATCCGTCCGGGTACGCGCCGGCCGTGCTCGGGCACGAGGGGGCCGGCGTCGTCGAGGCCGTCGGCGAAGGCGTGACGTCGGTCGCGCCCGGTGACCACGTCGTGACGCTCTTCTCACCCCAGTGCGGCGAGTGCATTCACTGCCGGGATCAGCGGACGAACCTCTGCCTGGCGATTCGCGAGCAGCAGAACCTGGGCTTCCTGCCGGACGGCTCGACCAGGCTCTCGCGTGTGGGCGGCGACCCGATCCGGCACTTCATGGGCACCTCGACGTTCGCCGAGTACACGGTGATGCCCGAGATCGCGCTCGCGAAGGTGAGCAAGGACGCCCCGCTCGACCGCGCGTGCCTCTTCGCCTGCGGCCTCTCGACGGGGCTCGGGGCGGCGATGAAGACCGCCAAGGTCGAGCCCGGCTCGACGTGCGTCGTGTTCGGCGCCGGGATGGTCGGCCTCGGCGCCGTCGCAGGCTGCCGCCTCCAGGGCGCCGAGCGGATCGTGTGCATCGACCTCTCTCCGGAGCGGCTGGAGCTCGCGCGCGGCCAGGGCGCGACCGACGTGCTCACCGGCGGGCCCGACGCGGTGCAGGAGGTGCTCGACATGACGGGCGGCTTCGGGGCCGACTACACCTTCGAGGCGACCGGCCTCGTCGCCGTCATGCGCCAGGCCGTCGAGTCGGCCCGGATGGGCTGGGGGCTCGCGACGATGTGCGGCGTCGCCGGCCGCGGCGAGACGCTCGACGTGATCCCGCGCTACCTGATCACCGGCCGCCGAGTGGCAGGCTCCTCGTTCGGCGGGCTCAAGGGCCGCGACGAGGTGCCGAAGCTCGTCGATCGCTACCTCGCGGGCGAGATCGACGTCGACCCGTTCGTCTCGCACACGCTCAGGCTCGACGAGGTCAACCGCGGCTTCGAGCTGATGGAGGCCCAGGACGGCATCCGCTCGGTGATCGCGTTCTCCTAGCCGAGCTCGGAACGCACGACCGCGGCGCCGTCGACCAGCGCGCGCAGCTTTCCGAAGGCCGTGGCCCGTGACAGGTACTTCATCCCGCAGTCCGGGGCGATGATCAGCCGCTCCGCCGGTGCGAACCTCAGAGCGGCCCGGATGCGGGCGGCCACCGCTTCCGGGGTCTCCACCTCGGGGTCGCCGAGATCGAGCGCGCCGAGGATGATGTCCTTGCCGTCGAGCTCGGCGAGCACCCCGTAGTCGAGCTTCGGCTGCGCCGACTCGATCGAGACCTGCGTCGCGTCCGAGGCGCCGAGCTCCCCGAGGTAGGAGTATCCGCTCGTCGGGCGGTTGTGGACGATCGCGGCGTAGCCGAAGCAGATGTGGAGCGCCGTCGGGCCCTCGATGCCCGCGAGGGCGCGGTTGATCGCAGGGATCGCGTACTCGCGGGCGGCCTCCGGCCGCGCCTGGAGGTAGGGCTCGTCGATCTGGATGATGTCGGCGCCTGCCGCCTTCAGGTCGCGCGCCTCGTCGTTGACGGCCGCGGCGTAGGCCAGGGCGAGCTCGGCCGGATCGCCGTAGAAGTCGTCCTGGGCCTGCTGGGACATCGTGAAGGGGCCGGGAAGCGTGATCTTGATCGTGCGGTTCGAGCTCGCCCGCAGGAACTCGACGTCGCGCACCTCGACCGGATGGCGGCGCGAGATCGGCCCGACGACGCGCGGGACGGGGTTCTCGTGGCCGGTGCGGTCGATGGCAACGCCCGGGTTGTCGATGTCGACCCCGTCGAGCGCGGTCGCGAAGCGGTTGGAGTAGCTCTCGCGCCGCTGCTCGCCGTCGGTGACGATGTCGACCCCGGCGGCCTCCATGTCGGCGATCGCGAGCCGCGTCGCGTCGTCCTGCGCCTGCTCCAGCAGCTCCGGGGCGACGCGCCACAGCTCGAGCGCGCGCACCCGCGGCGGGAGCCGCGACGAGAGGCCTTCGCGGTCGATCAGCCAATCCGGCTGGGGATAGCTCCCGACCACCGTGGTCGGCAGGAGAGCCGGTGGGATGTGGCGCGGAGCTTCGGCCATCGAGGCCTCCTTATAGCGGAAGCCCGGGCAAGTCCTCAGAAGCCCTGCCGCGCCGGGGCGTGTCCGGTGCCAGGTTATCGAAACGAAAGTGTGACGCCGCGCCGCCAACTCCCTCCAGAGCGAAAAACGCTGCAAACCGCGGGACATTCGGGACGTGCCGGTGCCAGGTTCGGGCTCTTCGAAGCTCGCTACGGCCGGGCGGGAAGGTGGCTCGAGGCAACCTGCGGCGCCCCGCTCGGCGGGGCACCGCAGGGCCGTGCGAGGGTCGCTATTCCGGCTGCGGGACGATCCGGAGCCAGGGGCGCGGGGCCTCCCAGCCCTCGGGCCACAGCTCGCGCGCCTGCTCGTCGTTGACCGAGCCGGCGATGATCACGTCCTCGCCCTCCTTCCAGTTCACCGGCGTCGAGACCTTGTGCTTCGCGGTGAGCTGGAGCGAGTCGATCACGCGCAGGACCTCGTCGAAGTTCCGGCCGGTCGTCATCGGGTAGACGAGAACCAGCTTGATCTTCTTGTCCGGGCCGATCACGAAGACGTTCCGCACGGTCTGGTTGTCTGCCGCAGTGCGGTCGGTCGGATCGCCCGAGACGTCGGCGCCGAGCATGCCGTAGAGCTTCGAGACGTTGAAGTCCGAGTCCCCGATCATCGGGTAGTTCGGCGCCGTGCCCTGCGTCTCGGCGATGTCGTCCGCCCACTTCTCGTGGTTGGCGACCGGATCGACGGACAGGCCGATGATCTTGACGCCTCGCTTGTCGAACTCGGGCTTGATCTTGGCCATGTACCCGAGCTCGGTTGTGCAGACCGGCGTGAAGTCGCGCGGATGCGAGAAGAGCACCGCCCACGAATCGCCGACCCAGTCGTGGAACTGGATCGTGCCTTCCGTCGTCTCGGCCTCGAAGTCCGGTGCGGTTTCACCGAGTTGAATTGTCATCTATATCCCCTTGTCGCTTCTTTGACCGTTGGCTGCGCGCCGGGGCGCCGGCTTGCCCGGAAATCCTACTGCGCGAACGGCACGTGACATCCATTCCCGGCGGACCGTGTAGCGTTTGCCCCGCTGGCGGCCGATGTGCGCCGCCGGCAAGGGCATAGGAGCCCCCGATCGCTCGAGGCAGTTTTCTGTCGAGCGCTCGGGGTTTTTCGCGTTGGTCCAACGACCGGGGAGGTGCACGCCGCGATGTTCGAAACTCTTGTCGACCGAGGAGTCCCAGAGGTGGCCATGCCCTCGCCGATCGCGAGCTATCTCGACGAGCTGCTCGAGCGCCATGCCGGGCGCGACACCGGCGAGGTTGCGACGTACATCCCGGAGCTCGCGAGCGCCGACCCCGACCTCTTCGGGATCTGCCTGGCGACCGTCGACGGCGCCCTCTACGAGTCCGGTGACACGCGCGCGCCGTTCACGATCCAGTCGATGTCGAAGCCCCTCACCTACGGCCTCGCGCTCGAGCTCGCCGGCGAGGAGGCGGTGAGGAGGCGCGTCGGCGTCGAGCCGAGCGGCGATCCGTTCAACGAGATCAGCCTGCGGGCCGGCACGGGCACCCCGGTCAACCCGATGATCAACGCGGGAGCGATCACCTGCGCCGGGCTCGTCTCCGAGGGAAGCGACGACCCGATGGAGCTGCTCCTCGAGACGTACTCGAGCCTACGCCGGTCGGCGGCTCGAGATCGACGAGGCCGTGTACCGCTCGGAGGCCGACACCGGCCACCGGAACCGCGCGATCGCCCATCTTCTGCGCGGCCACGAGGTGCTCGCCTCCGATCCGGAGGCAGCGCTCGACCTCTATTTCCGCCAGTGCTCGGTGAACGTCGACTGCCGCGACCTCGCGCTCGTCGCCGCGACGCTCGCCAACGGCGGCGTCAACCCGCGCACCGGGGTCCGCGCCGTGCGCGAGGACGTCGTGCGGAGCGTCCTCAGCGTGATGACCACCTGCGGGATGTACGACGGCGCCGGCGAGTGGCTCGTCACCGTCGGCATCCCGGCGAAGAGCGGCGTGTCCGGAGGGGTGCTCGGGGTGCTGCCGGGCCGGCTCGGGGTCGCGGTCTTCTCGCCGCGGCTCGACGAGCAGGGGAACAGCGTGCGAGGAGTCGCCGTCTGCCGCGACCTCTCTCACGATCTCGCACTCCATCTGATCCGGCCCGGCGAGCGGAGCGCCGCTCCGATCAGGACGACGTACCGCCTCGGCCAGCGCAACTCGAAGCGGCAGCGGACCGCCGCCGAGCGGGCAGGCATCCGCGCGAACGCGGAGACGACGGCGGTGTTCGAGCTACAAGGGGATCTCGACTTCATGGCCGCCGAAGCGATCTCCCGCGCCTTGCTCGACCGGGAGGAGAGCCCGGAGCTCGTCGTGATCGACCTCCGCCGCGTGAACCGGGTCGATCGCGCCGGCGCGGATTTCCTGGCCGCGCTCGCCGCTTCGCTCTCCGCCAACGGCGGCAAGCTCGCCGTGTCGGGCAACGGCGAGGTGCCCGAGTCGCACGAGATCGTTCGCTTCGACGCGCTCGATCTCGCGCTCGAGTGGTGCGAGGACGAGCTGCTCGCGAGGCAGGACCACGACGAGCACACGGCCGAGATCGCGGTCGACCGAGCATCGCCTTCTGGACGGGCTGACCGCCGCGGAGCTCGGGCATCTCCTGCCGCGCCTCGGCTCGGTGGACGTCCCGGCCGGCACGACGATCGTCTCGCACGGGGATCCCGCCGGTGAGCTCTTCCTCGTCACCTCCGGCCGTCTCAGCGTGTTCGCTCCGGGCGGAGGCCGGCGGCTGACCACGCTCTCGGCCGGGATGACGTTCGGCGAGCTCGCCTACATCGAGCGGGGGCCGCGGACCGCGAACGTCGTCGCGGACACGCACGTCGAGTGCCGAACACTCACCTACGAGCTCTTCGACGAGCTCTCGTCGAGCCGGCCCGAGATCTACGGGAAGCTGCTCCGGAACATTCTCGCGGTCGTCGCGGCGTCACTCCACCTGGCGAACGCCGAGCTGTCGCACGCCGGCTCGTAGCGCTCAGCGAGTCAACGTCGCCGCGAGCACTTCGGCCTGAGTCGGCACTGCCTGCTCGACCAGCTCGCGGCCTTCGGGCGTCAGGCAGGCGAAGATCCCGCGCCGGTCGAAGTCGCAGAGCGAGCGGCTGACGAGGCCGTCGGTCTCGAGCCGGCCGATCAGGCGCGAGAGCGCGCTCTGGCTCAGGTGGACCGAGTCCGCCAGCTCCTGCATCCGGCTGTGCTGCTCCGGCGACTCGGCTAGCCGCTGAAGCACCTCGAACTCGCTCACCGTCAGGCCGTGCCGCTGGTGCAGCTCGCGCTCGAGCGACTCGAGCACCACGGCGTGGGCGGCGTCGAGCTCACGCCAGGACGCGACGAGATCGTTGTTGCCGGCAGTCATAGCCTCGATTGTAGCGCGGCTTTCAATGTTGCTACATAACTTGCGGAAACATTTTATGCTTGCACATCATATGTATATGCAACTATCTTCCCTTCACCAGAAGAACGACGTGATCGGGGGACTGCTTTGACCAACGCACTTTCTGCAACAACCACAGCAATGCCGGCACTCGGCCGGCGCGGATGGGCGGCGCTGCTCGTCCTCTGCGGCGCCCTCTTCCTCGACGGCCTCGACGTCTCGATGGTCGGCATGGCGCTTCCCAGCATCCACAACGAGCTCCACCTCTCGACCACCAGCCTCCAGTGGGTGGTGAGCGGCTACGTGCTCGGCTACGGCGGCTTCCTGCTCCTCGGCGGGCGCGCGGCCGACCTGCTCGGGCGCAAGCGCGTCTTCGTGATCGCGATCGCCGTGTTCCTGCTCGCCTCCCTGCTCGGCGGGCTCGCGACGGACGGGACGGTCCTGATCGCGACCAGGTTCATCAAGGGCATCGCGGCCGCCTTCACCGCGCCGGCGGGGCTCTCGATCATCACGACGACCTTCGCGGAAGGGCCGGCGCGCAACAAGGCGCTCGGGATCTACGCGGCGACGGGAGCGAGCGGGTTCTCGCTCGGGCTCGTGCTCGGCGGCCTCCTGACGACGCTCGGCTGGCGCTGGTGCTTCTTCCTGCCGGTGCCGATCGCCGCCGCGATCCTCGCGATCGCGCCGCGCGTGATCCCGTCCGATCCGCCGCGCGCCGCGGGCCGCAGGCACTACGACCTCGCCGGGGCGTTCACCGTCACCGCGACGATGCTGTTGCTCGTCTACACCGTGACCCAGGCGCCGCAGCACGGGTGGACGTCGGTGCGCACCGCGCTGCTCGCAGCGTTGACGGTGCTGATCGGCTCGCTCTTCGTCGGGATCGAGCTCCGGGTGCGGGAGCCGCTCGTCCGGCTCGGCATCCTGCGCTCCTGGACGCTCGTGGGCGCCAACCTCGGAGCGATGACGATGGCGGGCGCGTACTTCAGCTTCCAGTTCGTGCTCTCGCTCTACCTCCAGCAGACCGAGGGCTGGTCGTCGCTCCACACCGCGCTTGCGTTCCTGCCGGCGGGCCTCCTGGTCGCCGCGATGGCGCCGCGGATCGGCACGCTCGCGACCCGGATCGGCATCGGCCGCACGGTCGTCGCCGGGATGGCGATGTTCGTGCCCGCCTACGTCCTCGCGCTGCGCATCGCCGACGACTTCAACTACGCGACGATGCTCCTGCCGACGATCGTCCTGCTCGGCCTCGGGTTCGGGCTTGCGTTCCCGACGCTGAACATGGCGGCGACGAGCGGGGTCGCCAACCGCGAGCAGGGGCTCGCGTCGGCGCTCGTGAACACCTCGTTCCAGCTCGGCGGCGCCATCGTGCTCGCGATCGTCACCGCAGTGCTGGCGTCGAACGCGGCGGGCACACGGGGGGCGACGTTCTCGGACTACAGGCCGGGCCTCGAGGTCGTCGCGGCGGTCGCAGCGATCGGCCTGGTCGCCACGCTGGTCGCCTTCGTCCTGAAGCCGCGCGCGGTCGCCGATGTCGAGGCGCTGCCGCTGGCCGAGGCGATCGAGGCCGAGGCGGCGTAAAGCCCGGAGATACCGGGCCGGCGCCACAGGGCGCCGGCCCGGTTCTCGGAGTTACTGCGACCTCACGTACTCGATGTAGCCGCGCACGTCCGCGGCCGGCTCCGAGTAGGCCTCGCCGAGCGCGCTCTCGACCCGGGACATGTACTCGGAAGTCCACGCGGGGTAGTCGTAGTCGATCACCTTCAGGAACTCGAGCGAGGCGCAGAAGCGGATGTCGGCGATCGACGGCGAGTCGCCTCCGATGAACGGCCGGCCTGCGAGGAAGAACTTGTTGTAGACCTCGAGCGGGCCGGCCAGAGCGGCTTCAGCATCCTTCGCGGCCTTGGCCTTCAGCTCGTCGCCCGCCTCCGACGTGCCCACCTCACCGGCGTACTGCGGGAAGCCGAGCGACGGGTACGTGGCGCGGGCGAGCAGCGGATAGAAGGTGGCGAGCAGGTAGCAGTTGGCGCTGTCGATCATGGCCCGCTTTGCGGGATCGGCCGGATAGAACTGCTCGAGGCCATGCTTGTTGCAGAGGTACGACATGATCGCGATGCTCTCCCAGAGCGAGCCCTGCGGCAGGCCGTCGCACTCCAGGAGCGGAGTGAGCTGCGCCGGGTCCTTCGCCAGGAACTCCGGCGTCCCGGTTCCTCCCCACACGTCGGTCTCCTCGAAGTCGAGCCCGGCAGCCCTCACGAAGACTCGTGCCGTCAGGTTGTTGACGCTCGGCTTCAGGATGCTGAGATTGTTCGCTGCCACGGAATCCTCCAGGATCGTCAGGGGGTCAATAGGGGTCCTGCGGTGAGCGGTCGGTCGAGAGCGACGCGCGCGAGCGCAGGACGAGAAGCTCGATTGCATCGGCGAGATGGATCTCGCCGATGTGATGGTCGCCTCGCTCGACGCGCAGCTTGTGCGCTTCGAGCAGCACCTCGGCGTGCGTGTAGGGGTAGGGCGGCTCGAATCGGTAGCAGGCAAGCTCGATCGTCAGGCCGAGCGGGTCCTCGAAGTAGATCGAGTCCATGAAGCCTCTGTCCTTGACGCCGCTGTGGGCGACACCGCGCTCCTCGAGTCGCTCGGCGGCCTGCGCGAAGACGGCGTGCGAGACATTGAAGGCGATGTGATGGACACAGCCGGGGTCGGTCGGTGTCCGCGCCGGGTCGGGTACGCGTTCCTCGTTCGTGAAGACGGTGATGAGCCGCCCGTCACCCGGGTCGAAGTAGAGGTGGCTCTCGTTCGCGTTGTCGAGGTTCGGCTGGTCGAACATGAAGGGCATGCCGAGCACGCCCTCCCAGAAGCCGATCGTCGTCGCCCGGTCGGCACCGACGAGCGTGATGTGGTGGACGCCCTGGGCCTGGATCTTGCGCATCTAGTGGTGACCCTCCCGCTCGACGAGCTTGGACTTGTACTCGCTCCGCTGGAGGGTTCCCCAGGGCACCAGCTCGACGCTTGTCTGCACAACGAGCACGGTGCGAAGTCTCGCACGGATCGCCTCCACGAGTCCATCGCCGGGGCTCGCTCCCTGGGAGAGCTCGACGGCGACCGGGAGCGGCGGCTCCTGCTTGACGCCGTCCGCGGTCGGTCTCACGAGGATGTTGCCGCTGACGTCGGGCGCGAAGCCACTGACGACCTCGCGCACCGCCGATGGGAAGACGTTCACGCCCCGCACGATCAGCATGTCGTCGGTGCGGCCGACGCAGCGGACGCGCGGCCCGGTGCGGCCGCAGCTGCAGTCGCCCATCTGCACGAGCACGTGGTCGCGTGTCCGGAAGCGCAGGAGCGGCGCTCCGCGATGGCGCAGGTGCGAGAGGACGAGCTCGCCCGAGGCGCCGTCCGCGAGCTCGAGTGCCTCGCCCGTGTCGGGGTCGATCAGCTCCGGGTGGACGAAGCCGCGCGCGCCGAGATGCATCCCGTCCTGAGCCTCGCACTCGCCCCAGAGCGACGCGCCGATGTCCCCGATGCCCATTGCCTCGGTCACCTGCGCGCCCCAGCCCTCCTCGAGCTTCGCCCGGAAGGCGGGCTCGCCGCCGCCCGGCTCGCCGGCGACGAGGACACGCTCGACTGTCGATGCGGCGAGGTCCATCCCGCGGTCCCCGGCCGACTCGATCAGGTACGCGGCGTACGACGGCGTGACGACGACCGCCTCGGGGCCGAGCAGCTCGATCGCGAGCAGCAGCCGTTCGGTGTTCCCGGTGCCGACGGGGATGTGGCAGAGCCCGATGCGCTCGAAGGCCGCGAGGGCGGCGCCGGCGACGAACGGGCCGGCGTTGTAGGTGGAGATGATCCGCTGGCCCGGGACGACGCCGGAGGCGGCGTAGCTCCTCGACGAGCCGGTCAGCCAGTTCTCGACGTCGCCCGGCGTGAGCGGGATGTAGCTCGGCGTGCCGGTCGTGCCGCTCGTCGAGTAGATGCGGGCGATCTCGGCCCGTGTGGCGCAGAGATGAGAGCCGACCGGGTTCTCCGGCGTCACGGTCTCCTTGAGCTCGCGCTTCTCGGTGAACGGGAGGCTCGCGATCGCGTCCAGCCCACCGGCCGCCTCGGCGGAGTCGAGCCCGGCGGCTCCCAGCTTCTCGCCGGTAGAAGTCGGAGCGCTCGAAGAGGTACGCGAGCTGGGCCCGGTAGCTCTCGCCGTCGACCGCGAGCTGCTCTTCCCAGCTTCGGGTCTCGATCTCGGGATCGAGGATCACGGCGCGGGCGGGCGGTATTCGACGGATTCCTCGGCCGCCTTCGCCATCGCGAAGCCGATCGGCTGCTCGCGCTCCTCGGCGAGGTGGGCGAGCAGGCCCGCCGTGCGGGCGAGGATCGGGACGGACCTGACGGCCGACGGCGGAAAGCCGAGATCGAGCATGCACGGCGGCGATCGGCATCGAGACGTTCAGCGTCAGCGGCCTGCCCCAGACCTCGGCGGCGGCAGAGCGGAACGCGCGCGCGAGCTCCACGTGAACGCCGCTCACGCCGCGGGCATCCGCGAGCTCCAGGATCCGCTCGGCGCGCGGATCGATCGCCTTGTGCACCGGATGGCCGAAGCCCGGCAGCCGGCCGCCCGCGCCGTGGATCGCCCGGGCCTCGTCGATCGCGACCGCGGCCGAGCTCCTCCCCGGCCGCGACCCTCGACGCGGCGGCAGCGAGCAGGTGCGCGCACGGCTCGGCGGTGCCGAGGATCACCGGGCCCTGCTCCGAGAATCCCGGCCGCAACTGCGCCCTGCAGGGCATCCGGATCGGCGAACAGCGTCATCCGGGCGGCGACGTTCGTCGGCATCATCCCGTGCTCGGCGATCGAGACCAGCAGCACGTCGAGGAAGAAGCTCTGCTCCGCGGTCGGCTCCTCGCCGGTGAGCAGCAGGTGGAAGTACTGGCTGAAGGTGACCCCACCCATCAGCTCGCCGCAGAGATCTCGCCCCCGCACCTCGACCCGGTCGGGGTAGGCCTGGCTGATGCGCGTGACGGACCTTGCGGGGTCACGATTCTGCATACGGCGCGCAACCTAGCCGAAACGCCGCTTTCGGTATCGTCGCGCGCGGTGGACAACCCGGGGCTGCTGACGGTCGCCCGCGATTGGGGGCGGATCGGGGTCACCGGGTTCGGGGGGCCGCCGGCGCATATCGCGCTCCTGCGGCGTCTGTGCGTCGACCGGCGCGGGTGGATCGCTCCCGAGGAGTTCGAGGACGCGATCGCCGCCTGCAACCTGCTGCCGGGGCCGGCCTCGACTCAGCTCGCGATCTTCTGCGCGTGGCGGGTGCGCGGGCGGCTCGGTGGCCTGGTCGGCGGGCTCGCGTTCATCCTCCCCGGCCTGGTTGCGATCCTCGCGCTCTCGGCGCTCTTTCTCGCGAGCTCGCCGCCGCGGTGGATCCTGGGGGCGGGGGCCGGTGCGGGCGCAGCGGTGGCTGCGGTCGCGCTGCAGGCGGGCTGGAGCCTCGTCCCGGACTCGCGGCGGCGCGCGCGGAGCGTGCCGCGGTGGATCGTCTACCTGCTCGCAGGGGGAGTCTCGGCGGCGACGATCGGGCCGTGGCTCGTGCTCGTGCTGGTCGGGTGCGGGCTCGTCGAGCTGACGCTCGAGCGCCCGCGGCGGCGGGCGGCTGCTCGGGATCGGGCCGCTGCCGGTCGCGGCTGCGGTGGGCGGTCTGCCGGCGCTCGCCTGGGTGGCGCTCAAGGTCGGCGCGCTCTCCTACGGCGGGGGCTTCGTGATCGTGCCGCTGATGCAGGCGGACACGGTGAACCGGTACCACTGGCTCACCTCGAGCCAGTTCCTGAACGCGGTCGCGCTCGGCCAGGTCACGCCGGGCCCGGTCGTCCACACCGTCGCCGCGGTGGGTTACGGGGCGCACGGCCTCACCGGCGGGCTGCTCGCGGCGCTCGTCGCGTTCACGCCGTCGTTCGCCTTCGTGCTGCTCGGCGCCGGCGGGTTCCAGCGCCTGCGCGACAGCGACCGGGCGCAGGCCTTCCTCGGCGGCGCGGGGCCTGCCGCCGCCGGGGCGATCCTCGGAACCTCGGTCCCGCTCGCGCGCGCCCTGTCCGAGACGTGGCAGTACGCCGTGCTCGCCGGCGCGGCCGTGCTCCTGCTCGTCCTCCGCCGCGGCGTCGTGCCGACGCTGCTGCTGGCGGGCGCGATCGGGGTCGCGGTCGCCCTCGCCGGCGGAAGCCTTCCGCACTGAGCCGAAGCGCCAACCGGGGACAGTCCCCCGGACACGTCTCGCCGGAACACCGCGGGGACAGTCCCCCAGACACGTCTCGGCAGGACACCACGGGGGACAGTCCCCCGGACACGTCTCGCCAGGACACCACGGGGGACAGTCCCCCAGACACGTCTCGCCAGGCCACGACGGGGGACTGTCCCCAAACGCGTCTCGGCAGGCCATGGCCGTTTGGGGCCGCGGGGGTAGCGTTCTGGCTCGATGCAGGCGCTGCTGGTCGACCTCTACGAGCTGACGATGGGCGAGAGCTACGTCGCGCAGGGGATCGACGAGCGTCCGGCGACCTTCCAGCTCTTCTGCCGCAACCTGCCGCCTGGCTGGGGGTACTCGTTGCCGCGGGGATCGAGGATGCGCTCACGTTCCTGGAGGAGCTCCGGTTCGGCGACGACGAGCTCTCCTTCCTGGAGGAGACGGGGCTCTTCAGCGCCGCGTTCCTCGAACGGCTCGGCGGGCCTGCGCTTCACGGGCCAGGTCCGGGCGATGCGCGAGGGGACGGTGTTCTTTGCAAACGAGCCGGTGCTCGAGGTGACCGGGCCGCTGCTCGAAGCGCAGCTCGTCGAGACGGCACTCGTCAATGTCGTGCACTTCCAGTCGCTGATCGCGGCGAAGGCGGCGCGATGCGTCGACGCCGCCGGCGGGCGCAGGCTCGTCGAGTTCGGCCTGCGCCGCGCACACGGTGGGCAGGCGGGCATCGAGGTGGCAAGGGCCAGCTACTGGCCGGTTTCGACGCCACGAGCGACGTGCTCGCCGGGCAGCGCTACGGCATCCCGCTCGCCGGGACGATGGCCCACTCCTACATCGAGTGCTTCCCGAGCGAGACCGAGGCGTTCGAGGCGTTCACGCAGTCGTACCCGGACGGGAGCACGCTCCTGATCGACACCTATGACACGGTCGAGGGCGCCCGTCGAGCGGCCGAGGTCGCTCGCCGGCTTGCCGCGGGCGGGGGACGGCTCGGAAGCGTGCGGCTCGATTCGGGCGACCTGCTCGACCTGAGCCGCCGCGTCCGCGAGGTGCTCGACGGCGCGGGGCTCCCCGGCGTCACGATCTTCGCGAGCGGCAACCTCGACGAGCACGAGATCGCGCGGCTGCTCGGAGCAGGAGCGCCGATCGACGCCTTCGGGGTCGGCTCGCGCCTCGCCGTCTCCGACGGGGCGCCGTCGATCGATTTCGTCTACAAGCTCGTCGACTTCGACGGGCGGCCCGTGCTCAAGCTCTCCGCCGACAAGGCAACGCTGCCCGGGCCGAAGCAGGTGTGGCGCCGGCTCGAGGACGACCGCTTCGCCGGCGACGTGATCACGCTCGAGCACGAGGAGCCACCCGCCGGGGCGCAGCCGCTGCTGGAGCCGGCACAGGCGGGCCGGAGCACCCTCGAATCGGCACGCGCGTATGCCGCCTCGCAGCGGGCCGCCCTCCCCGAAGAGCACCGGCGGCTCGATTCGGCGCCGTATCCCGTCGAGATCAGTGCCGCGGTCGCTGCGCTTCGCAACGCCGCGGTCGAGGAGCTCTACGGGAACGGCCGCTCGAGCGCGTCGAGGTAGCCGGCCTCGACGGCGGCGATCTCGTTGCGCAGTGCCGCGACCCCGGGCGCGAGAGCACGGAGCACGCGGCCCGGCCCCGCGAGCGCCAGCTCACCCGGCCCGGGCGGCTCGCCGGCTCCACGCCGAGGAGCGCGAGCGAGGCAAACGCACCCGACCCGGCCAGGATCGCCGGCGACCTCCGGGCGAGCCCGTCGGCATCGATCCGGACCGCCTCGTGCAGGAGCGGGCGGCCGTCGAGCTCGCAGCGCAGCTCGGACTCGTAGCGGCCCGCCTCCTCGCCGTGGCGGCCGAGGACGACGAGCTCGCGCGTCACCGCCGCGGCGCCCTCCTCGAGCGACACCTCGACGCTCGCCTCGAGATCGCACCCGGCCGCCAGGATCAGCGGCTCCGGCAGCCAGGCGAGGCGGGCGCCCGGCCCAACCCGGGCTCGCACCTCGTGCCGGGCCGGCGACGCAGCCGGGAACGCAAGGGTCGCAGCGTTGGCGCGCAGCTCGAGGGCAGCTCCCTCGCCGACCTCGATCTCGATCTCGGTTCGATCGCCCGCGAGCGGGCCCGCGACGGTCTGCACGAGCACGACGCGGGCGACATCGCCGACGCCATGAGCGAGGCGCGCCGCGTACGGCACGTGGCCCTCCGCCCGCACGAGCGCCGAGCGCCCTCCGCGCCGCTCGACGCGCAGGCGCAGACGGCCGGCCTGGCTAGTGCGCGTGCTCGTGGTGATGGTGGTGGTGGTCATGCACCTCGACCGCGGCGGGAAGCTCGTCGGCCCGGAAGAGCTCGACGCGGCTGCGGACCCAGTCGGCGACCGGCCCGGCCAGCGGGTCGCGGCGGAGGGAGAGGAACTGCACGGGCCGCGCGCCGCGCTTGTCGCGCGCGTCGGTGCGCATGCGGTCGAGATCCGAGTCGACGAGCGCGGCGAGATCCTCCTTGTTGATCACGAGCAGATCGCTGCGAGTGATCCCCGGCCCGCCCTTGCGCGGGATGTCGTCGCCGCCCGCGACGTCGATCACGAAGATCTGGACGTCGGCGAGCGCCGGGCTGAAGATCGCCGTCAGGTTGTCGCCCCCGCTCTCGACGAGGACGAGATCGAGGCGCGACTCCCGCTCGAGCTCCGCGACGGCCTCGAGGTTGGCCGACACGTCGTCGCGGATCGCGGTGTGCGGGCACCCGCCGGTCTCGACGGCGAGGATCCGCTCGGGCGGCAGCACGCCGGTCCGGCGCAGGAAGAGCGCGTCCTCGGAGGTGTAGATGTCGTTCGTCACCACGCCGATCTCGAGCTCGGCGCCGAGCGCCCGGCAGAGGGCGGCGACGAGCGAGCTCTTGCCCGAGCCGACCGGCCCGCCGATCCCGATCCGGAGTGCGCGCTCAGGAGGCAAAGAGCCTCCCCTCGCGGGCCGCGTGGGCAAGCGACCCCAGCTCGAGAGCGGGCGCGAAGCCGCCGGGCAGACGCCGGGCAGTCGCGGCCTCCGCGGCGAGCTGCTCGATCTCCGGCTCCGCCTCGACGAGCATGCGGGCAGCGGCGGCGCCGTCGACCGGGAGAAGACGAACGGCCGCCGTCGTGATCGAAGAGGCGTCCTCGTACAGGTAGGCGAACGCAGCCTCGTAGGCGTCGAGCCCGGCCACGGCGGCGACGAGCCCGAAGGCGACGGGCCGCGGCGTCGTGGAGCTCGCCGCGCGGTAGCGCCCGATCCGCGGGTCGTCGGGCCAGACGGTCGCCGCGGTCCGAAGCAACTGCGCGCCGAGCCGGGTCGCGGCCGTCCGGAGCGGAGGGCTCGGGCAGCGTGCTGCGGCCTCGAGGTCGAGCCTGAGCAGCTCGTCGAGGCTCTCTGCGCGGGCCGCTGCCGCCGCGAGGTGGGCCTCCGGCCCGGCGACGCCGAGGAGCCGGCCGGTCAGAAAGCCCGGGACCCCGTCGACAGCCAGGCCGTCCTCGACCGCGGCTTCGAGCCCGCCCGAGTGCGCGTACCCGCCCGCCGGGAAGCGCGAGTCGGTCAGCAAGAGGAGCGGGAGCGAGGCCACGTCAGAAGAGGAAGTATCGCTGGGCCATGGGCAGCTCGACCGCCGGGCGCGGCTCGATCTCCTCGCCGTCGATCCAGACCCGGAAGGTGTCCGGCTCGACGCGGATGTCCGGCAGCGCCGTGTTCTCGGGCATGTCGGCCTTGCCGAGCCCGCGGGTGTTCGCAACCGCGGCTTGCCGACGCCGCAGCCCCAGCCGCTCGGCGAGCCCCAGGTCGAAGGCAGCAGGCGAGACGAACGCGAGCGAGACCTCGGCCGCGCCTCGTCCCGAGCCGGCGAACATGGGCCGCCCGAAGACGGGCTGCGGTGTCGGGATCGAGGCGTTCGCGTCCCCGACGGGCGCCCACGCGATCGCGCCGCCCTTCACGACCGCGTGCGGCCGAACGCCGAAGAAGCGCGGATCCCAGAGGACGAGATCGGCGAGCTTCCCGACCTCGACGGAGCCGACCTCGGCGTCGAGGCCGTGTGCGACGGCCGGGCAGATCGTGTACTTGGCGACGTACCGGCGAGCCCGCGCGTTGTCGGCGAGGCCGCCCTCGGGGCGCCCGAAGCGCGCCTTCATCGCGTGCGCGGTCTGCCAGGTGCGCAGGATCGTCTCGCCGGCCCGCCCCATCGCCTGCGAGTCGGAGCCGATCATCGAGATCGCGCCGAGGTCGTGCAGCACGTCCTCGGCCGCGATCGTCGTCGCCCGGATGCGGCTCTCGGCGAAGGCGAGATCCTCGGGCACGCGCGGGTTCAGGTGGTGGCAGACCATGAGCATGTCGAGGTGCTCGGCGACGGTGTTCACCGTGTGCGGCCGCGTCGGGTTGGTCGAGGACGGCAGGACGTTCGGGAACGACGCGATCCGGATGATGTCCGGGGCGTGGCCGCCTCCCGCGCCTTCGGTGTGGTACGCGTGGATCGTCCGGCCGCCGATCGCCTCGATCGTCGACTCGAGGAACCCGGTCTCGTTGAGCGTGTCGGTGTGGATCGCGACCTGGACGCCGGTCTCGTCGCCGACCCGCAGGCAGGCGTCGATCGCGGCCGGCGTCGAGCCCCAGTCCTCGTGCAGCTTGAACCCGCCGGCGCCCGCGCGCACCTGCTCGTGCAGCGCCTCGGCCGAGACCGTGTTGCCCTTGCCGAGCAGCAGTACGTTCACCGGGCTCTCGTCGAGCGCGCCGAGCATCGAGGCGAGCGCGTGCTCGCCCGGCGTGCAGGTCGTCGCCTTCGTGCCCTCGGCCGGGCCGGTGCCGCCGCCGATCAGCGTCGTGATCCCCGAGGCGAGGGCCTCGTCGACGATCTGCGGGCAGATGAAATGGACGTGGCAGTCGATCCCGCCGGCGGTCAGGATCCGGCCTTCGCCCGCGAGGATCTCGGTGCTCGGCCCGATCCGGAGCGCGGGATCGACGCCGTCTGCGATATCGGGGTTGCCGGCCTTGCCGAGCGCGACGATCCTCCCGTCGCGGATGCCGACGTCGCACTTGACGATGCCCCAGTGGTCGAGCACGACCGCGTTCGTGATCACGAGGTCGGGTGCGCCCTCGGCGCGCGTCGTCGTGCTCTGCAGCATCGACTCGCGGATCGTCTTCCCACCACCGAACACGGCCTCGTCCCCGCCGGCGCAGTCGTCGCGTTCGACCTGGATCCAGAGATCGGTGTCGGCCAGCCGGATCTGGTCGCCGACGGTCGGCCCGTAGAGCGCGGCGTATCGTTCGCGGGAGATCCTCACGGAAGCGCCCCGTCGAGCCGCAGCCCCGGAACGCGCCTGGCACCAGCGAGGGCGACCAGTCCGACCTCGAGCTCGGCGCCCGGCTCGAACCGCACCGATGTCCCGGCCGGCACGCCGAGCCGGAACCCACGTGCGACTGCGCGATCGAAGGACAGCGCCGGGTTCGACTGGGCGAAGTGGACGTGCGAGCCGACCTGGACCGGCCGGTCGCCGGTGTTCAGGACGATGAGGGTCACGCGCTCGCGGCCGGCGTTCAGCTCCACGTCACCGGCCGCCAGCCGGAGCTCTCCGGGGATCACTGGATTGGCTGGTGCAACGTCACCAGCTTCCGGCCGTCGGGGAAGGTCGCCTCGATCTGTACCTCGTCGACGAGCTCGGGAACGCCCTCCATCACGTCGTCGCGGCCCAGCACCTCGCGGCCCGCCTGCATCAGCGCCTCCACCGAGCGGTCGCCGTCGCGGGCGGCCTCGAGCACCCAGCAGGAAAGCAGAGCGACTGACTCCGGCTGGTTGAGCTTGACCCCGCGGGCGCGCCGCTCCCGGGCCACCATCCCGGCGACCGAGAGCAGCAGCTTCTCTTGCTCGGACGGCGAGAGGCGCATCGCCGCGAACGCTAACCGAGAGCGGCGCTGCCCGATCGGGATGCGCTAGACGTGCGTGCTGACCTTGAGCCGGGCTGATGCAGCTCAGGGGACGATCGTGACCAGGGTGCCGATCGGCGTGTACGGCCAGATCTTGGCCGCGGTGTCGATCGGCGCCTCGACGCAGCCGACGCTCTGCGGGAAGCCGTAGGTCGGACGGTTGAAGCCGTGGATAGCCTCGCCGCCGTTGAAGTAGCTGATCCACTTGATCCCGGGATCGTGGTAGTGGCTGCCGTCCGGGTTGCGGCCGCTCATCGTCCCGATCGGGATGTGCTCGAACACCGGATGCGTGCCGTACGGCGTCGGCGCCCCGGGAACGCCGGTGTTGATCTTCACCTGCATGATCGTCGCGCCGTTGTTCCAGAGCGTCAGCGTCTGCGGCACCGTGCGATGCACGAGGACATAGCTGTACGAGCTCACCCGGTCGTTGGCGAGCGCCGCCTGGATCAGCGTATGCCAGACGATCGGACCCGGGATCCCGTCGACCTCGAGGCCGTGGTCGTGCTGGAAGGCCATCACGGCGGCCTGCGTCATCCGCGTCCAGCTGCCGGCCTTCCACAGCGACTGCAGCTCGGCGGGCGTGTCGGAGTAGCGCCAGTCGAACTTGCCCGCCGGCGCGTTCAGCGCAGCCTGCTTCTGCTCGAGGGCGTTGGAGGCATCCGCCCCACCCGCGGGCGCCCAGGTGAGCGGCAGGTAACCGAGCTCGGCGAGCAACTGCTGGAGCCGCAGCGTCGAGCCGACGGGGACGGCCCACGTGAGCGAATGAAGGGTCTGTGTGCCGCCGGGCGCGAGGACATCGGTGCGAGTCGGCAGCGTGACGACGACGTGCTTGCCGAGCGGGAAGCCGGCGCCCGAGGGCTTGAAGGTGAGCTGGTTCGGCGCGGTCTGCACCCACGTGCCGGTCGTCGGCGGGTCGAGCGTCGGGCGCACCTTGCCGAGCACCGAGGCGACCGGCTCCGACAGGGTCAGCTCGATCGGGGTCGAGGGCTGGATGGTCGTGCCGGGCGTGGGCTTGACGAGCGCCTCGAGCCTCGACCCCGCCGGGAACCAGCTCACGTGCTCCGGGGCGGAAAGCTTCTCCCATGGACGCGCGGCCGTCGACACGACCAGCACGCCGAACCGGTTCGGGCCGGTCGCGTGGACGCCGGTCTGGACGACCTGCCGCGGCTTCGCGAACTCGAGGCGCTGCTGCTTGTAGCCCGGGAGCTTGACCACGACGACGCTCGCCGGGGACCGAAGGTGGACGTCGACCGGGGCCCCCGGGGCGAGGTGGAGGAGCGTGCTGCGGACGCCGGTCGTCGGCGTGACGATCGTCGCCTTGACCCGCTCGTTCCCGCCGACCAGCCAGCCGACCAGCGACGAGCGGCGCACGGTGACGGTGACGTCGAGCTTCTCGCCCGACGCGAGCTTGCCGAGCGGGACGATCTTGCCCGCGCGGATCCGGACCGGAATCCGCCGGCCGCTCGAGTCGGTGACCGTGACGCTCCCCGCGTGCTCGAGCGCCGGCGCGAGCTTCACGCCGGCCAGGGCCTGATCGTCGGCGCCGATCGTTGCGGCCGGCCATGCGACCGCCACTGCGATCAGCCCGGCGGCCAGAGCGAAAACGACAAGGGCAAGCGCCACCCACGGCCGGCGACTTCTCTTACGGCGGCGGCGACGCTGCGACGGATACGACTTGTAGGTGCTTCTCTCCATGACCCGTGTACCCCAAAGGGTGCCAGTAGCACCCCCGGACGCGCCCACGTCCGTCCCGCCCGCCAGAATCCCGGCGTGCCGGGGCACGCCTACACTGGCCGAGGATGAGCGAGTCGGCCCTCGATCCCACCCGCGCCGAGACCGGCGAGCCGATCCCTGCACGCCCCGGGGTTTTCCCCGCGCAGAGCCTGCGGCAGGCGATCCAGGACGACTGGATCACGTCGGACCTGTACCGGATCCCGCCTTCGAGCGTGCAGCCCGCGAGCCTCGACCTACGCCTCGGCGAGTTCGCCTGGGCGCTCCGCTGCAGCTTCCTGCCGGACACCGAATCGACCGTCGAGGACAAGATCGCCGACCTCGCGTTTCAGAAGATCGACCTCCGTGACGGCGCGGCGCTCGAGCGGGACCGGCCCTATCTCGTGCCGCTGATCGAGGAGCTCGCCCTGCCGTCCGGCGTGCGCGCCAAGGCCAACCCGAAGAGCTCGACTGGGCGCCTCGACATCTTCACGCGGATCATCACCGACGGCAACCCGTCCTTCGACGAGATCCGCTACGGCTACCGCGGCAAGCTCTACCTCGAGATCGTCCCGCGGTCATATGCGATCCACGTGAAGACCGGCCTCGCCCTCAACCAGCTCCGGCTCTTCACCGGCGATGCCCGGCTGCGCGACGACGAGGTGCGCGCCCTTCACGACGAGTTCCCGCTTCTCTACCTCGACTCGCATGCGCTCCGCGCGCACGAGTTGACGATCTCGGACGGCCTCTTCATGAGCGTCGACCTGAGCGGGCCCACCGACCGGATCGTCGGGTACCGGGCGAAGAAGAACAGCCTTCCGATCGATCTCTCGCGCGTTCACGGGTACGGGTGGCGTGACTTCTGGGAGCCGGTGTATCCGGAAGCCGGGTCGCGGATCGTGCTCGAGCCGGAGATCTTCTATCTGCTCCTCTCGGCGGAGGGCGCGTGCATTCCGCCCGGGTACGCGGCCGAGATGACCGCGTACGACCCGACCGCCGGGGAGCTGCGCACGCACTACGCCGGCTTCTTCGATCCCGGGTTCGGCTACGACGCGAGCGGGCGGCGCCACGGGACCAGGGCGGCGCTCGAGGTGCGGGCGCGCGACGTCTCGTTCATGGTCGAGCACCGCCAGCCGATCTGCAAGCTCGCGTTCGAGCGCATGCTCGAGCGCCCGGACGTGCTCTACGGCGACGATCTCGGGTCGAACTACCAGGGCCAGGAGACGATGCTGAGCAAGCACTTCGTCGAGCAGACCGCCGGCGCTTCGCCGCGTAGCGCGACTGCTTGATCAGGCGACGATCGTTTTCGGTCGAACACGGGTCGTCAGGGCGCGGACTAGTCAGTTCGCGACAAGGAGCGCGCCCGCGCGGACAACACCTACCTAGCTGGAGAAACGCTTCTTGGTGAGGAAGCTGCCTCAGATGATGACCGGGGTCATGCGCCCGCCGACCTGCCGGTGTTCCAAGACACTGGACCTTGCTCGCGCTCGGCGCGGCTGCGCTCAGCTACGCGTCGGCGTCGTCGGCTGCCGGCCCGAGCCAGACCACCGGAATCGTGCGCACCTGCGTTGTTGCCGCGGGCGCACATGTGGGCGACGTTCGCTTCCTGCTCGGACTGGCCGCGGTCTGCGACTCGACCGAGGTCGAGTTCGATCTGGCTCCGCCGGGCAGCCCGATCGAGCCGTCCGAGCCAGGCAGCCATTCCCCCGAAGGTTCGGTAGTTTCCACCGGCACGTCAGGGTTTCCTCGCAGGCGCTCGCAAGCTCCTGCTGAGAGAGTCAAGCCCCATGAACCTCAGTGTCCGTTCGGGATCGGTTCGGTGCCCGTTGACGCATGCGACGGTCAGGGTCGTGCAAACCTGCCCGAGCTGCGCGGCCTACAGCGGCCCGAGCAGGGCCAACGCCTCGATCATCTGCTTTCCTGCAGCAGTAACCGACCCCGGTCACGTGCATTCACCGCCGCCCCCATCGACCTAGCGCTTCACGGACAGGTCCTCGCCAGCCGGCTGGAGGATCTGGAGCCCGACACAATGCGCCGCCAACTCGGCGGTTGAAAAGGAACGTCTAACCGTAGGAAACGAACTCGAGCAGGCTTCCATCCGGATCGCGGAAGTAGACGTGGCGGCCGGGCCCGCCCGCACCCGAATCCTTGTCAAGTGGTCCCGCCACGATCTCGACTCCGTGGAGCCGGAGATGGTCGATCGCCTGCTCGATCGGCCCGAGCCAGACGAAGCAGAGGTCACTGTTCCCTGGCTCAACGGGCTTTGCCGCGTTCAAGCCCGCGAATTCCGGACCGTGCACATTCAGCTGCCACTCCCCGAAGCGATAGTTGCCGAAGCGTTCGTCCTGCTGGTCGACCTGCGCACCGAGCACGTCGCGATAGAAGTCGTTCGAGCGTCCCCAGTCGGAAACGGCGATCACACAGTGGTCGATCACGAGGCGCGGCACCACACGACCGATGTTGCCACGCTCGGTCGGGGCGAGGGAGCTAGGAGACCGCGCGGATCATCTGGCCCGCGACTGCGCTGCGGGCGATCGAGGCCGTAGACCTTCCCGGCGGCCGCCTGCGTCAGCTCGTAGGTGTCTCCCGGCCGGGCGCCTGCCCAGTAGATCGGCCGGCCGAGCGAGGCGAGGGTGTCGAGACCGCTCTCGGAGACGGCAACCGCTCCAGGAGCCGACGTAGCCGACGAGTTCGAGGTCATCGTCCACGCGCGGATCAAGAGCCACCAGACCGCAGGCCGCCGCCAGCAGGACGACCGCCGTCACGAAGACGGTGGAGTTGCCACTTCGGTGGGTGGGATGCCGGAGAGTCTCAGTCATGAGGAGGCCTCGGGTAATCGGTCGGGGGATGCCAAAGTTGACGACAAGAGGTTCGACGCGCGTGAACGCGCTCCTAGCCGACCGCCCTCACCGCAGCAGCGTGAGGACGAACGATGTCGTCGTGGAGGCGGCAAAACGCGAATACGACCTCGGGGTCGAACTGGGTGCCGGCGCAGCGGCGAAGCTCGACGAGCGCCTCGGATGCGCTCAGAGCCCGGCGGTAGGGGCGGTCGGAGGTCATGGCGGCGTAAGCGTCGCAGACTGCGATGATCCTCGCGGGAAGCGGGATCGCGTCTCCGGCGAGGCCGTCCGCATAGCCTTCACCGTCCCAACGCTCATGTGTCGCGCGCACGATCCGGGCGACCTCGCGCATCGACGGCGAGCCGAGGAGCACCCGCTCGCCGACCACGGTGTGCTGGCGGATGAACGTCCACTCGTCGTCCGTGAGGACGCCCGGCTTCTGCAGCACGTCGACCGGGATCGCGAGCTTGCCGACATCGTGTAGCTCGGCGGCGAGCCGAAGCTGCTCGAGCACCTGGCCACGCAGGCCGAGGCGCACGCCGACCGCGGAGGAGAGCTCGGCAACGACGCGCATGTGCTCACGTAGGCCCGGCTCGCGCTCCTCGAGCACGCGCAGCAAGACCTCGTGCGACTCGCCTTCGCCGACGTCGCGGCTGTACTTCTGCTCGTAGAGGCGCTCGTCGGCGAGGCGAAGCGCCGTCGTGGGGTCCTGAGCCTCGTCCGGCAGCACGACCGAGCCGCTCTCGGCGTCGATGCTGAAGCCGTCGCTCTCCTCGGTCAAGGCGACAAGCCCTCTGGCGACGATCGCCGGGATCTCCTCCCGCGTCGCCTGGACGAGCAGGCAGAACTCGTCGCCGCCGAGCCGGAACGCCTGGCCCGACGGCCCCGCAGCGGCCGCGAGGCGAGTCGCGAGCCGAAGGAGCAGGGCGTCGCCACTCGGGTGGCCGTAGGTGTCGTTGAAGCGCTTGAACCCGTTCAGGTCGTAGATCGCGAACACCGTGGTATCGGCCCCGCGTGAAAGCTGGCGCTCGAGCGCCCGCAGGAGACCCCGCCGGTTCCCGAGCCCGGTGAGATCGTCGGTCAACGATTGCGCGCGCACCCCTTCGAGCAGGCGCGCGTTGTCGATCAGGCTGATCCCGGTCCGGACGAACACGGTCACGATCGCCGCAACGGCGAGCACGTCGGCGACGACGTTGTGATCCTTGAAGTGCTCGTCGGCGAGCACCAGGAGCGCGAACGTCCCGCAGATCAAGGGCGTGGCCATGAACCGCCCCTCGAGGCGGAGTGCGTGGCGCTCCACGGGTTGCCAGGCGGCGAACGCGAGCAGGAGCATCGCGCCGGGCCAGAGCGCGTCGAGGAGGCTGCCCTCCTGGTAGGCACCCGTTGCGTTCAGGTACATGAAGAGGCTGTCTGCGATCGTGATCGCTCCGAAGGCGATCCCGGCGGCGGCCCACGCCCGACCCGGCTTTCGGCCCGTCAGGACGAACACGAAGATCACGATCGCGAGCAGCACCAGATCGGCCGCCGGATAGGCGAGGTTCACGATCACGGTCTCTGCGCTGCCGGTGGTGTTGTTCAGGACGACCTGGAGCACGATCGACGCGCTCACCGACGTTGCCGCAAACGCAGCGATCGCCCCGTCGAGCCAGACGCTGCGGTCGAAGTGGGAGATCCGCGAGCGGATGAGCAGCGCAAGGGCGGCGTAACAGGCCGGGTAGAACGCGAGATAGAAGACGTCGCAGATCGACGGAGACGGCGGGCTGCCGCCGTAGACGAAGTCGAAGCAGATGTCCCCGAGCGAGAACGAGAGGATCCCGAGCCCGAGGACGGCCCAGATCCAGCGCTCGTTCCGGATCGTCGCGGCCCGTATCAGGCAGCCGACGGCCGCGAGCAGCTCCAGGCCGTCGTAGACCCAGCGCTCCGCGAAGTTGTCGAGCCCGGAACCACCGAGGTTGAAGGCGAGATGGGCAACAAGGAATGCGAAGCCCACCGCAGCCACAGTGGTCCACGCGCGCACGAGGGCCACTCTTGGCCACGTCATCGTCGGGGGTGCGACGGTAACGCCCACTGAGCTGCTCATCGGCCGTTTCCGTCCTACCCTTTAGAGGGATCGACGACGGTTTTCGTGCTTCAGGGGCAGGCCGTATGGGTAGGATCGCGCCGTGAGCACCGCTGTCGTCACCACGAACAAGGGCGTTTTCGAGCTCGAGCTCTTCGACGCCGACGCCCCGAAGACCGTGGAGAACTTCGTCAAGCTGTCGAAGGACGGCTTCTACGACGGCGTGGTCTTCCATCGGGTGATCCCGGATTTCATGATCCAGGGCGGCGACCCGACCGGCACCGGCATGGGTGGCCCCGGCTACCAGTTCGAGGACGAGGCGAACGACCACGGCGTCGACCGCGGCATGATCGCGATGGCGAACTCGGGGCCGAACACGAACGGCTCGCAGTTCTTCATCGTCACCGCCTCGAGCTGTCCGTGGCTGAACGGCCTGCACACCGTGTTCGGGCGTGTCAGCTCCGGCATGGACGTGATCGACGAGATCGGCAGTGCCGAGACCGCCGGCGCCGACCGGCCGATCGACGAGATCCGGATCGAATCGGTCGCGATCTCCGGCGACGACGACTGACGCTCGCTGCCCCGCGAGGGGCGCGCCGGCCGCCCGCGCATGTAGTTACTTGCGACCTGTAGGTTCCTCGAGGTGACCGAGCGCACCGCTCAGCCCACTCGGCCCGGGGTCATTCTGGCCGTGCTCTCGCTCGGCGGGGCCGCGTACGCGCTACTGCAGTCGCTCGTCGTTCCGGCGCTGCCCGTCATCCAGAAGGACCTGCACACGTCGACGTCCGGTGTGGCGTGGGTGTTCACGGCGTATCTTCTGGCGGCGTCGGTCGTCACACCGATCGCGGGCCGTCTCGGCGACATGTACGGCAAGAAGCGCGTGCTCGTGATCGCGCTCGGCGGCCTTACGGTCGGCAGCGCGCTCGGCGGCCTCGCCTCGACGCTGCCGGTGATGATCACCGCGCGGACGATCCAGGGGCTCGGCGGGGCGATCTTCCCGCTCGCGTTCGGGATCGTGCGCGATCAGTTTCCGCGCGAGCGCGTCGCGTTCGCAATCGCGATGATCTCGGGGATCCTCGGGATCGGCGGCGGGCTCGGGATCATCCTCGCCGGGCCGATCCTCGACAACGCCGACTACCACTGGCTGTTCTGGATCCCGCTGTTCGTGACGCTGATCTCGATGGTCGCGGCGATCTTCCTCATTCCGGAGTCGACGATCCGTGCGCCCGGCAACGTGCACTGGCTGGGCGCAGCTCTGCTCTCGGGGTGGCTGATCGCGCTGCTGATCGCGGTCAGCGAGGCGCCGACGTGGGGCTGGGGCTCGCCGAAGACCATCGGCCTGCTCATCCTGTCGGGCGTCCTGGCCGCGCTGTGGGTGTGGGCGGAGGCTCGCTCGAAGCATCCGCTCGTCGACATGCAAATGATGCGCCTGCCCGGCGTCTGGACGACGAATCTCGCCGCGCTCCTGATCGGGTTCGGGATGTACAGCGCGTTCGTGCTGATCCCCCAGTTCGTGCAGACGCCGACCTCGACGGGCTACGGCTTCGGCGCCTCGGTCACTCAATCCGGCCTATACCTCGTTCCGACCACGATCGCGCTGATCATCTTCAGCCCGATCGGCGGGCGCCTGTCGACGCTCGTCGGCTCGAAGGTGCCGCTGATCCTGGGCTCCGCGGTCACCACCGTGTCGTTCATCGTCCTCGCAGTGGCCGATCAGTCCTGGGAGATCTACGTCGCCTCGGCCCTCCTCGGCACCGGCATCGGCTTCGCCTTCGCCGCCCTCGCGAACCTGATCGTCGAGGCCGTCCGCCCCGACCAGACCGGCGTCGCATCGGGCATGAACACGATCGTCCGCACGATCGGCGGCGCCATCGGCGCCGAGGTCGCCGCGAGCATCCTCGTAGCCACCGTCGTCGCCTCCACCGGCTACCCCACGCGCCACGGCTACACGGTGACGTTCGTCATGTGCGCCGTGGTGCTCGCCGTGGCCGTCTTCGCCTCGATCCTCGTCCCGGGCAGAAACCGCACCAGAGCCCACGTCGCGGCAACCGCAGACCCCGCACCGGCCGCCGAGTAGCCCTCCCGGGACCGCGCCAAGGACGGCGTCAGCCCGCGGCCCCCACCCAACAAGGGCGGGGACGCGTCCCTCCGCCCTCGAGGGCGATGCTACTCCCCCCACCCGGCGAAATGTGCCGAGATCGTGCCGCTTGAAAAAGATCCGCCGAACGGCAGCGACTTTTTCAGACGGCCTGCCCGGAGCGCCCGCCTCACCGCAACCGGTTGCGGAGCTACTCGAGGCGAAGCCGAGGGTAGCGACAGTGATCTACAAGCGAAGAACCAGCACGATCAGACGACCCCGGGCGCTCGCATACGTACGGCACTTGACGTGGCGGTATCGCCGGCTCAGCCGGCGGTACCGCTAGGCGAGCAGACGCCCGAGTGACCAGCTCGAACCACCCTCTCCCTCAGCCGACCTGGCCAAGGGAGAGGGGGCTCGTGGGGGAGAACCGTAGGTTCTTCCCCGCGTTACTGGACGCAGTCCTTCAGTCCCTGCGCTTCCGGCAGGGACTCGAGCTTCTTCAACGTGTTGTTCTCGATCTGGCGGATCCGTTCGCGGGTGACGCCGAACGTCTTGCCGACCTCCTCGAGGGTGCACGGCTGGGAGCCGTCGAGCCCGTAGCGGAGCTCGATCACCCTGCGCTCGCGCGGTGGTAGCGACGAGAGCGCGTTGTCGATATCGGATCGGCGGAGCGTGAGCGAGGCCGAGTCGAACGGCGACTCGGCCTGGTCGTCCTCGACGAAGTCGCCGAGCTCGGAGTCCTCCTCCTCGCCGATCGGCTTCTCGAGCGAGATCGGGTGCTGTGCCATGCGCAGGATCTCCCGAACCTCATCGGTGCTCATCTCGAGCTCCTCGGCGATCTCTTCCGGAAGCGGCTCGCGACCGAGGCGCTGGACGAGGTGCCGCTCGATGTGGACGACCTTGTTCAGCTTCTCGACCATGTGCACCGGAATCCGGATCGTGCGGGCCTTGTCGGCGATCGCACGCGTGACCGCCTGGCGGATCCACCAGGTGGCGTAGGTCGAGAACTTGAACCCCTTGCGGTAGTCGAACTTCTCGACTGCCCGGATCAGGCCCAGAGAGCCCTCCTGGATCAGGTCGAGGAACGACAGCCCGCGGCCCAGATAGCCCTTGGCAATCGAGACGACGAGCCGCAGGTTCGCCTCGATCATCTGCGTTTTCGCAGTCATGTCTCCGCGCTCGATGCGCTTCGCCAGATAGACCTCCTGGTCTGCCGTGAGCAACGGCACCTTGCCGATCTCCCGCAGATAGAGCCGCAGGGAATCCAGTGACGGCTCGACCGTGAGGTCGAGCTTCGGAACGTTCTTCTCCTCCTCGACGAGCGGCTGCTCGTGCGGGAGGGTCTTGTTCTGTTCGCCTTCGACGAGCTCGACCCCATGGTCGATCAGGTATGTCGTGAAGTCCTCGAGCTGCTCTTTCGTGAGCTCGATCTCCTCGACCCCTGCAACGATCTCGTCGTAGGTGAGAAAGCCTTTCTCCTTGCCCGTTTCGACGAGCTTCTGCAGCTCCTCGACCTCGGGAAGCGAGATGTCGACCGTGAGCATCAGACCCCGACCTCCGACTCGGCTGACCGCAACCTAACGTCTCCCATACGAACCGGCACCCCCGCCGGCTCGCCCCTCGTGACCGCGAGACTCTACATCACGTTTCCGCAATTTGGGAGACTTTATTTCGAGGGATGGAGAGCGGTCTCACAGGAGCGCGCGTGCTGGTCACGGGCGGGTCGGGCGGCATCGGCGCTGCGTGTGTCCGGCTGTTCGCCGCCGAGGGCGCAGATGTTGTCGTGCACTACAACACCGGGCGTGAGCGGGCCGAGGCTGCGGGCGGTTCCGCGGTCGTCCAGGCCGACCTGACGGATGAGAATGCGGTCGACCGGATGTTCGCCGAGGCCGGGCCGCTCGACGTCTGCGCGGCGGTCGCCGGTGTCTGGCCGGAGGAGAGCGTCCCGGTCTGGGAGCTCTCGCTCGAGCGCTGGCGCGCCACGGTCGACGCGAATCTGACGGCCTCGTTCCTCACCGCGCGCGGCTTCCTCCGCAACCTCGGAGACCGCGAAGGCTCGCTCGTCCTCGTCGGATCGACGGCCGGCCTCTTCGGCGAGCCGGGTCACGCCGACTACGCCGCCGCCAAGTCGGGAATCCTCGGCGGGCTGCTCCTCACGCTCAAGAACGACGTGATCCGCCGCAACCCGCGCGCCAGGGTCAACGCCGTCGCCCCTGGCTGGACGGCGTCGGCAATGACCGCGGCAACGCTCGACGAGGCCAAGATCGCGGAGGTGACGCGCACGATGGCCCTCGCCAAGATCGCGACCCCGGAAGATGTGGCCGCCCAGGTGGTGGCCCTGAGCTCCCCCACCATCTCGGGCCACGTGACGGGCCAGGTAGTAACGGTCGCCGGCGGCATGGAAGGCCGGGTGATCCACGGTTGATGGCGCTCCGGTGTCCTTGCTATGCAAGCCCTAGGCGCACACGGGCAGGAACTGCAACGACGGCGCCGGCCGCCAAGCCGACGCGCGAGCAGCCGGACACGCACCGTTTGCTGTCGGAACGCGGGGCCCGTGGGGGAGAACCGAAGTGCTCCCCCACGATTCAAAGACTGACGGCGGCCATTGGCCGCCGCCTTTACCCATATGCCACGGGAATGATTGCCGTCAGTTCCCAGGCCAGGGAGTCTTGGAATATGTCATCGAGCCGGCCCCGCCACATCGGGCCTTCTCGACACAGGAGATCATCGACCCGGGGGTGGTACTTGATCCATCCCCGTTTTGGTGGTTCACCACATCACTTGACTGCGAAAATGGCCGCTTTGTCTACCTTCTGGACATGGCCGGAAGGTTCGAGAGCCGTTTGCAAGCCGGGCTGCCGGTCGTGGCGGACGGTGGAATGGGGTCGCTGCTGACGGCGGCTGTCCCGCGTTTGCGCTCTCCCGAGGAGGCGAATCTTGCGCGCTCCCGAGGCCGTCGTCTCGCTCCATGTCAGCTTCATCAACGCCGGCGCGGAGCTGATCGAGACGAACACGTTCGGCGCGAACCGTAGGAAGCTCGCCTCGCATTACCTCGAGGACGACCTCGAGCGGATCAACTCGACGGCGGTGAAGCTGGCTCGGGAGGCTCGTGAGCTGACGGGCCGCGACGTCTTCATCGGCGGCGCGATCGGCCCGCTCGGCGAGGTCGCGACCTCGGAGAAGCGGCGCGAGCTCTTCTCGGAGCAGGCTGCGGTGCTCGACGGCCGCGGCGCGGACGTGTTCATGCTCGAGACGTTCTTCGACCTCGAGGAGCTCGTCGACGCGATCGCGGCTGTGCGCAGCGTCTCGTCGCTCCCGATCGTCGCGCTCATGACCTTCGACGAGGAGGCGGAGACGCTCGCGGGAATCACGGCGCGCCAGGCGGCAGAGCGGCTGGCGGAGCTCGACATCGCTGCGTTCGGCGCGAACCACGGCGCCGGCCTGCTCGCCGCGCTGACGGCGCTCGAGCAGATGCAGGCGGCCGGCCGGCCGCTCGCGGCGCTCCCGAACATCGGTCTCGCGAGCCTGCTCGGCGGCAAGGTCATCTATCCGCACGCGACACCGGAGTACTTCGGCGAGTTCGCGGCGCATGCCCGCGATCTCGGCGCACGGGTGATCGGCGGCTGCTGCGGCACGACTCCCGCGGAGATCGCGGCGATCCGCGCAGCGATCGACGCCGAGCGTCCGGTGCGGATTCGCCTCGACGAGGACGCCCACGAGGTCGCGGCGGCGCTCGGCGAGGAGCAGCGCGAGACCGGCCTCGCGAAGGCGCTTCGCGAAGGCGAGTTCGTCGTCTCGGTTCAACTCGACCCGCCGCTCGGCGGTTCCAGCCGCGGGCTCGTCGAGGTAGCTCAGGAGCTCGAGGCCTCGGGGCTCGTCAAGTTCGTGGACGTCAACGACAACGCGACCGCGCGCGCCGGGATCAGCGCCCTGATGGTGTCGGGCACGATCGAGCGCGCCACGGGCCTCGAGTCGGTCCCGCACCTCACTACGCGCGACTCGACCGTGCTCGGGATCGAGTCGCAGCTGCTCGGCGCCCACTCCGAGGGCGTCCGGAACATCCTTGCCATCACCGGCGATCCGCCCGAGGTCGGGGACTACCCGGGCTCGCAGGGCGTCTACGAGATCGACTCGATCGGGCTGACGCGCCTGCTCACGCGGCTCAACCGGGGCGAGGACTTCAACGGGCGGCCGATCGACGCGCCGACGTCGTTCTTCCCCGGCGTCGCGGTCAATCCCACCGCCGACGACCTCGAGGCCGAGGCCGAGCGCTTCCGGGCGAAGATCGAGGCGGGCGCGAAGTTCGCGATGACCCAGATCGTCTTCGACCTCGACGCGATCGACCGGTTCGGCGAGATCCTCGGCGGCTGGGAGGTGCCTGTGCTCGCCGGGATCTTCCCGCTGACGAGCTACCGGCTCGCGCTGCGGCTCCATAACGAGGTGCCTGGGATCATCGTCCCGGACGAGCTTCAGCAGGCGCTCGACGAGGCAGGCCCCGACGCGTCCAAGGTCGGGATGGCGCATGCGAAGGCCCTGCTCGAAGGCGCCCGCGGACGCTGCGACGGGGTCTATGTCGTGGCGCCGTACCGCAAGCCGACCTCGGTGCTCGAGCTGCTGGGCTAGCCGCTCTCTCGGCGAACGATCTCGGCCGAGATCGAGGTGATCTGCTTCTGGATCTTCAGAACGTCGTGGGGCGGCGCAACCTGGTCGAGCCGCTGCAGCACCTTCGACTGGCGGACTTCGCGGTGCACCTTCTTGTGGCCCGGTAGCTGGAGCGCGACCGCGCCGACCACCCAGACGAGCACGAGCCCCCATGCGGCACCGACGGCAAGCCCGCCGAGCGAGTCGAGGAGCCGCAGCGGCGGCAGCAGCCTGAGCCCGCCGCGGATCGTGTGGGCGAGCACGCGGGCCAGCAGCTGGAAGACGACGACCCCACCGACCGCGCACCCGAGCCCGACGAGCGCCGAGTAGCGCGAGTGGACGCCGGCCGCGAGGAAGTGCGGGGCCATCCTGGCGCCGACGATCGCGCCGAGCACGAGCCCGACGAGGGAGAGCGCGGTCGAGATGATCCCGCGCCGGTAGCCGCCGGCGGCCGCGAGGCCGACGACCGCCAGGATGATCCAGTCGATCTCTCTGATGGCGCGTAGTTCTGCGCCCGCGTGCGCTGCCCTCTACGTCGCAGGCTTGGGGCAGGTCTCGTGCTTGCCGGGACCGGCGACCGAGCCGTTCCTGCCGATGTCGACCGACTCGCACCCGCGGTCCTTCGTGCCGGCAAGCGTCACGGTGATGAAGCAATGGCTGACCCCGAGCCGCGAAGCGGGACGGCAGCAGGCATCGAGGATCCGGATCGGGTTGCCGGCCTTCGCGGCCTGCTTGTTGTAACCGAGCCGCCAGGTCGTTCCGAAGCTCGAGCACTTCGCGGCGGCCGACGGATGCGCCCCCGCTCCGCAAGCCGATACGAGCGCGAGCACCGCTGCGATCAGCAAGACGCCCACGAATGCGGACACGCCGAACGCAGGCCAGCTGTCTGACGCCCACCGTCTCACTCTCTTTGATGGTAGACAGCGCCGCCCCGCTGCCTCGTAAAGAATCCTGGCGCCGCTCGCTGCCTCACCGGCGACCGCCGTCCGGCTACACTGCGCTGCGCCTAGGGGGCGTAGTTCAGCTGGTTAGAACGCCGGCCTGTCACGCCGGAGGTCGCGGGTTCGAGTCCCGTCGCTCCCGCTTCAGAAGAGCCTGCACAAGAGGCTCTTTTTATGCTCTTTGAGCCACGGTCATCCGTCAGTCCATGTGCTGTTGGAGCACTTTTTGGAGCATCTTGGCAGCGAACCGCTCGAGCCGCGGTCTATTGGGCCGGCACTTGCGCCACGTGAATGATTCGGCAGGGGGTCGGGGGTTCGAGCCCCTCACCGCCCACTACTGAAACCCGCTGCAAAACGGTGGGTTTTCTCTTTCTTGGAGGCTTGCACCCGTTCCAGCTTGCTCGGAGTGGAAACCATTCTGGAAATGCTTCGTCAGAGCCTGTCTTACAGGCACGAGCAGCAGCGGCCCCCGCATTAGCTCCCAGGAGCCGCGCTCGAACTGCTCACGGAAAACGGTCGAAGCTGCGTGTCCGCGCGCTCGTAGTTCGAGAGCAGCGCCCGTAGCTGCCGCTCGACCGAACTGAGTCGTGTGTCGACCTCCGGCGCACCTCGAGCCGCGCGATCGCACACCCGCCCGCTGAGCAAGATTTGAGACGATTGACACGAGAATCGATGCGGGAATAGAGTCGCCTCCAAGCGAGGGCGGGGTGCAACCAATGTTGGCGATTCTGATTCGTGCGACTGTTATCGGATCGAGTGAGGCCCGGCAACGGTCATGACGGCGCGCGGGCTGCTAGGGCGACACTGGAGAGTTCGCGCCTCGGATCGCAATCGGAGAGAGAGGACGAATGATGCGCGCGCGGACGAGCTGGCCAAAAATTCCTGGATCGAGAACAGGATCCGCCCTGATCAAGGCAGCGGTGTGTACGAAACGGATCGGCGCGCTCGCGCCGACCGGGAACGCTCGGACGCGTGCGCTCGTCGCAGGCGTTGCCTTGGGTGCCTGCCTTCTCGTCGCCGGCGGCACAGGGGCAGCAACCTCACCGTACGTCGCGGTCGACCTCGGCACCCTCGGCGGCAGCAGCAGCCACGCCAGTGCGGTCAACGAGAGCGGCCAGGTCGTCGGCTCCAGCAACACCAGCAAGACCGCAAGCGGGTACGAGCCCGAGCACGCGTTCTCGTGGGCGCAGGGGGGCGGCATGGTCGATCTCGGTACCCTCGGCGGCATCTCCAGCGCTGCCGTGGCGGTGAACGACAGCGGCCAGGTTGTCGGCAGCAGCTCTACCGGCTCCCCGCGTGGGGGCGCGTTCTCGTGGACGCAGGCGGGCGGCATGATCGACCTCGACAGCCTCAGCAATGGCAGCGCCGCCACCGCGGTAAGCAACAGCGGCCAAGTCGTTGGCTCCCTCTTTTGGTACGCCGGGGACTATCAGCCGGTGTTCTCGTGGACGCAGGCGGGCGGCATGATCAACTTCGGCGTTCTCGGCGGCACCTATCCGCACGGCTACTTCGCCAGCCCCACCGCGGTGAACGAGAGCGGTCAGGTCGTCGGCACCAGCACTACCGATAGCGGAGACCAGCACGCGTTCCTGTGGACGCAGGCGGGAGGCTGGGTCGACCTCGGCACACTCGGCGGCCGCGAAAGCGGCGCCGTTGCGGTGAACGACAGCGGCCAGGTCGTCGGCTCCGCCGATACCGCAAGCGGGCAGCAGCACGCGTTCTCGTGGACGCGGGCTGGCGGCATGGTCGATCTCGGCACCCTCGGCGCCACCAGCAACAGCTTCGCGACGGCGGTTAGCCCGAGCGGCCAGGTCGTCGGCTACAGCTACTTGCCCGGCAACGCCACTACCCATGCGTACTCGTGGACGCAGGCTGGTGGGATGGTCGATCTCGGCACGCTCGGCGGCAGTTCGAGCACCGCCAAGGCGGTGAACGGCGCCGGCCAGGTCGTCGGGTACAGCGAGATCGCAAGCGGGCAGCAGCACGCGTTCTTGTGGACGCAGGCGGGCGGAATGGTCGATCTCGGCACCCTCGGCGGCAGCTCGAGCCACGCCGTGGCCCTGAACGACGCCGGTCAGGTCGTCGGAGACAGCACCACCGCCGACGGCAGCACGCACGCGGTGCTCTGGCTCGTCAGCCCAGGCGACGGAACGGCACCCGTGATCGTCGTTCCTGGGCCGATCACGGTGAATGCAACCTCTCCTGGCGGCGCAGTCGTGACCTATTCGGTCTCGGCGACTGACCCCGACGACACGGTCGCTTCGCTGGCCTGTGTGCCCGCCTCGGGCAGCACGTTCCCGGTCGGGACGACCACGGTTACCTGTAAGGCGAGCGACGCGCATGGGAACACCAGCAGCACGAGTTTCACCGTCCATGTGACGGGAGCAGCTGAACAGCTCGCAGCCCTGCAAACCGCTGTCACCGGTGTCGGCCCCGGCACGAGCCTCGCGGACAAGCTGACGCAGACCGACGATTACGTCGCCGTCAACGATAAGACGGACGCCTGCGGTTCCCTAAACGCGTTCGTCAATCAGGTGACCGCGCAGACCGGCAAGAAGATCACGCGGATGCAGGCAGCGTCGTTCATTGGGCAGGCGCAGAACATCGGGGCCACGATCGGCTGCTGAGCCGCGAAGGCAGCGCTGAAGGTCGGATGCGTTGGTGGTAAGGCCCGCCCCGCGGGCCGTCAATCGTCACGAACCGCGCCCTTCACTGTCTCAGGTTCTCGAGGCAAATACTCATCTTGACGGGGAAGGATCGATCGACGTTCGATCAGCTGGCATGTCGAGTGCCGCGGTCGCAGCCGGGAGACGGCGGCCGCGGCACTCGGTGTCCTCGTGTCGGTCAGCGACGCAGCTGGCCGACCTCGTTTCCGTGTAGGGGTTGCATGAGCGTTTGGACCATGTAGTCGGCCACCTGACCGCCAAGCGTGGCGCCGTCGATGACGGCGAAGCGGAAGTGGAAGCCGGCGTAGATCCGCGCGTCCTCGACCTGCTGCACGGCGGACGAGAACGACGTGAAGTGCGGTTCGACGCCGGGAAGCCCGGCGGAGGTAACGCTGAACGAGGTGTCGTCGCCGTAGAAGTAGGCGAGTACGGAGGCGGCCGCGTTGCTGACGCCCGAATGGGCGGAGGGATACTCCTGGAACACGGGCGTCGCCAGGAGCGGTGTCCATGTCGGGTCGAGGAGCGCCCTGATTGCCGTGACGGGCCGCCAGGAGTCGTAGGTGTTCTTCGCGTTCCAGATCCCGATGGTTGCATCGGCGAGCGCGATGTTCATCAACGCCAACAGTCGAGCGTTCTGCGTTAGCGTCGTGTTGTTTGTTTCGGCGAGCTGGTCGGCGACCCGGTTCCACATCGCCGCCGGCGTGTCCATCTGCCAGAACACGGCAGTCTGCGTTTGCGCGGGTGTCCGGATGGTACTCGAGGCGCTGCCGAGCATTTTCACCTCGTTGAGGTCCTGCGCGTAGCTGGGGCTTGTCAATGACGGCGGCCCCGAGGGCAAGAACTGCGACGGCGAGGTGAGGGCGAACGGGGTCATGTTGGCGAACTGGCGGAAGAGCGGCGGCCCGAACGAGGGTGGCGTCGGTTGCCAGTCACCCGGTGCAGTGCCGCCGACGTACGGGGGCAATACGGCGTTGAAGCCATCGGACGCCCGCCAGGCCAGGACGTCGTCAGCGACGTTCTTACCCCAGGCGAGCCCTCTCAGCACCGACTGCCCTGGGGTGAAGGGGTTGTCGGAGATCTGGGCCAGTGTCGCCGCGAACTGCTGGTCGAACAGCGGCTTCTGGGACGGGATTAGCGCGACCAGCGCCGTGTACGCTGCGCTCGCAACCGCTGCGTCCCGTGAGGCACCAGGCGGTGCCGCCGGGTTGACGTGGTAGGGCGTGTAGCGGCGCTCGATGCCGTTGAGCGCGTCGAATACTGAGGCTTGCACGATCGCGCTGGTTCGCGCGGACGTTTGAGGGGGAAGCTTTGCGGCCTCGAGGCCGGCGACCAGGGTGCCGGTCCAGTCGGTGACCGTCGGCCTTCGCAGGGCCGCCGCCGCCAGCGCCAGCGCTGCGGCGAGCAGCGTGACGACGATGCGTGCGCGATGATGTTTCATTTCTCCTCCTCGTCTTTTTGAGTTGTCTTCTCGCGAGCGATCGTGGTGAGCGTTATGCCGTGTGTCTCCAGTGCTTGGCGTTGGGCTTTCCGCGGCGAGTCCGACCGCGGCCACGGGGGGGGGGCGGAGAGGCGGCGCAGTTGTCGGCGGCCGGGTCGTAGCTGACGGTTGCTCGTCCGTTGCCGTAGCTGCCCCAGACGCCAGTACGGAACGTCGTGTTTGCCGGTCCGTATCCGGAGCCGCCGCCGCCCTGGCCGCCGCCGAGTGGGCTATCGGTGGTTCCGCCGCCTCCGCCGCCGTAGAGACCGCCTCCTCCGCCTCCACCGCCGCTGGTGCCACCTGGGGCGCCGTTGCCTCCGGCTCCGAGGGAGCCGGCTGTCGCGGCGATCGGGAGACCGGGGGCGTCGTGCCGGGGGCACCGCCTGTGGTTTGGCTGCCGCCGTTACCTCCAGTTGCCGGGTTCACCGAGCCGAGGGCAGCGGAGCCGTGCTGTCCGGTGAGGTCGCCGCCGTCGCCGCCTGCTGTGCCGATCGAGCCGCCGATTCCGCTTCCGGCGCCGCCGGATCCTCCGCCGGCGACGATGATGCGGTGCTCGGAACGTCACCTCTGCGGCGAACGTCGGTCGCTCCGCCGCCGCCCGATCCAGCCTGTCCGGGACGTCCGTCGTTCCCGTCGAAGGCGCCGCCGCCGGCGCCGCCACCGTTCCAGCCGCCGGCACCTGGCGTCGACCCGTGGCCTCGCCGCCCTGGCCGCCTACGTAGACGAACAGGGTTTCGCCAGGTGTGACCGCGAGCGTCGAGATCGCCCGTGCGCCGGGACCTGGAAAACCCTCGGTCCCTTGTGGCCCGCCAGCGGCTCCGAGCGCTTCAATCCGAAGCCGGCAAATACCTGGCGGCACAACGTACGTCTGGGGTGTGCGCGTGAAATTGTATGCGGTGTTTGTGGTCGGAGCGCCGGGGAGCCCGGAAAAGAGCCAGCCCGCCGGAAGGATGCTGGTAGCGGCGACGAGCAGAAGGGGCCGCCGCGTACGTGGTTTTCGCGCTCGGCTGGTCGGAACTGGATGGCGATGGTGCATGTGACGAACGAGACAACATCCCCTAAAGGATCGCTTGCGTCGGTCCAAAGGCCGACCAAAAGGAACGCCGCTCCTGCAATCCGGTGGCAGAATCGTCGGGGCGATGGAGTTTCGTCTCTTGGGGCCGCTTGAGGTCGTTTCCGATGGTGAGCCGATCGAGTTGGGCGGTCGGAAGCCCCGAACCTTGTTGGCCGCGCTTCTCTTGCGCGCGAACGAACTCGTCTCGTCGGAGCGCTTGATCGATGCGCTTTGGGGTGAGCAGCCTCCGGAGACGGCGCAGGCCGCGCTTCAGGTCCATGTCTCGCATCTGCGAAAAGTGCTCGGACGAGACCGAATCGTGACCCAGGCTCCGGGGTACCTACTTCGAGTCCGCATCGACGAACTCGACCTGCAACGATTCGAGCGTCTTCTGGAAGAGGCGCACGACCTGGATCCGCCGGCAGCAGCTGCAACACTGCGCGAAGCGCTGTCGCTTTGGCGGGGGCCGGCGCTCGGCGACTTCGAGCACGAGCCGTTCACCTGGGGAGAGACTTCCCGGCTCGAGCAGCTCCGGCTCGAAGCGGTCGAGTCGCGCATCGAAGCCGACTTGGCGGCCGGCCACCACACAAGGCTCCTTCCCGAGCTCGACGCGATGCTCGCCGCACACCCGCATCGCGAGCGAGCTTCACGGCCTGCGTATGCTCGCGCTCTACCGCTCGGGCAGGCAGGCCGACGCTCTCGACGCCTACCGGGCTGCCAGGAACACGCTCGTCACGGAGCTCGGAATCGAACCTGGGCCGGAACTGCGTCGCCTCGAACGAGCGATTCTCGACCAAGACCCGGAGCTCGACGCTCGGACGGTCGATCCGCTCGTCGGCGCAGCCGGTCGAGCGACGCCAAGCCTGGCCGTGCACTCGACCTCATTCGTGGGCCGTAAGAGGGAGCTGCCAGAGATCCACGAGCTGCTCGGCCGGGCCGACGTCCGACTCCTAACTCTGACCGGACCAGCAGGAACCGGTAAGACGCGACTGGCGGTCGAAGCGACGAAGAGCAGCGGTCGGTGGCATGAGATGGTGTTCGTTGAGCTCGCACCGATCGTCGATCCGGGTCTGGTGGCTCCGGCGATCGCTTCCACGCTCGGCCTTGGGAGAGACTCGCGGCAACGGGCCGCCGAGGCGCTGGTTCTCCACCTGAGCTGGCGCCGTGTGCTGCTCGTCCTCGACAACTTCGAGCAGGTGATCGAGGCGGCACCCGTGCTTGCCAAGCTCCTGGCCGGCGCTCCAAGCACGCAGCTGCTCGTTACGAGCCGAGCTCCGCTCGGCCTGTCCGAGGAACGCATCTACGCAGTGCCGCCGCTTCAGCTCGCGGACGCGTCTCGTCCGCTTCAGCTTGTTCGCCTCCAGGAGACGGAGGCGATCGAGTTGTTCGTCGAGCGTGCACGCAACGCGCGACCCGACTTCGCGCTCTCGGATGAAAACGCCGAGGCGGTCGCCGAGCTCTGCCTGCGCCTCGACGGGCTGCCACTCGCGCTCGAGCTCGCTGCCGCACGGATCAAGGTGCTCTCCCCACGCAAGATCCTCGAGCGGCTCAGCGGCCGACTCGAGCTCCGGAAGGCGGTGCCGGGAGCCGGTCTACCCGAGCGCCACAGAACACTCCGCGCCGCCCTCGACTGGAGCTACGACCTCCTCACGGCCGATGAGCAGGCGCTCTTCACGAGCCTCGGCGTGTTCGTCGGCGCCTTCTCCCTCGACGGTGCGGCGGTTGTGGCCGACGGCCTCGACCTGGACCTTGTCAACGGGATCGAGTCTCTCCTGAATAACAACCTGCTTCCACCGAGCGCCTGTCCGAGGGGGAGCCCCGCTTCGGAATGCTGGAGACGATGCGAGAATACGCGCTCGAGCGCCTCGCAGAGCGCGGCGACGGGTAATCGTGCGCCGCCGCCACGCCGACTTCTACCTCCAGCTTGCCGAGAAGGCGGAGCCCGCGCTGCTCGGCCCCGAACAGATGCGTCTCGCACGAAAGCTCGACAGCGAAACGAGCAACCTCCGCGCCGCGCTGACCGGGCCGCCGATGGCGGCGAAACCGCGGTCGGACTCCGAACCGCCGGCGCCCTCTGGCGGTTCTGGCAAATGCGAGCCGCGGACATCGAAGGGCGCGAACATCTCGACCGCCTGCTCACCGGCAGCTCCAGCTCGCGCTCGATCCGCGCCTTCGCGCAATCGCGGCCGCCCAGCTCGCCTACTACCAGGGCGACTTCGACGCCGTGCATCGCTACGTCGAGGCAAGCGTCCCGGTCTTTTCCGAACTCGCTGACAACTTCAACCTGTGGATGAGCCTCGACGTATCGCTCGGACCGCCCTCGCCGAAGGTGACGCCGACGCCGCGGCGCGTGCTCTGCGCCGACGAAGCGTTGGAGATCGCCCGGGCGATTCGCCGAGATCCGTCGAGCGAGATGTACGCCTTAGCCCATCTGGGCGCCGCGCTCATGGTTCAACGCGAGCTTGACGGCGCGCAGCGTGCCCTCGAAGAGAGCATTCCGGAGAGCCCGCGAGTTGGGAAAACCTGCGCAGCGTCGGACACTGGACGAAGGCTCTGGGCGGGATCGCGCTACTACGCAACGAATACACGAAGGCTCGGGAGCTATTCGAGCAAAGCCTCGCCATCTACCGCAGCCTCGACGACG
>CAVYIB010000003.1:0-29128 GCA_963768435.1 uncultured Actinomycetota bacterium
CTCGGAGGAGGCGATCTGGAAATGGGCGGACGACGTCCGCAAGCGTCTCGACAGCGATGAGCCCGTCGCCTACGTGATCGAGCCGAAGATCGACGGGCTCGCGATCAACCTCACCTACGAGAACGGCCTGCTCGTCCGGGGCGCCACGCGCGGCGACGGGATCGAGGGCGAGGATCTGACCGTCAACCTGCGCACGATCGACACGATCCCGCTCCGGATGCTCGGAGGCGACTCGCCCGCGCTGCTCGAGGTGCGCGGCGAGGTGTACCTCCCGATCTCCGGCTTCCGCGAGCTGAACGAGCGGCTCGTCGGGACCGGGCAGAAGCTCGCCCCGAACCCGCGAAACGCCGCCGCAGGATCGCTCCGGCAGAAGGACTCCGCGATCACCGCGTCACGCCCCCTCGCGACCTGGGCTTACGGGATCGGGCGGCGCGAGGGGCTCGAGCTGGCGACGCACTGGGAGACGCTCGCCTGGCTGCGTGAGCACGGGTTCCGGACGAACCCGTATGCCGAGCGGCTCGACTCGATCGAGGCCGTCGCGAAGGCCTGCCGCCTCTGGGAGCGCAAGCGCAAGGAGCTCGACTACGAGATCGACGGGATCGTGATCAAGGTCGACTCCTACGCCCAGCAGGCCGCCCTCGGCGCGCTGCACTCGCGGCCGCGCTGGGCGCGGGCGTTCAAGTGGCCGCCGCTCACCGCCCAGACGACCCTCCACCAGATCGCGATCCGGGTCGGGCGGACAGGGGCACTGAACCCATGGGCGATCCTCGAGCCGGTCCAGGTCGGCGGCGTCACGGTCTCGCGGGCGACGCTCCACAACGAGGAGGACATCAACCGCAAGGAGATCCGGGAGGGCGACCTCGTGATCGTCCAGCGGGCGGGCGACGTCATCCCTCAGGTCGTCGGTCCGGCCGGCCCGCACGGAAAAGGGACGCACGAGTTCCGCATGCCCACGCACTGCCCACTCTGCGGCTTCGAGATCGTCAAGCCCGAAGGGGAGGTGATGCACCGCTGCCCGAATCGCGCGTGCCCCTCGCGCGGGCTCGAGACGCTGATCAACTGGGTCGGCGCGGCGGCTGACATCGACGGGGTCGGCGAGCAGTTCGTGCGCCGGCTCTGGGACGAGGGGCTGCTGCGCTCGATGCCGGATCTCTACAAGCTGACGGCGGAGCAACTGGTCGAGCTGGACGGTTACGCCGAGATCTCCGCGCGAGCCGCGATCGACTCGATCGAGGTCTCTCGGAAGACGATGCCGTTCCGGCGAGTGCTCTTCGGGCTGAATATCCCCGACGTCGGCTGGGTCACGGCGCAGAACCTCGCGCGGCACTTCGGCACCGTCGACCGCCTCCAGGCCGCGACGCCGGAGGAGCTCGTCGAGTGCGAGGGGATCGGGCCCGAGCGCGCCGAGGCGATCGCCGACTGGTTCGCCGACGATGACAACCGGGCGCTGATCGAGGAGCTGAGGCGGCTCGGCCTCACCTTCGAGTCGGACGAGGGCGACCGCCGCGTCGAGGGACGTCTGACCGGCTCGCAGTACGTGATCACCGGCACGCTCGAGAGCTTCACGCGCGAGGAGGCAAAGGCGGCACTGGAGGCGCTCGGCGCCAAGGTCTCGGACAGCGTCTCGAAGAAGACGACCGGAGTCGTCGTCGGCGAGAGCCCCGGCTCGAAGGCCGCGAAGGCGGAGGCGCTCGGCGTGCCGATCCTGTCCGAGGCCGACCTGGTCGCGCTCCTCGCCGGCTAGGCCCTACGTGTGCAGCTCGGCGAGCAGTGCCTTGGCGACGCCGTCCTCTGCCGAGTGTGCGGCCCAGTAGTCGACGGGTTCGCCGTTCTCGATCGAGACGAACGCGAACCTCGTTCCGACGTACCCCGAGAGCGCGGAGGCGATGTCGGTCGTGCCGGTCTTCGCCCGTAGGAGCGCGTGACCGGGGGTGTCGAGCAGCCGGTGCTGGAGAGTCCCCTTCTGGCCCGGGATCGCCAGCGAGTCCCAGACGACCGATCGCATCGCCGGGTTGTTCCAGATCCGTACGAGCAGCGTCGTCAGCTCACGGGCGGTGACGCGGTCATCCCGTGACAGCCCTGAGCCGTCGGAGATGCGCACCCCCGCTACCGGGATCCCGTCGGCGGCCAGATCGCGCTTCGTCACCGCCGCGCCCGCCGAGGTCGTGCCGAGCCCGAGCGCCCGGTAGCCGATCTCCTTCAGCACCATCTCGGCGGTGAAGTTGTCGCTCCAGTGATCCATGAACTGCAGGATCTCCGACAGAGGCACCGAGTAGATCGTCGCGATCGGAACCGCCCCTGGGCGCGCGGGCCGTGCGACAGCGCTGCGGGCGCTGATGCCGCGCGCGTGCAGGAGCCGATCGAAGTCGGCCGCCGCGGCAAGCGCCGGGTCGGCGACGAGGCGGTTGTTGCGCGTCGCGCGGTCGACGACGAGCGCCGACAGCGGCGGGGATTCGATCCCGGCGAAGGACGACAGCCAACCGGGCGCGATTGTCCTCGAGTCGAACGCCGAGGCGTCGCCGACGATCCCGCCCGTCACGCGCCTGATGCCCTGACGCCAGAGGATCCCGGCGAGCCGCCTCAGATCGGCCGTGGTCAGCGTCGGATCGCCGAACCCCTTGACGACGAGCTGGCCCTCCCAGGTATGGCCGACACGGCGCCCCTCGCCGAGAACCTCCGTCGGGAACCGGTACTCGGGGCCCAGCTCGACGAGCGCTGCGTACGTGACGGAGAGCTTCTCGTTCGAGGCGGGCTCGAGCGATACATCGGCGTTGCGCGCGAAGACGACCCGGCCGCTCGGCAGTGCGACGACCATCGCCGTCGACGTCCGCGGGACGAGCCCGTCGATCCGGAGCGTGTCGGCGAGCCGGCTGTGCAGGCTGCCGGAGCCGGCACCCGCGACCGCGCCGCCGAACAAGGCGGACATGGCCAGGATCCCGGCGGCCACGGCAAGCGCACGCATCACCAGATCGGATTCTGCAGGACGCGCCGGTCACCTGCCGGCTCGGCGAAGATCAGGCGAGGCCGGAGCGGACGGCGAACACCGCCGCCTGGATCCGGTTCTCGATCTGCAGCTTCATCAGGATGTTCGAGATGTGGTTCTTGACCGTCTTCGGGCTGATGTGCAGCTCGGCGGCGATCTGGGCGTTGTCCTGGCCGTTCGCGATCAGGCGTAGCACCTGCATCTCGCGGTCGGTCAGCCCCGAGGGGCTCGGCACCTCGGGCGGCGTGGTGCCTGCCCGGAGCTGGTGGAGCACCTTCGACGCGATCGCGGGCGAGATCAGCGACTCGCCGTTCGCAGCGGCGCGGATGCCCGTCAGCAGGTCGTGGATCGAAGAGTCCTTGACCAGGTAGCCGCACGCGCCCGACATGATCGCGTCCATCACGTCGGCGTCCTCGTGCGAGGCCGTGAGCACGAGCACGCGGGTGCGCGGGGCGATCGCGGCCATCTGGCGGATCGCCTCCACGCCGCTCATCCCGGGCATGTTCAGATCCATGACGACGACATCAGGGGCGACGTTGCCGATCTCGATCAGCGCGTCGGCCCCCGTCCTCGCTTCGCCCACGACGTCGACCTTCTCTTCCTCGAGGAGCGTTCTCAGCCCCGTGCGGAACAGGTCGTTGTCATCGACGAGGAGCACCCGGGTCGAGAACGTTGCGTTGGGTTCCGGGGGCTCGACCAGATCGACTACCTCCCCGTCGGTCAGGTTCGGGATGAGGCGAAGTCTATTCGAAGGCACGCATGCCTCTCAGCCGATCGAGATCGTCACGGTCCGGCGGCCCCAGGCATCCGCCTGAGCGAGCGTCGGGAACCAGAGGTCGATGCGCGCGCCGATGATCGCCGAGCCGGTGTCCGCCGCGACGGCCTCGCCGTAGCCGGGGACGATGAAGTGGGTGCCGAGCGGGATCACCGAGGGATCGACCGCCGCGATGCCCCAGCCGACCGGCAGGCCGCTCGCCGTGTGCCCGGGGAGCGAGTAGGCGGTGGCGCTGACGGCCAGCTCCCTGCCGTTGATGACCACCGTCGCCGGGGTCGTGGGGAGGCCGGTCGCAGCGCCGATCGTCCGTACGACCGGCGCCGTTGTCGCGAGCGTCTCGGTCTTCGCGACGGCGGCCTCGGCCTGCGCGTTCAGGGTGGCGATCCGCTGCGCGTCGTAGGCACGCCGGCTCGCGAGCGTTCCGAGGTAGGCGACGCGCTCGGACTTCAGCTGCGTAAGCTCGGACACCGTCGTCGCTGCGGTGCTCGTCGTCGTGGCAAGCGTCCGCTCGCGGCTCGCAAGCGTGCGCTGCAGGTAGCCCATGTGATGCTGCGCCGACCGGACTTGCAGGAGGACGTCTGCATTCGACGCAGCGACCCGGTTGAAGTCGTCGAGCTCGGTCATCGCGTCGCCGAGCGACCTGGCGCCCATGACGACGTCCAGCGAGCTCGCCGCGCCGTGGTCGTAGATGAACCGCAGCCGCAGCGCGAGCCGCTGCTGGCAGAGCCTGGCGTCGAGGCGGGCCAGCCTGAGCGCATGCGTCAGGATCGCGCGCTCGCCCTTCAGCCTGACCGCGTCGGCCTGGAGCGTGCTCAGGCGAGCCTGAGCCGTCACGAGGCGCTCGTCGAGCGAGTAGAGATCGAGGACGGCGGCGCGCTGCTTGGCGGCCAGCTGAGCGTCGTCGGCCGACAGGCTTGCTACCTTGGACGGGCCGGTTCCGGAGGCTGGGCTTGCGGCCACGAAGCAGCTCAGGACCAGGCAAAAGCAGGCTGCGACGGCAGCCGACAACAGCCCCCTCCTCCCCTGTACCGGCCAGAGCAAGGGCGGACCGTACCACAGTCTGCGATCTTTTTCTTCATGACCCGTCCAGAAAACAACAGGTTTCGGCAGTTTCGTGACGGTTGTGGGTTGCCCATGTCCGTACAGATTGCTAACGTCGGCACCGCGTGACCTGCCGGCCCCACCCGGGGCGCCGGTTCTCGATTGCCTCGACATCGAGGCGAGGACTGGCGCCATACGTGTTGCTCGCGATCGTTGCGGGTCTTTTCGCGGCCTCGACGGCGGCGGCGCAGCCCTCCCCCCAGATCGCGGCGACGCAGGCGGAGGCGCAGCAGGTTCTCGCGCAGGTCAACCAGCTGAACGCGAGCCTCGGCCGCTCGGACGAGCTCGTCAACCTCGCCAACCTGAAGCTCGCCCAGGTCAAGCGCGATATCGCGATGAACCGGCGGGAGCTCGTGGCGGCGCGGCACAACCTTGCGGTCAGCCAGCGGACCGTCGCCAAGCGCCTCGTCAACCTCTACACCGCCGGCTCGAGCTCGACGCTCGACGTGATCCTGGGTGCGCAAAGCCTCGACGAGATCATCCAGCGGATCGACACCGCCAACCGGGTCACCCTGGTCGACACCCAGGTTGCGAATCAGGTGGCGCAGTTCAAGGCCTCCGTGCTCACTCATCGCTCGCAGCTCTCCACGGAGCGCGCGCAGGTGCAGCAGCTCGTCGCCGAGCGCGCCCAGCAGCACCGCGCGATCGAGGTGCGGCTCGGAGAGCGGAGAACGCTGCTCTCGTCCTTGAACGGTGAGGTGCAGCGGCTGCTCGCCGAGCAGCAGGCTGCGCAGCAGCGGGCGGCTCTGGCCGCCCAGGCCCAGGTGGCCGTGGCCCAGAACGAGACGACGCAGGCCTTTGCGGCGACGCCCGTCGGAGCGAGCGCCTCGACCCCCGAGGGCGCGGCCATCGTCCCCCCGTCGAGCCATTCCGGAGTCGTGGGCGTCGCGATGTCCTACATCGGCACCCCGTACGTCTGGGCCGGCGCCTCGCCGGGCGGGTTCGACTGCTCGGGCCTCGTCATGTACTCCTACGCGCAGGTCGGCGTCTCGCTCCCGCATTCCTCCTATGCGATGTGGGGCGACGGAACGCCGGTACCCCGCGACCAGCTCCAGCCCGGCGACCTCGTCTTCTTCAACGGCCTCGGCCATGTCGGGATCTACATCGGAGGCGGCGAGTACGTCCATGCGCCGCACACCGGGACGACCGTGCAGGTCTCGAGCATCGACTCCGACGGCTCGTACGACGGCGCCCGCCGCATCGTCGGGTAGAAGCACCGCGAAACCGGGTAGAGGAAGAGTGCTTCCGAGGGCGAACCCGGTTCTCCCTGCTTACACTTACCTTCTCTGACCTATGCGCACAACCTGGAACGGATCGATCAGCTTCGGCCTCGTGAACATCCCCGTGGGGCTTTCCCCCGCGACGGCGGCGTCAGCGCGCCAGTCGGATGTCCAGTTCAAGATGCTCCACCGCGAGTGCCTGACGCCGATCAGGCAGAAGCGCTGGTGCCCGGTGCACGAGATCGACCTCGCCCCTGACGAGATCGTCAAGGGCTGGGAGGTCGCGAAGGGCCAGTACGTGCCGATCGAGGAGTCGGAGCTCGAGGCGATCGAGAGCTACGACACCTCCAAGTCGATCGAGATCAAGCGGTTCGTCCCCGCGGGTGAGGTCGACCCGGTCTTCTACGACCGCACCTACTACCTCATCCCGGCTGCCACCGAGGCGCAGAGGCGGCCCTACGCGCTCCTGATCGCGGCGATGCGCGAGGAGGGCGTGGTCGGGCTGGGGGCGTTCGTGCTCGCCGGCAAGGAGAAGCTCTGCATGATCAGACCGAAGGGTGACGCGCTCGCGCTCGAGACGCTGTTCCTGGCCGAGGACGTCAAGAGCCAGGAGGAGATCGACGAGCCGGTTGCCCAGACCGAGGTTCGCGCGGAGGAGCTCGCGCTCGCGAAGCAGATCATCGCGGGCCTCGAAGGGACATTCGAGCCGGCCGAGCTGCGCAGCGAGTACCGCGCGCGCCTCAAGGAGCTCCTCGCGGCCAAGCTCGACGGCCACGACTTCGAGGCTCCTCCGGCCGAGGAAGAGTCGGCGCCGGTGATCGACCTGATGGAGGCACTCCGTGCCTCCGTCGCAGCCTCGCAGAGCGAGCCGCCGGCGGCCAAGCCCGCAGCGCGCCGCAAGCGGACGGCCGCGGGCTCCTAGCTTCCGCGCCCCTAGTGCTTCTGGGGGAGCGCGTTGATCGTCGCCAGGTGGGCCTGGAAGAGGGTCTTGTCGATCTTGCCCTGGTAGATCGGGACGTGCTCCTCGACGCAGATCCGGATCACCTCGTCGCGCTCGATCCCGACCTCCTCGGACAGCTCTTCCGGCGTCAGATGATTGGCCATGTCACTCCTCTCGTCGTGGCAACAAAAAACCCGCCGCGCTCAATGCGCCGGCGGGCAGGATTTCCCACAGGATCTTCGGTGGCAGGCATGACTACGCGCCTTGCCCTGTCATGTCGCCGCTCATCTATCGAACGATAGTGGACGGGGCGGCGTTGAGGCAAGGTGGTGACGATGTTGACGTGAAGTAGGTGACACCGTCGAGCGGGTACGATTTGCCCCGCCTCGGGGTGTGGCGCAGCCTGGTAGCGCGCTCCGTTCGGGTCGGAGAGGCCCCCAGTTCAAATCTGGGCACCCCGATCGGTCGGGGGAGAACCGCGGTTCCGAAGCCCTGGTTCTCCCCCGATGGGTCCTTCGGCCCATTGCGTGTTGCGCCGTCAGGCGGCACGATGGGCCGTGCAGATGCGGTCCCGCGTACTCCGCACGGCGCTGCTGGCTCTCTCCCTCGCGGCCTCCGTCGTCGTCGCGTCGGCGAACGCGGGCAGCGGGCTCGTGGTCGGCGTAGACGACGACACGCTGAAGTGGACGGAGGACACGGGCTCGGTCATCGCCGTCCAGCGCGATCTCGGGCTGTCGGCCGACCGGGTGACGCTGGTCTGGCAACCGGGCGAGACGATCGCCGATCCCGACCAGCGGACGTATCTGCGGCGCGCGCAGAGCGCGGCGCGGTTGGGGCAGCGCATCGTGCTCGCGATCTACGGGCCCGCCGCCGACGCGCCGACGACCCAGCCGGCACAGGATCAGTTCTGCTCGTTCGCGGTCGACGCGCTGAGCCGGGCTCGGAACATCCGCGACGTCGTGATCTGGAACGAGGCGAACTCGGCGCTCTTCTGGAAGCCGCAGCAGGGCGCGCCTGCCGCCTACGAGGCACTCCTCGCCGACTGCTACGACCGGCTCCATGGCTTCAACAAGACGGTCAACGTGCTCAGCTCGATCTCGCCGCACGAGAGCCCCGGGGCGTTCATCGCGGGGCTCGGGGTGGCGTATCGCGCGAGCGGGCGGACGCTTCCGATCTTCGACACGTTCGGGCACGACGCCTACCCCGAGGTCTCGAGCGAGTCCCCGCTCGCGGGGCACCCGACATCGATGTCGCTCGACGAGGGCGACTACGTGAGGCTGCTGGCCGCACTCGGGTCGGCGTTCGCCGGCACGGCTCAGCCTGTGCCGGGCAGCGGCAACGCTCCGAGCGGAGGATTCCTGCAGGCCGGGCTTCAGATGAGCACGCGCAACGGGATCATCAACGGTACGACGGCGGGCGGGCCCGTGACGATCTGGTACCTCGAGGACGGGTTCGAGACGCTCACCCCGGCGGCCGTGCGCGGGCCCTACACGGGCCGGGAGACCAACCGGCAGACGCTGCAGCCGATCGCGGTCAAGACGGGCAGCGTGCTCGACGGCCCCAACCAGGCGGGCCAGCTTCGTGATGCGGTCGAGCTCGCCTACTGCCAGCCTGCGGTCGGTGCGTGGTTCAACTTCGAGCTCGTCGACGAGCAGGGGCTCGGAGGGTGGCAGTCGGGGCTGCATCTACGCCGACGGAACGCAGAAGCCGTCGTACGCGGTGTTCAAGACGGAGCTTGCAATCGTCGCGGCGGGACAGGTCGACTGCTCGCGGTTCGCCGTGGGGGTCTCGGGTCAGTCGGCCGCCGCGTCTCTGCCGGCGTCGTCGCCGTAGCGGCTTCTATCCTCGGTGGCGTGCTTCGCGCGGTCATCTTCGACGTCGACTTCACGCTGGCCCGGCCCGGCCCCGATCTCGGGCCGATCGGGTACAGCGAGCTGGGCCGCCGCTACGGGCTCGAGCTCGATCCGGCGCTCTACGACGACGCGCGGGCTGCGGCGTTCGCGGAGGTGAAGCGGCATCCCGAGCTCGACCACGACGAGGAGATCTGGGTGCTGTTCACGGAGCGGATCATCCTGGGGATGGGCGGCCGCGGCGACACGTATCGCGCCGCGGTCGAGATGGAGCAGCGCTGGGCGCATTCGGCGCACTTCGAGCTCTACGACGATGCGGTGCCGGCGCTCGAGGCGGTTCGGGAGCGGGGGCTGAAGGTGGGGCTGTTGTCGAACTCGTCGCGCAACCTCGCGGACTTCGTCGACCATCACGGCCTCGCCGGCCGATGCCGTCCTCACGTCGTATGCGCACGGGAAGACGAAGCCGCACGAGTCGATCTTCCGGGCCGTGCTCGAGTTGCTCGACGTCGAGGCGCCGCAGGCGGCGATGGTGGGCGACACGCTGCAGGAGGACATCGAGGGCGCGCTGGCGGTGGGGATGGCGGCGGTGCTGCTCGACCGGGAGGGGCGGCACCCGGAGATTCCGCAGCGGCTCGTCGATCTACGCGGCCTCGTCGGGGCGCTCGGCCTCGAATAGGCTTGGGGCGTGAAGCGGACGAACATCTTCGCGCCCTCCTTCGACCACGAGTCGAAGCGTGAGGGGTACCGCTGGCGGGCGGCGCAGGTCGGAAGGACGATCGGAGGCAAGAAGATCGGCGCCTCGATCTACGAGCTTCCGGACGGGGAGAAGACCTACCCGTTTCATTTCCACCACGCGATCGAGGAGTGGGCAGTCGTCCTGGAAGGGACGCCGACGCTGCGCGACAGCGAGGGCGAGCGCGAGCTGCGCCGGGGCGACGTCGTTTGCTTCCCGACGGGCGAGCAGGGAGCGCACCAGCTCCGCGGGCCCGGCACGGTGATGATCATCTCGGCGAGCAGGCCGCTCGAGATCAGCGAGTACCCGGACAGCGGCAAGGTCGGCATCTCCCACCCGCGGAAGATCTTCAGCCTCGAGGACGCCGGCCAGTACTGGGACGGCGAATGACGGAGATCGTCAACCTCTTCGACGCGGAGCGCAAGCAGGACGAGGGCGACCCGCCGGGCTACGAGGTGCCGTACGCCCGCCTCGGCCCGCTCCTCGGCGCGTCCAACCTCGGGATGACCGTCTACGAGCTGAACGAGGGCCAGAGCATCTGCCCGTACCACTACGAGTACCCCGAGGAGGAGTGGCTGATCGTCCTCGAGGGGCACCCGACGGTCCGCGTCCCCGACGGCGAGTCGGTGCTCGACCCGGGCGAGACCGTCTGCTTCCCCACGGGCGCCGCGGGCGCCCACAAGGTGACAAACCGAACGTCCGAGCGCGTCCTCGTCGCCATGCTCTCGACGAAGGCCAAGACCGCCGTCGCGGTCTATCCCGACAGCGACAAGGTGGGCGTCTGGTCAGGTGACGGCGACGTAGCGCTGATCTTCCCCCGCTCAGCCGCCGTCGAGTACTTCCACGGCGAGCTCTGACCTGTCCTTTTCGGCCACCTCGGGGGACAGTCCCCCGAGCCTGACGCCCCGGGTCGCCGCTGGGGACAGTCCCCGCGCGTCTCGGACGCCCGGCCCGCCGCGAGGCTCGAACGGCAAGTGCGGGGACTGTCCCCCGCCGTCGGCTGCTTCGGCCACCGCTGGGGACTGTCCCCCGCAGTTGGCTGCCGGGCCACCGTTGGGGACTGTCCCCCGCGTGGCCTGAAGAGACGATGACGCGGGAGGTCGGCCTGGCTAGGTTCAGGCCATCGCTCGCCAGCCCCGATCCGTCTTGCCTCCGTACGGGCGCTTTCACGTCACCGCTCGCGGTGTCGATCGCTGCCTGATCTACGTCGACGAAGGCGACTGGGCGCCGTTCATGTCGTCGCTCTCTCGGCTCGCGCTCGAGTACGACGTCGTGTGCTGGGCGTTCTGCCTGATGCCGAACCATTTCCACGCCGTCTTCGAAGGCGCCAGGGACGCGATCTCGCGTCTGATGCACCGGCTGAACGGGGTCCACGCGCAGCGGTTCAACAAACGGCACGGCCGCTCCGGCCACCTGTTTCAGGAGCGGTTTCACGCCCGCGAGATCAAGGACGACGAGCACCTCGGACGGGCGATCGACTACGTCTTTGCGAACCCTGTGCGGGCCGGGCTCTGCGTCGAGCCCCACGAGTGGCGCTGGAGCGGGCGGGTGCTACGGCCGCGCGTGAACCGGCGCGAGCGCGGGGGCCCAGGAGCAGATGGGGGAGACCTCGCCGCCGGCGCCGTTCAGGGAGCGGTAGCCGAGCGCGTGCTCGGCCTGCAGCAGCTTGTGGATCTGCGTGGTGCCCTCGTAGATGATCGGCGCCCGCGCGTTGCGGAAATACCGCTCGATCCCGACCTCGGCGCTGTAGCCGTAGGAGCCGAACACCTGGATCGCGAGGTGCGACGCCTCGAACGCCGACTCGGTGGCATGCCACTTCGCGAGCGACGTCTCCCTCGTCGACCGCTTCCCCTCGTTCTTCATCCACGCCGCCTGCATCACGAGCAGCTTCGACGTCTCGTACCCGAGCACCATCTTCGCGATCATGTCCTGGACGAACTGGTAGCGGCCGATCTCGGAGCCGAACGTCTCCCGCTCGCGCGCATACTCGACCGAGCGCTCGAGGCACGCCCGCACCACGCCGCACCCGCCCGCCGCCACCGTGAACCGGCCCTGGTCGAGCGAGTACATCGCCACCTCGAACCCCTGGCCCTCCTCGCCGATCCGGTTCTCGACCGGCACCTCGACGTTCTCGAAGAAGAGCTCGCCGGTCGACCCTGCCCAGATCCCGAGCTTGTGCTCGGTGTCCGCCGACGTGAACCCGGCCGTCCCCTTCTCGAGCATGAAGGCCGTGATCCCCTTGTGCCCCGCCGCGGGATCGGTCTTCGCGAAGACGAGCGCGTGATCGGCCACCGTCGCGTACGAGATCCAGTTCTTCTGCCCGTTCAGCACGTAGACGTCGCCTTCGCGCCGGGCGGTCGACCGCATCGCGGCGACATCCGACCCCGCGCCCGGCTCGGTCAGCCCGAAGCACGCGAGCTTCTCGCCCTTCGCCTGCGAAACGAGCCAGCGCTGCTTCTGCTCCTCCGTCCCGTACCGCAGGAGCGACAGCGAGTTCAGCCCGACATGCACGGAGATCAGCGTCCGGAACGCCGCCTCGCCGCGCTCGATCTCCTCGCACGCGAGCGCCTCGGCGACGAAGTCGAGCCCGGCGCCGCCGTACTCCTCCGGGATCACGATGCCGAGGATCCCGAGCTCGGCCATCCCCGCGATCAGGTCGAGATCGAGCTTGTGATCGATGTCGTTCTGGACCGCGACAGGCAGGATGCGATCGTCGACGAAGGCGCGTACTGTGTCCTGAATCAGGCGTTGCTCGGCCGTGAGCTCGAAGTCCATTCGCACAATCTAGATGAGTACCTCCACGATCCTCGGGCTGACCCTCGCCCTGGTCACCGCGGCCGCCTTCAATTGGTCGTGGGTCGCGCAGCACACGATCACCTCGCGGCTGCCGAAGCTGACGATCCGCCACCCGTGGCGATCGCTCCGGCTCCTCTTCGCCAACCGGCGCTGGCTGTTCGCGTTCATGGTCGGCATCACCGGCTGGGCGCTCTACATTCTCGCGCTCCGGCTCGCGCCGCTCTCGCTCGTCCAGACCGTCTCGGCAGGTGGCCTCGCCCTGCTCGCCGTCCTCGCACAGCGCGCCGAAGGAACACCGCTTCCGCGGCGCGAGTGGCTCGGAGTCGGGCTCGCGATCGTCGGCCTCGTCTTCCTGTCCATCTCGCTCGCGGGCGGATCGAGCGAAAGCAGCACCGGCTCGTGGATCGCCGTCTCCGCCTGGTTCGTCGCTCTCGTTCCTGGCGATGGGCGTCTCGATCGGCCCGGCCGCGTCCCGCCTGGTGCCAGGGGCCGGCTTCGGGATCGGCGCCGGCCTGATGTACGCGGCCGCCGACGTCGGCACGAAGGAGGCGGTTCACGGCGGAGCGCTCCTGTTCTTCGGGCTCCCGATCTACGCGTGCCACCTGACCGCGTTCATCCTGATCCAGCTCTCGTTCCAGCGTGGCCGCGCGCTCGCCACCGCGGGCCTGTCGTCGTTCTGCACGAACGCGCTCCCGATCGCCGCGGGCCTGCTGATCTTCCACGAGACCGCACCGCCCGGGAATTCTCGGTGCGCTCCGGTTCGTCGCGTTCGGCTGCGTCGTCCTCGGCGCGGCATTCGTGGCCCGCCGTGAAGGCGGCCCGGAGGAACGCCCGGAGCACGCGCAGGCCGGTCACGAGCGTCCCGTTCGGTCACCCGCAACCGAATAGCACCGAAGAATTCACAGGTTAGGCGACGCCGCGCGGATAGGATTCCGCCGTCGTGAGTGTCCGCGCGTCCCCTCGTCCTGCCCGTGTTCCGCGCCGGAGCTCTCCGGCCGTCGTCGACCGCAACCTCGTGGCCGTCGCCGGCCTCGCCGGAATTGTCGCTCTGGGCCTCGCAATCGGCCTCGTCTTCTCCGGCTCGCCGGGGACGCTCGCCGCCGGAACGAAGATCGACGGGGTCGCTGTCGGCGGGCTCACCGCACACGCGGCCGAGTCGCTCCTCGCCCAGCGGAGCGCAAGAATGGCGCGCGTTCCCGTCACTTTCACGGTCGCCGGCAAGCGCTTCTCGATCCGCCCGGACGAGCTCAGCATCGCGCCGCGCTGGGCCGAGGCCGTCGAGGCGGCGCAGGCCAAGGGCGCCGGCATGGACGTGATCCGCGGCTTCCGCCGGCTCGAGCTGCGGCTCTCACCGATCAACGTGAAGCCGAAGGTCAGCGCGTATGACGCCGCCGTCGCCTACGAGCTCGGACTGATCGCGGCGAAGGTCGATCAGGCGAACAGCCCCGCCCGTCTCGTCCGCCACGGGCTGAAGCTCACGGTGATCCAGGGCCACGCGGGCCTCCACCTCAACCGGGCAGCGGCGAAGGCGCTGATCCTGACCTCGCTCGCGAGCCTCTCCCGCAACGGCTCGGTGGAGCTGCCGACGAGCATCGAGCAGCCGTCCGTCTCGGCCGCCGACCTGGCAGCGGCGCAGGCCGCGGCCCGGCAGGCGCTGGCGGGGCCCGTCAACGTCGTCGTCGGCAAGCGCCACTTCCGCGTCACGCCGAAGCAGCTCGCGCCGATGCTCCAGCTGCCGACGACCAAGGGCGGCTCGCTCGTGCTGGGCGGCGCGGCGGCCAACGCCTACTTCTCGAAGCTCAACGGCATCGTCGGCCAGCCGGCCCACGGCGCGCGCTTCTCCGCCTACGGCGATCACGTCTCCGTGATCCCGCAGCAGCCCGGCATCGGGCTCGACGTGCCGCGCTCCGCGGCCGCGCTGCTCGCCGCGGCGCAGTCGAGCAAGGCACGCACGGCGCATCTCTCGATCACATCCGTGAACGTCGGGCGCAGCACCGCGACGCGCAAAAGCGATGGGCATCACGGGCGTCGTCTCGAGCTACGAGACCTTCTACGGCGGGATCGCGAACCGCATCCACAACGTGGAGCTCGTCGCCCACCTGATCGACGGGAAGATGATCGCCCCCGGCGCGACGTTCTCGTTCAACCAGGCGACCGGCGAGCGCACGGCGGCCAAGGGGTTCCTCGAGGCGCCCGTGATCATCAACGGCGAGCTCTCGACCGGGCTCGGCGGCGGCGTCTGCCAGGTCTCGACGACGGTGTTCAACGCGGCCTACGAAGCGGGCCTTCCGATCACCGCGCGCACGAATCACGCGCTCTACATCTCCCATTACCCGACCGGCCGCGACGCGACGGTCGACTACCCGGACATCGACCTGAAGTTCGTGAACGACACCGACCACTGGATCCTGCTCCGCACCTTCGTCGGCTCCTCGTCGCTCGTCGTCACGCTCTACGGCGCCCCGCAGCACCGCCGCGTCGTGACGAACACGGCCCCGCTGAAGCAGGTCTCGCCTCCGCCGGTGCAGCGCAAGCTCGACCCGTCGCTGGCCCCCGGCTCGAGCGTCGTCCAGGATTACGGCGAGTCCGCGTACTCGACGTCGGTGGAGCGCATGGTCTATGCACCCAACGGGAAGCTGATGTCGGACGCGACGTGGTACTCGAACTACCGCTCGTCCCCCGAGATCCTGCTCGTCGGCCCGAAGCCGAAGCCCAAGCCGAAGCCGAAGCAGCCCGCGACGACCACCACCACTCCGACTACGACGACGACGCCGACGGTCCCGATGGGCCGCGCTCTCCAATAGCGACCCGCAGCCACTCCGGCGTGCGCGTCGGCCGGAGCGTCGTCGCATCGACCGTCCCGTGTGCCGTCCAGCCGTCGGCGATCACCGCCCCGTCGCGCTCGATCGCGTACTCGAACCTGAATCGCGCCCCACGCAGGTCGAGACAGCGCGTGTGAATGAGTAGCCGGTCGTCGAACACGGCCGGCGCGATGTAGCGGACGTGCGACTCGAGCACGAACGACTCGATCCCCTCGTCTCGCAACCGCTGGTAGCCGCCGGCGAACTGCTCGAGGAACTCGACGCGCGCGACCTCGAACCACACCAGGTAGTTCGAGTTGTGCGCGACGCCCTGTGCGTCGGTCTCTGCGAACCGCACGCGCACCTTCGCCGCGAAGTCGAAGCCTTCCATCGCCGGCAACTCTGTCAGAGGACGAGCTCGAGCTGCGCGTGATCCGTGAGCCCGGAGACGCCCACGCCCACCAGGCGGAGCGGGCCGGGCCGGTCGCGGAGCGCGCGGTCGAGCAGCGCGCATGCGAGCTCGCCGATCCGCTCTCCGTCGTCGGTGCCGGCGCCGAGTGACGTCGAGCGCGTGCGGATCGCGAAGTCCGGGTAGCGGAGCTTCGTCGTCACGGTGCGGGCAGTCTGCTCCCGCTGCTCGAGGTACGTCGCCAGGCCGAGCGCCATCCGGCGGAGCTCGTCGTGGAGCTTCTCGACGTCGCCGATGTCGCGCTCGAACGTCTCCTCGCTCGAGATCGAGATCCGCTCGGTCGAGACCTCGAGCGGGCGCGGGTCGATCCCGCGTGCGCGGTTGCGCACGAGCATCCCGATCTTGCCGGGGAGGACCTGCTTGATCTCGGCGTCGCCGAGCGCCGCCAGGCCGCCGATCGTCTCGACCCCGACGGCCAGCAGCCTCGCTGCCGCCCGCGGCCCGACGCCCGGCAGCACGCGGATCGGGAACGGAGCAAGGAACGCCGCCTCGCGACCGGGGCGCACCACGGTCAGGCCGCCGGGCTTGCGGCGGTCGGAGGCGACCTTGGCGACGACCTTCGACGTCGCGACGCCAATCGAGCACGAGAGCCGCGTGCGTGCCTTCACGACCGCGCGCACCGCCTCGGCGAGCGCGCGGGCGTCGTCGAATGCCGGTGCGAGCTCGCCGAGATCGAGGTACCCCTCGTCGATCCCCGCCTGCTCGACCGTCGGGATCATCTCGCGCACGATCGACCAGACCTCGCGCGAGTACTCGCGGTAGAGCGACCCGCGCGGTCGCACGAAGACGGCCTCCGGGCAGCGGCGGAGCGCCTCCGCACACGACATCGCCGAGACGATCCCGAACTTCCGCGCCACGTAGTTCGCGGTCGCAACCACTCCGCGACCGTGCGGGTCGCCGCCGACGACGAGCGCCTTCCGGCGGAGCTCGGGGCTCTCGAGCTCCTCGACTGCGGCGAAGAACGCGTCCAGGTCGAGGTGCGCGACGATCACGTCACGAGGGTAGACCCGCGGCTAGACGAGATCGTCCGCGATCCGGTTGGCGAGCGACATCGCGTCGTCGCCACCGGGAGCGGCGCCCGAGACTGCTCGGGCGCCGCGCCGCGCGGCCAGCGACCGCACGTAGCGGTCGAGCCCTTCCGCGTAGGACGAGGGCCCGGCGCCGTGCTCGGCGAGCCTGCTCACGAGTGCCGCCGCACCGGACCGCTCGGTCTCGGTCAGGTCGATCTTCACGCCGTCCTTGTCGATCTCGAGGCTGCCGATGCGGCTGTGGAACACACCGACGACGGCGAGGCCGGCGCCGAGGAAGAGCAGCGCGAGCGCCAGCACCTCGGAACGGCGCGCCGGAGAGGCGCCGCGGCTCGTCTTGACGACGGTTGTGATCTTGTGGGTCGGCTGCGACGAATCGTTGGCGTCCACGGTCGTCACGGTTCGCGCGCTTGCGCCCGTGCCGCTCAACGGCGGAAGCCAGACGCGCCAGACGGCGACCCACACGAGCAGGGCGGCCAGGGGGAGCAGCACGAGCGGCACGAAGCTCGCTCCCACCCACGTATACGCCCTGTCGAGAACGGACACGTTTGGACTCTACGCCATTGCTGACAGTTGTCAACAGCGGCGCGTGCTCTGGATCGGTTAGCCTGGGAGCCGAGATGGTGAAGAACACGGCCAACACGGTGATCTCGGGGCTCCAGTCGGTGAGCGAAGGCGCACTCGGAAAGCTCACCTCGAGCCAGGCGACCCGTTCCGCAGTTCAGGGCGCGATGCAGCTGAAGGACCGGGGCGACCGGATCCTCCGCGGGCTCGAGTCGATCGAGGAGCGGCTGACCGCGATCGAGAAGCGGCTGACCGCGATGGAAAAGCAGTCCGCGCCCCGCACCCGCACCACCACGAGCAAGCCGCGGTCGACCGCGAAGCGCTCGACCAGCACGCGCGCCAAGAGCTCGTAGGCGGGCACCCGTAAGCACGTGCCCGCTCTAGGCGGGCACCCGTAAGCGCAGCGCCGCGGGCACGACCTCGAACCTGACCGGCGTCGTCCCGGCGACCTCGCCGTCGAGCTCGACGGGAAGCGGCTCGGCCGAGCTGACAGCCAGTGCCGCGGTTCGCAGCACGTCGACCCGCGGGTGCTTGACGTGGCCGCCGCTGTAGAGCTTGGGTGAGGTCGTGACGAAGTCGAGCTTCGTGACGTCGCCGATCAGCACGACGTCGAACAGGCCGTCGTCGGGCTCGGCGTCCGGCGCGAGCTTCATCCCGCCGCCGTGCCAGCGTCCGTTCGCGACGATCACGTCGTGCATCCGCCCCGTGCGCTCGCCGGCGTCGGAGGCGACCGTGACCTCGGTGTTCTTCCAGACGATGAACTCGCGGGTGAGTGCGTAGTAGAAGGTCGTCCGGCCGCCGAGCGCCTTCGACATCGAGTTCGCACGCCGGGCGACCGCGCCGCTCATGCCGACCGAGCCTACGTTCGCGAAGATCCGGCTCGACTCGTCGCCGAACATCGCCCGGCCGACGTCGATCTCGCGCGGCTTCCCGTTGAGCGCGACTCCGACGGCCTCGTCGAACTTGGTCGGGAATGCCGTGCGTGCGTCCGAAGTCCTGCCCCGTGCCGTTCGGCAGCACCGCGATCTCGGCACCAGAGCCGACGAGCCCGTTGACGACCTCGTTCATCGTCCCGTCGCCCCCGACGACGACGATCAGCTTGCCGTCACCGGCCGCCTCGCGCGCGAGCTCGGTCAGGTGCCCCGGGCGCTCCGAGAGGAGCTCCTCGCCCTCGAGCCCCAGCTCGCGGGCCCGCTCCCGCTGCTTGGGCCAGCGCTTCGCGGTCGAGCCGTTCGCGCTCGCCGGGTTGACGAGGAAGACTGCCTTTTCGCTCACGCGAAAAGGCTTGAAGAGCGGGGACTAGCCAAATGAGGCCGCAGGCGTCATTTGGCTGCGACGGCGACGTCCAATGCCAGTGTGGTCATGCGGTCGACCGCTGCCTTCATATCCTCGTCGCTGATCCGCTTGAACTCGCCCTCGACCACGATGTCGCTGACCGTCACGAGGCAGGCCGCCTCGACGCCGCGGATCGCCGCGACCGTGAAGAGAGCCGAGGCCTCCATCTCGACCGCGAGCACTCCGCGCGAGGCCCACCGCTCGTACTGGCCTTCGTTCGGGTTGTAGAAGAGGTCGCTCGAGACGATCGGGCCGACGTGCAGATCCTGGCCGCTGTGCTTCGCGAGGTGCACGGCCTCGTGCACGAGCGACCACGACGCGGTCGGGCAGTGCGGCTCGTTGTTGACGAGGTGCATCGCGGTCGAGTCGGCGGGCACCGCGCTCAGGGCGACGATCAGGTCGCCGAGCGCATGGCTCGCCTGGAGCCCTCCGCAGGTGCCGACGCGGATCAGCTTCTTGCAGCCGAGCTGGACGAGCTCCTCGAAGACGATCGTCGCGCCCGGGCAGCCCATTCCGGTGCCCTGCACCGAGACCGGCTTCCCCTTCCAGGTGCCGGTGAAGCCGAGCAGGCCACGTTCCGCGTTCCGCTGAACCGGGTCGTCGAAGTACGTCTCCGCGATGTATTTCGCCCGCAGCGGATCGCCGGGAAGGAGGACCGCCTCGGCATATTCGCCGGGCTCTGCGCGGACATGGATCGGCATGGCGCGTGGACTCTACCCCGAGGATGCAAGGATTGGCAGATGGAGCCTCTCGTCGAACCCCGCCTCGAGCAGGTGCTCGAGTTCTGCGCGCGCGATCCGATCGAGCGCGTGTTCCTCGAAGACGTGGCGCGTCGCGGCTACGGACGGTTCCTCGCGGTCGAGGACGACGACGGGATGCTGGGTGCCCTCTGCCATCTGGGCGCGAACCTCGTCCCGTCGGGCAAGGGCTGCGATGCGTTCGCGTCTGCGGCCTCCGGCGTCGCCTCGAAGATGATCATCGGCGAGGAGCGCGCGGTCGGCGAGCTCTGGAGCGCGGCAGGCGCACTGATGCCCACGCCGCGCGCGGACCGGCCCGGCCAGCCCGTCTACGCGATCACCGAGCCGCCGAAGCCGGGCGAGAGCGGGCTCAGGCCGGCAACGCTCGACGATCTCGAGCTGCTGATCCCGGTGTGCGCGGCGGCGCACCAGCAGGAGCTCGACGTCGATCCGCTCGCCCGCGACGACGACGCCTTCCGCTGGCGCACCCGGGCGCAGATCGTCGACGGACGATCCTGGGTCTGGTTCGACGACGACGGCGCGGTGCTGTTCAAGGCCGAGGCCTCCGCGTGGACGCCCTTAGCCGTGCAGGTCCAGCAGGTGTGGGTCGACCCGGAGGTCAGGGGACGCGGGTACGGGGCGCGAGGCCTGCGGGATCTCTGTCGGCTGCTGCTCGGCTCTGTCCCCTACGTCACGCTGTTCGTGCGCACCGAGAACGCTCCGGCACTCGCGCTCTACGACTCGATCGGGATGGTCAGGGTCGGCCGCTACCGCTCGCTGCTCTTCTGACCGTGGATCGCGCGATCCTGGCCCGGCACGGGGAGAGCGTCTTCAGCGTGCGCGCGATAATGAACGGAGACGTCTCGGTCCGCGGCGGGTTGACTCCGGAGGGCGAGGACCAGGCGCGCGCGCTCGGTGAGGCGCTGAGCGGCGAGCCGCTCGACCTCTGCGTCACGAGCGAGCTCGACCGGGCGATCGCCACCGCCGACCAGGCACTCGCGGGCCGCGACCTGCCGCGGCTCGTGGTTCCGGAGCTGAACGACCCGCGCTACGGCGCCTTCGAGGGGAAGACGCTCGACGAGTACCGGTCGTGGGCGGGGACCGTGCCGTCGTCTGCGGTGCCGGACGGCGGCGGTGAGAGCCGCAGGCAGATCGTCGAGCGGTACGCGCAGGGGTACAGGACGGTGCTCGGGCGGCCGGAGCCGGCGATCCTCGTGGTCTGCCACTCGCTGCCGGTGTCGTACGCGCTGCTCGGACGCGAAGGCCGGGCGCCCTCGATGCGCGTTCCGCTCGTGCCGTATGCGACGCCGTATCCCTTCACGGCCGCGGAGCTGCTCGACGTCGTTGAGGGGCTCGAGCGCTGGCTCGCCGCGCCGAGCTGGTGAGGCAGACTCCCCTGGTGAGCGTTCTCGAGAGGATCGAGGGCCACATCCGCCGGCACGAGCTGCTCGTGCCGGGCGGTGAGGTGCTCTGCCTGGTCTCGGGAGGGGCCGACTCGACCTGCCTCCTCCTGGCGCTCCGCGAGCTCGGGTACCGCGTCTCGGCCTTGCACGTCGCTCACGGCCTGCGCGGCTCCGAGTCAGAGGCTGAGGCGCGCTTCTGCGCCGATGCCCTCGGAGCCGAGGTCGTCCACGCCCCCGGCCCGGGTCTGACGGAAGCGGAGTTGCGCGACCTTCGCTACGCCCAGGCACCCGGACGGCTCCGGGCCACCGGGCACACCGCGAGCGACCAGGTCGAGACGATCCTCTACCGGCTCGTCTCGAGCGGCACTACGACGGGGATCAAGCCGCGCCGCGAGGACGGGGTGATCCGCCCGCTCCTCCCGATCTGGCGCGAGGAGACCGAGGCCTTCTGCGGCGAGCGCGGCGTTGAGTTCCGGGTCGACTCGTCGAATGCGGGCACGAAGCGCGGGTTGATCCGCGGCGAGATCCTTCCGCTGCTCGAGCGCATCCATCCCGCGGCCCGCGAGAACATCCTGCGCTCGCTCGAGACACGCCGGACGATGCCCCCGGCGCTCGCCGAGCTGCTCGACGCGCCGGCCGCGTCACGGCGGGTCGACCTGGGCGGCGGCCTCCAGGCGGTGCGCGAGCACGACCGCCTCTGGCTCGAGCGCGGGCCGGTCGAGCTGCGGGGGGAGGTCGACTGGGGCGGGTGGCTCATCCGTTCCGAGCTCCCAGGCCTTATGGTTCGGGGGTGGCGACCCGGCGATCACCTCGCCGGGCGCTCCAAGAAGATCCAGGACGTGTTCGTCGACGCCAAGATCCCGCGCTCCGACCGTGAAGGGTGGCCGCTCGTGGTCCGCGGCGGAGAGGTGGTCGCGGTGCCGGGAATCATCGATGTCGACGGTGTTACAGCAACACGTGAGGCGGTGAAGCGATGAGTCAGTCCGAGCTCGAGCGTGCGGTCGGCGAGGTGCTGATCGATGCCGAGACGCTGCAGAACCGGATCCGCGAGCTCGGCGACGAGATCACCGCCGACTACGCCGGCCGGGAGCTCCTGCTCGTCGGGGTGCTCAAGGGAGCGGTGTTCTTCATGGCCGACCTGATGCGCACGATCGGCGTCCCGTGCGAGGTCGACTTCATGGCGATCTCGAGCTACGGCGCCTCGACGGACTCCTCGGGCGTCGTGCGGATCCTGAAGGACCTCGACATCAACATCGAGGGACGCCACGTCCTCGTGATCGAGGACATCATCGATTCGGGCCTGACGCTCTCCTACCTCGTGCGCAACCTCGAGTCGCGCGAGCCCGCAAGCCTCGAGGTTTGCGCGCTCCTGACGAAGCCCGACCGGCGCGAGATCGAGGTCGACGTGCGGTACACGGGCTTCGAGATCCCGAACCGCTTCGTCATCGGCTACGGGCTCGATTTCGCCGAGCGGTACAGGAATCTCCCCTTTGTGGGGGTCCTGCACGACCACCTGATGCCCGAAGGTGTGTAGGAAGCCACCGCGTCCCAAAAAGGGTTTAGGGGTTTCATCCAAAAAGGATGCCCCTTGGTGAAAACGCGTTCCGGTACCCTCTAAGCAGAGATTTGTGAGTCGCCTCTTCCGCAGCGCACTGATTCCCCTTCTCGCGATCGTTGCCATCGTCTGGCTCGCGAGTAACACACTCATGTCGAAGCCGAACCATGCTTCGACCGAGATCCAGACGTATTCGCAGCTCCAGAAGGCGATCAAGACCGGATCGACGAAGTTCAAGCTCGTCGAGTTCAACCCGAACAAGCGCGCCATCACGGCGACCGAGGCGGACGGCAAGACGACCGTCACGGTGCACTACCCGACCGATCAGTCGGCCACGCAGTTCCAGAACCTGCTCACGCTCAAGGCCGTCACGTTCGACTCGAAGGGCACCGGCGGCTTCTCGTGGACATCGGCGATCGCCTCGTTCCTGCCGATCCTGCTGCTGATCGGCTTCTGGATCTTCCTGATGAACCAGATGCAGGGCGGCGGCTCCAAGGTGATGAGCTTCGGCAAGTCGCGCGCGAAGCGGATGGCGCCGGACTCCCCGAAGATCGGCTTCAAGGACGTGGCCGGCGTGGACGAGGCGGTCGAGGAGCTGCAGGAGATCAAGGAGTTCCTCGAGAGCCCGAAGAAATTCCAGGCGCTCGGCGCGCGGATCCCCAAGGGGGTCCTGCTCTACGGGCCTCCCGGAACCGGCAAGACGCTGCTCGCGCGCGCCGTCGCCGGCGAGGCAGGCGTCCCGTTCTTCTCGATCTCGGGCTCGGACTTCGTCGAGATGTTCGTCGGCGTCGGCGCCTCGCGCGTCCGCGACCTGTTCGAGCAGGCCAAGCAGGCCTCGCCCTGCATCGTCTTCATGGACGAGATCGACGCCGTCGGCCGCCACCGCGGTGCCGGGCTCGGCGGTGGCCACGACGAGCGCGAGCAGACACTGAACCAGCTGCTCGTCGAGATGGACGGCTTCGAGATGAAGGACAACATCATCCTGATCGCCGCGACCAACCGGCCCGACATCCTCGACCCGGCGCTGCTTCGCCCGGGCCGCTTCGACCGGCAGATCGTCGTCGACCGGCCCGACCGCAACGGCCGCCGCAAGATCCTCGAGGTCCACTCGAAGGGCAAGCCGCTCTCGCCCGAGATCGACCTCGACGTGCTCGCGGGCGGGACGCCGGGATTCACGGGTGCCGACCTCGCGAACCTCGTCAACGAGGCAGCGCTGCTCGCCGCGCGCCACGGCAAGAAGGTGATCGGCCAGGACGACCTCGAAGAGGGGATCATGCGCGTGATCGCCGGCCCGGAGAAGAAGGCGCGCCTGCTCTCCGAGAAGGAGCAGCGGATCACGGCGTACCACGAGATGGGTCATGCCCTGGTCGGACATTTCCTCGAGCACACGGACCCGGTGCACAAGGTCACGATCGTCTCGCGCGGACAGGCGCTCGGCCTCACCGTGTCGCTGCCGAGCGAGGATCGCTACATCATGGGCAAGACCGCGCTGATCCAGACGATCGCCATGACGCTCGGCGGCCGCGCCGCGGAGGATCTGATCTTCCACGAGGTCACGACGGGCGCGTCGAACGACCTCGAGAAGGTGACCGATACCGCCAAGCGCATGGTCATGCGCTACGGGATGAGCGACAAGCTCGGCCCGCGCGTCCTCGGGCGCAGCGGCGACATGCCGTTCCTCGGGCGCGAGATGGGTCACGAGCCCGACTACTCGGACGAGATCGCGCGCGAGATCGACGACGAGGTCCGCCGCATCATCGAGGAGGGCTACGAGCTCGCGATGAAGGTGCTCCGCGAGCACATGGACGACCTGCACCGGATCTCGCAGATCCTGATCGAGCGCGAGACGATCGACCGCGATCAGTTCGAGCGCCTGCTCGCCGGCGAGAGCGAGGACGAGGTCTACGAGGCGGACGACAAGACGCCGCCGGCGGAGCCCGAGCCGAAGCCGCGCACCCGGACGCAGCCGAAGACGCGCCCGTTCCCGCTGCCCGGGACGGCGATGCAGCCGCCCGAGCCCGAAGGCGTTTAGCTCAGCTCGATCGTCGCCGTTCCCGGTTCGAGCAGAATCCGGGGATGAGCCGCCGCCTTCCGATCGAGAAGCGCTTTGCGCGCCCGTCGGTGATGGGCGTCGTGAACGTCACGCCGGACTCGTTCTCCGACGGTGGCGCGTATCTGAACGTCGAGCCGGCCGCCACCGTCGGCCTCGGGATGCTCGACGAGGGAGCAGCGATCATCGACGTGGGCGGGGAGTCGACGCGCCCCGGCGCGGACTCCGTTCCGCTCGACGACGAGCTCGCGCGGGTCCTTCCGGTGCTCGAGTCGCTGCAGGGCGCTCCGGTGTCGATCGACACCGCCAAGGCCGGGGTCGCCCGCGCGGCCCTCGAGCGCGGTGCGGAGCTCGTCAACGACGTGACGGCTCTCCGGGGCGATCCCGAGCTTGCCGGCGTCGTGGCCGACGCGGGCTGCTACGTCTGCCTCATGCACATGCGCGGCGAGCCGAGAACGATGCAGGTGGAGCCGCGGTACGACGACGTCGTCTCCGAGGTCAAGGCGTTCCTCGAGGAGCGCCTCGCCTTCGCGGTAGCCGCGGGGATTCCCGAGGAGCTTGTCTGCCTCGACCCCGGGATCGGCTTCGGCAAGACCGTCGTGCACAACTTCGAGCTGGTTCGCCGGCTGCCCGAGATCGTCGCGATCGGCCGGCCCGTGGTCGTGGGCATCTCGCGCAAGAGCACGCTCGCGAGGCTCTTCGACCCTTCGGCGACCGTCGCGTCCGACAACGCGTCGGTCGGCGCCGCCGTCGCCGCCTACGAGCGCGGTGCGACCATCCTCCGGGTGCACAACGTCCGGGCCCACGTCGAGGCGCTGCGCGCGGCGCAGGCGGTGTACGCGGGCCCGTGATCGTGGAGCTGCGCGGTCTCGAGCTCTTCGGCTACCACGGCGTCCACGACGCGGAGCGGCGCGACGGGCAGATGTTCCTCTACGACATCGAGCTCGAGGTCGGCGATCGCGGCGCGGACGACCGGATCGAGAACGCCGTCGACTACAGCAAGGTCGCCGCGGCCGTGCGTGAGGTCGCGGGCGGGCAGTTCGCGCTGCTCGAGGCGCTCGCAACCGCCGTGGCCGACCTGCTGGTCGAGCGGTTCGCGCCCGAGCATGTGAAGGTGCGCGTGCGCAAGCCCGAGGTGCGGCCGTCCGGGATCGACGTCGAGTTCGCCGCGGTCACGGTGGAGCGATGACGGCCGCCTACGTCGGGCTCGGTGCGAACCTGGGCGACCGCGAGGAGTCGATTCGCAAGGCGGCCGAGCTGATCGGCGCCGCGCGGATCTCGTCCATCCGCGAGACCGAGCCGTGGGGGATGACCGACCAGCCGCTCTTCCTGAACGCGGTCGCGGAGCTGGACTGGCCCGGGAGCGCAGAGGAGCTGCTCGAGCGGCTGCTCGAGGTCGAGCGCGATCTCGGGCGCGTGCGCGGCGGCTCGCGCTGGGGCCCTCGCGAGATCGACCTCGACCTGCTCGTGTTTGGCTCCGAGACGATCGACGCGCCCGGGCTGACGGTGCCGCACCCCGAGCTCGCCGCCCGCCTTTTCGTGCTCGAGCCGCTTGCCGAGCTCGCGCCCGACCTGGACGTGCCCGGTTGCGGCCTGGTTTCGACCTTGTTGTCGAAGCTACAATCGTCGCCATGAGTCACCTCGATGAACTTGACGATTACGAGGCCGAGCTCGAGCTGCGGCTGAAGAAGGAGTACAGCGCCGTTTACTCCCTCTTCCGGTACTGCGTCCTGACCCAGGACAACACGTACCTCTGCAACAAGCTCGACATGCAGTACGTGCCTCAGGCGGCATATCCGTTCTGCCAGCTGAAGCTGGAGGACGTGTGGGTATGGGACAAGAGCCGGCCGACGCGGATGATCCCGCGGGTCGAAGTGCTGACGACGGGCGACGTGACCGTCGAGGAGCTCCGGGCCGATGGTGAGGAGCCTCCGTTCACGGCGGAGGAGCTCGCCAAGCGGATGACGGAGCCGCGGCCGCAGGACGAAGAGCAGTAGCCCCCGCGCCGCGCGGTCAACGGATGCTGCTCGCGATCGACGTCGGCAACACGCAGACCGTGTTCGGGCTGTTCGAGACCGACGTGCTCGGAAAGCAGTACCGCGTGGGGACGAACCCGGCGCAGACCGCCGACGAGCTGGCTGTTCTCATCCGCTCGCTGATCGACCTCGAGACGGTCGAGGGGATCGTCATGTGCTCGTCGGTGCCGCAGCTCGTGCGGGAGTACGAGGCGTTCGCCGAGCGCTGGGCGGGCGTCGACCTGCTCGTGCTCGGGCCCGGCGTCTCGACCGGGGTGCCGATCCGCTACGACGATCCGCGCGAGGTCGGGCCGGACCGGATCGCGAACGCAGTGGCGGCTCGCGAGCGCCACGGCGCGCCGTGCGTCGTCGTCGACTTCGGAACCTCGACCAACTTCGACGTCGTCTCGGCGGCCGGTGAGTTCGCCGGCGGGGTCCTGGCGCCCGGCGTGGAGATCTCGATGGAGGCGCTCTTCGCCCGGGCGGCCCGCCTCCCGCAGGTCCCGTTCGTGGCTCCGGAGCGCGTGATCTCGCAGACGACGGTGGCCGCGCTCCAGTCAGGCCTCGTCTACGGGTTCGCGGGCCAGGTCGACGCGATCGTCGGCCGCATCCGCGACGAGCTCGGCGCGCCCGCGGCGTCGGTCGTCGCGACGGGCGGCCTGTCGGAACTGATCGCGCCGCACTCGAGCACGATCACCGCGGTCGATCCGGAGCTGACGCTGCACGGCCTCCGGATCGTCTGGGCGCGGAATCAGAGCTGAGGTTCCGCTAGAGCACGAGTTTGCTTACCGTTTCGGTGGAATCACTCTGCCCTTCTCGCCGGTCGGTCGCGCGGATCGGCGGATGCTGCGAGTCGCAAGCCCGACACGGTGAGAGGTGTCGGAGTGGGGCCCACGGGGGAGAACCGGAGGTGCTCCCCCGTGCCTTAGCCGCCGCCGTAGAACGAGATCGGCAGCTGGTCGAGCAGGATCTCGTCGACGGGCGTCATCGTGGCTTCGATCTGCTCGAGTACCTCACGGGCGCCGGGCGCGGCGGCGAGGAGGCGCAGCTCGACCTCGTCGATCGTCGGCAGCATCACGAGCTCCTGCTTGAACGGCTTCGGGAAACGGCCGCGGCCGAGGTACCAGGCGTAGAACTTCTTCAGGAAGCCCGTCGCGCGCTGCTCGCCGAGCTCGCGGACGGTCTCGCGGATGAACAGGAGCAGCTCGGCGACGACCTCCTCCCGGGACGGATCGGCGTCGTCGCCCATGATCTGGGCGAGCGCCCACGGGTTGCCCTGCGCCGCGCGGCCGACCATGACAGCCTCTGCGCCGGTGGTGGCGAGAACGGCCTGCGCGCGGGCGCGCGAGGTCACGTCGCCCGACGCGATCACAGGGACGTCGACGAGCTCGACGAGCTCGGCGGTGAGGGAGTGGTCGGCGAAGCCGGTGTACATCTGCTTCGCGGAGCGGGGGTGGAGCGTCAGCGACTTCGCGCCGGCCTCGACGAGCCGGGGGCCGACGACGAGGCAGTCGCGCGAGCCGTTGGCCGTGCCGCGGCGCATCTTCACGGACACCGGCAGCCTCGTCGCGCCCGCGACGGCCTCGACGATCCGTGCGGCCTGGTCGGGGTCGTCGAGGAGCGATGCGCCCGCGCCGGTCTTCGTCACCTTGCGCACGGGGCAGCCGAAGTTGATGTCGATGATGTCGGCTCCCGCCGCCTCGACCATCCGTGCGGCCTCCGCCATCGCCACCGGGTCGGAGCCGAAGATCTGGATCGCGAGCGGGTGCTCGTCTGAGGCGACGCGCAGGTAGCCGAGCGTCTTCTCGTTCCGGTGCTGGATGCCGGCGACGGAGACCATCTCCGAGCAGACGAGCCCAGCGCCGTAGCGCCGGCCCTGCCGGCGGAACGCCTGGACGCTCACCCCGGCCATCGGAGCGAGCACGAGACGGCCCGGAATCTCGACGCCGCCGAGGGTCCAGGTTTCGTGGAGATCGACCTGCATCGCCCCGATGGTAGCGGTGGCCTTGCGGCGCCCATCCGTCGTGGCTACTATGGGCGCCCGCTTCATGAGTGCGCAATGACCGCGCGTTCGAAGCTTTCAGGAGGTTGCTTTGAAGGAAGTCGTTCTCACCCAACAGGGCCACGAGAAGCTCGCTGAGGAGATCGAGTATCTCAAATCGGAAAAGCGCCGCGAAGTAGCGGAGCGGATTCGCGTCGCCCGCGAGTTCGGCGACATCGCCGAGAACGCCGAGTACGACGACGCCAAGAACGAGCAGGCGATGCTCGAGCACCGGATCGCCCAGCTCGAGGAGCGGCTGCTGTCGGCGCGGGTGATCACCAAGAAGGAGATCTCCAAGGACAGCGTCTCCGTCGGCTCCACCGTCCGCCTGCGCGACATCGCGGCGAACAAGACGGTCGAGTACCACATCGTCGGCTCGGCCGAGGCCAATCCGGCCGAGAACAAGCTCTCGAACGAGTCGCCCGTCGGCAAGGCGATCATGGGCTGCAAGAAGGGCGACACCGTCGAGGTGCTCGCACCCCGCGGCGCGCTGAAGTTCAAGATCCTCGAGATCAAAGCCGCCTGAGCCTCACCTGGCGGCCTCGCCGGCGTTTCCACCGTCCTTTCAGGACGCGTCGTTTCCTGGTCCGACCGGGGACAGTCCCCAGGGACGTCCCGGGCGGCCACGGCGCCTCGAGCCACGTCGGGGGACTGTCCCCGGCCACGCCCGCATCGTCACGGTGGGGACAGTCCCCCGGGCACGTTCCGAACGGCCATGGCGCGCCGAGACGA
>CAVYIB010000004.1:0-22752 GCA_963768435.1 uncultured Actinomycetota bacterium
CGGCGCTCGACTACCTCCCGGCCCACGCGACAGACTTCGCGTTCGCGTCCCTCGCAGAGCAGCGCGGCTTCTTCGGCGCGACCACGCTCCTGCTTCTCTACCTGCTCGTGGTCTGGCGCGGGCTGAAGATCGTGACCATGTCCTCCGACCTCTTCGGTGCGATTGTCGCCGCCGGGATCGTCTTCGGGTTCCTCTTTCAGGTATTCGTGAACATCGGCATGACGATGGGCATCGCTCCGATCACCGGAATCCCACTACCGTTCGTCTCGGTGGGCGGCTCCTCGATGATCTCGAACCTGGCCGGCGTCGGCGTGCTGCTCGCCATCCATGCCCGCAGCGGGCGGAGGCGCGCGTGAACAGGGCGATCGGGCTGGCCGTGATGCGGGCCGTCCAGGAGGCCAAGCGCGGGGCGGCCGAGCACCGCGTGATCGCTCTCGGCGGGGCACGCGAGCTTGTTCCGCTGCTCGCGAAGGAGCTTCGCGAGGGCGGCGACGCGAGCGCGGTCAGCGAGACCTACAGGCCGGATGCCGCCGCGTTCGTCTGGATCGGCAAGCCCGAAGAGCATGCGCTCCGCGCCGCCTCGCTCGCGCGGATCCCGATCGTCGGGGTGACCGAGGGCGAGCGGCTGCCGTACGTGCTCGATACCAACCTGGTCGAGATCAGCGCCGGCCGTGGGCTGCCGATCGCCGAGATCTCGGCGGCGCTCGCCGGCGTGCTCGGGACCGCCGGTCCCGGTCTGGCCGCTCGGCTTCCGGTGCTGCGGAGCGCCGTGGTCGACGAGCTGATCGGCTCGGCCGCGCGCCGGAACGCCCTTGTCGGTGTCGCCACCTGGATTCCCGGCATCGACCTGCCGATCCTGACGCTCAACCAGCTTCGGCTCGTCTTCGGGATCGCGATCGCCGGCGGGCGGGCGCTCGACGCGGGGATCCTCCCGGAGCTGCTCGGAGTGGCGAGCGCTGCGTACGGCTGGCGCCGTGTCGCCCGGACGCTCGACGGCCTGCCCGTGCCGCGGGTCGTCGTGCGCAGCGGCATCGCCTTCGCCGGGACGCTCGCGGTGGGCGCTGCGGTCCGCCGCCGCTTCGCCTGAGCCTGGTCCGTCCGACCGCGGTCCTACGCTCTTTTCAACTCGGAAGGAGGGATCCTCGATGGGCCTGACATCGGACCGCGAAGTTCATGAGCTATTGCTGATCGAGGAGGCGGACGCCTGGTTCGAGTACGCCGACGCGACCAAGGACCAGAACGGCATCCGCTATGCCGAGATCGAGCCGTGGGCCTGGGCGCGGCTGCAGCAGCGCCTCCGCATCGTGCGTGTCCGGCGGTCGAGGCTGGCCGCGGCCAGCGAGGCAGCGTAGGGACCCCTGCTACCCTTCAAGTCGGCTATGCCGATGCTTTTGCTTTCAACCCAAACCGCGCGCCCGCTCGATGCGAGGCAGCGCGCGTTCCCTATGAAGGAGATTCTCTTTGCCTCTACCCTGGTTCCGACGCCAGAAAGGCAAGGCGGAGGACGCGCCTCTCGAGGCCGCTGTTCCGACTGCCGAACCTGAACTCGATCCGACCCCTGCAGCCGAAACGGCCGCAGAAGCACCACAACCGACAACACCACGCAAGCGCCGCCGCGGAAGCCGCGGTGGTCGTGGGCGGAAGAAGCCCGCGACCGCGGTAGCCGGCGCAGCGGCAGCCGTGGAGCCTGCGGTCACACGCTCGAGCGCCCCGGTCGAGAAGGCCGATGCCGAGCCCAAGCAGAGCGAGCGTAAGGGACGCGCGCCGCGGTCCCCGCGCCGCACGGCGCCTCGCAGGGCCCCGCTTCCGAAGGCCAAGCGCGAGCTCCTGATCTCGGTCGATCCGGGCGAGAAGCGTGTCGCCGTGCTCGAGGACGGGGTCGTCGCCGAGGTCTACCTCGAGCGCCCCGAGCATCGTTCGATCGCCGGCAACATCTACCTCGGCACGGTCGACAACGTGCTGCCCGGGATGGAGGCGGCGTTCGTCGAGATCGGGCTCGAGAAGAACGGATTCCTCTACGTCGACGAGATCGTCGGCCCCGAGCTCGAAGGCCGCAAGGGCGCCCGCAAGATCCAGGACCTGATCCAGCGCGGCCAGACCGTGCTCGTCCAGGCGGTCAAGGACCCGATGAAGACGAAGGGCGCGCGCCTCACGACCGAGATCTCGCTCCCCGGGCGCTTCGTGGTCTTCGTCCCCCATGGCGACGGCCTCGGGGTCTCGCGCCGGCTCGACGACGACGAGCGCAACCGCCTGAAGGCGATCGTCAAGGGGATCGCTCCGAAGACGGGTGGCGTCATCGTCCGCACCGCAGCCGAGGGCGCCTCCGCCGAGGACGTGGCCCGCGACCTCGACTTCCTGATGCGGCTCTGGGCGACGATCGAGGCCAGCGCCAAGAAGGCCAAGTCGCCGGCGCTGATCTACCAGGAGGCCGAGCTGCCGCTCCGCGTCACGCGCGACCTCTTCACCGGCGACTTCGAGCGCCTGCTCGTCGACCACGACCGCACGCACAAGCGGATCGTCGGCTACCTCAAGAAGACCTCTCCGCACATGGTCGAGCGGGTCACGCGCTACAAGGAGCGCGAGCCGCTGCTCGAGACCTTCGGGGTCGAGCAGGAGATCAAGTCCACTCTCAGCCGCCGGGTCGACTTGCCCTCGGGCGGCTACCTGATCTTCGACTACGCCGAGGCGTTCACGGTGATCGACGTCAACACGGGCCGGTTCGTCGGCTCCCGCTCGAAGCGGAACGGGCCCGGCCGGCTCGAGGACACGATCACCAAGAACAACCTCGAGGCGGTCAAGGAGGTCGTTCGCCAGCTCCGGCTCCGCGACGTCGGCGGGATCATCGTCATCGACTTCATCGACATGGCGAACCCGAAGAACCGCCAGCAGGTCGAGGACGCGCTCCGGCAGGAGCTCGAACGCGACCGGACCAAGACCTACGTCGTCGAGATCTCACCGCTCGGTCTCGTCGAGATGACGCGCCAGAACGTCACCGACGGCCCGCGCGAGGTCATGACCCGCAAGTGCCCGACCTGCGACGGCGACGGGATCATCGTCTCCGAGAGCACGGCGGCGGTCGAGGTCGAGCGCCGCATTCGCGGGCTCGTCACGCCCGGCTCGCGCGCAAAGGCCTTCAAGGTCGAGCTGAACGCGAAGGTCGCCGAGCTGCTCGTCGGGCCCGACGGCTCACGGATTCAGGAGCTCGAAGAGGTCACCAAGCGCCGGTTCTTCTTCGTCGGCGTCGAGGGCGTCCATCTCGACCACATGCGTGTGATCGACCAGGGCACCGTCGAGAAGCTCGCGCCGGAGGCGCCGGTCGAGCCCGGTCAGGAGCTCGAGCTGAAGCTCGGCGAGGTCGGGCTGCACGACGCCCACGCAGGCGCCGGGAAGATCAAGGGATTCGAGGTGGTCGTGGCAGGTGCAGCCAAGCTCGTCGGCAAGCGCGTTCGCGTGCAGGATCACCGCAGTGCTGGAGCATGTCGCGTACGCCGTCCTGACCACCGCCGAAGAGGGATCGACCGTGCCGATCACGGCCGAGGCCGAGGCGGAGAAGCCGACGCGGGCGAAGCGCCCGTCGAAGGCCGCAGCCGACCTGACGGGGACCTCGACGGCGATGCGGAGTCTCGACGAAGACGTGGAGCTCGAAGTCGAGGAGGAGCCCGACGCGGAGGAGCTCGAAGAGGACGCCCTCCCGACCGAGCGCGCCCAGCGCAAGCCGGCCGCCTCGAGATCGACTGCATCGAAATCGACCGCCTCGAGGTCGCGGCCCAAGCCGGCAGCTGACGACGAAGGATCCCGACGCCGCAGAGACCGAGGCGACGGCACCGCCCAAACGGGCCCGAACGCGCAAGCCGGCAGCGGCTGTAGCGCGTCGAAACGGCCGAGGGGGCCGACGAGGCCGCCGACCCGGACGCAGAGGCCGTGGACGGCGAAACGCCGTCTCCGGCGAAGAAGCGCACCCGCAGAGGAACCCGCGGCGGCCGGAACCGTAAGCGGAAGCCCACCGACTGCGACGAACGGGGACGGGGAGACCGTCGCGGACGACTCCGACGAGGCGGAGCAGGTCGACGAGGCTGCAGCAGCCTCGGAGGAGTCCGCTGCGCCTGTCATCCACCTTCCCGAGCGGGATCTCGGCCGCAACGGCGACGATCCCGAAGGCCAGGACGAATCAGCCGCGGGCGAAGACGGCGCGCAGAAGCGCCCGACCCGCCGCGGATCCCGCGGTGGGCGCAACCGGCGCCCCAAGCCGGCCGGCGGAGCGGCCGAGACCGACACGTCCACCGAGGCCGCAGCCGAGGTCGTTGCGACCGCCGAGCCGGAGGGCGAGTGGGAGTACACACCAATGAGCGAGTGGGACCAGTCCTAGCCGCTACACTCTCTGAACCCGGGCGTCAGCACGCCCCCGTTTTCACGCCATGGATTACGCAATCATCAAGCTCGGCAACAAACAGCATCGCGTTCGCGACGGCGAGACGCTGGTCGTCGACCGCCTGCCGACCGGCGCGGGCGAGGTCTTCGAGCCGGTCGTACTGCTCGGCGACGAGGCTGTGACCGCGACCGTCCTCGAGCATGGGCGCGGGCCGAAGCTGCTGATCGGCAAGTACCGCCGCCGCACCGGCTACAAGCGCCATAACGGCTTCCGCGCTGCGACGTCGAAGGTCGAGATCACGATCGGCGCCGGCACGGCGCGGAAGGCAACCGCGAAGGCGAAGCCGCCGAAGGCGGAGGAAGCGTCAAAGGTCGAAGCTGAGGTCGTCGAGGCGCCGCCCGTCGAGGCAGCTCCCATCGAGGCAGCCGCGGTTGAGGAGGCGGCTCCGTTGAAGAGGCTCCGGTCGAGGAGGCTCCGGTCGCCGAAGCCGCCGACGAGGACGTACCGGACGGCTACGAGAAGATGACGGTCGCCGAGGTCAAGACGGCCACGGGTGGCTGGAGCGTCGCCGAGCTTCAGGCGGCACTCGCTCACGAGGAGGCGCACGGAGCGCGCAAGGGCGCGATCTCCGCGCTCGAGTCCGCGATCTCGAAAGACGAGGAGGAGGACGAGGATGGCGCATAAGAAGGGCCTCGGCTCGTCGAAGAACGGCCGCGACTCGAATCCGCAGTTCCTCGGCGTCAAGATCTTCGCGGGCCAGGATGTCCGCGCCGGGATGATCATCGTCCGCCAGCGCGGCTCGAAGTTCCGCGCCGGCCCGGGGACGAAGATGGGCAAGGACGACACGATCTTCGCGGTCCGCGACGGCATCGCCGAGTTCCGCAAGAGCGGCGAGCGCCGCTCGGTCGCCGTAGTCGACTCCGAATAGCTCGCGCGGCGGGCGCCGTGTTCAACGATCGCGCCGAGTTTCACGTCAAGGCGGGCCGGGGCGGTGACGGCGGCATGTCGTTCCGCCGGGAGAAGTACGTCCCGAAGGGCGGCCCGGACGGCGGCGACGGGGGAGACGGCGGCGACGTGATCATCGTCGCCGACCCGAGCCTGCGCGACCTGACCGCGCTGCAGCGGCGCAAGCGGATCCTGGCCGAGAAGGGCGGTCCCGGCCGCGGCACACGCAGGCACGGCGCCAACGGGGAAGACGCGGAGATCCGCGTTCCCGTCGGGACGCAGGTGTTCGCGGAGGAGGAGCTCGTCGCGGATCTCGCCTACCCGGAGGCGCGGGTCGTCCTGGCGCGCGGCGGCCGTGGCGGCCGCGGCAACGCGCGCTTCGTCAGCTCGATCCGCCAGGTGCCGCGGTTCGCCGAGGTCGGGATGCCCGGGGACGAGCGCGAGATCGAGCTGCATCTGAAGCTGCTCGCGGACGCCGCGCTCGTCGGGCTTCCGAACGCCGGCAAGTCCTCGCTGCTCACCCGGCTGTCGAATGCGCGCCCGAAGGTGGCGGCGTACCCGTTCACGACGCTCGAGCCGGTGCTCGGGACGGTCGAGTCGCCCGACGGCCGCCAGCTCGTCGTCGCCGACGTGCCCGGCCTGATCGAAGGGGCGAGCGAGGGGATCGGGCTCGGCCACGAGTTCCTCGCGCACCTCGAGCGCGCCAGGCGGCTCCTCCACGTGATCGACGCGTCGAAGCCGGCCGACGAGCAGTGGCTCGCGATCGATGCCGAGCTGTCGGCGTACGGCGCGGGCCTCGACGAGCTGCCCCAGATCGTCGTGCTCAACAAGGTCGATCTCGAGCCCGATCCGGAGTTCGAGATCGACGACCCGCGGATCGTGGCGGTGTTCCGCGTCTCCTGCGCGACCAGTGTGGGCATCGAGGAGCTGCGCAGCGCGCTCTTCACCCTCGTCCCGGAGCCGGCTCCGGTCGTGCGCGGCGAGGAGGAGGTTCCCGAGTTCCTCGTCTACCGTCCAGAGCCGAAGGCCCGGCCGTGGAGCCTGATGCGGACGGAGGACGGTTTCCGCGTCGTCGGCACCCCGCCGAGCGAGGAGGAGCTCGAGCGCGCGCTCCGCGAGGCCGGGGCACGCCGCGGCGTGAACGTCCAGCTGGGGGAGGAGTCGTTCCAGTTCATCCCGTGACCGGGATCTTCGGCGGCGCCTTCGACCCGCCGCACCTCGGTCACGTCGCCCTGCTGGGCCGGGCGCGCAGCCGCGCTCGGCCTGGAGGACACGGTCGTGATCGTCGCTTCCGATCCGGGTCACAAGACGGTTACGACGCCTGCGCTCGAGCGGCTCGAGCTGGCCCGCGCCGCGTTTCCGGGCGAGCGGGTGGAGCTCGACGACCACGCGCGCACGATCGACCTGCTGCGCGACCACGCCGAGTGGGAGGGGGCGTGGTTCCTGCTCGGAGCCGACGAGTTCGCCGACTTCCCGGACTGGAAGGAGCCCGGGGAGGTGCTGCGGCTCGTGCGGCTCGGCGTCGCGACCCGGCCCGGTTTCCCTCGCGACCGCCTCGAGGCCGTGCGCGCCGAGCTCGACGCCCCCGACCGCGTCGCGTTCTTCGACATCGAGCCGCTGCCGATCGCCTCGCGCGAGCTGCGCGCCCGGCTCGACCGCGGCGACGACGTCCACGAGCTCGTCCCACCCGCCGTCTGGGCCTTGATCGAGCGCGACGGCCTCTACGGGCGTGCCAGCTACACTGGCCGGGCTTGACGTCTATCGAACAAGCTCGCCGGATTGCGGCGCTGGCGCAGGAAAAACTCGCGAGGGACGTTGTCATCCTCGACATGCAGCCGGTGTGCACCTTTACCGACTACTTCGTGGTCTGTACGGGCGCGAACGCCCGCCAGACGAAGGGGATCTGGGACGAGGTCCACCATCGGCTGAAGCAAGACGACGGCCTGCTGCCCAGCTCCGTCGGTGGCGAGCGCGAAGCAACGTGGATCGTCGCCGACTACCTCGACGTCGTCCTGCATGTCTTCACGCCCGAGACGCGTGACTTCTACCGCCTCGAGGACCTCTGGGGCGACGTGCCCCAGGAGTCGGTCGAGGCGGCCAGCGCCTAGCTCTGTTGTCTGTTTCGTTGTCTATTTAGGACACGGCCCGTCCGAGGCTCGCGCTAGGGTGGGCGGTGTTGCTCGAACTGACGACAAACCAGAAGGGATTGGTCGCCGAGACGGCGATCATTCACGAGGCGGTCAAACTCGGGATCTGTGTCTCCAAGCCCGCTCGACGACGAGCGGTACGACCTGATTCTCGACCTTCCGATCGGGCTTGTCCGCGTGCAGTGCAAATGGGCGCGCAGGATTGGCGATGTCGTGCGGGTCCGTTGCTACTCGTGCCGTCGTACCCGCACGGGTCTTCGAAGGCGGCTTTACACGGATGACGAGATCGACGTGATCGCCGCTTATTGCCCGGATATTCCAGCGTGCTATCTGCTGCCGGCTCCCTTTTCTCCGGACGAACGCAGCTTCACCTCAGGCTGGAGCCGTCGCGCAACAATCAGACCGAAGGCATCCACTGGGCCGAGGAGTACGAGTTCGCAGCTACACTCATGGCTCCTGGGCCCATAGCTCAGCTGGGAGAGCGCCGCCATGGCATGGCGGAGGCCGTCGGTTCGAGCCCGACTGGGTCCACTCTCGAAGTCGCCGAGTGCGTGGCACGTGAGCGCGACGCGTCCTCGCCGTCGCGGAGATGCACCGCGCGGCAGCGCGGGACCTGATGCGCGCTCGGCGGCGCAGCCCGACGCGCGCGCACCGCTGCGGCAGCGAGAATGCTGCGGCGATGATCCTCGAGCAGTACTACCTCGGCTGCCTTGCCCACGCGTCGTACCTCGTCGCCGACGAGGCAGCCGGAGTCGCAGCCGTCGTCGACCCGCAGCGGGACATCGACGGCTACATCGCCGATGCCGAGCGCCGAGGTTGCCGGATCGAGCACGTCCTGCTCACGCACCTCCATGCCGACTTCCTCGCAGGTCACCTGGAGCTGCGCGACCGGGTCGGCGCGAAGATCTACCTGGGCGCCAGGGCAGAGGCCGAGTACGAGTTCACGCGGCTCGCCGACGGCGACACCGTCGAGCTCGGGCAAGGTTCGGCTCGAAGCGCTCGAGACCCCAGGCCACTCCCCGGAGTCGATCTCGATCCTCGTCTACGACCTCGAGGCCGACGCCGAGCGCCCGAACGCGCTCCTGAGCGGTGACACGCTCTTCATCGGCGACGTCGGCCGCCCCGACCTGCGCGCGTCGCTCGGCTGGACCGCCGATGAGCTCGGATCCCTGCTCTACGACTCGATCCAGACGAAGATCCTGCCGCTTCCGGACGAGACCCTCGTCTACCCGGCGCACGGAGCGGGATCGCTCTGCGGCAAGCACCTGAGCACCGAGACCGTCTCGACGATCGGTATCCAGCGCCAGTACAACTACGCGCTCCAGCCGATGAGCCGCGAGGAGTTCATCCGCGTCGTCACGGCCGACCAGCCCGACTCGCCCGCGTACTTCACCTACGACGCCGTTCTGAACACGAAGGAGCACGCGACGCTCGACGAGGCGCTTGCCCACGGGCTCACGCCGCTCTCGCTCGACGAGGTCCTCGAGCTCGCGGCCGGCGGGGCCCAGATGCTCGACGGCCGCGCGAACGTCGATTTCGAGGGCGCCCATCTTCGCGGCGCGGTCAATGTCGGTCTCGACGGGAGCTACGCGACCTGGGTCGGCACGCTGCTCGACCACGAGAAGCCGATCGTGATCGTCGTCGATCCCGGCCGTGAGGAAGAGGCGGCAGTTCGGCTCGGGCGCATCGGCTTCGACAACCTCGCCGGCTACCTGGAGGGCGGGATGCTCGCCCTCGAATCCCGCCCGGACCTGGTCGAGCGAACGGAGCGCATCACCGCCGCGACGCTCGAGGAGCAGCTTGCGGAGCCCGATCCGCCGCTGGTCGTCGATGTTCGGGCCGAGGACGAGCGCGGCGAGGCAGTGGTCGAGGGGAGCGTGAACATCCCCCTGGGGCACCTCTCCGAACGCCTCGGCGAGCTGCCGAGGGACCGCCCGCTCGTCGTTCACTGCTCGGGCGGCTACCGGTCGGCGGCGGCCGCGAGCCTGCTGCGGCGTGAGGGCTTCGAAGACGTGTCGGACCTGGTCGGCGGGCTCAGCCGCTCGATCCAGGTGCCGTCAGCTCGACCAGCTTGAGGAGGGTGTTCCAGTTGCGCGCGGTCCCGGTGACGCCGAGCCGCCGCTCCAGGTAATCGAGCGTCAGCTTCGAGCGGCCGGAGCCGTTCGGGTAGCGGAGGTAGATCTCGCGCCCGGCGACGCTGAGCTCGTCCCCCGGCGACCGATCCGGGTCGAGCGTCGCGATTGCCGCCGCCGTGGGTGCGCCGTCAAGGAAGACGACGTGCAATCCGGTCGGTTCTCCCCGGCCGGCGAGGAACGGGTTGGCGCCGGCGATCCGCTCGAGCTCGTCGTGGGTGCGGACGATCACGCGGATCGTCAGGGAGAGCTCCGCGGCGATCTGCTTCTCGATCGCCTGCGCGAGAGCGTCCGCGCCGCACCGTGCTGCGAAGCACGACGTTGCCGCTCTGGATGTACGTCGCGATGCCTTCGTAGCCCGCGTCCTGGAGCAGCGACCGCAGGGCAGGCATCGGCAGCTTGTTCTTCCCGCCGACGTTGACCCCGCGGAGCAGCACGGCATAGATCTCGGAGGGCATGACGTGATTCTGGCGGCGCAGCGCCGTCCGGGCCGGCCCTTGTCGCCTACCGGCGGGACGGGCAATCGTGGCCGTAGGCCTCGCTCGCCCTGTCCCGCCCGAATGATCGGTCCTACGCCCTGCTCCAGCCGCGAACTGCGCTCCGCAGCCCGAGCACGCGTCCCGTCCGGCGCTCCGGCGTGAGCTGCTTCGCGCGCAGCTCGAGCAGCGGCAGGAGATGCGCCGTCGCGCGGAACGGATCGGCCAGCCGCACGCCACCCGAGAGCGGCAGCGAGGCGACGATTGCGCCGTTGACCTCGGCCACTACATGCCGGCCGGCCGCCACGGGCAGCCCTTCCATGGCTGCGATCCGCTCGAGCGCCTCGTCGTCGTGCACCGAGCAGAGCCGCAGAACGACCACCTCGGGCTCAGCCGGCGGAGCCTCGGGCACCTGGCGGCGCATGAACGCCCTCTGAACCTGTCCTTCGAGCTCCCGCTGCCTCTCGTCGATCCTCATCTGCTGAAAGTCAGGATGCATGTTGGTCTCCCTCTCCTCGCTCCCGTAACCTGTGTTAGGATGATACCGGTTACGTAACCCTTAAAGCAAGTTAAACGGTTAGGAATTTCGATGACTGGAACCGAGCTCATTCGTGATTTCGTCAACACCAGAGAGCTACTCGAGCCGATCGAGCTGTTCGGATCGGCCGAGGAGCTCGGCGCCTGGCTCTCTTCCAACGGGATCGCCTCGAAGGATGTGAGACCGGATGACGGCGATCTGCGCCGCGCCGTCGAGCTACGCGAGGCGCTGCGTCGGATTCTTCTCTCGAACACCGGGGTCGAGGTCGACACCGCATCCGCGTTCTCGGTGCTCGACGCGACCGCGTCGCGGGCGCGGGTCGAGCTCCACTTCTCCGGTCACGAGAGCGACCTGCTCCCGGGCGCCGAGGGGACGGACGCGGCGCTCGGGCGGATCGTGATCGCAGTGCACGAGGCGATGGCCGACGGCTCCTGGGACAGGCTCAAGGCGTGCCGCGCCTCGGACTGCGAGTGGGCGTTCATCGACACCGCCAAGAATCACTCGCGCCAGTGGTGCTCGATGGGCTCGTGTGGCAACCGCGAGAAGGCGCGCGCCTTCCGTCAGCGCCACCGGCACTGAGCCGGCTCGAAGTCAGCTCACGTCAGCTCACGGCGACATGGGCGTAGGCGGTCGTGCCGCTGAACTGATCGTAGTCCCACTTCGTCACATGCGAGCTCGTGATGTGGGGGTTGTAGAGCCAGAGGTACGGCACCCACGGCACGACCTGGGTCGTCAGTGTCTTGTCGAGGCTCTCGTAGCAGGCTCGCCTCGTCGATCCGGCCAGAACGGCGCACCGGTCGAGCTGCGCGTCGACGTTCGGGATCCCATGGATGTCGCCCGTCACGTGGAGTGCCTTGGCCTGTGACGGCTTCATCCCGACGAGCGAGTAGTTGACGTTCCCGTCGGGGACGATCGTGCGTCCGTCGAAGAGCGGCGAGAAGAATGTCAACGGGTCGGCATAGTCCTTGAACCACCCGGGGAATATCCCGATCGCGATGTTCTTCCTGGTCGTCTCGAGGGTCGGGTAAGCACCCGCGATCGTCGCGACGTGGAAGGTGATCCCGATCTTCGCCGCGTCCTGCTCGACGACGGGGAGCATCTTCCCGAAGGTCGCCTGCGTGTCGTTCAGGAGCAGGACGTCGTGACAGGCGGAGGCGTTGCAGGTGCCGTTGTGGTCGAGGTCGTACTTCGAGCCTTTCATCGCGGCTTTGGCCAGCGCGAGCGAGCCGTGCTCACCGGGTGTCTTGAACGGGTTGAAGCCCGCGAGCTCGTTGTCGAAGATCGAGTCGGGGACGATGTGATTCGCGATCTGGCCGATCGTCGGGCCGCCCCAGGCCTGACGGAGCGCAGCCCGGTCGATGATCCAGTTCATCGCCCGCCGGACGTGGATGTCGTCGAAGGGCGGCTGCGTCAGGTTCATCGTCAGGTACTGCGTGCCGTCCGCGGGGTCGAGGTGCAGGAACTTCCGCTTCGACGGATCGGTCGAGTACGACTGAAGCGCCTGTGAGGGAAGGCTTGCACCGTTCTCGTCGTCGAGGACGCCGGCGGCGACCCGGTTGACGACGTCGGTCGAGTTCGGGTCGATCGTGAACTCGAAGCGGTCGGGGAAGCTCTGCCGGGCGGCCGGCGAGTCGGTCTTCGGGTCGTAGTCCGGATTGCGGACGAGCGTCATCGTCGAGATCGGATCGAACCCGGACATCGACTTGAGCTTGGCGCACGAGGAGTCGTCGACCTTGTCCGCGCCTTCGAACATGTAGGGACCGGTGGAGACGACGTCGCGCCCGTACCGCCCCGGATGCCCTTCGAAGCAGTCGGCTACCTCTGCAGGGATCGGCCCGGTCGCCGGCATCGCAAGCCGGTAGAGGAAGTCGCCCGTCGGCCGGGTCAGATGGAAGACGATCGTGCTCGCGTTCGGCGTCCGGATCCCGGAGATCGTCTTTGCCTTGCCCGCGTGGTAGGCGTCGAAGCCGGCGATCACCGAGTAGTAGAAGGCGTACTCGGCCCCGTCCTTCGGTCTTGCGATCCGCTCGATCGCGTAGAGCTCGTCCTTGGAGGTGATCTGCCGGCCGACGGGCGGCCCGAACTTCACGCCCGGCTTGATGTGAAAGGTGTAGGTCGTGCCGCCGTTCGTCGGCGCCGGGACCGTGGTGGCGAGGTCGGGGACGAGCTTGTTGCCTGCCGGGCCCGCGACGTGGTCGTAACCGACGAGCGTTCGGATCATCAGGTTCGACTCGATCGCGAACGAGTAGGTGTAGTACTCGCCCGTCGGATCGAAGCCGTCGCTGAAGCCGAAGGCCTGCTCGAAGGCGACCCGGTAGGTGCCTCCGGCCTTGGGCGAGGAGCTCGCCGAGGCTCCGAGTGACCCGGTCGCGACCACCCCGACGAGGAACACGACGATTGCTGCAGCTGCCCAGATTCTCGCGGTCACGTAGCTCATCTCGTCCTCCCACTCGCGGTTGGCGCGCCCTCGGCCGCGACGCGTTCGCGGCGATCATCTCGCACCAGCGCCCTGTGTGAAGGGGCGCCGCTAGGTGTCGGGGGTCGCCAGATCGAGCTCGAGGAAGCGGGCTCCGGCGACCGGGTTGTCCCAGTACGGTTCGATCTCCCGGAAACCCGAGACTCCGGTAGAGCTCCTGCGCTGCCGCCATCTCCGGCGCAGTGTCGAGCCGAAGCCGTCGGTACCCGAGCTCCCTTGCGCACTCCGCGGCGGCCTCGGTGAGGAGTCGGCCGAGCCCCAGGCCGCGATGGCCGGGACGGACGTAGAGCCGCTTCAGCTCACCGGTGCCGGCATCGATTCTGCGAACCGCGACGCAGCCCGCCGGGATTCCCGAGACGCGGGCGAGGAGCAACGCCCCGCCCGGCGGCGCGTAGTCGCCCGGAAGGCGGGCGAGCTCTCCGGCGAAGTCCTGGAAGGCGAGGTCGAAGCTGAGCGAGCCTGCGTACTCCTCGAGCAGCGGGCGGACCTCGTCGGGGTCCGGGTCGCGTTCGACGGCGACGGTCATCGCCGGGGATGTTTGCAGGAGACATGGCTCAAAGAGCCACTAGTCGAGCGGAGGTCCTCACGGCAGGATCGGAGCGTCATGGAAAACCGGCACAAAGTTGTGACAGACACGGCACACAATGCACGGTATGTTGCCCATATCGACAACGGAGGTGCAGATGATCGACGATCTGACAAGCGAGCTCCTCGACCTCACGGTCACGGTTCAGGGCCGGACCGCCGGGGCGTTCGCGATGCTGGCGGTGTGTTGCTGCAGCAGCTGTAGCTGTGGCGGTCGCGGGTCCGACTGAGTCGGCTGATGCCGCTTCTGCCCCGGCTTGCGCCGTGGTACCGCCTCGTCGAGGACGGCGACCGGCTCCTGTTCGAGCACGGCCGGTCGGTCGTCGTCCTCGAGGGCGGCGCCGTACGCGCCCTGTTCCCAGGCTCCTTCCGCTGCTCGACGGCTCGCGCACGCTCGAGCAGATCGTGGCGACGATCGGCGCGCAGGCCGCCGAGGCAGTCGGCCACGCCCTCGACGTGCTCGCGGCGCACGGACTGCTCGTCGACGGCCCGCAGGCGTCTCCGGCCGTGGCGGGTGAGGCGGCCATCGCCGCGGCGTACGGCGTCGCTCCGGCGACGGCCGCCGATCGGATCCGCGCAGCGAGGGTCGGTGTGGCCGGGGAGAGCGCGGCGGCGGAGCAGATCGCGCGGCTCCTCCACGCCGACGGCGTGGGCGAGGTCCGACGGCTCACCTGGGACGAGCACGACGTCGATCTCGCCGTGGTCGCTCCGGCGCCCGCCGAGATATCCCGCCTGCCCGGGTGGAATCGGCTCGCGCTCGAGCACGGCCTCCGCTGGGTTGCCCTGCGTCCGTTCGACGGGCTCGTCTTCGCGATCGGGCCGCTCATGATTCCCGGCGAGTCCTGCTGCCACGAGTGTCTCCAGCTCAGGCTCGCCGCGCACGTCGAGTACGGGGCCGATCTGACACTCGTCGAGAACGAGCCGACGGCAGCCTCCGCAACCGCCGGCCTCCAGGCCGTCGCGGCCGGGATCGTCGGCCATCTCGCGCTCTGCTGGCTGGCCGGGATCGACACGCGTCTTCCGGGAGTCCTGCACATCCTCGAGACACAGCCTGAGCTGTCTCTCGGGACGCACGCCGTTCTCCGTGTACCCCGGTGCCCCGCGTGCTCCGACGCGGACCTGCTCGCCGCCCACCTGCCGTGGCACGAGGCGGAGGCAGCATGATCGACAGCCTGCCGCCACGCCTTCGCCGCGCCGTCTCGCCCTACACCGGCATCGTCGGCACCGTCGAGGAGTGCCTGGTGGCGACGTGCGAGCCGCGCCTCTTCCAGGCGTCCGCAGAGGTCGGCCGCGGCGCGGGACTCGTCGGCGGCAGTCTCGAGCACCTGAGCGGAATCGGGGGCACCGGGTCGAGCCGTGCCGAGGCAGCCGCCGCGGCTGTGGGGGAGGCAATCGAGCGCTACTCCGCCACCTATGTTCCCGTAGACCGTCTGGTCGTCGCCTCCGCACGCGATCTGGGCGACGTCGCCGTGGCTCCCGAGCGGTTTGCGCTCTTCTCGAGCCGGCAGCACGGCCGACCCGGGTTCCCGTTTCGCCCGTTCACTGCGGATGCCCGGATCCCGTGGATCGAGGGGCGAGAGATCGCCACGGGTCGCCCGGCTTTCCTGCCGGCGGAGCTCGTCTACCTCGGCCGCGTGCCGGGTGCCGAGGGGTCGATCGGCTACGCGACGAGCAGCGGGATCGCCTGTGGGGAAACCGCGGGCGAGGCGCTTGCCCGCGCCCTGTTCGAGCTCCTCGAGCGCGACGCATTCATGATCGCGTGGGCGTCGCGGCTCACCCTTCCGCTCGTCGAATCTGCCGGGCCCGCATCGCGAACGGTCTTCGAGCGGTCGGGCCTGCGCTTCGCAGCGGTCGATCTTTCGGCGATCCACGGGCTGCCCACGATCCTCGGCGTCGTCCGTGCACCCTCGGGCTTTCCTGGAGCGCTGGGCGTCGGGGCCGCCGCTGCCCCAACCGTCGAGCAGGCCTGGCGCAAGGCGCTCGGAGAGGCGTTCGCCGTCCGGTCGGCGGGCGCCAAGCTGTCGCTGCTCGACGCCGGCCGGGATCTCGGGCCTTGCGGTGAGCGGATCGCATCGTTCGACGACCACATCCTCTTCTACGCGGATCACGATCGAGCCGACGCCGCGGCATTCCTCGACGCGAGCGACGATCGAACGCCGGCAGACGCGATTCCGCCGCTCGAGGGTGGCGGGCCGGCCGACTGGGTCGCAGCACTCTGCGACCGGATCGCCACGGCGGGCTCGTCCGCCTACGCGGTCGACGTCACATCCCCCGACGTCGCGGGGCTTGGGCTCGAAGTGACCCGTGCCGTCGCTCCGGAGCTTTGCGCACTCGACGTCCCGCATGCTGCTCGGTTTCTCGGTGGTCGCCGTCTCTACGAAGCGGGCGCGAAGGCCGGATTCAGGCCCAGGCCGATGAGCGAGGACGAGATCAACCCCGACCCGCACCCGTTCCCGTGACCTCCGTTCTTCCGACGTCGCAGTTCGCATCGCTCGTGCATGGATCAAAGGGCGTTTCGCTCGACGATTCCGCCGAGGCGCTTCACGAGGGATCCAGGCTCTACCCGAGCCTCGCGCCCGAGCGGCTCGATGTCCTCGTCGAGCTCACGCAGGGCTCGGGGCTCGGTGAAACCGTGGCGCGCTCGAGCCGGACGCACGAGCACCGGCCGTCGATCGCGCTTCCCCCTCCGGGTCGCCTGGGAGGGACGCTCGGGGACGCCCTCGCTCGCCGGCGCTCGGCCTCGGCCGAGGCGCTTCGGCCGGTCGGCATCGGGGAGCTTTCGACGGTGCTCGCCGCTTCCTACGCCGCCGGAGCTCAAGGCCGCCGCCCGGTTCCCTCGGCGGGCGCGCTCTACCCGCTCGAGCTCTACGTCATCGCCGTAGCGGTCAATGGGCTCGAACGCGGCGTCTACCACTTCAATCCGTTCCGCCTCCGACTCGCGAGGCTCGCCGCGTTTTCGTGGCCGGACGCTCGGACGGCGCTCGTCGATCCGGCCGTCCTCGATCACGCTTCCGCGTTGATCGCGGTGACCGCTGTCTTCGCGCGGTCGCGGATCAAGTACGGCCTGCGCGGCTATCGGTTCGCACTGCTCGAAGCCGGCCACGTCGTCCAGAACGCTGTATTGGCGGCGACTGACCTGGGGTTGCCGGCGCTTCCACTCGGAGGCTTCTACGACCGGCTGCTCGACCGGATCGTCGGAGCCGACAGCCTCGACGAGGCGACCGTCCACGCATTCGTCCTTGGTGGCGCGACCTGAGCGCCGTCGCCCACGCATGGGCGAGGCTTGCGGCGGGCGCCGTGCTCGCTGCTGTCCTCTTCGCCACGGTGAGCCCCGCACGGCCCTCAGCGCATCTGGCGGCCGAGCGTGGTTTGGCTGCAGGCACGCTCGCCGGTCTCGCGCTGTACCTCTTCGTCGCGCGCCGCCGGCCTTCGGGGCCGACCGGAACCACCATGCCGTTCGCGGTCGCGAGCTGTGCGTTGCTGGGAATCGCGGCGGCCGGGGAGGAGGTGGTGTGGCGGCGGGTCGTTCTCGGCGAGCTGCTTCGCTCAGGGCCCGTGCTCGCTCTGGCCGGGAGCTCGCTCGGGTTCGCCTTCGCACACCGTGCGCGGCCGTGGCTACACCTGGGAACCGGCGCGGTCTTCGGCGGCGTCTACCTGGCGACGGGAGCGCTCGGCGCGTGCATCGCCGCGCACTGGGTCTACAACGTCCTGCTTCTCTGGCTCTCGGGTCGTGGGACCGCCGGGCTCGGAGCCTCGCCATGAGCGTGGGCGGCCCGGAGCAGATGCTCGCAGGGCGACCGAGCGTCCCCCGATGATCGTCGCCGAGCTCGAACAGGTGAGCAAGAGCTTCGGCCCCACCCGCGCGCTCACGGGCGTCTCGTTCCGGATCGACGAAGGCGAGATCCTGGCGCTGCTCGGCCCGAACGGCGCCGGAAAGTCGACTGCCATCGGCATCCTGCTCGGGTTGCGCCGGCCGGACGCGGGAGTCGCCCGGCTGTTTGGCGGCGATCCCAGACGGCCCACGTCACGCCGCCGCCTCGGCGTGACGCCGCAGGAGACGGCGTTTCCCGAGACGCTCCGGGTGCGGGAGATCGTCGACCTTGTGCGTGCGCACTACGAGAGCCCACTCTCGACCGGCGCTCTGATCGAGCGATTCGAGCTCGAGAAGCTGGCGGGGCGGCAGACCGGCGGTCTCTCGGGCGGAGAGCGTCGACGACTCGGCGTGGCCCTCGCGTTCGCGGGCAACCCGTTGCTCGCGGTGCTCGACGAGCCGACCACCGGCCTCGACATCGAGGCGCGGAAGGCCGTGTGGGGCGCTGTTCGAGCCCACCGTGCGGGTGGAGGCGCGGTGCTCCTGACCACGCATCACCTGGCCGAGGCCGAAGCGCTGGCGGACCGCGTCGTCCTGGTCGAGGGCGGAACCGTCGTGGCGGACGGAACGGTCAATGAGGTCAAGGCGGGCGCCGGCATGACCCTCGTGCGGTTCCGAGCAACCCCCGGGCTCGAGGTCGCCGGCGCAGAGCGCGACGGCGCCTACCTCAGGATCCTCACCTCCGAGGGTGGAGCGACCGTCGACCGGCTCGTCCGGGCAGGCGTCCCGCTGGCCGAGCTCGAAGTTCGGGCGGTCACGCTGGAAGAGGCGCTCGACGCACGCGGTGCCAGGCGGTGAGGCTCGCCTTCCGTCATGCGTGGGCGATGACCGCCGAGCTCCTTCGCTATCCGGCCTACCTGGTGCCGACACTGATCCTGCCGTCGGTGTTCTTCCTCTTCTTCGTGTCGCCCGGGCCACGCCACGACGCATCGGTGCGGATGGCGACCTTCGCGGGATTCGCGGTGATCGGAGTGGCGTTCTTCCAGTTCGGCGTCGGAATCGCGATCGATCGCGCGTCGCCCTGGGAGACATATCTCCGGACCCTTCCTGTCGGCCCTTCGGTCCGGCTCGCGGCCCGGCTCCTGTCGGCAGCGGTCTTCGCCTGTGCCGCCGCGCTGCTGCTGGTCGTCACTGCCGTTGCGACGACCGGAGTCTCGCTTCCCGCGGCGCGCTGGGCCGGGCTCGGGGCGGCGCTGCTCGCCGGGGTCGTTCCGTTCGCATTCCTGGGGATCGCGCTCGGATACTGGGCTCCGGCCAGGGGAGCGCTCCCGATCGCGAACCTGCTCTATCTCGTCATGGCGTATGTCGGCGGTCTCTGGATCCTCCCGTCCCGCCTTCCCGGCGCCGTCGAGGCCAGCTCGGGCTTTCTCCCGACAAGAGCCCTGTCCGACGGGCTGGCCGCGACGGCAAGTGGTGCCCCGGTCGACTGGGGCGCGTGGCTTGCTCTGGCCGGCTTCGCCGCGCTGTTCGCGGCGGTCGCCGTGGCCGGTTACCGCCGCGACGAGGGCCGGCGATTCTCGTGACGGCACCGGCGAGCGGCGCCCGGGCACGCCCATTTCGCCGATCAGGCGGCGCTGCAAGCTGCCGGAGAGGGGGCCCGCGGCGAGAACCGTAGATGCTCCCCGGCGATCGAAGTAAACTGAGACGTCTTGGTGCTCTGGGAAATCATTTTCGTGCTGGTCGTGCTCAAGATCCCCATCGCGTATGTGTGCTGGGTGATCTGGTGGGCGATCAAGGCCGAGCCGGAGATCGGCACCGAGGGCGGGACCGATGGCGTCAACTGGCGGCCGTGGCGTCGTCCGTCACCGACCGTCTCACCCGAAAGATCGCGCCGAGGCGGCCTCGAGCGCTCACGTGAGCGTGCTCGCAACCGCGCCGACCGTCGCCAGACACGAACCGGAGGAGCTTGAGCATGACGTTCGAAGAGACCACCCGCGCCAACGACTCACCCGCGAAGGACACGATCGCGATGGTGCTCCTGGCGATCGCCGCGATCGGCGGGATCGTCGCGATCTTCTACAAGCCGTTCGCCTTCGGGCCGGCGGCGCTGTTCCTGGCGATCGTCGCGATCACGATCAGCGTGAAGCACCGGGCCCTCGGCCTGTGTGTCACAGGCGGCGTCACGCTCTTCTGGCTCATCGGGGCCTCGATCGCGGTCTGGCAATCCAACCCTCTCTACTAGGCCTCCGGGTGAGAGCTCCCAGCGACGGCCCGCAGAAGTCCCGGCGCTGGTACAAAGGTAATCGCAATGCGTGATGTCGACGGCGTGAATGCCGGCTACGCGCGTCTGCTCCTCGACGAGTATCTCGACAACCCCGAGGCCGTCCCGCCAGAGTGGCGCGCCCTGTTCGAGAATGGCGATTCCGCCGTCGTTCGCGACCTCCCCGGTATCGCCCGGCTGATCGCGCGGCTGCCCGAGGATGGCGCTGCGGCAGCGGCGCCGGCCCCAGCACCGGCGCCCGCAGCGGCCCCGGCGCCGGCACCGCGGCAGGCAGCCGACCACGACGACGCCGAGCTGCTCGGCGGCATCGCGGCCGCGATGGCGCTCGTCAAGGCGCACCGGATGCACGGGCACCTCGCGGCCCGGCTCGACCCGCTCGGAGCCGAGCCCGTCGGCGACCCGGCGATCGACCCGCTTCGCCTCGAGCCCAAGCTGACCCTCGAGCTGCAGGCACGGATCCCGGCTTCGATCCTTCGCGTCCACGTGCCCGGTGAGACCCTCGCCGATGCGCTTCCGCGGCTCAAGGAGACTTATTGCGGGCCGCTCGGATACGAGCTCGAGCACATCGGCGACCACGAGCAGCGCGTCTGGCTCCGCAAGGCGATCGAGTCGTGGCGTTTCCGCACGCCGCTCGCCGCCGACGATCAGCGCCAGCTCTACGCGCGGCTGTGCGAGGTCGAGGGCATGGAGCGCTACCTTCGGCGTGCGTTCCTCGGGCAGAAGCAGTTCTCGCTCGAAGGCCTCGACGTCCTGATCCCGATGCTCGACGAGTCACTCGAGCTGGCCTCGTCTGCCGGCGCGCACGAGGTCGTGATCGGGATGGCGCATCGCGGTCGCCTCAACGTCCTTGCACACACGATCGGCATGCCGTACGAGCAGATCCTGCGCGAGTTCGAGGGCGAGCGCGCGATCGAGGTCGTCGCGGCAGACGCCGAGGGCGGCACCGGAGACGTCAAGTACCACCTCGGCGCCGAGGGCTATCGCGACACCCGGAGCGGCAAGATCGCGGTCGCGCTCGCCGCCAACCCGAGCCACCTGGAAGCGGTCAACCCGGTCGTCGAGGGCATGACGCGGGCCTTCCAGACCGACCGGACGTCGCGCGACGGGGTCTACGACCCGAACGCCGCGATGCCGGTGCTCCTGCACGGCGACGCGGCTTTCGCAGGGCAGGGGATCGTCGCCGAGACGCTCAACCTGTACGCGCTCGAGGGCTACTCGACCGGCGGCACGCTCCACCTGATCACGAACAACCAGGTCGGGTTCACCACCGATCCGGCCCAGGGCCGCTCGACGCGCTACTCGTCCGACCTGGCGAAGGGATTCGACACGCCGATCATCCATGTCAACGGCGACGATCCCGAGGCGGCGATCTCGGCCGTCCGGCTCGCCCTGGCCTACCGGGCCCGCTTCGGGCACGACGTCGTGATCGACCTGATCGGCTACCGGCGCTTCGGCCACAACGAGCAGGACGAGCCGGCGTACACCCAACCGATCATGGCGACCCAGATCGAGTCCCATCCCACCGTTCGCGAGCTTTACGGCGCCCGTCTGATCGAGCAGGGCGTGATCACGGAGGCAGAGGCGGCCGCGCTCGTCGCCGAGGTCGACGTTCGGCTGCACGAGGCCCACGACCGGCTCCGTGCCTCGTTCGGGCAGGCGATCCCGGCCAAGGCGCACGACGACTCGGTTCCCGTCGAGGCCGCAACCGTCGTCGACACGACCGTGAGCGAGAAGCGCCTGCGGCGGCTCTCCGAGCAGCTGCAGCGCGTGCGGGATGGCTTCACCGTCAATCCCAAGCTCGCACGCCAGCTCGAGCGCCGCGAGGCCGCGCTCGACGAGGGCGGCATCGACTGGGGCCACGCCGAGGCGCTCGCCTTCGGCTCGCTCCTGCGAGAGGGGATCCCGATCCGCCTCACGGGCCAGGACACCGAGCGCGGCACGTTCTCCCACCGCCATCTTGTGTTCCATGACTTCGAGACCGGGGAGATCGAGATCCCGATGCAGCGGCTCGACGGGGCCAAGGCCTCGTTCGAGGTCTACAACTCACCGCTCTCCGAGTACGCGTGCGTCGGCTTCGAGTACGGCTACTCGACGGCGGCGGGCGAGGCTCTGGTCCTCTGGGAGGCCCAGTTCGGCGACTTCGCGAACGGCGCGCAGACGATCATCGACCAGTTCATCTCGAGCGGCCTCGCGAAATGGAAGCAGACCTCGCGGCTGACGCTGCTCCTGCCGCACGGCTACGAGGGCAACGGGCCCGAGCATTCGAGCGCACGGCTCGAGCGCTTTCTGCAGCTCACCGCCCAGGAGAACCTCCGGATCTGCAACCCGACCACGTCGGCCCAGTACTTCCATCTGCTGCGCCGGCAGGCGCTCGACCCGATCGCCCGCCCGCTCGTCGTGATGACGCCGAAGGGCCTGCTCCGCCTGAAGAGCGCATCATCGACGCTCGCCGACCTCAGCGCGGGATCGTTCAGGCCGACGATCGACGCGTCGGTCGCCGACAGGTCGCACATCCGGCGCCTCGTGATCTGCAGCGGCAAGGTCTACTACGACATCACCGGCCACGAGCTCGCCGGGGAGGCGAATGACGTGGCAGTCGCCCGGCTCGAGCAGCTGTATCCGTTCCCCGTTGCGGCGACCCGCGAGCTCGTGGCGGGATATCCGCAGCTCGACGAGGTCGTCTGGGCGCAGGAGGAGCCGCAGAACATGGGCGCCTGGCGCACGATCCGCCACCGGCTCGAGGAGGCGGCTGCGGGCGTGCCCGTCCGCTACGTCGGCAGGCCCTGGCGGGCCAGCACCGCCGAGGGGTACCCGACGGCGCACACGCTCGAGCAGGAGCGCATCGCCCTCGCCGCCCTGACGATCTAGGACCGGCCGCGCCGGCGGCGAAACTCGCGCTTGACGAGCCACGGCCCGTGCCTGCGGGCGAGCCTGAGCAGCTGGCGGCGCCCGGATGGGGGCAGCCACCACCAGAAGCTCCACAGGAGCGTCA
>CAVYIB010000005.1:0-27654 GCA_963768435.1 uncultured Actinomycetota bacterium
CGCCTCCCCGGGCGCGAAAAACCGGTGTCTGACACCGCTTTTTCGGACGAGGCGACGGTGCGGCGTGCAGGGATTTCGCCCCGATCCCGACACATTTCCGTACCGGTGTCTGACACCGACTTTGGGGACAGGCTCACCGGCTCATCCGCTCGACCGGGACGACGAGGATCGACGACGCGCCGGCGGCTTCGAGCTCGGGCAGCAGGCGCCAGATCTCGGCAGCGGGGACGAGCGCGTGCACCGCGACCATCCCTTTCTCGGCGAGCGGCAGGACGCTCGGCGAGCGCGAGCCGATCAGCTCGCAGACCGCGTCGAGCTTCGACTCGGGTGTGTTCAGCATCAGGTAGCGGTGGGCGCGAGCCTCGACGACGGCGCGCATCATCGAGACGAGCGTCGAGGCGTCACCGCCGACCTTGCCGATCAGGACGGCCTGCGAGGAGAAGATCGTGCCGAGCGAGCGCAGGCCGTTCGTGCGAAGCGTGTTCCCGGAGGAGACGAGGTCGACGATCCCGTCGGCGAGCCCGAGCCGCGGCGCGATCTCGACCGAGCCGGTGACGTCGACGAGCTCGACCTTCACCGGAAGCAGCTCGTGCGTGAGCCGTGGATAGACGGTCGCGACCTTCGCGCCTGCGAGGTCCGCGATGCTCTGATACTTCGACTCCTCGGGCACTGCCGCGTCGAGCCGGCACGAGCCGAAGCCGAGCTCGAGCAGCTCCTCGACGCGGGCGCCGCGCTCGCGGACGAGGTCCTGCCCGGTGATCCCGCAGTCGACGACGCCGTCCTGCACGTACTCCGGCACGTCGGCCGCGCGGACGAGCAGCACGTCGACCGGCGCATTCCGGCAGGGGAATGCCAGTGCGCGCTCGCCGGGCTGCTCCGGGCCGAGCCCGGCGTCCTCGAGCAGCGATACCGATGGGTCGCGCAGGCGTCCCTTGACCGGGACGGCGATCGTCAGGCGGTCGATGTCGCGGCCTTCTGCCGGTCGAGCGCCAGTCGATAGCCGCCCTCGCCGTGGCGCAGCCAGTGCGCTACCCGCGTCACCGTCGTCGTCGAGGCGTGCGTCTTCTGCGCCACCTCGAGATACGGCAGCCCCCGGTCGACGAGCTGCGCCACCGCCCAGCGGTGCCCCATCGCCTCGAGCTCCGCGATCGTGCAGAGGTCCCGCAGGAAGCGCTCCACCTCGTCCTTCGACTGCAGGCCGAGGATCGCCTCCGATAGCTCCTTGAGCTCTCTGGTCTTCCATGAATGTCGTGTCGTCGCAGCCATCGTTTGCTTTTTGATGTTAGCACGTTAACATGGCGCTGTGCTATCCGAATGGCTCGAAGCCCAGATCGAAGTGATACCCGCCGTCGACGTGCTCGGCGAGGGCGCCGTGCGCCTGCACCGGGGCGACTACGACAAGGTCGTCGAGAGCGCCGGCGACCCGGTCGAGCTTGCCATGCGCTTCGCGGCAGCGGGCGCCTCGCGCGTCCATCTCGTCGATCTCGACGGCGCTCGGGCCGGCCGCGCGCGCCCCGAGCTCGTGCGCACCGTGGCGGCGGCGATCGCGCCGGTGCGGCTTCAGGCCTCGGGCGGCATCCGCTCGCTCGAGGACGCCGAGGCTCTGCTGTCCGCCGGCGCAGACCGGGTCGTGGTCGGAACGGCCGCGTTCCCGGAACCGGCGGTGTTCGCCCGGGCACTCGGCGGCCGGCTCGTCGTGGCGCTGGACGTCAAGGACGGGATGGTGCGAACGGCCGGCTGGACGGCCGACTCCGGGCTGACGCGAGAGCGTGCGGTCGAGCTCTGTCTCGAGGCCGGCGTCGAGCGCGTGCTGTGCACGGCGATCGACCGGGACGGCACCCTCTCGGGCCCCGACCTCGAGCTGGTTGCCGCCGTCGCGGCTTCGGGGCTGTCGGTTCTGGCCGCCGGCGGCGTACGTTCGCCCGCTGACGTCTCGGCTCTGGCCGACGCGGGCGCCGAAGCTGCCGTCGTCGGCCGTGCGATCCTCGCCGCCGGGTAGGAACGTTCGGGGTTCGTAAACCTCGCACGGCTGCGTTGACCCGTTCCCGCAAGGTGGACTATCTTGTTCGCAGGGCCGCGAACTGCCGGCCGTGGCGACGACACGAGGTGAACATGCGCAAGCTCGCGATCACGCTGGCGGTTTTGACCACACTCGCTCTGGCAGCGGTCGCGTACGCGGCTCTGCCGCAGAAGGGCCCGTTCGCCGGCAAGACGGCCCTCCACGCGATCAACGGGTTCTCCGACCTCGTCACCTTCAATGCCAACGGCACCTCGCTGAAGAAGTTCACCTTCGGCACGCTCGGCTGCTTCGGCCACGGCTCGTACCCCGTCGGCACCGACCCGTACGCCGACCCGACCAACACGGCAGTGCTGAAGACGATCACCGTGAGCGCGAACGGCAGCTTCACGTTCAAGGGCCTCGCGACGCTCGCCGACCCGCAGGGCATCGTCACGACGGCAACCGTCACCGGCACGTTCACGAGCCCGAGCTCGGTCAGCGGCGTCATCACGATCACGCAGAGCCAGAACGGCGACACGTGCGGCCCGCAGAAGATGAAGTTCACCGCCGCGCCCGGGACGCCGTCCAGTCTCGGCCTCAACGGCGGCTAGATCTAACCCGCTCGGCACGGCCGATACACTGGCCTCACCGCGGCGCTGCGAGATTCCGAACCGGGTCAGATCCGGGAGGAAGCAGCCCTAAGGATCCCTCGCAGGTGCCGCGGCTATTTTGCGCTTTCGAAACCCGAGACCTCCGCTGCCGATAGCCCGCGCTTGACCGCCGCGAGCCTGCGGGTGGCGATGCTGGCTCCGATCTCGTGGCGGGTGCCCCCACGTCACTACGGGCCATGGGAGCAGTTCGTGTCGCTGCTGACGGAGGGGCTCGTCGCCCGCGGCGTCGACGTCACGCTGTTCGCGACGGCCGACTCGCAGACGCGGGCGCGGCTCGTGGGCTCGGCGCCGACCGGCTACTCGGAGGACGCAGAGCTCGACGCGAAGGTGTGGGAGTCGCTGCACATCTCGTCGGTCTTCGAACGGGCCGCCGAGTTCGACCTGATCCACAACAGCTTCGACTTCCTGCCTCTGAGCTACAGCGGCCTCGTCGAGACGCCGGTCGTCACAACGATCCACGGGTTCTCGTCGGAGCGGATCGTGCCGGTCTTCGAGAAGTACAACCGCACCGGCTACTACGTGGCGATCAGCGAGGCGGACAGGCACGAGAGGCTGGACTACATCGCGACGATCCACCACGGCATCGACATGACCTCGTTCCAGCCGGGCTCAGGCGCCGGCGGCTACCTCCTGTACTTCGGCCGGATCCACCCCGACAAGGGAACGGTGGAGGCGATCGACCTCGCCGAGCAGGCCGGGATTCCCCTGATCCTCGCGGGCATCGTTCAGGACCAGGAGTACTTCGACCGGCTCGTGGCCCCCAGGATCAACGGGTCGAGCGTCACCTATGTCGGGCCGGTCTGGGCCGACGGCCGGAGCGAGCTCCTCGGTGAGGCCCTCGCGCTCCTGCACCTGATCAACTTCGACGAGCCGTTCGGCTTCAGCGTGATCGAGGCGATGGCCTGCGGGACCCCGGTGATCGCTACTGCGCGTGGGTCGATGCCGGAGATCGTCGAGCACGGGACGAATGGCTTTCTCGTGACGACGCCGGCGGAAGCGCTTGCGGCCGTGACAGCTTCGCGCGATCTCGACCGGGGCACCGTACGAAGGTCGGTCGAGCAGCGGTTCGGGATCGACCGGATGGTGGACGAGTACCTCGACGTCTACCGGCGGATCGTCACGCCGGAGCGAGGATGACCGCCTCGTCCGGCTCGAGGGCTCCGTCCCACTGCCGGCCTTCTCGCCCGCGCTCGGTGGTGATCTCGACGTGCCAGCCGTCGACGGAGGAGACGTCCCGCGCCCGCCGATCGCCGAAGTTGACAGCGACGCGGCGCGTGTCGCCCTCGCACGAGCGCTCGTACAGCAGCGTGCCGGGCGGCGAGTCGAGCAGGAGCCAGGCGCCGAGCTCGAGCGCCGGCGAGCTCCGCCGGATCGCCAATAGCCGCCTGTAGAGCGCGAGGATCGAGTGCGGATCGCCGCCCTCGCTCTCGGCGTTCCTGCGCTCGGGGTCGGGCGGCCACGGCAGCCAGGGCTCGGAGTGCCAGCCGTGGAGCGGCGAACCGTCCCACGGGATCGGCGCGCGCGATCCGTCGCGACCGCCCGGATCGACGCGCACCGCGTCAGGAACCTCGGCATCCAGGAGGCCGAGCTCCTCGCCCGCGAAAAGGCACGGCGTCCCGCGCAGGGTGAGAATCAGGAGCGCCGCCGCACGGGCGCGCGCCTCCGAGCCGCCGAAGCGCGAACGGTGGCGCGGCTGGTCGTGATTCGACAGGACCCAGCAGGGCCACAGCCCGGGCCCGGCGAACGTCTGCTCCGCATCGAGGAGCACGGCCGCGAAGGCCTCGGCGCTCCACGGCAGGTGCATGAGCGCGAAGTCGAACACCATGTGGAGCTCGTCGTCGAGCCCGTAGTACGGAGCCAGCAGGGCGGGCGGCCTGAGCGGCACCTCGCCGACCATCACCCGGTCGCCCGGGTAGCTGTCGAGGAGCCGCCGAATGTCTCGCAGGAGGGCGTGGGTGCGCGGGTGCTCGTGCGCGCCGACGATGTCGAGATGGGCGATCTCCTCGGGTCGATCGGGGAACGACTCGTCCTTCCCGATCAGGTGGATGACGTCGGCGCGGAAGCCGTCCACACCGCGGTCGAGCCAGAACCGGAGAACGTCGTGCATCGCCTCGACGACCTCCGGGTTGGCCCAGTTCAGATCGGGCTGCGCCGCGAGGAAGAGGTGGAGGTACCACTGATCGGTGGCCTCGTCCCGCGTCCAGGCAGGCCCGCCGAACGCCGAGACCCAGTTGTTCGGAGGCCCGCCGTCCCGGCCGGCGCGCCACACGTACCAGTCGCGTTTCGACGAGCCTCGCGACGACCTCGAGTCGAGAAACCAGCGGTGCTCGGAGCTCGTGTGGTTGGGCACCCAGTCGAGCAGCACCCGGAGCCCACGCCGGTGGGCTTCGGCGAGCAACCGATCGAACAGGCGGAGGTCGCCGAAGACCGGGTCGATCGCCTCGTGGTCGCTGACGTCGTACCCGAAGTCGGCCATCGGCGAGCGGTAGATCGGCGACAGCCAGATCGCGTCGACCCCGAGGCCGGCGACGTGGTCGAGCCTCGAGCAGATGCCGGCGAGATCGCCGATGCCGTCGCCGTCGGAGTCGGCGAACGAGCGTGGATAGATCTGGTAGACGACGGCCGACCGCCACCACGCCGCGCGAGGCGCAGGGCCCTTCAGTCGTGCCTACGCATCACGTGCTCGTCTCGTGACCCGAGTTGAACGAGGACGAGCCTCCGCCCGGTGCGGCGAAGCTCTTCTGCGCGAGCCAGCCCCCGTCGACGGTCAGTGCGCTACCGGTGACATAGGAGGCCATGTCGCTCGCGAGGTAGAGCGCAGCCTGAGCGACGTCGTCCGGAGTCCCCACTCGTCCCTGCGGGACCACCAGTGCAAGCTCCTGCGCGAACCGGTCGTCCTGGAAGTACGCATCGGTCAGAGGCGTGTGAACCAGGCCGGGGCAGATTGCGTTCACGCGGATCCCGTCGGCCGCGAGATCGCCGGCCAGGCTCCTCGTCAGGCCGATCACGCCGTGCTTCGACGCGGTGTACGCAGGACGGTGTGGAAGACCGATCAGGCCTCCCACCGAGGACACGTTGACGATCGAGCCGCCGCCGGACGCCCGCATTCTCCGAGCAGCCGACTGGCACCAGTAGAAGACGCCGCTCAGGTTGACCGCGATCACGTTCTCCCACTCGTCCGCGGGGAGCTCGTAGGCGTCGCCGATCTCGCGCACGCCGGCGCAGTTCACGAGCACGTCGATGCGGCCGGCCTCGGCCACGACCGCCTCGGCTGCGCTCTCGACCTCGGCCGCGCTGCGCACATCCACGGGAACGAAGAACGGCCGATCGGCGTTGCCGGCCCGGAGCTCCTCGACGAGCTGCTCGCCGGCGGCGCGCTGGCGGTCGCAGGCGGCGACTCGCGCGCCCTGGGCTGCGAACAGCATGGCGATCTCGCGGCCGATGCCGCTGCTCGCACCCGTGACCACCGCAACACGCCCCTCCAGCAGCATCGTGCTATGCATCCAACCATGTCGGATGCCCCGTCCGTGGCCTGGCGTGTCGTCGGCGCACGTCACGCCGGTGTCACCGTCTCCGACCTCTCGCGGTCGCTCGAGTTCTACTGCGACCAACTGGGGCTGGAGTTGCTGTGGCGCCGGCGCTACCAGGAGCCCGAGATCCGGGAGATCGTCGGCGTCCCCGAGGCGACCTCGTTCGACATCGCGATGGTCGCGATCCCCGGCAGCGATACCCAGATCGAGCTCCTCGCCTACGAGGGCTGCGAGCGGCGCTCGGGCGCCACGAGCCCGGCCAACTTCGGCACCGGCCACTTCTGCCTGTTCGTCGAGGGAATCGACGACCTCTACGACGAGCTCCGCGAGCAAGGCGTCTCCTTCCGCTCGCCCGGCGGCCCGGTCGAGATGACCGGCGGCGCGAACCGCGGCGGCAAGAGCCTCTACTCGCTCGACCCCGACGGCTACATCGTCGAGCTGCACCAGCGCCCGCCCGGGGCGGCCTGACGTGGGCGCCTCGCAGACCCTCCCCCCACCCCGCCCGGCCGATCGGCGTCCGCTCGTCGAGCAGTACCGGCTGATGCAGCTGATCCGCGTCTTCGAGGATCGCGCCGCGGAGCTCTTCAAGGAGGGAGTCATCCTCGGAACAGCGCACAGCTGCGTCGGCCAGGAGGCGATCGCGGTCGGGGCGGCCGGCGTGATGGCGGAGGGCGACTATCTCGTCGGCCACCACCGCTCGCACGGCCACCTGATCGCCGCGGGAGCCGATATCCGCCGGATGATGGCCGAGATGTTCGGCCGCCGGACCGGTTACTGCAAGGGACTCGGAGGCTCGATGCACATCGCCGACATGTCCCTGAACATCCTCGGCTGCAACGGGATCGTCGCTGCGGGGCTCCCCCACGCCTGCGGTGCCGCGCTCACCGCGAAGCTGCAGTCGACCGGTCAGGCGACACTTGCGTTCTTCGGGGACGGCGCGGCCGGCCAGGGCGTGGCCCATGAGGCGATGAACCTGGCTGCGACCTGGAAGCTCCCGGTCGTCTTCATCTGCGAGAACAACCAGTTCGCGCTCTCGGCCGACTGGCGCACCCTTCGCGCGGTCGCGGATCTGGCCGACCGTGCGAGCGGGTACGGGATGCCCGGCGAGGTCGTCGACGGCAACGACCTGCTGGCAGTGGAGGACGCGGTCGCGGGCGCGCTCGAGCGAGCGCGGGCGGGTGGCGGGCCGACGCTCCTCGAGATGAAGACCTTCCGCCGGATGCAGCATTCGATGCGCGCGAACCTCCCGGACGTCCGTGATCCCGCGGTGCTCGAGGAATGGGAGCCGAAGGACCCGCTGCCTCGCTTCGAGCAGCTCCTGCGGAGCCTGGGCGAGCTCGACGACGAGCGCGTGGCCGAGATCCTGGGCGGCGTCCAGGCGGACGTCGAAGCCGCGGTCGAGACCGCCCTCGCCGACGAGCCTGCGAGCCCGGACGACCTGCTGCCGGCCGTCTTCGCGCCGCATCGCCGATACCCGGAGCCGCCTCCGGAGGGTGAGCGCGCGCTCGGCTTCGTCGCCGCGATCAGGGAGGCGCTCGACCAGGAGCTCGCTGCCGACCCCGCGGTGATCGTGATGGGCGAGGACATCGGCCGCGTCGGCGGCCTCTTCCGCGCGACCGAGGGCCTCTACGAGCGCTACGGCGGCGAGCGGATCCGTGACACGCCGCTGACCGAGGCCGGCTTCGTCGGCTGCGGCGTCGGTGCGGCGCTCACCGGCCTGCGGCCCGTCGTGGAGATCCAGTTCTCCGACTTCGTGGGTGTGGCCTTCGACCAGATCATGAACCAGGCCGCGAAGCTGCGGTTCATGATGGGCGGCGTCCCGACGCTGCCCCTGGTGCTGCGGATGGTCTCCGGCGGCGGGGTGCGGCTCGGCGCGCAGCACTCGCAGAGCCTCGAGGCGCTCCTCGCGCACATCCCCGGTCTCGTGGTGATCATGCCGTCGAACCCATTCGACGCCAAGGGGCTGCTCGCCGCGGCCATCCAGGACGACAACCCGGTGATGTTCCTGGAGCAGAAGCTGCTGTTCTTCGACGAGCCGACACCGGTCCCCGAGGGCCGGTACGCAATCGAGTTCGGGCGCGCGCGGGTCGTCCGCGAGGGCTCCGACGCGACCGTCGTCGCGCTCGGCGCCACCGTCCCGCTCGCTCTCAAGGCTGCGCGGGAGCTGGAACGCGAAGGGGTGAGCATCGAGGTGATCGATCCACGAACCCTGGTTCCGCTCGACACCGAGACGATCGCCGCGTCGGTGGCGAAGACAGGCCGGGTCGCGATCGTGCACGAGGCGGTGCAGTTCCTCGGCTTCGGCTCCGAGATCGCAGCTCACATCGCCCAGCACAGCTTCTGGGACCTGGACGCGCCCGTGATCCGCGTCGGCGCTCCATCGCATCCCGTCCCTTACCAGCGGGATCTCGAGCTGGCGACGCTCCCGGGCGTCCCCGAGATCCTCTCCGCGGTGCGGTCACTCGCAACGAGTTGAGCGCCCCGGAGCACCCACTGGGCAAGCGCCCGATCGAGCCGCTCTGGACGCCGTCGCCGGAGCAGGTCGAGCGGACCGTGCTGACCCGCTACATGCGCTGGCTCGAGGCCGAGCGCGGCCTGTCCTTCACGGGCTACCACGACCTCTGGGACTGGTCCGTCACCGACCTCGAGGGCTTCTGGGGCTCGCTCTGGGACTACTTCGACGTCCAGGCGTCGCGCCCGTACGAGCGGGTCCTCGGCCGGCGCGACCTGGACTCCGCCGAATGGTTCCCGGGCGCCGAGCTGAGCTACGCGGAGCACATCTTCCGCGGAAAGCCCGACGAGCGCGTCGCGATCATCCATGCCTCGGAGCTGCGTCCGCAGGCCGAGCTGACCTGGGGCGAGCTTCGAGCCGAGACGGCGAGGGTCGCGGCGGGGCTGCGCGAGCTCGGAGTCGCCCGTGGCGACCGGGTCGCCGCCTACCTCCCGAACATCCCCGAGGCCGCAATCGCGTTCCTCGCCTGCGCTTCGATCGGCGTGATCTGGTCGAGCTGCTCGCCCGACTTCGGCGCCAGGAGCGTGGTCGACCGGCTCGCCCAGATCGAGCCGAAGGTGCTGTTCGCCGTCGACGGCTACCGCTACGGCGGGCGCGACTTCGACCGCCTCGACGTCGTCGGCGAGATCCAGAGCGCGATTGGAAGCCTCGAGACCACCGTCGTCCTGCCCTACCTCGACCCGTCGCCGGACCTGGGGCGGCTGGCCAACGCTGTGAGCTGGGCCGATATCGGCCCCTCGAGCGGCAGTGCCGAGCTCGAGTTCGCGCAGTTACCGTTCGACCACCCGCTCTGGGTGCTCTACTCGTCGGGCACGACCGGGCTGCCGAAAGGGATCGTCCACGGGCAGGGCGGGATCTTGCTCGAGTACCTGAAGCAGCTGCATCTGATCACCGATGCCCAGGCGGGCGACCGGATCTTCTGGTTCTCGACGACCGGCTGGATGATGTGGAACTACCTGATCGGAGCGCTCCTCACCGACGCCGCGATCGTCATCTACGACGGCAATCCGGCCGCGCCCGATCCCGACGTGCTGTGGGATCTTGCCGCGTCCGCGCAGGTGAACTGCTTCGGGACGAGCGCGGCCTACATCTCCGCCTGCATCAAGAACGGCGTCGAGCCGGGGCGCGCGCGCGACCTGAGCGCGCTGCGCAGCGTCGGCTCGACGGGCTCCCCGCTCTCGCCCGAGGGGTTCCGCTGGGTGTACGAGCACATCGGGGCGGACACCTGGCTCTTCTCGATGAGCGGGGGCACCGACGTCGGCACCGCCTTCGTCGGCGGAGTGCCGACCCTCCCCGTCTACGAGGGCGAGCTTCAGGCCCGTTCGCTCGGCGCGAAGGTCGAGGCGTTCGACGAGCATGGGCGCCCGGTCGTCGACGAGGTCGGCGAGCTCGTGCTGACCGAGCCGCTGCCGTCGATGCCCCTGTACCTCTGGGACGACCCCGACGGGGAGCGGCTCCACGAGAGCTACTTCTCGTTCTACCCGGGGATCTGGCGCCACGGCGACTGGATCGAGATCACCTCGCGCGGGACGGCAGTGATCTACGGCCGCTCGGACTCGACGATCAATCGCGGCGGCGTGCGGATCGGGACGAGCGAGATCTACCGCGCCGTGCTCGATGTCGACGACGTGGTCGACGCGCTCGTCCTCGACCTGCCCCTCACCGGCACCAACGGCTGGATCGCGCTCTTCGTCGTGCTGCGCGACGGCGCCGTCCTCGACGACCTGCTCTCCGCCGAGATCAGGCGGCGGATCCGCGAGGACTGCTCACCGCGCCACGTGCCAGATGAGATCCGTGCGCTCGCCGAGGTCCCCCGGACCCTGTCGGGCAAGGTGGTCGAGGTGCCCGTGAAGCGGATCCTGATGGGAGCCGAGCCCGACTCCGTCGTGAGCCGCGGCTCCCTTGCGAACCCGGCGACCCTCGATCCGTTTGTCGAGCTCGCCTCGGAGCTCGCGCAGCGGGTCTCCGAGTGAGCAATCTCCGCAGCGAGCGCTGGTTCGGCGGGAACGAGCTGTCGGGCTTCATCCACCGCACCTCGTTGCCGGCCGAGGCGATCGAGCGAGGCGGCGCCGACGGCCGGCCCGTGGTCGGGATCTGCAACCCCTGGTCCGACCTCGTCACCTGCAACCTCCACTTCCGCGGCCTGGCCGAGGCGGTCAAGCGAGGCGTGCTGCAGGCGGGCGGGTTGCCGCTCGAGTTCCCGACGATCTCGCTGGGCGAGAACCTGATGAAACCGACGGCGATGCTCTACCGCAACCTGATGGCGATGGACGTCGAGGAATGCATCCGGGCCTATCCCCTCGATGCGGTCGTGCTGCTCGGCGGGTGCGACAAGACCGTTCCCGCGGAGCTGATGGGAGCAGCCAGCGCCGACGTGCCGGCGATCATGATCACCGGCGGCCCCTCCCCGGCGGCGTCCTTTCGCGGCCGCGAGCTCAGCGCTGGGACCGACCTCTGGCACTACGTGGACGAGCTTCGAGGTGGACGGATGTCGCAGCAGGAGTTCAATGAGCTCGAAGCGGCCGCCGCGACCCCGTTCGGCCACTGCAACGAGATGGGCACCGCCTCGACGATGACCTCGATCGTGGAGGCCCTCGGGCTGTGCCTGCCCGGGACTGCCTCGATTCCCGCCGTCGACCCCCAACGCGCACGCGCGGCCGAGGAGACCGGGATGCGGGCCGTCGAGATCGCCCGGGAAGGCCTCCGGCCCTCGCAGATCCTGACTGCGGAGGCGTTCGACAACGCGATCACGACCCTGATGGCGATCGGCGGCGGCACGAACGCCGTCATCCACCTGCTGGCGCTGGCCGGGCGCGTCGACGTCCCGCTGACGCTCGAGCGCTTCGACGCGATCTCCCGCAGGACTCCGCTGATCGCGAATGTCCGGCCTTCGGGCGAGCACCTCGTCGAGCATCTCCATCGAGCGGGCGGCATCAGGGCCGTGCTGCACGAGCTCGCTCCGCTGCTCCACATCGACGCGCTGACGATCACGGGCCGGACGCTCGGCGAGGAGACCGCCGAGGCGCTCCCGCTCGACCGTGACCTGATCAGGCCGCTCGACGGTCCGCTCGCCTCCGAGGGCGGGATTGTCGTCCTGCGCGGCAGCCTCGCCCCCGCGGGCGCGATCATCAAGCGCAGCGCAGCCTCCGCGGAGCTGCTCTCGCATCGCGGGCCGGCAGTGGTGTTCGAGGACATCTACGACGTTGCCGCCCGGATCGACGACCCCGCGCTCGACATCACCGCCGACTCCGTTCTCGTGCTGCGCAACACGGGCCCGAAGGGAGGCCCGGGGATGCCCGAATGGGGAGCGCTGCCGATCCCGAAGCGGCTGCTCGAGCAGGGCGTGACCGACCTCGTCCGCATCTCGGACGCAAGGATGAGCGGGACGGCGTTCGGGACGGTCGTCCTCCACGTCGCACCGGAAGCGGCGGCCGGCGGGCCACTGCGGGCGGTGCAGGACGGCGATCCGATCGTTCTCGACGTCGAGAGCCGCAGGCTCGACCTCGACGTCCCGGCCGCAGAGCTGGAACGACGGCTCGAGCTGCTCGGCCCGGTGGTGCCGAAGTATCGCCGCGGCTACGGGGCGCTCTACCTGGAGCACGTGCTCGGCGCAGACCAGGGCTGTGACTTCGACTTCCTTCGCGCCGTGCCCGGCGAACCGGCCGAATCGGTTCCGCTCGGGCTGCTCAGCGGCTGGATCGGCGGGTGGTAGCGCCCTCGATCGCGTCGTCGAGCCATGCCCGCAGGTAGGGCGCGAAAGACGGGCGAACCAGCACGAGGAATCGGCTTTCGTCCGGACGCACGAGGATCACCTGGGCGCGCGCCACCAACGTCTGGGCACAGGAGCCGGGAGCGAAGACGGAAGGATGCAAGTCGAGCGAGCAGCCCTGCGCGATCACATCCGCGGCATGGCCACCCGTCAGCTCCAGGATGACGCGGTTGGCCGAGACATCGACCCCGGCCGCCGCCTGCGGATGATCCTCCTCGCTGGCGCCGAGGACGAGCCACTCGTCGGGCCCGAGCCAGAGCACCGTCTTGCCGCCCACCTCTGCCGTCGTGTTCGGCTCGACCGGGAAGCCCACGGGCGCCTCGCCGCGAATCGACACCTGCGACTCGACGAGGAGCTCAGTCAGGACGGCCATCGCGCCGAGCTCCTTCCGGGTCGTAGAGAACGGGGTCGACGACCTCGACGGCGATCGTGCGGTCGGGTAGCGGCGCGTAGACGGTCTCGCCGATCCGCTCGCGGCCGCTCTCGACGAGCGCGAGGGCGAACGTGCGCCCGAGCGCGGCGCTGCGGTAGCTCGACGTGACGTGCCCGATCATCGGGATCGGGATGTCGTGGCCAGGGTCGGTGACCAGCTGCGCACCCTCGGGAACGAGCTCGCTCGCGTCGACCGGGAGCAGGCCGACCAGGTGCTTGCGGCCCGCGCGCGCCGTGTCCGCCCGCGAGTACGAGCGCTTGCCCATGAAGTCCCGCTTCGTCGTAGACACGATCCAGCTCATGCCCAGATCGTGTGGCGTGACGGTGCCGTCGGTCTCCTGACCGATGATCGGGTAGCCCTTCTCGGCCCGGAGAACATGCATCGCCTCGGTCCCGTACGGCGTGACCTCTCCGCTAGCCATCACCGCCTCCCAGAGCTCGAGGCCGCGGCGGCCGTCGACGTTCACCTCGTACGCGAGCTCCCCGGAGAAGCTGATTCGGCAGACCCGCGCCGGGATCGCGGCCACAGCGCCGTCCCGGATCGCCATGAAGGGGAAGCTCTCGTTGTCGAGTGGGATCTCGGTCAAGGCGCCCAGTAGGGCACGCGAATCCGGTCCGACGACGGCGACGGTCGCCCACTGCTCGGTGACCGACGTCAGCCAGACGCGGAGCCCGGGCCATTCGGTCTGGAGCCACTCCTCCATCCAGGCGAGCACCGGCGCCGCATTCCCCGTCGTGGTCGTGCAGATGTAGCGCTGCTCGCCGATGCGCATGACGACGCCGTCGTCGAACACCATCCCGTCCGGCTTGCACATCACGCCGTAGCGGCATTTGCCGACAGCCAGCGTGTCGTAGGAGTTCGTGTAGAGGCGGTTGAGAAACTCGACGGCATCGGGCCCCTGGACGTCGATCTTGCCGAGCGTCGAGGCGTCCATCGCGGCGACGCGCTCTCGAGCGGCGGCGCACTCGCGTAGGACAGCCTCTTCCATCGACTCGCCGCCTTCGGGGTAGAACCGCGGGCGCTTCCATTGGCCGACGTTCTCGAAGATCGCGCCGCGAGCGACGTGCCAGGGATGGATGGGCGTCACGCGCACCGGGTCGAACAGCGATCCGCGATCTCGGCCCGCGAGCACCGCGAAGGAGACGGGGACGTACGGCGGACGGAACGTGGTCGTTCCGAGCTCGGCCGGCGAGACGTCGAGCAGCTCGGCGGCGACCCCGATCGCATTCACGCCTGCGGTCTTCCCCTGCTCCGAGCCGGTGCCGATCGTCGTATAGCGCTTGATGTGCTCGACCGAGCGGAGGCCCGCGCCGACAGCGCGGCGGACGTCGGCTACCGTCGAATCGCGCTCGAGGTCGACGAACGACACGGACTCGTTACCGGGAACGAGCCACAGCGGCTCCACCTCGGACAGACCCGCCCCGCTTGCCTTGCCCACCACCTCGACTCCTGCGAGGCCGACCTCCGGGACGAACGCCGTCGACCGCTCGTCGTAGCGCAGCCGCCCACCCCGCTGCGTCCAGAGGTGGACAGCGGGGCTCCAGCCACCTGACACGGCGAGCACGTCGCACGGCAGCTTTGAGCCGTCGTCGAGAACGACGCCCTCGAGGCGATCCTCGCCGATCGTGTCGACGACGAGCCTGCCCTGGCGGGAATCGACGACCGTCGCGCCGGGTATCCCGAGCGCGGTGTCGTTGTTCGTGAACACGACGACCCGCGCGCCGCCGAGCTCGTACCGGCGCGCGGCGCCCGCGAGCATGATCCCGGGCCGGTCGTTGTTCGGGAAGACGATCGGACGCTCGATCGCGCCGGTGGCGAGGACGATCCGCTTGGCGCGGATGTGCCACACGCGCCGTCCCCGCTCGACCGCAACGGCGTAGTTGCCGTCGTAGAGGCCGACGACGGTCGTGGCGGTGAGAACCTGCAGGTCACCGTCTGCGGCGAGGTCGCAACTGCTGCCGGAGTGGGCGAGAATCGTCCGGCCGGAGCCGGCGGCGGCAGCGGCGACACCCGAGGCGCCCCCGCCCACGACGAGCAGGTCGCAGTGCTGGTGGAAGGTGTCGTAGCGAGCGGTCTCCGACTGTGCGACGAGCCGTCCCTTGCCCGCCAGCGGCCGGGCGCTCAGCCCATCCTCGAGCTCGACCAGCGTCGCCCGCTCCATCGTGCGCTCACCGATCTGGACGAGCGCGTTCGGCTCCTCCTCGCCAGCCGAGTAGACGCCGCGCGGCCGGTCGAGGTAGATGCTGCGGAACCCTCCGAGAACGCCGTTCCGGACGAGCGCGGCCGCCAGCGTCTCGCCCTGGCGCCCCTCGTACTCGACGCCGGAGAAGCTGAACCTCATCGGGCGAACTCGTGGGTGACGGTGTCGCGCACGAGATCGAACCAGCGCCTGCAGCCCTGGGTGTGCACCCACCGCTCCGCGAAGCGCCCCTTCGGGTTGTCGCGCACGAACAGCCACTCGGCCCACTCCTCGTCGGAGAGCGCCGCCGGGTCGGACGGGTACGCGATGCCCGCCTGCCCGCCGTACGAGAACTCGACCTCGTCGCGCTCGCCGCACCAGGGGCAGGGAATCAGCAGCATCAGTGAGCCACGGCCGCGGCGCCGTGCTCGTCGATCAGCGTGCCGGTCGTGAAGCGGTCGAGGCTGAACGGCGCGTTCAGCGGGTGCGGCTCGCCCTTGGCGATCGTCCACGCGAACGTCGACCCGGAGCCGGGCGTCGCCTTGAAGCCGCCCGTGCCCCAGCCGCAGTTCACGAAGAGGCCCTCGACGGGGGTCAGGCCGACGATCGGCGAGGCGTCGGGGCAGACATCGACGATGCCGGCCCAGGTGCGCAGGACCCGTGCGTGCGCGAACAGCGGGAACAGCTCCAGCGCCGCCGCCAGCTGGTGCTCGATCACGTGGAAGGAGCCTCGCTGCGCATAGGAGTTGTACGAGTCGATCCCGGCTCCCATCACGAGCTCGCCCTTGTGGGCCTGGCTGACGTAGACGTGGACGGCGTTCGACATGACGACGGTGTCGAGCACCTGCTCGTAGAGCTCCGAGACGAGGGCCTGGAGCGGATGGCTCTGGATCGGTAGCCGCAACCCGGCCAGGCCGGCGAGCACCGAGCTGTGCCCTGCGGCGACGAGCGCGACCTTCCCCGCCGCGATCCGGCCCCGCGAGGTGTCGACCGCAACGGCCCGGCCGTCCTGCACGTCGATCCCGGTCACCTCGCACCCCTGGATCAGGTCGACACCGAGCGCGTCGGCGGCACGGGCATAGCCCCACGCGACGTTCTCGTGGCGGGCGATCCCACCGCGTCGTTGCAACGTGCCGCCGAGCACCGGGTAGCGGATGTCGGGCGAGACGTTCAGGATCGGGCAGATCTCGGCGACATCTTCCGGCTCGAGCCACTCGGCGTCGATCCCGTTCAGCCGGTTCGCATTCATCCGGCGCGCGCTCTCGCGGACGTCCTGAAGCGAGTGCGCCAGGTTGAGGACGCCTCGCTGGCTGAACAGCAGGTCGTATCCGAGCTCCTCTTCGAGCCCCTCCCAGAGCTTCAGCGAGTGCTCGTAGATCCCGGCGCTCTCGTCCCAGAGGTAGTTCGAGCGGATGACGGTTGTATTGCGGGTGATGTTCCCGCCCGCGAGCCACCCCCGCTCGAGCACGGCGACGTCGGTGATGCCATGGTCACGGGCCAGGTAGTACGCGGTCGCGAGCCCATGCCCCCCGGCCCCGACAATGATCACCTCGTACGACGACTTCGGCTCCGGGCTCCGCCAGAGGAAGTCCGGGTGCTCCTCGCGCCCCTCGCCGGCACCGGCTCCCGGCCGGCGAAGCCGGCCTTCACCGATGCCTGGAACGCGAAGGTCGGTCACGAGGCCGCGCGAACCTCGTTCCGCAGGATGCCGATCCCGTCGATCTCGACCTCGACCACGTCTCCCGCGGCCAGTGCGACCTTGGGCTCGCGGAACACACCGACTCCCACCGGCGTGCCCGTGAGGATCAGATCGCCCGGCTCGAGCGTGATCGCCTGCGAGATGTACGAGACGAGATATGGGATGTCGAAGATGAGCGCGGTCGTGCGGTCGTCCTGAAGCACCTCTCCGTTGAGGCGCTGCTGAATGCGCAGGTCGGACGGATCGAGCTCTCCCGCCGGCACGATCTTCGGCCCGACCGGGCAGAACGTGTCGAAGCCCTTGCCGCGGAACCACTGGCCGTCCCCGAACTGGACGTCGCGCGCGCTCACGTCATTGGCGCACGTGTATCCGGCGATCACCTCGGGCACCCGATCGACCGAGACGGCGGAGGCCACCGCGCCGATCACGACCGCGAGCTCCGCCTCGGCGTCGACGTGGCCAACGCCGGGAGGCAGCACAATCGCCTCGCCGTCCCCGCAGAGCGTGTTCGCGAACTTGCCGAACAGGAGCGGCGCCTTCGGCGGCTCGAAGCCGGACTCGTTCGTGTGATCGGCGTAGTTCAGGCCGACGCAGATGATCTTCGGGCTGACCGAGCCGAACTGCTCGGCCCAGTCCTTACGGAACTCTTCGTTGCTCATCAAACCGCCTTCGAGTCGGGATCGGTCATGCAGGGTGGAGGATGACCTTCGTGTACTGCTCCGGTCGATCGACCAGGTTGGCGAACGCCTCTGCTCCGTCGGCGAGAGCGGCCGACGAGAGCCAGTCGAGGTCGAGATCGCCCTCGGCCAGGATCGCGACCGCGGTCGCGAAGTCGGCGCGGCTGTAGGCGAACTGGCCGCGCAGCGCGATCGCGCGCCGCACGAGAACCGCCATGGGGAAGGTGCCCTCTGCGTTTCCGAGGCCGAGCACGACGACGGTGCCGCCGTTCTGCACGGCGTCGATCGCGCCACGCCACGTCGACTCGAAGCCGGCGGCGTCGAGAGCGATCGTGGCTGCGCCGGGCTCGAGGTCGCCGACGTTCGAGACCGTTACGGCCGCGCCCAGCTTCCGTGCCGTCTCGAGGCGCTCCGGCAGCGGGTCGACCGCCGCCACGTGCGCACCGGCGCGGGCGCCGAGATGGACCGCGAGCAGCCCGATCGGGCCGCAGCCGAAGACGGCGAGCGACGATCCCTCGCCGACCGAATGCGGGGCGAGCGCGCCGACGCAGCAGGCGAGCGGCTCGGCCAGGACTGCGCGCTGGGGGTCGAGCCCCGCAGGCAGCTCCACGAGCGACCGCCGCGGAACGGCGACCTGCTCGGCGAAGACGCCGGCACGGTGCAGGCCGAGCAGCTTCCAGGACGCGCAGAGGTTGTCCTCGCCGGCGAGGCAGCGATCGCAGGTCCCGCAGGCAACCAGCGGGTAGACCGTGTACTGCGTGCCGTCGACCCGGCCGACGACCTCGTGGCCGAGAACGAGCGGCGGAACGCGCGGCCCGGGATGGCCTCGGTAGCCGTGCAGGTCCGAGCCGCAGATCCCGGCGAGCTCGACGTCGAGCACTACCTCGCCAGCCGCGGGCTCGGGCTCCGGCAGGTCATCGAGGCTCATTGCACGGTCGCCGTGCCAGACAAGCGCCTTCATTCGTTGCTCCCCGGTCGATTCATCGCGCGATCATAGGTCGTCATCGCCGCAACACCGCTCCGCCGCGCTCACCGGTCAGCTCGCCCTCGCGCAGCGTGTGCACGCCGTTCACGAGGACGTGGCGAACGCCGTCGGCGAGCTGGTTCGGCTCGAAGGTCGTACCCCGCTCGGCGAAGCGCTCGGGATCGAAGACCGTGACGTCCGCCCGCGCGCCCGGCCGGAGCAGCCCGCGGTCGGTCAGCCCGAGCCGCGCGGCAGGCTGCGCGCTGAGCTTGTGCACGGCCTCCGCGGGGCTGAGCAGGCCCTCCTCGCGAACCATGAAGCGGTAGAACCAGGAGGCCCAGGTGTAGGCGCCGTGGAACCAGGTGTCCGCCAGCGGGCCGTCGGGGGCGAGGGTCGTGGCATCCGAGCCGGGGACGCAGAGCGGATGGGCGAACGCCTCGCGCTGCTCCTCCTCGGTGTAGGCGTGGATGATCACCATCAGCTTGTGAGGCGCGTCGAGCGCGCCACTCAGCAGGTCGTAGACGGTGTCGAGCGGCGACCTGGCCCCGCTCGGCGGCGATCGAGGCGAGGTCGCGGCGCGCGTACTCGGGCCAGAACGGGTTGTCGAGCAGCACGATCCGCCCCCAGTTGTCGCCGGCGCTGAGGATGCTCCGGTGCGGGCGCATCCGGTCGCGGGCCGAGGGGTCGCGGAGAAGCTCGGCGAGGGCAGCAGGCTCCTCGGCCAGCGCCCACGGCGGCAGGGCCGCGTAGAGATGCGTGAGGCCGTAGAGCCGCGTGTGCATGTCGAACTCGACGTCGAGCCCGCGCGCCCGCGCCGCCTCGACGAGCTCGGCCGAGCGGCGGGACTCCTCGATCCCGTTCCTCGGCACGAGATGAGAGACCTGCAGCCGCACCTCGCTCGCGGTAGCGACGCGGATCGCCTCGGCAACGGACTCGGTCGCCCCGGCGTCACGCCGGCGCGTATGGGTCGCGTAGAGGCCTCCGCTCGCGGGCAAGCACCCGGCAGAGCTCGCCGACCTCGTCCTCGGTTGCGCCGGACTCCTGGGCGTACTCGAGCCCGGTCGAGTAGCCCCAGGCCCCCTCTGCCAGCGACTCCTCGAGCAGCTTCTTCATCTCGGCCAGCTCGGCAGGATCGGCCGGGCGGTCGGCAAGGCCGACCGTCGACAGCCGCAGCTGGCCGTTGGGGACGAGGCTGAGCACGTTCACCGCGGGCCGCGCCGCCTGGAGGCGGTCGAAGTACCCGCCGGCGCTGCTCCACTCGATCGGCACCTCGTCGCTGTAGCCGTAGATCGCCTTGCGCGCGAGGTCGGCGTCCCGGATCGGGAAGCAGCCGAAGCCGCAGTTGCCGACCACCTCGAGCGTGACGCCCTGGTAGATCGCGCTCATCGCACGCGGATCGACGAGCAGCGTGTAGTCGGAATGGCTGTGGATGTCGATGAAGCCGGGAGCGACGTAGAGATCCGTTCGCATCGATCTCCGGGCACTCGGTCGCCGGCACCGAGCCCACGGCGGTGATCCTGCCGTCCTCGATCGCGACGTCGCCGGCGAACGGCTCGCCGCCGCTCCCGTCGAGGATCGTCCCGTTCCGGATCGTTAGATCCACCGTCATGCGCGGTTGCCTCCATAGCTCGATTGGAACTCGCGGCCCTCGGCAAACCGGGAGAGCGAGAAGTGGTCGACGTCGGCGTACGCGGTCTTCAGGCCGAGGACCGCGCCTGCGACCATCTCTCCGATCGCGGGGCCGAGCTTGAAGCAGTGGCCACTCCCGCCGGTCGCGAGGAAGAGCCCCTCGAACCCGTCGACGGCGCCCAGGATCGGGTGCCAGTCGGGCGTCACGTCGTAGAGGCCGACCTGGCCGCCGACCCGGCGCATTCCCGCCAGGTGCGGTAGCCGGCGGACCACGCGCTCGTGCACGTCCTGCTCGAACTCCGCGTCGACCTGGTCGTCGAACGACCTCCGGATCGGCGGTCTCGTACTCCTTCGGGAATCCCCGCCCGACGAGCAGGTGCGCCTCGCCGTGCTCGGGCGCGGGCCGCATGTAGACCCGGTCGATCTGCGAGGAGACCGCGCACGGGAGGGCGAGCTCGGGTGGTGGTCTCGAAGACCACGTCCTGCTCCCGGGTGATCTCGAGCGGCAACTCGAGGCCGATGTCCGCGGCGAGCTTCAGCGTCCAGGGGCCGGCGGCGAGGACGAGGCTGTCGCATTCGACGAGCTCTCCCGCCACGCGCACGCCGCGGACGCGATCGCCCTCGACCACGACCTGCTCGACCGGTGTTCCCTCGAGCGCGCGGCCTTCGAAGCCCTTGAGCGCCTCCACGTACGCGTTCGTGGTGGCGACGGGATCGGCGAAGCCGGCGTCCGGCTCGTGGAGCGCCAGGCCGATGCCGGCCTCCTCGGCCCCGGGCAGGAACTGCTGAAGGTCGAGCACCTCGTAGGTCTCGAGCCCCTCCTCGTCCTGCATCTCGGCGTTCGCGAGCGCAACGGCCGCGCTCTCCTCGTCGACGAGGAACAGCCAGCCGCACCGCGTGTAGACGGGGTCGCACTCGAGCAGGAGTGGCAGTCGCCGGAGCGTCTCGCGCGAGCGGAGCGCCATCCGGACGACCTCCGGGTTCGAGTAGTGGCAGCGGACGATCGCCGCCGACTTGCCGGTCGACTGCTCCCCGAAGCGCCCTGCCTCCAGGAGGAGCACATCGAGGCCGCCACGCGCGAGCTCGCACGCGGTCGTCGCGCCGAGGATCCCGCCCCCGACGACGATTGCAGTAGCGCCCTTCATCTGGCGATCCGCTCGCGCACCGGCAGGAGGTAGCGCGGGTCGCGCGTGCGCTCCCGGTAGCCCTCGGCCAGAGCCGCCGCGATGGGATTGCCGGCGGTGCTCACGGTCACGCCGTCGACCTCGGCGATCGGGACGATGCCTGCTCCCGAGCCTGTTCGAAACAGCGCGTCGGCGACCGAGAGCTCCATCGGCCAGATGTCCCGCTCCTCGGCCGGGATCCCCTGCTCCACCGCCAGCTCGAGAATCGTCCGCCGGGTGATGCCCGGGAGCGCCGATCGCGTCGTCGGCGTGACGAGGACTCCGTCGAAGACGGCGAACACGTTCGCGGCCGAGCACTCGGCGACCGCGCCCAGGTGGTCGAGCATGATCGCCTCCTGCATCCCGGCCGCGGTCGCCTGGCGCTTCGCGAGCACGGCATCGAGGTAGTTGAGCGACTTCACGTGCGCCCCGACCGAGCGTGGCGCCTTGCGCACGACCGAGCTGATGAGGACGCGGATCGGGTCGCGGCCGAGCAGAGGCGGGAACGGGTAGGCCGCGACGAAGAGCGACGAGCGCTCGCAGCGGGCGGGATCGACACCCGGAAAACCGAAGCCGCGCGTGACGATCGGCCTCACGTGCGCGTCGCTCAGATCCGAGCGAACGATCACCTCGCAGATCACGTCGAGCAGCTCCTCCTCGCCGAGCGGCAGGTCGAGCCCGATCGAGTGGGCCGAGCGCCGGAGGCGCGCGAGATGGTCGCGAGCCCGAAAGAGCGCCCCGTCGAACAGGCGCATGCCTTCGAAGATCCCGTCGCCGTAGAGAACCCCGTGATCCCAGATCGACACGCTCGCCTCGGCGCCGTTGACATACTCGCCGTCGGCGTAGACCGTGAGACCCGATGGATCGAAGCTGCTCATCTCGCCTCCTTGACGGACTCGATCGTGTTGTAGGCACCGTCGCGCTGCCACCGCTCGTGGGCGACACCGACGGCTTCCTCGTCGAGCTCGAAGCCGTGCCCGGGCGCGTCGTTCAGGTGGAAGCGGCCGCCTTCGATCGCAGGGGGAGGGCCTTTCGTCAGCCGTTCGGCCAGGAGCTGGTGCATGATCTGGTTGCCGGTCGTGAGGTTCGGGATGGTGGACGCGACCTGGGCGTTGGCGTAGAAGCTGATCTCGCTCTCCATGAACGCGTGGCGGTTGACCTTGAGGCCGTGGGCGTCGCAGACGAACGCCTGCTGGCGGAAGCGCAGCAGCCCGCCGGCATCGTGGCTCCCCTGCACGATCACGTCGGCGGCCTCTTTCTCGAGGACGTGGAGGAGCTGGCTCGTCGTGAAGACCGATTGGTCGGCGGCAATCTTGGCGTTCACCGAGCGGCGGACATGCGCGAGGCCGTTCACGTCCCCGGCGGGAGTGGGCTGCTCGACCCAGTCGAGGTCGTACTGCTCGAGCCGGCGGATGCGGTCGACCGCGGTGGCGCGGTCCCAGGCCTCGTTGGGATCGATCCGGAGCAGGGGCTCGGGCCCGATCGCCTCGCGAACCGCCGCGACACAGGCGTCGTCGTCGCGCGCCCCACGTCCGACCTTCAGATAGATGACGCGATAGCCCTCCCCGGCCAGCTCGCGGGCGTGAGCCGCGAGCCGCTCGGGCTCGTCGCCCTGGAGAAAGCCGAAGTAGTCGAGCTCCTCGTGGACGGCGCCGCCGAAGAACGTTCGGGTCGGGACGCCGAGTGCCCGGCCGAGCGCATCCCAGCACGCGACCTCGAGCCCCGCCACGAGCAGGTTCGTGAACTGCGGGAACATCTTCCAGCGTCCCTCGGTCCACACGGACCGCAGGATCGCCTCGACATCGCCGGGCGAACGGCCGACGAACTGGCGCGCGAGCAGCTCGCCGTAGGCGGCGACGGCGCGCTGGTCCTCGCAGATCGACTCGCCGTAGCCGGTGACTCCCTCGTCGGTGTGGACGGTGAAGAGCACGAGGTTCGCACCCAGCTGCGCCCCGCCGGCCCAGTGAAACTCCTGCGCGAGCGGGATCGCGAGCGGAGTCGCGTCGATGCGGGTGATCTTCATGGAAGCTCCTTCAGCCCGTAGAGGTCGACGGTGGTCGTGCCGCCGCGGATAGCCGCGACGATCGCCTGCTCGCGAGCTTCGAGTGCGGCCACCTCGACCTGGAGGCGGGCGATCTCGGCGGCAGGGACGATTGCGACGCCGTCGGCGTCGGCGCAGACGAGGTCGCCGGGAAGGATCGTGATCCCGTCGAGCTCGACCGGGACACCGAGGGCGCCGGGCCCGCTCTTGCCGGGCCCGCGCGGCGACGTGCCGCGGAAGAAGACGGGAAAACCGAGCTCCGCGATCTCGGCCCGGTCGCGAATGGCGCCGTCGAGCACGAGACCCGCGATCCCACGCTCCAGCGCGGCGGTCGCGATGATCCCCCCGCAGTGGGCAATCTGCCGCTCACCGCCGACGGCGAGCACGATCACGTCGCCCGGGGCGGCCGAGGCGACCGCGTGATGGAGCGCAAGGTTGTCGCCGGGAGCTCCCTGAACGGTGAACGCCGGCCCGACCGCATGAGCCGAGGCAAGAACGGGCTCGAGCCCGAGGACGATGCTCACCTTGTCCCCACCGGCCGAGGCGAAGAGCGCCGAGCCCGGGGCGGTCATGTCAGAACCTTCGCGCGTCGCAGGTCGTCCGTCGCCGCGACGTCGACCGAGCCGTCGTGGGTGACCACGACGCCGTAGAGCTCCCTGGCCGAGGCCGCGGAGATCTTCTCGTCGAGCACGTCCTCGGCGACAGCCTCGGGCTCGCGCTCGAATGGGCTCCCCCAGCCTCCGCCGCCGGGCATGCGGTGGTGGAGGACATCGCCGGGCTCGAGGCCGCTGACGAACATCGGCGGCATCCGCTCGAGCGTCCCGCCGGCCCGGAAGAGCAGGCTCGAGGAGGCTCCGCCCTCCAGCCCTCCCGCAAGGCCGTAGGGACGGTGAACTTGCCGGTCGGAGCGAACGTGCACGGCCGTACCGGGGACGAGCGCCCGCCAGACGCGCTCGACGGCGAGGCCGCCGCGATACCGGCCGGCTCCGCCCGAGTCGGTGACGAGCCCGTAGCGCTCGATCATGATCGGCCAGTCGCTCTCGGCGAGCTCCACGGGGATGTTCGCCATGCTGGCGCAAGGGTTCGCAAGCCCGTCGTTCCCGTCGGCGACCGGGCGTCCGCCCCAGGTGCCGACGACGAGCTCGCTGTAGACGAACGGCTCGCCCTCGACGGTCCCGGTGAAGAACGCGAGCGTGCTGCCGCCCTCTCCGGCGGCCGGGACGCGGTCGGGGATCAGCTGCGCCAGAGCACCGTTCATCACGTCCGAGAGCCGGTAGCCGGTGATCCCTCTCATCGAGGAGGCGCCCGGCATCAGCACGTGCATGACCGTACCGGGCTTCGTGATCACCGTGATCGGCCTCGTCGCGCCCGACGTCCGGGGAATGTCGATCGACGAGGCAGCCATCACGGTGTGGTAGACCGCCGCCTCCGCGAATGACGGCGTGCAGTTCAGCGCCCCGCGCACCATCGGCGCCGAGTCGGAGAAGTCGGCGATCAGCTCGTCTCCTCGCACGGTCAGCTTGACGTTCAGCGGGACGTCGCAGACGTCGATCCCGTCCGAGTCCATGTAGTCGGTGAACGTCGTCGTCCCATCCGGCCAGGCGGAGATCTCGCTGCGCAGCAGCCGCTCGGTGTGATCGAGGAGCTCGGCCATCAGCGCAGCGAGCCGCTCGGCGCCGTGGCGCCTGGCGAGCGCCTGCAGGCTCCGGTCGCCGATGTGGCAGGCGGCCACCTGGGCGCTGAGATCGCCGATCAGCTCGCGCGGGATGCGAACGTTGGCCCGGATGACTGCGAAGAGATCCTCGACCGGCTCGCCTTCGGCGTAGAGCCGGATCCAGGGCAGCCTGAGGCCTTCCTGGAACACCTCGGTGCTGTCGCTCGCGCAGGAGCCGGGCACCCGTCCGCCGATGTCGCCGTGATGCGCGATCGTGACGGCGAAGCCGAGCAGCGTCTCCCCGTCGAAGGAAGGCTTGACGACGAACACGTCCGGCGGATGGCTTGCGCCGTCGAACGGGTCGTTGACGATGTACACGTCGCCGGACCTGAAGCGGTCGCCGAACCGCTCGAACAGCGTCTTCATCGCGTTCGGGATCGAGCCGAGCTGGAGCGGGATCGTCACCGCCTGGGCGACCGTCTCTCCGGTCGGCCCGCAGAGCGCGGCCGAGAAGTCCATCGCATCGCGGACGACGGCCGAGTGGGCCGTGCGGAAGATCGTCGTCGCCATCTCGTCGGCCGCGGTCTCGAGCGCGTTCGCGACCAGCCGGCGCGCGATCGAGTCGGCGTGCATGCTCTCGCTGTCCTGTTCGACCGCGACGTGGTCGAGCACGAGCGCATGCGTCCCCGGGTCGACCCGGACCGTCCAGCCAGGCGGGATCACCACGGTCGTGTCGTACTCGTCGACGAGGATCGGGCCGGGAACCGGCTCGACGCCGAGTGAGGAGCGCGAACGGATCGGTGCGTCGAGCATTCCGTGCCGCGGGCCGAAGCTCGCGCGCCGCGTCTGCGTCGTCGAGGACGGCGAGAGGTCGGAGCCCGCCCGGCAGCGAGAACTCCTCGCGCGGCGGGCCGAGCGCGATCATGCGCACGGCCCGGATGTCGATCGGCGAGCCCGCTTCGAGGCGTGTCCCGTAGAGACGCTCGTGCTCCGTCTCGAACCGCTCCGCGAGCAGGCTCAGGGCCTCGGGGTCGAGCTCTCCCGGGAAGTCGATCGTCAGGCTCCAGTTCTGGCCGCGGTAGCGGACGTCGGCGAGGCGCTGCCACTCGACCGAGCCGCCGTCGCCGATGGACTCCGTCAGCGCAGCGCGCATCTCGGCGTCGAGCCGATCGAGCGCGTCGAAGTCCGGCTCTCGCACGCTGACCTTGCAGAAGCGGACGTCATGGAACTCGGCGCGGGCGTAGAGCAGCCCGGCGGCCGAGAAGAGCCCCGCGAGCGGAGGCACGACGGCCGTGGCAACCCCGAGCTCGGCGGCCAGAGCCGCAGCATGGACGGGGCCGGAGCCCCCGTAGGCGATCAGCACGAAGTCGGACGGGTCGCGCCCCTTCTCGGTCGAGACGGAGCGCAGCGCGCGCATCATCGTCCCGTTCGCCAGATCGTGGATTCCGCGCGCCGCCTCGACGGTCGAGAGGCCGAGCTGCCCACCGAGCCTCGCGACCGCCTGCTCGGCGAGCTCGGACGAGACGCTCAGGTCTCCGCCGGCGAGCGGGCCGGTCGGGATGTAACCGAGGACGACGTTCGCGTCCGTCACGGTCGGCTCCGTGCCGCCGCGGCCGTAGCAAGCAGGCCCCGGGGCCGCGCCGGCGCTGCGGGGGCCGACGTGCAGGCCGCCCGCGGGGTCGAGCGAGGCGATCGAGCCGCCGCCTGCGCCGACCTCGGCGATGTCGATCGTCGGGATCCGGATCAGCTCACCGCTGCCGCGCAGGAGCCGGCTGCCGGCGGAGAGCGACGCGCCGACCTCGTACTCGAGGCTGCGGGAGACGCGTCCGCCCTCGATCAGCGAGGCCTTCGCGGTCGTTCCGCCCATGTCGAAGGTGATCACGTTCTCGTGGCCTAGTGCGCGGGCCAGAGCGAGGCCGGCGACGACGCCGGCGGCGGGGCCCGACTCGAGCGCGTACACCGGCCGTGAGGCTGCGTCCTCCGCGGTCATCAGGCCGCCGGAGGACTGCATGATCGTCAGCGGAGCGCCGATCCCGGCGTCGTCGAGCCCGCGCCTGATGTCACCGACGTATCGGCCCATCAACGGCCGTACGTACGCGTTGACGACGGTGGTCGCAGTCCGCTCGTACTCCTGCTGCTCGCGCAGGATCTCGCTCGAGAGCGAGAGGGGGATCCCGGGAAGCTCCTCGCGCAGGATCTCGCCCAGCCGGCGCTCGTGGGCGGGGTGGATGTGCGCGTGGAGGAGGCAGACGGCGATCGCCTCGGGCTCGGCTTCCCGCAGGCGAGCAGCGAGCGCCCGGGCATCGGCGTCCTCGAGCGGCTTGAGGACATCTCCGGCCGCCGTCACGCGCTCGGCGATCTCGAAGCGGAGCCGGCGGGCGACGAGCGAGGGCGGCTTCGTCCAGAAGTAGTCGTAGAGATGCGGCATCCGCATCCGGCGAAGCTCGAGCACGTCGCGGAAGCCCTCGGTCGTGACGAGCGCAGTCCGGGCGCCGCGCCGCTCCAGGACAGCGTTGGTGGCCACGGTCGTCCCGTGGGAGACGCTCTCGACCGCGGCGCCGTCGGCACCGGCCAGCTCGCAGACCGCATCGACCACGGCCCGGTCGTACGCCGGCGGTGTCGACAGGACCTTCGTGAACCGAAGGCGCCCGTCGGCGTCGCGCAAGAGCACGTCGGTGAACGTGCCTCCGACGTCGGCGCCGACTCTCAACCGGCCAAATCCTCCTCGCCCTCG
>CAVYIB010000006.1:0-74150 GCA_963768435.1 uncultured Actinomycetota bacterium
GCACAACGGCCCGGCGGCGCTCGCGGGCCTGAGGCCCGGCCACCGCACGGTGTTGTGGCAGGACCAGCGGCTCACCCTCGGCGGCGACGCGATCATCGCAATCGATGGTCTGCCCGTGACGAACTCGAACGACGTCGCGCGCCTCGTCGCTGAGCGCATGGTGCCCGGCGAGCCGGCGTGGTTCACCGTGGTGCGGAACGGACGCACCCAGGTGATCCCCGTCACGCTCGGCGCCCGCCCGTAGAATCGACATATGAGCGTAGGCTCGAGGGAGCGTTAGTGACGGAGCTTTCGCACGTCGACGAGACGTCGGGGAACGTCCAGATGGTCGATGTCGGCCACAAGCCGCCGATGAAGCGCAAGGCGACTGCGACCGGCGCCGTGCTGATGGCGCCCGAGACTGCGCGGCGACTGCGCGATTTGCCGAAGGGCGATGCGCTCACGACCGCCAAGCTCGCCGGGATCATGGCTGCGAAGGCGACCAGCAGCCTGATCCCGCTCTGCCACCCGCTTGCGCTCTCGCATGTCGGGGTCGAGCTCGAGGTCGGCGAGGGGCGGGTCGACATCACGGCCTCGGCCGAGACGACCGCGCAGACCGGGGTCGAGATGGAGGCGCTGACTGCTGTGGCGGTGGCCGGATTGACCGTCTACGACATGGCGAAGGCGATCGACAAGGGGATGGCGATCACCGGGATCACGCTGATCGAGAAGACGAAGGAACCTGTTTGAGGGCCGCGGTCCTGACGGTCTCCGACTCGCGCCGCGAGTCCGAGGACGTGAGCGGCGACACCCTCGAGGAGCTTCTTCTGGCGGACGGGTTCGCGGTGATCCGGCGGCTCGTGCCTGACGAGCGCGAGGAGATCGCCCGCGCCATCGTCGATCTCGCCGGCGACGGCGGTCTCGTGCTCACGACAGGCGGCACCGGCCTTGCGGCGCGCGATGTCACACCCGAGGCGACGCTCTCGGTGCTCGAGCGCGAGGCGCCCGGGATCGCCGAGGCGATTCGGGCCGACTCGATCTCGAAGACCCCACACGGCCTGCTTTCACGTGGTGTCGCCGGCACGGTCGGGAGCGCGCTGGTCGTCAATCTCGCCGGCTCGCCCGGCGCCTGCCGCGACGGCTACGCGGTGCTCCGTCCGGCGCTCACGCACGCGCTGAAGCTGCTCGCCGACCAGCAGACGGCCACCGACCACGTTCACACGTAGGTGACCAAGACACGCCTGTTTGCCCGCCTGATCAAGGTGGAGCACACGATCTTCGCGCTGCCGTTCGCCTACGTCGGCGCGTTTCTGGCGCTCGGCCAGGTCCCCTCGGCGCACGACCTGCTGTGGATCACGGTCGCGATGGCCGGCGCGCGGTCGCTCGCGATGGCGCTGAACCGGCTGATCGACATGCGGATCGACGCCCTGAACCCGCGTACGGCCGGGCGCGAGCTTCCGTCGGGCGCGCTGACCGTCGGAGGCGTGGTCGCGTTCTGCCTGATCTCGCTGGCGGTGTTCCTCGTGGCGGTCTGGCAGCTCGATCCAGTCGTCCGCTATCTCTGGCCGATCCCGGTCGCGGCGTTCGTGATCTACCCGTACCTGAAGCGCTTCACGTGGCTCTGCCATCTGTGGCTGGGCGCCGTCGACGGCCTCGCGCCGATGGGCGGCTGGGTCGCGGTCACCGGCAAGCTCCCCTGGGAGGCCTGGGCGCTCGGCGGGGCGGTCGGGACCTGGGTCGCGGGCTTCGACATCTTCTACTCGCTGTTCGACGTCGAGATCGACCGCGCGCAGGGACTGCACTCCTGGGCGGTGCGCTTCGGTGAGCGGGGCGCCTTCCTCGGCGCACGGCTGATGCACATCGCCACGGTCGTGCTGCTCGTCGCCGTCGGGCTCGGCCTCGTCGTCGACTGGTGGTACTGGGCGGGGGTCGCGGTGGTCGCCGGGCTGCTCGCCTACGAGCACTCGCTCGTGCGCCCGAACGACCTCCGGCGCCTCGATGCGGCGTTCTTCACGATGAACGGCGTGATCAGCGTCGCGTTCTTCGCATTCGTCTTCGCAGACGTGCTCTAACCACCCAGGTACCGTTCGGCGCCGTGGTCTCCGCCACCAAGCTGTCGAAGAGCTTCGGGGTCAAGCGCGTCCTGAACAAGGTCGACGTCAGCCTCGAGGTCGGCGGGTTCCTGCTCGTCACCGGCCCGAACGGCTCCGGGAAGACGACGCTGCTCCGGGTGCTCGCCGGGCTCGACGCGCCGACCTCGGGAGAGGTCCTGCTCCCCGATCGCGGCGTGATCGGCTACCTCGGCCACGAGCCGCTCGTCTACCGCGAGCTGACGCCGCTCGAGAACCTGCACCTGTTCGGTCGGCTCTACCGCGTTCCCGACCGGGCAGAGCGGATCGGGATGCTGCTCGAGCGCTTCAACCTCTGGGAGGTGCGCGACCAGCACGTCTCGACGTTTTCCCGTGGAATGCGCCAGCGGCTCGGTCTCTGCCGGGTGCTCCTGCACAAGCCCGGGCTCGTCATCCTCGACGAGCCGTTCAATGCGCTCGACGCCGCCGGATCGGAGCTTCTCGACTCTACGCTCGACGAGCTGGCCCCGGCGAGCGCCGTGATCGTCGCAACCCACGATCCGGAAAGGGTCGAACGGCCTGGCGACCCAGCGCCTGGCCTTCGCATGAGGTACTTCTCCGATGTCGCGGCGTTGGCGCGCAAGGATCTGCTGATCGAGCTGAGGGCGAAGGAGACCGTGCCGGCGATGCTGCTCTTCGTCGTCTCCGCGCTGACGATCTTCCACTTCTCCGTGCCCGTCAAGTCCGTGTCCGTCAACGCCCAGCACCAGGTCGGCCTCGGCCTGCTTTGGACCGCGATCATCTTCACCGCACTGCTCGGGCTGACGCGCGCCTTCGTCCCCGAGCGCGAACAGTCTGTCTTCGACGCGCTCGTCCTCGCTCCTTCCGACCGGAGCGCGATCTGGCTCGCCAAGGCGTTCTCGGTGTTCGCGTTCCTCACGCTCGCCGAGCTCGTCGCGGTTCCGGCATTCGGGCTTTTCTTCTTCAACGTCGGCTGGCAGACCATCGTGGCGCTCTTCCTCGCGAACATCGGAATCTGCGCCGTCGGCACCCTGACCGGTGCGATGGCCGTCGCCGGCCGGGCCCGCGAGCTGATCCTGCCGCTCCTCTTCCTGCCGCTCGCGATTCCGATCGTCGTCGGCGGCGTCGGGGCGAGCATCATCGGCGGCCAGAAGTACCTCGGCTTCCTCGCGTTGTACGACGGCGTGTTCTTGCTGCTCTCCTGGGGCTCGTTCGAGTACGTCGTCGCCGAGACCTAGCCCCTAGGCATCCCAACCCGTCTACGATTTCAACAGTGAGCCGCGCTCCACGCATTTCCCTGCCTGCGCTGGCAGGCATCACGACGGGACTCTTCGCGGCCGCGATCGCGCTCGTCTTCTACTACGCGCCGGTCGATCCCGATCAGGGGCTCTCACAGAAGATCTTCTTCTTCCACGTCCCGATCGCGCTGACGGCCTACGCCTGCTTCGCCTGGGGCGCCTGGAAAGCGCTCCTGCACCTCTGGAAGAGAACACCCGGCTCGGACCTCGAGAGCTACGTCGCGATCCACCAGGGCGTGATCTTCGGCTCGTTGACGCTGCTCACCGGCTCGGTCTGGGCGCGGATCTCTTGGGGTGTCTGGTGGGTCTGGTCGGACGATCAGCTCGTTCTCTTCCTCGTGCTCTTCCTCTTCTACTGCGCCTACTTCATGCTCCGCTACTCCGTTCCGCCGGGCGTCTCCCGCGAGAACATGTGTGCGGTCTACGCGCTCTTCGGCGTCGTGCTGATCCCGATCTCCTTCCTCGCGATCCGGATCTCGCGCAGCATCATCCACCCCGAGGTGTTCACACGTCACGGGCCGCAGATGACGAACGGCCAGTTCCTCACCTTCTGCGTCTGCTGGCTCGCGATGATGTTCCTGTTCGCGACGCTGTACATGATCGAGCTGGCAGGCAAGCGGCTCGACATCCAGCTGCGCGAGCTGCGGGAGCTGCTCGCATGACACCATCCGAGAAGTACACGGCTGCTGCGTACCTGATCGTCTTCGTCGGCGTGCTCGCCTACGTCCTGATCATCGCCTCGAAGCTGCAGAGGATCCAGCGCCAGGTCGCGGCGCTCGTCGAGCAGGTGCGCGAGAAGGACCTGCACGAGAGCGCCGCCGAGGGCGAGAGTGGCTGAGCTCCTCTTCTGGCCGGCCCTGCTCGGGTACGGCGAGGCCGCGATCGCCTACTCGAATCCGCGCTACACGCGGCTCGCGATCTGGGGCGTGCGCGTCGGTTGGATCGCCCAGACGGCGCTGCTCTGCGTCCAGGCGGCCGCGGGTCGACGCCTTCCCGTGGTCGTCGTGGGCCGGCTCGCTCAACCTCTTCGTCTGGCTGATCGTCGGCGCCTACCTGTTCTGGGGCTGCCAGAGCCGCTACCGGCTCGTCGGGCTCGGCGTCATGCCGCTCGTCGTGCTGCTCTTCGTCGCGGCCCGGATCGGCGGCGGCACGACGGCCGGCGAGCGCTCGCACTACTCGAACCTCTTCCTGACCATCCACGTCGGCTTCGTGCTTGCCGCGTTTGCGTGCTTCACCGTCGCCGCCGTCCTCGCGATCCTCTACCTGCTCGAGGAGCGCCGGCTCCAGAACCGCTCGCCGGACATCCTGCGGATGAAGCTGCCGTCTCTCGTCGTGCTCGAGCGGCTCACCGTCCGCACGATCGTGATCGGCGCTGCCGCTGCTGACGGTCGGACTTGCCGCCGGCTTCGTGCGAATGCGAGAGGAAGGCAGGTCGTTCGATGCACTGATGGGCGTCGCCTGTCTCACCTGGCTCGTCTACGCGGGCTTCGTGTTCGCGCGGGCGTCGGGGCGCACGGCGGCTCAGCTGGCGATCCTCGGGTTCGCATTCGTCATCGTGGCGCGGCTTCTGCTGGCAGGGAGCCACTTTTGAGCCTCTCGCTCGTAGGCATCTCGCATCACGTCGCGCCGGTCGAGCTGCGGGAACGGGTGGCGCTGTCGCTCGACCGCGCAGCCTCGCTGGCGCGCATGCTGGGTGACGCGGTTTGCCTCTCGACGTGCAACCGCACCGAGGTCTATCTCGCCGGAGACGACGGGACTCGTGCGCTCTCCTCACTCGAGGAGATCGCCGGCGAGCCGCTGCGCACGGTCGCCTACCGGATGCACGACGACGCAGCCGCCATGCACCTCTTCCGCGTCTCTGCCGGTCTCGACTCGCTGATTCCCGGCGAGAGCGAGATTCTCGGCCAGGTTCGCGCCGCCTTCGACGCAGCCTCGCCGGGCCCGCTGCTCGATCGCGTCTTTCGGCAGGCGCTGCAGCTCGGCAAGCGCGTCCGCACCGAGACGGCGATCGGTGAGAGCCCGGCTTCCGTGCCCGCCGCCGCAGCCGCCCTCGCGGCGCAGGTCTTCGGCGATCTGGCCGGGCGCAAGGTGCTGCTCGTGGGCGCCGGCAGGATCGGCGAGCTCGCGGCGGGGAATCTCTCGGCCCGGGGCGCTTCGATCACGTACGTCGCCAACCGCAGCACCGAAGGTGCCGCCGAGCTCGCGACCCGTTTCGGCGGCGAGCCGATCACCCTCGACGACGTGGCCGGGAAGCTCGGGGAGGTCGACGTCGTCCTCACCTCGACTGCGGCGCCCGGCCTCGTGATCCAGCAGGGCGACGTCCCGTCGCGGCGCCGAAGCCCGCTGTTCTTCATCGACATCGCCGTCCCGCGCGACGTCGATCCGGAGGTGCACCAGCTCGACGGCTGCTACCTCTACGACATCGACGATCTCGAGGCGGTCGTCACCGAGACGCTCGAGGGGCGGCGCGCCGAGGCCGAGGTCGCGGAGCGGCTCGTCGTCGAGGAGGCCGAGCGCTTCCGCGAGTGGCGCGCGTCGCTCGACGTCGTTCCGGCGATCGCATCCCTGCGGGCATACGCCGAGGAGATCCGCGCCGCCGAGCTCGCGAAGTACGCGTCGCTTCCCGAGGAGGAGCGCCGCCGCCTCGCCGCTGTCAGCGGGCAGATCCTGAACAAGCTCCTGCACGAGCCGACCGTGCGGATGAAGCAGGCCGCGGCGGAGGGTGACGGCGAGGCGTACGCCGAGGCGATCCGGCAGCTGTTCGGGCCGCGCGAGTAGTGGTCGTCCGCATCGGTTCACGCGGCTCCAGGCTCGCGCTGACGCAGGCCGAGCTCGCCGCGGCGATCGTCCGCCGCGCGGGCCACGACGTCGCGTTCATCCCGATCACGACGGCGGGCGACCGCGACCGCTCGAGCCCGTTCGGGCAGATCGGCGCGCGCGGAGTCTTCGTCAAGGAGATCGAGGAGGCGCTGCTGGCCAACCGGATCGACGTCGCCGTACACTCCGCGAAGGACATGACGTCGACCGACACCGACGGCCTCGTGGTGGGCGCCTACATGGAGCGCGACGATCCGCGCGACGCGCTCGTCGGCGCCGAACGTCTCGAATCGGGGATGCGAATCGGCACCGCGTCGGTTCGCCGGAAGGCTCAGCTGCTCGCGCTCGACCCGACGATCTCGGTGGAGCCGCTCCGGGGCAACATCGACACGCGGCTTCGGAAGGCGCAGGAGCGAGGGCTCGACGCCTTGATGCTCGCGGCCTGCGGCCTCGACCGGCTCGGGCTAGCCGACCAGATCGGGATGCGCCTTTCCGCCGACGTGATGCTGCCGGAGGCGGCTCAGGGTGCGCTGGCGTTGCAGGTGCGGGCGGGAGAGGCGGCGTTGGTCGCGGACGGCGACTCGCCCGAGACGAGGCGGCGGGTCGAGGCCGAGCGTGCCTGCGTGGCGCTGATCGGCGCCGGCTGCCTGGCGCCCGTCGCCGCGCACCACGACGGTCAGACGCTGACCGCGCTGATCGCGGCCGAGGACGGAACGTGGATCGAGCGCCGGGCCGGTGCCGATCCCGCTCTTCTCGCCGCCGAGCTGATCGCCGAGTCCGAACGGCGGGCCGCGTGAAGGTGATCGTCACGCGCCCGCGCGCCCAGGCGCAGCCGCTCGTCGGGCGGCTCGAGGGCCTCGGCTTCGACGTCGTCGAATGTCCGCTGATCGAGGTGATCCGTACCTCGGACGCGCCGATCGACTGCGCGGGCTACGAGTGGGCGATCGTCACGAGCCCGAACGGCGCCGACGAGGTCGCGCGCCGGGCCCGCAACGTCCCGAAGGTCGCAGCGGTCGGGCCGGGAACGGCCGAGACCCTGCGCAAGCACGGGATCGAGCCGGCGTTCGTCGCGAAGGTCTCGACGGCCGAGATGATGGTCGCGGAGTTTCCGAAGCCCGAGGGGAAGGTGATCTTCCTGGCGGCCGAGAACTCGCGGCGCGGGCCGATCGACTCGCTCGATGCCGACTTCGTCCCGCTCTACAGCACCGTTCTGCTCGAGCCCGATCCGCCGGAAGGCGACGTCGTCGTGCTCGCGTCGGGCTCCGCCGCCCGGGCGTACGCGTGGATCGGCGGGAAGGCTCCGGCGGTCTCGATCGGCCCCGAGACGACGAAGGTCGCCGGGCTCGGTCGGCCTGTCCGTCGCCGTCGAGGCGAAGACGCACGACCTCGACGGCCTGATCGCCGCGGTCGCGGAGTACGCGGCCGCGAGCTAGCCGTGTTCGACTACATCACGTTCCTGACCGACTTCGGGCTGCAGGACGACTTCGTCGGCGTCTGCCGGGGCGTGATGAAGCGGATCGCCCGCGACGCCCAGATCCTCGACGTCACCCACGGGATCGCGGCGCAAGCGGTGACCCAGGGCGCGCTCGTCCTCGCGCGCTCGGTGCCGTACCTGCCGCCTGCCGTCCATCTCGCGGTCGTCGATCCGGGTGTCGGCAGCGGCCGCAGGGCCGTCGCGATCCGGACCGTTGAGGAACGGGTGTTTGTCGGACCTGACAACGGCCTCCTGATGATCGCGGCCGACCGCCTCGGCGTCGAGGCGGCGCGGAGCCTCACGAATCCGCTCTACCACCTGGCCGAGGTCTCGAAGACCTTCGAGGCCCGCGACCGGTTCGCGCCCGTCGCCGCTCACCTGGCCGCCGGCGCGCACTTCGACGATCTCGGCGACGAGGTCGACCCGGCGAGCCTCGTGCGAATCGTGCTCCCGATCCCTGCTCTCGCCGACGGGGAGCTGATCGCGACGGTGCTCGACGTCGACCGCTTCGGGAACCTCGGACTGAACGTCACCGCCGAGGAGATCGCGGCCCTGGGCGTCAGCCACGGCGACCAGGTCGAGGTCGGGCTCGCGCTGACGCCGTACTTCGCCGTCGTCGCCGAGACGTACGCCGACGCGAGCCGCGGCGAGCTGATCCTCTACGAGGACTCCTACGGCCACTGGTCGATCGCGATCAACGGCGGCAGCGCCGCCGCGCTCACCGAGACCGCGTCGGGCGACGAGGTCCGGATCCGCCCCGCCTAGCGCCCGGGCCGCTGTCCGTCAGCCGGGCCGGGTCACCCGAACGGCCCGAACCTGGCACCGGACGTGTCCCGAAAGACACGCGGGAATTGCGGGGCTTTCGTGTCACCGTGCGGCTTTCCGGCGACGGTTGTGACACTTTCGTTGCGATAACCTGGCACCGGACACGCCCCGGCAGGGCAGGTCGGGCCGGGACAGGGCCTGCGGGGACGGGCGGGCCGCAGTTCGTCGAGAATGAATGGCGAGGGCCGGACTTGAACCGGCGACACCACGGTTTTCAGCCGTGTGCTCTACCAGCTGAGCTACCTCGCCTGGCGAGCAGCAGTCTAGCCGTCGTGAAGTTAGCCTTCGCGCATGGCCGAGGACAACCCGACCCCGGCGGTCGCGATCATCGGTGCGGGCCTCGACCTCGGGCAGGGTCGGCGGGGTGTCGACATGGGGCCGTCGGCGATTCGGTACGCGGGGCTTCAGGAGCGGATCGCGGGCCTCGGACGGGTCTGCGTGGACTGGGGTGACGTCGAGGCCGGCGTGCCCGAGGCGACGGAGATCGGCGACCCGCAGGCCCGCTACCTCGGCGCGATCATGCGCTCCTGCGGCGCCGTCGCCGCCCGCGTCGCCGAAGCGCGTGCGACGGGCCATCTTCCGCTCGTGCTCGGCGGCGACCACTCGGTCGCGATGGGGACGCTGGGGGGCATGGCGAAGGTTCACGGCGCCGGCGGCGTTCTCTGGATCGACGCGCACGCCGACATGAACCGGCCCGGCACCTCGCCGAGCGGGAACGTCCACGGGATGCCGCTCGCTGCGGCGCTCGGCACCGGCGGCGAAGCATTCGCGACCGACGCGTGGCCCACACCCTCCGTCGAGCGGGCCGCGATCGTCGGCGCGCGGTCGATCGACGAGGGCGAGCGTGCGTTGATCCGGGAGCTCGGCGTTCACGTCTTCACGATGAGCGACGTCGATCGCCACGGGATCGAGCGCGTGATGCGCGAGGCGCTCGCCTCGCTCCAGGGCGTCGCCTTCCTGCACGCGAGCGTCGATCTCGACGCGGTCGACCCGATGTTCGCACCCGGCGTCGGGACTCCGGTGCGCGGAGGACTGTCCTACCGCGAGGCCCACCTCGCCCTCGAGCTGGTGGCCGAGTCCGGCCTGCTGGACTCGCTCGAGCTGGTCGAGGTGAACCCGATCCTGGACGAGGCGAACGAGACGGCCGCCCTTGCGGTCGAGCTCGCCGCGAGCGCGCTCGGCGCCCGGATCCTCTAGCTGTCCGGCGGCTCGCCGCGGAGGCGCTTCCGCGCGCGGATCAGATTCACGACCGCAACACCCAGGAAGACCGCAGCGAGTAGCCAGGCGCCGAAGGCCACGTTGATCAGGGCAAGCAGGACGAAGAGCATCGAGACCACCCACGCACCCTGTGATGTCGCGCTCCAGCGCGCGTAGCGGCTCATCATCGAGACGACCATAACAGCACCCGCCACGCGTTAACTACGTGACTTCTCCGACTCCTCGCCGTTCCCGGACGGCGTGTAGTAGACGCGGCCCTTCAGCTCGTCGGGAAGGCAGTCGACCTCGAAGCCCGCCGGATCCTCGTGCGGATAGAGGTAGCCCTTGCCGCGGCCGAGCTTCGCCGCGCCGGGGTAGGACGCCGACCGAAGCGAAGTCCGGTGGGTTCAGGTGGCCGCGCTCCCGCACGTCGGCAACAGCGGCGCCGAGCGCGCGGTACGACGCGTTCGACTTCGGCGCGCGCGCCAGGTAGACGGCGGCCTGCGCCAGGTTGAGACGCGCCTCGGGAAGGCCGACGTGCTCGACCGCCTGGGCCGCCGCCACGGCGACGAGCAGGGCCCTCGGGTCGGCGTTGCCGATGTCCTCGGAGGCGAGGATCACCATCCGACGGGCGATGAAGCGGGCGTCCTCGCCGCCCTCCAGCATCACGGCCAGGTAGTACACCGACGCCTGAACGTCGCTTGCGCGCGTCGACTTGATCCAGGCGGAGATCGTGTCGTAGTGGACGTCGCCGCCCCGGTCGTAGAGGAGACGGCCGCTTCCGGGCCGCGTCCTCGACGTGCGCGGAGGAGATCGCCCCCGGCGAGGCAGTCTGCGCGGCGAGCTCGAGGATCCCGAGCGCGCTCCGGCCGTCGCCGCCGGCCCGACCGGCGATCAGCTCGTCGACGCCGGGCTCGAGCTCGACGCCGAGCTCCTCGGCCCCGCGCCGCAGGATCTCGCGCAGCTCCTCCGGCGTGAGCGCCTCGAGCTCGTACACCTGCATCCGTGAGAGCAGCGCCGAGTTGAGCGAGAAGTACGGGTTCTCGGTCGTCGCGCCGATCAGCGTCACGAGCCCGTCCTCCACGCCGGGCAGCAGCGCATCCTGCTGCCCCTTGTTGAAGCGATGGATCTCGTCGAGGAAGAGGATCGTGCGTCTTCCCGTCGCGCCCAGCCGCTCCCGGGCCTCCGCCAGCACCTCGCGCACGTTGCCGACCGTCGCGGAGACGGCGGAGAGCTCGACGAACTCGGAGCCGGTCACGCCGGCGACGATGCGCGCGAGCGTCGTCTTGCCCGTTCCCGGCGGGCCGTAGAGGACGAGCGACGGCACCCGGTCAGCCTCGATCGCGAGCCTCAGCGCGCGGCCGGGCCCGATCACGTGCTCCTGCCCGACGAAGCCGTCGAGCCCGGCGGGCCGCAGTCGCTGGGCCAGCGGAGCCCCGGTTGCGAGACGACGGCCCGCGGCTTCCTCGAAGAGATCGCCCACTGCGTCAGTATGCTGCCGAAGCGGCGTGGTCATGGAACTTTGGAACGAGGGCATGTACGAGCGGCTGGCGACAGTCCTGGAGCCCGTCCACGACGAGCTCGTCGAGCGCCTGGGGGTCAGGCCCGGCGAAGCATGGCTCGACGTCGGGACCGGGACGGGCGCGATCGCGCTCCGGGCCGCCCGTGGCGGCGCAGGCGTCGCCGCGATCGACAGCTCCGCGCCGATGATCGAGCAGGCGGGAGCGGCCGCGTCGGGCGAGGGGCTCGGCGTCCGCTTCGACGTCGGCAACCTCGAGTACCTGCCCTACGAGGACGCCGAGTTCGATGTGATCGCCTCGGCTTTCGGCTTCATCCTGTCCGCGGATCACGCGAACGTCGCCGGGGAGCTCGCCCGGGTTGCGAAGCGCGGCGCCCGCCTCGGCTTCACCGCCTGGAAGCCAAACCCGAAGCTCGGCGAGCTCTACCGCCGCTTCACCGAGGAGCCGCTCGAGGGCCGCGAGTCGACGGAGTGGGGCCGCGAGGACCACGTCGAGGACATGCTCGGCGAGGACTTCGAGCTCGAGTTCGTCGACGGGACGCTCTGGATCGACGCTGCCTCGGGCGAGGAGGTCTGGGAGCTCTTCTCGAGCACCTCGCCGCCGGTTATTGCGCTGATCGCCAAGCTCGAGCCCGACGCGCGCCGAGGCCTTCCACCAGGCGCTGGTCGAGCTGTACGAGACCTACCGCGAGGGCGACCTGATCCACGCCCCCCGCCGCTACCTCCTTACGCTCGGCACACGCAGATAGCCGCGCTAGTCTCGGGCTGATGCTCGAGCTGTACGAACCCGAGGGAGCATTCGAGGCGCTCGAGGACTACCTCGCGCCGTTCTGGGGCCGCGAGGGCGTGGTCGCGGAGCTCTACCTCGGCTACGGGCTCTCGGCAGCTCTGCGCCGCGAGAGACACCCGAGCCCGCCCGAGCCTTGCCCGCTGCCGCTGCTCGCCTGCCGCGTGCGCCCCGCCGGCGGGCCCGAGCGGGTCTCGACCGTCGGCTACGAGCTCGGCGAGTGGGAGCGCAGCTGGGACGACGACGGCTACGCCGCCGCGATCGAAGCAGTGCGTGCCGCGATCGGGCGCGGCGACGTCTACCAGGCGAACCTCGTCCAGCACCTTGCCGCCCCTTACGCCGGCGACCCCTGGGCGCTCGCGCTGGGCCTGCGCCATCTGCACCCGCTCCATCCGCGGCCGTTCGTCGGGCACGGCTGGGCAGTCGTATCGGCCTCGCCGGAGCTCTTCCTCGCGCGGCGCGGGCCGCGGCTCGTCACCTCGCCGATCAAGGGCACGCGGCCGGCCGGGCGTCGACATCGAAGGCGAGAAGGACGGCGCCGAGCACGTGATGATCGTCGACCTCGAGCGGAACGACCTGGCTCGCGTCTGCGAGCCGGGCTCGGTGACCTGGCCCGAGCTGATGGCGCAGCGCGAGCTTGCGGGCGTAACGCACCTCGTCTCCACGGTCGAAGGGACGATCCGGCCTGGCGTCGGTCTCGGCGAGATCCTCGCCGCCACGTTCCCCGGCGGTTCGGTGACCGGTGCTCCGAAGATCGCCGCCGTCGACCTGATCGCCGCGCTCGAGCCGGTCGGTCGCGGCGCCTCGATGGGGGCGGTCGGCACTGTCCGCCCCAACGGCGACTTCGAGCTGGCGCTGACGATCCGCACCCTCGCCGCCGCCGAAGGCCGCGATTCACCTCTGGGTCGGCGGCGGCATCGTCTGGGACTCCGACCCCGAGGCCGAGATCGAGGAGTCCTGGGTCAAGGCGCGGCCCCTGCTCCGGGCGGTCGGCGGGCTGGTGCCGGCGTGACCGGGCTCCTGGCTGCCGCGGTCGCCGGGAAGGGCCTGGTCGACCCCGCGGAGCCCGTCTTCCACCCGGACGACGAGGCGCTGCTGCGCGGCGCCGCCGCGTTCGAGACGGTGCGCATCCGCGGCGGCCGCACCGTCCTGCTCCGGCTGCATGTCGAGCGCCTCGAGCGCTCCTGCCTCGCGCTCCGGCTCCAACCCCCCGACGGTGTGCTCGAGATCGCCGCGCAGGCGGTCGAGGCGGCCGGCACGGACGAGGGCGCTCTGCGCCTCTTCAGGACGGGGATGACACTGCTCGCGACCGTCGCGCCGCTTCCGCCGGGGCTGCAGTCCCTCCGCGAGCGCGGGCTCGCCCTCGTGACCGTCCGCTCGCACGACGCCGGCCTGCTCACCGGGGTCAAGGCGACGAGCTACGCGACCGCCCTCGCCGCGATCGCCGCGGCCGAGAAGCGCGGTGCCGACGACGCGATCTACCTCGGCGAGGGCGAGACCGTCCTCGAGGGGACGATGTCGAACATCTGGTGGCGCGAGGACGACGTGCTCGTCACCCCGTCGCTCGCAACCGGGGTGCTGCCCGGGGTCACTCGCGGTGCCGTCGCTGCGCTCGCCCGCCGGGCCGGTTACCGCATCCAGGAAGGGTCGTTCACCCTGCCGAAGCTCCTCAACGCCGACGAGGCGTTCATGAGCTCTGCGGTGCGCGAGATCATGCCGGTGATCGCAATCGACGACCGCGAGATCCCGCGCGGCGAGGCGGCGGGGAAGATCCAGGCCCTCCTCGAGCAGGTGACCGACGAGTACCCTGGCCCCGATGGCTGAGGAAGCGAAGGATCCGAAGGACGAGAAGGTCAGGCTCGGCGGGATGGCGCTCGCCAACGGCGTCCTCGTGCACGGGCCGACGTCGTGGGCCGCCGCCGTTCGCACCGAGGACGGCGACGTGAAGGTCGTCGCGGAGCGCAAGCGAGTCTCCGGCTCGAAGCTCAACCAGCCGCTTCTCCGCGGCCCCGCGCGGCTCGCCGAGTCCGTCGCGTTCCTGCCGCGGCTCAAGCGCACGCTGCCCGAGGCAAAGCTGCCCTTCGAGGGGCGTGCCGCGCTCGCGTCCATGGTCGGGACCGCGGTCGCGATCTCGGCCGTTCGCCGGGCCAGGCTGAGCGCCGGCTCCGAGGAGCTCGTCGCCGGCATCCTGTCCGTCGCGCCGGCAGTCCTGGCGCTCCGCAACGGGTCGCTTGCCGCCTACCACGGAGCCGAGCACATCGCGATCGGCACCTACGAGCAGGACAAGCCGACGACCCGCGAGCACGAGCGCTGCGGCGGCCACCTGATGGGCCCGCTGCTCGCGACCGCGACCTTCGCGAACCTGCTCGCGTCCCGTGCGCCCGAGAACATGAAGCCGGCCGCAAGGCTTGCCGCGTCCCTGGGCGCGATCGCGGCCTCGACCGAGATCTTCGGCTGGATGCAGCGGAACCCCGAGCGGCGGCTCGCGCGCGTCCTCTCATATCCGGGCCACGAGCTTCAGCATCGGATCTCGACCGCAGAGCCGAGCGCCGAGCAGCTCGAGGTCGCCGAGGCGGCGCTCAACGCCTGCCTCGAGCTCGAGAACGAGTAAGTCACCGGCCCTTTAGACAACACCCCGCCGCTGCCGATGACCCAGGCGATGGGCGTGTTGGCCAACTTCGGCTCGACAATTCAGAACTTTGCTCTGAACTGGCTGCCGGTCATGTTCTTCCTGCTCATGTGCGTGGTCGTGTTCCTGCTGATCCGCACCGTGAAGATGGTCCCGCGCGTCCGGCCGACGCAGATCCAGCCCGGCTCGGACTCCTCCGTGACCTGGGACGAGGTCGCCGGCCTCGACGAGGCGAAGGCGGAGCTGCAGGAGGTCGTCGACTTCCTGCGCGACCCGAAGCGCTTCGAGCGGCTGGGCGCCCGCGTGCCGAGGGGGATCATGTTCCACGGCCCTCCGGGCACCGGGAAGACGCTGGCCGCGAAGGCGGTCGCCAACGCCTCGGGAGCCGCCTTCTACGCGCAGAGCGCCTCGGCGTTCGTCGAGATGTTCGCCGGCCTCGGCGCGGCGCGCATCCGCAAGCTCTTCGAAGAGGCGCGCGAGAACGCGCCCTCGATCATCTTCATCGACGAGCTCGACGCCGTCGGACGTGCCCGCACGGGGAACTCGTTCAACCGTGAGCAGGACCAGACGCTGAACCAGCTGCTCGTCGAGCTCGACGGCTTCGGCCCGCGCGACCAGGTGATCATCATGGGCGCCTCCAACCGGCTCCAGGATCTCGACCCGGCGCTGCTCCGCCCCGGCCGCTTCGACCGCCAGATCTTCATCCAGCCGCCCGACCTGAAGGGCCGCGGCGACATCCTGCTCGTGCACACGCGCGGGAAGCCGCTCACCGCGAACATCGATCTCGACTCGGTCGCCCGCCGGACAGCCGGTCTCACGGGCGCCGACCTCGCGAACATCTGCAACGAGGCCGCGATCTCGGCGGGACGGCGCGAGGCCGACGAGATCACCCAGGAGGACTTCGAGCACGCCATGGACCGCGTGATCGCAGGGCTGCAACAGCGCCGTGTGATCACCGCGAAGGAGAAGATGATCCTGGCCTACCACGAGGCCGGCCACGCGATGATGGCGCACCTGATGAGCGCCGTCTCCCCGGTCCAGAAGGCGACGATCATCGCCCGCGGCACCGCGCTCGGCTACACGCTCAACCTGCCCGAGGAGGAGCGCTACCTGCACACGAAGGACGAGTTCACCGACTGGATGGTCGTGACGCTCGCCGGCCGCGCCGCCGAGCAGGTCGTCTTCGGGCGAGTCACGAACGGCGCCGCCAACGACCTCGAGAAGGTCACCGAGCTCGCCCGCGCGATGGTGTTCGAGTACGGGATGAGCGACGCCGCGACTGCGCGCACGATGCGGGCCGACAACTACGCGCTGTCCGAGGAGACCAAGCGGATGCGGGATTTCGAGCAGGCGCGGCTGACCGACGAGGCCTATGCCGAGGCGCTGCGGGTGACGGCCAAGCACCGCCATCTCCTCGATCGGGTGGCAGAGGCGCTGCTCGAGAAGGAGACGCTCTCGCGCGACGAGCTGCTCGCGCTCTTCGGCGACGTCGAGAACGAGTCAGAGGCGGGCGACGCGGTAGGTGTTCCGCAGGTCGCCGCCAGCCGCGACGATCAGCCGCCGGCCTTGCTGTAGTCCAGCGGGTGTGCCGGTGCCTTCAGGGCGACCGGCTGATCCCACGCCGTGAACTTGATCACGCCCGTGCCGTTGTTCTTGCCGGGCGTCAGCTCGAGCGGGTAGGCGGGCCCGGTCGTGGCGATGTAGAGGACGCCGCCGTTCTTCGTGTCGTTGATCGCGATCGCAGGCTGCCCGTCGATCGTCGTGGCGTCGCCCTTCGCGAGCGTTCCATGCGAGGCGAGGATCTGGTCGATCAGCGCGTCGATGTTGGTGAGCGAGCCGAGGCTTCCGAGCCCCTTGGTGCTCGCCGAGACGTAGAACCACCTGCCTGCGAGACTGGCCGAGCTCGATCCTGCGTAGTGGAGGAGGAAGCTCTTGGACGCGTCGATGTAGACCTTCTGGCCGATCCTGATGATGTCGAAGCCGAGCCCGCCGAGGGCGATGTGGCCGGCGCCTCCCTTGCCGCGCACGAGCTTCAGGTTGAGCGAGATCGAGGAGCCGCCGCTCGTCCCTGCGCCGACGATGTGCACGCTGGTCGCGGCCGAGACTGCGGTCTGCATCGCGGAGACGATCTCGTCCGCCGACTTCGACGAGATGCCGTTGTCGGGCGCCGTCGTGGTGCTGCCGGTCGTCGTCGAGGACGACTTGTTGCTGCCGCCGCAGCCCACGAGGAGCACGGCGATCGCCGCGAACGAGCAAGCCAGCGCGAACCGCATCGTTCTGGACTGTGACACGTCCGTGCCCGATTCACAAGCCCATCGGTAGCATCGGGACCGATGAGCGCGAGCGGTATCCACCATCTCGGCGTCGCCGTGGCCGATCTCGACGAGGCCGTGGAGACCTACCGACGCCTGTTCGGAGCCGAGGTCGAGCTGCGCGAGACGCTGGCCGATCAGGGCGTCGAGACGGCGCTGCTCCGGGTCGGCGACGACCGGATCGAGCTGCTCGCCTCACTCGACCCCGACACGCCGGTCGGACGGTTTCTCGAGCGGCGCGGCCCGGGGATGCACCACGTCGCCTTCGAGGTCGACGACGTGGCGGCCGAGCTCGACGCGCTGGCCGCGCAGGGCGCCGAGCTGATCGACGAGACTCCTCGGCGAGGCCTGAACGGGATGGACATCGCCTTCGTCCATCCGCACGCCACCGGAGGCGTGCTCGCAGAGCTGGTGGCGCATGGCTGAGTCAGAGCGCGTCCGGGTCGAGATCGCCTTTCGCAGCGGGCAGTCGCTGACGGTGAACATCCCCGTCGAGACGGCCGACGAGCTCGAGTCCGCGCTCGCGAAGGGAGCGCCGGATGCAGTGGTCTTCGACGCCGAGGACGGCCGTTACACCGCCGTCGTGCGGATGATCGCGTTCGTCAAGCGCCACGCTCGCGAGAGCCGCGTCGGCTTCGGCGCGTAGCGCCACATGGCTCTCGAGGCCGGGATCGTCGGCCTGCCGGGGTCGGGCAAGACAACGCTCTTCAAGGCGCTGACGAAGACCGCGGGCGGCGAGTACGGGAAGACGCATGTCGGCATGGCCGAGATCGCCGACCCGCGCCTGGCGGCGCTCGCCGAGGTTGTCTCGGCGAAGAAGGTGACGCCGGCGACGGTGCGCGTGCAGGACGTTCCCGGCACGGGCCCGGCGCTGCTCGGCAACCTCCGCCAGGTCGACGCCCTGCTCGTCGTCCTCGACGGCTTCTCGCCCGGCGCCGACCCCGCCGGCGACCTCGAGAACCTCAAGCTCGAGCTGCTCGTCGCCGACCGCGACCACGTCGCGGGGCGCCTCGAGCGGGTCGAGAAGCAGGCCAAGTCCGGCGATCCGAAGGTTCGCGCCGAGGCCGAGCGGCTGCGGGAGGTGCTCGCGGCAGTCGATGCGGGCGCGCCGCTCTCCGAGATCGAAGGCGAGCTGCCCGACGGGCTCGAGCCGCTGACGACAAAGCCGGTGATCGCGGTCGAGAACGGCCCCGGCGGAATCGACCTCGGGCTCGAGGCCGAGCTGGCGGAGCTCACCGACGAGGACGCCGAAGCATTTCGGGACGGCGGCACGTCGGCCCTCGAAGAGGTCGTCCGCCGCCTGAGCGACGTGCTCGACCTGGTCACGTTCTTCACCGCCGGCGAGAAGGAGACCCGGGCCTGGACGCTGCGGCGCGGCGAGACCGCGCTCGACGCCGCCGCGACGATCCACACCGACATCGCTCGCGGGTTCATCCGCTGCGAGGTGATCGACTGGAAGGACCTGGTCGAGGCCGGCTCGCACACCGAGGTCTCGCGCCAGGGGCTGCAGCGGCTCGAGGGCAAGACCTACGTGATTCGCGACGGCGACGTCCTGAACATCCGCTTCAACATCTGAGCGCTAGGCGGCGATCAGCACGACGCCCGCGAGGGTCAGTGCGACGCCGATTCGCTGCATCGGCGCGATGCGCTCGTGCAGGACAGCGGCCGCGAGCAGCACCGTGACGATCGGGTAGAGCGACGCGAGCACCGAGGTCAGGCTTTCGAGCCCACCTGCGTGGGCCGAGGCGCTGAACAGGAGGTTGCCGAGGGTGTCCCCGAGCCCTACGCCGAGGATGATCAGGAGCTTCCAGCCGGCCAGCCTGATCGCGGGGCGGCGCACGGCGACCGCCAGGAGGACGATCGCGGTCGAGGTGATGCGGAAGATCAGCGAGGCCCAGTAGGGATCGGCCTTTCCGGCAGCGTGCATCGGAGGGAAGTAGAACCCGAAGCCGACGGCGGCGAGGAGGGCAAGCCCGACGCCCGCTGCGACCTTGCGCTTGCCGCCCTCCTGGTGCTCCTGCGAGGCAAGGATGACGCCGACGAGCGCCGCCGCGACGCCGAGGTACTGGAGCGGAGACGGCCGGTCGCCCTGGGCGATCCCGAAGATGACGGGCACGATCGCCGAGGCGCCCGCGATCGGCGCGACCACCGCCATCGCCCCGATCGCCATGCCGCGGTAGTAGGCGTACAGCCCGAGGGTCCCGGAGATCGCCGCCGGGATCGCGAGCAGGACCGCTGCGCTGTGAGGCGTCTGGCCGCGAGCGGAACAGACGATCGCCATCGCCCCGAGCCCGGCGACCTGGGCCCACAGCATCACGCGGAGAGCTCCGAGCGTTCGTCCCTGCCACGGGCCGACGAAGTCGGCGACCCCCCAGGCGAGGCTCGCGCCGAGCGCGAGTAGGAGCCCGTTCACCCGGTCGGCCGGGTGGCAGCGCTCGCGTCGAGCTGGTTCGCGTGGTAGACGACGGCTGCCTCGGCCGTCCGGGCCGCACGGAGATCGTGGTGGACGGCGACGCAATGGAGCAGCTCGGCGAGCTGCCCGGGCGTAAGGCCTTCGGCGCGCTCCTCGATCAGCCGGAGTCCGAGGTGGACGTGCCCGAGCAGCCGGCCCTCCTCGGTCGGCGTGAACGCCGGCCCGCGGGTGAGCTCGATCGTACGCCCGACATCGTGGACGAGAGCCGCCGCCAGGACGAGCTCCGACCGAAGCCGCGGATGCAGCTGCGCCGTCTCGCGGCAGAGCGTCGCCACCCCGACCGTGTGCTCGAGCAGCCCTCCCGCGTAGGAGTGGTGGTCGTCGAAGGTCGCGGGATACGCGGTCAGCTCGCGGTCGGTGAGCACCGCCCGCACCGTGGCCGCGAGCCCGGGGTGCGAGATCTCCTCGATCAGGAACTCCAGGAACCCCTGCAGCTCCGCTGCGTCCCGCCGAAGAGTCGGCGTCAGCGTGGCCGGGTCGACGTCGGTCGCCTCGAGCGTCCGTACGTCGAGCTGCAGCCGGTCGCGGAACTTCTCCACGCGCCCGAGCACCCGAACCGCATCCCCCTCGGAGAACCGCCCGTCGAGCAGCTCGACGTCCTTCCAGACGCGCGCGTCGATGTGGCCCGACGGGTCGACGAGCTCGAGCGCGAGATACGGTGCGCCGCCTTTCGTCTGCGACCGCCGCTTCGACTTGACGGCGAAGACGCCCTCGACGACCCGGTCTGCTTCGAGGTCGGAGATCACCGTCCGAGTCTATGGTGTCACCCGCGCACAGACGACAGCAGTGCGTCCAGTACGGTGCGCCGATCCAAGCGGACGTCGGCTCGGTCGGCGGGAGCCTATCGTCCCTGCCGTGACGCGCTGGTCGGATGCAAGGGTCTTCGGAGCGCTGCTCGTTCTGGTCGGGGTTCTGGCCGTTGCTGCGACGGCGTGGGTCTACTCGGCCGGGTTGACGTATTACGGGGAGGGCCCGATCCGGTCTGACGGCGCGGGCTACTACGTGTACCTACCGGCCGCGCTCCTCGATCACGACCTGACGCTCAGGCGAACCGCGGCGCGGTCGTTCGGCGGCGATCCGCGCTACATCCCGGGCGTTCGGCTGGTACGCACGACCGTGCCACTGGGCTACCCGGGGCAGCATCAGTACCTCGACCAGTACGGCATCGGTGAGGCGGCGCTGATCTCGCCGTTCTTTCTCACGGGTTGGGGGCTGGCGATCGTGATGCATCAGCCACGGGATGGCTTCTCGTGGCCGTTTCAGGCCGCCGCGAGCGCGGCGGGGCTCGTCTACATGCTGTTGGGGCTTGCCCTCACCGCCTCGATCCTGACGCGGTGGTTCAGCAGGAGGACGATCGTGATCACGTTGATCGCCGTGACGTTCGGGGCGGCCGTGTTCAATTACGGAACGTCGGAGACGACGATGAGTCACGCGTACTCGTTCTTCGCGATCGCCCTCGCCGTTCGTCTCGCGCTCTCGGTCGAACAGCGGCCAGGACTCGCCAACACGGTGGCGCTCGGCGCGAGCCTCGGCCTGGTTGGGCTGATCCGCGCGACGAACCTGACGATTCTGCTCTTCTGCGTGCTCATCGGGATCGAACGATGGAGCGACCTCGCCGCACGCGGCCGCACGCTCCTCCGTCGCCTCGACCTGCTCGCGATCGGAACCGGTGTCTGCCTGCTCGTCCTGTTACCGCAGTCGGCCTACTGGTACCGGATCACGGGCTCGTGGATCACCAATCCCTACCACGGGCCCGGCGAGCACCTCGATCTGCTCCACCCCCACCTGATCGGCGTCCTGTTCAGCGTCCGCAAAGGACTGTTCTTCTGGACACCGCTCCTCATCCTCTCGATCGTCGGGATCCCGCTCCTCCGCCGCACCGCGCGCCCGCTCTTCATCCCGACCGCCGTCTATCTCCCGGTCGCGATCTGGGTCGTCTCGAGCTGGTCGATCTGGTGGTACGGCGGCTCATTCGGCATGCGCGCCCTGATCGACGAGATGCCCGTCTTCGCCCTCGGGCTCGCAGCCCTGATCGAATCCGCCCGAGCCGTCGTCTCCCGACGCATCGTCATCGCGGCAATCGCGCTCACCACCCTCATCGCGGTCCAGGGGCTCCTCGGCTACTGGCTCAAGACCATCCCCGGCGATCACGCAACCGTCCACCAGCGAATCCAATCATTCGTCCGGTGGTGACCTCCGCCCATTCCCCCGACGCGCACACGAGCTCACGATGAACCGTTCGACGGCGACGCTGACCGCGTTCGCGCGAATCGATTCGTAGAGATCGAAGTCGTGATGGCCGCCGGGTAGCTGCACGTACTCGACGGGATGGCCCGAGCCGGCGCGCATACGTTCGACGAACTCCCGGGCACGCGTTGGCGGAACGAGCAAGTCGCGCTCCCCATGGATCACGAGAATCGGCGGCTGTGGCCGGACCGCAGCGAGGCCCCCGTAGAAGCCGTACCGGCCGACGATGCCGGCGATCCCCTTCGCCCCCGCGTTGACGGCATCGACCGAGAGGTAGGCGCCCGCGGAGCTGCCGACCAGGAAGATCCGATCCGGGTCTCCTCCGTATCCCCGGGCGTGTGAGCGAACCCACTCGATCGCTGCCAGGGCGTCGGCCAGCTGGTCCTCATAGGCGACGTGGGGGCGCAGCCGGTAGTTGGCGCTCACGCAGACCATGCCTCGGCCGGCCAGATGCCCGATCAGCGGCCGGGCCTCGCGGTTCTTGTTCCCCGAGCGAAAGGCGCCTCCGTGGAAGTGCAGGACCACCGGTACACCGGTTGGCCGGGCCCGGAGGTGGTACAGGTCGAGGTTGCGGCGCGGCCCCTCGCCGTACGGGACGTTGCGGATACGTACGACATCGCGGCGGTACGCCCGCAGCGGCGCGATCAGAATCCGACGCCACGGCCGGTGCGGCGGCGTTGGATTGTGGAGCGCTGCGTCGGCTCGAAGCGAGCGCCGGACGATCACGACGAGCCCGAGGAGCACGATCAGCGCCGCGACTCCGACGATTGCCCCGCCCACCGAGTCGAGATCGCCCTGTGCCAGGGCCAGGGCAGACGATGCGACCAGCAGGTAGCCGGCGAGGAACGGCAGCTCGTTGGTCACGAGCGCCGGGATGCGTGCGATCGCGCCGAGCCGCCGCCACGACGTCAGGGCGCAGGCGGCGCCCCAGCCGATCAACGCGACCGGAACGAGGAGACCAACCGGCATCAGGCGGCGGCGGCGAGCTCAGTCACGCTCGGTTACGTTCCCCTGTCACCGAGATCCGAACACCCCGCACGCTCGTCGGTGAGTCTCGAAGTCACCAGGTCGCTTTGCGTGGCGACGTGTTCGGTAGCCTCAGAATGTGACTGCGATCTCGCCTTTTCGCGCGCTCCGATACGACGAGAGCGTCGCCGGGCCGCTGGCCGACCTCGTCGCTCCGCCGTACGACGTGATGAACGAGGACGAGCGCGAGACGCTCTGGCTGACGAACGACCGCAACATCGTCCACCTGACCTTGCCGAGGTCGATCGAGCAGGCCGCGGAGACACTCGCCGACTGGCGCGAGACCGGCGCCATGCGTGAGGACGAGCCGGCGCTCTGGTGGCTCGAGCAGGAGTTCCTGGACATGGACGGCTCGATGCGGAAGCGCACCGGGATCGTGGGATCGGTCGAGGCGACGCCGTACTCCGACGGCAAGGTGCTTCCGCACGAGCGGACGAAGGCGGAGGTCAAGGAGGTGCGCCTCGCGCTCCTCCGGGCGACGCGGACGCAGCTCGAGCCGATCATGCTGCTCTACGACGCCGAGGTCCCGATCGAGGCGCCGACCGGCGACCCCGACATCGAGGTCGCAGAAGGCGGGGTCATGAACCGGCTCTGGCGCCTGCCCGCGGAGGAGATCGAGATCGACGTGCCCTTCATGATCGCGGACGGGCACCATCGCTACGAGACCGCGGTTGCCTTCCGCGAGGAGGAGCCGTCCGCGACCCACACCCTGGCGGTGCTCGTGTCGGCGCGCGACTCGGGCCTCGAGATCTACCCGACTCACCGGGTTGCGATGGGCGTCGAAGAGGATCCGTTCGGGATGATGACCTCGACGTGGGACCGAGACTCGCTCGCGATGTACCGGATGGGGAACTACTACCGGCTCGAGTCCGAGGACGAGCTCGACACCCGCGAGATCGAGCAGTACGGGCTCCAGGGCGTCGAGTACACCCCGAACGCGCAGGAGGCGATCGACGTCGTCGACCAGGAGCTGGCGACGATCGCGTTCCTCGTCCGCGCCCCGTCGGTCGCCACCGTGATGGCGACCGCGCTCGGCGGCGAGGTCATGCCGCCCAAGACCACCTACTTCCTGCCGAAGCTGACCTCCGGCTTGCTCCTCCATCCGGTTTGAGCCCCTGGCTCGAGCTGTGCCGCGCGGCGGTTCGCGACGTCGAGGCGGTTCTCGTCGAGATGCCGACCCGCGAGGAGCGCGAGCGGCCGATCGGCCGGGGCAAGGGCGGCGACATCACCGCCGCGCTCGACGAGGCCGCGGAGAGCGTCATCCTGAAGCACTTCGACCTGCCGGATGTCCGGATCGTCTCCGAGGAGATCGGGATCAAGGGCGAGGGAGCGCTGACCGTCTGCGTCGATCCGATCGACGGGTCACAGAACGCCGAGCGGGCGATCCCGTACTTCGCGCTCTGCGTCGCGGTGGCGGAGGGCAGGACGATGGACGACGTCGTCTTCGGCTTCGTGCACGACTTCGGCTCCGGCGAGGAGTGGACGGCGGTGCGCGGCGGCGGGGCGTTCCTGAACGGCGTGCCGCTCACCGGGCGCCCGAAGGACGAGATCCAGTTCATGTCGATCGAGGCGACCAGGGCCGAGCTCGTCTACTCCGAGCTCGCCAAGCTGGCCCCGCTCACCGACCGCGTGCGGATCATGGGCGCGCAGGCGATCACCTTCTGCCATCTCGCCGCCGGGCGCACCGACGCCGTCGTCGTCCTGAAGCCGTCGCGAAGCGTCGACTTCGCCGCGTCGCAGCTGCTCGTGCGCGAGCGCGGGTTCGCGATCCACGCGGTCGACGGCCCGGAGCTCGGGACGATCCCGCTCGACCTCGAGGCGCGCTCGCGCATCTGCGCTGCGGGCACCCAGGAGCTCGCGCTGAGCATCGCCGCGGCGCTACGCTCCTAGGCATGGCTCCGTCGAAAGACGCGGTTCTCGCCGCGCTCGCGAACGTCATCGACCCCGAGCTCCGCAAGCCGGTCACCGACCTCGACATGGTCCGCGAGATCGCGATCGACGGTGGCGACGTGACCGTCACGATCGCGCTCACCGTTGCGGGCTGCCCGCTCCGGAACTCGTTCCAGGAGCAGGTCGCGCGCGAGGTCGGCGGCGTCGAAGGGGTGGCGTCCGTCCGGCTCGAGTTCGACGTCATGAGCCCCGACGAGCGCGCAGCGCTGACCTCGAAGCTCCGGGGCGGCAGGCCCGAGTCGGACAAGGCGATCCAGCTCGACCCGACGACCCGCGTGATCGCGGTCGCCTCGGGGAAGGGCGGTGTCGGCAAGTCGACACTCACCGCGAACCTCGCCGCGGCGTTCGCGGCGCAGGGGCGCCGGGTCGGGATCCTCGACGCCGACATCTACGGCCATTCGATCCCGCAGATGCTCGGGATCCACCAGAAGCCCGTGCTCGTCGACAAGCTGATGATCCCGCCGGTCGCGCACGACATGAAGCTGATGTCGATCGGCTTCTTCGTCGACGACAACAAGCCGCTGATGTGGCGAGGGCCGATGCTCCACCGGGCGCTCGAGCAGTTCCTGCAGGACGTCCACTGGGGCGACCTGGACATTCTCGTCGTCGACATGCCGCCCGGCACCGGGGACGTCGCGATCTCGCTCGGCCAGATGCTCCCGCGCGCCGAGGCGGTCGTGGTCACGACGCCGCAGATCCTGGCGCAGGAGGTGGCGAGCCGCGCCGCCGAGATGGCCCGTCGCACCGGCATGCAGCTCGTCGGCGTGATCGAGAACATGACCTCCGAGATCTTCGGCTCGGGCGGCGGCGAGCGCCTTGCGACCCAGCTCGGCGTGAAGCTCCTGGGCACGGTCCCGCTCGACATCGAGCTTCGCGAGGCCGGCGACGCGGGCGTCCCCCTCGTGATCTCCGATCCCGACTCCGATGCCGCTCAGGCCGTGATCGAGCTGGCCCGCGCGATCGACCTGAGTCGCGGCGCCGGCTTCACCCGGACGCTTCCGCTCGTCTCGTAGTCGCCGCGAGCCTCTCCGCGGGCCGCCACCGGGCCCAGCCGAACGGCCTGTACCTGGCACCGGAGATGTCCCGAAAGCCGCGCGCGGAATGCAGGGCTTTCCTGTTGCGTATGCGCTGCTCCGGCGCCTGCTGTGGAACTTTCGTTTGCATAACCTGGTACCGGACACGGCCCAGCTGGGCGTGTCCGGGTCAGTCGCGTCGGCCGGGGTACTCGAGCCGGTCGAAGATCGTCTTGCGTGTGGCGGCGACGCGGTCCTGAAGGGCTGCGTCCTCGACCTCGCGGAAGCGGCGGACGACGTCCTCGAGCAGCAGCACCTCGGCGAGCAGCCGGCCGCGGTTGCCGAGCCGGTCGGCGAGCGCCTGCATCGCCCAGGCGACGGCGTCGCTGAGCTCGGGGTCGACGCTCTCGTCGCGACGGAGGATCAGCTGCTCGTAGGCCGGCTCCGCCTCGTCGTCGCGGCCGAGCTCGGCCAGCCAGAGGATCTTCTTGAAGAGCGCCCAGCCGACCAGGCTTCGGAGGCTCGGGCTGGCATCCCCCGCGAAGCGCGCCACCAGCTCGTCGCAGGCCGCCGCCGCCGCGGCCGGCACCTCGAGCTCCTCGCCGAGGGTCAGTGCCTTGTCGTAGATCGCCCAGGCGACCTGCTCGCGAATCTCGGGCTCGGCCGCATCGCCGAACCGTCGCGCGAGCTCGTCGTAGGCCGCGATCTCCTCCTCCTTGCGGCCGAGCGTCCCGAGCACGAATGCCTTGCTCCGTAGCGAGCCCGCGACGATCTCCCGCACGGCCGGCTCCGGACGTGACCGAAGATCGCATCGGTCTCCACGAGCGCTGCGAGCGCATCCTCGGCCCGGCCGAGCTCGCCGAGCAGGAGCGCCTTGTGCCGGGAGGCCCGGGCCACGTTCTCCTGGACGACCGGGTCGGGCGAGTCTCCGAAGCGCGCGATCGCGTCGTCGTAGGCGGCGATCGCGTCGTCGGGCCGCTCGAGCTCGCTCAGGCAGTAGCCGCGCGAGACCAGCGCATACGAGACGTGCTGTGCAAGCCACGGTGCGCCGGCCCACTGGCCGAGGAAATCGTCGTACGCCTCGATGGCCTCTGCGAACCGGCCCGACCCCGTGAGCTCATCTGCACGGTCGAGCAGCGCGCCGGAAGCCTGCGATCCGGACTGATAGGTGGCCTCGCCCACCGCTTTCGTTATCGGGCGAATCGGCGCCGGCCCGTAGAGTCGCGTCATGCAAACGAGGGATGCCGAGAGGGCAAGAACGCTCGAGCGGCTCTCCGCACTCGGCTTCTCGGATGCCGACGCCGCCGTCCTCGCCGACCACTTCCTGGCCGCCGAGCGCTCGGGTCGCGCGACCCACGGCCTCGTTCGCGTCGATCGGCTGGAGGACTGGCCCGGGCTCGAGCCGCGCGCGAAGCCGATCCGCGCCGTCGCAGAGCCCGGGTACGAGCGCTGGGACGGGAACGGCGCTCTCGGCTACCTGGTCCTGGACGCGGTCGTCGAAGCGCAGCTCGCGAGCCCGCCGGCGAGCGCCAGGGTGGTCGCCATGGGCCGAACGTTCCCCACCGGCATGCTCGGCTACTGGACGCGCCGCCTCGCCGAGGGCGGGCTCGTGGCGGCGCTCACCGCGACCTCGCCGCGCCGGCTCGCGCATCCCGACGGAGGCCCCAAGCTGGCCGGAACGAACCCGCTCTCGATCGCGGTCCCCTCGAGCCGACGGACGCCCGGTGGTGGTCGACGCGTCGATGGGGAACCTCACCTGGGGAGATGTCCTCACCGGGCGCGCGAGCGAGGACGACCTCGCACCGTTCGGCGGCGACCAGGCCCACAAGGCGTTCGCGCTCGCCGTCGGGCTCCAGCTCCTGGTCGACGCGCTGACGCCCGATGACGGCTTCGGCGCGCTGCTCCTCGTCGCGGCGCCCCAGAGTGACCCGGTTCCCGCCCTTCCGCGAGCTCGCAGAAGGCGTCCGGCTCCCCGGAGACCGCTAGGCGGGGAAGCCCTGCTCGCGCCGGATCGCGTCGAAGTCCGGGTCGGTCTTCGCCCGCTCGAGGTACTTGGAGTCGGCGCGCACCGCCTCCTGCAGGTGGGTGATCGCGTCGAGCGGGCGCCCGGCAAGCGACTCCGCGCAGGCAAGGTTGTAGAGAATCGCCGGATGCCCGGGCCGCTCGGCCAGGCCCGCCTCGATCTGCGCGATCGCGTCTGCGTACCGCTGCTCGCGGATCGCCGGCAGAGCCCCGAAGTACGACTCCCAGGGCGAGACCTCGTAGGCCACGCCCGGCTCGGCGCCGATCGCGAGCACCATCGTCCCCTCCTCCTCGGCGATCGCCTTGCGGCGCAGCTTCGGGTCGGAGATGAAGACGAGGCTGCCGGCGGCCGCATCCAGGGTGTCGCCGCCGATCGTGAAGGTGGCGCGGCCCGAGATGACGACGTACAGCTCCTCGTGGCCCGCGGAGCCTCCGCCGGTCTCGTCGTGCTCCTCGACGACGTGCTGGCCGACCTGCTCGGCCGTGTACGCGTTGATCCCGAACGCCCGGATGCCGAGCCGGCTGCGGATCGGGATGCCAGACGATCCCGTCGAACAGCGGGATCGAGTCGAGCTCCCCGAGCTGCGTCGCTTCCCAACCGGCGCTCATGCGTCCCTCAGCGCTTCGAGCACGACCGGGTCGATCCGGGCGATGCCGTCGACGCGCTCCTCGAGGTTCTCGCGGCCGGCCCAGGCAGGCAGCGTGTCCTCGAGCTCGCCCTCGAACCCGAGCCGGGCGAGCCGCTCCTCGAGCTCGGCGCCGAGCGGCCCGTCGACCTCGAGCCAGGCGGTGAAGGGGGTCTTCCCGAACAGCGTCTGATGGATCGCGTAGATGCGAGCGAGCTCCCCGACCGGCGCCGGGTGGTCGTCGACCCGGAGGTCGACCACGGCGTCCGACAGCCCCGCGTAGCCGCCGTCGCGCTCGACGACGAGCAGCGCCGCCGACTGCTGGCCGCGCCGGTCACCGCCGGCTGCCTGGGCGGCTGCAAGGCAGTCGATCAGCCGCTCGGCGAGCGGCCGGCCGGCCGAGCTCTCGAAGGTCGACGCGATCGCACCGACCGTCGCCTCGGAGACGAGGATGTTCCCCTGGGCCGCGAAGCACGGCCCGGAGATCCCGCCCGCCCAGTCCATGCACTCGCTGCCCGTGTAGGTCGCACTCCCGCCCTGCGCGTCGACCACGCCGAGCTGGCGCTGGTCGCGGCCGTCGTCGGCGCCGGTCAGCTCGCGCGACCACGTCGGCGGCCGAGAGGCCCTCCGCGAGGAGCGCCAGCCCGTCGGGCCCGTACCGCGGGTTCGCATACGCCTGGGTCGCGACGGCGCCGCAGCCCGGCTCGCGCCCACGGCACGACCGAGCCGACCGCGAGGAACTTCGACTCGGTCGCGACGCCCCACTGCCCGGCCTCGAGGTCGCAGGCGGCGATCGAGTAGGTCGCGACGACGGGCTGCATCTCGTTCAGTCGAGCAGCATCGTGTCGCCCGGCCCGAGCTTGAGGATCGTCGCGCCCGGCGCCTCGATCTGAAGCTGCTCCGGCGTGCCGGTCAGGAGCGGGAACGTGCCGTAGTGGCAGGGAACGCAGGGCGGGTTGCCGAGCAGCTCGAGCGCGAGCGCGGCTTCCCGCGGGCCCATGGTGAAGTGGTCGCCGATCGGAAGCACCGCATAGTCGGGTGCGTAGAGCCGCGCGATCAGGGCCATGTCTCCGAACACGCACGTATCGCCCGCGAAGTAGAGGGCGCGGCCGCCCTCGAGCCTGATCACGATCCCGGCCGGCTCGCCGAGATACTCCCCCTCGTTGCTGCTCGACGAGTGGAACGCGTTCACGAGCGTGAAGTGGATGTCGTCGACCTCCTGCGTCCCGCCCTTGTTCAGGCCGGGCAGGTGGCCGATATTCGCGCCCTTCGAGCCGAGCCACGTCTTGAGCTCGCCCTGCGCGACGATCGGCGCATCGGGAAAGGCCTGCGAGAGCGCGACCGTGTCGCCGACGTGGTCGCTGTGCCCGTGCGTGATCGCGATCACGTCGACCTTGTCCGGGCTCTTCAGGTCCTCGGGCGTCGAGGGGTTCCCGTTCAGGAACGGGTCGATATAGATCCGCTTGCCCTCGTCGCTCGCGAGCAGGAACGCCGAGTGGCCGAGCCAGGTGAGTGAAGCCATCCCGCTTCTCCTTTCGTTCTTTCGTCGAGCCGCACGATAGTCGCCGAATGCGGGAAGGAGCGTCCGGTCCGTTCGCGAAGCTATGCGTCGATGGGACGTCGTGTTCTACCCGCACTGTTCGTGATCATCGCGGTCGTCGCCGACCTTCAGGGATCGCACAGCCTCGCCGCCGACGCGCTCCTCGCGGCTCTCCCGTTCGCTGCTGTCGCCGCGCTCGTCACCTTCGGCGACTACATCGACTCGCCCGGCGGCGCGAACGGGGTGCAATCGCTGAGCTCCGGAGCGATCGTCGTGCTGCTCGTGGTCTCGTGCGCCGTGCGGAACGCGGCCGTCCACGGCGTGCCGCCGCTCGGTGTCTCCTCGCTCATCGCGATCGTCTGCCTGTTTGCGCTCAAGGGCATGCTGGCGGGCGGGCCCCGGCTTCGCCGGCTCTCGGGCTTCTGGCCCGCGAAGCCGTAGCGCCCGCTAGCTGAACGCGCGCTTCGCGGCGACGTAGGCGATCTTCGCCTCGGCCTCCACGAGCGCCTTCTGGTTCGCGGCCACCTGTGCGGCAGTGCCCGAGGCCGGCCTTGAACATGAGCACGATCTGCGTCCTCTCGTTGCCGATCGCGATCAGGTCGTACACGCCGACCACCGACTTGCCGTTGGCAACCGGCGTCTCGTAGACGATCCGGTACGCGCTCGTGTACTTCCCATACTTCGGGAACGTGACCTTGTTGGCCGAGGCGACCGCGACGTTCGGCGGCATCTGCAGGAAGAACGCCGACCTCAGGCACGGCAGGAAGCCCGCGCTGTAGGTCGCCTTCCAGAATGGCGCGAGCATCCCGCTCCGCGCGAGCACGGCGACCGTGTGGTCGAGCCGGATCCCGGTCGCGGTGAACCGTGCGGCGGCCCGTCCGGTCGTGACGGCTGTCGACCTCGGGTTGTATCCCGGGCAGGAGAGCTGCGCGCTCGTCGCCTTCACTGCGCCGCCCTTCCAGGCATGAGCCGAGGTCGGAGCGGGTGAGCAGATCCTTTGCTGCGAGCGCCTGATCGCCCGGAGCAAGAGCCCGTCCGGATGCGAGCGCGCCTCCGGCAAACGCGAGTGCCAGCACGGCAGATACGAAGATCAGGCCGTGGGCACGCAGCACGTCAGAAAGGTAGCGACCTCGCTGCGGCGGCGGCCACGTCGATCAGCGGCTGGACGAAGAAGAACGACCCGACCGTCACGACGACGCAAGCCGCGATCCCGGTGCCGAGCACGAGCTCGCGGGGCGGCGAGCCGCCCGCAGGCGCCAGCCGCAGCTCGGCGCTGTCGCGCAGGAACATCGAGCGAACGACCGCGAGGTAGTAGGACGCGGACACGACGGTGAAGGCGACGCCGATCACGATCAGCCACCACCAGCCGCGGTCGTAGGCGGCATAGAAGACGTAGATCTTCCCCCAGAAGCCGCCGGTCAGCGGGAAGCCGAGGAAGCCGAGCATGAACACCCACATCGAGACGCCGAAGAACGGGCGCTCCCAGCCGAAGCCGGACAGGTTCTCGAGGGTCACGGGCGTGCCGAGCTCCCGCTCGCGCGCCGCGATCACGCCGAACGCCCCGATCGACATCGCCGCGTAGGGGATGAGGTAGTACATGAGCGCCCGCGCGCCGATCTCGGTTCCGGTGCCGACCGCGATCAGCATGAAGCCCGCGTGCGAGACCGACGAGTAGGCGAGCAGCCGCTTCACGTTCTTCTGTGCGAGCGCCGCGATGTTGCCGATCGCGAGCGAGAAGATGGCGATTCCGACGACCGCCCAGGTCCAGAGGTGCGCCTCGCGCGGGAAGGCGGTGACGAGCACGCGCTCCATCACGACGAGAGCGGCCACCTTGGTCGCGCTCGACATGAACGCCGTGACCGGCGTCGGGGCGCCCTGATAGGCGTCGGGCGTCCACATGTGGAACGGCGCGGCCGAGGCCTTGAAAGCGAACCCGGCGAGCATCATCGCGAGGCCGAGCACGAGCAGCGAGTTGTCGGCGACGCCGGCGGTCGCGATCTTGTCGAACGAGAGCTCGCCGGTCGCGCCGTAGACGAGCGCCGAGCCGAAGAGCAGCGTTGCCGAGCCGACGGCCCCGATCACCAGGTATTTCAGCCCGGCCTCGAGCGAGCCCACCAGGTCGATGTCGATCGCACACAGGACGTAGAGCGCGATCGAGAACCACTCGAGGCCGAGGAAGAGCGTGACGAGGCTTGCGGCCTGGACGAAGAACGCCATTCCTGCGCCCGCCGCTGCGAGCAGGACGAAGTACTCGGCGATGTTCTCCTCGCGCATTCGCTCGCGGTAGGCCACGAACACGGCGAGCAGGCCGCAGGCGGCGATGATCACCTGTGCCGTTGCGGCCCAGCGGTCGCGGTAGATCGAGTCGGCGATGATCGCCGCGCCGTGCGGGCTCTTGTCGTCGACCAGGATGGCGAAGACGAGCCCGGCTGCGAAACCGGCGCCCCCGACGACGGCCGCAGCGCCGCGGCGCGAGGCCTTCGGCCAGAAGACCGCGACGAGCATCAGGAGCCCGGCTGCCGCCAGCATCGAGAGCGACGGCGAGAGCGCGAACCAGTCGATGTGCGGCTTGGTGATCACGGGGCCACCGCCTGAGTGGCGGGCGTGCTGTTCTCGGCGCCGAAGGAGTGGCCGCTGATCGCGTTCGGCCACGCGGAGAGCACCAGCAGGATGAGGACGAGCGGTAGGACGACCGCAAGCTCGCCGACGCGCAGGTCGAGCGCGGCGTCGTCGACGGACGGGCCGACGTCCTCGTGGAGGACCGCCGAGATCAGGCGCAGCATGTACATCGCCGCAAGCACGATCGCGATCGCGCCGACGACAGCCCAGCCCCAGCCTTGCTGGAAGACGCCGGCGAGGATCAGGAACTCGCCGGCGAAGTTCGACGAGAGGGGCACGGCGAGCGCCATCACACCGACGATCATCAGGATCGTCGCGAGCGCCGGCCTCCCGCGGGCCATGCCGCCGAGGCGCGAGAGCTCGCCGGTGGAGGTGCGCCGTTCGACCATCCCGGCAAGCAGGAACATGCTCATCGAGAGCAGGCCGTGGTTGACCATCTGGAGCACCGAGCCGTTGAGGCCGAGGTTGTTGAACGCGAAGAGCCCGAAGCCGATCAGGCCCATCTGGGCGAGCGAGGAGTACGCGATCACGCCGCGGACGTCGGGTGCCCGGAAGGCGAGCAGCGAGCCGTAGACGAGCCCGATCGCGCAAAGCACCAGGATCGGCACGCGGAAGTCGTGCGACGGGCCGGGAAACTTGACGAGCACGATCCGCAGGAACCCGAACGCGGCGACCTTCGAGATCACGCCAGAGAGCAGGCCCGAAACCTCCGGCGGCGACTCCCGGTACGCATCAGGCAGCCAGCCGTGGAACGGCCAGAACGGCGCCTTGACCGCGAAGGCGATCGCGAAGCCGAGGAACAGCCAGTCGTTCGTGCTCGGCGACATCGTCAGCAGGTCGAATGAGTGCTGCTGGAGGCCGTAGACGATGATCGCGGCGAGCATCAGCAGCGACCCGGCGACGGTGTAGACGATGAACGTGATCGTCGCGCGCAGCCGCCCGGGGCCGCCCCAGACGCCGATCAGGACGTACAGCGGGATCAGCATCGCCTCGAAGAACGCGTAGAAGAGCAGCAGGTCCTGCGAGCAGAAGACGCCGACGACGGAGCCGATCAGGAACAGCATCAGCCCGAAGTAGGCGCGCGAGCGCTCGCGGCCCGCCCACCAGGCGTACATGCACGCGACGGCGCCGCAGATGGCGGTCAGCCCGACGAGCCAGAGCGAGAAGCCGAACAGCCCGACGTGGTAGCTCGAGTTGATCTCGCTGAACCATGAGTGTTGCTGGGCGAACTGGAGCCCACCGCTCGAGAAGTCGAAGCGCTCGAGCGCGACGACCCAGATCCCGACCTCGACGAGCGCGATCAGCGTCGCGAGCGATGCCGCCATCTGCTTCGGGAGCGGCAGCAGCCAAACGACGAGCGAGCCGGCGAGCGGCAGGACGATCAGGATCGTGGTCAGCCAGCTCATCGGGAGGCGATGAAGACGACGGCGAGGACGGCGACCCCGCTTGCGAGGGCGAGGACATAGGCGCGGACGAGCCCGTTCTGGACCTTCGAGACCTCGCCCGAGCCGAAGCGGAAGCCCTGGGTGATCTCGCCGAGCGAGCCTGCGATCACGGGGATCTCGAAGAAGCGCCCGAGCCCGCGTGAGATCAGGTCGGCGGGCTTATAGAAGACCGCGTCGTAGAGCTCGTCGAAGTAGAACTTCTTCTCGAACAGCTTCACGGGCTTGGGGATGCGGATGCTCTTCTTGACGTAACAGCCGTAGGCGACCCAGATGCCGGTGAGGCCGAGCAGGACGGCGGAGATCGAGCCGATCGCGTCCTGGGTCTTGGACGGCTCGGCGAGCGGCGGGGCGATCGGGTCGAGCCAGGTCGTGAGCGGGTGCCAGAGCGGCGAGAACTGGAGAAACCCTGCGGTCGCCGAGAGGACGGCCAGGATGGTGACCGTCCACACCATCGAGAGCGGCCCCTCGAGGCGGCCCTTCGGCTTGTGCAGATGCTCGCTCGCAAATGCCGACTGCTCGCCGTAGAAGACGACGAAGTACAGGCGGAAGGCGTAGAGGCCGGTGAAGAACGTCCCGACCAGGCAGCCCGCGAACAGGAGGTAGCCGAACCAGTCGCCCCGGGCGAGCGTCGAGTCGATGATCGCGTCCTTCGAGAAGAAGCCGGCCAGCGGCGGCAGGCCGACGAGCGCGAGCGAGCCGATCAGGAAGGCCGTCCTGGTGTGCGGGAGCACTTTTCGCAGCCCGCCCATCCGCCGCATGTCCTGCTCGCCGGAAAGGGCGTGGATGATGATGCCGGCGGTCAGGAAGAGCAGGCCCTTGAAGAAGGCGTGGGCCATCAGGTGGAACATCGCGGCCGAGTAGGCGCCGATGCCCGCGCCGACGAACATGTAGCCGATCTGCGACATCGTCGAGTAGGCGATCACCCGCTTGATGTCGACCTGGACGAGCGCGACCACCCCTGCGACGAGCAGGGTCAGGACGCCGAGCCCCGCAGCGAGATCCTGCACCCTGGGCGCGTCGTGGAAGAGCGGGTTCGTGCGGACGATCAGGTACACGCCGGCCGTGACCATCGTGGCGGCATGGATCAGGGCGCTGACCGGCGTCGGGCCCTCCATCGCGTCCGGAAGCCACGTGTGGAGCGGGATCTGCGCCGATTTCGCGACCGCGCCGCCCAGGAGGCCGAGCGCGATCAGGTTGGCGATCGTGCCGCCGTGCGGGGCGGCGGCGAACACGCCTGCGAAGTCGAGCTGGCCGGTCTGCTGGATCAGCAGGAAGAGCGCGAGCGCCATCGTCGCGTCGCCGAACGCGTTCATGATGAACGCCTTCTTGGCTGCGGCGATTGCTTCGGGCTTCTGCTGGTAGAAGCCGATCAGCAGGTAGCTCGAGAGGCCGACCATGCCCCAGCCGGCGAGCAGGAGCAGCAGGTTCCCCGACTGGACGAGCAGGAGCATCGAGAAGACGAACAGGGACATGTAGGCGAAGTAGCGGCGCTCCTCGTTCTCGCCCTCCATGTAGCCGACCGAGTAGGCGACGATCAGCGCGCCGACGCCGCTGACGATCAGCATCATCATGATGCTGAGCTGGTCGGTGAGCAGGGTCAGGCCGAAGCTGTACTGCCCGGCCGACAGCCAGGTCCAGGCGGTTGTCGTGTGCGACCGCGCGTCGGGCGACTCGCCGAGCATCGAGACGAGCGCGACGATCGCCGCACCGAAGGCGACGAACGTCGAGGCCGTCGAGAGATAGCCCGCAGCGCGGCGGGAGATCCGCTCGCCCGCGAGCGTGATCAGGACCGCCGCGACGAGCGGCGCACAGAGGCAGACCCAGGCGGCGGTGTTGATCGTCATCCGCGCAGGGTCCGGAGCTTGTCGACGTCGAGCTCGACGTTGCGCCGCCCCATGGCGACGATCAGCCCGAGGCCGACGACGACCTCGGAGGCGGCGATCGCCATCACGGCGATCGCGAAGACCTGGCCCTGCTCGCTCCCGAAGTGGCGCGCGAACGCGATCAGGGCGAGGTTCGAGCCGTTCAGCATGATCTCGACCGAGAGCAGGATGATCAGCGGGCTCCGGCGGATCAGCACGCCCAGGGTGCCGATGACGAACAGCATCGCCGCCAGGATGATGTACCAGGTGATCCCGGGCCCATTCACAGTGTTTCTGCTCCGGCGCCGGCCAAGCCGGCACCTCCGCTGATCGACGGCTCCGTCGAGCCTACGCCGTCCCGTTCGTGGTCGGCGGTGTCGGTCGGGGTCAGCTTGTCGAACGTGCGGGCGTGCGAGCCGAGCACTACGCCGCCCACCGCTGCGACGAGCAGCACGATCGAGGTGACCTCGAATGCGAGCAGCTGGTCGGTCAGGAAGACCCGGCCGATCGAGGCCGGCGAGCCGAAGCTGCGCGGGACGGCAGGCGCGTGCGAGAGCGTGCCCTTGGTCGAGAGCCCGACCGCGACGATCACCTCGACGAGGATCGCGCCGGCGGCGAGGACGGTCGCCCACCACTGCCACGTCGGCCCCCCGGCCCAGGGCGCCTGGTCGGTCTTGTCGCCGAGGTAGGCGATCACGAACAGGAACATGACCATCACGGCCCCGCCGTAGACGAGCACCTGCCCCGCAGCCACGAACTCGCCGCCGAGCAGCAGGTAGAGCACCGCGAGCGACGCGAGGTTCCCGATCAGCGCGAGCGCCGAGAAGAACGGGTTTCGGAAGGAGACGACGCCGAGCGCGCTCGCGACGCACGCGAAGGCGGCGAGGAACCAGACGCACCAGACGATGAAATCGGCCATGCGGCCTGCCATTTCCGTCTGCGCCGGAAATGGCTAGTGGGTGCTTGCGGCGGGTGGCCTGCGGTGCAACCACTAGCCGATTCGTGGCACGAAGTGTCACGAATGGGCCTTGTAGTAGGGGATCGGCGTGTCGTAGAGGTCGCGGTCCGCGACCGGGATCTTCTTCTGCGGCTCGGCGAGCAGCATGTCCTTCGTGTAGATCAGGTCGTCGCGGTTGTACTCGGAGATCTCGTAGTCGTTGCCGAGGGTGATCGCGTCGAACGGGCAGGCGAGCTCGCAGTAGCCGCAGAAGATGCAGCGGCTCATGTTGATCTCGTAGATGCGGGCGTAGCGCTCGCCGGCGGAGACGCGGTTCTCGGCGGTGTTCTCGTCGGCGACCACCCGGATGCAGTCGGCCGGGCAGGCGGCGGCGCAGAGCGAGCAGCCGACGCACTTCTCGAGGCCGTTCTCGTGCAGGTGGAGGCGATGGCGCCCGCGGAAGCGCGGGTAGACCGGCCGCAGGTACTCGGGGTACTGCTGCGTGATCGGCTTGCGGAAGACCTGCTTCAGCGTGACGCCGAAGCCCTTGAGCGTGTTCGGGACGATGTCCATCAGCCGACCCAGACGACGATCAGCGCCGTGACGAGCGCGTTGAGAGTGGCGAGCGGGAGCAGGATCTTCCAGCCGAAGCGCATCAGCTGGTCGTAGCGGAGGCGCGGCTGGGAGGCGCGCACCCAGATGAAGGCGGTGACGAGCGCGCCCAGCTTCAGCAGGAACCAGATCGGGCCGAAGCGGTCGAGCGACGGTACCCCCGGGAACTCCCAGCCGCCGAAGAAGAGCGTGACCGCGAGCGCCGAGAGGACGATCAGGTTGATGTACTCGGCCGTCTGGAAGAGGCCCCAGCGCATGCCGGAGTACTCGGTGTGGTACCCGGCGACGAGCTCGGTGTCGGCCTCCGGGAGGTCGAACGGCGGGCGTGAGGTCTCCGCGGTCCCGGCGAGCAGGAAGATGCAGAGCCCGATGAACTGAGGGATGAAGAACCAGAGCGTCGCCTGCTGGCGGTCGACGATGTCGACGAGGCTCAGCGAGCGGCCCATCAGCACGACGCCGAAGACGCTGAGCGCGAGCGCGACCTCGTAGGAGACGAGCTGGGCGCAGGTGCGCATCGACCCGAGCATCGCGAACTTCGAGTCCGAGGCCCAGCCGCCGACGATGAAGCCGTAGACGCCGATCGAGCCGAGCGCGAAGATCAGGATCAGCGAGATCGGGAGGTTCGCGATCTCGCCGTTGATGTAGTAGCCGTCGACCGTCCAGCCCGGCCCGTACGGGATGACCGCGAAGGCGAGCAGCGCCGTGAAGCACGAGAGGATCGGTGCGCTGATGTAGAGGAGGTCGTGGGAGGAGGCCGGGAAGAACGCCTCCTTGCGCACGAGCTTGATCAGGTCGGCGATCGGCTGGAGGAGCCCGAACGGGCCGGCGCGGTTCGGGCCGTACCGGAGCTGCATGCGGCCCAGTGCCTTGCGCTCGAGCCACGTCGTGTAGGCGAACGCGACCATGACGAGGTTGACCACGATCACGACCTCGATGAGCGCGACCCACCACTGCTCGGTCACTTCGCCACCTCGACGTGGTCGTGCAGGCCCTCGGCGTCGGAGCTCGTGACGCGCACGCTGCCGGCGGGAAGGTCGCGCGCGATCCGGGCGCGGAAGCGGCGGCTCGTTCCGTTCGAGCTGACGGTCACGTCGTCGCCCGCGACGATCTTCCGCGTGCGGGCATCGGCGGGGGCAAGCTCGACCTCGCCCTCGCGGCGCTGGAACTCGAGCTCGGGCGTGCGATCGACCGCCGGGCCGGAGAAGAGCGGCCGGTAGGAGACGAGGCGCAGGCCCTTGCCCTGGGACTGAGGCTTCTCGGCGGGCCTGGCGATCTCGCCGGTCGCGGTCACGGGCTTCGGGAGCGGAGCCTGCTCGCCGACGGCGCCGAACGAGATGCCTCCGTAGCACCGCTCCGAGATCTCCTCGAAGGCGACCGAGGCGTGCGGGGAGAGCTGGACGCCGAAGCGCTCGGCGAGCTTCGCGATCCACGCGAGCTCGTCGGGGCAAGGGGCGATCACCGTGCGCCGCTGGCGCTGGAGGCGACCCTCGAGATTGAGCGTCGTGCCGTCGCGCTCGAGGTAGCTCGTGCCGGGAAGGACAAGGTCGGCGAGGCCGGCGAACGACTGCTCGAACATCCCGATCCCGATCACGTGCTGCGCGCGCCTGGCGAGCGCCCGAACGCCCGGGTCGGCGGCTGCCTCGTCTCCGGAGATGATCACGAGCACCGGCTCGAGGTCCACGACCTCGCCGTCATCCGCGCAGCTCCACGCATCGGTGACGCCGCGCCCGTTGGGGGTCCGCGGGAGGTAGAAGGCAGCGGTCGCCTTCAGCTCCTGGGCCGTCCAGGCCGCGGTCTCGGCATCGTCGGTGATCAGGACGGCGTTGTCGACCGGCTCGGCGGGCAGCTCGGTGACGATCGAGGCGCCGTTCCGCCGCGCCGCCTTGATCCAGAGGTCGACGATCGGTGCCCGCTCGACGACCGGCTCGGCGCAGAGGACGACGACGGTTCCGGCGTCGCGGATCGAGGAGAGCGGCGCGCGGAACGCGTCGAGCCCGTCCGGGATCTCCTCGGGCAGCACCGCCTCGTGGGCGCCGAGCCCGGAGCGCAGCAGCTTGCCGAGCCCGTAGGCCTGCTCGACCGTCTCGGAGCCCGAGAGCGCGGTGACGATCGCGGGCCCGGCCTTGCGAAGCAGCTCCTCGGCGCGGTCGAGCGCGGCGGTCCACTCGAGCGGCTCGAACGCGCCGTCGGCGTTCTTCCACAGCGGATCCTGGAGCCGGTCGCCGGCCTGGAGGTGCGAGTAGGCGAAGCGGCCCTTGTCGCAGAGCCAGCCCTCGTCGATCTCGGGATGGTTGCGGGAGAGGATGCGCTTGACCTTGCCCTCGCGCGTCGTGGCGCTGATGTTGCAGCCGACGGGGCAGAGGCCGCAGACGGTCGGGACGTTCTGGATCTCCCACGGCCGCGCCTCGAAGCGGTACTGGGTCGAGGTCAGCGCACCGACCGGGCAGAGCTCGATCACGTTGCCGGAGAACGGCGCCGCGTAGGGCTCATCGCCGAACGTGGCGATCATCGAGGCGGAGCCGCGCTCGACGGCCACGAGCTGGCCGTCCTCGGCGACCGACTCCGAGAAGCGGGTGCAGCGGTAACAGAGGATGCAGCGCTCGCGGTCGAGCGCGATCGTCGGCGAGATCGGGATCGGCTTCTCGAAGGTGCGCTTGTCGAAGTTCATCCGCGTCGAGCCCGGCCCGTAGCGGAACGTCAGGTCCTGCAACGGGCACTCGCCGCCCTTGTCGCAGACCGGGCAGTCGAGCGGATGGTTGACCAGGATGAACTCGAGCGTCGCGTTCTGCGACTCCGCCGCCATCTCCGAGGTCGCGGCCGTCTTGACCGTCATCCCCTCCGCCGCGGTCAGCGTGCAAGCCGCCTGCGGCTTCGGCGGCCCGGGCGCCACCTCGCAGAGACACATCCGGCAGGCCCCGACGGGCGGCCCGAGGCGCGGCTCGTAACAGAACACCGGGATCTCGATCCCGGCCGCAAGCGCCGCCTCGACGAGCCCCGTCCCCTTCGGCACCGAGACCTCGCGCCCGTCGATCGTGAGCGTGACCAGCTCCGGCGTGCTCATCGCGCCACCGCCAAAACCCGCTCCAGAGCCGAGCCCCCGCCCTTGGGTGGGGACGCACCCCTCCGCCCTCGAGAACAATTCTACGGGCCCGGGCGGTCACGTGTCTGTGCCAACTCTGTGCCAGTTCGTCCACAGGGCGGCCGTTCTCGACCTCGTGCTCAGGGAGGTGCTCGAGCGCACTCATGCGTGCACCCCGTGGCTGTGCGCGGCGTGCGCGTCGCTCGGCGCGACGATCCCCTCGAGGGTCGACTCGCCGTCGTAGGGGCAGCGGCCGAGCTCGACGTGCTGCTCGAACTCCTCGCCCCACTTCGCGACGTAGCTCGCGACCGGGTAGACGGCGAAGTCGCCGAGCGCGCAGAGCGACTTGCCGAGGATGCGCGACCCGACCGACCGCAGCAGGTCGATGTCGGCGTGCGACCCGGTGCCGGCCTCGAGCCGCTCCAGGATCTGCACCATCCAGCGCGTCCCTTCGCGGCACGGCGTGCACTTGCCGCACGACTCGTGCATATAGAACTTGGTCGAGCGGAGCGCCAGCTGCACCATGCAGCAGCGGTCGTCGACGACGATCAGCGAGGCCGCGCCGAAGAACGTCCCGATCGCGCCGAGCGAGTCGTAGTCGAGCGGCACGTCGATCTGATCGGGCGACAGCGCCGGCACCGAGGAGCCGCCGGGAATAACAGCCTTGAGCTCGCGGCCGTCGGCGATCCCGCCGGCGAAGTCGTAGATCAGCTCGCGCATCGGCGTGCCGAGGTCGAGCTCGTAGTTCCCGGGCCGAGCGACGTTCCCCGAGATCGAGAAGATCGCCGTGCCGGGCGACGACGGGACGCCGATCTCGGCGAACTTCGGCCGGGCCGATCTCGATGATCGACGGCACGGTCGCGATCGTGCAGACGTTGTTGATCTGCGTCGGCGCGTTGAACAGCCCCTGCACCGGCGGGAACGGCGGCCGGGGCCGCGGCTGGCCGCGCCGGCCCTCGAGCGAGTCGAGCAGCGCCGTCTCCTCGCCGCAGATGTACGCGCCGGCGCCCCGGTACACGGTGATCTCGACGTCGTCGAAGAGCCCCGCGTCGCGGGCCTCGCCGACCGCGCGCTCGAGGATCTCGTACTCCGCGAGGTACTCGCCGCGGATGTAGATGAAGACGTCCTTGCACTCGATCGCGTGCGCCGCGATCAGGCAGCCCTCGATCAGGCGGTGCGGCACCTTCGCCATCACCTCGCGGTCCTTGAAGGCGCCCGGCTCGGACTCGTCGGCGTTGACGACCAGGTACTTCGGCTTCTCGCTCGCGCGGTCGATCAGCGAGGCCTTGCGGCCCATCGGGAACCCGGCGCCGCCGCGGCCGCGCAGGTTGGACTCGAGCAGCAGCTCGATCAGCTTCTCGGGCGCGAGCTTCCGCGCCTTCGGCACTCCCGCGTACCCGCCGATCGCCTGGTACTCGGCGAGCTTCGTCAGGTCGTGCTCTTCGGTGCCGGCCAGGAGAACGCTATGCGCGCCCATCGATCCCCCTCACGATCGCAGGAACGTCGTCGGGCTTCACGTGCTGGTGGTAGCGGCTGTCGACCGCGACCACCGTCGCGTAGCCGCAGCCACCGAGGCACTCGACTGCACGGAAGGTGACCTTCCCGTCCTCGGTCGTCTCGCCGGCCCGCACGCCGAGCTCGCTCTCGAACGCCTCGACGACGCGCTGGGCGCCGACGAGCGCGCACGAGAGGTTCGTGCAGACCTCGACGAGGTGCTCGCCGACGGGCTCGAGGTGGAACATGTCGTAGAAGGACGCGACCGCATGGCAGTAGGCCGGCGTCAGGTCGAGCGCCTCCGCAACCTCGCGGATCGCCTCGGGCGGCAGCCAGCCGTACTGCTCCTGCGCCAGGCGCAGAGCGGGGATCGTCGCGGAGCGCGACCCCTCGGGGAAGCCCTCGCGGACGGTCTGGATCCGGTCGAAGAGCGTCGCGGCGCTCACCGGTCGACCTCGCCCATGACGGTGTCCAGGGACCCGACGATCGCGATCATGTCGGCGACGAGCGCATCCACCATGCAGGTCGCGGTCGCCTGGAGCGCGACGAACGACGGCGCGCGGAACTTCACGCGCCAGGGCTTCGGCCCGCCGTCCGAGACGACGTAGCAACCGAGCTCGCCGCGCGGCGACTCGAGCGTGACGTACACCTCGCCCTCGGGGACGCGGTAGCCCTCGGTGACGATCTTGAAGTGGTGGATCAGCGACTCCATCGAGGTGTGGAGCTCCTCGCGGGGCGGCAGCACGACCTTGCGGTCGTCGGCGATCCAGGGCTGGCCCTCCATGCCCTCGAGCCGGTCGAGGCACTGCCCGATGATCTTCGTCGACTCGCGCATCTCGTCCATGTGCACCCGGTAGCGCGCGTAGACGTCGCCCTCGGGATAGACGGGGACGTTGAAGTCGCACTCGGCGTAGGCGAGGTACGGCTCGATCCTGCGCAGATCCCAGTCGACGCCCGAGGCGCGCAGCACCGGGCCGGACTGGCCGAGCGCGATCGCGTCGTCGGCGGACAGGAACCCGAGCCCGACCGTCCGCTCGAGCCAGATCTTGTTCTTGTCGACCAGCGCCTCGTACTCGTCGACCGCGCGCGGCATCCAGCTGACGAACTTGCGCGCCTCGGGGAAGAACCCGCGCGGGATGTCCTCGGCGAGCCCGCCGGCCTGGAAGTACCGGGTGTGCATGCGCGTCCCGCAGACCATCTCGAACAGGTCGAGGATCTGCTCGCGCTCGCGGAAGCAGTACCAGAACATCGAGATCGCTCCCAGCTCGAGGGCGGCCGTTCCCGAGCCACACGAGATGCGAGTGGATCCGGTTCAGCTCGCAGAGGCAGGTGCGCATCCAGACTGCCTTCTCGGGCGTCTCGAGCTCGAGCAGCTTCTCGATCGCGAGCACGAACACGAGCTCGTTGGCCTGGAAGGAGAGGTAGTCGATCCGCTCGGGGTAGGTGATCGCCTTCCACCAGGACTTCTGCTCCATGTTCTTCTCGAAGCCGGTGTGGAGGTAGCCGATGACCGCCTCGAGCCCGACGACGTCCTCGCCGTAGAGATCGACGATCAGCCGGAGCACGCCGTGTGTCGAAGGGTGGTTCGGCCCGAAGTTGATCGGCAGGACATCGCCGGTCGCCTGCAGCTCCGCCGAGACCTTGAGCACGGTCGGGATCGGATGCGGAATCCGCGTGCCCTCGTAGATCGCTGCACGCGTCCTCTCCGGTGCGACCGCCACTACTCAGCCTCCGAGAAGCGCACGGGCTCGCCACCGATCGGGTAGTCCTTGCGCAGCGGGTGCCCTTCCCAGTCGTCGTCGGTCAGGATCCGCTTCAGGTTCGGGTGCCCCTCGAACGGGATGCCCATCAGGTCCCAGGCCTCGCGCTCGTGCCAGTCCGCCGTCGGCCAGATCTCGATCACGGTCGGCACCGGCTCGCCGTCCTCGACCCAGGTCTGCACGCGGACACGCCGCGGCGTGTCGGAGACCGACAGCAGGTGGTAGTTGACCGAGAAGCGCTTCGGCTTCGGCTGCGGCAGCGTCTGGAGGCCCTGGGTCATCGGCCGGTTGAGGTCACGCCCGGCGGCGGTGCCGATGTAGCCGGAGACGCCGCTGCCTCCCCAGCCGAGGTAGTCGGCCGCGCTCAGGTCGGAGAGGAAGTTGAAGCCCTCCTCGTCGCGCAGATGCGTGCAGACCTCGATCAGGCGCTCCGGGCTCGACGATCGAGCGTCGTCTCGCCGTGCCCCGTCTCGACGTGCGAGACGCCGTGGATCTTCGACCAGGCCGTCACAGTATTTCCTGCTCCGACGCCGGCAAAGCCGGCATCTCCGCTTTGAGCTCCGTCGAGCCTACGCTCATGGTGCAACGCTCCGCAGGTTGTAGGCGGGCGGGATCCCGGCCTGCACGGCCTCGTGGAGCCGGATGATCCCCTCCATCAGCTGCTCGGGCCGGGGCGGGCAGCCGGGGACGTAGACGTCGACGGCGACGATCTTGTCGACCGACTGGAGGATCGCGTAGTTGTTGAACATCCCGCCGGAGCTCGCGCAGGCGCCCATCGCGATCACCCATTTCGGCTCGAGCATCTGGTCGTAGATCTGGCGCAGCGGCGCCGCCATCTTGTGCGAGACGCGGCCCGAGACGATGAGCAGGTCGGCCTGGCGCGGGGAGGAGCGGAACGCCTCCATCCCGAACCGCGCGATGTCGTAGCGCGCCCCGACGATCGACATCATCTCGATCGCGCAGCAGGCGAGCCCGAAGGTGTCCGGCCACATCGACTTGGTCTGCGCCCAGGCGACCGCCTTCGAGAGCGTCGTCACGCCGACCTTCTGCTCGAGGTTCTCGATCTCGGTCTCGAACTTGCCCGGGCCCTTGGTCGGCCAGAGCAGGCGCTCGGTGTGCATGCCCTGATCGCGCAATCGCTTGTCTATCGCCATTCGAGCGCTCCCTTCCGCCAGATGTACACGTACGCCAGGAGCAGGATCCCGAGGAAGACCGCGAACTCGACGAACCCGAACCACGCCAGCTGGTGGAGGATCACCGCGAGCGGATAGAGAAACACGATCTCGATGTCGAAGAGGATGAAGAGCATCGCCGTGAGGTAGAAGCTGACGGTGAAGCGCTGCCGGGCCGGCGGCCCGGCGGAGACGCCGGACTCGAACGGGATCGTGCGGGCGCGAATCTTGCGCTTCGGACGGGTCGCGAGCGCGAAGCTGGCGAAGATCATCGTTGACGGGATCACGAGAGCGAAGAACCCGTAGATCGCGAATGGCAGCCAGTCGTCGAACAAGCGTCTCTCCTCCGCGAGGGTCGGAACTTGGACGCTACCACGGTCCAAATCGGGTCCCCCAGGGAGGTCGTGCGACAGTCGTGGGTACACTATTGCCATGGCAACGATCGAGACCCGTGAGACGAACACCGACCGATGTCGCGCTGACCGAGCGCGCGGCCGACAAGGTGCGCGACCTGATGGCGCAGGAGCCGGCCGGCGAGGCCGAGGTGCTTCGCGTCGCGATCCAGGGCGGCGGCTGCGGCGGCTTCGAGTACCAGCTCGGCTTCGACCGCGGCGCGACCGGCGAGGACGCCGAGTTCGAGTACTACGGCGTCAAGGTGGTCGTCGATCCTGCGAGCGCGCAGTACCTGAAGGGCGCCACCGTCGACTTCGTGGAGTCGCTCAAGGAGTCCGGCTTCAAGGTCGAGAACCCGAACGCCTCGGGCTCGTGCGGATGCGGCCACAGCTTCCATGTCGCGGAAGAAGGCGACGAGCAAGACCACACGCACTCTTCCGGCTGCAGCCACTAGCGGGCTTTGTCCGATAGGCAGCTGAGCGTTGCCGTGGTCGGCTCGGGCCCGGCGGCCTTCTACACGGCGGCCCCGTTGCTGGCCCGCGGCGCGACGGTCGACATGATCGAGCGGCTCCCGACCCCGTGGGGCCTCGTCCGCCTCGGCGTCGCGCCCGACCACCCCGAGATCAAGGCGGTCTCGCGCGTCTTCGAGAAGACGGCGAAGGAGCCCGGCTTCCGGTTCTTCGGCAACGTCGACATCGGGCACCAGGTGAGCCCCGCCGAGCTGCACTCGCTCTACGACGCGGTCGTCTACGCCGTCGGCGCGCAGACCGACCGGCGCATGGACATCCCCGGCGAGGATCTGCCCGGCTCGTGGCCCGCAACCGTTTTCGTCGCCTGGTACAACGGCCATCCCGACTTCCAGGAGATGTCGTTCGATCTCTCCGGTGAGCGCGCCGTCGTCGTCGGGAACGGGAACGTCGCGGTCGACGTCGCCCGGATGCTGTCGCTGACGCATGAGGAGCTTCACCCGACCGATACGACCCAGTCCGCGATGGACGCGATCGTCGGCTCGGGCCTGAAGGAGATCGTGATGCTCGGCCGCCGCGGCCCGGTTCAGGCGGCGTTCACGAACCCGGAGCTGAAGGAGCTCGGCGAGCTCGCCGGCGCCGACGTGATCGTCGACCCGGCCGACCTCGTGCTCGATCCGGCCAGCGAGTCCGCGCTCGCCGAGGATCGCTCGCCGGCCCGCCGCAACTTCGATCTGCTGCGCGAGTACGCGGCACGCGAGCCCGAGGGCAAGCCGCGCAAGCTGTTCCTGCGCTTCCTCGTCTCGCCCGGTCGCGATCCTCGGCGACGGCAAGGTCGAGGCGGTCGAGGTCGTCCGCAACACCCTGGTCGCCGACGAGCGCGGCCAGCTGCGCGCCGTGTCGACGGGCGAGCGCGAGATCATCCCCTGCGGCATCGTCCTGCGCAGCGTCGGCTACCGCGGCGTCGCGCTTGCCGGGCGTCCCGTTCGACGAGAGCCGCGGCACGATCCCGAACGCCCAGGGCCGCATTCTCGACGCCGCCGGCAATCCGGTACCCGGCCTCTACTGCGCCGGCTGGATCAAGCGCGGCCCGAGCGGCGTCATCGGCACGAACAAGAAGGACGCCGTCGAGACCGTCGACCGCCTGCTCGAGGACGCCGAGGCGGGGCTGCTTCCGCGCGGCGAGGGCGATCTCGAGGATCTGCTGATGGAGCGCGGCCAGCCGTTCGTCGAGTACTCCGGCTGGGAGGCGATCGACGAGCACGAGCGCGGTCTCGGCGCCCCGCACGGCCGTCCGCGCGTGAAGCTCGCCACCTGGGACGAGCTGCTCGGCCGCGCGACGCGCCGCTAGACCGGATTGCCGCCCACCCGGGCGTGGCTAGAGTCAGAGCCATGGCCGAGCAGCTCTGGGGAGGCGAGACCAACAAGGCGATCGACAACTTCCCGGTCTCCGGCGAGCCGATCCCCGCGCCGGTAGCGCGCTGGCTCGGGCGGATCAAGGCCGCTGCCGCTCATGTGAACGCGGAGCTCGGGCTGCTCGACCGGGAGAAGGCAGACCGGATCGCCGCTGCCGGCGACCGGATCGCCGCCGGCGAGCTCGACGACCAGTTCCCGATCGACGTCTTCCAGACCGGCTCGGGCACCTCGTCGAACATGAACGCGAACGAGGTGATCGCGACGCTCGCGGGTGAGGGCGTGCACGCGAACGACGACGTCAACATGGGCCAGTCGTCGAACGACGTGTTTCCCTCGGCGGTGCATCTCGCGGCGCTCGGCGAGATCGTTCACGACCTGCTGCCGGCGCTTGCGAGGCTCGAGGAGGCTCTCACCGCGAAGTCGGTCGAGTTCGACGACGTGATCAAGTCGGGCCGTACCCACTGGATGGACGCGGTGCCGGTCACGCTCGGCCAGGAGTTCGGCGGCTACGCGGCGCAGGTTCGCGAGGGGTCGGCGCGGGTCTCCTCGACGCTCGAGCGGCTCGGCAAGATCCCGCTCGGCGGCACCGCAGTCGGCACCGGCCTGAACACGCACCCCGAGTTCGCCGAGCGCGTTCGCGCACGGCTCGCTGCAGAGACCGGCCTCGCGATCAACCCTCCGGCCGACCCCTTCGAGTCGCAGGCCGCGCGCGACGGCCTCGTCGAGGCCTCCGGCGCGCTCAAGACGGTCGCCGTCTCGCTGACGAAGATCGCCAACGACCTGCGCTTCCTCGGGTCGGGGCCGCGCGCCGGGCTCTCGGAGATCTTCCTGCCCGAGCTCCAGAAGGGCTCGTCGATCATGCCCGGCAAGGTCAACCCGGTCATCCCCGAGGTCGTGACCCAGGTCGCGGCGCAGGTGATCGGGAACGACACCGCGATCTCGATCGGCGGGATGCAGGGCCACTTCGAGCTCAACGTCTTCATCCCGCTGATGGCGCGGAACCTGCTCGACTCGATCCGGCTGCTCGCCTCGGCGTCGCGACTCTTCGCCGACAAGTGCGTGAGCGGGATCGAGGCGAACCGCGAGCAGTGCGAGAGCTACGCCGAGCTGACGCTCTCGGCCGCGACTGCGCTCAACCCGTACATCGGCTACGACCGGGCGAGCGAGATCGTGAAGGAAGCGTCGAAGTCCGGCCGGTCGCTGCGCGAGGTCGCGCGCGAGCTGGGCGTCGAGGACTCGGTGCTCGACAAGGCGCTCGACTTCCGCGCCATGGCCAAGCCGAACGGCTGACTATCATCCGCCGCAATGCGCGGGCGCTTGATCCTGGGGCTTCTGCTCGGCTTGATCGGGGCTCTCGCGATCGCCGGCGCCGGATCGGCGGTTCTCGGCGGCTCGGCCGATGGAAAGGCTCATCCGTACGTCGGGTTCATCGAGCAGTTCAACAGCGCGGGTGGCAGAGACCTTTGCTCCGGCTTCCTCATCTCGCCGACGGTGATGATCACATCGGCGCATTGCTTCATCCCCGGGCCCGCCCATCCTGTGGAGGTGTCGTTCGCGCCGGACGCGACCGCCCAGGCGACGTTCACGGCCACCGGCACGGTTACGAACGACCCGCAGTTCTGCCTGGGTTGCGGAAACGGCCTGCCCGGCGCGGATACACACGACATCGCGGTCGTGACGCTCGACCAGCCGCAGTCGCCCGACCGGTTTGCCCTGCTTCCGTCCGGCGCCGGGCCGCCTCCCTCGGTCAACACCTCGATCGATGTCGTCGGCTACGGCGTCACGGCCTTCGAGGGGAAGACGGGGACCGGCTTCGGCACGCGCCAGATCGCCACGACGAAGGTGAACGGCAACGGTGCGATCAGCGCGGAGTTCCTCAAGCTGCAGGGCTCACCGGGGGCCTGCTTCGGTGACTCGGGCGGCCCTGACCTGATCCACGGCACGGATGTCGCGATCGCACTCGTCTCGTTCACGGGCGGCAACCCCAAGTGCAACGGGGTGACCTACTCGGCGCGGCTCGACACGCCGGCTGCGCTCGAGTTCCTGGCTCCCTATCGGGACTAGTAGGAGACCGCGCCGCGGCCGGTCGCCGCAGCGTGGCGCTGCTCGTCGGCGCGGTAGCTCGAGCGCACGAGCGGCCCCGAGAACACCGAGCCGAAGCCGAGCGCCTCGCCCTGCTCGCGGAACCAGCGGAACTCGTCCGGGTGCACCCAGCGGTCGATCTTCGCGTGCTTCGCGCTCGGCTGCAGGTACTGGCCGATCGTGACGACGTCGACGCCATGCTCACGCAGGTCGCGCATCGTGTCGACGACCTCGTCGTTTCGCTCCCCGAGCCCGACGATGATCCCGCTCTTCGTCAGCACCGGGTAGTCGGCGATCTCCCGGGCGCGGCGCAGGAGCGCCAGAGCGCCGTCGTAGCTCGCCTTGCCGCCGCGCATGCGGGCGTGGAGGCGGCGGACGGTCTCGATGTTGTGGTTGAAGACGTCCGGGCGGGCCCCGATCACCTTCGCGAGCGCCTCCTCCTCGACGCCGAGGAAGTCCGGCGTCAGCACCTCGATCGTCGCGTCCGGAACCTTGTGGTGCAACGCGCGAATGACCGCCGCGTAGTGGCCGGCGCCGCGGTCGGGGACGTCGTCGCGGTCGACCGAGGTGACGACGACATGCTTCAGGCCCATCTCCTTCGCGGTCTGCGCGAGGCGCAGCGGCTCGAGCGGATCGACGGGCTCGGTCGGCGTTCCGGAGTTGACGTAGCAGTACCGGCAGGCGCGGGTGCACGTCTCGCCGAGGATCTGGAACGTGGCCGTGCCGCGCCCCCAGCACTCGGCGATGTTCGGGCACATCGCCTCCTCGCAGATCGTGTTCAGGCTCGCGCCGTGGATCAGCTTCTTCACGTCGAAGTAGCGCGTGTTCGCGCTCGGCGCGCGCACCTTCATCCACTCGGGGCGGCGCGGGCGCTCGGCGACGGGAAGCGAGCTCTCCATCGGCCTGAGTCTAGAGATCGCCGGTGGGCCGGCCCGCCGCTCGGTACCTTGGGCAGATGATGCTGGCGACGCTCGCGGCTGCGGCGGTTCTGCACGGGACGGTCACGATCGGGCCGACGACACCGGTCTGCCAGGCAGGCGTTCCGTGCACGAAGCCGGCGGCAGCCGTCGTCCTCCGGTTCACGGGCGCGAAAGCACGTCTTCACGGTCAGGACGGACGCGCGCGGGCGGTACACGATCGCGCTCCCCGCAGGTCTCTACGCGGTGCGCGCCTCGGCCGGCATGCGGATCCAGCCGGCACAGGTGACCGTCCGGGCAGGGCAGCCACAGCCGTGGCTTCGCCATCGACACCGGCATTCGCTGACTCAGCGAGCGGCGAGCTGCTCGTGCAGCGGCTGCGGCCAGAGGCCCGCCTCGTGACCCGGCAGCTCGTCGAGCGTCAGGCCGAACACCTCGGCCAGCGCGTCGGCCGCCGGCTGCCGGACGTCGTCGACGGTGACGGCGGTCCCGGTCTCGCGCGCAAGCGTCGTGAACGCGGCGTCGTCGAGCCCGCAGGCGGTGATCCACTCGGTGAACGGCGCCGGGTCGAGGTCGACGTTGAGCGCGTACCCGTGAGTCGTGACCCAGCGTGAGATGTGGACGCCGATCGACGCGATCTTCCTCGGCGGCGAGTGGAGCCAGACGCCGGTCAGGCCGTCGATCCTGGTCGCCTCGAGCCCGAAAGTCGCGACCGTCCGGATGATCGCCTCCTCCAGGTTCCGGCAGTAGAGCTTGACGTCGCGCCCGTGCCGGTTGAGGTCGAGGATCGGGTAGCAGACGAGCTGGCCCGGCCCGTGGTAGGTCGACTTCCCGCCGCGATCCGATTCGACGAGCTCGACCGAGACGCCCGACGGGATATGGACTTCTCCTGGCTCCGTGCGCCGGCCGAGCGTGATCGTCGGCGGGTGCTCGAGCAGCAGGACCGTGTCCGGGATCGCGCCCTGGCCCACTGCCGCTGCGAGCGAGCGCTGGAGCTCCCAGGCCTCGTGGTAGCCGACCTGGCCGAGGTTCATCAGATACGCGCCCCGAGTCATGCCGTTCACCCTACCCCCGCGCTTGCAGCAGACTACGGAGGTGGACAGTCCACGCCTCGTCGTCGCAATGACCGGAGCCTCGGGCGCGGCCTACGGCGTGCGCCTCCTCGAGCGGCTCCGGGAGCTCGAGGTCGAGTCGCACCTGATCGTCACCCGTTGGGCGCGCGTCACGCTCGAGCACGAGACCGAGCACAGCTACTCCGACCTCAAGTCGCTGGCCGACTTCACCTACGGCGAGGGCGACCAGGCGGCGCCGGTCTCGAGCGGCTCGTTCCTGACCCGCGGGATGGCGATCGTCCCGTGCAGCACCAAGACGCTGGCGGCGATCGCGACCGGCTTCGGCCACAACCTGGTCTGCCGCGCCGCCGACGTGATGCTGAAGGAGCGCCGCCGCCTCGTGCTCGCCGTTCGCGAGACGCCGCTCTCGCAGATCCACCTGCGCAACATGCTCACCCTCTCGGAGGCCGGCGCCACGATCATGCCGCCCGTTCCCGCCTTCTACCACCAACCCGTCGAGATAGCCGACATCGTCGACCAGACCGTGCTGCGGATCCTCGACCAGTTCGACTTCGAGCTCGAGGCCGCCTCGCGCTGGGGCGGCTTCCGCGAGCTCGCTCGCGAAGACCTCGACTGATCCGATGCCGCCCACGCTCGCTCCGGGAAAGATCTGCTACATCCAGATCCCCGCGGTCGACATCGGTCGCTCGGCGGAGTTCTACGAGGCCGTCTTCGGCTGGAACATCCGGCGTCGCGACGACGGGGAGGTTGCATTCGACGACACGGTCGGCGAAGTGAGTGGGGCCTGGGTCACAGGGCGCCCACCCTCTGCGGAGCCCGGTGTGTTGGTTTACATCATGGTCGAGAGCGTGGCGCAGACATTGGCGAAGATCGCCGCTGCGGGAGGCGAGACGGTCACGCCGCTCACCGCGCAAGGGGAGGGCGAGGCGTTTGCGACGTTCCGTGATCCAGCGGGAAACGTTCTCGGCATCGGGCAGCAGCCCTAGCCTGACGTCAACGCGCCGACTTGCCCGAGTTTTGTGAAAGCGCGTGGCAGATGGGGACGACGAGGGACGATAGGGTGTTCTCGAAGTTACGATCGCTCTCAGGCATCTTCTGTGCAGTCGACCATCGAAAGGAGCGTCTCTTGAGGCATTTGCTGGTTGTTCTGCTGGCGGCGGTCAGCGTCAGCGTCTATGCGGCGGAAGCCCAGGGTGCGGCTCCGCAGAAGGGAGCGACTCTCATCGGCACGATCAAAGCGTCGCCCTTCCCGATGACGGTGACCATCAACGTCAGCGAGGGAGGCACGATCTCGTCCCTCACCTACGTCTGCGGCACCGGTCGTGCTCCGACCAAGGCCTACAACGTTCCAGTGGACAGCACCGGGCGCTTCGCGTATGAGAGCAAGCTCAAGGATTGGAAGCTGCTCGGTCACTTCGTCACGCCGACGACGGCATTCGTCTCCCTGAACTCGATCGCCTGCGGCGGCGGGAAGGGGTCGACCACACTGCGCCTCAAGGTCAACAACGCAGCTCCGGGCGCGGCGTCGACGGCGGGCGTCACGCCTCAGTCGGGCGCAACGTTGATCGGCACGATCAAGTCGTCGCCTTTCCCGATGACGGTGACCATCAACGTGGGCTCGAGCGGAGCGATCGCCTCCCTCTCCTATTTGTGCGGCACGGGCCGTGCGCCCACGAACGTCTACAACCTCCCGGTTGACGCAACCGGCCACTTCACATACGAGAGCAAGCTCAAGGACTGGAAGGTCCTTGGCCACTTCGTGACGCCAACGACCGCGTTCGTCTCGATGAACTCGATCGCGTGCGGTGGAGGGAAGGGCTCGACGACGCTGCGACTGAAAACCTGACCCCGGGTGCGTTAGGCGGAGGTTCCGGGGCCGCCTCTGGAATGAGAGTGGGTGGGCTAGGCGCTCAGGCGACCGGCGGTCTGAGCGCCTAGCCTGGTTGGTTCTTGGGTCAGCCGATCCTTATGACGCTGAAGCTGCCGCCCGTGAGCCTGATCATGTGGGAATACCCGGTATCGGTGGCAGGAACATCGCGCACCGAGATGGTCGTTCCCGCGGTAGCCACGGAGACGATCAGCGAGAGAGTGGCGCTCCAGTCGAGCCCCTGCATCGTGGAGCCGACTACGTTGGCGTTCCTGAGTAGTTGGAGCGTATCGCCGTTCAGAGCAAGCGGGTTAGGTGGGGCGGAATCCGGCTGGCTCGAAACCGAGACGTTGACGAGGTAGATCCCCGGGGTGCCGACGACCAGGGTGGCGTTGTCGTTGCTCAGTGACATGTCCGCCGTCGTAGCGACGATGCCAGGTTGGCCGTTTGGGCCAAGCCACGCGACTGAACTCGGAAGAGGCGAGAAGTTCGGGCTCGGCATGCTGAGAACGGCGCTGAAAAAGGACGGTGAAAAAGCTGTGGGAGTGCTCGCAGCGCCTGCTGAGCCTGCAGCACCGAGCCTCCCGTTGTCGGCGATCCACGAAATCTTCTGCTGACCCTTCGCGCACGCCTTTGCAGCTGCGATCAAATGGAGCGCCCTGTACGGCGGCTCGACGCACGCGTAGAGCTTCTTCGAACCATGCTTCGGCAGACCCGCCGATCCGCGCGTTGCCCCCGCAGATCCGGCGAGCATCACAGACAGGCTCAAACAGAGGGCAGATACACCAGCCAGCGACCGTCTCATGCTCCTACCCTCCCGACTTTGGTGCGAACCGGCGACAGCCTAGGCGCGGTGAACCCCGCGCGTCCACCCGGGTGCCTGGCAAGCGGCCAGCGCGCTCCACGTCGTAGAGGCCGATCTCCGTTGGCTGCGCGAGCGTTATTACACCCGAGCCGCACCCGACGGTGGCAGCTTAGTAGTCCGACTCGCCCCAGGTCTGGAGGCGGTCGGTGAGGTCGCGCAGGAACTGGCCGGCGTAGGCGCCGTCGATCAGGCGATGATCGTAGGTCAGCGTCAGGTTCATCATCGGCCTGATCGAGATCGCGTCGTTGCCGGCCTCGTCGCTGATCACCCACGGCCGCTTCACGACCGCGTAGGTGCCGAGGATCCCGGACTGGGGCTGGCTGATCACCGGTGTGCCGATGAAGGTGCCGTAGCTACCGGGGTTCGTGATCGTGAACGTTCCGCCCTGGACGTCGTCGGGCAGCAGCTTCTTCGTGCGGGCACGGTCGGCCAGGTCGGCGACACCGCGGGCCATGCCGAGCAGGTTCAGCCCCTCGGCGTGCTTCAGCACGGGGACGATCAGGCCCTTGCCGTCGTTGAGAGCGACCGCGAAGCCGAGGTTGACGTAACCGCGGGTGACGATCGACTCGCCCCGGATCTCGGCGTTCACGTACGGGTAGTCGCGAAGCGTCTCGACCGTCGCGCGGGACACGAAGGCGAGATAGGTGAGGTTGACGCCGTAGGCGGCCTTGTAGTCGCCCTTCAGCTGCTGGCGGATCGCGACCACCTTCGACATGTCGACCTCGATCGCGCTCGTCACGTGTGCCGCGGTGTCGAGCGAGCGGCGCATGTGCTCGGCGATCCCGCGGCGCATAGCGGTCATCGGCTCGAGCGTCTCGCCGGCCTCGAGGGGTGCAGGCGCGGCCGCGGGCACGACCGCCGCCGGTGGCGTGGGTGTCGGCGGCGCCGCGGCCGGCGGAGGTGCGGGTGCGGGCGCAGCCACTTCGGGCTGGGCGGCCGCGGGGGCTGCGCTCCCCGACTCGACGAAGGCCAGGATGTCTTTCTTTGTCACCCGGCCGTCCCGGCCCGTCCCGGTGACCGCGGCGGGATCGATCCCGTGCTCGGAGGCGATTCGCGCAACGACAGGGGAGACAAAGGCGTGGCGCTCGCCACTCGAGCCGTTTCCGGAGGGCGCCGGGGCTGCCGGCGCGGGTGCCGCCTGAGCGGGCGCGGCGACGGGCTCGGGCTCTGCGGCGACCGGCTCGGGGGCCGGCTCGGGCTCCGGGGCCGCCGGCTCGACCGAAGCGGGTAGCGGCGGCGGAGCGCCCGGCGACGGTGCCGCAACGCCGTCCGCGGGCCCGATGCGCGCGACGAGCGTTCCGACGGCGACGGTCTCGCCTTCCTGCACGAGGATCTCCTGCAGGATGCCGGTGCCCGGGCTCGGGACCTCGGTGTCGACCTTGTCGGTCGAGATCTCGAGCAGCGGCTCGTCGGACTGGATCGTGTCGCCGACGTTCTTGAGCCAGCGGGTGACCGTCCCCTCGGAGACGGAGACGCCCATCTGCGGCATCACGACATCGATCACGGTTCCGGTTGCCATCGACCTAGTACTCCGCGACCTCGCGCAGCGCCGTGACCACGTCTGCGACCTGCGGCAGGAACGCGGCCTCGAGCTCGGGAGCGAACGGCACCGGCGTGTCGGGCGCCGTGACCCGCTTCGGCGGCGCGTCGAGATCCTCGAACGCCTCCTCGGCGATCGTCGCAGCGATCTCCGCGCCGAAACCGCCGCTGTGCGTGTCCTCGTGCAGCACGATCACCTTTGACGTCTTGCGAACCGACTCGAGCACCGCGGCCTTGTCCCACGGCATGACCGTGCGGAGGTCGACGATCTCGACCGAGAGGTCATCCATCTGCGCCGCGGCCTCCTCGGCCGTGTAGACCATCGCACCCCATGTGACGATCGTAATGTCATCTCCCGCCTGGTGGATGCGTGCCTTGCCGATCGGGGTCGCGTACCGCTCTTCCGGAACCTCTCCCTTGATCCGGCGATACAGATGCTTGTGCTCGAAGTACAGCACCGGGTTCGGGTCCTGGATCGCCGCGATGATCAGCCCCTTGGCGTCCGCGGGCGTGGCCGGGCACACGCACTTCAACCCCGGGATGTGGGCGAAGATGGACTCCGGGTTCTGGGAGTGGAACGGCCCGCCCGAGAAGCCGCCACCCGAGGGCAGCCGCACCGTGATCGGCACCGCGGTCCCTGCGCGCCAGTGCTGCTTGGCGGCGATCGTGACCAGGTGGTCGTAGGCGCAGGAGATGAAGTCTCCGAACTGCATCTCGGCGACGGGGCGGAGGCCCATCATCGCCGCGCCGGTGGCGCCGCCCACGATCGCCGTCTCCGAGAGCGGCGCATCGAGAACGCGCCACGAGCCGAACTCCTCCTGAAACCCTGCCGTGACCTTGAAGGCGCCTCCGTAGACGCCGATGTCCTCACCGATCAGGAAGACGCGCTTGTCGTGCCGCATCTGCTGCCGGAGGCCGTCGCTGATCGCCTGGAGGTAGGTCATCTCGGTCATGGCTACATGTGGTGGGGATGCTCGAGCTCCTCGGGCTCGGCATAGACGCCGTCGAGCAGGGTGCTCGGGTCCGGAGCAGGCGAGGCCTCGGCGCGCTCGAGCGCGTCGTTCAGGTGCTTCTTGACGAGGTTCTCGATGTCGCTCTCCTCGTCGTCGGTCAGGTCGGCGTGCTCGACGAGCCAGGCGCGGAAGCGGGCGAGCGGGTCGCGCTCGGCCCACTGCTCGAAGAGCTCGCGCGGCACGTACGCGGCGTCGTCGTGCACCGCGTGGCCTTCCATTCGGAGCGTCATGCACTCGATCAGCGTCGGGCCGCCACCCTGCCGGGCCTTCTCGATCGCGCGCTTGGCCTCGCGGTAGACGGCGAGCGCGTCCGTGCCGTCGACGACGACGCCCTCGAACCCGTAGGCGGCTCCCCGGTCGGCGAGGTGCTCGACGGCATACTCGAGGTGAGTCGGAGTCGAGTACGCCCACTGGTTGTTGTCGCAGATGAAGACCATCGGCAGCTGGCGGACGCCGGCGAAGTTCATCGCCTCGTGCGCGTCGCCGCGCGCGGCCGATCCCTCGCCGAACCAGCCGACCGCGACGCGCTTCTCCTCGCGGATCCGGAAGGCGAGCGCACATCCGACGGCGACCGGAAGCATCGCCGGCAGGTGCGAGACCATCGCGACGAGCCCGAGGTGGTGGTCGGCCATGTGCACGTTCCCGTCCCGGCCCTTCGCCGGCCCGTCCGCGCGGCCCATGTAGTTGGCGAGGATCCGCCAAGGCTCGACGCCCCGCACGATGTGCACGCCCATGTCCCGGTGGAGCGGGCAGCCGACATCGTCGCGGGCCATGGCCGTCGCGACAGCCACGGCGGAGGCCTCGTTCCCGCGGCCCGTGTAGAACGAGCCCGGGATCTTGCCCTGCCGGTAGAGGATGTGGCCGCGCTCCTCGACGCCGCGCGTCATCAGCATGTTGCGATAGATGCCGAGGAGATCCTCCCGATCGAGGCCCCACTCCTTCGCTTCCTGAAGCGAGCCGCTCGGCTCGGCCACCCTCGCGATCGACATTCCGCTCGTCACTCTAACCAGAGGCCCGCATGTGGCAGCATCCAAGCGTGGGAAAGGCCTCTGACTGGCTTCGCGAGGAGCGCCGCAAGGTCCTCGGTGACTGGACCGCGATCTGTCTCAAGTGCGGCGGTGCCCGGCGCTGGTTCGAGGACCGCGAGTCGGAGATCCCGACCGAGTGCCCGGCCTGCGGCGGCGAGATGTTCCACCGCTGCCCTGCGTGCGCGGCGCCGTTCTCGTCGACCTTCGCGGTCGACTGCGAGGAGTGCGGCGCCCAGATGAGGGAGCCTGAGCTCTTCGGAGTGAAGATCCGTCGCGACGCTCGCTGAGTGTCAGTCTTTCGACTAAGACGCAGCGGAGGCCTCGACGCCGAAGCCGGGCCTGTCCCGGCGGGAGGCGCACCGCCGACCTGGAAAACCAGGGAGGAGGGGGCTCGTGGGGGGAACCTCGTTGGTTCCCCCGGTTAAGGGCTCGGCTTGATCGCCGAGAAGCGGATCACGGTCACGGTGTCTGCGCCGCTGACCTCGCGGTTGTAGAGCTGACTCAGGAAGTGCGCCATCTCCTCGGGGCGGCGAACCTCGGGATTGTCGTGCTCGATCTCGCGCGGTGAGAGCTCGTCGAGCCGCTTGACCTCGACCTTGTCGACGACCGCGTCGAAGATGTGGGCGCGCGGCCCGAAGCGGGCGCCGACGAGCACCGAGACGATCATTCCCTTCTGGTACTTGCGGGACTTGTCGCCGAGCCTGATCGTCGCGGTCTTCCGGTGCGAGCGGAGCTGGGCCTCGACGACGGGCGAGTAGAAGTTGAGGGCGAAGGCGGTCAACGGGCTCGGATCATACGTCGTTCCTGTCCGCCAGGACCGCGATTGCGCGTTCGGCGATCTCCCGCTCCCCCCGGTAGGCGAGGAGCCGGGGTGCCTCGGCCAGCGGAAGCCACTGGACGTCGGCCACCTCGTGTCGGAACTCCTCGCGGATGTCGCCGAGCCGGCCGCTCTCGTAGCGCACGAGGAAGAACGACACCACCTTGAAGATCCGCTCTCCCTCCCAGTTGAACCAGTACCGGCTGTCGCCGAGCTTCTCGAGCGCGTGCACGTTGACGCCGGTCTCCTCGCCGACCTCGCGGACGGCCGCAGCCTCGGCCGATTCGCCCTCGTCGATCTGCCCCTTCGGCAGCACCCACAGGCCCTCGGGCTTCCCACCGGGGCGGATCGCGGCCAGCATCCACTCGCCGCGAACTCGCCGGACGAGCACGCCGCCGGCCGAGAACTCGCGTCGCACCGCTGAAAACTAGCTTCCGCGGGACCTAGGTCCTCGGATATGCTGCCGCTGGCACTCGCAAGTAGAGAGTGCCAACGACTGTCACAAGGCGGTCACAAGTTTGTCAATAGCGCAAGTCTTACCAAGCAATCCGAACAGTGGAGGTCCGGAGGAATGAATTTGACACCCCTGGGAGATCGCCTGATCGTCGAGCCCCTCGAAGAGGAGCAGACCACGATCGGCGGGATCGTTCTCCCTGATACCGCGGTCGAGAAGCCGCAGCGCGGCAGCGTCATCGCGGCCGGGCCCGGGAGTCGCAACAGCGACACCGGCGAGCGCATCCCGATGGACATCGCCGAGGGCGACACCGTCGTGTTCTCGAAGTACGGCGGCACCGAGATCAGAGTCGAAGGAACCGACTACCTGATCCTGCGCGAGAGCGACGTCCTCGCGAAGGTCGCTCCCGCGAAGGTCAAGGCCAAGGCGTAGGAAGAGAGGAACAAGAGAAATGGCTCACAAGGAACTCAAGTTCGGCGAGGAGGCACGCCGCTCGCTTCAGCGCGGTGTCGACACCCTGGCCGACGCCGTCAAGGTCACGCTCGGCCCCAAGGGCCGCTATGTCGTGCTCGACAAGAAGTACGGCGCTCCGACGATCACGAACGACGGGGTCACCATTGCCCGTGAGATCGAGGTCGAGGACGCGTTCGAGAATCAGGGCGCGCAGCTCGTGCGCGAGGTTGCCACCGCGACGAACGACGTCGCGGGTGACGGCACCACCACCGCGACCGTGCTCGCTCAGGCAATTGTCCGCGAGGGGCTCAAGAACGTCTCGGCCGGCGCCAATCCGATCGCGCTCAAGCGCGGGATCGAGAAGGCCGTCGAGGCGATCGTCAAGAACCTCGCCGATCAGTCGACCGAGGTCAACGGCAAGGAAGACATCGCCCGCGTGGCGACCATCTCCTCGCGTGAGCGCGAGATCGGCGACGTGATCGCCGATGCCATCGAGAAGGTCGGCAAGGACGGCGTCGTGAACGTCGAGGAGGGCCAGACCTTCGGCCTCGACCTCGAGTTCACCGAGGGCATGCAGTTCGACAAGGGTTACCTGTCGCCCTACATGGTCAACGACGCCGAGCGCATGGAGGCGGTTCTCGACGACCCGTACATCCTGATCGCGAATCAGAAGCTCGGCGGCATCAAGGATCTCCTGCCGCTGCTCGAGCAGGTCATCCAGGCCGGTAAGCCGCTGCTGATCGTGGCGGAGGACGTCGAGGGCGAGTCGCTCGCGACGATCGTCGTCAACAAGCTCCGCGGCACGTTCCAGGCCGTCGCCGTCAAGGCGCCCGGCTTCGGCGACCGCCGCAAGCGGATGCTCGAGGACATCGCGATCCTGACCGGTGGCGAAGTGATCACCGAGGAGATGGGTCTCAAGCTCGAGAACACGAAGCTCTCGCAGCTCGGTCGCGCCCGCAAGGTCGTCGTCGACAAGGACTCGACCACCATCATCGATGGTGCCGGCGAGTCCGATGCGATCAAGTCCCGGATCAAGCAGATCAAGGGCGAGATCGAGACCACCGACTCCGACTTCGATCGCGAGAAGCTCCAGGAGCGCCTCGCGAAGCTGTCGGGCGGCGTCGCGGTCGTCAAGGTCGGCGCTGCGACCGAGACCGAGATGAAGGAGAAGAAGCACCGTGTCGAGGACGCCCTTCAGGCGACCCGCGCGGCGCTCGAGGAGGGCATCGTCCCGGGTGGCGGCGTCGCGCTGCTGAACGCGGCCGACAAGGTCAAGGAGTCGCTGCTCGATTCGCTCGAGGGTGACGAGAAGACCGGTGCCAAGATCGTGCTTCGCGCGCTCGAGGAGCCCCTCCGCCAGCTGGCGACGAACGCGGGCCTCGAGGGCTCGGTCGTCATCCAGTCCGTCCGCTCGGCGAAGCCGGGTCAGGGCCTGAATGTCGACACGGGCGAGGTCGAGGACCTCGTCAAGAACGGCATCATCGACCCGACCATGGTCACCCGCTCGGCGCTCCAGAACGCCGCCTCGATCGGCAAGAACATCCTGACGACCGAAGCGATCGTCACGGATGCTCCCGAGAAGGCAGGAGCAGGAGCAGGCGCTGGAATGCCCGACATGTCAGGAATGATGTAGGAACCGTGGGGGAACCAACGAGGTTCCCGCACGAGCCCCCTCCTCCGGGTTGCCCGGCTGGAGTGGGTGGTGCGGAGACGCACCGTGCACCGAGGTTTGCTCTAGCAGTGGCGCCGGCCGAGCCGGCGCCACTGCCTGTTAAGGCAGTCGGTGGTCGGTCAGCTGCAAGGCCTCGTCCTTAACCTGGGCTTCGCCCGCGCCAAGTCCGCAACTCGTCGCGCGCTCCGTTAAGCAGAAGAGCCGGCGATATGTGGGCCGGCTCTCCTGGTCATACGGACGGGTTGGGTTGCGTCAAGGGAGTTATCGTGCCGCCCCGGCAGCCGGCCGATCCCTCGATCGGGTGATCTTTCGATCAGTCCCCCACCACGTTGTGCAGGGGGTAGAAGCCGTCCCGGGTCGGCGGTGTGGCGGTCGGGTCTGCGCCCAGGATCTCGCCGAGCAGCGGTTCGAGGCGCTCCTGCTGGAACCTCCGCGCGGCCGCCTCGCTCTCCCAGACATCGAAGATCCTGAAGACGCCGGCCTCGTCGTCGAACCCGGCGGTGTGGACGATCAGCCCGGGCGGTAGCTCGGTGAGATCGATGCGGGCGCTGATCTCGTCGTAGTTCTTGGTCTCGTGGGTGACGATCGGGAACTCCTGAACGTATGCAACGGCCATGGTGCTGCTCCTTTGGCTCGGGGTTCGACGTCGGAGGAACTCTTTGCATGATCCTCGCGTGTCCTCGCCCGAGCTGCCGGAAGATTCGACGTCTCGGCGAGTGCGGGCTTTGCCCGTGCTCGCCCACGGTGGCCGAAAGATGTCGGAAGGGGGGCTCGTGGGGGGAAACCGGAGGTTTCCACCCGCGTCACTAGAAGCTGTAGCGCTCTTCCTTCCACGGGTCGGCGTTGTTGTCGTAGCCGTAGCGCTCCCAGAACCCGGGCCTATCGGTCGGGAGCAGCTCGATGCCGCGGAGCCACTTGGCGCTCTTCCAGAAGTACTTGTGGGGGATCACGAGCCTGAGCGGATAGCCGTGGTCCGGAGCGAGCGGCTCGCCGTCCGCGTGCGTCGCAAGCAGGGCGAGGTCGTCCTCGAGCGAGCCGAGCGGGAAGTTCGAGGTGAAGTCGTGCTCGGCCCAGGCAACGGCGAATCGAGCGGAAGGCAGCGGACGGGCGAGCGCGGCGACCTCACGCCAGTGGACCCCCTCGAACCCGGTGTCGAAGCGGCTCCAGCGCGTGACGCAGTGGATGTCCTGGACGTTCTCCGAGCGGGGCAGCGCATTGAACTGCTCCCAGGTCAGCGACACCTCCTGCTCCACCTCGCCGAAGACGCGAAACGTCCACGTCGCGAGGTCGGCCTTGGGCACGCCACCGGCGTGCAGGACGGGCCACTTCATCGTCAGGTGCTGGCCGGGCGGCAGGCGCACGGGGTCGAATCCGGCCTCCTGGACCTTGCGCTCTTCGCGACCCCGGAACATGCGCCTAGACTAACCCGGGTGGAGCAAGTGACCACCAGGACGTACGTCCGGCCCCGGGCTTACGTCCGAGTCAAAGGGCCCGATGCGGCCGACCTGCTGCAGCGGATCGTCTCCAACGACGTTCTCGCGGCCGACTCCTGTGAAGCCTTGATCCTGACGCCGAAGGGACGGGTGATCGCCCCGCTGCTCGTCTGGCGCCGCGGCGAGGACGACTTCCTGGTGCTGACCGAGCCCGAGCTCGGCGAGACGGTTCGCGCGCATCTCACCCGCATGCGGATCGCCGCGAAGTGCGAGATCGAGAGCGAGGAGCACACCTCGGCGATCGTCCTCGGCGGCACCGAGGGGATCCCGACCGACGACTACGGGATCCCGGCTGTCGAGGTGCTCGACGGCGCCGTGCCGGCCGACCCGGCCGACGAGGAGCTCGAGCGTCTCCGCATCCTCGCGCGCACTCCGCGCTGGGGCACCGAGATCGACGAAGGGATCCTGCCGGCAGAGGCCGGTCTCGCCGACCGTGCGGTTTCCTTCACCAAGGGCTGCTACCCGGGCCAGGAGCCGCTTGCGCGGTTGCAGCATCGCGGCCACGTCAACCGCAGCCTGCGGGTGCTCGAGCTCGACGGCGACCCCGCGCGCCCGGCGGACGAGATCGTCCACAATGGCCGCGCCGTGGGCCGCGTCACGAGCTCGGTTCGGGGGCTTGCGCTCGGCTACGTGAGGGTCGAGGTTCCCGACGGCGCAGACGTCGAGGTCGCCGGTCGCTCAGCGCGCGTTCGCTGAGCGCTGTCGCACTGCTTCGCCGGGGCGCTGCTTCCAGTCGCGGCGTAGGGCAGATCAGCTCGAGAGCAGCCCGAGCCCCTTGGCGACGAGGTCGACCCCGAAGACGAGGAAGAGCACGGTCATCACCGCGGCATTGTTCGCGCCGAGCCAGCCCTTCAGCCCGTCGAGCTCGATCTTGGCCTTCTCGCCCCCGACGAGGTAGTACACGACCGGTCCGGCGATCGTCAGGCTGGCCAGGATCACGAAGACGGCCAGGGAGACGACTGCGTCTCCCGTCGAGATCCCGAGTTGAGCGACTCCCGCTGCGGCGCCGGCCGTCAGGAGCAGGTTCTTCGGGTTGACGCCTGCGAGCAGCACTGCGAGCCCGAATGCCTTGGCGGGCGAGAGCGTGTCGACGCTCGCCATCCACTTCGGCATCACGGGCTCAGCCCCGGGCGCGGGGCGGCTCCTCCACTGCTTGCCCGCGAGGAGCAGGAAGACGACGCCGAAGACGATCTTCCCCCACGAGATCGTGTCCGAGGCGCTACTGCTAGTCGACGCGCTGCTCCCGTCCGCCACGGCGTAGACGACGCCCGCCACGATCGCGAGTGCCAGAACCCAACCGGCCAGGAACACGGGACCGTTTACGCGGGCCCGCTTCGAGAACAGCATCAGGATCACGGCGATGATCGGCACCGGCTGATCGCCACTCCGACCGCGAACGTCAGTACCTGGCTGATGCCCTACCCCATCGCTTCCCTTCCGGTCACGCCAGTCTGGCGGGCGCCGGCCGGTCACGTTACGTGTTCGTTGCAGGCTTGGCCCGCGGCGTCCGCGGGCCTATCCAGGCGGAGCTGACGTAGGAGACGACCACGGCGACGATGATGAGCGGTATCAGGGTGACCGCATCCGCCTCGAGGAACACGCTTGCGAGGAGCACCGATGTCAGAGGCAGGTTGAGCATCGCGACGCTCATCGCGCCGATTCCCATGCCGACGCCTGCGATCAGCGGTAGGCCGGGCCCGTGCGAGAGGAGGATGCCGAGCGCGCCCCCGATGAAGAGAGCCGGGAAGACCGGGCCGCCACGGAAGCTGCTCAACGAGAGGCCGTAGGCGAGCCCCTTGCAAGCGACAAGGAGTAGGAGGGCCCCGACGGACCAGCCCGCGGCGGACTGGATGAGGCCGGGTAGCTGATCCTGACCGGAGAAGAGGACTTCCGAGGAGCCCTTTCCCGTGATCTCGGCGAATGCGACCGCGATCCCCGCGACCCCCAGGCCGACGACGGGCGTCAAAGCGATGCTGCGCCGCTCGACGATCGGCTGGAGGGCGAGGCCCAGGCGCCGTATGCAGGCTCCGAGCACGGCTGCGACGACGCCGATGACGATCGCCCAGAGGAACTCGGCGCCGTCGGGGCTGCCGAAGGGCGGAATGCCGGGGATCGCCAGCGAGAACGTCCCGTAGCCCGTCCAGGCGCTCAGCCCGACGAAGATGAGGGCGCCCACGCCGGCTGCCAGGAGCCCCGGGACGAGCACGACGCCGAGCAGCGGCCCGGCGAGGCCGGCCGCCTCCATCAGCAGGAACGCCCCGACGAGCGGGGAGCCCAGCAAGGTGCTGATCGCGGCGAAGCTGCCTGCGGCGCCGATCACGGCGACCGCCTGGGCGGGAGCGTCCTTCTTCGCCAGATGCACCGCGAGTACGCCGATGCCGCTGCCGATCGCGATCAGCGGCGCCTCAGGTCCGAGCACGACGCCGAGGCAGAGGGTCGCAAGCGAAGCGAGCACAATCCCGGGAAGCTCGATCGGCATCACGGGACCGCCGGTCTTGAACCCCTCGGCCGGCTTGTGCCCGGCGCTGCCTGGAAGGTAACGGATGGTCAGCGCGACCAGGAGCCCGGCTAGCGGCGGCCACGGAAGCGGCCACCACACCGGGGCGCTGTCGAACCCGAGCTCCGTGGGAAGCGTCGCGAAGATGTAGTGCTGGGCCTCGGAGACGAACTTCAGGAAGAAGTAGGCGACGAATGCGACGACGATGCCCACCAGCGCCCCGAACACGAGCAGCACCAGGTAGCTGCGGGAGCGGAGAAGCTCGCGCGGATCCGTCGGAGCTGCGGCTGGGGGGGATGGCGATTCTGTCACGACGTCCTCACATCATCCTGGAAGATGCGAGAGAGCGAAGCCGCCCTTGCGCCGGGGGAACGCACGCAGGACGGCTTCGTTTTCTGCCGGGCGGGGGAGCCGGCTCCGTCAGGCTTGAGCCGGCTTTTCGACGATGGTCTCGATATCGCCCTGCGCTGCTCCGGAGCCCGACTTGCCTCCACCTGAGCCGCGGAGCACGTAGGCGAAGCCGACGGCGATCACGGCGCCGGTGAGTGGGCCGGCGACGTAGACCCAGTAGTCGCTGAAGTCGCGGCCGACGAGGTCGGGGCCGAAGGTGCGGGCAGGGTTCATCGAGGCGCCGGAGATCGGGCTGCCCCAGAGCCCGGCAAGACCGATGTAGGCGCCGACCCCGATCGCCCCGAAGATGCCGATGTTCTGAGCGCCGGAAGCGGTGCCGAGGATGACGCTCACGAGCCCGAGCGTGAGGACTGCCTCCATCAGGTAGCCCTGCCAGCCAGAGAAGCCGGAGGCGACGTAGTTGGAGCCAAACTTCGCCGAGACCTTGACCACCTCGTGCACGAACAGCGCTGCGAGAGACGCGCCGATCAGCTGTACGACGATGTAGCCCGGCACTCGGCGCCAGGGGAAGTCGCCTCGGAGCGAGAACGCGATGCTGACCGCCGGGTTCAGGTGGGCTCCGGAGACCTTGCCCATGAACATGATGATCCCCATCACCATCAGACCCGGCGCGACGACGGCGGCCGTGCGGGTGATCGTGTTCGGGAACGCCTCGCCCATCATCCCGCCGCCCGAGGCGACCAGGACGAGCAAGAACGTCCCGTAGAGCTCCGAGAACAGCCTCCGCCATTCCTGGTTCGGATCCTGGAAGTTCGCCATCGGCTCGGTGATGTCCCGGTCGATCCACCCCAGGACCCCCGCTTCCGCTCGCTTCATGTCCGCGCTCACCGCTCTCCTCTCGTCGACGCCCGTAGGCGCTGTCGCCTCGCCCCCCGCTCGATTATCGCTCCCTCGGAATCACCCCCTTCGGGTGATGCCTGCTGCATGTTGTCAAGCGAGTCTGCCGGAGCCCTGGAATTAGGGGAAGATAGGCCCGTGGGAGGCGGGGTGCCTGCCGAACGACCTGGAGGTGTGGGATGAGTACGAGCGAGACGACGAGCACGGAACCGGCGAGCACGGAACCGGCGAAGCCACAGGCGAAGCGTGTCGAGCACTTCACTGTGGAGGAGCGCGCGGCGCGCGGAAAGGCCGCGCGCGCCGAGCTGCCGAGGAAGGTTCACGGCGAGTGGGAGCCGAATGCGCACCGGACGGACCCGGTCGAGTTGCTCGAAGAGCAGGCGGAGTCGCGGGTGCCGGAGCTCGTCCCGATCCGGTACGGACGGATGCTCGTCTCGCCGTTCACGTTCTACCGCGGCGCGGCCTACCTGATGGCCTCCGACCTCTCGGACGGGCCGCGGTCAGGGATCCACACGCAGCTTTGCGGCGATGCGCACCTCTCGAACTTCGGGATCTACGCAGCACCGGACCGGCGGATGGTCTTCTCGGTGAACGACCTGGACGAGACCCTTCCCGGGCCGTTCGAGTGGGACGTCAAGCGTCTCGTCGCGAGCTTCGCGGTGGCCGGTCGTGACCGTGGTTTCGACGCGAAGACCCGGAACAGGATCAACACGGTGGTCTCCGCCGGTTACCGCGCGGCGATCCACACCTTCGCGGAGATGGGGAATCTGGACCTCTGGTACTCCCGGATCCACGTCGACGAGATGGCCGAGGAGTTCATGGCCGAAGCCACGGCCGCCCAGAAGAAGCGCCTGGAGAAGAATCTCGCCAAGGCCCGTTCGAAGGACAGCCTTGCGGCGTTCAGCAAGCTCACCGAGACCGTCGACGGCGTGACCCGCATCAAGGGCGACCCGCCCCTGATCGTTCGGCTCGACGACCTCGCTCCCCCCGGCACCGAGGAAGCGGCCCACGAGTCGTTCCGGTTGCTCCTGCGCAACTATCGCAGGACGCTTTCGGGCGACCGCCGCAAGCTGATCGAGCGGTTCCGCTACGTCGACGCGGCCCGTAAGGTCGTCGGCGTCGGCAGCGTCGGAACGCGCGCCTGGATCGTCCTCATGACCGGCCGGGACAACAACGATCCGCTGTTTCTCCAGGCGAAGGAGGCGCAGACCTCGGTGCTCGAGCCGTTCCTCGGCAAGAGCGAGTTCGCCAATCACGGCCAGCGCGTCGTCGAGGGTCAGCGGCTCATGCAGGCGGCGAGCGACATCATGCTCGGCTGGATCCGCGCGAAGGGAGTCGACGGTCAGGAGCGCGACTTCTACATCCGCCAGCTCTGGGACGCGAAAGGCTCCGCTCTGATCGACGTGATGGAGCCGAACGCGATGCTCGTCTACGCGAAGCTCTGCGGTCAGGCGCTTGCCAAGGCGCATGCCCGGGCGGGCGACGCGGTGGCGATCGCCAGCTACCTGGGGTCGAGCGATGTCTTCGACCGGGCGATCGCGGTCTTCGCCGAGCGCTATGCCGACCAGAACGAGCGTGATTACCAGGCGCTCAAGGACGCGGCGGATTCCGGGCGGATCAGCGTCCAGTCCGGCCTGTAACCAAAGGAAGGGAGGAGAGCGATGGCAACAGCAGAGATGTCCGAGCAGCGCAGTGCCGGCTGGCTCGAGTTCGCGGCTGTCGTGATGTTCGCGGTCGGGTTCTTCCGCATCATCACGGCGATCGGGTACTTCTCGAACAGCCACAAGATCAACGACCTGTCGAACGGGCTCTTCTCGAGCCACCTCTGGGCGTGGGGGGTCTGGGATCTCCTGATCGCGGCCGCCGCGTTCTTCGGCGGGCTCTCGATCCTCGCCGGCGGCGGGTTCGGGCGGGTGGTCGGCTACATCTGGGCGGTGCTCGTGATCGTCGAGGGGTTCACGGTGATCGGGATCGCCCCGTGGGGTGCTGCCCTTGCGATCGGCCTCGGCGTCCTGGTGATCTACGCGCTCTCGTCGAACCCGAGGGCGGCATCGACATGAGCAAGATGACCTGGATCATCGTCCTGGTCGTCGCCGGGATCGCACTAGCCGTCGTCGTCGGCGTGCTGGGGACGCGGAACGAGCCGAGCTCCAGCTCGAGCTCGGACACGACGAAGGTCGAGGCGACCTCAGAGCTCTGCTCGAGCGTGAAGAATCTCGCCACCACGCTCCAGGGGCTGGCGGGCATCGACCCCTCGACGATCACCTCGACCGAGATCTCGTCCGACATCACGTCGGTGGAGAACGCGTGGAACCAGGTGACGACCGCCGCTTCCACGGTGCAGGACGCCCCGACGGGCGATCTCAACAGCGCCTGGGCGGCACTCGTCGCGGCGGTGACCGCCGTCCCCAGCGCCACGTCGGTCAATGACGCGGTGACATCCGTCAAGACGGCCGCCGAGGGCGTCGTGACGGCTGCGAAGTCGACGGAATCGCAGCTCTCGGGCTGCACGTCGTCCTGACGTAGGAATGAGCGCCGGGGGCGCGACCTTTGCGGGTCGCGCCCCCCAGCTCTCGACTCGACGTCCGAGAACGCGGGTCACATCCCAGAGGCCTCCCGTCACTCCCATCTCTACAGCGGCCGTTTCGAACGGCCTGTTGAGCCATGCGCCCGGCAAGATTCGAACTTGCGGCCTCTGCCTCCGCAGGGCAGCGCTCTATCCCCTGAGCTACGGGCGCGGGGAAGGCAGTGTATCCGTGGGCGCGCTCCGCGGCGCAGCGCGGCCGTTTCAGCTGGTCACTTGCGTTCACTGAGAGAATCAGCACATGACGCTCTATCTCCACGAGGCCGATGTCGCCGCGCTGCTCTCCGCGGGCGATGCGGTGGCTGCCGTCGAGGAGTCGTTCCGCCGGATCGCCCGCGGAGCGGTCGACAACCACCCGCGGACGCGGCTGCCGCTCGCCGACGGGCAGTACGCCGTGATGGCGTGCGTCGACCGCGAGCTCGGGTATGCGGGCCTGAAGTCCTATGCCTGGACGGGGACCGGGACGCCGTTCGTCGTGCTGCTCTTCTCGCTCGATCCTCCGACGAGGCTGGAGGCGGTGATCGAGGCCGACACCCTTGGACAGATTCGCACCGGCGCCGCATCCGGCGTGGCGGCGAAGTTCCTCGCACGCGAGGGGGCCTCGACGCTGGGGGTGATCGGCTGCGGTTGGCAGGCGGCGTCCCAGATCGCGTCCATCCGTGCGACGGTCCCGACGGTCGAGCGCGTCGTCGTCTACTGCCGGAACGCCGAGCGGCTCGCCGAGTTCTGCCGCGTCCACGGGTGCGAGCCCGCCGAGCTGCATCGCGACGCGGCCGACGCGGACATCGTCGTGACCGTGACGACATCGAAGGATCCCGTGCTCCGCGGCGAGTGGCTACGGGAAGGTGCTCTCGTCTGCGCGGTCGGCGCGAACGACCCGTCGCGGCGTGAGCTCGACAACGCGGTGCTCGAGCGGGCGGCCTTCATCTGCTGCGACTCGCGCGAGCAGTCGAAGCTCGAGTCCGGCGACCTGATCGAGCCCGTCGAGCGAGGCGTCCTCGACTGGCTCGAGGTCCACGAGCTGCACGAGGTAGTCGCCGGCGAGTCGAACGGGCGTGCTTCCGAGACGGACATCGTCGTCTTCAAATCGAACGGGATCGCGGCGTGGGATCTGGCCGCCGGCGCCCGGGTCGTGGAGCTCGCGCGCGCAGCCGGCGCTGGTAGCGAGCTCTAGCCGGTCTGGCCGGTCTGGCCGGCGCGCCGATCGGCGGCGATGTCCTCGCCGATCGAGTGGATCACCTCGGGCCGCTCGAGCACGCGGTCGATCTGCTCGGGCGACAGCCGGTTCGTCACGTACGAGTCCTTGAGGATGTCCTGGAGCGCCCGGCCCTGGTGGTGCTCGCGGATGATGTGCTGCGCGACGAGCTCTTCCTTCGGAGACCGCGGGAAGAGGAATGAGAGCGGTGAGCGCACGGCGGTGGCAGTTTACCGTTGCTCCGGGAGGGGCTCTCGGTTGACCGCACCGAGGTGAATGCTCCGCCTCAGGTGGACGGGCCGACTACGCCGCAGGCGGCTCCGTCTCCGGCCACTGCAGATTCGCGTCCGGAATCGCCTCCCCGTGCGGATCGTGCGTCGGGTAGCCGAGCGCCTGGTCGATCCGCGCCTCGAGCTCCTCGGAGATCACGTGCTCGAGCCGGTCGGCCTCGTCGTGGACGTCCTCGACGTCGAGCCCGAGCGTGCGGGCCAGGTACAGCTCGAGCAGGCGATGATGGCGGATCACCTCGAGCGCGACGCGCTCGCCGGCCGGCGTCAAGCGGGCGCCGTGGTAGGGCTCGTGCTCCAGCAGCTCGAGCGCGGCGAGCTTCTTCAGCATCGCCGAGGCCGAGGCCGGCGAGACGCCCTGGTCACGGGCGAGCGCGGTCACCGTGGCGCGGCCCCCCGCCTCCTGCAGCTTGTAGATCCCCTTGAGGTAGTCCTGGATCGCCTCGGAGAGCGGCGGCGCAGTCACCAGGCGAATGTACCGGGGTTGGTAGCGTGGCGCATCGTGCAGATTCGCGTCGGACACAGTGCAGATCCCGACGACGCTTTCATGTTCTGGGCGATCGAGGCGGGGAAGGTCGACACGCGCGGGCTCGAGCTCGAGCAGGTCGTGTCGGACATCCAGACCCTCAACGTCTGGGCGACCGAGGCCCGCCTGGAGGTGACGGCGATCTCGATGGGCGCCTACGCAAGCGTTGCCGACCGCTACGTCCTCCTCCCGCACGGCGCCTCGATGGGGATCGGGTACGGCCCGATCGTCGTCTCGCGCGAGCCGCTCGGCCTCGACGCGCTCCGCGAGGTGGAGATCGTGATCCCGGGCCGGCTCACGACCGCGTACCTCGCCTTGCGGCTCGCCCTCGGCACCGATCCCGCCGTTCGTGAGCTGCGGTTCGACCTCATCCTCGACGAGGTCGCCTCCGGCCGCGCTGCCGCCGGCCTGATCATCCACGAGGGCCAGCTGACCTACGGCGCGTCGGGCCTGCGGAAGGTGATCGACCTCGGCGAGTGGTGGCAGGGCGAGACCGGGCTGCCGCTTCCGCTCGGCGTGAACGTCGCTCGAGCCGACCTCGGCGAGCGGCTCACCGACGTCTCCGAGGTGCTCTCGGAGGCGATCCGGACCGGGCTCGACCATCGCGACGAGGCGCTCGAGTACGCCGAGCAGTTCGGTCGCGGCATCGACCGCGCGACCGCCGATCGCTTCGTCGAGATGTACGTGAACGAGCTCACCTGCGACTACGGCGACATCGGCCGCCGGGCGGTCGACGAGCTCCTTCGGCGCTCGGGCTCCGGCGTGACCGCCGTGTACGCCTGACGGCTCCGCCGCACGTTCGGCCACCGAAGGGGAGAATGGCCGGCATGTCCCGCGTCATGGAGCGGCTCGAGGCGATCTACGCGATCGGCTCCACCCGGATCGGCGGCTCGGCCGAGGAGGATGCCGCCCACCGGCTGTTCGCCGAGTGGCTCGAAGAGGCGGGGCTGCACGTCCACGTGGACGCGGCGGGAAACACCTTCGGGCTGCGAGGCGAGCCGGCGTTCTGGAGCGGCTCCCACCTCGATTCGGTGCCGCACGGCGGCAGGTTCGACGGTGTGCTGGGCGTCGTCGCCGCGCTCGAGGCCGCGACGCGGACCGAGGCGCCGCTCGCAATCGTCGCCTTCCGCGACGAGGAACGTGCCTACGGCGGAAGCCGCGCGTTCGTCGAGCGGCCGGTCCTACCGCGAGCCTATGTCGAGCTGCACGTCGAGCAGGGGCCGATGCTGGAACGGATCGGTGCGCCGCTCGGGATCGTCACGGCGATCGTCGGGCAGGCGCGGGGCCAGGTCGTCATTCACGGCCGAGCCGATCATGCTGGAACGACGTCGATGGAGGCGCGCGACGACGCGCTCGTCAAGGCGGCGGCGTTCGTCCTGCACGTCCGGGATGCCGCCGGCCCCGGGACGGTGGCGACGGTCGGCCAGGTCGAGGTGCAGCCCGGCGTCGCGAACGTGGTCCCCGAGCTCGTGACCCTGTCCGTCGACGCGCGTGCCTCGACCACCCGCGAGCTCGACGACCTCGTCTCGAGGATCGGCTTCGAGCCGTCGCGCCGCCACGAGCCCGTGGCGATGAGCGGCGCGCCGCTCGCGGCTCTCCGGGCTGCCGCGCCGGGAGCTCACGAGCTGGTCTCCGGGGCCGGGCACGACGCGGCGATCCTCGGTGCGGTGGGGATCCCGGCCGGGATGCTCTTCATCCGGAGCCTCAACGGTGGCGTGAGCCATTCGCCGGCCGAGCTCTCGAGCGAGGCTGATATCGCGCTCGGGATCGATGCGCTCGCGTCGGCGTTCGACACCCTCGGCCGGATCTGACAGAGTCTCGATCGTGAGCGAGCGCGAGATCATGAGCTGGGACGACCTCGGCGCCGGCTCCCGCGCGCTCGCCGAGCTGGTGCACGCGGACGGCTACCGGCCCGACCTGATCCTCGCGATCGCCCGCGGCGGCCTGCTCCTTGCAGGCGCCCTCTCCTACGCGCTCGGGGTCAAGAACACCTTCACGATGAACGTCGAGTTCTATACGGGCATCGACGAGCGGCTCGAGATGCCGATGATCCTCCCGCCGGTCCCCGACTTCATCGATTTCGGCGAGACGCACGTCCTGATCGCCGACGACGTCGCCGACACCGGCGCGACGCTCGCGCTCGTCAAGGAGTTCCTCGCGGACAAGGTCGCGGAGACCCGGTGTGCCGTGCTGTACGAGAAGCCAAGGACGACCGTGAGCTGCGAGTATGTATGGCGTCGCACAGATCGCTGGATCGATTTCCCGTGGAGCGCCGAGGCTCCCGTCTCCGAATCGCAGCTCGGCGAATCACTGCTCGAAAGCGTCTAGTCCCCAAGGCGGCGATCCCATATAGTCGCGATGCCCTTATCGCGGACGGACGAGGAAGGAGCAAGATGAGCGGGAGGAGACTGACGGTGGGCGCGCTCGCGCTCGCGGTCGCGGCATTGGCGCTTGCCATGTCGGGAGCGGGGTCGGCGTCGCACAGCGCGACGCCCTACAAGGTGGCGTGGATCTACGTGGGCCCGGCGAAGGACGGCGGCTGGTCGCAGGCGCACGACGACGGCCGGCAGTACGTCCAGAAGATGCTCGGCAACAAGGTGCAGACGACGTACAAGGAGAACATCGCCGTCGGCACGCAGTTCAAGCAGACCGTTCAGAGCCTGGTGTCGCAGGGCTACAAGATGATCTTCGCGACGTCCTATGGCTTCGTGGACAAGGCGCTCGCGGCGCAGTATCCGCAGGTGCTGTTCGAGCAGGCGACCGGGACGGACACGTCCAAGAACCTGTCGGAGTACTTCGGGGCGGCCGAGGACACCGTGTTCCTGTCGGGGATGGCCGCAGGCGCGGCGTCCAAGAGCGGGAACATCGGCTACGTCGTCGCCTTCCCGATCCCGGAGGTCATCCGCCACGCGAACGCGTTCGCGCTCGGCGCGCAGGTGACCCATCCGGGCGCCAAGGTGCACCTCGTCTGGACGAACTCCTGGTACGACCCGAGCAAGGAGAAGAAGGCCGCTCAGAGCCTCGTCTCCCAGGGCGCGGACGTGCTCGGCCAGAACGTCGACTCGCCGGCGACCGGGCAGTTCGCCGAGTCGAAGGGGATCGGCTGGGTCGGCTACGACTCGAACGCGGCGTCGTTCGCCCCGAAGTCCTGGCTGACCGCCTCGGTCTACAACTGGGGCCCGTACTACCTGAGCCGCGTCAAGGCGGCGATGGCCGGGACCTGGAAGTCGGGCTTCTACTACGGCTCGATCAAGGACGGCTTCACCGGGCTCGCGCCCTACGGCCCGGCCGTGAGCGCGAAGACGAAGTCCGCGATCGCCGCCAAGATGAAGGCGATCGAGAACGGCTCGTTCTACGAGTTCACCGGCCCGCTCTACGACCAGAGCGGCAAGCTCATGGTCAAGCCGGGCGTGAAGCTCACCGTTCCGCAGCTCTACGCGATGGACTGGCTCGTCAAGGG
>CAVYIB010000007.1:0-19636 GCA_963768435.1 uncultured Actinomycetota bacterium
CACCGAAGGACGCCTGAATCCCACCCTGCGCCTTCGAGGAGTTGTTCGCCTGCAGCGAGCCTTTGGTCGCGACTGCGACCCGCGCGCCCGCGCGCTCGGCGGATACGGCGGCGGCGAGGCCGGAAGCCCCACTGCCGACAACGAGCACGTCGAAATCGACCCCGGCGGTCATAGACCCAACCATACCAGAACTGGCTAATCCAGTGGATTAGAAGTGCTTATCAGTAGATCGAGCGGAGCATGTCCTCGATCTCCTCCGGAGTGGCAGGGCGCGGGTTCCGCCGGTTGCCCATCCGTCCTGCCGCCATCGCGGCCACGGCAGGTAGCTCGCTCTCGGGAAGGCCGAAGTCGCGAAGTCGCTCGAACCCGCCGAGCCGCGCGAGCCGCTGGACCTCGCCCGCAGGATCGTCCTCGGCTCCGATCGCCTCCCCGAACCGCGCGACGGCAGCCGGGACGATCTGCTCGTTGAAGCGCAGCGCGGGCGGGAGCGTCAGAGCGTTCATGGCCCCGTGCGGCAGCCCGAAGGTGCCGCCGAGCGCCTGGGCCAGCGCGTGCGCCAGAGCGAGCCCGGCCAATCCGAGCGCCTCTCCCGCAGCGGCGGCACCGCGCAGCAGGCCCTCCCGGGCGTCGCGGTCGTGCGGCTCCTCGACAACGCGCGGAAGCCAGCGCGAGATCAGCTCGGCGCCTTCGATCGCACACCGGTCGCTCGCGTCGGAGCGGGCGCCGTAGAGGGCCTCGGCGCAGTGCGCGAGCGCGTTCACCGCCGTCCCGACCGTCTCCGAAACCGGGAGCCCAAGCGTGAGGTCGACCTCGTAGACGATCCCCGCGAGATGGGCGCCGCCACCGCCGCCGACCATGCGCCGGTCGTGGGTGCGAACGCCGTAGCTCGACGCCCACTCCGCTCCCGAATACGTGGTCGGCACCGAGACGAGCTGCAGGCCGCTCGCTTCGGAGGCGGCCTTGGCGGTATCGATCGCCGAGCCACCGCCAACCGCGACGAGGCCATCAGCCCCGGACGTGACCTCGATCCGGTCGGACGGAACCTCCGCCCACCTGCCCACGGCCTGCAGGTCGACCACGGAATCCCAGCGCCGGCTCGAGATGAGGAACGGCTGCGCGATCCCGAGCTCCGCGAGCACCTCCGGCAGCTCCCCGAGCGACCAGCGGACGATCACGGCACCTTCGCGCGCGCAAAGTCGACAAACGCCCTCGCGGCGCGGCTCTCGACCCGCCCGCTCGCGCGGACGAGATAGATCTCCCGCTTCAGCTCGAGCCCCTCGACCCGCGCCTCGGCGATCGTCCCCGCGGCCAGATCCGACTCGACCGACGAGCGCGAGATGAACGTCACGCCGTGACCCGCGCGGACGGCGCTCGACACCGACTCCTGCAAACCGAGCTCGAGCTTCACGTCGAGATCGCGCAGGCGCGTCCCGACCCGGTGCAGCTCGTCTTCGATCAGCTGCCGCACGCCCGCGCCTTCCTGCATCACGATCAGGCCCGCGCCGCGAAGGTCGTCGAGTGCCACCGTCTTCCCGGCGAACCGGTGACTCGGCGGGCACGCGAGGATCACCTCGTCGCGGAAGAACGGCTCGAAGACGACGCCTCGGTGACGCCGCGCGGCGCCCACGACCCCGAGCTCGAGCTCGCGCGCGGCGACCCGGTCGACGATCGTCCCCGTGTCGTACACCCACATCACGACGTGGAGCCCCGGGTAGATGCCCTGGAACTCGCACAGGAGCTGCGACAGCACGATCCCGCCGGGGCCCGTCGACGCGCCGATCTCGAATGTCCCTTCGAGCTCCTCTCCCGACTCCTCGGCGACCTCCGCGACCACCTGCTCCTCGAGCGCCAGCAGCTTCTGCGCCCCGCGATACAGGCGCATCCCCGCCTCGGTCGGCACGACCCGCCGGCCCGAGCGGTCGAGCAATTGCGTCCCGAGCCGCTTCTCGAGGGCGCGGATCTGCAGGCTCACGGCAGGCTGCGTGACCCCCAGCCGCTCGGCTGCCTGCGAGAAGCTGCTCCGCTCGACCACCACGCAAAACGCAGCGAGCTGACGCGTGTCCATAAGGACACCTTATATGAGAGGGGCTGGGATCAGGCCACGGCGCGGAGCTCGAGCCGGTTCCCGAACGGGTCGTGCACGAACAGCCGGTCGACCCCTTCGATCTTCGTGTCGTCCTCGTACTCGACGCCCGCGTCCCGGAACCGCGCCCGGACAGCGTCGAGATCCGAGACGACCAGGCCGGGGTGAGCCTTGCGTGCGGGCGCGAACGGATCCTCGACGCCGATGTGCAGCTCCTGACCGCCGGCGCGGAACCAGCAGCCGCCGCGGGCACGGATCGGCTCGGGCTTCGGCAGCTCCTCCATCCCGAGCAGGGACCCGTAGAACGCGCGCGCCTCGTCCTCGCGACCGGGCGGCGCTGCGAGCTGGACGTGATCGATCCCGAGAACGCTCACCGGCGAAGCTTTACCATCGACCTGGATGTCAGCACAGCTCGAGGACACCCTCGTCGGCGGCTACCGGCGACTCGCCGCCGAAGCCCCTCGCCGCCGCATCGACATCGAGCTCCGGGCCCTCGACCTCGTGTTCGCCACATTCTTCGGCTTGCTGCTGCTCCCGGTGGCGCTCGTGATCGCGGTCGCGCTCGTCGTGACGAGCGGCCGGCCGGTCCTCTACCGCGGCCAGCGCGTCGGCCGCGGTGCCCGTTTCTTCACGATGCTCAAGTTCCGCACGCTCGAGCGAGACGCCGAGACACGGCTCGGGCCCTACCTCGGCGAGGAGCTCGTGCGCCTGACCGAGGGGGAGTACACGCGGATCGGCCGCTGGCTCAAGGCCTCGCAGCTCGACGAGATCCCTCAGCTCCTGAATGTCCTGCGCGGCGACATGTCGTTCGTCGGGCCGCGGCCGATCCGGGCGCGCTTCTTCGTCGAGCTCGCCAACGAGCTCCCGGCCTACTGGCAGCGACTGGTCGTGCGGCCCGGTCTCACGGGCTTCGCGCAGGTCCGGCGCGGCTACGAGACCTCGATGGCCGAGAAGCTCGCTCACGATCTGGAGTGGATCGCCGACCGCTCGGTGCCGCTCTACCTCCGGACGCTCTGGTCGACGGGGATCCGTGTGCTCGGCCAGGTGTTGCACGGCGGCGGTCGCCGCGACTGAAGCGAGATCCGAACGGCGGCTACCACCGGTCGAGCCGGCGTAGCCAACCCCGCCGCTCTCTAGACTCGGTCCCGTGTGCGGGATCTGCGGGATCGCTACGACACGCGGCCGGATCGACCGCAAGCGGCTGGCTGCCATGTCGGAGACGCTGATCCACCGCGGCCCGGACGCCGAGGGGACATTCGTCAAGGGAGGCGTCGGGCTCGCCTCGCGCCGGCTCGCGATCATCGACCTCGCGGGCGGCGACCAGCCGATCTCGAACGAGGACGGGTCGTGCACCGTCGTCCAGAACGGCGAGATCTACAACTACGCCGAGCTGAACCGCTCGCTCGAGCGCGCCGGCCACGCGCTGCGCACGCGCTCCGATACCGAGACGATCGTCCACGCCTACGAGGAGTGGGACCTCGGGTTCGCCGAGCGGCTGCGCGGGATGTTCGCGATCGCGATCTGGGATGCGCGGCGCAAGCGGCTCGTGCTCGCCCGCGACCGGTTCGGGATCAAGCCGCTCTACTACCGCGACATCGACGGCGAGCTTGCCTTCGCCTCCGAGCTCGACGCACTACCGAAGGGCGACCTCGACCTCGACGCGCTCGAAGCGTTCCTCGCGACCAACACCGTCCCCACTCCGCTCTCGATCTTCCGCGAGATCCGCAAGCTGCCGCCCGGGCACGTGCTGACCTGGGAGGGCGGCAAGGTCGCGCTCGAGCGGTTCGCGCGGCCGGGGCCACTGCCCGTGCGCGGAGACGACGAGGCCGAGCTCCTCGAGGAGTGCCGGGCCCGCCTGCGCGACTCGGTGCGGGCGCATCTCGTCTCGGATGTCCCGGTCGGCGTGCTGCTCTCGGGCGGGGTCGACTCGGGGACACTCGCGGCGCTCGCCTCCGAGGAGAGCTCGGAGCCGGTGCGCACGTTCTCGATCGGGTTCGAGGAGCAGTCGTTCGACGAGCTCGCAGGCGCGCGCGCGGTCTCGGAGCGCTACGGAACGCGCCATCGCGAGCTCGTGCTGCGGCCGGACGCAGCGCTGCTCCTCCCGGCGCTGGCCGACGCGTTCGACGAGCCGTTCGCGGACTCCTCGGCGCTGCCGACCTACCTCGTCTCGCGGCTCGCGGCCGAGGACGTGAAGGTGGCGCTCTCGGGCGAAGGCGGGGACGAGCTCTTCGGCGGCTACTACACCTACGCGGCGGATCTGCTCGCCGAGCGGTTCGGGCGGGTGGCAACTCTCGCCGGGCCGGCGATCGAGCGGCTGCCGTCCTCGTCACGGCGGGCGAGCTTCGACTACCGCGCGAAGCGGTTCGTGCGCGCCGCGCATCTGCCGCCGCTCGAGCGGCACGAGGGTTGGAAGACGATCTTCTCGGCCGACGCGCGCGCAGAGCTGACCGGCCGGCGGCACGGCTGGGACCCGCTCTCGCTCGAGCGCGCCCGCTTCGCCGAGACCGACGGCTACGAGCTTCTGACCCGGCTTCAGGACGTCGACCTCGGCGGGTACCTCGTCGACGACCTGCTCGTGAAGACCGACCGCGCCTCGATGGCGTGGTCGCTCGAGACGCGCGTGCCGTTCCTCGACCCTGCCGTCGCGAACTTCGCCTTCTCGCTGCCGGTTCGCCACAAGGTGCGCGGCCTGTCGAAGAAGCGGCTGCTGCGCAAGGCGATGGAGCCGATGCTGCCGGACGCGGTGGTCAACGGAAAGAAGCGCGGGTTCTCGATCCCCGCCGCGGCCTGGCTTCGAGGCGAGCTCGAGCCGTTCGCGCGTGAGACGCTCGCGCCCGAGACCGTCCGCCGCCAGGGCTATCTCCGTCCCGAGGCCGTGACCGCGGTGCTCGACCGCCATGTCAGCGGCGGCGAGGACCTCTCACGCCAGATCTGGGGCCTCCTCGCGTTCACGCTCTGGTACGAGCGCCACGTCGAAGGCGTCAGGCGCGACGCACCGCTCGAGCGGGTGCTCGCGGGTTGAGCAACGAGCCGCGCCGGGCTCCCGGGCTGTCAATTTTCCGGGTACCCACCTCCCGCCCCATTGCCGTCGAGGCTAGCGCGGAACCTGTGACGCGCGTGTGCCAGTTTCGAGGGGCGAGCGCGTGAGGGTCTGGATCGACATGACCGCGAGCGCGCATCCGCTCGTCTTCCGGCCGCTCGTCGAGTTGCTCGAGGCGCGCGGGTGACGAGGTGGAGATCACGGCGCGCGACTACGCGCAGACGCTGCAGCTGATCGAGCAGCACGGCATGACGGCGACGCCGATCGGGCACCACGGAGGCCGCTCCCGGGTCGGGAAGGCACGGCAGCTGACCTCGAGGCTCTCCGCCCTGAAGCGCTGGGCGAAGGGGCGCCAGTTCGACGTCGCGCTGGCGCACGGATCCCACGAGCTGACGATCACCGCGCACCGGCTCGGGATTCCGAGCTCGACCACGTTCGACTACGAGTGGGCGTGGCTCCAGCATCAGCTCGGGTGCCGAGCCGCGACGAAGGTGGTCGTCCCGGACTCGATCCCGGCCGACCGGATCGCGCGGTACGGGGCGGTGCCGCCGAAGCTGCTCTTCTACCCGGGGCTGAAGGAGGAGTACTACCTCTCCGACTTCGAGCCGAACCCGGACGTTGCGCCCGCGCTCGGGGTCGATGCCGCGAGGACGCTCGTCGTGTTGCGTCCGCCGCCGGACGTCTCGCTCTACCACCGCCACTCGAACCCGCTCTTCCCGCAGACGCTGCAGCATCTCGGGCGGCTCGAGGACGTGCACGCCGTCGTCTTGCCGCGCACCGAGGAGCAGCGCGACTACGTGCGCTCGCTCGCGCTGCCGTCGGTGATCGTTCCCGAGCAGGCGGTCGATGCGCAGAGCCTGATCGCGATCGCCGACCTCGTCGTCTCGGCCGGCGGGACGATGAACCGCGAGGCTGCGGCGCTCGGCATCCCGGTCTACACGACCTACGGCGGCCGGCTCGGCGGCGTCGACGAGGAGCTGATCCGCCAGGGCCGGCTGCGGCCGCTCACCGATCCGCGGGCGCTCGAGCTCGACAAGCGCGGAGCGGGAACTGGCGAGCGGATCCGGCGCGACCCGCAGCTGATGCTCGACCTGCTGCTCTCGGCGATTCCGGGCTAGCTGCCCGGCACGACCGAGAACCAGACCGAGGTCCTCGCGACTACCGGTGCGGCGACTGAGCTACGCCGCCGCGACCACCTCGAGCACCTCGTCGCCGTAGCGCTCGAGCTTCGTCGGGCCGACGCCCGCGACCTCGGCGAGCTCGCCGATCGAGCGAGGCTTCGCGTCGGCGATCGCGGCGAGGACGGCGTTGTGGAAGACGATGTAGGCGGGAACCTCCTCGGACTTCGCGCGCTGCTTGCGCCACTCGGCGAGCGCGCCGTACAGCTCGGGATCGGCCGCGGCGACCGCCTCGCGCCTCGCCGGTCTCGCGGAGGCGGGAGCGGGACGCCGGTCGAGGCCGAGCTCGGCGAGGAACGGGCTCGCGTTGCGCGACCACGAGAGCGCGAGATGCCGCCGCGCGCGCGTGATCCCGACGTAGAACAGCCGCCGCTCCTCGGCGATCTCGGCGTCGGTGCGCGCCAGCTTGGTCGGCAGCTCCTTCTCCTCGAGCCGCGGCAGGAAGACCGCGTCGAACTCGAGCCCCTTGGCCCGGTGGTAGGTCATCAGGTGCACGCCGCGTGCGCTCTGGCCGCCCGGATCGAACCGCTGCCGAAGCTCGGCCGCGAACCCGGCGCCGGTCAGCTCGCCCGTCGTCGAGCTCCGCGGCGAGCCGCACGAGGCGGGCCAGATCGGCCTGGCGGGTCTGCTCGCGCTCGCCGAGCTTGTCGGGCAGCGAGTAGAGCATCCCGGCCTCCACGGCCATCGCCCGCACGCGCTCGGCGAGCCCCGGCGACGAGTCGCGCTCGAGCAGGCGCAGCATCCGGCGGGCGGCATCACGGGAGAGCAGCGACGAGCCCTGGAACGGAAGGCCGGCATCGTGGAAGGACTCCTCGAAGTCGGCCAGTCGCGCGTTCGTGCGGCCGAGAACCGCCATCTCCTCGTAGGCGACGCCCTCCGCCGCAAGCCGCTTGACCTGGGCGGCGATCCAATCGTCCTCGTCCTCGGCGGTCGCGAACCGTTCCACCAGCGGCGCGGGGCCTGAGGCGCGGGTCGGGCGCAGCACCTTCTCGGCGCCCTCGAGCAGGGGCACGAGCCGGTTCGCCAGCTCGAGCACCTCGGGCGTCGAGCGGTAGTTGCTCTCGAGCCGGACGACCTCGGCCTGCGGGAAGCGCGCCTCGACGCCGAGCAGCCAGCGGGGCGAGGCGCCCGTGAAGCCGTAGATCGACTGGTAGTCGTCGCCGACGACGCAGACGTCGTCGCGGTCGCCGAGCCAGAGCTCGAGCAGCGTCTGCTGGAGCAGGTTGACGTCCTGGTACTCGTCGACCGTGAAGGCCCGGTACCGGTCGCGGAACGTCGCCCGCACCTGCGGGTCGCTCTCGTGGATCCGGACGGTCAGCTCGAGCAGGTCCTCGAAGTCGATCTCGCCGCGCTCGGCCTTGCGCCGCTCGTACTCGAGGTACACGCGCGCCATCAGGTCCTCGGGGATCGGCGGCTCGTGCGAGCCGAGCTCGCGGCGGTAGTCGGCGGCGGCGATCCGCTGCGACTTCGCCCACTCGATCTCGGTCGCAAGGTCGCCCGCAGGCCGGAACTTGTACGGCGCCGGCAGCGTGTTCCCGATCTGCCGGAGCATCAGCGCCTTGGTCGGCAGGATCTTCCCGACCCGGTCGGGCGCGAAGTAGCGGAGCTGCGCCAGCGCGGCGGAATGGAATGTCCGAGCGGACACGCTGGGCACGCCGAGCGCCGCGAGCCGCGTCTTCATGACCGTTGCCGCCTTGTCGGTGAAGGTCACCGCGAGGATCTGGCCAGGCTCGAACGTCCCCGTCGCGACCTGATGCGCGATCCGCCGCGTGATCGTCGTCGTCTTGCCGGAGCCCGCTCCTGCCAGGATGCAAACCGGCCCGCGCACGGCTTCCGCAGCGCGCCGTTGCTCGGGATTCAGCCCTTCGAGAACGTCCACCCGAGCACCCTACCGGGGCGTCCGGCGGGCTTTGTCACAGCTTTGTGCCAGTTTGCGAGACTCGGCTGCGAAACTCAGTGCAGCGTGTCTTCGAGCACCGTTGAGCTGAGGCGCTGCGGCGCGGCGACCATCTGGCGGAGCCGCGCGGTCACGCCGAGCATGTCGTTCTCGGCGACGAGCGACTCCAGCTCGGCGAGCTCGTCCTCGAGCCACACGCCGTCGATCGGGGCGCGCGTCGCCCGCATGATCTTCGGGTGGGAGGTCTCGCCGATGTCCTCGCCGTCGTTCCAGAGCTCCTCGTGCATCTTCTCGCCCGCGCGTGAGCCGACGAACTCGATCTTGATCTGCTCCTGGGTGCGGCCGGAGAGCTCGATCATCTGGCGGGCGAGGTCGAGGATCTTGACCGGCTGGCCCATGTCGAGCACGTAGACCTGGCCCTTGCCGCCCATCGCGCCGGCCTGGATCACGAGCGAGGAGGCCTCGGGGATCGTCATGAAGAAGCGGGTCATCTCGGCGTTCGTCACCGTCACCGGGCCGCCGCGCTCGATCTGGCGGCGGAAGATCGGGATCACCGAGCCCGACGAGCCGAGGACGTTCCCGAACCGCACGGCGACGAACCGGGTCGAGACGTCGTCGCGGAGCGCGTACGACTCGACGATCCACTCGCACACGGCCTTCGACTGGCCGAGCAGGTTCTTGGGCTTGGCCGCCTTGTCGGTCGAGATGAAGACGAACCGGTCGACGCCGAACTCGATCGAGACCTGCGCGATCACCTTGGTCGCGAGGATGTTGTTCGTGACCGCCTGCATGGGGTTCGTCTCGAGCATCGGCACGTGCTTGTAGGCGGCGGCGTGGAAGACGACCTGCGGCTCGTACTTCTGGAAGGTGTCGCGCATCTTCGGCGCGTCGCCGCAGTCGGCGAGCACCGGCAGGACCGCGGTGAAGTGGCGCTCGTCGACGAGCTCGCGCTGGATCTCGTAGAGGGCCGACTCGGCCTTCTCGACGACGACGACCCGCTTGGCGCCGAGCTGGACGACCTGCCGGCAGAGCTCGGAGCCGATCGAGCCGCCGCCGCCGGTGACGAGCACGACCCGATCCTTGATGTACGCGGCGATCGCCTCCAGGTCGACCTCGACCTGCTCGCGCCCGAGGACGTCCTCGACCTGAACCTCGCGAACCTGGCCGGCGAGGTCGAGATCGCCCGCAATCAGCTCGTGGAGGCCTGGCAGCGTCTTCACGACGAGACCCTCGCGGCGCGCGGTCTCGACGATCTTCCGCCGCAGCTCGCCGGGCGCCGAGGGCATCGCGATCAGCACCTCGTCCGGTCGGTGATCGCGGATCAGGTGGCCGAGGTCATCGGTCGTCCCGAGCACGCGAACGCCGAGGATCCTGCTGTCGCGCTTGCGCGGATCGTCGTCGACGAAGCCGATCGGCGTGAACGCAAGCAGCCGGTTGCGCTGCATCTCGCGCACGAGCAGCTGACCCGCGTCCCCCGCGCCGACGACGAGCACTTCCTTGCCGCGCGCGACGATCCCGCCGCCGGGTCGCTCGGCCAGCGACCGCGCGAGCAGCCGGGTCCCGGTCACGAACGCCAGGAGCAGCAGGTAGTCGAGCGCGACGATCCGCTTCGGCAGGTGCGAGGTGTTCGCGGGCGGGAACGCGTAGAGGATGAGCGTCGAGACGACGCAGGCGATCGTGACGCCGCGAAGCAGCCCCCACATGTCGTGGGTCGAGGTGTAGCGCCACCAGCGGTTATAGAAGCCGGACAGCGCGAAGGCGACGAGCCCGATCGCGACGACGAGCGCGAAGATCTGCCACGACATGAAGTGCCGGTAGTACCGGGGAACCGTCTGGTCGAACGTGAGGAAGAACGCGAGCCACCAGGCCGCCGCGATCAGCGCGCCGTCGAGTACGACCTGGCCGAGGCGGTGCCGGTTGAGAGGAAACGAGATCACGTCTGGACGAGACTCGACGCGCTCCTCAGTACGCCGACGACCTCGGCCTGCTGCTCCTCGCTGATCCCCGCCCACATCGGCAGGCAGAGGTTCTCACGCGACGCCTTCTCGGTCTCCGGAAGGTCTCCCTCGGAGTACCCGAGATAGCGGAGCGCAGGCTGGAGATGGAGGGGCGGCATGTAGTACGACGCAAAGCCGATCTCGGCCGCGCCGAGAGCCGCCGCGAGCCGGTCGCGCTCGAACGAGCGGACGCAGTACATGTGGTAGACGTGGCCCGGCTCGTCGGGCGGCAGCTCCGCCACCTCGGCGAGCCCGAGCTCCGCGTAGACCGCCGCGGCCTCCCGTCGAGCCGCGTTCCACCCGTCCAGCTGCGGCAGGAAGATCCTGAGCATCGCGGCCTGGAGCGCGTCGAGCCGGGAGTTGTAGCCGATCAGCTCGAAGTCCTTCTTCGCCTTGGAGCCGTGGAAGCGGAGCATGCGGATCCGGTCGCCGAGCTCGGCGTCGTTGACCGAGATCAGGCCGCCGTCGCCGAGCGCGAACAGGTTCTTGGTCGGGAAGAAGCTGAAGGTCGAGGCGATGCTGGTGGCGATCCCGGGCGAGCCGAACGCCTGCGCCGCGTCCTCGATGATCGGCAGGTCGAAGCGGCGAAGCTCGGCGACCGCGGCGGGCCGGCCGAAGAGATGCACCGGCATGAGCGCCTTCGTCCTGGGAGTGATCTTCCGCTCGACATCGCTGGGATCGATGTTCAGCGAGCCCGGCTCGATGTCGGCGAAGACGGGCGTCGCGCCGATCCTGGCGATCGCCTCCGCGGTGGCATAGAAGGTGAACGCCGGGCAGATGACCTCGTCGCCGGCGCCGATCCCGAGGGCGTCGAGCACGAGCACGAGCGCGTCGGTTCCGTTCGCGACGCCGATCGTCTGCTCCACCCCGAGGTGCTCCGCGGCCTCGCGCTCGAAGCCCTCGACCTCGGGGCCGAAGATGAAGCGTCCGCTCTCGAGCGTGCGCTCGAAGGCCGCGGTCAGCTCGGGGATGAACGGCGCGTACTGCGCCTTGACGTCAACGTGTGGAATCGGCACTACGTGCCATGTTAATCGACCGGCGCCGACGGACCACGAAGTAGACGACTCCGAGGACGATCGCAACGCCGATTGCGACGTCCACATAGATGAAGTCATGGTGCACGGAGCTCCAGCTCGTGCCCACCGCCCAGCCGATCCCGGCGAGCACCGAGCAGAAGACGGCGATCCCGACAAGAGCCGACAGCAGGAAGCGCTGCAGCCCGATCTCGAGGATCCCGGCTGGGATCGCCACGAACGAGCGGACGAGCGGCGTGGCGAACCCGAGCGGCACGGCGATCCCCTCGAAGCGGGCAAACCAGCGCTCGGCTCGCGCGATTCGCGCCGGGGTGATGTGGACGTAGCGGCCGTAGCGCTCGAGCAGCGGGTGGCCGCCCTTCAGCCCGATCCACCAGCCACCGGCGGCGCCGAGCGTATTGCCGGCGATCCCCGCCACGACGACGGCGAGGTACGACGGGAGCCCCGGCTTGAAGTCGTGCCCGAAGAGCGCGATCTGACCGGCGAGTGCGCCCGAGGCGAGAGCGCCGCCGTAGAGCATCGTCACCTCGCTCGCCGCCGGAAGGACGGCAGCGACGGTCATCAGGAGGAAGACTGCGAGAAGCCCGTGGTTGCCGATGAACGAGGTGATCGCCGGAACCTACCGGTGCAGAGTGAAGGGGGCATGAAGGGACGTGGTGCCGAGCGAGCTCGTCTCGGTGACCGTGGCGACGTACGCGCCCTGTGGCGCCTTGGCGCCGGGGATCGTTCCGTCCCAGGTGAGCGACTGGGCTCCCGCATCGAGCTGAGCCGCGGGCAGCAGTCACGACAGGCGTCCCGTTCGCGGCCGTGATCGAGAGAACAACCGACGCCGGGACGCGAGAGCGTGAACCCGACGTGCAGGCCGCTGGCCGCCGACGCCGACTTCGGGACGGCGAGACCCGAGAGGGTCAGGTCGTAGACGAAGGCCTGGCTCGCGTTCGAGGCGCGGTTCTGGTCGTCGGTCGCCTGGACGTTCCAGTGCCACGTCCCCTCGGTGTCGAAGCTCGTCCACGCGAACTTGTAGGTGCCCGGCTGCTTGCTGCCGGTATCGAGCTGGTGCGACTGCCCGTCCGGGCCGACGAGGGTTGCGGTGACCTGGGACGGGTGAGTGACCCGGTAGGCGAGCTGCTCGCCTCCGTTCACGTTCGCCTTGGTGAGGACGGGGACTGACGGCGGGAGGGCGTAGACGCCCGCGTACTGGATGAGGAGCGCCTCCTTCACGGCGACCTGGCCTGAAGGCTGGCTCGGGCGGTTGAGCACCTGGCCGTCGAACGCGGCGGTGACGAACTTGCCGTACTGGAGGCCGGCGGCCGTGACGGCGCCGAGCTTGGCCATCGTCTGGGCGAGCTCGTAGGTCGTCATCCCGACACTCGATCCCGGCCTGCCGCCGTCGACCGCGACCATGATCACGCTGCCGTCGGCGAGCTGCCCGACGGCTGCTCGGGGCTGGCGCGAGGTGAGGTCGGTCTCGTCGAAGTTCTCGCTCGTCGAGAAGACGGGCTTCCCGCCCTTGACGAGCAGCGGGCCGCCGCCGAGCGCCGAGACCACGGAGCCCCAGGCATCCGGGAGCGTGAGCCGAACCGTGACCGTCCCGTCCTGCGGGGCCTCGGCCTGGAGCTTGGCCGCGGCCGTGCCGGTCGCGACGAGGACGGCGCCGTCGGCCGGGATCGCCGTCGCGCCGTCAGGGATCGCAGCGACCGTCGCCTTGAGGTCGGTGTTGATCGCGGCGGCGGGGAACGGCTCGAGCACGACAGCTGCGCCGTTCTGAGTGGTCGGCGTCGTGGCTCCCCACGCAGGGGTGTAGAGGATCGTCTGGTTCGCGTGCGGCTTCTGGTTGACAGCGGTGATCGGTCGGCGTTGCCCGCTTCCCTGCCAGGTGCCGGTGAACGAGATCCGACCGACGTGCATGGCGCCGCTCGCGTCGAACCCGATCGACGAGCGCGCGGGCGTCGGGATCCGTTCCAGCGCGCCGTTCGCCATCACGATCCCCGACGGCGCGTTGCTGCCGTTCGTGAAGAAGTCGCCGTTGATCCCCGCGACGACGGCGCTTCCGGACGCGGCCTGCTCGAGCTGGGTGACAGTCGCCCGCGGCCCCGTGACGGTGTTGCCGGCGAGCACCGGGCCGATCGTCTCCAGCCCGGTCGGAGGCGGCGCGGTGATCACCGAGTACGCGACCGGACCGTGAGGCGTGAGCGCCACCTGATGGTCGAACGTGACGCCGGGCATCAGCGGCGTCTGGGCGGCGGCGCCCGTGACGAGCAGCGCGCCGGCCGCGAGGAAGCAAGCGAGGAAGCGACGCATGACCCCTGACGAGGGTAGCTCAGACCGTGGGGGAACCAACGAGGTTCCCCCCGAGCCCCCTCCTCCGCTCTCCGGCGATACGGCGCTGAGCCTCCCGCCGGGCCAAGCCCGGCTTCGGCGGCGATCGCAGGCGACGCCTCCGCGGAGAGACCCCTCACCTGCTCCGCTGCGGTTAGTTCCAGTCGCGGACTTGCGGTACAGCGTGTCGCGCTGAACGGAGATCTTCCCGAGCCTCTTGATCGTCCGACGAAGTGGTCGTGGGAGCTTGCTGCTCGCTCTCTGGGGAGTCGCGGGCTTCGTGTGAACGGGGTCGATGATGACCCGCAATCAGGGGCCCGTGGACGTCCGTATCAGGCGGTTCAAACAACGGTCAGCGCCGGGACGTCACGGAACGCGCGGATCGGCCGTCCTGAATCGTCACGATCTCGACCACATCGCGGCCATGGTCATACACGTAGACCACGATCATCCAGCGCCAGGGACCGAGAATGAACCGATACCCGTTCCACCTCCCCGGGAGCGCGGCTCCAAGCAGCGGAAACTCGGCGAGCGGGAGGACCGAGCGCTTGAACCGCTCGCGGGTATCGGCGGGGAGGCTGTGCGAGTGGATCAACGCATCCAGGTCGGCGATCGCGGCAGGCGCGACGACGACGTGCGTCACTCAGAGATCCTCGAGCGGTACTCCAAGACCCGAGGCGATCTGCTCGCGACCGAGTTGTGCCCGCTCGAACGCCCCGTCGATGCCGTCGAGAAGCTCCGTGATGTTGCGCGGGTCCGGGTCTGCCTCATCGAGCGCCGTCGAGAGCAACGACCGCGCGAGCGTGCCCTCGTTCGTGTGCGTCCGCTCTGCGAGTCGGCGCAGCTTCAGGGCGTGCGCTTCATCCAATGTGACGTTGACCCTCGACGTCACCGAATCGCGCTCAGCCGGCATGACCTAAGGCTAACACGACTTGACACGCGCCGTGTAGCAGCTTTGGGGACGCGCCCGTGCCGCCTAGTTCCACACGCGGACTTCGCGGTACAGCGTGTCGCGCTGGACCGGGATCTTCCCGAGGCCCTTGATCGTGCGGACGAAGTCCTCGGTCGAGGCGCGGTAGGTCGTTCCGGCCGCCGAGACGACGTTCTCCTCGATCATGATCGACCCGAGATCGTCGGCGCCGAACTCGAGCGCCACCTGGCCGATCTTCATCCCCTGCGTGACCCAGCTCGACTGGATGTGGTCGACGTTGTCGAGGTAGATCCGGGAGACGGCCTGGGTGAGCAGGTAGTCGAACGAGGTCGGCATCGTCTCGCGCGGCACCTTGGCGCCGAGGCGATTGCCGTCGTCCTGGAACGTCCACGAGATGAAGGCGCGGAAGCCATGCGTCTCGTCCTGCAGGTCCCGGATGCGGCGCATGTGCTCTACCCGTTCGGGAACCGTCTCGACGTGGCCGTACATCATGGTCGCGGTCGTCGACATCCCGAGCCGGTGGGCATGACGCATCACGTTCAGCCAGTCGGCGGTCTTCGTCTTCTTCGGGGCGATGATGTCGCGGACACGGTCGACGAGGATCTCGCCGCCGCCGCCGGGGATCGAATCGAGCCCGGCGTCGCGCAGACGGGTCAGCGTGTCCGGGACGGACAGCTTCGAGCGGCGCGAGATGTGCTGGATCTCGGGTGGCGAGAGCGCGTGCAGATGGACCTTGTAACGCTCCTTGATCGAGCGGAACAGGTCCTCGTAGAAGTCGACGCCGAGGTCGGGGTGGTGGCCGCCCTGCATCAGCAGCCCGGTGCCGCCGAGCTCGAGCGTCTCCTCGATCTTCTTGTAGATCACCGGCTTCGGCAGCAGGTAGCCCTCGCGCTGATCGCCGGGACGGCGGTAGAACGCGCAGAAGTCGCAGTCGGTGACGCAGACGTTCGTGTAGTTGACGTTGCGGTCGACGATGAAGGTGATCCGCGTGGGATCGACGCGGCGGGCGCGCAGCTCGTTGGCGGCCCGGCCGACGGCCAGCAGGTCGCGCGACTCGAGCAGCGTGAGCGCCTCGGCGTCGTCGATCCGCTCGCCCGCGAGGGCCTTCTCGAGAACGGCCGCTGTTCCGCTCACACCACCGCTCCGGCGGTCAAGAAGCGCATCTCCGGCACCTCGTCGAGCTCCCCGACATCGTGGGCGAGCTCGAGGAAGGTGTACAGCCCGGCGCGTTCCCGCGGCCCGAAGCGGTAACGGAGCTTCTCGAAGTAGCGGGCGAGGAACCCCGCCGGATAGCCGTAGCGCTCGGCAGCCTCGTGGGCGAGGGCCTCGGGCTCGGAGCGAGCGGCCCGGATCGACTCGACCAGCGCCTCCTCCAGCTCGAGCAAGCCCGGATGCGCCGGCATCGGGACGGCCCAGACGGCGAACACCATCGGCAGCCCGGTGCGCTCGAGCCACATCCGGCCGAGGTCGTGGTGCGGCGTCGGATCCTCGAACATCGACTGCAGCGCCGCGTCGCCGATCAGCATCTTCGCGTCGGCCTCCTCGCCCAGCGGAACGTGCGACGCCCTCGGTAGAAGCACCCTGGTCAGCACGACCGAGGTGGCCGACTCCGGGGTGACCGCCACCGTCTCGATCCGGTCGAGCGGCAGCTTCGACACGAGCTGGATCGAGTCGACCGCTCCCTCCGAGGAGACGCAGAGCCGAGGCAGGAGGAGAAGCGAGTCGGCATGCCGCGCGTACTCGATCGACGAGATCGGCGCCGCGTCGATCTCGCCCGCGATCAGCTGCCTGTTCAGATCGGTCGGGACGCCGGTGAACTCCTCGTACTCGGCGTCGACCCGGTAGAAGACCGGCGCCATGTTGGCGTAAGAGATGCGCCCAAGACGAATCACGAGCGCCTCCCGCCCAAACCGGCCATGTCTCCGACCTGTCCTTTTCCGGGGACCCACCTCCCGCCCCTGATGCCGTCGAGGCTACCGCCGAAGGTGTGACGCGCGTGTGCCAGTTTCATCGCGCTCACGCCGCAGCCCACCGGCGGACCTCGTTGTACATCGTGTCGCGCTGCACGGGAATCCGGCCGGCGGCGCGGACGGCGCGGACGAGCTCCTCGGTCTTCTGCTCGGTGCCGGTGGTCGCGCCGGCGGCGCGGAAGATCTGCTCGCGGACGATCGTGCCCTGCACGTCGTTGGCGCCGAAGTGGAGCGCGACCTGGGCGATCGGCATCGTCAGCGAGATCCAGTAGGCCTTGATGTTCGCGATGTTGTCGAGCATCAGGCGCGAGACCGCGAGCATCTTCAGGTCGGCGGCGCCGGTCTGGAACGTGAAGCCGCGGCGCTCGAAGACCGTGTTCTCGGGATGGAACGCGAGCGGGATGAACGCCAGGAAGCCACCGGTCTTGTCCTGTTGGTCGCGGAGCCGGAGAAGGTGCTCGATCCGCTCCTCGTAGGTCTCGACATGTCCGTAGAGGAGAGTGCAGTGGGTCGGGATCCCCATCCGGTGAGCGGTGTCGTGGACGTGGAACCAGATGTCCGGATGCTCCTTGCCGGGCGCGACGAGGCGGCGAACGCGGTCGGCGAAGACCTCGGCGCCGCCGCCGGTGAGAGCCCCGAGCCCGACACCCTTGAGCTCGCGCAGCACCTGCTCGTGCGTGAGGCCCGACAGGGTGGTCATGTGGTGGATCTCCGACGCCGTGTAGCACTTGAGGGTCACATCCGGCAGCGCGTCGTGGAGCTTCCCGATCGTCTCGACGTACATGTCGAAGCCGACGTGCGGGCTCTCGCCGTTCACCATGTGGATCTCGGTGAACCCGAGCCGCTCGTGCTCGGCGCGCGCGTCGGCGACCAGGTCGTCGGGGCTGATCGTGTACGCCTGCTCCTGCTTCTGGGTCGCCGCGAACGCGCAGAACTTGCACTTCACGCGGCAGACGTTCGTCTGGTTCAAATAGATGTTCTGGACGAAGTAGACGCAGTCGTCACCGCCGCGCACGCGGCGCGCGAGGTCTGCCAGCTCCCCGAGCGCGAGCAGGTCGTCGGACTCGAGCAGCGCCAGGCCGTCCTCGAGGTCGAGGCGAACTCCGGCCTCGACTTTCTCGCGGACGACGTCGAGCATCCGGTCTTCGGCGATCGCAGTCACGATGCTCTGTCTACCACGGCGTAGGTGAGTGCCTCCAGCTCTTCGCGATGTGGAGCCGATCCGACGTAGGACCGCGCCTTCGCCGCGAAGTCGAGCGCGGCCTCGCGAGACCGGGCCAGCGCGTCGGTCGCGGCCACCCGGACGAGCGCGCCCTCGAGCGGTCCGCCGGCGAGCGCCTGGCGCACGACGTCATCCTGCTGAGCGGCCAGCAGGAGCGGCATCGTCGGCGTGCCCTCGCGCAGGTCCGTGCCGGGGATCTTCCCGGTCTCCTGTGTCTGGCCCGCGCAGTCGAGGATGTCGTCGGCGATCTGAAAGGCGATCCCGAGCGCGAGCCCGTAGGCGCCGAGCTCACGGTCGCCGCCCGACCCGAGCCGGCAGGCGGCCTCGAAGAGCTTCCCCGTCTTGAGGGCGCAGCGCTCGAGATAGGCGTCGATCGTCGTCTCGGGCTTGCGGGTCTGGATGCGCTGCATCGCCTCCCCGCGGGCCAGCGCCAGGCACGCGTCGGCGAGAACAGCGACCGCATCGGAGTCCTCGGTCGCGGCCAGCTCGGCGAAGGCACAGGCGAAGAGGTAGTCGCCTGCCGAAAGTGCGGCGCCCGAGCCGAACACCGACCAGGCCGCCGGCACGCCTCGGCGCATCCGCGCACCGTCGACGAGGTCGTCGTGGACGAGCGTCGCCATGTGAACGAGCTCGGTTGCGACACCGGCCGAGAGCAGTACCTCGCCGTCGCGCTCGGTCGACGAGAGGAAGCACAGCAACGGCCGCAGGCGCTTCCCGCCGGCCGCGAGCGCCTCGGTGGCGACCGACGAGGCAAACCCTTCGCGACGGCCGACCGCGCGCGCGAGACGCGCCTCGAGCTCGGCCATGTACGCGGCGAGCCCCGGAGTCGCACCGACGGACGTGAGCGCGTTCACTGTTTTTCCGCTCTGCCGGCTCCGTCGAGCCTAGCCGGCCACACGCCCCGTGTGCAACGCGATGATCGATCCTGCGAGCAGCCTGAACTCGACCTCGGCGAACCCGGCACGCCCCATCATCGACGCGAGCTCCTCGGCGACCGGGAACCGGGCAACCGAGGCCGGCAGGTAGGAGTACGCCGCGCCACCCGGGAGCACCCGCCCGAGCGCGGGGACGATCCGGTCGAACCAGAGCGAGAAGAACGGCCGCAGCACTCCCCGTGGCCGCGTGATCTCGAGGATCGCGAGCCGGCCGCCGGGACGCAGCACCCGGCGAAGCTCTACGAGCCCGCGCTCGAGGTCCGACACGTTCCGGATCCCGAAGCCGACCGTCGCCGCGTCGAACGTGGCCGCATCGAACGGCAGCTCGAGGAGATCGCCGATCACCCACTCGAGCGTCGGCGCCTTGCGCCGCGCCCGCGCGAGCATCCGCTCGGAGAAGTCGAGGCCCGTGACGGTCAGCGCGCCGGCCGCGCGATCGGCGATCGCGAGGTCGCCGGTGCCGCACGCCGCGTCGAGGACCCGGTCGCCCGGCCGGACGACCGCCGTGGCCGCCAGGCGACGCCAGCGCAGGTCCAGGCCCACGGTCATCACGCGATTCATCGCGTCGTAGACCGGGGCGATCCGGTCGAACATCGACCGGACTGCGTCAGGCGCGAGCGTCACAGACCTGAAAGCCTATGCGCAGGCGCGCGTGCCGCGGGCGCTATTTCGCGCCCTTGGACGCCTCGAGGAACGTCGCGAGCCGCAGGAGGTTCAGGTTCCCCTGCGTCTTGAAGCTCGGCATCGGGCTGCCCGCGTTCACGCACGAGGGGCACTTGAGGTGCTGGATCTGGAAGAGGATTCCCTTGTTGTGCGAGCCCTCATCGGAGAGGTCCGGGGCGCCGAGGTTGTGGTTTCCGGCGCCGAGGTAGGTGTGGCAGTTGAGGCAGCCGACAGCGGCGAAGAGCCGCGCGCCCTTGAGGGCGACCGGGTTGTTGGCGAACCCTTGCTTCTGCGCCCACTCGGGGACGAGCTTCTCGTTCTCGGACGCGAGCGCCTCCTTGGCCGTGGCGCCCTTCCAGGTCAGGAT
>CAVYIB010000008.1:0-94103 GCA_963768435.1 uncultured Actinomycetota bacterium
TCACTGGCCATGGTCGAGCCGCGCGGCGAGCCCCTCGGGCAGCCCGGCGGCGCGAATCTCGGCCTGGGTCAGCGCGATCGGGTACTCGGTTCGCCGGAACCAGCCGCGCCCGGCATCGAAGTCGAGCATCATCCACGCCGCCCTCGAGTCGCCGCCGCGGGGCTGGCCGACCGAGCCGGGGTTCAGCAGCCAGCGCGAGGCGAACAGATCGACCTGGTCGCCCTCGTGGGCCAGCCCACCGGTGAGGGTGTCCCCGTCGTAGGCGATCGCGAGCGCGACATGGCTGTGGCCGACCATGATCAGCGGCGCCCGCACCATATCGAGGCTCGCGCGGGCGCCATCCTCGCTCAGCACGTAATCCCATACCGGGTCGACGGGGCTCCCGTGGAAGAGCGCTGCGCCGTTCCGGGTCCCGGCCGGCGAGAGCGGCCCGAGGAAGTCGAGCGATTCGTCGGTCAGGACAGTTCGCGTCCACCGCGCGGCCGCTGCGGCGTCGCCGTTGAAGTCCTCGAGCGGCAGCGAGCCGATGATCGCGAGGTCGTGGTTGCCCGCGAGGCAGAAGGTCGCAGCTCGCGCGACGACCTCGCAGCAGAGGTTCGGCTCGGGGCCGTAGCCGACGACGTCGCCGAGGCACCAGATCTCGTCGGGAACCTCGGCGTTCACCTCGTTGAGGACCGCCTCGAGAGCGTGGTAGTTGCCGTGGATGTCTGAGATAACTGCGACTCTCATGGGGGCGCCTGCGCGGGCCTAAAAGCTATCGCCGCCGCGTGCGGCGTGAAGGGTGGGCCGGCGAGTGGCGGGATCGACCTATAAGCGCGTCGCGATCGTGGTCGGGCTCGGCACGCTCCTGTTCACGATCGGCACGGTGGGATTCCACCACCTGCTGCACGAGCAGTGGCACGACGCCTTCTACCGCACCTCGGTCACGGTCACGCTCACCGGCCTCGACTCCTCGCCCCGTGGGCCAGGGAGCTCAGTACCTGACCATCCTGCTCGCCCTGGGCGGCGTGGCTATCTTCGGGTATGCGGCCACGCGGGCCGCCGAGGCGATCGCGCGGGAGGTCGCGGGCGACGCGAGAAGGGACAAGAAGCGGATGCGAACGATCGAGAACATCGAGGATCACTTCATCATCTGCGGCTACGGCCGGGTGGGCCGGCGCGCGGCCGACGAGTTCGAGGCCTCGGGCCAGGCGTTCGTCGTGCTCGACACCGGCGACGACGCGATCGAGATCGCACGGGAGCGTGGCGTGCTGTTCCGAAAGGGAAGCGGCTCCGACGACGGCGACCTGCAGCGCGTCGGGATCGACCGCGCGCGGGGCCTGCTCGCCTCGGCGGACTCCGACGCGGAGAACCTCTACATCACGCTTTCGGCCCGCTCGCAGCGACCCGACCTGATGATCGTCGCACGCGCCTCGACTCGCGAGGCGGAGCGGAAGCTCGTCCTGGCCGGCGCCGACCGTGTCGTGCAGCCGTATGCGGCGGCGGGAACCGAGATGGCGAAGCTCGCGCTCAAGCCCCAGGTGGCTGCGTTCCTGGAGCTCGTCGGGGGGCACGCGGGGCCGGATCTGCGCTTCGAGGAGCTCGAGATCTCGGCCAACTGCCCCGAGGCGGGACGGACGATCCGCGATCTGCGCGTCCGGAGCACGACCGGCGCGGTGATCATCGCTCTGAAGAAGAGCGACGGCACCTTCGACGTCACCCCGAACCCCGACGAGCGGATCGAGGCGGGCGACGTGCTGATCGCGATCGGGACGGAGCCCGAGCTGAAGCTGCTCGAGGACATGTTCGCGGCGGGCAATGGGTAGCCCGCTGCGGCGGCTCGAGGCCGCGTTGTCCGGGCTCGCGGGCAGCGAGGTCCGGCTCGAGCGGCCGAAGGATCCCACGCATGGCGACTACGCGACGAACGTCGCGCTGCAGACCGCGCGCGGCGTGGGGCGGCCGCCCCGCGAGGTTGCGGAGGAGCTGGGGGCGCGGGCCGTCGAGCTGCCCGAGGTCGAGCGCACCGAGGTGGCCGGGCCCGGGTTCCTGAACCTGTGGGTCAGCGATGCGTTCCTCGGCGAGGTGCTGGCCGAGATCGGTGGAGACTACGGCGGCGGTTCCGCCGCCAACCCCGAGCGGATTCAGGTCGAGATGGTCTCGGCGAACCCGACCGGCCCCCTCACGGTCGCCTCTGCCCGGAACGCCGCGTACGGCGATTCGGTCGCGCGGCTCCTCGAGTTCGCCGGCAACACGATCGAGCGGGAGTACTACTGGAACGACGCCGGCCTGCAGATGGACCGGTTCCGGGCGTCGGTCGACGCCGTGCGCCGTGGAGAGGAGCCGCCCGAGGACGGCTACCACGGCGCGTACCTCGCGGATCTCGCCGCCGAGGAAGGCGATCCTGTGCCGCGGATGCTCGAGCGGATCGAGGCGTCGCTCGTGCGCTTCCGTGTTCGGATCGACTCCTGGATGCGGGAGGTCGATCTCGTGCCCGAGATTCCCGGCGCGATCGCCAAGATCGACACGTACGAGTCCGAGGGGACGCTCTGGGCGCGAACGACGGCGTACGGGGACGACAAGGACAGGCCGCTGCTTCGCTCCTCCGACGGCACGCACCTCTACTACGCCGCCGACGTCGCCTATCTCGGGCACAAGCTCGATCGCTTCGACACCGCGATCTACGTGCTCGGCGCCGACCATCACGGCTACGTCGCACGGCTCAGGGCCGCGGCCGAGATGCTCGGCTACGACCCCGCCCGGGTCGAGTTCCTGATCTACCAGTTCGTCAATCTCGTTCGCGGCGGAGAGCAGGCGAAGATGTCGAAGCGCAAGGGCGACGTGGTGTTCGTGGACGACTTCATCGATGAGGTGGGCGTCGACTTTGCCCGCTGGTTCCTGGTCGACCGCGGGCACGACCAGACGATCGAGATCGATGTCGACCTCGCGAACGAGAAGTCGCGGAAGAACCCCGTCTACTACGTCCAGTACGTTCACGCGCGGATCAGCGGCATCTTTCGCGAGGCGCCCCCCGGAGCCGTGCCCGATCCGGCGCCGAGCATCCCGCTGGCGCCCGAGGAGCGCGAGCTCGTCAAGCGGTTGGCCGAGTTCCCGGATGTCGTGAGCGAGGCGACCGAGCGGCGTGGCCCCCACGCGATCCCGGTGTACGCGATCCGGCTCGCCGACGACTTCCATCGCTTCTACCACGACCACAAGGTGCTGGCCTCGAAGGGCGGCGAGCACGAGGCGTTCCGGCTCGCGCTGATCGGTAGCGTGCGCGACGTGGTTGCGAGATGCCTCGACCTGATCGGCGTGGAAGCCCCGGAGACGATGTAGTGCCGGAGAAGATCGCCTCACCGACCGTGATCGAGTCTGCCGGGACCCTGCCCAAGAAGATCGAGGAGTACGTCGGCAACGTCAACACCGGCGACAGCGCCGTGAGCATCGCGCGCATGACCAGTCCGCAAGGCTGGGAGGAGCCGGCGCAGGTACCCGAGTTCGACGAGTACACGCTCGTGCTCGAGGGAACGGTCGTGGTCGACTTCGAAGGGGGCCGGCTCGAGGTTCGCGCCGGCGAGGCGATCCACTCGAAGCCGGGGGAGTGGGTGCGCTACAGCACGCCAGAGCCCGGCGGCGCGTCGTATGTGGCGGTGTGCCTCCCGGCGTTCTCGCCGGACATCGTTCACCGCGAGGACTGAGCAGCCTTCCAGGCCTTGTACTCGGCCGGCATGCAAACCGCGCAAGGCCGGTAGCCCGCCGCGATCGCCGTAGCCTCGTCGGCGAAGAACACCCGGTGGCGCACGATGTGCCCGCGCGCGAGCCACCACAGCGCCGAGCGGCAGTCGAGCCGCCCGTAGAGCTTGTTCCGCCGGTGCCCGCCGAGCGTTCCCGGAGACTCGGACAGCACCTGCCTCCCGTCCGGGCCGATCAGCTTGTAGAGCTTCGTCGTCGTCATGACCCCCTAACGGCGAACGCGCGCCGCGTGTGAGACGAACGCTGAGCCGTAGCCGGGCTCGCCGGGGACAGTCCCCCGGTGGTGTCTCGGTAGGCCGTGTTCGCGAGGGCCACGGCTGGGGGACTGTCCCCAGCGGTGACGGCCTGGGAGATGGCTCCAACAGGGACGGTCAGGAGAGCGTCGTCGGGGCTTGGCTAAGATTCGGGCTCGCGCGGGTGTAGCTCAGTTGGTAGAGCATCAGCTTCCCAAGCTGAGGGTCGCGAGTTCGAGTCTCGTCGCCCGCTTAGAGGAAAGCTCCGTAAAGCGGGGCGTTTTCTTTGGAAAAAGGCCGCCGTCCTTAGTCAGCCGTGTGGTGATCGGCGGCGCGGGCTCAGCGATGGGCCCGCGCCGCGTCGCCACCGTTCCATGCGCTCGAGTCCTATGGACTTCGCAGGGCAGCCGGTTTAGGGTGAGCGGAATAGCGCCGGTCTTGTCGGCGGGGGGGGCATGTCCTTTCGGAGAACGACCTCGTTTGCTGCGATCCGGTGCCCATGGGGGTCAACTAGGGGAGGCAAGGATGCATCGGTCTGTACTGCGAGTCGTCGTGTTGGGGCTTGTAGTGGCGCTCTCGGTCGGTGTCGCGACCGCGACAGCCGGGGGCGGCAACTCCGCGAACGCGAAGAAGTGTCAGAACAACGGATGGACAGGCTGGGTGCGCTCGGACGGCAGCACCTTCAACAACGAGACCGAGTGCGTCTCCTACGGCGCAAAGGGCGGCACACTCATGCCGAAGCCGCCCTGTACGGCGGGCAGCGAAAACTTTTCCGAGGACGCAGTGGGTTCGCGCCCAACAACGTTTTCCGGCGGCACGATCGATACCGCCTACAGCGACAATGGTTACTCCGGTCGGTGTTTTCGACCTGGTCGGCGGCTTCACCAGCAACAGCCTCTCCAGCGGGGGCTACGTGAACTCTTCCAGGCTTACTTTCACGAACGCGGTGAACTCGGTGCATTTGAACGCCGAATCGAACGCCGTGCGGGAGCCAAGATACGAACCTCACACTGACCGGCTATGACGTCTCCAACAACGTCGTAAGCACCCAAACCGTGTTCGAGCCAAACGGAACGAGCGGCACGGCGGTCCCGCTTTCCATAGCAGCGTCCAGCAACACCATCAAGTACTTCACGATCGCCACCGATTTCAGCGCCGGCGGCGTCTTCTTCAGCAACATCGTCTGGGGCTGCAACTGAAACAGCGGCTCGGCGACGGGTCTACCAACCGGCAACGTGGCCAAACGGCGGCGGGCTTCACGGCCCGCCGCCGCCCCCATCGCCGCTGCTCGAGTCGGCTTTCGCGGATAGCGCCTGGAGCCGCCGCCCTCCAGCGTTTTCGATGTTGCACGAATGGGAAGATCCTCGGCGGGTTGGGCGGCCCGCGGGGCCTGAGGAAGCAGTTCTTGTCCCCGCGGGCCGCACCGGGGCCGCAGATTGGAGATGAGGCTCGGGTCGCATCGTTGGGTGATCCGCGACGCGAGCTTTCCGCGAATTCACTGATGTCGACCGCCGACTTGCTCGGCACGCTTGCCGGGCATGGAGCACGGCCGGGTGCGGCCCCTCAAGTTCGACGGCTGCAGGGGACGCACCCGCCTGGTGCGCTCGAACGTGAGATGGGAGAGACTCAATCAACCGTTGCTATGGGGGCCTGACTCACGTCGAGCTCGAGGCGAGTAAGGCAAGCCCTGGTCGCCCATGGACTGGTGCCTGCCCCGTCTGTGGCAAGACGTTCGAGCTCGGATACGCCGGCCTCCTCCCGGAGCACGCCGCTTACAGCGACGCCGAACAGCCGGGCACCGTCTAACTGGACCTAAAGGAAGCGCTCGCTACCGCCGATCAACCGGACACGGGAGGCACTCACCCCTGCGGGGTCCTGCGGCCCCCGCAGTGGCCTCTCCCGTTAACAACGTCGGCTCCCGCTAACCAAGCAGGAGCCGACGAATAGACGTGGTGTACGGCACCATCTCAAGCGGAAGCCGGAGCTGGTACCCGTCACGTCGGAGCTGTGCCGCAATACCGGTTGAGTGATCGGGCTTCCTATGTGGTGGTCGATGTGCCCGGCCCCTACATGGCTGAAACGTCGGGACTGTCTACCGTGGCGGGGCTCGGGCGCTGCGCTTTTCGCGAAGGACAGTTCGTGTGTGGGTGATGCCCCCTGGATCCCAATGGGCCGACACGACGGGCCTGGGCGCCGCCTACCTGAGTGTCAGCGTGCCCTTGTCCGTTCGGGGGTAAGTGAGTACGCATGACCTGAGCGGCGTTTTGCGGCGGCTGAGTCTCACGGAGCTCCGACCAACTCTCGCGCACCAAACCTTCTGCGACCAACGCTGCGACGTCCTCGGATGCGTTCGGGATCTCAACGAGCATCGTCGCGTCTTTCCGGCGCTGCCGATGTGAAACGGGCTTTGCCTTGGGCCGCACAGCGGCGCTCTCGGGCCGGTGAACCCGCCTGTCCCTTTCCCGCCCGATGGCCGGGCGGCTAAGTGATAAGCAGTACCGTCTCTTAGCAGAGATGGTCGGGTGGTTTGCGGCGGCGAGAGGTGGGGATCATTTTCTAGGCCGTGTGGAAGAAGGTCTTGAGGTACGGATATCGGCCCGGCTTTTGGAGTTGGTGGTGGCGGAACTCGGCCTCGCGGTTGAGTAAAGCGGCTCTCGTCGGCGTCGTCAGCGTAGTCGCCCTTGCAGGAGGCTACGTCGCTGCCGGAAGCGTTTCTGATGCGCAGGACGCCGCTGGGACGCTCGTCACGGTGCACACGGTCACCGTACGGCAGCAGCCACGGACCGTGACCCGCGTGTCCTCGGCGCCTCCCCGACGAGCTTTCATTCCGCCAGCAGTACACCTGGCCACCAGAACCACCACTCGCACCACGACACAAACGATCGCTGCGCCGGGCGGGAACAGGATCGTCACCGTGCGCGACTCGCCCCGAAGGACAGTTGTGACCCAACTCCAACCGACCACGTCGATCCAAACAGATGTGGTCACCGATCAAAAAACGAGCACCCGCGTCCAGACAGACCACGTGACCGTCAACCACACCGTGCCGAAGACGACCACGGTCGTCGAGACGAAGACTCAGACCCAAACGGTCCCGATTAGCGTCACAACACAGGCTCAACCCGCGACTGTCGAGCGTACTGCGACGGTCGAGACGTCGGTCACCGTGCCTACGACGGTGACGAAGACCGCGACGGGGCCGGGCTCAACGGTCACTGTGCCTACGACGGTGACGAAGACCGCGACGGGGCCGGGCTCAACGGTCACTGTGCCTACGACGGTGACGAAGACCACGACGGGGCCGGGCTCAACGGTCACTGTGCCTACGACGGTGACGAAGACCACGACGGGGCCGGGCTCAACGGTCACTGTGCCTACGACGGTGACGAAGACCACGACGGGGCCGGGCTCAACGGTCACTGTGCCTACGACGGTGACGAAGACCACGACGGGGCCGGGCTCAACGGTCACCGTCCCGACGACCCTCACCGTGCCGACGACTGTCACGGTGACCGTGAAGTCTCCGCCGCCTTCCCCGTAGCGCCCTGCTGGCTTCGGACATGCGGGCCGCCGTTCGAGCCGGTCGGCGTTGACTAGCCTTACGGTGGCATGGAAGATCGATTGCCGAAACCTAATTACGGACGCGAAACAGGTTGCATTTCCGCAACCGCCGGTTGTAGAATCGCGCCGCCGGAAGAATCGCCATTCGTCCGGCAAAGGTGAAGTACCGGGTCTCGGGGATCCGCTTTCACCGGTCGGTCTCCGGGGCCCGTTTCCTTTTTAGCGACTTCAGCGCTGCTCGCGCGTAAAGGTTTTGCATTCGACCTATTGCGTAAAAGGTTCTGATGCGACCTGCGGACGAACGAGGCCCGGCCGCAGCTCTGGAGCCCGCAGGCTTCGGCTAACCGTCGCGCAAGAACTCCTGGGGTTGAGGGCTCAGCTGAACTTGACCGTGCCTGTGCCCGTGATCGATTGGTACACGCCGGAAGGGACGGCGTTCTGGCTCGTGTTGCACTGGCCCTTCTTCGCTCCGGAGGTGTAGTAGGGGCCGACTCCACCGAAGACGATCGTCATGTTCGCCGTTCCACTGATTCCCTTGTAGGCGCCCGTGCCGTCGGAGATCGTGATCGGGCCCTTGACCATGAAGACGAACGAGCAGCTGGCCTTGTTCTCGACCACGGTCTTCCCGTTGTGGCTCCCGTTCAGCTTCGTCGCGTCGACGAAGAACGTGCCGTTCTTGAGGGCGATGTGGACGTAGCTGCCGTTCTGATCGACCTTCCCGGCCTTCGTCTCGCTCGTGGCCATCCCGTAGTCGCCGATCGCGCCCGCGATCAGAATCGGCTGGCGAGCACTCTTGACACCTGTCACGTAGAGGTAGATCTTGCCGCCGGTCGCGGAGGCCGCGGAGCCTGCCGCGACGAGCGCCAGGGCTCCGAGAATGGTCAGTGCGAGTGTCGCCTTGAGTGTCCGCATGTTCTTGGTCTCTCCCTCGATGGTGGTCAAAGCGAGGAGTCTAAGAGTCCCGCGACACAAAAAACAAGGTCGTGGACGCCCCGGCAGCTGACCCGAGCACGCACACAACTCACAGGGAACTCCAAGCTCTGACTCATGGCTCCCTCATCGCCGCGGAGGACGATGTAGCTCGAGATGGACGAGCAAACCCGGCGCAATCAGGCGGTAGCGAAACGAGACGCTTCGGCACGCCGGGTTCGACGGCTCACGCTCGGCACGGCTGCCGCAGCCACCGCGGGCGTCGGGGTCGTCGCCGGCGTCGTGGCCAACCCGACAGGCGTGAGTCATACGGCCCCTGCCCGGCAGCTGCTCGCGGCCACCTCGACGAGCGCCGCGACCATTGCCGCCGTGCCGGAGCCGGCCGCGACGGTGCCTGCAGCCACCACGGAGAGCCCGGCTGCTTCCGCCCCGGCGACTCAGGCAGCGCCCGCGCCGGCCCCGGCCCCGGCCCCGGCCTCACAGCCGGTCGCGGTGTCCGGGAGGATCATGAGATGCGGTCTGCCGCCCCGTCACCGGCTCGGCACAACTTCTCGCTGAGAGCCCTCGGCACGACCGCGCTGGTGGTCGTCGACGACCCCGACGCGTTGGTCATCGCCCGCAGGGTGCTCGTTCGCGAGTTGCGCGCGGTCGACGTGGCTTGCAGCCGCTTCCGCCCCGACTCGGAGCTGGTGAAGCTGAACGCGGCAGGTGGCGCACCCCGCCGGGTCGGCCCCGTTCTGTGGGAGGCGCTCGTCGCAGCGGTCGAGGTCGCTCGTACGACCGGCGGGCTCGTCGATCCGACGATCGGCAAGGCCATGCGTCTCGCCGGCTACGACAGGACGTTCTCGCGCCTCGCGCTCCGTGACGGCTCCCTCGTCGTCGCGACGTTCGTGCCCTGCGGTCGCTGGGCCGAGATCGAGCTCGATCCCGACTCGAGCACGGCGCGTCTGCCCGCAGGCATCGAGCTCGACCTCGGTGCGTCGGCGAAGGCGCTGACGGCCGACCGGCTGGCGCGCGAGATCTCGGAGACGACCGGCTCCGGCGCACTCGTCTCACTCGGCGGGGACATCGCGGTCGCCGGCACGGCCCCCGAGGGCGGTTGGGTGATCGGACTCGCCGAGGATCATTCCGTCCCCGCTGATGAGGTGCCCACTCGCGTTTCGATCGAGTCCGGGGGGCTGGCGAGCTCTGGTATCCGTGTGCGCCGCTGGCGCACCGCGAGCGGCGAGCAGCACCACATCCTGGATCCGCGAACGGGGAGGCCGGCGCGAAGCTCCTGGACGACCGTCACGGTTGCGGCCGCGTCGTGCCTCGACGCGAACGCCGCGAGCACGGCCGCGATCGTGCTCGGCGACCACGCGCCCGAGTGGCTTTCGGCCCGACACCTGCCCTCGAGGCTCGTCCGCTTCGACGGCCGCGCCGTCTACGTCAGCGGGTTTCCCGCCGAGTCGGCGGCGGCATGAGCACGCTCGTTGCTGCCGCCGGCACCGGGCGCGCGATGTGGTACCTGACGCGAGGGTCGGGCGTCGTAACGCTCCTTCTCCTGACCGTGTCTCTCTGTCTCGGGGTCGCGGGAACGGTGCGCCTGCGATCCCGCAGCCTCCCGCGCTTCACCGTCGCGGCCCTGCATCGCAACCTCACGCTGCTGGCGGTCGTGTTCCTCGGGCTTCACGTGGCGACGACTCTCGCGGACGGCTACACGCCGATCGGCTGGAAGGACGCCTTCGTGCCGTTCCTGTCCGCGTACCGGCCGGTCTGGCTCGGCCTGGGCGCGATCGCACTCGACCTGATGCTCGCCCTCGTGATCACGAGCCTGCTGAGAGCCCGCGTCGGGCTGCGGGCCTGGCGCCTCGTCCACTGGCTCGCCTACGCGTGCTGGCCGATCGCACTGCTGCACTCGCTCGGGACGGGCAGCGACCCACGCGCGGGCTGGCTCCAGGTGCTTGCGGCCGCCTCGGTCGCGGCGGTGCTCATCGCCGTCGCCGCACGCCTCGTTCGCAGCGGGGCTCGCCCGGGACGGCGGCTCGCGATCGGCGGCGCCGTGGCGGCCATCGCCGTTCTTGCGGGCACCTGGTACCAGAGCGGCCCCGGCGCCCCCGGTTGGGCCGCCCGGGCGGGAACGCCGGCAACGCTGCTTCATTCGGTCGCCGCGACCCCGGCGCCGGTGGTGACTCACACCGGCCGCGCACTGCCGTCGACCTTTCACGCTCGGCTGGCGGGGCAGGTGAGCGAGACGCGGGCCGGGAACGGCCTCATCGACGTTCACGTCGACGGCAACATCACGGGCGGGCTTCAGGGCCGACTCCGCTTTGTTCTCGAGGGAATCCCGCTCGAGGGCGGTGGGGTGAGCATGACCGCCAGCGGGGTCGCGTTCGCCGCGCGAGGCTCGTCGCTGTTCAAGGGACGGATCGTCGGCCTGGCCGGAAACCGGGTGTCGGCACGGCTCGTCGACGGAGCGGGACACGTCGCCGACCTCTCTGTCCTGCTCGACGTGAGCCAGACCTCGAATGCGCTGACCGGGACCGTCCGCGGGAGCATCACGTGACGTCCTCACTCGCAGAGGTCGATGTGGCCGCGACCCATCGGCTGCTCGCCGGGCTCGATCCGAGCCGCGCGCTCAGCCTCGACGAGCATCTCGCGCGCTACGGCCGGCCCGTGCTTGCCGGAGACCTGATCGGCGAGCTCGAGGTCTCCGGGGTCCGGGGGAGAGGCGGCGCCGCTTTCGCGGTGGCCGCGAAGGTTCGAGCCGTCGCGTCGAAGCGCGGTCGGCCCGTCGTCGTGATCAACGCCGCCGAGGGCGAGCCTCTCAGTCACAAGGACAAGCTCCTGATCGGCCGGCTCCCGCATCTCGTGATCGACGGGGCGGTCGCGCTCGCTGCGGCGATCGGCGCCCGCGATGTCCTCATTGCCTACGCCCTGAGCGCGCAACGGGAGGGCGATGCTCTGAGGAACGCGCTCGGGGAGCGGCGGCGGCTGCACGATCGGATCAAGGTGGCGGCGATAGCGGTGCCCGACGGGTACGTCACTGGCCAGGAGACGGCGCTCATCAGCTTCCTCAACGGCGGCCAGGCCCTTCCGTCCGTCACGCCGCCGCGGCCGTTCGAGTCGGGCGTCGGCAGGCGGCCCACCCTGATCCAGAATGCCGAGACGGCGGCTCACGTCGCCCTGATAGCGCGCCACGGCGCCGGCTGGTTTCGCCGGGTCGGGACCGCCGCGGAGCCCGGAACCGCGCTGTTCAGCGTGTCGGGCGCAGTGGCCCGGCCCGGAGTCTACGAGGCGGCTCTCGGAGCTCCCTTGAAGGAGCTCGTCGGCGCTGCCGGGGGGCTCCTCCGGCCGCCGCGCGCCGTTCTGGTCGGCGGTTACGCCGGTGCGTGGATCGACGCGCGCGCGGCAGCCGATCTGACCCTCGACGAGCAGCGCCTCCGCTCGCATGGAGGGACTCTTGGAGTGGGAACGGTCGCCGTGCTCCCCGAAGGGGCGTGCGGGGTCTGCGAGACCGCCAGGATCGCGCGCTACCTGGCCCGCGAGAGCGCAGGCCAGTGCGGCCCGTGCGTTCACGGGCTTGCTGCGCTGGCCTCGGGGCTCGATCGGCGTCCCGACCGCGCCCAGCTCGCCCGGCACGCCGACGAGGTGCGGGGGAGAGGCGCGTGCCGCCACCCGGACGGTGCTGCGCGGCTCGTGGCGTCGGCCCTCTCGGTCTTCGCACCCGAGCTCGAGTTGCACGACAGACGGTCGTGCAAAGCGGGCGCCCGCGCCTTCATCGCGATCCCGGGCCCGTCATGAGCAAATCGCTGCGGGTCAATCCAATCGTCTGCCAGGGACACGGTCTGTGCGCGGAGCTGTTTCCCGAGCGGATCCGCCTCGACGATTGGGGCTACCCGATCATCGAGCCCGGCCCGATTCCATCTGGCCTCGAACGGCATGCACGGCGCGCCGTCGATGCGTGCCCGGTGCTGGCGCTCGCGCTCGTTGCGGCGACCCGGGACAAGACTCCACAGAGCCGGTGAGCCGGGGGCGCGCTTCGGCGCCCCCGGCTCACTCGAACGCCGCAGCTCCTTACTTACGAAGCGTGAGGCTCACTTGCTTGCTCGCCGACTTGCCGTTCGCCGAATCGAAGGTGACGGTCAGGTTGGCCTTGACCGAGCCCGCGGCCGCGAGCTTGGCGACGCCGGCCGGGGTGAGGCGCAGCGTCAGCATGAACGTGCCACCCGACCCTGTCACGAGTCGCCTGCTCTGGACGAGGGACTTGGCCGTCACCGACTTGGCCCCGGCCGTGCCGACGGTCGGCAGGAGCTGGCGCGCGCTGACGGTGCCAGCTCCCGGAGTCTTGACGGACAGGTGCCACACGTGCAGGGCAGGGACGTACTTGACGGTGTGAGCGACGGTGAGCGCAGCCGTCGCAGTTGGAGCCACGGTCGCCTTGCAGGTCACGGGCGCGAGATACGCCGTCTCCTTTGCGCCCGAGGGGACGATCGTGAACGTTCCGTTGCCAGAGCCGCTGAGTGTCAGCGTGGCGTCAGGCGCGCCGGTCATCGGGCTCTGCGTGAGCCATGCCCCGGTCGTGTTCGGCGCCAGGGCCTGCGTCGAGAAGCTGCCGTCCGTCCCGGGAATAACGGCGTTCGTAACCGTGGCGCCGGATGCGCCGAAGGCGAAGCCGTACTGCTGCGAGCCCGCCGGGATCGTGATGTGAAGCGTGTACTCGGTACCGGCGCCGGTCGCGGTGCACGTATCCCCCGACTGAGCTGCCTTCACCGTGGCCCCTCCGGCCGGCGCGAAGACCGCTGCGAACATTGCCAGCGCACCTACGGTGCCTAGAATTGCCTTGTCGATCCTCATCTCGCTCCTTCGCTTGATCGCCGGGGGGAAGGCGACGGTTTCCGACCGGTTGATTCCCGTCGTCGGGAGCGGCGAAACGAGACGGCCCGTGCTCTGGAGTCAGATCAGCTCTGCCCGGGCGCGCTCCGAAAGGGCGCCGAGTCGGCGATTCACCTCGGCGAGCTCCTCCTGGAGCGCTCCAAGCTCCTGCGCGACGGTGCTCGCTGCACCGGGTTCCGCAGGCTTTGCGGCTGCGGACTTGTCGAGGTGGAAGAGCTCCGCCATCGACCCCGCGAGGACGCCGAGCACGGCCACGCCCGTGAACATGAGCGCGACGCCGGCAGCGCGGCCGGCAAACGTCTTCGGGACGATGTCGCCGTAGCCGACCGTTGTCAGCGTGACGAAGCCCCACCAGAAGGCATCTCCGATCGTCGCGAACCCCGAGTTCGTCTGATGTTCCGCTTCGTACGCGGCGAGCGAGCAGATCGTCAGCATCGCGGCAGCGATGACGACGACCTTCCCGAGGCGCGCCGCGAAGCGCCGCAGCCCGGCGGTGGCCATCAGCACCCGCGCAACGCGGGCGAGGCGGGCCAGCATCAGCACGGCCGAGTAGGCCCCGGCGCCGGGGATGAGGTAGTACGGGAACGTGAAGATCACGATCGCGAGGTCGATGCGCCCGTTGCGGCGGTGCAGGTAGTCGGGGACGATCCTCCGCTGGACGACGAGGTCGACCAGGAAGACCAGCCAGGATCCGACCCCGACGACCCAGCCGACGGCTGCGATCTCCGGCGACGTGACGAAGAGCGGCACGATCGCCGCGAGCAGGATCGGCAGGTTGAACTTCCCGCGCCAGCTGTTGCGGGCGGCGAGCTGCTCGGGCGTCAGTCGCTCAGAATGGTCGGCGAAGGCCCGCCGTAGGCGCCCACCGGCCACCGGGACGGTTTCGCCTCCGGCGGCGACAACCCTGCCGGGCTACTCGGCGACGAGAAGGCTGTCGAAGCTCAGTTGCCCGCCGTCGTGAAGCGGGCGCGGCTCGTCGGTTGCCCAGTGGGGCTCGCAGCCTTCAGCCCGAAAGAGCGCCACCGTCTCGAGGTAACGCCTCATCTCCTCGAGCAGCGCCGGCATGTCGACGACGATCGTCTCCGACTGGGCCGTTGTCATGTTCCCTAGATCGGAGCGAAAGGCCCCTGACTTGAGTGATTCCTCGAATCCGGGGCGACGGATGTCGCAATTACCGGCGTACCATGAGTCGAGATGTCGGCGTTCACGCCAGAGCCGCGCTACTCGGAGCCCCCGACGGTCGAGCTGACCGAAACGGGGTACCGCGTGCTGCCTCCGATGGAGCCGTACCCGGCCCCGGTCGCGCCGCGGCGGTCGCTCGGGCGGCGCCTGCTCGGGATGCTGGCGGCGGCCGGCGCCTTCATCGCCAAGTTCGGGGTCGTCCTCTACAAGCTCAAGTTCGTCACCGTCGCCGGGTCGATGCTCATCTCGATCGGCGCCTACGCGCTCCTCGGCGGCTGGTGGTTCGGGCTCGGCCTCGTCGCCCTGATCTTCATCCACGAGATGGGGCACGTGCTCGCGCTGCGCCGCCAGGGAGTGAAGGCCTCGGCGCCGTTGTTCATCCCGTTCATGGGCGCCGTGATCGGCATGAAGGAGATGCCTGCAAATGCCTGGCGCGAAGCGGAGGTCGGTCTCGCCGGGCCCGTGCTCGGAAGCCTGGGCGCCGCTGCGATCTGGGCGGTCGGTGCCTACGAGAACTCCCACTTCCTGATCGCTCTCGCGTTCGTCGGGTTCTTCCTCAACCTCTTCAACCTGATCCCGGTCGTGCCGCTCGACGGCGGCCGCGCCGTTGCAGCGCTCCATCCGGCGATCTGGCTGCTCGGGCTCGGCGGTCTCGTCGCGATCGAGGTGCTTCGACCGAGCCCGATCCTGCCGTTCATCATCGTGGTGGGCGGGATCGAGCTCTGGCGCCGCTGGCGCACCCGGGGGCTCGCCGCGAACGCCGCCTACTACGCCGTGAAGCCGTGGCAGCGCTTCGTTGTCGCGGTCGCCTATCTCGGCCTCGTGGCGCTGCTCGTGCTCGCGATGAGCGCGACGCACGTGCCGCGCGACTTCTAGCGCCCGGCCCGGGTTTTTCGCACGGCCTGACAGAAGTCGTTTACCGCGCAAGAAACCCTTTGGGTAAGCCATCTGTGACTATTGCTTCCGACCTGAAGGCCGGGTACCGTGTCCAGGTTCCCGCGGTCCCAGAGGCCGATCGGGTCTCTCGTGGGGGCAGACAGAATTAGAGACAGAGAACTAGAGACAGAGAGCTGGACAGATCAGCAGCTGAGCACGCGGGTGCATTGCTGTTGAGGCTGAGTTGGATTCCAATCTGGGAGGCTACGAATGGCGAGTAGCATCAAGATCAAGGTGAACGGGCTCACGCATGGCGTGACCGCCAGCCTCGATACGCCGCTTCTCTACGTTCTGCACAACGAGCTCCATCTGCATGGCCCGCGGTTCGGTTGCGGTCTCGCGCAGTGTGGTGCCTGCTCGGTGCTGCTGGACGGCAAGGAGATCCGGTCCTGTGTGACCCCGGTCGCTGCGGTATCCGGGAAGAACATCACGACGCTGGAAGGGCTGCCGGCCTTGTGGGCGGCGCAGCGCGGTACGTCGGCTGCTGCTCCGGCTCTGCACCCCCTTCAGCAGGCGTGGATCGACGTTCAGGTGCCGCATTGCGGCTATTGCCAGAACGGCATGATGATCCAGGCCGCCGATCTCCTGGCGACGACGAAGAATCCGTCCGAGGATCAGATCCGCACGGCGATGAACGGGCATCTGTGCCGCTGTGGGACCTATCCGCGGATCCTGACCGCGATCCAGAAGGCCGCGGCTGTCATGGCAAAGGCAGGTGCGTGATGACCGGGCTGATGCACGAGAAGGAGTTCTCACGCAAGTCGTTCGTGAAGGGCGGCGGCGCGCTGATCGTCGGCTTCTCGATCGCCGGTTCGGCTCTCGCCGGCAAGGCGTCGGCGGCATTCCCGGCCGCTCCCGCGACTTCCGCGGGCTTCAACCCGGACCTGAACCAGGTCGATTCCTGGATCACGATCGGGGCCGATGAGACGATCACGCTGAAGACGAGCCAGATCGAGACCGGCAACGGGATCACGACGGGCTTCCTCCAGGTTCTCGCCGAGGAGCTCGACGCCGACATGTCGCAGATGCGGTACGGCATGTTCAACCCGGCGAGCCATACGGTCGTCGACACCTGGGTTGCCGGCTCGACCGGCGGCGAGGGTGGCTCGAACGCGATGTCGGGCACGGGGCCGAAGATCCGCAACGTCGGTGCGCTCACGCGCCAGGCGCTGCTCGGGATGGCCTCCTCGACGCTCGGTGTCCCGACCGCGAACCTGACGATCTCGAAGGGCGTCATCTCCGGCGGCGGACAGAGCATCAGCTTCGGCAAGCTCGTCGGCGGCAAGCTGCTCAAGATCACGGGCGCGAACGTGAACCTCCAGCCGGGCGTCGCGCCGTCGAAGCCGTTCTCGGCCTACACGACGGTGCTGAAGGACCCGAACCCGGTCGTCAGGATCGATATCCCGGACAAGGTGACGGGCAAGTACACCTACGTCCATCAGGTCCGGGTTCCGGGGATGCTGCATGGCCGGATGGTTCGCCCTCGCGGTCAGGGTGCGTATCCGTACAACTCGAACGTCCCGGTGAGCTTCGACGCAGCGTCGATCTCGCACATTCCGGGCGCTCAGGTCGTGCACGTGAACAACTTCCTCGGTGTTGTCGCGCCGAAGGAGTACGACGCGATCCAGGCGGCCGCTCAGCTCAAGGTGGTGTGGAACACGAACCCGATCCTTCCCGGAACGGGGAACCTGTGGAAGCACTACCGGGCTGAAGATGCCGCGGGCGCTATCCCTGCGACGCTGTCGGCCCCCAAGGGCAACGTGGATGTCGCTCTGGCGAGCTCGGCGCACACCGTGTCGGGGAGCTTCGCTCACCACTACCAGGGTCACATGCCGATCGGTCCGAGCTGCGCGATCGCCGACGTCCAGTCGAACGTGGCGACGATCTGGAGCAACACGCAGAACATCTACAGCCTCAACTCGGACCTCGCAAACGTCCTGTCTCCGCTGTCGGGTAACCAGATCCGGGTCCTGTTCTACGAGGGCGCCGGGTCGTTCGGTAACGGTTGCGTGGCGTTCGACACGGCCGAGTCGGCGGCGATCATGTCGAAGGCGCTCGGTAAGCCGGTGCGTCTGCAGATGATGCGCTGGGACGAGCACGGCTGGACGCACTACGCGCCGGCGAACCTCTACGACATGCGTGCCGGTGTCGACGCCAACGGCAACATCACGGCGTACGAGGCAACCGGGTTCGGTCAGGGCGGTACGTCGATCTACACCGGCCGCGAGCTTGCGGGCCCGGTCGGCGCTCCGACCCCGACCTCCAACGCCATCCCGACCAAGGTCAACGGCGCCGGTGCCAACACCGAGAACAGCTCGCCGTGGATGAAGGTCGTGAACACGAACTACAAGTTGATCAACAAGCCGATCGATTCGACGATGGGCATCTTCCACAGCGGCCCGCTCCGCGCGCCGGGTGCTCAGCAGATGACGTTTGCCGATGCGCAGACGATCGACATGCTGGCGGTCGCCGCGGGTCAGGACTCGCTGCAGTTCCGGTTGAACAACATGCTGACCGACGACCAGAACCAGCGGTGGTCGGCAGTGCTGTCGGCTGCTGCGAAGGCTGCGAACTGGAAGCCGTGGGTCTCGGGCTCGAACCTGAGCAAGGAGAACGTCGTCACCGGTCGCGGGATCGCCAACAGCCACCACGGCGGCGCCTACGCGGCCTGCGTGGTCGATATCCAGGTGAACAAGAAGTCGGGGAAGATCCTCGTCACGCATATCTATGCGGCGCAGGACTCCGGCTTCGCCGTGAACCCGAGCCTGATCTACAACCAGATGATCGGCAACGTGATCCAAGGCACGAGCCGCGCACTCTGGGAAGAGGTCACGTTCAACAAGAACAACGTCACCTCGATCGACTGGGTGACCTATCCGATCCTCCGCTTCAAGGACCACCCGAAGGTGACGAACGTCCTTGTCCAGAGGACCGATCAGCCGTCGCTCGGCTCCGGTGAGCCGGTCACGTGCCCGATGGTGGGCGCGATCGCGAACGCGTTCTACGACGCCACGGGCGTGCGCATGCACGAGGCGCCCCTGACGCCAGGCCGCGTCCGCGCGACGCTGAAGGCGGCAGGCGTCATTTAGCCTCCCGCGCTCGACGGCTAGACCTCAGGGGCCCGGGAGACCGGGCCCCTGACTCCTAACGGATCAGAGCCAGCGCTTGAGGCGGAAGAACGCGAGCATCCCGATCAGCGCCGAGGCCATGATGGCGAAGACCACCCAGAACGCCCACACGGTCTCGAAGCCCGGGAAGTCGACGTTCATCCCGAAGAACCCGGTGATCAGCGTCAGCGGGAGCAAGATCACCGAGAACACCGTCAGGATCCGCAGGATGTCGTTCTGGCGGTGGTTGATCACCGCCTCGTTCGTGCTCTCGAGCGCCTCGACGACCTCCTTGTAATTGTCGAGCAGGTCCCAGATGCGCTCGGTGGCATCGACGATGTCGTCGAAGTAGAGCTCGAGCTCCTCGGGCAGGAACCGCTTGACGTGCCGTTCGAGCAGCCGCAGGGTCGAGCGCTCCGGCTTGATGATCTTCCGGTAGCTGATGATCTCCTGCTTGACGTTCGAGATGTCGCGGACGACCTCGTCCGAGCGGCCCTCGAAGACATCGTCCTCGAGCGAGTCGAGCTTGTGCCCGATCTTGTCGAGGATCGGGAAGCAGTAGTCGAACAGGTCGTCGAGCACCTCGTAGAGCAGGCGCCCAGAGCCCTTCGAGAAGAGCTGCTCACGAAAGGCCTCGTCCTCCTCGCAGCGGGCGAACAGGCGTGAGACCGGCTTGAGGTCGGCGCCCGGCAGCGTCACGAGGTAGTCGGGCCCGACGAACGCGTCGAGCTCGACGGCGTTCAGCCGCTGGATCGTGCGGTCGTACGCCGGGAAGTGGAGGACGGCGAAGAGGTAGCCCTCGTCGGCGTAGTCGTCGACCTTCGGGCGCTGGCGCTTGGAGAGCACGTCCTCGACGTCGAGCGGATGCCAGCCGAAGCGTTCCGCGAGCACCTGCACGACGTCGAGGCTCGGGTCGTCGAGGTGGATCCAGGTAAGGTCGGCGGCGCTGAGCTCAGCCGGAAAGCGCGGCGCCACGGTGTGCACCGTGAGGTCGCGACTGCGGGAACGCCGGATCCGGGGCAGGCTGGGCATTCAGACTGACCTTTCCACAGGGACTGAGCGGATCCTCGACGACGGGCAGCATGTTGCAATTGTAGCGTCAAACGGGCGCGGGCTCGGCAAGCGCCGGAATCGCGGCCTCGTCGTGTGGGATTCGCCTCAACGCCGACGGAATGAAGCGTTCCATGAAGAGAGCGCCGCCGGCCGCGGCCAGGCAGACCACCGACGCGAGCGGCCACAGCGCGAAGGGGCGCGCGGCGAGGATGAAGCCGCCGACGGCCGGCCCGACCGCGCCGGCGAGGCCCCAGGACAGCGAGTGAACCGCGAAGTAGCGCCCGCGCAGGTGCTCGGGTCCGATGTCGGCGACGAGCGCCTGGTGGGCAGGGCCGTGGAAGCACTCGCCGATCCCGAACAGGCCATAGGCGACTGCGAACCCCACGAACGCCGCCGTCGCCTCGAGCCAGTATCCGGTGGCGTCGACGAGGACCCAGGCTCCCGCCCACAGAAGGGGCATGAGCGCCAGCGCACGCATCCGTCGCTTGCCCTCGATGAAGTGCGACAGCGGGAGCTGTGCCAGCACGATCACTCCCGTATTGACGGCGAAGACGATCCCGATCTGGCGCTCGCTGATCCCGCTCTGGTCGCGGGCGAACTGCGGGAAGAGCGAAGTGAGCGAGTACCCCGCCGCGACGAACATGAAGTTGAGCACCCAGAGGCCCAGAAACGTCTTGTGGCGAAGCACCGAGGCGTAGGAGACCTTCGTCCCGGTCTCGTTCGGCGCCGCGCCCGGGTCGTGGATGAAGAACAGGACAACCGCGTAACAGAGGTAGGTCACCGCGTCGAGCAGGAACAGGAGGGTGAAGCTGCGTGGGTTTGCGACGTGCGCGATCAGCCCGCCGACGAGCCCGCCGAGCCCGACGCCGAGGTTCATCGTCAGGCGCTGCTGTGCAAACGCCGCGTGGCGCCGGGATGCGGGCGTCAGGCGCGAGATCAGCGTCGACTGGCTCGGCCAGAAGCCCGCCGATCCGGCGCCTTCGATCGCCATCAGCACGTACGCCTGCCAGGGCTCGCGGACGAGCGGCATCAGGCCGAACCCGACCGCCTGGAGCACGAGGCCGCAGCCGAGAGTGGTACGCGGGCCGATCCGGTCGATCAGATGCCCGGCCAGGATCCCGGCCGCGAGCAGCGCCGCCGAGGAGACGCCGACGATCAGGCCGGCGGTGCCGAGCCCGAAGCCGCGGACGTCGTGCAGGTAGATGACGAGGAAGGGGAGCACGATCCCGTTCCCGAACGAGTTGAGGACGCCGCCGATCTGGAGCAGCCACACGTCGCGGGGAAGCCGCGGATCCAGACGCCGGAGGGCCCGAGCAACCACGTTCGGAAGGTATAGGAGCGCCCGTCTCCAGATTGGATCCAAAGAGTGCTAAACCGGATCCAATAACTGCCGATAAAGCTGCTAATCTGGGTCAATCGCCAAGTTTGGGATCCAAGTTTGTAACTTCCGTAGCCAAGTAACGACGAAAATGGGGTGACGAGACACCATGGCAGCCAAGCAAGCGAAGGTTTCCGGAGCGGCCGAGCTCGCGCGCGAATGGTCGAATGACTCGCGCTGGCAGGGGATCAACCGCCGCTACACGGCGGAGGACGTCGTGGCGCTGCGAGGCCGCTATCCGGTCGCGCACACCCTGGCGGAGCTCGGGGCGGAGCGCCTGTGGGAGCTCCTGCAGGCAGCCGAGCCGATCACCGCGCTCGGCGCCGTCACCGGCGGCCAGGCGGTGCAGATGGTGCGCGGCGGGCTCCAGGCGATCTACCTGTCGGGCTGGCAGGTCGCGGCCGAGGCGAACCTCGCAGGCCACACCTATCCCGACCAGAGCCTCTATCCGTCGAACAGCGTCCCGGCGCTCGTGCAGCGGCTCAACAATGCGCTGCTGCGCGCGGACCAGATCGACGCGGCCGAGGGAAACGACGACATCCGCTGGCTCGCTCCGATCGTGGCCGATGCCGAGGCGGGATTCGGCGGCGCGCTCAACGCCTACGAGCTGATGAAGTCGATGATCGAGGCGGGCGCCTCGGGCGTCCACTTCGAGGATCAGCTCGCGGCCGAGAAGAAGTGCGGCCATCTCGGCGGCAAGGTGCTCGTCCCGACGAGCCAGTTCGTCCGCACGCTTGCGGCCGCGCGCCTCGCCGCCGACGTGCTCGACGTGCCGACGGTCCTCGTCGCGCGCACGGATGCGCTCAGCGCGTCGATGCTCACGAGCGACATCGACCCGGCCGACGCGCCGTTCCTGACCGGGGAGCGCACGCCCGAGGGCTTCTTCATGGTGCGGGACGGGATCGAGGCCGCGATCGCGCGGTCGCTCGCGTATGCGCCGTACGCCGACCTGCTCTGGTTCGAGACCTCGACGCCCGATCTCGACGAGGCGCGAGCCTTCGCCGCCGCGATCCACGAGCAGTACCCCGGCAAGCTCCTCGCCTACAACTGCTCGCCGTCGTTCAACTGGCGGCGCCACCTCGACGACGCCGAGATCGCGAAGTTCCGCGAGACGCTCGCCGACCTCGGGTACCAGTTCCAGTTCATCACGCTGGCCGGCTTCCACTCGCTCAACTCGGCGATGTTCGAGCTGGCACGCGACTTCTCGGCCGAGGGCATGCCCGCTTACGTCCGCCTCCAGGAGCACGAGTTCGAGCTCGAGGCCTCGGGGTACACCGCGACACGCCACCAGCGCGAGGTCGGCGCCGGGTACTTCGATCGGATCGCCGAGATCGTCGGGGGCGGGGAGTCCTCGACGCTGGCGTTGCGCGGCTCGACCGAAGCGGAGCAGTTCGAGTCCGAAGCTGCCTGAATTGGCCCCCGCAGCCGAGGTTCTCGCTCCCGGCGACCAGGAGATCCTGTCGCCGGGGGCACTCGCGCTCGTCGCGCGACTGCACGACGAGCTGAACGGCGACCGGCTGGAGCTGCTCGAGCGGCGGCACGCGCGTCAGCGCGAGCTCGACGCCGGGGTGCGCCCGGTGTTCGTGCCCGCGGCCGACGACGGAAACGCCTGGAAGGTCGCTCCGGCGCCGCCGGACCTCCGCGACCGGCGCTGCGAGATCACCGGCCCACCGGATCGCAAGATGATGATCAACGCGCTGAACTCCGGCGCCCGGGTGTTCATGTGCGACTTCGAGGACTCGTGCTCGCCGACCTGGGGGAACATCGTCGAGGGCCAGCGGAACCTGCGCGACGCGGTCCGGCGCACGATCTCGCTCGAGACCCCCGACAAGAGCTACACGCTGAACGAGCAGCCGGCAGTGCTCGTCGTGCGCCCGCGGGGCTGGCACCTCGAGGAGCGTCACGTCACCGTCGGCGGCGAAGCGGTCTCGGCCTCGCTCTTCGACTTTGCGCTCGCGTTCTTCCACAACGCGCCCGAGCTCCTCGCACGCGGCAGCGGCCCGTACTTCTACCTGGCGAAGCTCGAGAGTCACGAGGAGGCCAGGCTGTGGGCTCGGGCGTTCGCGATCGCCGAGGAGACACTCGGCGTTCCGGCCGGCTCGATCCGCTGCACGGTGCTGCTCGAGACGATCCTGGCGGCATTCGAGATGGACGCGATCCTCTACGAGCTCCGCGACTATGGCTGCGCCCTCAACGCCGGCAGGTGGGACTACATCTTCTCGACGATCAAGAAGTTCGGCGCCGTGCTGCCGGACCGCCACCAGGTGACGATGACCGTGCCGTTCATGCGCGCCTACACCGAGCTGCTCGTGCGTTCGTGCCACGCCCGCGGGGCCTATGCGATCGGCGGGATGGCCGCGTTCATCCCCTCTCGCCGCGACCCGGCCGTGAACGAGATCGCGCTCGCGAAGGTGCGCGAGGACAAGCTCCGCGAGTCGGCCGACGGGTTCGACGGCACCTGGGTCGCGCATCCCGATCTGGTCCCGACCGCGATGGAGGTCTTCGACGACGTGCTCGGCGACCGTCCGAACCAGCTCGAGCGGCGAAGGGACGATGTCGAGGTCGCCGCGGAGCAGCTCCTCGACTTCGAGATCCCGGGCGGCGAGATCACCGAGAACGGCCTACGGGCCAACGTCTCCGTGGGGGTGCTGTATCTCGACGCCTGGCTCCACGGCACCGGTGCGGCCGCGATCGACAACCTGATGGAGGACGTCGCCACCGCCGAGATCGCCCGAGCGCAGGTGTGGGGCTGGGTGAAGACCGGCGAGTTCAGCGAGGAGCTGGTCCGTCGCGAGCTCGCTCAGATCGAGGCCGGTGACGAGGCAAAGCGGCTCTTCGCCGAGGTTGCTCTGGCCGAGGACCTTCCGGAGTTCCTGACGCTCAGCGCGTATCCGCGCCTGCGCGACTCCTAGCCGCCGCGGCTGTCAGTCTTCGGCGTCGAAGTCGTCGAACATCGCCCCGATGCGGTCGAAGACCTCGGCGGCAGCTGCGAGATCGGCGGTTTCGACATCTGCGAGGGCGGCCGCCCAGCGCCCTTCGAAGAGCGCGCGGCGTTTCGCGATCAGCTTGCGGCCATCTGCGGTGAGCGAGCACGTCACGACACGGCGGTCGAGAGTCGAGCGGTCGCGGGTCACGAACCCGAGCTCGACCAGCGAGTCGAGCATGTGGGTGACGGTGGCAGGGGAGAGATCGGCGGCGGTCGCAAGCTCGCCTGCGGAGACGTCCTCGCGGTCGTCGAGGGCGAAGAGGAGCTGGTATTGCGCAAAGCTCGGTGCCCCGGGCCGGTGCGTCTCGCGGCCGCGCAGCCGCCGCACCGCGACCATTGCGCGTTTGAACGAGGCTCCGAGCCGGGCCACCGCCTCGTCCCTGACGTCAGCCGGCGGCGCGGCGGTGCTCACGCGACGCTCTCGGCAAGCTGCGCCGACGTCGGGATCGGGGCGGGATCGGCGGCGTGGCGCGCAGCGCGCTCGGCGAAGGTGAGCACGATGCAGGGCACGATCGCGGCTGCGGTGATCGCGACCGACCACCAGAACGCCGTGCCGTAGGCCTCGGCTGCTTGCTGGAGCGAATGCGCCCCGAGCAGCGCCCGTTCGAGCACGACGGCGAGCACCGCGGTGCCGATCGAGCCGCCGATGCGCTGGACGATGTTCAGCTGGGGCGCTGCGTCGGACAGCTCGGAGTGCTTGAGCGCGGCGTACGCGGCCGTCATGGCCGGCATGAAGGCGAACCCGACGCCCATCCCGCGAACGACGCCGATGAGCGAGAGCGCCAGGATCGACGTGTGCGCCCCGATCATCGCGAACGGGATCGTCGCCAGCGTCGTCACGACGACGCCGATCAGGGCCATCGGCCCACCTCCGTACCGGTCGGTGAGCCGGCCTGCGATCGGCATGATCGCCGCCATGCCGAGGCCCATCGGAGCGGTGAGGAGGCCCGTGTCGAGCACGCTCTCGAACCGCACCTGCTGCCAGTAGAGCGGCAGGAGCACCATCCCGCCGAAGAGCGCGGCGCCGAGGCAGAACATCGCGATCGAGGCCGACGCGTAGGTCGCGCGGCGGTAGAGGTGAAGGTCGAGCAGCGGCCGTGGAACGTGGAGGGCATAGACGGCGAACACGCCGATCAGGACGATTCCGAGAGCCAACGGGACGAGCACGCGCGGGGTGGCGATCTGCCCGGTCGCCCCGATCTCCGCAAGCCCGTAGGTCAGGAGCGGCACGCCCGAGGCGAGCAGCAGGAAGCCGGGGACGTCGAGCTTCTCGGCCGACGAGCGCGTCCCGCGCGGAAGCATCCGCCAGGCGGCGATGAACGCGGCGATCCCGATCGGGATGTTGACGAAGAAGATCCACCGCCAGCTCAGGTTGTCGAGGATGAGGCCGCCGATGGTCGGCCCGAAGATCGGGGCGAGCATGGCCGGGATGGCGACGACGCTCATCACGCGACCCATCCGCTTGGGGCCGGCCGCCCCCGCGAGCATCATCTGCCCGATCGGCAGCAGCATTCCGCCGCCGACGCCCTGCAGGATGCGGAAGACGATCAGCTGGTTCGTCGAGGTCGCAAACCCGCACAGCGCCGAGCCGGCGGTGAAGAGGACGAGCGAGACGAGATAGACGTTCCCGGCGCCGAACCGGCGCGCGGCCCAGCCGGTGACCGGGATCACCGCGGCGAGCGCGAGCATGTAGCCGGTCAGCACCCACTGGATCGACGCGAGCGGGGAGTGCAGCTCACGGCCGAGCGTGTCGAGCGCGACGTTGACGATCGTCGTGTCGAGGATCGACATGATCGATCCGAGCACGACGACACTGGCGATCCGCCAGACGTGCGGGTCGATCCGGTCCGTAAAGGCTGCTTCGCTCACGTGCTTCTCCCTCTCCCGATCACTTAGGTAGCTAAAGATTAGCTAACGAAGGGCACAGCGTCAACCGCCACCGCGGGGTGCACTCGGGTCAGGCGACCGAGAGAACGAGGCGGTTGCCGGACGGATCGACCGCCGACGGGGACGGGGCCGTCCTGGAGCACCGGATGGCCCGTTGTTGCGAGCCGGTCGACGAGTCGATCGCGTTCGCCGGTGTCCGGCAGCACGATCGTCGCGTTGCAGGAGCCGTGCGGTTCCCGGCGGTGCAGGGGCGGCCCCGGCGCTCTCCCAGGTATTCCCGCCGAGGTGGTGGTGATAGCCGCCGGCGCTCAGAAATGCCGCCTGGTTGCCCAGCTGCGCCATCAGCCCGAAGCCGACGACGTCGCGATAGAACGCCACGGTATCGGGGATCGAGGCGACGCAGAGGTGCACGTGGCCCATCACGGTGCCTGCCTCGAGGCCGTCGAACGGCTCCGTGCCGGGGTCGTCCAGCAGGCCGAGCAGATTGTCGACGTCGAGCGGAAGCGTGGTCATGCGGCTCGCGACCTGTCCCTCCCAGATCGACCGGGGCCGGTCGGCATAGATCTCGATCCCGTGGCTGTCGGGGTCCCGGAGGTAGATCGCCTCGCTGACGTTGTGATCGGAGAGACCCTCGAGCCGAACCTGATCGCGGGCCGCGTGGGCAAGCCAGCGCGCCAGATCGGCGCGCTGCGGCACGAGCAGCGCGAAATGGAAAAGCCCCGTGTGGCCTCGGGCCGAGCCTGCGCCTGGCTCCTCGACGAGCACGAGCAACTCTCGCCCGCCTACCCCGAGCGAAGCACGCCCTGCGCCGTCCTCGAGCGTCTCGAGCCCGACGGTCGTGCGGTAGTAGTCGAGCGATCTCGCGAGATCGGACACGCTCAGCTCGACTGCGCCCACTGTCGCGAGCGGTGAGATCTCGGCCGGAGGGGTGCCTGCCGCCTCGAGCTCCTCCGGATCGCGGGGTGCTTCGCCGCTCACGTCGAGATCGGTGCTCATGGCGCCAGCGTATGCAAATAGAACGGGCTCGGAAAACTTACGGAAACTCTTACCTACCTCGGGGCGCGATCGACGTCTTAGGGGCAGGTGCCCGACGCGCGAAGCCCGCACGACGAACGGCCAGAGCAGACCCCCGGCGGCGGTGGCGTCGTCGACCTGGACCTCCTCTGCCATCTCCTCGATGCCGAGGGTCGCGCGCTCTGCTTCGCCGATGTGAGCGGCCGACCCGTGCACGACTCGCTCCCGCCCGACACGTACATCACGTTCCCGCGGCCGCCCGAGACGACGTGCGACGGCTGCGGCCGTCCGCGTTGCCCCGTCTGCGCCGAGATCGACCGCGCGCTCGACGAGCTAGCCGCGTAGGCAAGCCGAGCCGCCCGCCACAATCCGGCGGGTGTCCAACTGGAGCTTCGTTGCCGTCGCGTCGACGGTCCTCGTGTACGCCGCGGTGTCGCGCCGGCTCGAACGGACGGTCGTCAGCGCCGCGATCTTCTTCGTCACCGTAGGGCTTGCGCTCGGGAACAAGGGACTCGACTGGATCGACATCAAGGACGACGGCCACCAGATCCGGACCCTGGCCGAGATCACGCTGACGCTCGTGCTCTTCGCCGACGCATCGCGGATCGACCTACGGACGGCCTGGCGGGAGCATGCGGTGCCGGCCCGGCTACTCGGGATCGGGCTCCCGCTCACCATTTTCGCCGGCTGGCTCATCGGCGTGCTCCTGTTCGGCGATCTGGGAGGGGCGGAGGTACTGATCCTTGCGGTCATCCTCGCTCCGACCGACGCTGCGCTCGGCCAGGCGGTCGTCACCGACCAGCGCCTGCCTTCCCGGATCCGGCAGGGCCTGAACGTCGAGAGCGGCCTGAACGACGGGCTTTGCGTCCCGATCCTGCTGATCGCGATCGCGATCGCCGGTACCGACGACGGGAAGATCACCGGTCACCACGCCACGAGGCTGGTTGTCGAGGCGATCGGCGGCGGCGCGATCGGCGGCATCGTCGCGGGTGCGCTTGCGGCACTGATCGTCACCGTTGCGGTTCCGCGAGGGCTGACGTCGGGCTCCTGGCTGCAGATCGTGCCGGTGGCGGCAGCCGCCCTCGGCTACAGCCTCGCCACCGCGCTCGACGGCAGCGGCTTCATCGCTGCGTTCGTCGGTGGGATCGTCTACGGGGCGCTCGACCCGAGCACCGGCGCTGACACGAGCCACCTGATCGATGAGCTCGGCGAGCTCACGAACGGAATCACGTTCCTCGTGTTCGGCGCTGTCTTCGTCGGCCCGATGCTCGGGGCCATCACCTGGTCGGCCGCCCTGTATGCGGTGCTCAGCCTGACGGTGGTGCGCATGATCCCGGTCGCGATAGCGCTCGTCGGCACGCGGCCGCGCGTGCAAACCACGGCCTACGTCGGCTGGTTCGGGCCGCGCGGGCTCGCGTCGATCGTCTTCGTCGTCATCACTCTCGAAGGGACGACCCTCATCCATTCGAACGTGATCGCGTCCGCGGTCGTCGCGACGATCACCCTGTCGGTCCTCGCGCACGGGATCACCGCGCGCCCGCTGACCGACCGTTACGCGCGCTGGTACCAGAGCCATCCGCGCGATGAGCTGCCGCGGATGGAGAGCGTGCCCGTGAGCCACCAGCGCTGGCGGCGCCCGGTCAGTGCAGCGGCCGTCCCTGCGCATCGCACGGAATGACGACGTGGAGGCCGAGTGCCTTCGTCGCGGCGGTCAGCTCCCCGAGCACCTGGGTCATATCGGTCGGTTTCAGCGATCCGCTGCCGGGCGAGTAAGGGTTGTTCAGGAACTGGATCACGAGCAGGCTGATCGCGAGCATCGCGGCGATCGTCCCGGCGATCACCGCCTGCGGGAGCACGTGCTCGTCGGGATCGGCGAAGAGGAAGGCGTAGAGAGCGACCAGCGCGCCGGTGACGAAGAGAATCAGCCAGAGCGGGCCCGGGATCGCGCCGTTACCGGCCTTGATGCGGCTCAGCCGGTCGGACTGGCGGTCGGAGGTCTGGTCGAGCCACTTCGAGTAGGCGGCCTGCTGGGCGGCCGTCTTCGGAACGACCTTCGTGAACGTCTGGAAGAGCGGGATGCCCCACGGGTTCTGCAGTGGACGCTGTCCGGCGCGTAGGGCCGGCCACTCGATGTTCACGGTGGCCCGTCCGTAACAGATCAGCTCGCCGGAGAGCACCGCCGCCTCTGGCTGAGGCAGAAGCTGAGCGGTCTGGTACTGCTGGATCACGTCGCTCGCCTCGCTCTGCGCGCCGGTGAGCGCGGTGCCATAGGTCGTGAACGCCAGGAACACGACGAAGCCGAGCAGCACCGAGAACCCGGTCGCGAGCACGCCGAAGACGCCGGCCGCGCGGTCGCCGTCGTTGAAGAAGCCGCCCGCGGGCGAGAACCGGCGGATGACGAGGAAGAGGCCGACCGAGACGCCGACCGCGACGAGGACGATGAGGATGGTGAGAGGGAGGTTCAAGTCGTGACCGGGAAGAGTGGGCGGCTACCCGCGTAGATACAGCAACACGGCTTTGACGCGCCGGCTGACGTCCTCGGTGTCGCCGAGATCGAGCTTCCAGAAGATCGCGTTGATGTGCCTCTCGACAGCGCGCTTCGTGATCACGAGCGCCTCGGCGATCGCGGTGTTCGACTTGCCCTCGGCGATCATCCCGAGGATCTCGAGCTCGCGCGGGGTGAGCTGGTCGAGCCGCGTGTCCTCGCGGCGGCGCTGGAGGGCGAGCAGCTCCTCGACGATCCGCGAGTCGACGACCGACCCACCCGCCGCGACCTCGTGGAGCGCCCGCCCGAGCTCCTCGCGGTCCTTGAGCCGCTCCTTGAGCAGGTAGGCGCGCCCGTCCGAGCCGTGGTCGAAGAGCGCGGTCGCGTAGAGCGGCTCTGCGTGCTGGCTGAGCACGACGACGCCGATCTTCGGGTGCGAGTCTCGAAGCTCCCCCGCCAGCCGGATCCCCTCATCCGTGTTCGTCGGCGGCATGCGGATGTCGGTCAGGACGAGATCGGGATCCGTCTCGTCGATCGCAGCTCGGAGCTCGTCCAGATCGCCGCAGGTGGCGACGAGCTCGACCTCCTCGATGCCCTCGAGCGCTCGCACGATCCCCTCGCGGGCGATGAAGCTGTCCTCTGCAAGCACGACGCGAATCGGCATGCACGCAGGCTACCGTCGGTCAGCTCAGCGTTCTGCGGAGCCGTGCGCGCGCCAGATCTCCTCGAGCAGCGCGGGGCGCAGCCTCGGCTTCCAGACGATCTCGTCCGCCGAGCACGACGCCGCTTCGCGTGGAAGGTCGTCCGGATGGGTCGCGCTGACCAGGATGACGACCGTCGAGGGGCTTTCCGACTTGATCTGCCGCGCCGCGGCGATCCCGCCGAGCCCCGGCATCTCGACGTCCATCAGGACGAGGTCAGGATGGAGCTCGTTCGCAGCCTCGACCGCCCGTTCGCCGGACTCGGCCTCGGCGAGCAGCGAGAAGCCGGGCGCGGCCTCCACCAGCCGGCGCATGGCGCTGCGAAACGGCTCGTGGTCGTCGACCGCCAGCACGCTTGGGCCTGAGATGGGTTCCCGGATCGCCTCCATTTGGGGCTGTAGACGATGATCCCAGTGGCCGCCCCGACCGCGCCAGCGTGCGCGCACGTGGATTCGCGGGGGTGCTAACCGACCGGGACTACGCCTCGAACCGTCGTGCCCGTTCCCGGCTCGGAACGAACCTCGAGCTCACCGCCCACGGCCGCGATGCGGTCGCGCATGCTGACGAGCCCGATCCCGTCTGCGGCTGCGCCGGTCTGGAACCCGGCCCCGTTGTCCGCGATCTCGAACTCCACGGTTCCCGCACGCCGCTCGAGGCTCACGGTCACCCTGGTGCCGGGGCCGCCGTGCTTCGTCGCGTTCTGGATCGCCTCGAGCGAGCAGAAGTAGATCGCCGCCTCGACCGTCGGGTCGCAACGCCCGATCCCGCCGTCGACGACCTGTACCGGCAGAGGCGAGGTCGCCGCTGCCGAGCTCAATCCGTCTGCGAGCCCGCGTTCCCGCAGCACCGTCGGGTAGATCCCGTGCGCCAGGCCGCGCAGCTCACCGACTGCGGCCGTCGCGTCGTCGCTGATCTCGTCCAGCTGGACTGCCAGGTCGTCGTCGGAGATCCGGTCCCGGAGCAGGGCCAGCTTGATCTGGATCGCCATCAAGCGCTGCTGCGCGCCGTCGTGGAGATCACGCTCGAGGCGTAGGCGCTCCTGCTCCGCGGCCGTCGCGATTCGGCCGCGAGATGCGCGGAGCTCGTCGACCAGCCGCGCGTTCTCGAGCAGCATGAACGAGCTGGCGGCAAGCCCCTCGAGCACTGCCGGGTCCGTGTCGAGCGTCGAGTCGTGCACGAGCACGGCCACCGTGCTCCCGCCGCGGACGATCGGGGTGATCTGATGGTCCGCCGTAGCGGCTGACAGATCGAGCGGCGCACCGTCGACGTTCACGTACCCGCCGTCCTCGGGAGAGGCGAGCGCGAGCGTGAGCGTCGGATCGCCGAGTGTGTCGCGCATCAGTGCCTCGACGCGCGCCGGAGTCACAGCGGTGTCGCGCATCGATGCGACGAGCTGCCCGACCCGCGTCGCAGCGAAGATCCGGCCCCTGATCTGCCCTACGAGGAACGCGATCGGCACCGCGATCGAAGCTGCGCCGGACAGGTAGCGCAGGGCCTCCTTCGTTCCGGGCCATGCGCTACCGACCAGCCGGTAGGCGATGAAGCTGATGACGGAGGCGACAACGAGGTACATCACCGGCTCGAGCGTCCGGCGCCTCAGGCGCGACGGTGCGCGCGTCTTCAGGAAGAGGATGACCGCCACTGCGATCAGGGCAGCGGTGGTGACGACGGTGAACAGCGACCCGAGCGCGCTGCCGAAGCCGGATGCACCATCGAAGACCTGCAGCGCATTGTCGGGGCAGCGGTCGCTGCAATCGGTGAAGGGGCCGCCAATGGGCAGCCGCTCGGCAAAGAGCAGGATCAGGGCCCAGAGGACGACCGTTGCAGTCGCCAGGCCCGCGAACAGCCGGCGGTCGAGGCGGGCGCCCAGATGATCTGCGGGAAAGCTGAGATAGAGGTAGGCGAGATAGACGATGTAGACGGCCCAGACCGTCATCCCGAGCGTGTAGGCGAGAGCGCTCGCTGAGCCGTTCAGCGAGCTGAGCGCAAACATCCCGGCCACGCCGAGACCCAGGGGCCCGAGCCGGCTGTCGGGTCGACGCCACCACGTGTAGGCGCCCGTGACGGTCCACGCAAACACGAAGATGCCTCGCAGGATCCCGGTGCTGGCCGGCTGAAGCAGCGAATCGTGCTCGCCGATGTACCAGGCGCTCCAGACCGCTGCGAGCGTGCCCGCAACGGTCATCCCGGCCAGCGTCAAGGCCCGAGCCTGCCGACGGTGTGCGAGTGTCGTAGCTGGCGTGGCGGCGTCGACCATGGGCGGCGGCCGCGACCTCGCGGCTGTCGTCGCCAAGGCTAACGAAAGCGATTCTGCCCTTCCCGAGACGCAAACGCTTCGTGGTCGCCGGTGTGGTCCGGTGGTGTGCACACCGCGGGCAGCACCCGGGAAGAGTGATGGACGCACTCTTGTGGCGTGTCCGCGTCCGCTTGATACTCGCCGGAGTGGCCGTCAACGCCAACCGAGAGCTTCCGTTCGAGCACGTGCACGCGAAGGTGCTCGTCCCGGCACCTCGACCCGGCAGCATCTCGCGCACCGCGATCGTCAATCGGCTGCGGGCCTCGCAGGCCTTTCCGCTCGTGACGCTGGTCGCGCCGGCGGGCGCGGGGAAGACGACGATCCTCTCGCAGTGGGCCGAACGAGACGACCGCCTGTTTGCCTGGGTCTCGATCGACGAGCGCGACAACGACCCGGTCGTCCTCCTTCGCCACATCGCCGCTGCGATCGACCGGGTGACGCCGCTAGATCGCGCCGTTCTGAGCTCCCTCCGGACGCGCAGCCGCTCGGTCTGGACCTCAGCCGTTCCCAGGCTTGCCGCCGCCGTCGCATCGGTCGAGTCGCCGCTCGTGCTGGTGCTCGACGACGCATCACGGCTGACCTCGACGACGTCGGCTGAGATTCTCCGTGTCCTCTCGGAGCACGTCGCGCCGCATTCGACGCTCGCGCTCTCGGGCCGCGGCCCGCTCGGACTTCCGATCGCCTCGATCCGTGCGCAGGGGCGTCTGTTCGAGGTCGGGCCGGACCTGATCGCTCTTGAGCCGCCGCGAGGCAGAAGGCCTCCTGAGCGCCTCAGGGATCGAGCTCGGAGACGATCAGGTCTCCGAGCTGCTCGACCGCACGGAAGGGTGGGCGGCGGGCCTCTATCTGGCCGCGCTCGCGATCCGGGATGGGGGAGACGTCGGTTTCTCGGGCGACGACCGGTATCTGGCCGACTACTTCCGGTCCGAGTGCCTCGCCGGCCTGGAGGACGACGAGCGCTCGTTCCTGATGCGAACGTCGATCCTCGACACGATGAACGGTGCGCTGTGCGACGCGGTGCTCGAGCGGAGTGGCTCGGCCCGGACGCTGGAGGCGCTCGACGACGCGAACCTCTTTGTCGTGGCGCTCGACCGGTCGCGCGATTCGTACCGCTACCACCGCCTTTTCCGGGACATGCTGGTGACCGAGCTCGAACGGCATGAGCCCGACCGTGTCTGCGCTCTGCGTGCTCTGGCCGCCGATTGGTACGAGGCCAACGGCGATCCTGAGGCTGCGATCGTGCAGGCCGCCGCGGCCGGCGACCTGGATCGCGCTGCTCGCCTCGTCGCCGCACTCGCTGTGCCGACGTGCGACGCCGGGAGGATCGGGGTCGTCGAGGGTTGGCTTTCCCTCTTCGCAGGCCCGCAGCTCGACCGGTATCCGGCAGTGGCGCTGGTCGGAGCCTGGGTACACGCCCGCCGGGGCCGCACCGCGCAGGCGAGGCACTGGCTTGCAGCAGCGGGACGCGGGCCGGTCGACCGGCCTCTGCCCGATGGGAGCACCTCGCTCCGTCCCTGGATCGCGCTCCTGCGCTCGGCGATGTGCGAGGACGGAGTCGAGCAGATGCTCCGCGATGCCCGGGTGGCGCTCGCCGAGCTTCCGGAGGAGAGCTGCTGGCGCCCGACGGCTCTGCTGCTCGAGGGCACGGCGCTCGCTCTGCTCGGCGATTCTGTGCCGGCCGACGCTGCGCTCGCGCTGGCTGTCGAGACCGGGGAGCCGCGCGGAGCGAAGGACGCCTGCGTAACCGCCTTGAGCGTGCGCGCGGTCCTTGCCTCCGAGCGTGGCGATCACGCCTCGGGCGACTCGCTCGCCGAGGAGGCGCGCCGCGTGGGCGCCGGTGCCGAATGCATTGCCGCTGCGGTGCTCCAGATCGCCGTCTTCGCCCGAACGCTTCTGCGGCGCGGGCGCTTCGAAGAAGCGCGTCACGAGCTGGCGCTCGCCCGGCGCCTGGCGCCTTCGCAGCCAGAGGCATTCCCGTGGCTCAGGCTCCAATCCCGCCTCGAGCTCGCCCAGGCCTACATGACCCTGCGCGACGTCGGCGAGGCGAAGGCACAGCTGGCCGAAGCCGCCGAGATGCTCGTCCACCATCCGGCCCTCGGAGTTCTCGCTGCCCGGACCGCGCGGCTTCAGCAAGAGCTGGACGAGCTCCGCGACACCCGGTCGGCCGGGGAGTCGGGCCTCACGCGTGCGGAGCTTCGGCTGCTGCCGCTCCTGGCGAGCCACCTTTCCTTCCGCGAGATCGGCGAGCGGCTCTCCGTGACCCGCAACACGGTCAAGAGCCAGGCGATCTCCGTGTACCGCAAGCTCGGCGCGACCAGCCGGAGCGAGGCGATCGAGCAGGCGAGACGGCTCGGGCTGCTCGATCTGGAGCCGGCGGCTCCGGTTGCTCTAGCGAGCTGAGCGAGCGAGTCGGCCCGAGGGCCGAAGATCAGTCGTCGTCGTTCCTCGTCGTCGTCTTCGTCGTCGTCCTCTTCGTCCAGATCGTCATCGGTCTCTTCCTCATCCTCTTCGGGCGCGAACTCGTACGAGAGGCCGGTCGGGGTGACGTCGATGATCAGCGGGACGTCCTCGTCGGTGAGCACCGCGTTGACGGCGCTGCGGCCATGTGAGCGGACCGCATCCCGGCTCTCCTGGGGGAGCTCGGCGGCCTGGTCGGCCTCCTTCGTCACGCAGACGTTGATCGTGCGCTGATCGTCGCCACGCTGGACGTCGCGTGCCCAGCCGATCTCCACTGAGCGCCCCGGGAAGTCGTAGAAGACACGCGCTCCGCTGATGATCTTCCACCTGGCCACGCGCGGATCTTAGACACAGCGCTGCGAGGCGAACCGACGGCCGGGCGGTGTGAGGACCGCCCGGCCGTCGATCGCGATTCCCTACGGTGCGGCCAGCAGGCCGGCGACGTAGGCCGGGGCGTTCGGAGTCCCGAGCCCGGTCGTCATGTCGTAGCCGATGTTGACCGGCCACCCGGGGACCGGGTCGCGGGTCACGGCGACACCGTCGCCGTTGTAGTCCCACTCGCGGTTGTCGACGAGCTTGCCGCTCTCGGCCGTGCCCTGGGTGACGGGCACGACGTCGTTGAACCAGCCCGGGTTCGCGTAGAGCAGCGGGTTGATGTTGCCGAGCGGGCTCTTCCCGCCTTCACGGCGAGCCTCGTTCGCGAGCGCCGTCAGCCCGGCCACCTGCGGCGAGGCTGCGCTCGTCCCGCCGTAGATGTGGAATCCGGCTCCGTTGTTGTAGTCCGGATATGCGGTGATGTAGACGAGCACGCCGCCGTTCACGGCAGCGTTCCACGCGACGTCCGGGACGAGCCGATGGTCACCCTGAGCCGGTAGCACGCTGCTCTGCCAGGACGGGCGCGGGTAGATGACGCTCGGGCCACCCCCGGTCGCGGCCGGCAGCCACGACTCGTTCCAGACGACGTTCTGCACGCCGCCTGCGATCGTCCCGAAGTACGCCGAGTTGAAGCTGCCGTCGGCGTTGAACGGGATGTCGCTGGTCGGGTTCCAGGCCCAGCCGTCCTGGAGCTGCGTGCCGCCGACGGCGGTCACGTATGGGCTCGAGGCGGGCCAGCCGGCCGTCGGGACGGATGCGGTTGCCGTGTCCTTCTTCTGCTTCAGCGTGCCGAGAGTCCCGTCGTCGCCCGAGGAGGCGAAGAACGTGTCGCCCTTCGCGATCCCCTTCTGGAAGACGGCGTCGAACTTCGTGGTCTGCGCCTTCGCGGCGCCCCCGAAGGTCTGCTCGGTGATGCCGAAGCTCATCGAGAACACGGTCCCGCCGGGATTGGCGTCGATCTGGTCGCTGATCGCCTTGAAGAGGTTCGGGAGCCCCTGGACCCCTTCGGTCTCGGCCGGCGGAACAGCGATCAGGACGATGTGCGCGAGCGGTGCGATCGCGTAGGACCACTCGATGTCGAGCGTCGCCTCACCGGACCAGCCGGCAGCGGCGTTCGGGCCCGACTTGCCGTTCCCGTTCGAGTTGTTGAAGTCCGTCTTCCCGTTCGGGAACACCTGGACGAAGTCCGGGTTCGGGAGCGTCGGGAAGAACTGGTCATGGAACGACTGGAGATCGGCCGCCGCCGTCGGGCTCCCGTAGGAGTCGACGAGGACGATCGTCTGACCGGCGCCCTGCTGGGTCACTCCATTGACGCCATAGTCACTTCGAATGTCTGCCGGCGTGTAGCAGTGAATCGTTGCGGTCGGAGCCTCACATCCGAATGTCGAGCCGGCCTGGACGGTCTGTGGCCCACCGGGCGCCTCGAACGCGAACGTTCCCGCATCTGTCGCCGGCGTTGCCCCCGCGCCGCCGACGGCGAGTGCGAAGACGATCAGGCCCGCAACAGCTAGCACTGTCGCCAGTGTGAAACGCTTATGCATAACACCCCCCATTCGTATTTCGGGCGACCCATTCGTCGCCCATCAAAAGTGCTTTCCCTCGCACCACTTTCTCGAAACCGCCCCGTGAGCCGGGCAGGGAAGCGAGACGGGCGGGATCGCGGCGCGGGTGATATGACTCTCCCATGGAAGAAGAGGGTCCCGAGGCTTCCCGTGAATTCGGTGACGTGACGATTCGAGTTCGCGAGCTTCGGCCGGGCTTCTTCGAGGCGACCTTCACTCCGACCTCCCCCGAGACCCACCTGGCGCGCTACGGCTACTCGATCGACACCGCCAAGGGGCTCCGCGGGCGGACGCTGACGGCCGCGATGGACACGGCCGAGGCGCACTGGCGCCAGAACTACCCCACCTAGGACGCGGGTCTCACCGATGGGGCGGATGCTAGGCTTGAGCCAGCGTCCCGTGTCCTGATTCCCACACGAGCCCGCCGCTTGCTGTTCCGGGGAGTCACCACGAAGGGCACATATGGAGCACGGCCCCACGCGAGTCCTGGCCTCGGCTCGGCTGTTCGCGTGCTCGATCCTGAAGCGCCCTCGATCTTCGCCTCGACCCGAGGCGTGGGGGCTGAATTGCGCACCGCGATCGTCTCCACGTATCCGCCGCGGGTCTGCGGCATCGGCACGTTCGCGGCCGACCTCCGCGGGACGCTCAACGACGTCGAAGCGATCGAGCGCGTCGATCTCGTCGCCGTCGTCCACGAGCCGTCGAGCCCTCAGCGGCGCGGTGTCCTGGCGACGATCGCCCAGGCCGTCCGTGGCGACTATCTGCGCGCGGCGCGGATCCTGGGCCGGCTCGACGTCGATGTCGTGCTGCTCCAGCATGAATACGGAATCTTCGGCGGGCCCGACGGCGAGTACGTCCTGTCGTTCGCGCAGGAGCTGTCGCAACCGCTGGTCGTGACGCTGCACACGGTCCTCTCGGAGCCGTCACCGCATCAGGCGGCAGTTCTCACGGAGCTCTGTGCGCAGGCCGAGCTCGTCATCGTGATGACCGACACGGCAATGCGGCTCCTGGTCGAGTGCGGCGCCTGCCCCGCGGAGAAGGTGCGGATCGTCCCGCACGGCGCGCCGAGCCGGATCACCGCGCGTGCCTCCGACAACGCCCGGCTTCCGCGGCGCCATCCCCACCGTGACGGAGGCGACGGGTTCCTGCTCTCGACATTCGGGTTGATCTCTCCGGGCAAGGGGCTCGAGAACGTGATCGAGGCGCTACCGGAGATCATCGAACGGCGGTCCGACGTGACGTACGTGATTGCAGGGCGCACGCATCCGGACATCTCGCACCGCGAAGGCGAGCGCTATCGCGTGATGCTCGAGCAGCGGGTGCTGGAGCTCGGCCTGGGGGAGAACGTCGAGTTCGACGACCGGTTCCTCTCGATCGACGAGCTCGCACGGCTGTTGGCGGCGACCGACGTGTTCGTCACGCCGTACCGGAACCGCGAGCAGATCGCCTCCGGCGCCCTCACCTTCGCGCTCGCCGCCGGCTGCGGGGTCATCTCGACCCCGTACTGGTACGCGCAGGACATGCTCGCCTCGGGCGCCGGCAAGCTCGTGCCGTTCGACGATCCCGGCAGCGATTGCGGCGGCGGTCAACGGTTACCTCGATCACCCGGACACGCTGGCGGCGGCCCGGACCGAGGCACGACACGTCTCGGCGTCGCTCTCCTGGCCTTCGGTCGCGGAGGCCACCGCGTCGGTGCTGCAGGAGGCAGCCGAGCTCGCTCCACGCCGCCGCCCGGCAGGCGCGGCAGAGCTGCACCTGACGAGCCTCCGGAACGATCATGTGCTCACGCTCGTCGACGACGTCGGCATCGTCCAGCACGCGCACGGGATCATTCCGAACCGCGACAGCGGCTACTGCGTCGACGACGTCGCACGGCTCGCCATCGTCTCGCTGGCGTTTGCGCGCCGCAGCGACGAGCGCGCCTGGACGTCGATCCTCTACCGCTCGCTCGCCTTCCTGCACGCCGCGACCGGGGACGGCGGAATGCGCAACTTCATGAGCTACGACCGCCGCTGGCTCGACGAGCCGCATATCGGCGATCACGTCGGGCGCTCGATCATGACGCTCGGCGAGATTCTCTCCACGGCCTGGATCCCCGCCGTCGTCGAGCCCACGCGGCTGCTACTCGACCGCCTGGTCGGCGAGCTGGCGGGAGATGTCACCGCTGCGCACCGCGGCCTACACGGTGCTCGGGCTCTCGCGCCTCGATCGCGACCGTCTCGATCTCCGCGCGAGACGTCTGCTCGAGCGCCTGGTCGAGCAGCTCGACGACGCCTACGAGGAGACCGCAACCGACGGCTGGAGCTGGTTCGAGGAGGAGCTCACCTACGACAACGCTCGGCTTCCTCACGCGCTGATGGTCGGCGGAGCCGCGCTCGAGCTGGAAGGGCCGGTCGAGCACGGCCTGGAGTCGCTCCGCTGGCTTGGCGACGAGTACGGGCTCTCGAGCGGCAGCCTGCGCCTCTCCGGCCACGAAGGTCGCGCTCGGGGCGAAGCGGCACCCGGCGCCGGCGACGAGCAGCCGCTCGACGCGACCGCGCTCGTCGAGGCCGAGCTGACCGCATTCGCGATCACCGGGCGGAAGGAGCACGGAGTCCGGGCCACGCGCGCTTTCGAATGGTTCCTCGGGCGCAATCATCTGCAACGGCCGCTCTACGACTTCGCGACCGGCGGCTGCAGCGACGGCCTCGGCGTCGACGCGCTGAACCTGAACGAGGGAGCCGAATCGACCCTCTCGCTCCACCGCGCCGCACTCCTCCTGGACGCGGCCGGCGTCCGCGCACCCGTTGCCGCCCTCGCCCAGACGCTGCCATGAGCAGCCACGAGCTCCTGAGCCGGCACCCCGGCAACCCGATCCTGACCGCCGACGACTGGCCGTATCCGGTCAACGCGGTGTTCAACCCGGCAGCTGCGCGCCTGGACGGCGAGACCGTCCTGCTCGCGCGCGTCGAGGATCGGAGCGGCATCTCTCATCTTTCCGTCGCGCGCTCCGTGAACGGCCTCGACGGCTGGTCGATCGCGCCCGAGCCGTTGCTCGCGCCCGAAGCAGGTGTGGAGAGCGAGCAGTGGGGGTTCGAGGACCCGCGGGTGATCTGGGCGGAGACGCTCGAGCGCTGGGTGATCACCTGCACGGCCTACGGCCCGGCCGGCCCGGCCGTCTACCTCGCGACGACGGAGAACTTCACGACGGTCGAGCGGCACGGCATCGTGCGCCATCCCGAGGACAAGAACGCTGCGCTTCTGCCACACCAGATCGACGGACGCTGGGTGCTCTTCCATCGCCCGAAGACGCAGTTCGGCGGCGCGCACAGCGAGATCGTCCTCTCACGGTCCGCCGACCTCGAGAGCTGGAGCGCCCCGGAGCAGGTGCTCCGGCCACGTGAGGGCGCCTGGTGGGACTCGCTCCGGATCGGCCTCGGCCCGCCGCCGCTTCTGACGGAGCACGGCTGGCTCCTCATCTACCACGGGGTCAAGGAGACGGTCTCCGGGTCGCTCTACCGCGTGGGCCTGGCGCTGCTCGATACGGACGAGCCGACCCGGGTCCTGCGGCGGCTCCCGAACTGGATCCTCGCGCCGACCGCTCCGTACGAGCGGATCGGCGACATTCCGAACGTCGTGTTCCCGTGCGGGCTGACTCATGACCCGGCGACTGACGAGCTCCGCCTCTACTATGGCGCCGCGGACACTTCGATCTGCGTCGCGACGGGCCTCCTCGCGGAGCTCGTCGAGGCGGTGCTCGCTGCGCCGCCCGAGGACTGATCCGGCCGCCTTCCAGATGCTCGAACTCGATCTCATCGGTCACCGGCTCACGATCTCGGACAGCGAGGCTCGTCAGCTTCTCGCTGCCGCGGAAGAGGCCTCCGGCTCCTCGATCGGGTCACGCGACCTCGCGACCCGGCTCAAGGCCCTCGCCGATCCGGTGTCCTCACCGAGACGCCGCCTCGTTTTCTCCCGTCCGGAATCGCGAGCGCTGCAGCGCATGATCCAGACCAGGTTCGAGACGAGCGAGGATTTCCAGGATCTCCGGCTCACGCTGTCCGAGCTACTCGCCTAGCCGGCGGAGAATTCAGCCAAAAGGCTAGTAGCCAAGACGCGCGTGGGGAACGATCCTGGGATGGATGGCTCCTGACCTACGTTGCGTCGAATGCGGCTCGCACAGCGGGCTGCTGGCGCGTGGCTGGCTCGCCGTCCGGTGCGACGACCCCGAGCTGGACGGGCCGCCCGAGCTGGCGTTCTACTGCCCGGATTGCGCCCGACGCCGAGTTCGGCGTCGAGGTCCGGCGCGAGCCGCGGGCCGAGTAAGCAGCCCCGAGTACGGGCCCGACGGGGTCAGCCGAAGGTCGTCAGGTCTGCCGATCGCACGTGCCCGACGACGTTTTCGAACCAGACGCTGGTGCCGAAGCGCTCGCGGCCGGGCTCGCTGCAGTACTGCTCGATCAACTCGATGCGCTCCGCCGGCTCGTCGGCGAGTGACCAGATCGCCGTGTGGCTCTCGCCGTCGGCGGTGAAGGTTCCGTCACGAAGCTCGTCGAAGAGGACGTCGACCGGTCCGAAGGCGCCGGAGCGATCGCGGGAGACCGCGCCGAGCTTGACCCGCCAGATGTTCTCGGCGAGCGCATCGCCGGTCTTCGGGGTCGTGAAGCTGATGCGGAGCCGTTGCGGGCTTGCGTCGCGCGCCGCGCTCCAGGCTGACTCGAGCCTCCGAGACGACCGGAGGGAAGGCGACCCTGCGATGAGCTCTGAGCGCGATCGAGACGGGGTCGCCGCCGCCGCTCGGTGCCAGGCGCACCGTTGGCGCGCGGCTTGCGTCCTTCGTGCCGAGGTCGAAGAACGGGAGCAGGTCGTCGTCCCGCTTGTCCCAGTGCACGAGGATCCAGCCGAGGGGCTCGCGGTGAAGGAGCTTGACGAGAAACCGGGGGTTGAAGAGCCCGCGGTGGTGGCGGTGGCGGATGAGCGTGGTGCTCTCCGCCTGCGCGACCAGGTCGGCGAGATCCCGGGGGGTGAGCGTGCCCTCGACCGCTTCGGCCGCGAATCCGAGGATCGATGCGATCAGGCTCGCAGGCAGATCCGTCGGCCGGCCTTCGATCACGTCGTTCAGAACCGTCCAGTCGACACACGACTGGTCGATGAAGAGGCTTCCGTCGAGGTCGAGCCAGGCCGTGGCCTCAGGCCGCTCGCGTAACGCCTCGACGCCGGAGCGGATGTCGACCAGGTAGTACTGCGAGCGCGAATCGACCACCGGCTCGTGCGCGCCGAAGGTGCTGAAGCGCGCATGGATCTCGTCGAACGTATCCGCCGGCAGCGTCTGCCAGGGATGCGTGAACCCGGTGTCCGGCCTCGGGGCATTCGCCGGCGGGTCGACCGGCGTCGCCACGGGCAACCCGGTCCACTCGACCGTCTCGGGCAGCTCGAGCGTGGTGCCGTCGGGCGTCGCTGCTCCGTCGGCAGGCAGGTACCCCTGGAACCAGTAGCGACCGCCCTCGTGGGTCTCGGCGCGAACCCAGAGAGTCATGTCCTCCCTGAGCCCGAAGTCGTCGAGGCCGGACTCCCCCGGCGGTTTCGCCGCCAGCGCCGGAGGGCCGAGCAGGCGGCGCCGCCAGGTCCGATCGCCCGTGCCGAAGCTGAAGTTGATCGAGTAGAGCTCGAGCTCGTCGCTTCCCGGGGCGCAGCCGCTGACGACGACGACCTGGCGCGACACGGCCATCCGGCTCCACGAGCGCACGCAACCGTCGCGGAACGGGCACCAGAACTTCGACCGGTCGAAGTGGAAGCCGTCGAATGCAGCGTCGCGGGCGAGATACTGGACGAGGGCCGAGGGAACGAGGTCGCGGAAACCGCCGAACCCCGAGTCGTCCGGGTGGAGCAAGCGCCAGCGCTCGCTGAGAGCGGCCTGCTCGTCGATCCAGAGGATCCCGTAGGCGTTGGGCGGCGGTTGGTCGGGGTCGAAGGCGTCCGGGTCGAGGAACTCGGCGAGGACGTAGTAGTTGATCGTCCCGTCGATGAACCCGCCCTTGTCGTCGATCGGGCCGTTGAAGAGCCGGTAGACGTCGCGACCGCCGATCAGGATCTCCGGGCCGGCGTGGAGCCCCGGGCCGTCGAGGCTGTCGAGCTCGCCGCCGTGGATGGCCGAGGCCTGCTCGTGCCAGTGCTCGTGCCCGACGCCGATGTCGAGAACACGTCGGACGAGGTAGCCATGCCTCGAGTCCGGCGGGGGCGCATCCAGGCCGGGCAGCGGGTTCGCCTGGTACTCGACGACGGGATGCAGTGGCGGAAACAGCGGCCCCGACGGCGGATCGGGCGCGTCCGATGGCGGGCGCGCGTCGAGCAGGTGCCAGACGCCCAGGTGGGGGTCGATCGTCACCGCCATCGTCGTGTTCAGCCCGGTCTCCAGCGCCAGGCGAAAGAAGGGGAAGCGGAACGCAGCCGGATGGTCGATCCGCCGCCGGGGCAGCTGAGCGAGCCGGTCGGCGTTGTTCGCCGTGGGCGAGCCCTGCTCGGGATCGAGCTTGAAGTAGGCGCTCGGAACCGCCAGCCCGCTCGCCGGGAGCGCGCCGTTTCGCAGGAACATCGGGCCGAGCATCGTGAAGTAGAAGCGCGTCCGCCCGCGCTCCTTTGCGAAGATCCGCCCGCCGTTCGCAGCGATCATGTCGAACTTCGGCGCAGGGGAGACCGTTTGCGGGCGCCGAGTGCTCGTGTAGGAGATCGCGCGTCTCGCGGGCGGGACGGTGCCCGGCGGGAGCGCCTGCCCATCTGGCCCACTCGCGGTCACGGAGCCGTCCGGCGCGATCGAGAAGAACGTTCGCGGCCCGCTGTCCCGGAAGCCGAACGACGAGCGCACGGCCGCGATGCTCATGCCGCTCGCCGCGAGGCGCGGAACCGACTCGGCGGCCGTGTCGTCGTGGGTGCCGACGATCCGGGTCTCGCCGGCGACGAGGAACTGCTCGCCCTCGCGGATCAGCCAGTCACCGGCCTGACGGACGAGCCCGGCCCCGAGCTCACCGACCTCGTGGACGCTGGTCGCGGCGTCGTGACCGGCGGTGCGGATCGATTCGAGCACACCGTCGATCCCCCGGCCGGCAGCCTCGACGGCCCCGGCCGCCTCTCCGCCGAGCAGTCCGCTCACAGCGGTAGCTGCCGAGTCGACGCCGCTCTCGGTCGCGTCGACCACCGTGTCGACCGCCGCGCCGAGCGCCGACGAGACTACGTCGGCCCCGTTCTCGACGGCGCCGGCCACTGCGTCGAAAAACTGATCGAACAGTCCCATTGCGACCTCCCCGGCGTGACTTTAGGTGGTTCTGTCTAGGCGGTGCCGTCCTCCTCGCCGGCCCGCGCGGTGCGGTCGACGTAGCTCGGCGGGAACGTTCCGGTCGATGTCCAGCCCCCGTCGACATAGAAGAGCTGCCCGGTGACGTGGGCGGAGTCGTCCGAGGCGAGGAACACGGCCGGGCCGACCATGTCCTCGGGCTCCCCGATGCGGCCGAGCGGGATCACCGGCGGCCACACGTCGAGGTATGAAGGATCATCGGCGAGGTTGCGCTCGACGTTCGTCGCACCAGGAGCGAATGCGTTGACCCTGATCTGCTCGGGCGCGAGCTCGATCGCGAGCTGCACGGTCAGCGCGTTGATCCCGCCCTTGCTCGCCGCATACGCCGACGAGTTCGGCATGCCCCGCGTCGCGAGCACCGACGAGACGTTGACGATCGAACCGCCGCGCCCGCGCATCAGGCGTGCAGCCTCGCTCGAGCAGAAGAACGTTCCTTTCAGGTTCGTGTCGATCACCCGATCCCAGGTCGCTTCGCTCGGCTCCAGCGCGTCGATCCAGCCGGTGACCCCGGCGCAGTTGACGAGGACGTCGAGTCGATCGAGCTTCGAGAACGCCAGCCGGATCGCAGCCGCGTCGGACACGTCGCACGCCAGCGCCAGACCCCGCGCCGAGGCTGGGAGCTCGCCGTGGGCCTCGGTGGGATCGTCGACGTCGAGGAGGTGCACGATCGACCCTTCGGCGGCCAGCCCGACCGCGAGAGCGCGGCCGATGCCGCGTCCGGCGCCGGTGACCAGTGCAACCTTTCCCTCGAGCCGCCCGCTCATTCGAGGACAGCGCCTCTCGAGGCTGACGACACGGCGCGCGCGTACCGCGCGAGGACTCCGCGTGACACCCGCGGCTCGGGCGGCGTCCAGTCGGCACGCCGCCCGGCGAGCTCCTCGTCGTCGACATGCAGCGTCAGCGTTCGAGTGTCGACGTCGATCGTGATCGAGTCTCCGTCCCGAACGAGGGCGATCGGCCCGCCGCGGGCCGCCTCGGGAGCGACGTGGCCGACCATCAAGCCTCGAGTTGCGCCGCTGAAGCGCCCGTCGGTGACGAGGACGACCGATTCGCCGAGCCCGCGCCCGACGATCGCAGAGGTGATCGACAGCATCTCCGGCATCCCCGGTGCGCCGGCCGGGCCCTCGTTGCGGACGACGACGACGTCGCCCGGCTGAATCTGGCCGCCGTAGATCGCCGTCTTGCACGCCTCCTCGGAGTCGAAGGTGCGCGCCGGCCCCTGGTGGACCGGGTGCTCGTGGCCCGCGAGCTTGACGACCGCGCCCTCCGGGGCGAGGTTCCCGAAGAGCACCCGCAGCGCGCCGCCTTGCTTGAACGGCGTGCCGGCAATCGCGATCACCTGCCCGTCGGGCTCGCTCGCGCCGGCGGCGTGCTCGCGCAGCGACCTGCCGTCGACCGTCTGCGCGTCGGCGTCCAGATGCGGGAGAAGCTGCTTGACGACGGCCGCCGATCCGCCGGCGCGGTGCAGGTCGGCCGCGACGTACCGGCCTCCCGGCGTGAGGCTCGTCACAACCGGCGTCCCGGCAGAGACGCGGTCGAAATCCTCGACCACGAGGTCGACGCCTGCCTCCTTCGCGATCGCCAGCAGGTGGAGCACGGCGTTCGTCGACCCACCGGTGCCCGTGACCCCGACGATCGCGTTCTCGAGGGCGGCGCGGGTGACGAGAGCGGTCGGCCGGATGTCGCGGGCAATCAGGTCGAGCACGAGCGCGCCGGCCGCCTCGGCGGCATCGCCCTTCGCCGGATCGGCTGCAGGGACGCTTCCAAGCCCGATCGGCCCGAGCCCGAGGAAGTCGATCGCGACGGCCATCGTGTTCGCCGTGAAGTGCCCGGTGCAGGCGCCCAAGCCGGGACAGGCGTCCCGTTCGAGCTGCTCGAGCTCGTGGTCGTCGATCCTGCCGCCCTCGTGGGCTCCGACCCCCTCCCACACGTCCTGGATGGTCACGGGCGCGCCGTTGTGCGAGCCGGCCGCCATCGCTCCCGAGTAGAGGATCAGGCCCGGCACGTCGAGGCGAAGCAGCCCCATCGCAAGCCCGGGAACGGTCTTGTCACAGCCGCCGATGCAGACCAGCCCGTCGAACGGCTGACCGAGGCCGACGAGCTCGACGGAGTCCGCGATCAGCTCGCGGCTGACGAGGGAGGCCCGCATCCCGGGAGTCCCCTGGGTGAGGTTGTCCGAGATCGCGATCGTGTTGAACTCGAGCGGCGTCCCGCCGGCCGCGCGCACCCCGGCCGCCACTCGGGCTGCCAGCGCCCGATGGTTCAGGTTGCAGGGCATCGTCCCCGTCCACGTCGTCGCGATCCCCACGAGCGGCTTGCTCCAGTCGCTCTCGTCGAGCCCCATTGCCCGGAGGTGGGCTCGCGCGCCTGCCCGGCGCGGGCTCGTGACGAGATCCTCGTTGGCGAGCCGCGGCACCTGCCGATCGTAGACATAGGATCCGGTGCACGTGAATGTCGAGTTGGTGCAGGGTGCGGGCGCTGAGCTGGGGGAGGGGCCGGTCTGGGACAGCCGGGCCGGTGAGCTCCTCTGGGTCGACATCACTCCCGGCGTGGTGCACCGCCTCGACCCCGTGTCGGACAACGATCGCGCAGTGCCGGTCGGCCAACCGGTCGGTGCCGTTTGCCTGCGCTCCGGGGGCGGATACGTGGTTGCGCTCCGCGACGGGATCTCAGCGCTGACCGACGCCGGCGAGCTGACGCTCATCGCCGATGTCGAGGCGGATGTGCCGGCGAACCGTTTCAACGATGCGAAATGCGATCCGGCCGGCCGCCTGTGGGCCGGAACGGTCAGGTCCGACGACCAGCCGGGCGGAACGCTGTACCGCATCGATCCCGACCACTCGGTCAGCCCGGTGCTGGCCGACCTCGGGCTTTCGAACGGGCTCGGCTGGAGCCCCGACGGCGCGTTGATGTACTTCATCGACTCGCTTGCAAGCGGCCTCGACGTCTTCGACTTCGACGTCGGCACGGGCGGCCTCAGCGGCCGCCGCCGCCTCGTGACCGTTGCGACGGGGGAGGGCTCCGCGGATGGGATGACGGTCGACAGCGAGGGATTCGTCTGGATCGCGGTCTACGGCGGTGGCGCGATCCGGCGCTACTCGCCCTCCGGAGAGCTGGCTCTCGTGGTCGAGCTTCCGGTTGGGCAGCCAACGTCGTGCACCTTCGGTGGCCCCGACCTGCGCGACCTCTACATCACGTCGGCCAGGCAGCACATGTCCGCCTCCCAGCTCGCCGCCGAGCCGCTATCGGGCGGTCTCTTTCGCTGCCGGCCCGGCCCGGTGGGCCTGCCGGCACACGCGTTCGCCGGCTGAGCCTAGGCGGCGGTGATGCCGCCGTCGATCACGAGCTCGCTGCCGGTCATGAACGCAGCGTCGTCGGAGGCGACGTAGAGAACGGCCTTCGCGATCTCCCCCGGGTCACCCAGCCGCCCCAGCGGCTGACGGGCCACGAGCTCGCTGCGCCTACTGACCGGATCGGGCGCTTCGTCGAGGAGCCGCCCCACCCAGGGCGAGTCGACCGTTCCGGGGCAGATCGAGACGCACCGCACGCCCTGCGCGGCGTACTGCATCGCGACCTGCTTCGTGAACGCGACGACAGCTCCCTTGCTCGCGCAGTACGCAGCGCGATCCCGCAGCCCGATGAGGGCGCCCACCGAGGCCATGTTCACGATCACCCCGCGCTTCTGCGCGAGCATCGTCGGAAGTGCGAACTTCGTGCCGAGGAACACGCCCTTTGCGTTCACCGCGAACACCTGGTCCCACTCCTCGGGAGTGCAGTCGACGGCGTCCTTGGTCGACCCGATGCCGGCGATGTTGCACATCACGTCCAGGCGGCCCGTCCGAGCGAGCGCGACCGACACGAGCTGCTCGACATCGTCCGCTGAGGACACGTCCACCTCGACGCCGATCGTTCCGTCGGGAACCTCGAGCGTGCGGTCCCCGGCGACGACTGTGGCGCCTTCGGCGAGGAAGCCCATCGCCGCGGCGCGGCCGATCCCCGACGCAGCCCCGGTGACGATCACAGTGCGTCCTTCGAAGCGCGGGGTCATCCGGAAACGGCCTGGTTCGAGAGCATCGGGCGAATCTACCGCAGCATCCGCGACCCCAGGGCGTCCTGCGTCCGCGCGCGTGCCGGTCAGTCGGGGACGAGGCGCGCGAGCTGCTTCTCGAGCTCGGCGAGGGACCCCTCCGTGAGTGGGCTCAGATGGGTGACCGACCCGCTTTCGTTCAGCACGCGCCCCCCGTCGGCGTAAACCGTGAGCCGATCGCCCGATTCGTCCCCCGCAAACCACTCGATCTCGAGTAGCGGCGGGCCTTTCGGCGAGTTGCCGTTGCCGGTCGACGCGTCCCCGGGCGCGGGCATCACGAGGTCGAGGACGGGAGCGAGCTTCGCGTTCTCGGCGGGCTCTCCGTCGAAGTCGCGCGTCTGGTCGTCTCCATCCACCGTCCAGGTCCAGCGGGTCGAGACCGGTCCTTCATCGCGGTGGCGCAGCCGCAGGAGCGTCTGGAGGAGCTCGTCGAGAGGCGCCACCTTCACGGCGGGGAAGCCGTCGATGATGATCTCGCGCTTCTTGCCGGCGTCGTCGAGCCGCCACGTGAGCCGTCGCGGGTGTGAGACGTGAGAGTCGGCGCCGAAGTGGTTCTCGTCGACGTGCTCGAGGGCTGACCGGATCGCGTCCCGAAGCGACTCGAGCCCGGCGGCGTCGAGCTGGAAGCTCTCGCGCCACTCGAGCGGCACGTGCTCGCCGCTCGTCTCGCCGGTGACCTCGACCGTCTCGGCCCGGTCGGACAGTTGCTCGACGAGCCCGTCCTGGCTGACGCGCCAGCCGGTCGCGCTGCCGCCGTCGTCGGGCTCGTTCAGGTACTCGAGGAGCACGCGCTGCTACGGCCCCGCCGGTGCCGGCACGGGCGTGCCCGTCGGCGCGGGAGCGGCACCACCGGCTGCAGGGGCGCCTCCGGCCGGGGCCGGCTTGGGTCCCTTCGGACCGAGCGCCCACTCCGGCATCGAGGTGATCGTCGTGAGCGCGGCGTGAAAGGTCGAGTAGTGCTGGGGCTGGACGACGGAGCCGAGAGACATGATGTTGTCGTTGTTCTCGTACACCGCGCCGGTCTGCGGCAAACCGGATGCTCCTTGCATCGCTTTCGTCTGCGGGTCGTGGCTGGCCCGCGTCCCGCTCGGCTGCGGGGTGCCGCCAAGATTGGCGCCGGGGTCGTTTGCGTACTCGTCGCCGAGCCCGAAGGCGTGACCGAACTCGTGCGCGATCACGACCTGCGCCGCTCCGCCGTCCGCAATCAGATCGACGCGCCGGTCGTGAGCCGCGTCCCCGGTCGCGCCGGTCGTGGCCTCGACGTCCTGGATCACCCGGGTTGCGACATTCGTGAACCCGCCCGTGGTGAGCTGCGCCTGGACGTTGTCGGCCCGCTGCTGCGCCAGCGTCTGGTTGTGCTCGTCGGAGCCCGACCGGGAGGTGTGCGCTTCGACGGTGACGTTCGCAGGCCGCGAGCCCTGGGTGCCGGGAGCGGAGCCGTTGAACCGCGACGCGAACTGGTTGACGGTCGCGATCGCGGCTGGGGAGAGCGCAGCCGCGTCGTTGTCGAAGAAGACGCTGTCTCTGAGCAGGTTGTCAGTCCTGCCCGTGACGTCGTTGCTCGACACCGTCATCACCTGGTCGGTTGCGGAGGCCTGCGTGCCCTCGCCTGTCACCGCCCCGCCGCCCCACTGCCCGAGCGTCTCGGCCGGCGGCAGCTTGACCGAGTCGATCACGAGGTGATCGGCCGCCGCGCGTGCGCCGGCCTGCTCGTGAGCCTGGATGTCGACGCTGACCTTCGCGCCGATCCAGCCCCAGTCGGGCTTGTTGACGTGGAACTCGTACTGACCGCTCCAGGCGCCCTCGACGGATGACTTGACGCCGGCGAGAAAGGTCGCCTTCTCGTCGGCCTGCCACTGGTGGGCCCTGATGAAGGCCGTGCGCCGGGCGCCGGAGGGAGGGACGCTGGCGAGTAGGTTCGGCACCGTGGGATCGGCGGTGAGGCCTGCTCCCGAACCGGTCAGCGCGTCCTTGAAGTTGACACCGCAGCGCATTCGGATCGTCAGTTGCTCGGCGGCCGGGTCGTAGGTCGCCTCGAAGCCGCCGGTGGCACTCGGCCCCGAAGCCATCGCCGTGCCGGGCGTCACGTTCTGCGGGCCGAAAGCAGCGTGCGTCTTGAATGCCTCGGCCGCCGCCAGATCGGCACCCGGGGCTGCCGTCGCCGGGACCCCGGCCGCCGGCGGCACACCTGCGTCGGTCGGTCCCGCGGGTGGCGTGCCCCCGTCGGGCTGGCGGGCGAGAGCCCCGGCCCTCGAGGCAGCGATCCTGCGTGCGAGCTGGCCCGTGTGCGCATTGCCGAGTCCCTGCTGGGCCGCGAGCAGCATCGAGGTGAGCCCGCCCGGCTCGGTCTCGGGAACGGACGTCGGCGCGCGCTCGAGCTCAGGCGCGCTTGCCGCGCGCTCGACCTTGTCGCCCACTCCTGGATCGTAGACCGAGGCGGCTCGAGAAGGTGTTCGATCGGTGTGTGTGCCCAAACGGGCAATCAGCCGAAAAGCGGCTTGTGCGCTCGCCTCTTTGCCCGCAAGCCCGCGATCTGTCGAAATCTTGAGCTCCCTCGACCTGCGGCGAAAGGCGAGAAACGGCGGTGAACGGAGAGTTGAGGTTCCGCCAGCGCGAAGGGCTAGGTGCAGCCGTCCTTCGAGCCCTGGCCCATGGCCGCCGCCGCCTGGGTCACGGAGATGTGAGCCGAGCGCAGCAGCGCCAGCGCCTTGGCCGAGCCCTGGAGCGCCTGGGCGGCTGCCACGCTCGGGTCCGGGCCGAGGAGCTGGGTTCCCTTACAGGTGGACAGGGTCGAGGCCGCGCCGACCCAACCGACCGCGTACAGGTATCGAAGCGCAGACCTCGTGTACGGGGCGGCCGTGTACGCGGCGCGTGCCTTGGGACCGGAGACATGGTGGGAGCGTGCGATTGCCGCTACGAGTCCGGCGGTCTTGGTCGCGTTCGACGAAAGCCCGGTTGCGTACACCCCGCTGAGCGACGTGACGAAGATCGTGAGAGCGGCGGTGATGCTCGCGTATTCGCCCATGGTCGGATCGTGTCACCTCACCGGAACAGCCGTCAAGCGTGCCACCGCGACCGCGTGGCGTCACTCGATCGAGCCAAGCCATCGGGCGCGCCGAAAACCGTTCCTGCGGGTGGCGACCGGAGCGGCCTCCGACGGGATGCTGGATCTAGCAGCTGCGTTCGGGCACACCGCTTCAGGGAAGCGCAACCAGACCGGCTCACAGAGTGAATTCCCCTTGTGGGCGGCCCGGGATCCGGGCCGTCAGCACGTGGGGCCTGGGAGACATCGGTACGATCCCGCGGGTGCGTCTGGCGGCAATTCTCCTGGTACTGCTGATTTCGGCCTGGGCGGCCGTGACGGTGCATGCGAGCGCATCACAGCCGCTGAGCCCGCAGTCCGTTCGCTACTGGACGGCCGTCGCGAGCTGCGAGACGGGGTCGGGCGGCCCGCCGAAGTGGGACTGGGGCTCCAAGCACCGGCCGGGTGAGGGGACGCTGTTCGAGGGCGGCGTCGGCTTCAGCGCCACCGTCTGGCAGATCTGGGCGGGAGAGCTCGGGCTGCTCAAGCGCTACCCCCATGCGTACAACGCGCCGGCACTCGTCCAGATGCGTGTGGCCGAGTACGGGCGGACGGTGCACAACGCCCAGTGGGGCTGCGGCGCTGCCGCGGCGGCTCACAGCTAGCCTCGCGTCGCTGCACCACGGCGGCCCTTGCGGGCACCCGCTTGACTTTGCCTGCCGAGGCGCGAGAGAGTTGCGCCGTCGGGGAGAGCCGGGCTGTGTTGATCGCTTTCGATCGGGCCGACCGGTGCGGCGGATCTGTCTGGACTTCAACGGAACGGGGGAAGTGTTGTGAAAAGGATTCATCTGCTCGTTCTCGCGGCGGCTGCGGCATTGCTCGTCGCCGGGGGATCGAACGCACTGGCGGGCAAGGGCAACTCGACGACCTGCTCCGGGCCGCTCGCCAGCGGCACCTACGGCTCGGTCACGGTCACGGGTACCTGCGCTGTCGGCTTCCACGCCAACGTCGTCATCGACGGGGACCTGACGCTCGCCAACGGCGCGGCATTCGCGGGGATCATCCCGAGCACGGTGCACGTCACCGGCAACGTCAAGGTCGGCAAGGGCGCGATCCTCGGCCTCGGATATGCGACGACAACGGACGTCGTAGACGGGAACGTCGACGCGAACCAGCCTCTCTCGGTCTACCTCGGCAACGTGACGATCCACGGGAACGTCACCTCGAACGGGGGCGGCTCGGCCGACCGGTTCTACAACTTCCCGATCAAGGACAACACGATCGACGGGAACCTGACGCTTCACGGCTGGCAGGGCGGCTGGATCGGTGCGCTCCGCAACCACGTGGGCGGCAAGCTCGACGTGTCGAACGTGGGGAGCATCGTCCACGCAACCGATGGGGCCGCTTGCGACGCGAGCGGCACGTTCCCGAACGGCTGCGACGCCACGCCGGGCGCAGATCCGGACTCGACGGAGGTCACCGACAACGTCGTCTCCGGCAATCTGGTCTGTCACAACAACTCCCCGGCCGCGCAGGCCGGCGACAGCGGAGGCGGCCCGAACACCGTCTCCGGGAACAAGATCGGGGAGTGCGCGGGACTCTGATCTGACTTCACGCTCGCGGGAGGCCGCTTCGGCGGGCCTCCCGCGAGAGTGATGCCGTCAACCCGTTGCCGGAATCACCGCGCGATGGTCGGATCCTTGCCGATCACGCCGCGAGCCGAGTAGATGCCGGTCTCGGTCCCAGCCGCAACGATCTCGCCCTTGAACAAAGAGGCGTCGTCGAGCTTCAGGAGAAGGTCAGCTGTGCGCGGCGTGCGTCAGCCGCCTTCTGGTCTGCCTCGGAGGTCTTCTCGCGCGCCTCGGCCTGCCGCTGCGCAACCGCCCACGGGGCGTCGTGGTCGGCGACGCTCTGCTCTGCCGCGCGAGCGTTGGCTTGCGCCAGGTCGGCGTCGGCTTTCTTCTTGGCCTCGTCGTTCGCGTCCGTGGAGCTCATCTCCCGACCCTAGACCCTCCGGTGCCAAAAGTCACGGACGGACGCATTGCGTGCCCATCCGGACGGCGAAGACGGTGTCGTCTAGTCTCGCGGCTGCAATCCGTGCAACTCGTCGCGCTCAGGCACAGGAGGATCAACATGACTTGGGACCCTTACGAGAACCTACCTTCGGCGGCATCTTTCTCACTCACGAGCACTGATCTCACCGAAGGCGGGACGCTTGCGATGCCGCAGGTGAGCGGCATCTTCGGCGCGGGCGGTGAGGACATCTCGCCGCAGCTGTCGTGGACGGGCTTCCCGGCGGGGACACAGAGCTTTGCGGTGACGATGTTCGATCCCGAAGCGCCGACGGTCAGCGGCTTCTGGCACTGGGCAGTCGTCAACATCCCCGGCAGCGTCACGGAGCTACCCGCAGGCGCAGGCGACGAAGCCGGCACGGGGCTTCCCGAGGGCGCCTTTCAGCTCCCGAACGACGCCAGGACGGCGCGCTTCATCGGCGCCGCGCCTCCCGAGGGCCACGGCAGGCACAGCTACATCTTCTCGGTCCATGCTCTGGGAGTCGAGAGCCTCGAGATCGACAAGGGAGCAACGCCCGCATTCCTGATGTTCAATCTCCTCGGCTGCACCCTCGGGCGCGCCTTCCTCACGGGGTGGTACGAGCGGTAGGACCGACTCCGCTCCGAGCAGATCGCCCTTATGGGAGGCAAAAAGGGCAGACCTGCTTCGGGGGATCGACAGCACAACGCCCGGGGGGTACCGTCGGTTCGATGGAGCGCCGTTCGATCAGGCGTGGTGGGGATCCAGAGCATCTGCCGGGCTCCAGGCCGGGCGCTGAGGCTGCCCAGGTGCGTCCTGGCTCCCTGGCGTGGGCTTCGGCTGTAGGGAACCGCGCGGTCCAGAGTCTCGCCCGCCAGTCCCTCGAAACGGACGAGCTTGCTGCGGAGGAGGGCGACGCGGCCGGAGCAGCGGCTCCGGAGCCCGAGACGGCCGAGGCTCCGCCGGCCGAGGTCGGTGCGCTCGAGGGAGCCGGGATCGGTCACGAGCATCTCGCCGGCCTTGCGACGGTCGACGAGCTCGCGGAGGACGCACTTCCCGACTAGCGTCCACGCGAGAAGACGGGGGCGCGAACGGGATGAGGCGGCACTCGCGACCGGTGTCGACGCGGCCGAACACGCCTCCCCTGCTGCGATCCCACCCGAGATCGCCCGGGTCATAACCCTGCAGCGGTTGGTGGGCAACGCCGCCGTCGTCGAGCTGATCGGGCAGAAGAACGGGAACGGCAGGGCGGCGGAAGGCTTGAGCTCGGCCGCAGCCGGCGAGGCGGCGAACGTCGGCGGAGCTGCGGGTGAGTTCACTGAAGGGGGCGCGGCCTCCGGCGTCGCTGCCGGGGCGTCGGCAGTGGAGACGGGCGTCCAGGGTGCTGCCGGCGGCGCCGTGGAGGGCGCGGTCACGGTCGGGGCCGAGGTGGCGAACGGCAGCGCAGCTGCGGGTGAGGCGTCTGAAGGGGCCGCGGCGGCTGGAGCCGCTCTCGGCGCTGCGGCAGCAGAGAAGGGCGGGGAGGGCGCTGCGGCAGCAGCGGAGGCGGCGAGTGGCGGCGCCGCTGCGGGTGCGGGGTCTGAAGGGCCAAGGGCCGGAGGAGCTGCTGCCGGCGGTGCGGCAGCGGAGCAGGGCGCTGCGGCGGGAGCGGAGGCGGCGAGCGGCGGCGCCGCTACGGGCGCGGCGTCCGAAGGGGCCGCGGCCGCCGGAGCCGCAGCCGGGGGGGCCGCTGCGGAGAAGGGCGCCGAGGGTGCGCGGGCGGCGCTGCGGCAGGAGCCGAAGCGGCGAACGGCAGCGCAGCTGCGGGTGCGGCGTCTGAAGGGGCCGCCGCGGCCGCTGGATCCGCTGCCGGGGGCATGCCAAAGGAGAAATCTGGCCATGGTGCCGCCGGCGCCGAGGCGGGAGGCGCAGGCAAGAAAGCCGCCGCGGCCCACGGCGGGGTAGGCACCGGCGGAGCCGCGGCGGGCGGCCACGGCGGTGCGGCGGGACGTGGGGCGGAAGCGGCAGCTGACAGCGGTGGCGCCGCCGAGGCGGGCGTTGGGGGGCCGGTTGCCGGTGGAGCGGCGGGCCCCGCCGAGGCGGCGCCGAGGCGCGATCCCGAGAGCGATCCGAACTTCCAGCAAATGAAGGGGGCGGCAGGGGCAGCCGGGGGACGGGCCAAGGAGCATGAGCCGGCGGCTTCCGGCGCGTCGGCAGCGCAGGGAGCGGCCCACGCACCCGCGAACGACACCGCGAGCCAGGCCCAGGGCGCGCAGATGGAGGAGATGGCGCACCAGCAGCCCGGGACGTTCGACCGCGCGGCGTTCATCGCCGCGGTCCGGAAGGCGATCGACGCCGCGGCCCCGAAGAACCTCGAGGAGGCGGACGACTTCAAGGGCTCGGGCAAGGTCGCGGGCGTCAAGGACGAGGTCGGGGACCTCGTAAAGGGCGGCAAGAAGGCCGCCGAGAAGGACATCAAGGGCGCGACCGATGCCGCCCCCGACGCGTCGAAAGCGACGCCGAAGCAGGTCGTTCCGATGAAGCCGGAGGATCCCGGTGCCCCGACCGCCACAGTCGGCGCCGCCGGTGCGATGCCCGGGCCGCGTCCGCCGCAGGAGACAGACCTCTCGCAAGGCCCGGCGGAGGTCGATCGCGAGATGCACGACGCGAACGTCACCGAGGAGCAGCTCGAGAAGTCGAACGAGCCCGAGTTCACGGGCGCGCTCGCCGCCCGCCAGGACGCGAAGGAGCACGCCGCGACCGCCCCCGCCGGCTATCGGGCGCAGGAGCAGGAGGTCCTCGCCAAGGGCCGGACGGAGGCGCAGCTCGCCGAGGGGATGCATCTGAAGGGGATGCACGGCGCGAAGCTCGCGGCATCCGGGAAGGCACACGGTCACAAGGACAAGGCGAAGGCCGAGGACGAGGCGAAGCGCGCCAAGGTCGCCGCCGACATCCAGGGGATCTACGACCGGACGAAGTCGGAGGTCACCGGGATCCTCACAGGCCTCGACGGGAAGGTCGAGTCGACGTTCTCAGCCGGCGAGGCCACGGCCCGGAAGGACTTCGAGGACTACGTCGGGGAGAAGATGGACGCCTACAAGGCCGATCGCTACGACGGCTTGTTCGGGGGCGCAAAATGGCTCAAGGACAAGCTCTTCGGCATGCCCGACGAGGTGAACGTCTTCTACACCCAGGGCCGGGACCGCTACCTCGCGGCGATGGACGGAGTGATCGGCGGCGTGGCCGACCTCGTCGGATCGGAGCTCGCCTCGGCGAGGCTGAAGATCGCGAAGGGCCGGGCCGAGGTGCACGACTACGTCACCCAGCTCCCGAAGGCGCTGCAGAAGGTCGGGAAGGACGCCGAGGGGAGCCTCGGCCAGCAATGGGAGGCGCTCTCGGGTGACATCGACAGCAAGCAGGAGGCGCTCGTCGACGACATCGCGCAGAAGTACGTGGCCTCGCGCGACGCGCTCGACTCGCGGATCGACGAGCTGAAGGCCGCCAACCGCGGCCTCGTCGCCAAGGCGCTCGACGCCGTCGTCGGCGTGGTCAAGACGATCCTCAAGCTCAAGGACATGCTCCTGAACGTCCTCGCGAAGGCGGCGGACGTGATCGGCGACATCATCTCCGACCCGATCGGGTTCCTCGGCAACCTCGTCGACGGCGTCAAGTCGGGGCTGGGCCGGTTCGTCGACAACATCGGCACGCACCTCAAGGAGGGCTTCTTCGGCTGGCTCTTCGGGGCGCTCGGCGATGCGGGGATCAAGCCGAAGAGCTTCGATCTGACCGGGATCTTCGAGCTCGTGATGGACGTGCTCGGCCTCAGCTACCGATCGATCCGCGCCCGCGTGGCGAAGGTCGTCGGCGGGCCCGTCGTGGACAAGATGGAACAGACGGTCGACGTCTTCAAGACGCTCGTGTCGAAGGGCGTCGGCGGCCTCTGGGAGTGGATCAAGGACAAGCTCGGAGATTTCGAGGAGATGGTTCTCGGAGGGATCAAGGAGTTCGTGATCGAGCGGGTGATCAAGGGCGGCGTCACCTGGCTGCTCTCGCTGCTCAACCCGGCAGCCGCCTTCATCAAGGCCTGCAAGGCGATCTACGACATCGTCATGTTCATCGTCGAGCGCGGCCAGCAGATCATCGAGTTCGTGAACTCGGTTCTCGACTCGATCGGCGCCATCGCCAAGGGCAACATCACCGCCGCCGCGGACAAGGTCGAGAACGCGCTGGCAAAGGCGCTTCCGCTCGCGATCTCGTTCCTGGCCAGCCTGCTCGGCCTCGGTGGGATCAGCGAGAAGATCAAGGACGCGATCGACAAGGTCCGCAAGCCGATCGAGCAGGCGGTCGACTTCATCGTGATGGGTGCCGTCAAGACGTTCAGGAAGCTGTTCGGCCCCGCGATCGACTGGGCGAAGAAGAAGGCCCAGAAGGGCAAGCAATGGGTCGGGCAGAAAGCCGAAGCAGCGAAACAATGGGCCACCGGCAAAGCGAAAGGCGTCAAGGACCGGCTCACCGGCAAGGACGCGCCGGCGACGGAAGGCCAATCCGACGACGTCGAGGCCGATCCGCGGGCCACCGCCGGCGAGAGGCTCGCAGCGCGGCTGGGCGACACGACCGACCTCGAGCAGGTGAACGCGCAGGTCGCCGCGGTACGAGACGAGCTCGCGCCGATGGGCCTCCACGGCCTCAGGCTCGGGCCCGAGCAGGAGGACGGCTCACGCGAGATCCTGGCCTCGGCGAGTGACGAGAAGCCTGTGGTCCGCCTCAGCGCGCCGAGGGGAGTCGCGGTCGAGATGAACGCGTCCGTCGAGGTCGAAGGCGACGATCCGCTCGCCGCGATCAAGCAGGACCGCCCGCTCCACTTCGTCGAGGGGGCGGCGGACATCACGCCGCAGAACCCGCAGATGGCCCAGACGACTGTCGGCAAACGCGACCGCTTCGATCCCCGCATCGGCGGCGGCAGCGTGCGCGAGCCCCGGGAAGGTGAGCGGTCGCTGGAGTTCCTGACCTGGAATCGGCGCCAGTGGGTCGAGGGCTCGAACATCAGCCACGCGGAGGAGCAGTTCATCGACGCCTTCGACCTGCGGGTGAAGAAGGCGATGGTCAAGAGCATCACGATCCACGTCAACTACAGCCCGTGCAGGATCTGTGCCCCGGAACTCGTGAAGTTCGCCCAGCGCGCCCGTGAGGCCAGGAAAGACGTCAAGCTCAGCCTCACCTGGGATCGCCCTTATCAACATCCGCGGTTTGGCACGACCCAGGAGAACATCGCGGCTCTCCACGGTCTCTGGGACGACGTCCCGGGCGGCGCTGAGGCCGCCAAGGCCCAGGAGCAGTTGAAGGCGAGCCTGCTCACCTTGCCGAAGGTACGAAAGCGCGTGAAGACTCCCTGAAGTTCCTCCCGCGGTACCAAGGGCCCGAGTTCGACAACTCGAGCGTCGAGAGGTCTATCCGGCAGGTCCGGGACGCGGGGCTGGACGAATGGCCCCCGGTGTCAGTTGGCGCTCACCGGGGCGGGCTGCGCACTCGAGTTCCCCACGGTAGGGTCCCGCTGTGGCAACGTCGCTCACGGCACGTACGAAGCGACCAGCCCGCCAGCACTCACAAGACGGACCGGTCCCCTCGGCCGCTGCCGAAGTCCGTCAATTCGGCGCCTGGATTGGCGGCGCTCCGTCGTCGTTGTCGCCAGAGCTGTTGCTTTCTCTCCAGGAGACGGCGGGCAATCGTGCCGTCCAGTCGCTGCTCCACCGAACTGCGGAGCCGGGGGTCGCCTCTTCCGAGGGGCTCCCGCACCCTGCGCCGGCCGAGCGAGTCGGGGCTCACTCGCCGACGCTCTCCGTGCAGCGTGATCCGGCGAAGACGAAGCCCGAGCTGCCGGTGCCCCTGGAGGCGGTCGAGGCGATCGGTAAGAGGCTGGCTGCGCGGCAGTCGAACCTCAATCAGCACCTCGTCACCTCGAAGCAGGGCATCGCCGATATCCGCTCCTACTTCACGAACGTGAACGGTGTGTACAAGCGGAGTTACGACCACCACGCGATGGTTGTCGCACAGGCGAAGGCGCAGGCCGAGACGAAGCAACAATGGGTCGACTTCGCGTTCGGCGTCGGAACCGGCATCGCCGTCGGGTTGATGAGCGAGGCGCTGATCGCCGGCAAGCTCGCGGAGGTCGCGTACGAGACCGTGGCGGAGGTCGGAGCCGAGATGGTCGAGGGTGGAATCGCGCGGGTCCTGAAACCCGAGGTCCCCGAAGGTCGAGCTGCTCCCCGAGCTGGCACCGGAGTTCAAGCAGATCCAGTCGCTAAAGATTCTCGACGACCTCAACGTCGCCGTCCTCCAGCTGGCTGCACCCGGCACGTTCACGTTCACCGATCCCATGGTGCAGACCGAGCGTGTGGGCGCCGAGCTTCGGTTGATCAGCGCCGGCGCCGACGCAGATCACCGTCGGATGAGCGATGACGACATCCGCTCGAAGTTCACCAAGTTGCAAGCGTTCGATGCCGCCAGCGCGACCTCGGACACGCAGCTCGAAACGGCACGGGAGAAGTTCGCCAACCTTCGCAGGGCGCTCGCCTCGGCGCCCCCGCTCGCGGATGCCCAGGTCGAACAGGACATCTGGATTCCGTGGATCATGGTTCAAGACATCGACACGTTCTTCGCACCGACGATCTTCAGCGCGCTGATGCGCAACCACTTCTCCGACATCGGACTCACGCAGCGTCTCGGCGTCATCCCACTCGGGAACCAGGACAGCCTCTTCGGGCAATTCTGGCCGAACAATCCGAGCACCGACCAGGAGCACCGCGTCGTCGACAGCTACAGGGACTTCAAGGCCGCCGCCACCACCCAGGGGAAGCTGCTCCCGGCGTTCTGGAGCAAGGTATTCCTCGAATAGAAGGAGACGGGCGACTAGGGGCCGTCGGCAGGTCCTTCGGGTTGACGGAGGGCATCAGAGGTGGCGAATCCCCTCGTGGAGGACCACTGTTCCAGGATCGCACCGGTGTCGAGCTTTTCGGCAGCATCGAGCGCCCGCGAAGCCCGTCTCGAGGTCTTTCGTCCGAGCGCGCCGGTGAGCACCCACTTACGCGTGAGCCGGACGAGACGGAGTCGGTCGTTGGCGAGATCGGGCGGTCGCTTCGGGTTGAGATACAGGTCGATCGCGAGCTTCTTGATCAGTGTCGCGTCGTCGGGAGCACCGGCCTGCTCGAGCCGGTAGGCGATGAGGGCGGAGATCACCTGCAGCTCGCGCGCGCCGGTTCGGACTGTGACGCCGATCGACAGGGCGCTCGACGCGATCATCACCCACGGCACCCGGGTGAATCGCGCGCCGCGGGCGAGCACGCGCACGACCGGCACCGCAAGGGTGACCACGCGCTGAATGTTGTCGGTGAGCGCCTCGGTGTCGGCCTTGCCGCTGAGCAGGCGCTTGCCCTCGGCCGCCGACGTGACGCGCTCGTCACCAAGCAGGACGCGGTCGATCGCCTGGTCGGCGAGCGCACCGACGGCCGCGACGAGCGCATCGCTCGACCTCCGCGCGTTGGTGCCGGCACCCCTGCCCATCGACGTTGCGCGACGGCGAAGGGACCGGGGCGGTTCGACGTGAGGGTTTTCGGTTTCCATCGCTCGAAAAAGGGCCCGCGTTTCAGTGCGCCCGGCTGGAATCGAACCAGCGGCCTTTCGCTCCGGAGGGAAGCCCGGCGCTTGCCACGTGTCGCCACCTCTGGACAAGACTAGATAGGTCACGCGGTTTGCGCCTCTTTCGGCCGCCTCGTCCAGAGGCGGCGACACACAGCGACTTTGCAAGAACTTCGCAGAGATGGCCTCGTGCGGCGTCCGCAAATCGGTTGGTTTCGAGTTCCGTCCGAACCCGTGCGTAGTCTCCCCGAGCCTCGTGATAGCGGGGTGTCGTGGTCGTCAGCGAAGTCCGGTGTGATTCCGGCGCTGTCCCGCAACGGTGATGCCTCCGCCTAGGCAGAGGACAAGTCCGGTCGCCTGGCTTTCTACGTCGTCGGATTCGTCCTCGAGAGAGGGGCGTCCCGTGCGTGCCGCTTGCGGTCGACGGACGTTCCCTTCTCCCGTCGAGCCAAAGGAGTGGGAGCGGTGCAGCAGACCTACACGATCGGGCCCCGGACATTCGTCCTCGACAAGGCGAAGGCCGAGGCGGCGCTCGCCGCAAAGCGCGTGGTGGGGGGCCGCGAGACGATGACGTTCAACCTGCTGCCGCTGCGGTATGTGTGGGCGTACGAGCTGTACCGGACGATGAAGGCGAATCACTGGGAGCCCGAGGACGTGCCGATGCAGCGCGATGTCCAGCAGTGGCGCAACGACCTCGCGTTGTCGGAGCTCGACCGCTGGATCGTGCGGATGGGCGTTGGCTACTTCTCGGCGGCGGAGGGGATCGTTGGCGACAACATCCTCCATGTCGTTCGTGAACTCGTGACGGCGTCGGAGTTGAAGCTTGTGCTCGGTCGGCATGCGCACGAGGAGAACATCCACGCTGATTCGCTGCTGTACATGATCTCGTCGCTCGGGATCGACCCGCACGAGTGCGAGGCGATGTTCGACGATGTCCCAACGATCGTCGCGAAGAACGAGTTCGTCACGCGGGCCTCGCGCGAGCTACGCCGCGACCTCGACATGACGCTGCCGGAGAGCAAGCAGCTTCTAGCCAGGAACATCTTCGTCTTCGGGCAATGCATGGAGGGGACGCAGTTCTACGGGCTCTTCGGGATGATCCTGTCGCTCTACCGGCAGGGGAAGCTGACGGGCGTGGGGACGATGTTTCGCTACACCATGCGGGACGAGTCGAACCACATCGAGCTCTGTCGCCGACTGCTGCTCGACCTGGTGGCGGAGAACCCTGAGATCTGGACTCCGGCCTTCCAGTGGGAGCTCCGCGATCTGATGGCCGAGGCAGTCGAGCTCGAGAAGCAGTTCATCCGTGACTGCCTGCCGGTCGCCGCTGTCGGGCTGTCCGCGGAGGAGTTCGAGCGGTACATCGACTACATCGCCGATCGGCGCTTGGAGGGTGTGGAGCTGGAGCCGCTCGTGGGGGGGATCGAGAACCCTCTGCCCTGGCTGGCCGAGCTGATGGACATCCGCAAGGAACAGAACTTTTTCGAGGGGCGTGTGACGGAATACCAGAAGTCATCCGCCCTGGCCCTGGTTGCCGACGACGAGCTCTAGAAGGAGGCCCCATCGTGATCATCGACTTCGACGAAATCCTCGATGACCTGGAGGTGAAGCGCGCCTCGGTGCTGCCTGCCGATGAGCTGCCCGAAGCTTTCGGTCGACAACGTCCTGGCTGGGCTTGACCAGCCGTACGACCTGCGAGACGCCTGCCGGTGGATCGCGGAGGCATTGGGCACGATTGCAGCCGCCCGCAGAGAAGAGATCGACGTCGCGGCGGCGGAAGTCCTCGTTCGCGAGACGGCGCTCGCCGTGGTGGCGCGTCTGCGGCTGCTTGGCGGCTCTCCTCAGATGACCGTGCCCGATCTATCGGTGCTGGTCGAGGCTGCTTTGATCGAGCAGGGCGCTCTCGATGTCGCGAAGGCACTTGTGATGCGCCGATCACACACCGTCCCAGACGCGCCGCCGGCCGGAGGCGAGCCGCGGCTCCAGAGGCGCTCGGGTCACGTGGTCGCTTGGAATACGCGCAAGATCGAGGTCGCGATCCGCAAGGCGTTCCTGTCGCTTTCCCTCGACCCGGAACCGGCGGTGCGGATTGCCGACCGGGTCAGCCGACGGACCCGCTCGCTTGGCCTCGACCCGGTGCCGATCGAGACCGTGCAGGACATCGTCCAGGAGGAGCTCGTCCTCTGTGGGCAGATGCGCGTCGCGGAGCGTTACATCCTCTATCGCGCCGAGCGGGCGATGCTGCGGGCCGAGGGCCGGATCGCCCAGCCGTCGCCCGTAGGCAGGCACGACGAACTTCGGGCGCGTATTCGCTTCGCCGCCGCCGGTCTCGACCTTCCACTCTCGGAGGAGGAGTTGGTCGCTGAGCTACGGCGCTCGGTCGACGACGGACTCGCGCGCGCAGACCTCGAGCGCCTGACTGTGTTGAACGCGAAGACGCTGATGGAGCGCGACTCCGACTTCTCGTTCTTCGCGGGTCGAATCCTGCTCACATTCATCTACGAGGAGACCCTCGGTTGGGAGGTACTTCGCGACGGTGCGGCGGGGCTCGCCGAGGCGCATCGCCGCACCCTGCGGCCCGAGCTCGAGCGCGGCGTTGAGGCCGGCCGCGTCGACCCACTTCTGCTCGAGTACGACCTCGACCGGCTCGGCGCCTCGCTCGACCCGACGTCCGATCTCGGCTTCGATTACCTCGGACTACAAACGCTCTACGACCGCTACCTCCTCGTCGACAAGACCGGTGAGAGAGCCGCGGCGGTTGGAGGCCCCGCAGCTCTTCTGGCTGCGCGTCGCCATGGGCGTGAGTCTCGCCGAGGCCCCCGAAGAGCGCGAAACGCGTGCGCTCGAGCTCTACCGGATGTACGCGGAGAGAAGGTTCTGCTCGGCAACCCCGACGCTCTTCAACGCCGGCACGCCGCACTCGCAACTCTCGAGCTGTTACCTCTACGTCATCGACGACTCGCTCGAGTCGATCATGAATCGCGGCATCGCCGAGAACGCCATGTGCTCGAAGTGGGCAGGAGGGCTCGGCGGCTCATGGACGGCGGTGCGTGGCACCGGATCGCATATCCACGGAACCAACGGGGAGAGCCAGGGTGTGATCCCGTTCCTCAAGCTCCACAACGACCAACTCGTCGCGGTCAACCAGGGCGGCAAGCGCGCCGGAGCCGGTTGCGCGTACCTGGAGGTCTGGCACAACGACATCAAGGACTTCCTCGAGCTCAAGCGCAACACCGGTGACGAGCGCCGCCGGACACACGACATGAACACGGCGTGCTGGATTCCTGATCTGTTCATGAAACGGGTCGAGGCCAGAGAGCAGTGGACGCTGTTCCGTAGCTCCGAGGTGCCCGACCTGCACGAAACCTACGGTGCCGCGTTCGAGCAGCGGTACGTCGCGTACGAGGCTGCGGCCGAGCGTGGCGAGATCTCCGGCGAGCCGATCGAGGCACTGGAACTGTGGAAGCTGATGCTGCGGATGCTGTTCGAGACGGGTCATCCGTGGATCACCTTCAAGGACCCATGCAACGTCCGCAGTCCGCAGGACCACGCAGGTGTCGTTCATTCCTCCAACCTGTGCACCGAGATCACGCTCAACACGAGCGCCGAGGAGACAGCCGTATGCAATCTCGGCTCGATCGTGGTCGACGAGCACCTCACCGAAGCCGGCGACATTGACCACGCCAAGCTTCGAGAGACGGTTCGCGTGGCCGTACGGGCGCTCGACAACGTGATCGACGTCAACTTCTACCCAACCGATGCTGCGCGCACCGCGAACATGCGGCATCGCCCGGTCGGACTCGGAGTGATGGGCTTGCAGTACGCGCTCTACCGGAAGGGTGTTCCGTTCGACTCCGAGGAGGCGCTCGCCTTCGGTGACGAACTGATGGAAGCGATTGCGTACTACGCCTATGAAACGTCAAGTGACCTAGCGGCCGAGCGAGGCACCTATGCCAGCTATTCCGGCTCGAAGTGGGACCGCGGCCTGCTGCCGCCAGACACGGTCGACCTCCTCGAGGTGGAGCGCGGAGTCCCCGTTGACGTTCCACGCGGCGGCAAGCTCGATTGGGGCCCCCTCCGCGAGAAGATCGCGGCGCAGGGGATGCGCAACTCGAATGTGCTCGCGATCGCGCCCACAGCGACGATCTCGAACATCATGGGTAGCTCGCCCTGTATCGAGCCTCTCTACAAGAACATCTTCGTCAAATCGAACCTCTCGGGCGAGTTCGTTCTCCTCAATCCATACCTCGTCCGAGACTTGAAGAAGCGTGGTCTCTGGAACCGTGAACTCGCCGATCAGGTCAAGTACTTCGACGGAGACCTGACGCGACCTCGACGTCCCCGAGGAGATCAAGGCCCAATACCGCACAGCCTTCCAGTTCGACCCGCGCTCCCTCATCGCCGCCGCCGCGCGACGCCAGAAGTGGATTGACCAGTCTCAATCGCTCAATCTCTTCCTCGTCGAGCCCGACCTCAAGGCTCTTAGCCACATGTACCGCCACGCCTGGCACAGCGGGCTAAAGACGACGTACTACCTGAGAACCCTCGGCGCTTCGACGATCGAGAAGGCCACCGTTCAAGCGGCGATTCCGGTTTCCGTCCCGATACCTGGCATATCCGCTGAGGCCGCTGCATGCGCGATCGACGCAGCCTCACAAGGAGAGGAGTGCGAGGCCTGCCAGTAGCGAGTTCCTTAGTGCGCCCGGCTGGAATCGAACCAGCGGCCTTTCGCTCCGGAGCTAGCCGCGCCGTTCGCCGCCTGTCGCCATCTGTGGCCGAAATCGCCCGGTTGAGAGGAGCCCGGCGCACCAGAGATCTGCTCGTTCGCCGTCTTTGGCCGCGTCTACTTCGCATGGATCTCGCAGCGGCCCACCGGCCTTTACTAGACGTTCGGCTGCGACGCTTGACTCATCCCGCACAAACATCGTAGGGTCAAGCTCTCAGCGGGACGAGCCGCGCAAACCGCCTCTGAGGCAGCCTCACACGATGGGGCCTCTGCGACGTCTAGCCCTCACTTCCCGTTGACGCACCCGCAAGGGGCCCCTAGGGAAAGGACGGCAGAATGTCGCTCATCGGAAAATCGCATCTCCTCATCGTGTGGACGGTAGGTCCCGATGACGTCGCCGAAGGAGATCGCATCTTCGCGAGCCACGGCGAGTGGATGAAGGAGCATCCCCGCACCGGTGATGCGGCGCTGCTCGAATACACCGTGTCGAAAGGCCCGGAGTTGTCGAACCCGTTGGACCCTAACTCGGAGCCGACCGGCAAAACGATCTTCGTGATCGACGAGTACTACGAGTCAGCGTCGGGCATCGGCAACCACTGGCAGGAGGCGATGAAGAACGAGCCGCTCCTCTCTGCCATGATGGCGTGGAGCGCCAACGCGACGGTGACGACACTGCACAACGGGACGGCTGTCGAGGCCCTCTGGTAGAGCGTAAGAACTCGTCTTGGAATGATGCGCTGGTCGCCAAGACGGCGTTGGGCGCGGGGACATTTCGCGCGGAACTCGCAGGGATCGAGAAGCAAGCCTGCGTTTAGCAGGCCATTTCTTATGCGCCCGGCTGGAATCGAACCAGCGGCCTTTCGCTCCGGAGGCGAACGCTCTATCCCCTGAGCTACGGGCGCCGGAGGCCACTAGTCTAGCCAGGTGGAACTTACGGCACGGATCGCGAGCCTGAGGCTCGCCGAGACCTTCGTGATCGCTCGCGACACGCAGGACGAGGCGGAGGTCGTGCAGGTCGAGGTGCAGCACGGCGGGCTCTCCGGATTCGGGGAGGCGGCGCCGATTGCGCGGTACGACCAGTCCGCCGCGACCGCGCTCCAGTGGTTGCAGGGGATCGAGCTCGGGAACGACCCGTGGGCGCTCGACCAGATCGCCGACTCGCTGCCGCCGGGCGAGTACGCGGCTCGGGCTGCGCTCGACGGGGCGCTCTACGACCTCCAGGGGAAGCTCGCCGGCGTGCCGGTGCACAAGCTGCTCGGCCTGCGACGCGAGGGGCCGCCGACCTCGTGGACGGTCTGGCTCGGCGATCCCGATGACATGGCCCGACGGGCCGAAGCGGCCACGCAGCGCGGGTTCAAGCGCCTCAAGCTGAAGCTCGGCGGGCGCGATGGGCTCGACCTCGCGCGCGTCCAGGCGGTCGCCGCGGCGACCGAGCTGCCGCTCCAGGCCGACGTGAACGAGTACTGGAGCTTCGACGAGGCCGTCGAGCTGCTCCCGCAGATGCGGCTCGAGTACTGCGAGCAGCCGCTCCCGGCAGGCGACCCGGACGGGCCCGAGCTGAAGCGGCGCTCGTCGACCCCGATCTACGTCGACGAGGACTGCGGGACGCTGGCGGACATCGCGCTCTGCGCGGAGCGCGCTCACGGCGTCAACGTCAAGCTCGCCAAGTCCGGCGGAATCCGCGAGGCTCTCCGGATGGCGCACGCCGCGCGCGCGCTCGGGCTGGGGCTGATGCTCGGCTGCATGGTCGAGTCCGGCCTCGGAATCGCTGCCGGAGCACACATCGCGAGCCTCTTCGATCACGTCGATCTCGACGGGAATCTCCTGCTCGCGCACGATCCCTGGCCTGGTGTCGAGTTCACCGACGGTATTCAGCTGCCATCGGAAGAGGCAGGTCTCGGTGTCCACCCAGCGTAGGCTCCTGATCCTCGCCGAGGGCTTCTCGGACGACGCGCACTACGGGAAGACGGCCTACGGCGTGCTCCGCTACCGCCCCGAGGAGGTCGTCGCGATCCTCGACTCGCAGCGGGCCGGAAAGACGCACGAAGGCGTCGTGCCGATCGTCGGCACGGTCTTCGGGGCGCTCGCGTACGAGCCGAACACAGCGCTCGTCGGAGTTGTCACCCAGGGCGGCCGGTTTCCGCCCGAGTGGCGCGAGCTGCTGAAGGACTGCATCACGCGGGGCCTCGCCATCGAGAACGGCCTCCACGAGTTCATCACCGACGATCCGGAGCTGAGCGAGCTCGCGGCGCTCAACGGCGTCACGCTCCGCGATCTGCGCAAACCGCCCGCGGGCCTCAACGTGCCGACCGGCGAGAACCTCATGCATGACTCCAAGGTCGTCCTCACCGTCGGCTCCGACTGCGCGATCGGAAAGATGACCGTCGCGCTCGAGCTCGACGCCGAGACACGCCGGCGCGGCATCAAGAGCGAGTTCGTGCCGACCGGGCAGACCGGGATCGCGATCGCCGGGTGGGGAATCTCCGTCGACGCAGTCGTTGCCGACTTCCTCGCCGGCGCCGCCGAGACGCTCGTCATCGAGGGCCGTGACCGCGGCGGCGAGCTGCTCTGGATCGAGGGCCAGGGGTCGCTGCTTCATCCCGCGTACTCCGGGGTCACGCTCGGACTGCTTCACGGAAGCGCGCCGCACGCGCTCGTCCTCTGCCACAAGGTCGGCCAGGAGATCGTCGACGACGACGAGCGCTTCCCGATGCCGTCACTTGCCTCGCTGGTCGAGCTGTACGAGCGCTCGTCGCTGATCGCCCGTCCCGCCCGAGTCGTCGCGATCGCGCTCAACACGCGCAACGTCGACGAGGACGGGGCCCGCTCTGCGATCGCGGCCGCGGAGAGCGAGACCGGACTGATTGCGGACGACCCGGTACGCTTCGGCTCAGAGCGAATCGTCGCCGCCGTGCTCGGCGGCGTCGGGCTAACCCCCTAAACAGACCCTGACGGGATTGAAAACACTGGTCGCTGCGGCGGTTGTCGTCTGCGCGGTACTCCTGCCGTGTGCAGCGGCGTCGGGGAAGCTGATCGTCGGCATCAACGACGACGTCGGGTTCGAGGCCTCGTCACCGACCTTCTTCATGCCGACCATGCAGGCCGAGGGGCTCAAGATGAACGCGCTCACGATTCGCTGGGACGAGACCTCTGCGGCCGCGATCGACCCGACGCTCCAGAGCAACCTGACGACCGTGATCGGCGAGGCGCAAGCTGCCGGCGTCACCGTCGAGCTCGACCTCTATCCGCTGCACTCGCAGGTCTTCACCGGCGGCACCCGTTGTGTGCCTGCCAAGAGCCCGGTCGCCTGCGGCAACTCCCAGAGGCTCGTGCAGTTCGCCGACTGGGTCACCACCATTGCCGAGACGTTCCCGACGGTGCATCAGTTCATCGTCATGAACGAGTGCAACCAGCCGCTCTTCGTGAACCCGCAGTGGAACTCGGCCGGCGTGAACCAGTCCGCCGCGATCTGCGGACGCGCGCTCGCAGGCGCCTACGACGCGCTCAAGGTCGTCAACAAGTCGAACTTCGTCTGGGGCGTGGGCCTCTCGCCACGCGGAAACGACTCGCCGAGAGCGCCGAGCAACTCCTCGACCTCACCGGTCCGGTTCCTGCAGGCGATGGGCGCGTGGTTCAAGGCGTTCGCCACCGCGACGCACCGGACGGTGCCGCTGATGGACGGGCTCGACTTCCATCCCTACCCGGTGCCGCAATCGCTGCCGTTCGCGAAGGGGTATGCGATCCTGCGTGACGCGAGCGTGTCCAACCTCTCGCGCATCTACCAGGCCTTCTACGACGGCTTCAACGGCTCTCCGCAGCGCACGATCGGGCAGCAGAAGGGCGGCGGGCTCCCGCTCAGCCTCAACGAGATGGGAATCCAGACGAACGCCGTCGGGATGCTCGGCTACCAGGGGATCGAGGTGAGCGCGAACGCCGCAGGCGGAATGGTGGGCAAGACCCAGAGCGAGGCCTACCAGGCGAGCTACTACGGGCAGATGCTGAAGCTGCTCGCGTGCGACCCCAACGTGCGCGTCGTCAACATCTTCCACCTCGTCGACGAGCCGAGCCTCGCCGGCTGGCAGAGCGGGCTGTACTGGTTCGCCGTGCCGACGCCGCTGCCGAAGCAGTCGGCCGCAGTCGTCAGCAACTGGTCGGCGACGACCGGCGGGAACTGCCAGGGAAAGCTCGTTCCCTGGACGCCTACACCCGTCGTGACGGGGGTCAAGAAATAGCGGCTTGACAGACCGAACATGTGTTCGCTATGGTACCGAACACATGTTCGCCAAGTCGATCATCCTGAAGACGCTCGCGCTGGCCGCAATCGCATTGCTGGTCTGGAGCGTCGCTGCGAGGCCCTCGGGAGCGCACGGGCCGCGGGTGACCTACCGGGTCAAGGCCTACGACACGCTCTGGACGATCGCCAACGCGCATTACGGTGGCGACGTCCGGAACGCGATCTGGCAGATCCAGCGGGCCAATCACCTGAACGGCACGACGATCTCGCCGGGCGAGCGGCTCCTCCTGCCGTAGAGGGCCGACCGGGCGAGCGAGGGCCGCCGTTACCATCGGCGCGTGGATCTCGACATCACGTTCCTCGGAACCTCCGCCAGCGCGCCGACAGCCCGGCGTGGAACCGCGTCGCTGCTCGTTCGGCGTGGCGGCGATCGGATGCTCTTCGACTGCGGCGAGGGAACCCAGCGCCAGCTCCTGCGCTCCTCGATCGGGCTGGTCGACCTGGAGGACATCTTCGTCACGCATTTCCACGCCGACCACTACCTGGGGCTGCCGGGGATGCTCAAGACGTTCTCGCTGCGGATGCGCGAGGTCCCGCTCACCGTCTACGGGCCGCCCGGGCTGCGCGATCTCTACAACGCGCTCGGCAAGGTCTTCGGGAAGCTCACCTACCCGGTCGAGCTCGTCGAGCTCCGCGCGGGCGACGTACTGGCCCGCGACGGCTACGACCTCTGCGCCTTTCCCGTCGACCATCGCGTGCCCGCTCTCGGGTACGCCCTGGTCGAGAGCGAGCGGCCGGGGCGCTTCGACAACGGCGTCGCCGACACCCTCGGCGTTCCGTTCGGCCCGGAGCGAGGCGCGCTGCAACGCGGCGAGTCGGTCACCCTGGCGGACGGGCGCACCGTTCAGCCCGAGGAGCTCGTCGGGCCGGCGCGTCCCGGCCGGACCGTCCTGTACACCGGAGATACCTCTCCCACGGACGCCGTCCCGATGCTGTTCGCCGGCGCCGACGTTCTCGTCCACGAGGCGACGTTCCTCGACGAGGACAGTGGCCGCGCGCGGGAGACGGGCCACTCCACAGCCCTCCAGGCTGCCGAGATCGCACGGGACGCAGGCGTGTCGCTGCTCGCTCTGACGCACATCTCCCCGCGCTACTTCGGAGCGGATCTGCTTCGCGAGGCGCGCGAGGTGTTCCCGTCGACCATCCTGCCGCGCGACTTCGACGTCATCGAGGTCCCGTTCCGCGAGCGTGGCGAGCCGACCCTCGTCAAGGCGGGCGCCCGGCCCGAGCGTCACGAGCAGGAGGCTCCCGCGACGTGACGACACCCGCGCCCGGATTCGACCTTCGTGCGGCGCGCTACGAGGAGCTCCGGCCGGTCGACGACAACTGGTGGGAGGTCTTCGTCGAGCTCGTCCGGCTCGGCGAGCTGCACGCAGCACGCGTGCTCGAGGTCGGGTGCGGCACCGGCCGGCTCTCTGCGGCGCTCGAGGCTCGCGAGCTCGCGCGGGTCTGGGCAGTCGATGCGTCGGAGGCGATGGTGGCCCGCGCCAAGGAAAACGACGTCAACGCAAAGGTCGGGCGCGCGGAGGCGCTTCCGTTCAAGGCGGGCTGGTTCGACGCCGTCGTGATGCGGATGGTCATCCACCTGATCGACCGGCCCCGCGCGTTCGCGCAAGCAGCCCGCGTCCTCGCGCCGGGGGGCCGGCTGGCGATCGCGACCGAGGATCCCGCCACCTTCGACGACGTCTGGTTCGCGCGCTTCTTCCCGTCGGTCCCGGCGATCGAGCGCGAGCGGTTCCCGAGCTCCCAGAGGCTCGAGGACGAGCTCTCGGGTGCCGGCTTCGGCCGAATCCGGATCGAGCAGCTCCGCCAGCACCGCGAGACGACGCGTGCGCACGCGCTCGACATCATCCGCTCGCGCGCGTTCTCGACCTTCGATCTCCTCAGCCCCGAGGAATACGACTCCGGGCTTGCCCAGGCCGAGGCCGAGCTCCCCGAGCCGGTCGAGTACCACTTCGACTGGCTGCTCGCAGTCGGCGTTCGTTGAGGCTCTGCGGCTACAGGCGCGAGTGGATCGTGCTCGGGTTGATCCTGCTCGGGACGATGCCGCTCCTGAGCGTTCTCGGCGCGCAGGATTCGAGCCGTATCGCGTTGACCGACTCGATCGTCAAGCGCGGCGAGGTCAACATCGATCCCTACTGGAGGCTGACGATCGACCGCGCCTTCAAGGGCGGCCACTGGTACACGGACAAGGCGCCCGGCGTTTCGCTCCTGCTGATTCCCGCGGTCGAGACGTCACGCGCGGTCGATGCGCTGGCCAAGCCGGATGATCGAGCCCAGCCGATCTGGCTGCGCAAGTGGGCGCTCTGGGGAATGCGGCTCTGGGGCGGGGGGATCGCCTTCATCGTGCTGGCGTTCCTGCTCGGACGGGTCGCAGAAGGGCTCGTCGAGGGAACCGGGGCGGTGACGGCAGCCGTGTTCGGCGTCGGGACGATGGCCGGCTCGCTCGGGCCGACGGTGTTCGGGCACTTGCCCGACGCCCTTGCTCTCTTCACCGCCTACATCCTCGCGACCCGAGCCGGGCGGCCACGCGACTGGCTCTGGGTCGGCCTGCTCGCAGGGATCGGGGTGCTGTTCGAGTATCCGGCAGGGCTCGCCGCCCTGATTCTCGTGATCTACGCGGCTCTCCGCGGCGGCCGGTGGGCTGCACTCGCGACCCTCGCCGGCGGCATCCCGGCCGTGATCGTGCTCGGCGGGTACGACTGGCTCGCTTTCGGCGCCCCGTGGCGGCTCTCGTACCACTACACCGACAACATGTACACGCAAGCGCAGCAGCAGGGCCTGTTCGGAGTCGGAATCCCGACACCCCGCGGGATCTGGACGCTGCTGATCGACGGCCACGGGTTGCTGCTCGTCTCGCCGGTGCTCGCCGTCGCGGTCGCGGGGCTCGTCCGCTTCTGGCACAGGCAACGGCTCGAAGCCGCGGTGGCCGGCGCGATCGCAGCGCTCTTCCTGGTCTATACGGCGGGGTACTTCCTGCCCAACGGCGGGACGTCGCCGGGCCCACGCTTCGCGGCCGCGGCGCTTCCGTTCCTGCTGCTCGGGCTGCCGTTCGCGTTCGTGCGCTGGCGCTACGTCACCTGGGTGCTGGCGACGCTCTCGGTCGCGCTCGGCCTCTTCGACGAGCTGACGTGGTCGGTCGCCAACAAGCTCGACTTCCTCGCGTGGCCCGAGACGGTCTGGTCGCTCCTCGGCACCTCGCGGCGCGAAGGCAGCGTGATCCTGCTCACGACGGGCGCTGCGGCAGCGATCGTCGCCGGAGTGGGAGTGATCGGGAAGCGCTTCCGGGAGCGTCCTATCGGGGTGCTAGAGTCCGCCGCGCCTGAACCGATCTAGTTCGTAGACACCTTTAAACCGCCTCAGAGAGGGCGGAAAGGAGTTCGATGAATCGCCCTGCCGTGGCACCGGATGGCCGCGTCCTGCTGGACGGAGAAGCCATCGAGCGGACGCTCTCGCGAATCGCGCACGAGATCATCGAGCGCAACGACGACCTCGACATGGTCGCTCTCGTCGGCATTCACACGCGAGGTGTCCCGCTCTCCCAGCGCCTCCGCCGCCTCATCGCCGAGCGCGCGGGCAGCGAGCTCGATCTGGGTCAGCTCGACATCACCTTTCACCGCGACGACGTCCACGTGCGCGAGGGCCGCTCACCGCGGCGCCCTCAGCCGATCGTGCACGACACGAAGCTCGACTTCGAGCTCGAGGGCCGGACAGTGATCCTCGTCGACGACGTGCTCTACACGGGGCGCACTGTGCGCGCCGCGATCGACGCGCTGCTCGAGTACGGCCGGCCGGCGCGGGTCCAGCTGGCGGTACTCGCCGATCGCGGGCACCGCGAGCTGCCGATCCGGCCCGACTACGTAGGCAAGAACCTGCCGACCGCGCGCGGCGAGCGGGTCCAGGTGCAGCTGCTCGAGATCGACGAGGTCGACCGCGTCGTCCTCGTCGGCGAATCGGAGGAGGGGATATGAGCCGTAGGCTTGACGGAGGCTCCAATAACACCGTGGTTTGGCGCGCCGCACGCGTGCGGGCGGAGGCGTCGGCTTGGCCGGCGCCGGAGCAGCAGGAGGTCCGGGTATGACCGAGCGGTCGTTGCATGTGGTTCCTGGCGAGCTGATGCCGCCGCGGGATCCGGGTCGCCGCCACCTGATCTCGGTCGCGGATCTCGAGCGCGACGACGTCGAGCGCCTGCTCGCGACCGCGCACTCGTTCGCGCTCTCGCAGGAGCGCGACAACAAGAAGCTGCCGACGCTGCGCGGCCGGCTCGTCGTGAACATGTTCTTCGAGTCGTCGACGCGGACGTCGTCCTCGTTCGAGCTGGCCGCCAAGAGGCTCTCAGCCGACACGCTCTCGATGAAGGCGAGCGGCTCGTCGGTGGACAAGGGCGAGTCCCTGAAAGACACGGCGCTTACGCTTTCGGCCTACGACCCCGACGTGATCGTGATCCGCCACCCGCAGATCGGTGCGCCCCAGCTCGTCGCCGGGGTCACCGAGGCGCACGTGGTGAATGCCGGCGATGGGAAGCACCAGCATCCGACCCAGGCGCTGCTCGACCTGTACGCGATGCAGGATTCGCTCGGCCGCCTCGAGGGAGTCCAGGTCGCGATCGTCGGCGACGTCCTTCATTCTCGCGTCGCGCGATCGCTGATCCAGGCGCTCCGCCTCGTCGGAGCGAAGCGTGGTGCTCGTCGGGCCGCCGCCGCTCCTTCCGCGTGAGCTCGCCGAGGTGTCCTACGACATCGATGCGATCAGGGACGCCGACGTCGTCTATGTGCTGCGTATGCAGCGTGAGCGCATGGAGCCAGGCGCGAACTACGTGCCGTCGTTGCGTGAGTACAGCGCGCGCTGGTGCGTCACGCCGGAGCGCCTGCGCGCCGGGCAGAAGGTGATGCACCCCGGCCCGATGAACCGCGGCGTCGAGATCGATCCGCGTGTCGCCGACTCGCAGTCGGCGCTTGTCGTCGACCAGGTGCGCGCAGGGCTCGTCGTCCGGATGGCCGTCCTCTACGACCTGCTCACCAAGGGCCCGGTCGCAGTCGAAACGGCCGTGGGGATCGCATGAGCAGCGTCCTTGTAGGAGCTCACGGCTCCGACGACCTCGTCGTTCGCGGTGCCCGCGTCCTCGATCCGACCGAGGGCGTCGACCAGATCGTCGACGTCCGGATCGACGGCGGCACGATCTCCGCGATCGGCGCCGGGCTCGACGTCAACGGCCATCGCGTCATCGACGGCACGGGCCTCGTTCTCGCTCCCGCCTTCATCGATCCACACGTCCACCTGCGCACTCCCGGCCGTGAGGACGAGGAGACGATCGCCTCGGGAACGGCCGCAGCAGCCGCGGGCGGCTACTGCGCGATCCTCGCGATGCCGAACACCGATCCCACCGTCGACACGCCGGAGGTGCTCCGCGGCCTACGGGCGCGCGCCGAGCACGAGGCCGAGATCCCGGTCGGCTTCATGGGCTCGATCACGATGGGCCTCGAAGGCACGCAGCTCACCGAGATGGGCGAGCTCGCCGAGGCCGGCGCAGCCGCCTTCACCGACGACGGCAAGCCGGTTGCAACCGCAGGCGTGATGCGCCGCGCGCTCGAGTACAACGAGATCACCGGCCGCCGCCTGGCTCTGCACTGCGAGGAGCCGAGCCTCACCCGCGGCGGCCACATGCACATGGGTGCCGTCTCGGCCGAGCTCGGGCTCGGCGGCTGGCCGTCGCTCGGCGAGAGCCTCGGCGTCTCGCGTGAGCTCTCCCTCGCCCGCGACACCGGGCAGCCGCTCCACCTCATGCACCTCTCCGCCCGAGAGTCGGTCGAGCTGCTCAGGGGCGCGCGCGACGCGGGTGTCGAGGCAAGCGGCGAGGTCACCCCTCACCACCTCTGCCTCACCGACGAGGCGGTCCGGAGCCTCGATCCGAACCTGAAGATGAACCCGCCGCTTCGAACCGCCGTCGACCGCGATGTGCTGATCGAAGCGCTGCTCGACGGCACGATCGAGGCCGTGGCAACCGACCACGCGCCGCACTCCCGCGAGGAGAAGGACGTCCCGTTCGAGGCAGCGCCCTTCGGTGTGATCGGGCTCGAGACGGCGTTCGCCTCGCTCTACTCGGCGCTCGTCGAGCCGGGCCTCGTACCGCTCGAGGTCCTGCTCGAGCGGATGTCGGCCGGGCCGGCGCGGATCTTCGGGCTCGATCGGCCGCGGATCGCGGTCGGCGCGCCCGCGAACCTGGTCCTGCTCAGCCCGGACACGACCTGGAAGGTGCGCGAGGATCGCTTCAGGTCGAAGTCGGCCAACTCGTGGCTGCTCGGCCGGCGCCTTCAGGGCAAGGTCGTGCTGACCGTAGCCGCGGGCCGGGTGGCATACGAGGCATGAGCGGGTTCCTGGCTCTCGAGGACGGCGAGGTCTTTCCGGGCGACAGTGTGGGCGCTCGCGGCGTGGCACTCGGCGAGGCGGTGTTCACGACGGGGATGACCGGCTACCAGGAGGTCGTCACCGATCCGAGCTTCTCGGGGCAGGTCGTCTGCTTCACGGCTCCGATGGTCGGCAACTACGGGGTCGCCGAGCACCGGGCCGAGTCGGCGCGGACCGCACGCTCGTGGAGTCGTCATGCGCGAGGCGCGCGGCCCCGACTGGACGGACTGGCTCACTCAGCACGGCATTCCGGCATTGAGCGGCGTCGACACGCGGTCGCTCACGCTGCATCTCCGGGAGCACGGGGCGCTGCGCGCCGCACTCGTCGTCGACGGGCGCGGGGTGGACGAGGCGCTCGCTCTCGCCAGGAGCCAGCCTTCGATGTCGGGCCAGGCGCTCGCAGGCCGGGTCTCGACCGAGGCGCCGTACGCGTTCTCCGAAGGGGATGTCTGCGTCGCGGTCGTCGACTACGGCACGAAGCGCTCGATCCTGCGACAGCTGGCCGCGGCAGGCGCGGCCGTCACCGTTTTCCCGCACGACGTCGACGGGGAGACGCTCGTCGCGTTCGACGGCGTCGTGCTCTCGAACGGCCCGGGCGACCCTGAGCCGCTCGTCGCCGAGACTGCCACGGTCGGCGACCTGCTCGGCCGCGTGCCGGTGCTCGGGATCTGCCTCGGCCACCAACTGCTCGCCCTCGCGACCGGCCTGCGCACCTACAAGCTTCCGTTCGGCCATCGCGGCGCGAACCATCCGGTACTCGATCGCAAGACCGGCAAGGTGCTCGTCACCAGCCAGAACCACGGCTTCGCAGTCGCGCCCGGCGACGGCCTCGCAACGTCGCACGAGTCGCTCTACGACGGCACAACCGAGGGGCTCGCCTACCCCGAGCTTCGAGCGCGATCGGTGCAGTTCCACCCGGAGGCCGGGCCCGGGCCCCATGACGGCCGGTCGATTCTCAGTGCTTGGGTCGAGGAGATCCGCCTTGCCGCGGCGTAACGACATCCATTCGATCTGCCTGATCGGCTCCGGGCCGATCGTGATCGGCCAGGCCTGCGAGTTCGACTACGCGGGCTGCCAGGCGCTGAAGGTCCTGCGTGAGGAGGGCTACCGCACGATCGTCGTCAACTCCAATCCGGCCACGATCATGACCGATCCCGGCTTCGCCGACGCGACCTACCTGGAGCCGCTCGACCTCGAAGGCGTCGCGGCAGTGCTGCGCCGCGAACGTCCCGACGCGCTGCTCCCGACGATGGGCGGCCAGACCGCGCTGAACCTCGCGCTCGAGCTCCACGAGGCGGGGATCCTCGGCGAGCTCGGCATCGAGCTGATCGGCGCCGGAGTCGACGCGATCGCCCGAGCCGAGGACCGCCAGCTCTTCAAGGATGCGGTCGAGTCGTGCGGCCTCGAGATGGCGAAGTCGACGATCGTCACCGACATCTCGCAGGTCGAAGGGCTTCCGACCCCAGCGGTCGTCCGGCCGGCCTTCACGCTCGGCGGCCACGGTGGTGGCTTTGCTGCGAACGCCGACGAGCTCCTCCGCCAGGCCGGGCGCGGCCTGGCCGAGTCGCCGATCCACCAGGTGCTCGTCGAGGAGTCTCTGCGCGGCTGGGACGAGTTCGAGCTCGAGGTCGTTCGCGACCGCGCCGACAACGTCGTGATCGTCTGCTCGATCGAGAACCTCGACCCGATGGGCGTCCACACAGGCGACTCGGTCACAGTCGCGCCGCAGATGACCCTTGCGGACGAGGCCTATCAGGAGCTGCGCGACGCCGCGATCGCCGTCATCCGCGCCGTCGGCGTGGACACGGGTGGCTCCAACATCCAGTTCGCCCGTGAGCGCGACACCGGCGAGCTGCGCGTGATCGAGATGAACCCGCGCGTCTCGCGCTCCTCGGCCCTCGCGTCGAAGGCGACCGGCTACCCGATCGCCAAGGTCGCGGCGCGCCTCGCCGTGGGCTACACGCTCGACGAGATCCCGAACGACCTGACCGGCACGACTCCCGCCAGCTTCGAGCCGACGCTCGACTACGTCGTCGTCAAGATGCCGCGGTTCGCCTTCGAGAAGTTCCCCGGCGCCGACCGGACGCTCGGGACCCAGATGAAGTCCGTGGGCGAGTCGATGGGCATCGGCCGCACGTTCACCGAGGCCTTCGCCAAGGCCCGGCGTGGCCTCGAGATCGATCCTGAGTGGCGGCCGCACGGCCTGCACCCCTGGTTCGCGCGGGAGCTCGAGCGCGACGTCCCCGCCGGCGTCACCGCATTCCGGCGCGTCGACTCCTGTGCCGGCGAGGTCGAGGCGGCCTCGAACTACTTCTACTCGACCCGCGGCGAGCGCGACGAGCTTCCGCCGGAGCCCGGCCGCTCCGTCGTGATCCTCGGCAGCGGCCCGAACCGGATCGGCCAGGGGATCGAGTTCGACTACTGCTGCGTGCACGCCGCCGAGAGCTTCCGGGCGCAAGGCTACGAGGCCGTGATGGTCAACTGCAACCCGGAGACCGTCTCGACCGACTACGACACGTCGGACCGGCTCTACTTCGAGCCGCTCGACGAGGAGGCTGTCCTCGCGGTGCTCGAGCGCGAGCAGCCGGTCGGCGTCTGCATCCAGTTCGGCGGTCAGACGCCATTGAAGCTGGCGCGGGCGATCGAACGCGCCGGATTCAAGATCCTCGGGACGCCGTTCGACGCCGTCGACCTCGCCGAGGACCGCGAGCGCTTCGGCCGGCTCGCCGAGAGCCTCGGCGTGCGCTGCCCGGAGTGGGGGATGGCCGAGACGGCCGAGCAGGCGATCGAGATCGCCGACCGCGTCGGTTATCCGGTGCTCGTCCGCCCGTCGTACGTCCTCGGCGGCCGCGCGATGCGCGTCTGTTACGGCGAAGCGGACATCCAGGCCGCGATGGCGGCTGTCGACGGGTTCGTCCTCGTCGACCGCTTCCTCGAGAGCGCGATCGAGCTCGATGTCGATGCCCTCTGCGACGGCACCGATACGTACGTCGCGGCCGTGATGGAGCACGTCGAGGAGGCGGGGATCCACTCGGGCGATTCCTCGTGCGTGCTGCCGGCGCCGTCTGACTCGCCTGAGATCCGCGAGCTGATCCGCGGCCTCGGGCCCGCACTCGGGGTCGTCGGGCTGCTCAACGTCCAGCTCGCGATCTCCGGCGGAGACGTCTACGTGCTCGAGGTGAACCCGCGCGCGTCGCGCACCGTTCCCTACGCCTCAAAGGCGACCGGGATCAACCTCGTCGACGCTGCCTGCCGGCTCGCGGCGGGAGCGGCCATCGCGGATCTCGAGCTTCCGCCGGAGGGCGAAGCCTGCGCCGGCCACCACGTGAAGGCGGCGGTGCTCCCGTTCGTCCGGTTCGCCGGTGCCGACCCTGTGCTCGGCCCCGAGATGCGCTCGACCGGGGAGGTGATGGCGAGCGGCGCCGACTTCGCGACCGCCTTCGCCAGGGCCGAGCGCGCTGCCGGCCGGAAGCTTCCCACCGGCGGCCGCGCGTTCCTGAGCGTCCGCGACGCCGACAAGGTCGGAGTGGTCGCCGTGGCACGAGCGCTCGCTGCCCACGGTTTCGAGCTCGTCGCCACCGACGGAACCGCAGCCGCGCTCGAGCTCGCGGATATCGCCGTCGAGCGGGTCGGCAAGGGCAAGGCGGTCGTCGAGCTCGTCCGCAGCCGGGGCGTCGACCTCGTCGTGAACACGCCCCAGGGCCGGAACGCACGGCGCGACGGCTATGCGATTCGCGAGGCTGCGGTCATCGCGCGCGTCCCGTGCATCACGACGCTCGCCGTGGCCCGCGCCGCGGTCGAGGCGATCGCGAACGGCCGCGAGGAAGAGCCCGTCTCGCTTCAGGAGAGGCAGGCCGCGCTGCCGGGCCGTGAGGTGCTGCGTGCCGCGTCGTGAGCGGCTCGCGGTAGCCGGCGTCGAGGCGCTCGGGCCCTACACGCTCGTACGCCTCGACCGTGGCACGATCGATCCAGGGAGGCCCGGCCAGTTCTTCATGCTCGAGGCTCCGGGCCGGGTCCTGCCCCGCCCGTTCTCGCTCTGCCTTGCCCCGCGGGGCGAGCTCGGGTTTCTCGTCGATCCGATCGGCCCCGGTACCGAAGCGATCGCCGAGCTCGAGACCGGCGACGAGATCGCCGTGTTAGGCCCGCTTGGCAACGGCTTCCGGCTCGACGTCCCGAGGCCGCTCCTCGTCGGGGGCGGGATCGGGATCGCGCCTTTCCCGTACCTGGCCGAGGCGCTCGAGAGCCCACCTGCGATCCTCGGCTTCCGGAGCGCCCACCATGCCGAGGCGGCCGTCCTCGTCCCGAACGCCGAGGTGGTGATCGACCCGGTGCTCGTCACCGACGCGATGCCGCCCGGGAGCGACCTCCTGAAGCGCGACATCCTTGCCTGTGGCCCGGAGCCGATGCTCGAAGCGATCCGCGCTCTCGCTCCGCAGGCCCAGCTCGCCTGGGAGGCGCCGATGGCCTGCGGCTACGGCGCCTGCTACGGCTGCGTGGTCGAGATCGACGGAGTGCTCAAGCGCCTCTGCATCGAAGGGCCGGTGCTGTGCAGCTCCTGAACGCAAGCGGGTGCCTCGACGCGCTGACGGCTCCTGACGTGGCGCGCTCGCTCGACGCGTTCGTGACGAAGACCGTCACCCCCGAGCCCCGCGGCGGCAACCCGCCCGTCCGGATCGCCGAGACCGAGTCCGGGATGCTGAACGCAATCGGTCTCGCCAACCCCGGCCGCGAGCGGTTCCTCGCCGAGAATCTGCCCGCCCTACGCGCGCTCGGCATCCCGCTCTGGGTCTCCGTCGGAGGCTTCTCGGCGGTCGAGTACGCCGAGACCTGCGCTGCGCTCGAGGACGTCACGATCGAGCTGAACCTCTCCTGCCCGAACGTCGACGAGGCGCCGGAGTCGGCGGCCGAGATCGTCGCCGCGTGTCGGGCCGCCACGACCCTGCCCCTGTACGCGAAGCTCTCACCCGCTTCCTGGGACATCGCCGAGGTCGCGCGCGCCGTCGAGGCGGCCGGAGCCGACGGGCTCTCGCTGATCAACACGATCCGCGGTCTCGCGCTCGACGAGCGACTTCGGCCCCGTCTTGCTCGGGGCACGGGGGGCTACTCGGGACCGGCGCTGAAGCCGATCGCCCTCGCCGCTGTGTATGCGTGCAGGCGCGTGACGCAGCTCCCGATCGTCGGGATGGGAGGTGTCCAGACCGGGCGAGACGCACTCGAGTTGATCGCCTGCGGCGCGACCCACGTCGCGCTCGGAACAGTGCTCTTCGCCGACCCGGAGGCACCGAAGCGAGTGCGCGAGGAGCTGTCTCTTGCGGCCTCAAGCTCCGGATTTGACAACACTCTCGATGCCTTTTCTGCCGCTCAGGAAGCTGTTTCCATCCCGGGCAACTAGCGCTTTCGATGGGCGCTTGCACGCAGCCGCGAGGGTGTTAGTATGCCCCCCTCATGGTGCCGCCCGCCTCGCAGGTTCAAGCTCCAGTCCGGTCGCTCGACCAGCGAATGGAGGCTCTTAAAAGGGCCAATGACATCCGGGTCAAGCGGGCGCAGCTGAAGAAAGATCTCAAGTCCGGCGCGGTCTCGATCCAGCAGATCCTGGCCGCTCCTCCGGAGTTCGTCTCGACGGCGAAGGTGTTCGACATGCTGATGGCCGTGCCGAAGTTCGGCCGCGTGAAGGCCCTGCGGATGCTCAATCAGTGCCGCATCAGCCAGTCGAAGACGGTGGGCGGCCTTTCCGACCGCCAGCGCCAAGAGCTGGTTGACCTCTTCAACCGGTAGAGGGCCGGTCTTCGTCCTGACCGGGCCTTCGGGCGCCGGGAAGGGAACGATGGTCGAAGCCCTGCTGGCTCGCATCCCGCGACTTCGCCTGGCCGTCTCGGCGACTACGCGGGCCCGGAGGCCGGCCGAGCAGGACGGCGTGCACTACTGGTTCATCTCCGACGAGGAGTTCGACCGCCTGCTGGGCGAGGGGGACTTCCTCGAGTACCACGTCTTCCCGTGGGGCCAGCGGTCGGGGACGCTCCTCTCGGAGCTCGACCGGATCGCGGCCGCGGGAGATGTGCCGCTACTCGAGCTCGAGCTGAACGGCTCGCTCGCGGTCAAGGACAAGCTTCCCGGGGCGCTGACGATCTTCGTCGACGCGCCGCTCGAGGAGCTCGAGCGCCGCCTGCGCGACCGGGCGACCGAGAGCGCCGGCGAGATCGAGGACCGGATCCTCCTCGCCGCCGACCAGCGCGCGCTCGCCGGGGAGTTCGATTTCGTGGTCGAGAACGACGACCGCGAACGCGCTGCCGACGAGTGCGTCGACATCGTCGAACGCGAGCTCGCGGCCTGCCGCTAGGATGTGAGGCTCATGATCCATCCCAGAATCGATCAGCTGCTCGACCAGGTGGACTCGCGCTACGCACTGGTCATCGTCGCAGCCAAGCGCGCACGGCAGATCAACAACTACCACCATCAGCTCGGCGAGGGCACGTTCGACGAGTTCCCGCCGCCGCTCATCCGTTCGCGCTCGAAGAACTATCTGACCATGTCCCTCGAGGAAATCGCCGAGGGCAAGATCAGTTACGACTACAAGCGCTAGTTAGGGACGCGGGTGGAAACCTCCGGTTTCCCCCCACGAGCCCCCCTTCCGACATCTTTCGGCCGTAACGTCTGAATGGGGTGGTCTTCCGGCCGCTCGCACTTCTAGTCGGCCGGCGGAGAATATGGTCCCCGCTGTTGACTTGCTCGACCGTCTAGCTCGCGTAGGCACCGGCTGAGCCGGTGCCTACGACCAGAGCCGGCTTCGGCAGAATGTCCTCGTGAGCAGGATCCTTCTCGGGGTGAGCGGTGGGATTGCCGCGTACAAGGCGTGCGATCTGACGCGTCTGTTCGTCAAGGCGGGCCACGATGTGGTGCCGCTCGTGACGGCGGGCGCTGAGCGGTTCGTTCGCGCCGAGACGTTTCAGGCGCTCGCGCGTCGGCCGGCCAGCGAGGATCTGTACCTCCACTTGACGCGGGGCGACCTGCTCGTCGTTGCTCCGTGCACGGCGAATACGCTCGCGAAGCTCGCACAGGGGATCTCCGACAACCTTCTCACCGAGGCGGCGCTCGCCCATCGCGGGCCCGTGCTCGTCGCGCCGGCGATGAATCCGCGCATGTGGTCGAATCCGGCGACACGGGCCAACGTCGAGACGCTTGTCGCTCGCGGTGTCGAGTTGGTCGGGCCCGATGAAGGCGAGACCGCGGAGGGCGAGTGGGGGGTGGGCCGGATGGCCGAGCCGGCCGAGATAGCGCGGCGCGCGGCGCAGCTGCTTGCGCCCGGAACGCCTCACGGGCCGGCGCGTTCTCGTCACCGCCGGCGGGACGCGTGAGCCGCTCGACGCGGTCCGGTTCCTCGGCAACCGCTCGTCGGGCCGGATGGGCGTCGCGCTCGCAGAGGAGGCTCGCCGCCGGGGCGCCGACGTCGTGCTGCTCGCCGCGAACCTTGCCGTTTCGCCTCCGTATGGGGTGGAGACGATCCCGACGCCGACCGCCGAGTCGATGCTCGACGCGGCGCTCGCGCTCGCCGACGTCGATATCGCGCTGCTCGCCGCGGCGGTCGCCGACTACCGCCCCTCGCAGGCGATCGACTCGAAGCGCCCGAAGAGCGACGAGCCGTGGACGGTCGAGCTCGAGCCGACCGCTGACATCGCCCGCCGCCTGGGCGAGGAGAAGCGCGCGGACCAGCTGCTCGTCACCTTCGGCGCCGACCTCGGCGAGGCCGGCCTCGAACGCAAGCGCGCGATGCTCGAGACGAAGAACGCCGACCTCGTCGTCTTCAACGACGTGTCGCGCTCGGACATCGCCTTCGACTCGTCCGACAACGAGGTCGTCCTCGTCACCCGGGCAGGCGAACGAACCGTCCCCAAAGCCGCGAAGGCCGCGATCGCCACGGAGATCATCGACGAGATCGAGAGGCTCCTCAACGCCGTTTCGGCCATGCCCCATCCAGCCGCCGGTGGATGACTTTTCCCACTTTCGTTACGTAACCTGGCACCGGACGTGTCCCGAAAGCCGCCGCTGAGCTGCAGGGAGAACCTGCCACCCGCCCCTCCAGTCCCCTCGTCGGGAGGCACTTCCGCGTGTGTACCCGGCACCGGACATGCCCCGGCAGGCCAGTGGCCGGAGAAGACATGACCGAGGCATACGACCTGTTCCAGGAAGGACGCGAGCGGCTCCGCAAGGGCATGGCCGCGCAGGCCACCGTGCCGCTCGAGAAGGCCAAGCGCCTCGAGCCCGACAAGACGTCGATCCGCGAGGCGCTCGGGATCGCCTACTTCCGGCTGCGGCGCTGGGATGAGGCCGAGACCGAGTTCCGCACCGTGCTCGAGCTCTCGCCGACCGACGACTACGCGCACTATGCGCTCGGCCGCACCCTCGAGAAGCAGGGCCGCGAGGCCGAGGCGAACGGCCACTTCAAGCTCGCAAGCTCGATGAATCCCGCGAACGAGAGCTACGCGAGCCGCATCCGCGAGCTCGAGTAGCGCTATTCGACGACGAGGGTTGCCTCGACGTCGCCTTCCGTGCCGTCTTCGTCGTCGTAGACCTCGAGGATCTCGGCCGTCGAGCCGTCCGGCAAGCCGATCTCGTCGCCCTCCGTGAGCTCGCCGCGCTCGTCGTCCACGATCCCGATCTCGCTGCCCGCGGTGTCGATCAGTCGGTAGCGCATCGCCAGAACCTAGCGGGTTTTTCGGCCGCGAAGCAGGGCTTTGCTACCCTTGTCGAACCACATTTCGGGCAAGTCGAAATGGGCGCGTGGCGCCCATTTTTTGTGACGTAACAGCTTTTGATGTAACAGCAGTGACGTACAGATGAACCAGAGGTAAGAGATGGCAACCGGCCAAGTCGAGAGGGAGAAAGAGCTGTATCGCGAGGTTTCCCGTACGGTCGAAACGGCACTTCCAGGCGTCGAGGTCCTTGCGCTCGAGATCACCGGGCGGGAGCGCTTCTGCGTCTACGTCGACCAGCCGGGAGGCGTCGACCATGCGCTTTGCGAACGGGTCAGCGGCATCCTGCACCCGTACGTCGATCGCTACTCGGTCGAGGTCTCCTCGCCTGGAATCGAGCGGCCTCTCCGCACCCGCGAGCATTTCCGGGCCGCCGAGGGCCGCCAGGTGAAGCTGAAGATCGACAACCGCAAGCTCCGCGGCGAGGTCGTCGCGGCCGGTGAGCGGTCGTTCCAACTGAAAAACGAGACCGGCGATCCGGTCGACATACCGTACGACTCGATCGTGCGGGCCAATCTGATCGACGAAGGGTAGGTACGCGATGAGCCAGGAGATCGTCGAGGCAATCCGGGAAATCGAGCGCGAGAAGGGAATCGACGCGGAGCAGCTGCTGTCCGCGCTCGAGGACGCCCTGCTTGCCGCCTACAAGAAGACCCCCGGCGCGTCGCGCCACGCAACGGTCGAGCTCGACGACGCGGGTGATTACCGCGTCTACGCGATCGAGCTCCCGGAGGATCTCGAGACGCGGCTGCTCGAAGAGGCGCGCGAGCGCGCCCTCGAGGAGCTGGAGCGGATCGAGGAGGAGACGCACGAGAAGAACCACACGCTCCTGAACGACGACGACCTGGACGTCGACTGGACTCAGGTGCCCGAGGAGCTGATGCAGCGCGAGGACGTGACGCCCGACAACTTCGGCCGCATCGCCGCGCAGACCGCCAAGCAGGTCATCCTCCAGCGGATCCGCGAGGCGGAGCGCGAGATGATGTACGACGAGTACATCGACCGCGTCGGCGAGGTCGTCACCGGCATCGTCCAGCAGGCCGGCGATCGCAACAACGTGCTCGTCGACCTCGGCAAGGTCGAGGCGCTGCTGCCCCGCCAGGAGCAGGTCGACGGCGAGCGCTACGAGCAGGGCTCCCGGATCAAGGCCGTCATCACCGACGTCCGCACCGGCACGAAGGGCCCGCAGGTCATCCTCTCCCGCCGCGATCCGGAGCTGATCAAGACCCTCTTCGAGCTCGAGGTACCCGAGATCGCAGACGGCCTCGTCACGATCGAGGGCGTCGCCCGCGAGCCCGGCTACCGCTCGAAGATCGCCGTTCAGTCGCACACCCAGGGCGTCGATCCCGTCGGCGCCTGCGTCGGCCCCCGCGGCTCGCGTGTCCGGATGGTCGTCTCGGAGCTCCGCGGCGAGAAGATCGACATCATCCCGTGGAACCAGGAGCCCGCGCGGTTCGTCGCCAAGGCGCTCTCGCCGGCCCGCGTTCGCGAGGTGTACCTCGACGACGCGCAGAAGGAGGCGACCGTCGTCGTCCCGGACGACCAGCTCGCGCTCGCGATCGGCAAGGAGGGCATGAATGCCCGACTCGCCCACCGCCTGACCGGCTGGAAGATCGACATCGTCAGTGACACCGAGTTCGCCCAGCAGGAGGCCCAGGCGGCCTTCGGCGGCGACAGCGGCGAGGAGGGCGACTTCTCGGGGCGCTGCTCGGCGGTGCTCTCGAACGGCAAGCGCTGCCCGAACGCCGCGCTTCCGAGCCTCGAAGTACTGCGGCGTCCCGGCTCACCAGGAGCTCGCGCTGCACGAGCCGGACGACGAGGTGAACATGATCGTGCAGGAGTCCGACCCGGAGCTCGAGGCGCTGTCCGACGTGACGGAGCCGGAGTCGGTCACCGAGGACGCAGCCGAGTTCGGCGACCCGGCCCCGGAGGAGTTCCCGGCAGGCCCGGGCGACGCTCCGATCGCCGGCGAGGACACCACGCTGGAGTCGGGCGGACCGGCGCCTGTTCGCGTCGAGGACGACCCCGACGACGGCGTTCCGATCGTGCACATCAGCCATGAGGAAGCGGAGGAGGCCGGTCTCAACGGCTGATCCGATCCGCACCTGCGCGGGTTGCGGCCGCAAGGCGCCGCAGGCCGAGCTTCAGCGCTTCCACCAGGTCGAGGGTATGCTGGTGGCCGGGCCCGGGTCCGGACGCGGCGTCTATACGTGCCGCAGACTCGTCTGTTTCGAGCGCGCCCGGGCGCATCGAGGTTTCAATCGAACGTTGAGGAGGATTGTCCGCGTCGAGGATTCCCTCGCGCGGCTCTACACTTGAGCCATGCCAGGCGGTAGACCGATCAGACCAAGAGGGGGCGGAGGCCCCGGAAACCGGAGACGGCGCGTCGTCATCGACGGCGGCACCGGGCGTCCCGGCGCGGGCCAGCGCCAGCGTCCGGGCGACCGCCAGGGCGATCGCGTCCCGAAGACTCCGCGCGACGTAGCTCCGCCTACAGGACCGGTAACCGTCGAGTCCGGCGTCTCGCTGCGCGACTTCTCGCAGACCCTCGGGGTCACGATGTCGCAGATCATCAAGATGCTGATGGACCTGGGATCGATGAAGACCGCGACCCAGACCCTCACCGACGAAGAAGTGCAGATGATCGCGCTCGAGCTCGACCGCGAGGTGACGATCAAGCACGCCGACGACGACGAGGCCGAGCCGGAGTCGTTCGACGACACCGAGGAGTCGCTTGTCCCTCGGCCGCCGGTCGTCACGATCATGGGCCACGTCGACCACGGCAAGACGACCCTGCTCGACGCGATCCGCAAGACCGCCGTCGTCGACACCGAGGCCGGTGGGATCACGCAGCACATCGGCGCGTACCAGACCGAGGTCGACGGCCGGAAGCTCACGTTCCTCGACACACCGGGCCACGAGGCGTTCACCGCCATGCGTGCCCGCGGCGCCAAGGTCACCGACATCGCGGTGCTGGTCGTGGCAGCCGACGACAGCGTGATGCCGCAGACGCTCGAGTCGATCTCGCACGCGCGCGCCGCCGACGTGCCGATCGTGGTCGCCGTCAACAAGATCGATCTGCCCGGCGCAAACCCGGATCGCGTTCTCGCCGATCTCGCCACCCAGGGCCTCCAGCCCGAGGAGTGGGGCGGCACGACGCAGGTGGCGAAAGTCTCGGCGAAGCAGGGCGAGAACCTCGACGAGCTGCTCGAGAAGATCCTGCTCGTCGCGGATCTCGAGCTCGACCTGCGCGCCAATCCCGCCGTGGAGGCATCCGGCCCGATCATCGAGTCTCGGCTCGACGTGGGGCGGGGAACGGTGACGACGATGCTCGTGCACCGTGGCACCCTCAAGGTCGGCGACTCGATCGTCGCCGGCGATGCCTGGGGCCGGGTACGGGCGCTCTACGACTATCGCGGCGAGAAGATCGACGCAGCAGGCCCGGGCGATCCGGTCGAGATCCTCGGCTTCGATCACTCCCCGCTCGCCGGCGAGCTGGCCCGCGTGGTCGAGAACGATCGTCGCGCCCGCGAGCTCGCGCAGCAGCGCGGCGAGCGGCTTCGGCGCGAATCGCTCGCAAAGCAGGCAAGCCGCGGCGTCTCGCTCGAGAAACTGTTCGAGCAGCTCCAGGCGGGCGGCGTCGCCGACCTCAACATCGTCCTCAAGGCCGACGTTCAAGGCTCGGTCGAGGCGATCGTCGGAGAGCTCGAGAAGATCGACCACACCGAGGTTCGCGTCAACGTCATCCACACGGGTGTCGGCGGCATCACCGAGAACGACGTCAACCTCGCCGCTGCCTCGAGCGGGATGGTCGTCGGCTTCAACGTCCGCCCGTCGAGCGAGGCCCGCCAGCTCGCGGAGCGCCAGGGGATCGAGATCCGCCAGTACCGCGTCATCTACGAGCTGACCCAGCAGATCGAGCAGGCGCTCGTCGGGATGCTGTCGCCGGTCGAGACCGAGGCCGTGATCGGCGAGGTCGAGGTCCGCGCGCTCTTCCGCGCCTCGCGCGTCGGCACCATCGCCGGCTGCATGGTCACGAGTGGCATCGTCCGCCGCGGCTCGCGCGTCCGCATCTTCCGCGACGGGGCGCGCATCCACGAGACGAGCGTCGCCCAGCTCAAGCGGTTCAAGGACGACGCCCGCGAGGTGTCGGAGGGCTTCGAGTGCGGCATCCTGCTCGAGGGCTTCAACGACCTGCGCGAAGGCGACATCTTCGAGGTGTACGAGACCCGTGAGGTCGAGCGCACATCGCTCGACGAGCCGCCCGACGCCGCGTAGCGCGCCGCCGTGCCGGGGTTCGTCGCGATCCTCTCGGCCGAGCTTCACTTTCCCGAGGCCGGCTCGTTGAAGGGCAAGCGCAAGCACGTGCTGTCCGCGAAGGCGCAGCTACAGAATCGCTTCGGCGCCTCGGTTGCCGAGGTCGACCACCACGATCTCTGGCAGCGGTGCGCATTGCTCGCCGCGTTCAGCGCCCGCGAGGCCTCGGCGGCCGAGGATCTGGCGGAGCGCGCCGAGCAGTGGCTGGCGGGCCAGGACTGGGTGCTCTCTCGCTCCGAGGTGCTCCTCGTGTCGCCCGAGGAGCTCGGATGAGCGTAGGCTCGACGGAGCTCAAGACTGACCGGACGTGCTGGCTCTGCCGGCGCCGGGAGCGGGAATGAGCGAGCGGATGCGCCGGGTCAACGAGTCGGTTCGCGAGATCGTGGCCGAGGCGCTCGGCGACCTGAAGGACCCACGGCTCGGGATCGTCACGGTCACCGGTGTCTCGGTCTCGCCCGACCTCCATGACGGCCGGGTCTTCGTCTCCGTGTTCGGGGGAGCGAAGAAGCGGAAGGCATCGATGGCGGCCCTCGAATCGGCCAGCGGGTTCGTCCAGGGACGCCTCGCGCGGGAGCTGAGCATGAAGCGGACGCCGCAGCTGACCTTCGAATACGATCCGTCGGTCGAGTACGGCGTGCGCATGACGAAGCTGATCGACGAACTCGTACCCGCCCCGCCTTCCGATGACTCCTCAGACGACAGCAGCGCTGACTGATTTCGACACCGTCGTCGAGGCGCTGAGGACGCACGAGCGGTTCCTCGTCGTCACGCATGAGAATCCCGACGGCGACGCGCTCGGCTCGATGTTCGGCGCCGCGCTCGGGCTGCGGGCGCTCGGTAAGGACGTGCTGATGTATCTCGCGGGTGCGACGCCCTTTCCGGCCGAATACGGGTTCATGCCGCTCGGCGAGGTGCTGCGCGAGCCTCCAGCCGATGTGGGCGATCGCGTGCTGCTCGCCCTCGATTGCGCCAACGAGCGCCGGATTGCCCCGGAGCCCGCCGTTCTCGGCGACGCGGCGCTCGTCGTCGACGTCGACCACCATCACGACAACACGCGTTTTGGCTCGGTGAATCTCGTCGTCGCGGATGCCTCCTCGACTGCGGAGATCGTCGCCGATCTGCTCAAGGCACTGGACACGCCGTTCACACCTCAGATCGCCGAGGCGCTCTACATCGGCGTCGTCACCGACACCGGGCGCTTCCAGTACGCGAACACGACGCCGAAGGCCCTGCGGCTCGCCGCCGACCTCGTCGACGCGGGAGCGAACGTGCACGAGATCTTCAGGCACGTCTACGAGACCGTGCAGTTCCCGAAGCTGAAGCTCCTCGCCCGCGCGCTCGAGCATGCGCGCGCCTACGAGGGAGGGCGGCTCGTCATCTCCTACCTGCTCCGCTCCGACTTCGCCGATGCCGGGGCTGAGGAGCCCTTCTCCGAGGGGATCATCGACTCTCTGCGCGCGAGCGAGGGCTCGGTCCTCGTGGCCCTGATCCGCGAGCCACCCCCGACGCCCGGGGGGCCTGCGCATCGCGTTTCGCTTCGTTCGAGCTCCGACAAGGTCGATGTGTCCGCGATTGCGCGCAAGTCGGGCGGCGGGGGCCACGTTCAGGCTGCCGGGTTCTCGAGCGAGCTTCCTCTCGAGGAGATCGTCGAGTTCGTGCGCCGCGAGTTCGTCGCGGTGGCCGGCACGGAGGACTGAATGCCGCCTCGCGCGTCGAGCCCGGTCGGGGTCGCGCTGCTCGACAAGCCGCCGGGCCCGTCGTCGTTCGCTCTCGTCGCGGAGCTGCGTCGCCGCACGCGCGCCAAGACGGGGCACACCGGGACGCTCGACCCGTTCGCCTCCGGCCTCCTGCTCCTGTTGTCCGGTATGGCAACTAGACTTGCGCCATGCTTCGTCGGCCTGGACAAGCGCTACGTCACGGACGTCGACCTCACCTCGACGACCTCGACCGGCGATCCCGAAGGCGAGGTGCTGGAGAGCCACGAGCCGCCTTCGCAGGCAGAGCTCGAGGGCCTGCTCGCGGGCCTCCGCGGCGAGGTCGAGCTGCCGATCCCCGCCGCTTCGGCGGTGAAGATCGGTGGTGAGCGCGCCTACAAGCTTGCGCGCCGGGGCATCGCGGTCGAGATGCCCGTGCGACGCTCGCCGGTGTACGCGCTCGACGTCATCACGTATGCGGGCGATGCCGTCGAGCTCGGGCTTCACGTCGGGTCGGGCACGTATGTCAGGTCGATCGCCACCGCGCTCGGCGGCCACTGCACGACGCTCCGGCGGACGGCCGTGGGCCCCTTCGGGATCGACGAGGCTGACCCGGATCGGCTACTGCCGGTGTCCGAGGTGCTGTCGCGGCTGCCGGCGGAGGCGCTCGATCGCGTCGCATACGGGCTGAGGGCACAGGTGCTCGCGTTCGAGGCCGAGGTGGCGAGTGCGGACGCCGCCGGTGGCGAGGTCGTGCCGGCGCCGACCGGCGGTCGAGGACGCGCAGTGGGAGCCGGTCGACGCGACGCATGGCACCGAGGAGCCGGCATGAACGTCGCGCACTCACCCGGCGAGCTGGAGCGCCGGCCGCGCGCAGTCGCGATCGGCACCTTCGACGGCGTCCACGTCGGTCATCGCGCCGTCGTCGAGGCGGCGCGTCGATGCCGGTCTGACATCGACGGTCGTGACCTTTCACCCGCACCCGCGCGAGGTCCTCGGGTACGAGGTCGAGCTGCTCGCGACCCTGGAGCGCCGGCTCGAGCTGCTGGCGGACCTCGGTGTCGAGGACACGCTTGTGGTCGAGTTCACGCCCGCCGTAGCCGGCCTCCCTCCGGAGGTGTTCCTGGAGACCTATGTCCTCGGGATCGGAGCCGAGGTGCTCTGCGCCGGGGAGTCGTTCCGCTTCGGCAGCGGGCGAAGCGGCGACCTCGCGCTGTGCGAGCGGCTGGGGCTCGATACCCGCGTGGTGCCGATCATTCCCGGCATCTCGTCGACGGAGATCCGCCGGCTCGCGGCTGCCGGTGACGTGCGTGCGACCGCTCCGCTCCTCGGCCGCCCGTTCGAGGTCGAGGGGGTCGTCGTCTCCGGGGATGCGCGCGGCGGGACGCTGGGCTTTCCCACGGCGAACCTCCGAATCGAGCACTCGCTGCTCGTCCCTGCGTTCGGGATCTACGCCGGCGCGGCGCTCGACCATCGAGCTGCGATCTCGATCGGCCTGAACCCGCACTACGGCGGCACGGAACGGCGGATCGAGGCGTTCCTGCTCGATTTCACCGGCGACCTCTACGGGCAGCGGGTGATCGTCGAGCTCTGGGACCGCCTGCGCGACGAGGCGTCGTTCGCGAGCGAGGCAGACCTGATCGCGCAGATCGCCGTGGACGTCGAGGCGACGCGCGCCACGACGCGTCCCTGACCGCTTCGCAGACCGCTCTCCCGTCCGGTGGCGGGGTCATTGTCGTTCCAACCTCGAATCCAGAAGGGAGCGAGCATGAACGGCATCGTCGTCGTCATCTACCTCGCCATCATCGTTCTACTGATCGCCGCTGCCTGGCAGATCTTCTCGAAGGCAGGCGAGGCCGGGTGGAAATGCCTCATCCCGATCTACAACCTGCTCGTCCTGCTCAAGATCGTCGGTCGACCCTGGTGGTGGATCATCCTCTGGATCATCCCGATCGTGGGGATCGTGATCGCACTGATCGTCGCCCTCGACCTGGCGAAGAGCTTCGGCAAGGGCGGAGGCTTCGGGGTCGGCTTGTTCTTCCTCGGATTCATCTTCGGGCCGATCCTCGGGTTCGGCAGCGCCACGTACATCGGGCCCGGCGGTGCGCGGCCGCAGCAACCGCCTAGAGGGCAGTGGAGCCGTCCCGGAGACACCCGGTCACCAGGTGTTGTGCGCGAGCACGCCGCCGTCTACGACCAGGTTCGCGCCCGAGATCCAGCGCGAGGCGGGGGAGACTAGGAACAACACGGCATCGGCGACGTCGCTCGGCGTTCCAAGACGCTCGAGCGGCGCCGCCGCCAGCCACCTGGCGACGCCCTCCGGCCACGTCTCGGCGATCGCAGGCGCTTCGATCAGCCCCGGCGAGACGCTGTTCACCCTGATCCCGGCGGGGCCGAGCTCGAGCGCCGCCGCGCGTGTGTGCATGATCACGGCGGCCTTCGCCGCGGCGTAATGGCTGTGGTCGAACGCGGGCTGGATCCCCTCGATCGAGCTGATGTTCACGATCGCCCCGCCTCTCGTCCCCATCGCCGAGGCGCCCTCGCGCGTCATCGCCGCGACCCCCGCGACGTTGACGCGAAGCATTTCGACGATCGCCTCGTCCCCGATCGACTCGAGCGGGGCGACGGGTTGTATCCCGGCGTTGTTCACGACGATGTGGAGGCCGCCGAACGACTCGACCGCGGCGGTGCAGATCGCTCTCGCGTCGAGCTGCACATCGCCGGCCACGGGCACGACCCGGGACCCGAGCACGGCGGCGAGCGACTCGACCGCGGCAAGATCCCGGTGCGCGTGAGCAACCACCGCTGCGCCTGCCTCGTGCAGCCGCCGGGCGATCCCGGCGCCGATGTTGCCGCTTGCCCCCGTGACGACCGCGACCCGGCCGGTCAGATCGAGGAGCGTGCCGACGGGAGGCGGCGATTCGGCCATGCCGGGTGACCCTACCGATAGCGTCCGCGGATCGAGCCGACCGTGCAAACCCTGATCGAGCGCTTCGGCCTGGCACCGCTGCCGGTCGAAGGGACGCTGTTTGCCCAGACGTATGTCAGCGAGGCGCGGACCGCGGCCGGCGGGCCCGCCGGCACCGCGGGAGTCGGGC
>CAVYIB010000009.1:0-86443 GCA_963768435.1 uncultured Actinomycetota bacterium
TCACAAAAGGCCTGCAAGCGCGGGTCTTTTGTTCTGAGCTGTGACGGTTCATCGGCCCGAGTCGGGGCGCCGGTCAAGCTGTGGTCAAGCAAGGCATCAAAGCGATCCGTCTCAAGCCAGTGTCTGGACCGCGAGCGCGGACTTGACGCTCGACTCACTTTCAGCCCCGAAGGCTCCTTCAGCCCCGAAGGCTGCGTGTGAGTGTGACGTATTGCGGTCGAGCGTTCTTTCGGGCGGCGCGAGTTTCTTGAATATCGTCGTGGGCTAGCGGCGAGGAGCTTTTCGCAGAGCATTGCGAGCTTGGGCGGCTGATTGAATCTGGCACGCGTGCGTGACCTGCTGGCGACTCGTGGTCAGGCGTTCCCTTGGGCGCGTCCTCGTCACGAGGTTCTGCTTCTTGTGCTGGTTGCCTTGGCAGTTCTGACGCCCATCGCGGTGGTGACGCCTCAGGATCAGTCGCGCTTCTGCCTGAGCCAGGCGTTGCTCCACGGTCGTCTTTCGAACGACGGGTGCCTTTCGCTTTCGTTTGACAAGGCGAGCTACGGCGGGCACCTCTACACCGACAAGGCGCCCGGGGTGTCCGCGCTTGCGCTGCCCTCGGTGGCGTTGCTTCAACTGGGATCGCCTGAGCGGTGGTCAAACGATGATCTGAGTCTCTGGGCCGTACGCGTGCTGACGATCGGTGTCTTGCTTCTTGTCTGCGCGTTCATGGTGGGGCGTGTGAGTGAAGGGCTCAGTCCGGGTTACGGCGCAGTCGCGCTCGTGACATTTGCGCTCGGGACATTGGTCGCGCCATTTGGGGTCGTGGCCTATGAGGATGTCCCGGCCGCCGCGTTCGCGTTCTTGGCGTTCCTGCTCGCCTGGAGGGGGCGCCCGGGGCTTGCCGGGCTCGTGGGGGGAGCCGCGCTCCTCGTCGAGTACCAGAGCGGTTTGATTCTGCTCGTGCTCGGGTGTTACCTCGCTGCCCAGGGTTTGCGGCCGTTGCGGGCGTTCATCGCGGGAGTCGTGCCCGGGGTGGTGTTGCTCGGCGCGTACGACTGGGAGGCGTTCGGAGAGCCTTGGCACCTCTCCTATCGATACGTCGCCAATAGCTTCGCAGCTGAGCAGACAACCGGTTTCTTCGGGATCGGCTTGCCGCGAACCTTCGGCGCTATCGAGGTGCTCGCCGGGAGCCGTGGGCTGCTCGTCGTCTCGCCCGTGCTCATCCTCGCAGCCTTCGGGCTAGTGCGGCTCGGGCGCAACCACCTTGCCGAGGCAATAGTCGCCGGATGCGTGACGGCGATCTTCGTCGTCATCAACTTTGGTTACTTCGATCCCTACGGAGGCTCTCAAGGGCCGCGGTTTCTTGTGATTGCCCTGCCGTTCCTCTGCCTTGGGCTTGGGCCGGCCTTCTCGTGGCGCCCGCGCCTGACGGTGCTTCTCGCCTGCCTGTCGGTGATCCCTATGACGCTGCTGACCCTCATCTGGTCGAAGGTGTACGCGCCGGGCGTCGAAAACGGCCCAAGCGGTGGCGTGCTGGGCGAACTCGTGCGTCTCCCTGCCGAGCTCGGTTCCTCCAGGCTCTCGGCGAAGCTCTCCCCCAACGCGCTCTCGGCCTTCGGGCCGGGCCCAGCCTGGGGTGCCCTCCTGGTTGCCTCCTGCGCGGCCGCGGCACTCCTGATCGCGCTCTGCTCGATGCCCTGGACGGACATCCGTGCAGAACGCCGAGAGTCCAAATACAGAAGACCGTCCAAACGGATGATCCTGATCCCACTCCTCTCCGCCTACCTCATCCTCGTCGCGGACGTACTCGCGCTCACCAACTACCCCTACGGATCGAACCCTCAGGTACGGCTGGTGTCACTCCACACCTCGATCTCGACCCCGACGAACGCCTCGTACCTCGGCGGCGAAGTCAACTTCGTGATCACGGTGATCGACCGCGGAACCGTCGGTGCCGGACACCTCACCCTCACAGTCAAGCTCTCACCCGGAATGCGTCTCGTCGGCCCACCGGCCCTGACGCGAGGTCCAGGCTGCACCGGCACCTCAACCCTCGTCTGCAACATCGGATTCCTGAGACCTCGCGGAAAACAGGAGGCAACCGCCTCGCTCGGCATCCAGATCACCCAACCGCACGACCAGCAGCTGACCGCCCAATCCAGCGCCCAAGGCGACCCACAGTCCAACCTAGCTTCGTTCGTCGTATCCGTGAACTGAGCATCGAGCAGCGGCTGGCCTCGGATCGACTCCGCCCCCCTCCTTCCGGATGGCTGTCGCGACATCCGATTCCGAGAAGAGCCAGCAGCCTCTCACCTGATCAGATGCCTGTCGGGATCGGGGCAACAGACGAGGCTATCCCGCTCGAGCCAGTCCCCTTCGGGCAGGCCCCGCTGCTTCGCCGGAAGCAACGGAAGGACCGCCTGCAGCGCGTACACGCAGAAGTGGTCGCCCTCGGGAATGGCAGCTTGCTCAACTCGACGAGCTCCAAGTAGTCGCCCGGATTCATGCCATAGACCGAGCGGCCCTCGATCCGCTCGACCGTCACCCTCAAGTCGTAGAGCCGCATCTCCGCCATGCCGATGCGCAATAGTTGCGAAGTCGTGGTCGACGCATCCTCCGAGGTGCTCGTGGTCGGTGCCGGGATCATCGGGCTCGCGATCGCACGCGAGCTCGGGCAGGCCGGGGTGGCGGCTACGGTCCTGGAGCGGCACGGGATCGGCGCCGGCGCGTCGGGGGTTCAGCCCGGAGGCGTTCGGCGGCAATGGGGCACGGCGGTCAACTGCCGGCTGGCGAGCGAGTCGTTTACTTTCTGGCAGGGGGCCGAGGAGCGGCTCGGCGCACGCGTCCCGTTCGGCTTCCGCGAGTGTGGCTACCTCTTCGCCGCGCACTCGCAGGACGTGCTGGATCGGCTTACCGCAAGCGTGCAGCTCCAGCGGGATGAGGGAGTGCCCTCGCGGATCGTGTCGGCGGCGGAGGCGGCAGAGCTCGTCCCCGGCCTCGATCCTTCGACCCTCGCGGGCGCCGCGTGGTGCGGGACGGACGGCTACTTCGACCGGCCCCAGTCGGTGGTCGAGGCCTTTGCGGAGGGGGTGCGGGTGGACTCTGCCGAGGTGGTACGGCTCGAGGCTGACGGTGCGGGATGGGTTGCCGTCCTCGACGACGGGGAGCGGCGCAGCGGGGACGCGATCGTCGTGGCGGCAGGCGTCGCGACCTCCGGGCTGATCAGGCCGCTTGGGATCGAGCTGCCGATCGAGCCGGAGGAGCGCTTCCTCTTCCTCTCCACGCCGATCCGGGAGCGGCTGCTCGAGCCGCTCGTGGTCTCGGCCGAGCTCCGCTTCGCCGCGAAGCAGCTCGCCAACGGCCGGGTGCTGACCAGCGACCTCGGCGCGGCGGGGGATCCCGAGACAGGGCTGCCCACGTGGCGGGAGAACGTGCGAGCGGGTATTCGTACCCTCGTGCCGGCGCTCGAGTACGTCGACCTCGGCATCGTCGTGCCGGGGATCTACGACGCCACGCCCGACCGGCAGGCGATCCTCGGGCCGCTTCCAGGTCTCGACGGGCTCCACGTCGCTGCCGGCTTTAGCGGCCACGGGTTCATGCTGGCGCCGGCGGTTGGGCGCATCGTGGCCGGCGCGGTACTCGGCGGCGAGGCCGATCCCGCGCTGGCGATGCTCGACGCTGCCCGGTTCGTGGAGGACCGGCTCGTCCCCGAGCCTGCGATCGTCTGATGTTCCAGCTCCTCGCGAACGGCCTCGTCACCGGCTCGGTGATCGCGATCGCGGCGGTCGGAGTCTCAGTCGTCTACGGCATCCTGCGCATCGTCAACTTCGCCTACGGGGACGTGATGGCGTTCGGCGCCTTCACCGCCTACCTCTGCAACGTCACCTGGCATCTGCCGCTCGTGCTCTCGGTGGTGCTCGCAATGGCTGCGACGGCGCTGCTCAGCGTGCTGATCGAGCTTGTGTTGTGGCGACCCCTGCGTCGGCGGCAGGCCGGGTTCATGAGCCTCTTCCTGGCCTCGATCGGGCTCGCGCTCGTGCTCCGCGAGGGCATCTTCCTGGGCTGGGGGCCTCAGTCGCGCGCGTACCGGATCGACCCCTACAAGGTGTACGTGATCGGGTCGGTGCGCCTCTCCGGCGCGCAGGGGGTGTCGATCGTCGTCGCCGCCGGGTCGGTCGTGCTCGTCGCGCTGATACTCGCACGCACCGACCTCGGTCGCGCGATGCGGGCGATGTCGGACGACCGTACGCTCGCCCAGATCGCGGGGATGGACACGCGGCGGATCATCATGGCGACCTGGATCCTCACCGGCGCCCTCGCTGCGCTGGCCGGGGTGCTGTTCGGGCTCGTCGAGTCGTCGTTCGACCCGAACTTCGGCTTTCAGCAGCTCCTCCCGATCTTCGCCGCGGTCGTCCTCGGCGGAATCGGCAGCGCCTACGGCGCGCTCGTCGGCGGCCTCGCGCTCGGCCTCGCGATGGAGCTCTCGACCTGGAGCGGCTTTGCAGGCGGCGTCGACCCGGTCTACAAGCCGGTTGTCGCCTTCACCCTCCTCATCGTCGCTCTGCTCCTGCGACCGCAGGGCCTCTTCGGAAGGGCTCGGACCGCGTGAGCACGATCCTCAGCGTCGACTTCTGGGCCTTCGTCGGCGTCGTCGCGGGGATCTACACGCTCTTCGCGCTCGGCCTCCAGATCCAGTTCGGCTTCACCGGCCTGCTCAACTTCGGGCAGGTCGGATTCATGGCGATCGGCGCGTACACGATGGCGATCCTCACCGTGAAGGAGGGGATGTCGATGTGGCTCGCCGGCTTGCTCGGCGTCGTCGCGGCGGCGCTCGCCGGGATCCTCGTCGGGCTGCCGACGCTTCGCCTGCGAGCCGACTACTTCGCGATCGTCACGATCGCCTTCGGAGAGATCGTCCGCTACGTCGCCACCAACCAGGACGGGCTGACGGGCGGCTCGCAGGGCACGATCGCGCTCGCCGGAATCGACCAGGCCGCCGAGTACGACGGCCAATGGATGCGCTTCTCCGCCTGGCTCGGCGGCCGCCTCGGCGTCTCGAACAAGGACATCGTGATGCTGCTCGTCGTCTGGGCGGTCACACTCGCCCTCCTGGCGCTGGTCGAGCTCGCCGTGCGGTCGCCGTGGGGCCGCCTGCTCAAGTCGATTCGCGACGACGAGGACGCAGCTGCCTCGCTCGGCAAGAACCCATTCGCTGTCAAGCTCCAGAGCCTCGCGATCGGCGCCGCCCTCGCCGGCCTCGCGGGATGCTTCTACGCGTGGCAATTCTCGTTCTTCAGCCCCGACGACTTCCAGCCGCTGATCACGTTCTTCGCCTGGATGATCGTGATTCTCGGCGGCACCGGCCGCGTCTGGGCCGTTCCCGTCGGCTCGCTGATCTTCGGGATCCTCTTCGCCGGCACGCGCTTCTTCGGCTTCCCGCCGTTCTCGTGGCTCTCCTCCGACGATCGCGCCTACGTGCGGCTCCTGCTGATCGGGCTCGTGCTGATCGGGCTGATGCTGTTCCGGCCCCAGGGGATCCTCGGCCGGAGGGACGAGATGGTGCTCGAGTGAGCCGTCCAACGGGAGCTCGGCCATGAGCATCCTCGAGGTGCGGGAGCTGAGCCATTCCTTCGGTGGCGTCCGCGCGGTCGACGGGGCGAGCTTCGCGGTCGAGCGCGGCTCGATCACCTCCCTGATCGGCCCGAACGGGGCCGGCAAGTCGACGGTCTTCAACATCGTCGCCGGCTACCTGCGCGGCGACTCGGGCTCCGTGCTCCTCGACGGGCGGCGGATCGACCGGCTGCCGCCGTACCGCATCGCGAGGCTCGGGCTCGCGCGCACCTTCCAGACCGCCCGGGCCCTCGGCCGGATGAGCGTGCTCGAGAACGTCGTCCTCGCCGCCCCCGGCCACCCGGGCGAGCGACTCGGGGGCGCCGCGCTGCACCGCCGCGCGAGCCGCGAGTTCGAACAGCGCGCCCGCGGGCGAGCGCTCGAGCTGCTCACGCTGGTCCGCCTCGACGGACTTGCCGGCGATTACGCCGGCACGCTCTCGGGCGGGCAACGCAAGCTGCTCGACTTCGCGCGCGTGCTGATGACCGGCCCCGAGCTCCTGCTCCTCGACGAGCCGATGGCCGGCGTGACACCCGTGCTGCGCGAGCAGCTCCTCGAGCACATCCTCGACCTGCGTCGCGAGACCGGAGTCACCTTCCTCCTCGTCGAGCACGACATGGACGTAGTGATGCGAGCGAGCGACCACGTGATCGTTCTCGCGAACGGGCGCGTGATCTGCGAGGGCACGCCCGACGAGGTGCGCCGCGACCCGCGCGTTATCGACGCCTACCTCGGCGCGCACCCCGAGGCCGTCGGGTGAACGAGACGCTCCTCGAGGCCGAGGGCATCGAGGCCGGCTACGGCGCGGCACTCGTCCTCCATGGCGTGCACGTCCGGACGGCGCCCGGCGAGATCGTCTCGATCATCGGGCCGAACGGCGCCGGGAAGTCGACGCTCCTCAAGGCGCTCTACGGCCTCGTCAGGGTCCGCGCGGGCCGCGTCTCACTCCGCGGCGCGGACGTGACGCACCTGCGGCCCGACCTCCGAACCCGCCGCGGCCTCAACTTCGTGCCGCAGCTCGCAAACGTCTTCCCCTCACTCACGATCGCCGAGAACCTGAAGGTGAGCGTGCTCGGCCTCCCTCGCGCGGAACGCCGCGCCGCGATCGCGCGCACCTTCGAGCTGTTCCCGCTTCTCGCCGAGCGACCCCGCCAGCATGCGGGCACGCTCTCGGGCGGACAGCGCAAGCTCGTCGCGCTTGCCCGGGCGCTCGCGACAGGTCCCGAACTGCTCCTCCTCGACGAGCCCTCGGCCGGCCTCTCGCCGACCGCGATGGACACCGTCTTCGAGCAGCTGCTCGAGATCAACCGGCTCGGGGTCGCAATCCTGATGGTCGAGCAGAACGCCCGCCGCGCGCTCGCGATCTCCCACCGCGCGCACGTGCTCGACATGGGCCGCAACGCCCACGAAGGGCTCGGCCCCGAGCTGCTGCACGACCCGAAAGTGGTCGAGCTCTATCTGGGCGGGATCTCATCGACGAGCGCCTCGAGCTCGACCTCGACGAGCGCCCCCGGCGGGATCAGCCCACCGCAGAAGTAGGTCGTGTTCGCCGGGTTCACCCCGGCGAAGACCTCGCGGTGGGCGTCGGCGGCGCCGCGCCAGTCGGCCCCCGGCACGAGGATGATCCGGGTTCGCACGACGTCGGTGAGGGACGCGCCAAGCTCCTCGGCCGCCGCAACCGCGCGTCGCAGCGCAGCGAGTGTCTGGGCGCGGCAGTCGCCCGGGTGGAGCGCCGTGCCATCCGGGCCGAGCGCCGCCGTCCCGCTCACGACGACCCACGGCCCGGCGCGCACGGCGCGGGAATAGGCGGCGGCCTCCTGGAAGCCGCCGCCCTCCCTCACCTGCCCGCGGATCAACCGCGGAACGTGACCGTCCTCAGCGTCGAGATCTTCCCGTTGCCGTCGTTCTGCCAGATCTCGTAGACGGCCGAGCCGATGTCGCCGTTCTTGTCGAAGTCGACCGGGCTGAACGCGCCCTCATAGTCGATCTCCTTGCCCGCGAGGAGCGCCTTGACCCCTGTCGTGAGATTCCGGAAGGTGACCTTGACCCCCGGCGGCCCCGAAACCGGGATCAGGTTCGCCTTCAGCCTCGCATCGGAGGCCGAGCAGCCCTTGACCGCCGCGAGGAACGCCACCATCGAAGCGTCGAATGCCGTGCCCTCGAAGCCGGTGTAGGGCTTCGCGCCGTGCACCTGCGCCTTCCAGAGCGCGGCGAATGCCTTCCCCGCGGGGCCGCCGGCCGAGCTCGCAGCGGTGCCGCGCAGCCCGTCCACCGGGCTCCCGATCGCCTTGAGCACATCGCCGTTCCGCAGCGCCTCGGTCATGAACGTCTTCTTGGGGTCCCACTTGCCCGTCCGCACGAGCGACGGGGCGAACTTCTGGAAGGTGTCGGGGAAGTCGATGATCACCCAGCCCGCCGGGTTACCCGAGACGAGCTGCCCGGCCTCGGTGTCGAAGTTGGCCTGGTTCGGGTTCCAGAGCACCGTCTTCCCCACCTTGCCGCCGAGTGCGACGTACTGCTTCTTCACGAGCGCCGCAAGTGCGGTGCCGAAGGCGTCGTTGCGTGCGCCGATGTTGAGCACGCCCTTGTTGAACGCTGACGCGGCCGCCAGCGCGAGCACCTTGCCCTGCAGCGAGTCGGACGGGTACAGCCGCCAGAGCAGGTTGTGATCCTTGATCGTCGAGATCTGGGGCGCACTCGCCGTCGGAGAGAGCGTCACGATCCCGTCGGGGATCGTCACCGATTGGGCCATCGGGATCGTCGCGCCCGAGGCCATCTCGCCGATGATGACGTTCGCGCCCTGCGTCTTGATCAGCTTCGTCGCGGCCTCGACCGAGGCACTGGCCTGCGTCTGACCGTCCTCAGAACCGACGAGCTCGACCTTCGCGCCCGTCATCCCGGCCGCGGCGAGCGACTTGTTCTCGAGGTCGACCGCGAGCTTGACAGCGCGATCCATGTTCCCGCCGTACGCGGCGAGGTCGCCCGTGAAGGGCAGAACGTCGCCGACCTTGAGGTCGAATGCGCACGACGCCGGGCTCACGCCGGCGCGTTTCACGCCCGCGTTCGCAGTCAGGGACGCGACGCCGAGCGCGCCGACCCCGACGAGGGCGGCGGCGATCGAGATCCACCTGCGTCTCATTTCGGTCCACCTCCAATCGATGCTGCTTGGACGGAACGGCGTAACAGTGACCGATTCCCCAGCGCGATGCAACCATCCCGCGCGCTTGTACGTCGCCCCGACGGTTCACGACAGCGACGGCGTTCTGCCACCGGAGGTCCAGAAGGGGCAGCTAGTAGGTGTGGCTGAGCACGAGCTCCACGCCGCCGTCCTGGATCCTGGTCATCGAGAAGGCGAAGAGGTTGGGCAGCGTGAGCCGGTCGATCGTCTCTTGCTCGGTGCGGTCCGGGACATCGGGGAGCGGCGGGGTCGCGAGCGCCAGGGTCTGGTCGAGCGGCTTCGAGATCTGCCGGGCGAGCTGGTCTCGCTGGAGATAGAGCAGGGTCCTGGAGGGCCCGGCGTGAGGCGGTGGCGGCAGGTAGATGGCGACCGAGTCGATCTGCGGGTCGAACTTGAAGGTGTAGAGAGCGAGCTGTAGCGCCTCGCGTCGGATGAGTTGTCCTCGCGTCTCGGTCGGCCGACCCGGAGTGATGGAGCAGTCCTTGCCGCGCCCGCAGAGCTTGAAGGTCCAGGTATTCGCGGTGTCGCTCACCTGCAGGCGGGCGTACGGTCGTCCGTGCTCGGCGATCGCGAGCACGGGCTGCTCGCCTCCGGATCCGGATGACGCGGGCCGAGCGGGAGGAGACGGTGACGAGCTTCGCGCCGTTCGCGGTCGCCTGGTAGCTGCCACCGATGTGGGCCGCGATCGCCCCGGTCACGGTGGCGGGCGAGCCGGCCGGCGGTGTCCAGGACGACCAGGAGCCGGCCGCGGCGGCGGAGGGGCGGGCTGTCTCCTTCGCGGGCTCGATCCGGCTTGCGGAGATCGGTGTGGCGTCGAGAGTGCCGTCGAGCTCGTCGCCGTTGATGACCAGCGTTCCGGCGGCCCCCGCGGGGTCGGTCACCCGGACTACGCCTTCGAACCTCAGTGGCTCGTTCGCCGAGATCTCGTATCGCAGCTGCCCGGTGAGCGTGATGCCGTCGCCGAGCGCGTAGCGGTCGAGGCCGAAACCGTCGTCGGTCGGGTCGAGCCGTCCTCCCTCGAGCCCGGAGACCGCTCTGTCCGCGCCGTTGTATGCGCGGAGCAGCCAGATCGCCTCCGCCTCGTGCAGCGTGTCCGTGACCGCCGGCAGCAAAGCACGAGGGCTCAGGACCTGAGGCTCGTGAGTGTGCTCGGAGCCGAGGAAGGCTGGAAGCGGCTTGATCAGCCGGGAGACGTGGCAGACACCCGGGACAGCCTGTCCGCGCAGCCAGCTCTTGACCGCCGAGGCGAGGCAGGGTGAGGTGGCGGTCGTGAGTGCCGAATGACCGGTGTTCGTCACGACGACGAGATGGCCCTGCGGCAGCTGCGCCAGCGCGGCCCGCGCCTCAGGCGTCGGAGAGCGCAGATCGAGCGCACCACTGAAGATCAGCACGGGCACATTGGGATATGACGAGGCCGGCGTGACCTTTGGTGCTTCCGAGGTCGGCCACTTCAGGCACAACGACGCGTTGGATATCCCCGCCGCCCACGAGCCGAACCCGCCGAGCGCTCCGGACGGAAGGCCGGCGATCGCGCTGCGTAGAAGCGTCTCGCGCTGTGCGAGCGGCGTATCCGGGAGCCACGGAAACGGGCCGTCGTCGCAACTCGTCGCCAGATAGACGGCAGTCGCCTCGCCGAGCTCGGTTTCCAGGCCACCCATCAGCTGGACCAACCTCAGCATCGGCTGCGGATCTCCCAGCCGCGCCGCATGCGTGGCGGCCGGGAGCTCGGCCGCCAGGCCAGGGTTCAGATCGGTGTCGAGGACGAGCCCGAGCAGATCCCCGGCCGTCAACCACACAAGCCGCCGGCGCCCATCCTGATCCGCAAGATGGCCGGGTAGCGGCTTCAGCTCGAGCGAGTTCGCGAGCGAGACCACCTCGGCCGGGTAGCGCGCGATCGCGCCAGCGCAGACGACCGGCACAAAACGCTCTCAACCGGGCCGGGATGCTGCGCAAGACCGTGCGCACGGTAGGTAGTCCGGTTATCGGAGAGGCCACCGAGTCGAGCAAGAGTCGCGAGACCCGACCGGGGAACGTCCGCGAGTACGTCAGCGCCAGATCCGTGCCATACGAGACCCCGAAGACCCCGACCTTGCGGAACCCGAGCGCCTTGCGCACGGCGTCGATATCCATCACGTTGTCAGCGGTGCGGTAGAAATCGCGACCCGGGCCGAGCTGATCGGCGCACGCGCCTGCGGCTCCTTCGCTACTCAGCACCCCACCGTTCCCCCACCGGCAGCTCACGGGGTCCGACTCACCCGTCCCGCGCGGATCGAACGTGACCAACGTGTACCCGGGAAACAACTGCTGCCAGACGCCGCCGTTCCCGACGTCGAACAACTCCGCCGACGCCTGACCCGGCCCGCCGGCAAGCAGGAACATCACCCCGCGAGCACGCCCAGAGGCCCTGTGCTCGACCACATGAAGCGAGACCTTGCCCCGGCATCTGCCCACCCCAATCGAGCGGCACGACAACGCGGGAGCAAACCACTCCTGCGCCACCGCACCCGGCCGCGCGCGCCGAGACACCGGCCTCGGCCAACGACCCGGGCAGCGACGTCCGCGCCCCGCCGCCTGGCCCGCCACTCTGGGCGGCCGAGCCGGCCGGCGTGAGAACACCCAGGCAAGAACAGAGCAGGACGACCAGGCCTGCCGCCGACACCCTCGAACGCCGGAGCGCCGCGCCGGCTCTCCGATCGAGCGCCTCAGCAAGGCACGCCCGACCCGAGCGCAGCGCCACAGTCGCAGGCCAAGGCTCCGCGAACGGCCGAAACCACCACGCCACGCGTCTTCTCCTCAGCCCCCGACATGCGCCACCCCCCATATTCGGCACGGACGACCCGATCCTCAACCCCCGAACAACACTCAGACAGAAATCCGACGGTCCCACTCCTGCATGCGGCTCCAGGGCTGACGCGCCAGGGCCGCGTTCTCACCCGCTGGGCTGGTCGCTCGAGTTCCCCCGCCGGCGGACTCGTCCTCGTCGCAACAATGGTCGGCGAGAAGGGGGCGACGATCAGCGAGACAACGTATCCATTCGGCGACGAGCATGTCCGCCTCTACCGCGAGACGAACGGCGCTGTCGGTCACATCTGGAAGGAGGGATCGACCATCTTGCTCCTGACGACCAGGGGCCGCCGGAGCGGAAAGCCGCGGACCGTGCCGCTGATCTACGCCCGCGATGGAGATCGCTTCGTGATCGTCGCTTCCAGGGGCGGGGCGCCCGAGCATCCCGGTTGGTATCGGAACCTCGAGCACACGCCCGAGGTCGAGCTACAGGTCGAGGCAGAGGTCTTTCCGGCACGCGCGCGCACGGCGTCCGGCGAGGAGCGCGAATCGGCTCTGGCGCAAGGTGAACGAGGTCTGGCGTCACTACGACGAGTATGCGTTGAGGACCGACCGCGAGATTCCGGTCGTCGTGCTCGAGCGGACGTAGCGGCCTCACTCGACAGCCTGGTTGAGCGGCGCGATGGCCGTCTAGACTCGGCCTGTGTTCGACTATGCCGCCCGCCGGTCACGGCTCGCCGAGAGGCTCGAGGCAGAGGGCGTCGACGTGCTCTTCCTGGCACCCTCCGCAGATCTCGAGTACCTGACCGGCGTCGAGCGGCAGGTTCCCAACTTCGGGGAGGCCTCCTATGCTCACGGGTGGGTGACCGGAGCGTTCTTCCGCCCCGGGTCGGATCCGGTGTTCGTCCTGCCGCGAATGTTCGCCGCCTTCGACCTGCGCGAGCAGCCCGAGGGCGAGGTCGTCGTCGTCAACGAGACCGACGACGGATACGCCATCTTCGAGGGCATCGCCCGCGGCTTTGCGGGCTCGGGGGCAGTCGCGGTCGGCGATCGCGTCTGGGCCGAGACGACGCTGAATCTCGGTCGGATTCTCGGCTCCGAGCGGCTACGGACGGGCACGGCGCTCGTCAACGAGCTCCGGCGAGTGAAGACCTCCGAGGAGATCGAGGCCATGGGTCGGGCCATCCTCACCGTCGAGCAGGCGATGGCCGCGACCGCGCCGCTCGTCGTCCCGGGCGTGTCGATGGCCGATCTCGCCGAGGCGGTCGAGCACGAGCTGCGACTTGCAGGCTCGCGCTGCCCCTCGTTCACGACGCATATCTTCACCGGCCTCGGCCCCGAGGACTTCGACTCCGGCGAGGCGACGGCGCGGCTCCCGATCCCCGACGGCACCTCGGTGATGTTCGACTTCGGCGGGGTGGTCGACGGGTACTGCTCGGACTTCGGCCGGACGATCTACTGCGGCGAGCCGCCCCAGGACTATCTGGACGCCTACGAGGTGATGCTCGCGGCGCAGGAGGCCGGCCGCGCCGCCGCCGCGGCTGGAACCCCCGCTTCCGAGGTGAATGCCGCCTGCAGGAGGCCGATCGAAGAGGCGGGCCTCGGCGAGCACTTCCGCCATCGCATGGGCCACGGCATCGGCATGGACGTCCACGAGCGGCCGTTCATCTCGACCGAGGACACGACGCCGCTCCGCGCCGGGATGACCTTCACGGACGAGCCCTCGATCATCATCCCCGGGCGCTACAGCCTTCGCATCGAGGACATCGTGGTCTGCGAGGAGGGCGGCGGGCGGAAGCTCAACTCCTACCCGGCCGCCCTCGTCGCGAACGTCTGACTCGGTCGAGATCTACGCGGGCGAGACCTGCGTGACGTCGACGCTGTACACCGCGTTGTAGACCGCGCCCTTCAGATCCTTGGTCGACACGAAGACCTGCGTCGGCTGGATCAGCGGGAAGAACGGGCTGTTGGCGTTGAGCATCCGCTGGATCTTCTGGTAGACGGCCTTCCGTGCGGCGGGAGCAGACGTCACCGTTGCCGCGGCGGCGAGCTTCTCGAGGGATGCATCAGACCCCGTGGGCCAGCCGGCGCGGAGGCCGACGAGGTTCCCCGGCGTGAAGGCGAGGTAGTCGGCGGGATCCGGATAGTCAGGGCCCCAGAGCGAAAGTCCCAGAGCCATCTTTCCCGAGCGATAGACGTCGAGCCAGTTGGTGGTCGGGGAGCCCGAGAGCGTGATGTTGAAGCCGGCGGCCTGCAGGCTCGACTGGATCTTCTGGGCCATCGACGTGAACGGGACGCCGTTGATCGTCAGGTCGCTCGGGTACTGGAGGGTCACCTGCTGGCTTCCCACACCGGACGCTGCGAGCGCCGCCTTGGCCTTGGCGAGATCCTGCTTGATCTTGGCGCTCTGCGGGAGCGCGCCGAGGAACATCGACGGGATAACCCCCGGGGCCTGGATCGCGCCCTGCCCGGCGAGAGAGACGAGCGCCGAGTAGTCGAGCGCGTACCGAAGCGCCGTCTGATACTTCGCATTCGACGTCACCGTCGAGACCTTGGCGTTGTTGTTCGCCATCAGGAAGAAGATCCAGGTCGACGGCTGAAGGGAGACGTTGACGTTCTTGTTGCTCTTGAGCGTCTGCGCCTGATCCGCCGACAGATCGATCGCGATCTCGTGCGAGCCGCGCGCGACGTTGAGGAGCTGCGTCGGGGCGATCATGTTCCGGACGACGACGGACGACCACGGCGACTTCTTCGAGCCCCAGTAGTTCGTGCTCGGGACGAGCGAGACCTGCGACGTGGTGCTGAACGAGCTGAGCGTGTACGGGCCGCTGCCTGCACCGGCCGAGGCGCTCGAGTTGAGCCAGTTCTCGGCCGTGTCCGCCTTCGCGGCGTTCGCGGCGTCGGAACCACCGTTCTTCATCACGAGCGCGGAGTTGAGGATGCCGGTCGACGGGTTCGCGAGGATGACGGGAAGCTCGGTGTCCGGGGTCTTCGAGCGCATGACGACGGCGTACTTGCCGGCGGGCGAGACGGTCACGCCCTCGAGCAGGAACGACGGGTTTCCCTTCAGGTTGACGAGGCGCTTCAGCGACCACGCGACATCAGCCGAGGTCAGCGGCGTCCCGTCTGCGAAGTGCACGTTGTGCTTGAGCTGGAACGTGAACGTCTTGGCGTTCGAGCTCGCCTTCCAGGACGAGACGAGCAGCGGGATCGGAGTGGCGAGGTTGTCGCCCTTGTAGGTGAACAGGGTGTCGTACAGCGCATGGTCGACCATCGAGCCGGTCGGATCGAAGGCCCGGCCCGGATCGGAGGTCTTGAGCGTGAACGAGTTGTCGATCACGAGCGTCGGCGCCGCCGAACGATGGGCGCTCGCGCCTGCGACGAGCAGAGACGCGGCGATGATCGAGGCCGCGAGCGACCCGATCAGCGCTGCCTTTCGGGAAAAGGAAATCTTCAAGACTCACCCTCCTACTGGTGACGAGGACATACGGGGATATACGAAGCTATTGGACGCCGGGGTTGCCGACAAGTTTGACCCGTTCGGACAGCGGCATGCTGACAGCCCCCTCGGGCTGGAGCCAGCAGGCGGCGGAGCGCTCGTCGGCGAGCGCGACAAGCGGCGGTTCCTCGACCCTGCAGCGGTCGAACACATACGGGCACCGAGGATGGAAGCGGCACCCGTTCGGAGGATGCGCCGGGTCGGGCACCTCGCCGGGCAATGATTCCGGGAGAAAGCCGTTTCCGTCGGGGTGCGGGATCGCCTTGATGAGCGCCTCGCTGTAGGGGTGGAGCGGACGATCCCAGAGCCGGCGCGTCTCCCCAGCCTCGACCATCTTCCCGAGGTACATCACCGAGACCTCGTCGGCGACGTGGCGGACGATCGCGAGGTCGTGCGAGATCAGCAGCAGCCCCAGATCGAGATCGCGCGAGAGCTGAACGAGGAGGTTCGCCAGCTGAGCCTGCGCCGAGGCGTCGAGCGAGGCGAGCGGCTCGTCCAGGACGATCACGGACGGCTCCGCGGCGAGGGTACGGGCCACGGCGATTCGCTGTCGCTGGCCGCCCGAGAACTCGTGCGGGAACCGATCGACCGCGCCCGCCGGCAGCCCGACGAGCTCGCACAGCTCGCGCACGCGCTGGGCACGTCCGGCGGCCGGCACGATTCCGAGCGTCACGAGTGCGTCTGCGAGCTGTGAGCCGATCTTCCGGCGCGGGTTGAGCGATGAGTAGGGGTTCTGGAAGACGAGCTGGAGCCGCGCGAGGTCGCGCTCGCGACCGCGGCGATTGAGGGGCGTGACGTCCTTCCCGTCGAAGACGACCGATCCTGAGACGGGCTTCACGAGACCGACCGCTGCGCGGGCGAGGGTGGACTTGCCACAGCCCGACTCGCCCACGAGCCCGACGATCTGGCCGGGATCGACGGCGATGCTCGCACCGGCGACCGCCCTGACCCGGCCGCCGCCACGGCGCTCGTAGTCGACGACGACGTCCCGGAGCTCGAGCAGGCTCATCGGCCTGCGAACGGATCGACGGGGCAGGCGAGCAGACGATCTCCTGCCGGGACAAGAGGCGGTACCTCGGCGCGACAGGTCTCGCGGGTGAACGAGCAGCGTGGGTTGAACGCGCATCCGGGCGGGATGTGCCCGGGGGTCGGCGGTGCGCCGGGAACGGCGACGAGCTGCTGGTCGCGAGCAGCCTCGGGATGCGGAAGCGCGTCGAGGAGAGCCTGGGTATAGGGATGCCGGGGCTTCTGAAGCACCTCGACCCGGCTTCCCGATTCGACGACGCGGCCGGCGTAGAAGATCGATACGCGGTCTGCGATCGCCGACATCACGCCGAGGTCGTGGGTGATCAGCACGACGGCCAGGTCGTTCTCACGCCGCAGGCGGTCGAGCAGCCGCAGGATCCCGGCCTGCACCGTGACGTCGAGCGCCGTGGTCGGCTCGTCGGCGATCAAGAGCTTCGGCCGGCAGGCGAGGGCGATCGCGATTGCGATCCGCTGCCGCATGCCGCCCGAGAACTGGTGCGGGTACGCCTTGAGGGCTGCTTGGCCGTCCGGGATGCGCACCTGCTCGAGCAGCTCGAGCGCTCGGCGGTTGGCAGCTCGGCGGTCGAGGCCGAGATGGATCTTGACGTGCTCGGTGAGCTGGCGACCGACCGAGAGCATCGGGTGGAGCGAGGTCAGGGGATCCTGGAAGACCATCGCGAGGTCACGGCCGGAGATCTCACGCAGGTCCGAGGTGGAAAGGCCGAGCAGGTCTCGCCCGTCGAAGCGGACACGCCCCTCGACGGTGGCTCCGTCGGGAAGCAGGCCGAGCAGCGCGAGCATCGAGATCGTCTTACCGCTTCCGCTCTCGCCGGCAACGCCGAATACCTCGCCCTCCTCGACGTGGTAGTCGACCCCGTCGACGACGGTGACCATCCCGCTCGCGGCCCGGAGGCTCACCCGCAGCCCCTCCACCTCGAGCAGGCTCAAGAGCCCTCCTCGCGCCGCCAGCCGGTGCGCGGGTCGAAGACGTCCCGCAGGCTGTCGCCGAGAAAGTTGAAGGCGAGGACGACCGTGAAGATCGCGAGGCCCGGGAAGGTCCCCATCCACCACCACTGGAAGTACTGCGTCCCGTCGGAGACCATCGAGCCCCACTCCGCCTGCGGCGGCTGCGCGCCGAGACCGAGGAACGACAGCCCCGAGAGAAGCAGGATCGCCGTCGCCAGATCGAGCGTCATCAGGACGAGCACAGGCCCGGCCACGTTCGGGAGGACGTCCTTGACGAGCGCGCGCCGGGCGCTCGCCCCGAGCAGACGTGCGGACTGGACGTACTCCGTGTCCCCCTCGTTCATCACGAGGCCGCGGACGATCCGGGCGTACGGCGGCCACGCCACGATGACGATCGCGAACGCCGCATTCGCGAGGCTGCGGCCGAGGACGGCGGCCACGACCATCGCGAGGATGATCGGCGGAAACGCGAACACCAGGTCGGTTCCGCGCATGAAGAGCCCGTCGAGGGGTCCGCGGAAGTACCCCGAGATCGCTCCGATCGTGGCACCGACCGTTGCGGCGAGGAAGACGATCGCGAGCCCGATCGGCAGGGTCACGCGCGCGCCGTAGATGACGCGGCTGAGGACGTCCCGGCCCAGCTCGTCGGTTCCGAACAGGTGCTGCCACGATGGGCCGGCGGACGGCGGGAAGTTCTGGGCCAGCGGGCTCGAGGGCGCGATCAGCGGCGCGAAGATCGCGACGATCACCCACGTGATCGCGATCACGGCACCGGCGACGGCGAGCGGCTGCCTGAGACCGGGGTTGATGCGCCGAACACGCCTCGACGCCCGCCGCCTGAGCGGGACAGCGGTCATGTCACGCGGATCCGCGGATCGATGACGCCGTAGAGGATGTCGACGACGAAGTTGACGGTCACGTAGACGGCCGCGACGAACAGGCTGACGCCGGCGATGGACGGGACGTCGACGTTCACCGCGGACTCGTACGCGTATTGGCCCACCCCGGGCCACGAGAAGATCTTCTCGATGAGCACGGCGCCGGTCAGCACGTTCGCGAACACGAGGCCGAGCACGGTGACCACGGAGGGCAGCGCGGCCCGGAGGATGTAGCTGACGACGACGATCCGCTCGGGCATCCCCTTGGCTCGCGCCGCCCGGACGTAGTCGTTTCCGACGACCTCGAGGACGGCGGAGCGGGTGAAGCGGGTGAGCAGGCTGACGTTGAACGCCGCCAGCACGAGCGCGGGCAGAAGCAGATGATGGAACGAGGTCCCGAACAGGCCGAGCTGACCGTGCAGCAGGGCGTCGAACGTGTACATCCCGGTGATGCTCGACGGCGGGCTCGTGCCCGGATCGAGCCGGCCGCCCCCCGGAAACCAGCCCAGCCGGTAGAAGCCGACATAGAGCGCGATGAGCGCGATCCAGAACGTCGGCATCGAGATGCCCGCGAGCGACGTCACGCGGAGCGCGTGGTCGGTCGGGCGGTTTCGCCGTAGACCCGCGATGACGCCGAACGTGATGCCGACGATCGACGCGAAGAGGATCGAATAGATCGCGAGCTCGGCCGTGGCCGGGATGAACGTCCCGAGGTCGTGCGCGACCGAGTCGTGGGTCAGTGACGACTGGCCGAAGTCGCCCTGCACGAGGTGCTCCAGGTAGATCAGATAGCGGATGGGAAACGGCCTGTTGAGCCCGTAATGGTCCTCGAACGCCTTGACGGCAGCAGGATCGGCGGCGGCCTGCTCGCCCAGGTTCGTCGCTGCGGCGTTGCTCGGAACGAGCTCCGTCAGGACGAACGCGATCAGGGTGATTCCGAGCAGGAGCACGAGCAGCGAGGCGAGTCTGCGCAGGAAGAAGAGCAGGAACGATCCGGTCGGGCGGAGGCGGCTACGACGCGAGGCCGGCAGGACCGGGTCCGTTTCCGGGATGGCCGTCATCCGCCCTCGTCCACTTCAGCTCGTGCGAGCAAGCGGACCGAAGGACGTGTCATACGGCAGCACGCTAGTACACCCATCTGGGCGGTCGGCGCACCAACCGCAGGATCGCTCGTCGTCGGCGGGCAGAGGGCAGGGAGCCTCGACGGGCCGGCCGCCGTAGTGTCGACACGAGCTTCGAAGGGTGGGATTGCGACGGGCATGCCGGTATTGAGACGCTCGTCCGGGTCTCCGGATGGTAGGCCCCGATCGTCTAGGATCGCCTGATGCCGAGCGGAGCCCGCGATGACTTGCCCCTCGTCGAGATCGTGCCCGGTTACTCGAGCCGCATGGCCGACTGGGGCGGGATCACGGTGGCGTTCGAGAAGGCCGAGGCGGGGCAGGACGCCTCGAGCATGGTCAAGGGGCTTCCGGACGACCGGTGCCAGGCACCGCACTGGGGGTATCTCTTCTCCGGGAGGATGGTCGTCGACCTCGGCGACCGGCAGGAGACCATCGAGGGCGGCCAGGCCTACTACGTCCCGCCGGGCCACAAGATCACATTCGAGACGGACTGCGAAGCGCTCGAGTTCACGCCGACGGAGGATCTCAACGTGACGCTCGACGCAGCCCGCAGGAACTTCGCCGCCGGCGCGACGCTCGACTCTTGAGCGAGTTCACCGAGCTCTTCGACCTTCGTGTCACAGTCGACCGGATCGAGGGGCGCTCGGTCTGCGGTCTCGCGGTTGGCGACTACTTCGACGTCACCGAGTCGAGCCGGATCACGATCCCGCCCGGGAAGCATTTCTGCATGTACGCCCTGCAGGCGGTGATGCCACTGCTTCCCGCGAAGCAGCGGGACCTGGCCGAGGGTGACTGGCTCGCGCAGGAGTCCCTCGTCTGCTGCCCGGACCCCGAGGAGCGCCTGATCATGCGCATCGAGCGGATCGGCCGCAGCCGGTTGCTCACCTCCGACCTGACGTGACGGCCGAGCCTCGGGAGGTCGGGCTCGGGCTCCAGACGGACAAGCGGCCGGGCGAGTATGCCGCGCTGGCGCTGATCGCGGAACGCGGCGGCTTCGACGTCGTCACCACGTTCAACGACCTCTGGTACCAGCCCGCCTTGCCGGCGCTGCTCGAGATCGCCGGGGCGACCGAGCGCGTCAGGGTCGGGCCGTCCTGCCTGAACCCGTTCTCCGTGCACCCGGTCGAGCTGGCCGGACAGACCGCGGCGCTCGACCTCGCCTCCGGCGGCCGCGCGTTCCTCGGGCTGGCCGCGGGCGCGTGGCTCGCCGATCTGGGCCTCGACCAGCGCCGGCCCGTCGAGACGATCGCCGAAGCATGGGAGATCGTGTCGCGCCTGCTCTCCGGCGATCGCTCCGGGTTCGAAGGCGCGGTCTTCCGCCTTGCGCCGGGCGTCGGCCTCGCGTATCCGCGTGAGCGCGATCGGGTGCCGCTCCTGATCGGTAGCTGGTCCCCGCGCCTGACGTCGTTCGCGGCCGCGCACGCCACGGAGCTGAAGATCGGCGGTAGCGCAAACCCGGCGATGGTGCGACTCGCCCGCGAGCGCCTCGGGGCCGCAGACGTCGGCATCGTCGCGGGAGCGGTAACGGTCGTCGACACCGATGACGCGCGCGCCCGGGAGCACGCGCGACACCAGGTCGCCATGTATCTCGCAGTCGTCGCCGGCCTGGACCCGGCCGCCGGCGTCTCTGCAGATCTCATCGCTGCCGTAGCCGAGCTGCTCGCTGCGGGTGACGCGGCCGGCGCGGCAGACCTCATCCCCGACGACATCCTCGATCTGTTCGCGTTCTCGGGAACGCCCGACCGCATCGCCAGTCAAGCCCTGGCGCTCTACGACGCGGGAGCCCGCCGGGTCGAGTTCGGCACCCCGCACGGGCTGGACGAATCGGCGGGCGTCGCGCTGCTCGCCGCCGAGGTTCTGCCCCGGCTCGGTCTCTAGACGAGCTCGAAGCCGGCGTAAGGCGGGGCGGGCTCGGAGGCGCACCGCGCCGATAAGCTCAACCACCATGAGCAAGCCGGTCAACAAGCCCGTCCTCGTGATCGGGCTCGCAGTACACGTCACAGCGGCAACGCTGACCTGGCGAGACATCTCCAGACGCCCGGCAGACCGCATCCGTGGAACGAAAACCGCGTGGCGCATAGCGAGTGCGGTCAATACCATCGGCTCCGTTGGCTACTGGCTCGTCGCTCGAAAGCACGACTGACCACTCTTCGACGGTCTGAGCGCGAACGACGTCGGCGTTACGACAGCGCCTTCACGAGCGTCACGTACTGCTGACCGAGCGATCCTTCGTTAAGACGCACGTCTGGTGGTCGGTCGCGTCGACCGGGTAACGGGGAGCCTCCCGAGATCCGGGGGCTCCCCGCGAGACTCGAGCGATCTACGCGAAGCACTCGCCGGCGAAGGGGGCCGCCTGCGGCTTGCCCTTGTGGCCCGCCCTCTGGATGATCGGCGGCACCGCCGGATCCGAGACGAAGCTCTGCCAGCCGTCCGCGTCCCAGTCGAACATGACCCAGACGCGGTCGGTCTCGGCGGGGTCGCGGAAGATGAGCGCTCCCTTGGAGCCGTGCTCCTTGCGCTTCTCGGCACCCTCGGTGGTGAAGATCTCCATGAACCGGTCGAAGTCCTCGATCTGCGTTGTTGCGAGCAGCATTTTCGTACTCCCTTCGTCGTGTGTGAATGATCGGACGCCGTCGACTGGTCAGCCCACGAGGGCCGGCAGCTCGACGGGTTGCTCTTGCGGGTCGATCGCGCCGAGGGTCTCGACGATGTCGAAGCGCCCGTTGCGGGCCCGCGCGATGTACATCTGGAGACGCGCGTGGTGCTGGCCGGGCACCATCGCCGCCGGCCCACCCGGGCCCTCGGCGATCGCCGCGTGGTCGAGGGCGGCGATTACGTGCGCCTGCTCGAGCGTGTCGGCTTCCGTGACCGCGGCGGCCCAGAACCGCATCCCGCGGTAGAGCCCCGAGCAGCCGCTTCCGCCCGTGAACTTCGCGTCGCCGGGGTACAGCGCGTCGTACTGCGCGAGTAGCTCCCGGCTGAACGGATCGTCGACGGCCTGGTAGTAGTCGAGGCAGCTGTACAGCCCCTCGACGTGGGCCGACGGGACCATGTTCAGGAAGTTCTCGTCGAAGTAGGTGCACACGAGGTGCCCACCGCGGGCCGAGAAGCCGGACTCATGGAGGAGCTCGATGAACGGTGCGACCCCGGGCGGGACGATCGTGTTGAAGACGACGTCTGCTCCGCTCTCGGTGATCCTGTCGACGGTCGCCCGGTAGTCCATGTGCTCGAGCGGGTGGTACTCCTCACCCACGATCGTCCCGCCGTTGGCGCTGACGACCTCGCGGACGCGGGCGTTCAGGACGTGCGGCCAGATGTAGTCGGCCGAGGGAAGGTAGAACGTCCTCGCGCCCGTCTCACGCATCAGCCACGGGATGAACGGGTCGACCTGCTGCGCCGGCACCGGGCCGGTGCAGAAGATCAGTGGGTCGGCCTCTTGTCCTTCGTACTGCTCGGGGTAGATGTAGAGGGTCTTGCCCTCGACCACGGCCGGGCCCTTGATCGCCTGGCGGGTCGAGCTGTAGATGCCGCCGAAGATGACATCGACCCCGTCCTGCTCGACGAGCTTCCTCGCCGCCGCGGCGGCCATCGCGTCGTCTGTCCCTCCGTCCTCGACGATCAGCTCGACGTGCCGTCCGAGCAGGCCGCCCTTGGCATTGATGTCGCCGACGACCATCCGGGCGACGTTCGTGTTGGCGGCTCCGACGAACGAGAGCGGGCCGGTCTGGTCCGCGATGACTCCGACCTTCACGGGGTCACCGACGGCTTGCGATGCCGTCATGCTTGCCTCCTTAGAGAGTGAGCGCGCCGGCTTTCTGTTCCGATCCGCGGCAACGCCCTGATGAGACAGAGCGTAGAGTTGCCGCTCCGCCAATACATCGGGAGGACTCCCCATTTCTCAGACACCGCTGCGGCTGAGCGAGTTCGTCGCGACGCTTGCGCTCGCCCAGGACAACGCCTTCGGGCAGCCGCTCGAGTCGCAGCTGCGCTCGTGCCTCCTCGCTTCGTGGATGTGCGAGACGGCGGGGTTCGATCGAGAGGTCTGCGAGACCGCCTACTGGGTCGCGCTTCTGCGTTATGTCGGTTGCACCGGGCACGCCCACGAGGTGGCCACGCTGTTCGGCGACGAGATCGCGATCCGCGCTCAGACGCTCGTGCACGACGGCGGCGATCCTGCCGAGGTGATGCGCGACGTGTTCGCGTATGCCACGGCCGGCCGGTCCGACGAGGAGCGCGACGAGATCGTGCGGATGCTGCAGGAAACGGCCCACGAGTGGGCCGTTCACAACTTCACGTCCGGATGCGAGGTGGCGGACATGCTCGTCCAGCGACTCGACTTCGGCCCGGGCGTCCGCGAGTCGCTCGCCTTCACCTTCGAGCGCTGGAACGGAAAGGGCTTCCCCAAGCACGTGAGCGGCGAGACGATCCCGCTACCGATGCGCGTCGTGCACCTCAGCCACGACATGGAGGCGATCGGCCGCATCTTCTCGCCGGAGCGCGCCGTGGCCGCGGCCCTCGACCGCCGGGACCGGACCTACGACCCAGCGCTCGCGGACCTGTTCGTCGAGCACGGGCTCGACTGGTTCGAACGGCTCCGCACGACCGAGCCCTGGGATGCGGTGCTCGCGCTCGAGCCCGAGCCGCGCCGGCTGCTCGAAGGAGATGCGATCGACGACGCACTCGCCCTGGCCGCCGACTTCATCGACCTCAAGTCGCCGTACATGATCGGCCACAGCCGCCGCTGTGCGGCCCTTGCCACCGACTCTGCACGCGTCCTCGGGCTCGACGACGAGGAGGTCACGCGGCTCGGCCGGGCCGCGCTCGTCCATGACTTCGGCACCACGGCGGTCTCGAACTCGATCTGGGACAAGCCGGGCGCGCTCACGCGGACGGAGTTCGATCGGGTCGAGCTGCACCCGATGCTGACCGAGCAGATGCTACGGCGCTCCCCCGCTCTCGCCACGCTGAACCCGGTCGCTTCCACGCACCACGAGAGGTGTGACGGCTCCGGGTACCACAAGCGGGTGCGCGCGGACACCGGCAACCTCGGAGCATGCGTGCTGGCCGCGACCGAGGTCTATGTCGGGATGACCACCGAGCGTTCCGACCGTCTCGCCCACTCGCCCGAGGACGCGGCGATCGAGCTCAGGCGACTCGAGTCGGACGGCGGCATCGAGCCGCGGGCGAGCCGCGCGGTGCTCGTGGCCGCCGGGCACGGCACCCCGCGCGGGAACGCGGGCAAGCGCCAGCAGAACCCGGGTGGCCTGTCCCGGCGCGAGGTGGAGGTGCTGCGCCTTGCGGCGTTCGGGCTCACGACGCGCCAGATCGCCGACCGGCTCTTCATCTCGGCCAAGACCGCCGACCACCACATCCAGCACATCTACACCAAGATCGGTGTGTCGACCCGGGCCGCGGCAGCGCTCTGGGCCACGCAACACGCCGTTGTCAGCTGATTTCGCCACGGTCTGATCGCCTCCGCCCGCCGGGCCCGAGCTACGGGCTCCGGCGGACGGCCTGCGTCAGATCAGTTCCCGAACGAGCCGACCCCGGCTGAGCCCACGGCATCGTGATCTCCGGGCCCACCGGGACCTCCGGGGCCACGGGGCCCACCGGGGCCCTGCCTGACGGTGAACGAGCTGTCGAGATGGATCTCGACGGTGCTCCCGTCGGACTTCGTCACGGTCACCTCGTAGCCGTTGCCCCCGAAGTCGGTCGTGACCGCACCGGCCGTGCCGTTGCCGACGGCCTTGACCGCGGCGGCCTGCGCCTTGGCCGCGGCATCGCCGGTGACCGGCTTCTCCGCGTTTTCGTGTGCAGCCGAACCGTGAGCCGGCCCGCCGAACCCGTGCGGGCCCTGCCTCACGGTGAACGAGCTGTCGAGCTGGATCTCGACGGTGCTCCCGTCGGACTTCGTCACGGTCACCTCGTAGCCGTCGCCGCCGAAGTCGGTCGTGACCGCACCGGCCGTCCCGCTACCCACCGCCTTTACGGCGGCGGCCTGCGCCTTGGTCGCGGCATCGCCGGTCACCGGCTTCTCCGCGTCCTCGTGGGCAGCGGTGCCGTGCGCCGGGAACGACGAGGGTTGTGAATCCGGCAAGCTCGTCGTGGTCGTCGTCGTAGCGGTGGAGCCCGAGGTTGCGGCGTTGCCGATCGCGGCGCCGCCGACCGCGATCGCAGCGAGCGCCACCGTCCCGGTCATCGTCCTCTTGAGGTGTCGAGACATCCCGATCCTTTCGTTCGCTGGTCTTTCTCAGCACCAATCGTGGAAGCCTCCGCTGAAGACGGCCTGGGACGTTCATAGGGATGTCCTGTGAATGTGGGTGGGAGTCCGGCCCTGCGCCCTCAAGGTCGGCGATCTGCCCAGAGCCGCAGGAGGCTGCTCTGGCTTCCGAACGCCATCTCGTCGGGCAACTCCTCCGGCGCGAACCACGCCAGCTCTTCGATGTCGTCGGCCGCGGACGGCGTGCCCTCGCCGCTGACGATCCAGGTGAGGCTGAGCACGAACGAGGGCCCGTACGGATCGATCGAGGCGCCGAGCCATTCGACGGGCTCCACCGCGATTCCGGTCTCCTCCATGAACTCGCGGCGCAACCCATCCAGAGGCAGCTCGGCCTCCTCGAGGAAGCCTCCCGGAAGGTCCCAGTGGCCTTTGCGTGGCTCGATCCGGCGGCGGCCGATCAACACCCGGCCGTCCCGGACGAGCAGCCCCTGAACCGCGGGCTTCGAGTTGGCCCAGTAGCTCGAGCCGCAGCCGGCGCAGTGGAGATGGGCGCCGTGGAGCGGCTCCAGCTCATGCCCGCATCGCGGGCAAAGCCTCCAGCCCTCGAGATCGGTCACCGCGCGAGCCTACCCCTCCGCCGGCGGCACACGGTCGCCACCGCCGCGGCCGGGCCGGGCCGGGTCGGCTCTTCCTGCACTCGCTAGCATCGCGTCGTGGAACCGGCGCTGGACCTGCCGTCGAGCTTCCGGCTGGACGGACGGGTTGCGGTGGTGATCGGCGGCACCGGGGCGCTCGGCGGCCGGATGGCCGGGGCGCTCACCGAGGCCGGCGCCCGGACGGTGATCGTGGGGCGCGACGGCGCGAAAGCCGAGGCGGTACTCGCCGGGCGAGACGGGCCGGGCAACGGCGAGATGACGTTCGAGCCGTGCGACGTCGCGACCCGCGAAGCCCTCCGCGGCCTCGTCGCGCGCGTACTCACCTCGCACGGGCGGATCGACGTGCTGGTCAACGGCGCCGGCGTGAACTCGGCGACACCGTTCCTCGAGATCACCGACGAGGAGATCGCGCACGTGACGGAGGTCGACCAGCTCGCCGTCATGCGCGCCTGCCAGGAGTTCGGCCGGTACTTCGTCGAGCGGGCCGGCACCTCGGGCGAGGGAGCCAGCATCATCAACATCGGCAGCGCCTCCGGCCTGACTCCGCTCTCGCGCGTCTTCACCTACTCGATGGCGAAGGCTGCCGTCCACAACCTGACGAAGAACCTGGCCCGCGAATGGGGCCCGCTCGGCATCCGCTGCAACGTACTCGTACCCGGGTTCTTCCCCGCGGAGCAGAACCGCGCGATCCTGACTCCCGAGCGGGTCGAGAAGATCCTCGGCCATACCCCGCTCGGGCGGTTCGGAGACGTCGACGAGCTCGCCGGTGCGACGCTCCTCCTTGCCGGCGACGCCGGGCGGTTCATCACCGGCTCCGAGATCGTCGTCGACGGCGGCTTCAGCGCGATGACGATCTGAACGCGACAGGATGGACGCCGGATTCCTGACGGACGACTTCCTGCTCTCGAGCGAGACCGCTCGCATGCTGTTCCACGCAGGTCGCCGAGCACGCTCCGATCGTCGATCTTCACAACCACCTCTCCCCCGCCGACATCGCCGACGATCGCGTCTACGAGACGCTGGCCGACCTCTGGCTCGGCGACGACCACTACAAGTGGAGAGCGATGCGCCTCGCCGGTTTCGAGGAGCGCCTCGTCACCGGCGATGCCGATCCCTGGGAGAGGTTCTCGGCGTGGGCGGCCACAGTCCCGCGCCTGATTCGCAACCCGCTGTATGTCTGGTCGCACCTCGAGCTTCGCCGGGTGTTCGGGATCGACCTCGAGCTGAACCCGTCGACCGCTCGCGAGATCTGGGAGGAGGCGAACCGGCAGCTGCCGGGTTGGACGACCGGCAAGCTCCTCTCGCACTTCGACGTCAGAGCGGTCGCGACCACGGACGACCCCGGGGATGACCTGGCCGCCCATCGACGGCACGCCGGGCAACCCGGCGCGGCAAGGATCACGATGATCCCGACGTTCCGCCCGGACGGCGCCCATCGGCTGCTCGGCGATCCGGTGAGCTGGAATGCGTGGATCGATCGCCTGGAAGCGGCGACCGGGACAACGATCGACGACCTGCCGTCATTGCTCGCCGCACTCACCCGTTCGCACGCGCGGTTCAAAGAGCTGGGTGGCCGTGCGAGCGACCACGGCCTCGAATCCCTCCCCGACCTTCCCCCTGACCCCTCGCTCGCAGCCACCGTGGTCCGCCGCGCCCGGGCCGGCGAGGCTGCCACGCGACTCGAGCGTGACGTCGTGATGCTCGAGGTCGTCGGTCTCGCCGCCCGGCTCGCATTTGCCGACGAGTCCGTGTTGCAACTGCACCTCGGGCCCCTGCGCGACGTGTCGCCGCGGCTGCTCGCGCAGCTCGGTCGAGATGCGGGAGCGGACGTGATCGGCGACGAGCGCCAGGCGCCCGGCCTCGCCCGGTTTCTCGGCGGGCTCGAGCGCGAGGACACCCTGCCCCGCACCATCCTCTACAACGTCAACCCGGCCGACAATGCCGTGTTCGCCGCGATGGCAGGGGCCTTTTCGAGGCCCGGAGTCCCCTCGCTCGTGCAGTGGGGGCCGCCGTGGTGGTTCAACGACCACGAGCACGGCCTGCGGCGCCACCTCGACGACCTGTCGCAGATCGGTCAGCTCGCGGGCTTCGTCGGCATGCACACCGACTCGCGCTCGATCCTCTCGATGACGCGCCACGAGCTGTTCCGGCGGGTGCTGTGCGACGCGATCGGACGCGACGTCGACGAGGGCCGGATCGCGGCTGATCTCGAGTGGTGCTCGACCGTCGTCCGCGACCTGTGCGTCGAGAACGCGGTGCGCTACTTCTCGCTTCCGTCCTCCGTCCTCGGATGATGACGCACGGCCGGATCGTCGTCATGGGCGTCGCGGGATCGGGAAAGTCGACCATCGCCGCCGCTCTTGCCGCGCATTGGAACCTCCCGTACATCGACGCCGACTCGTTCCACAGCGACGCGAACGTGGCCAAGATGGCATCGGGCGTCCCGCTCACCGATGCCGATCGCTGGCCGTGGCTCGCCGCGGTCCGCCAGGCGATGCGCGCCGAGCCCGAGGCGGTGATCGCCTGCTCTGCGCTCAAGCGCAGTTACCGCGATGCGCTGCGCATCGCGGGAGAGGTGCGCTTCCTCGATCTCGTCGTCGACCGGGACGAGATCGTCCGGCGTGTCGCCGGGCGGCCCGCGCACTTCATGCACGCTGCGATGGTCGACAGCCAGTTCGAGACGCTGGAGTCTCCGGGACGTGACGAGACCGACGTCGCGCCGGTCGATGCGAGCGGTGAGGCGGCTTCGGTCGTCGATCGCGCAGAAGCCGCGCTCGCCGTGCTTCGCCCGGGCACGGCGACCGAGCCGCTGCGGAGCATCGGCGGCCCCGAGCTGGCGATCTCGGGCGACGAGCTGCGGGAAATCGTGGACGAGCTCGCCACCGCCGAGATACTCGCCGCGGGCGCGAGGCGGGTGCTGCTCGTTCCGCCAGACCTCACCCGGCTCCACTCGCGCGCCGGGGAGATCACCGGCCTCTTGTTCGAACGGCTGTCGTCCGCCGGTTGCGAGGTCGCCGTGCTCCCTGCTCTCGGCACGCACTCTGCGATGACGCCGCGCGAAGCGACATTGCTCTTCGGAGCTCGCGTTCCCTTCGACCGGATCCTGGTGCACCGGTGGCGGGAAGGGTTGGTGCGCGTGGGTGAGATCGGCAGCGACGAGATCGCCGCGCTCTCGGCGGGACTTATGGCGGAGCCGATTCCGGTCGAGGTGGACGAGCTGCTTCTCGACGGCTGGGATCTCGTGGTCTCGATCGGTCAAGTCGTCCCCCATGAGGTGATCGGGATGGCGAACTTCACGAAGAACCTCGTCATCGGGCTCGGCGGTGGTCTCACGATCCATCGGAGCCACTTTCTCGGCGCGGTCTGCGACATGGAGACGATCATGGGCCACGCCCACGGCCCCGTACGCGATGTCGTCGACGCCGCATTCGACCGGTTCCTTGCGCCCAGGATCCCGGTCCTCTGGGTGCTGACGGTGACGGAGGACACACCCGAAGGCGTCGTGCACCGGGGAGTCTTCGTCGGGCGCGGAGGCTCCGGTGAGTCGGGCGGAACCGCCTACGAAGCGGCCGCCGAGCTCTCGGCCCGCTGCAACATCGAGGTCGTCGCGGAGCCTCTCGCCCGGGTGACGTGTTGGCTCGACCCCGACGAGTTCAGGACGACGTGGGTCGCGAACAAGGCGATCTACCGGACACGCATGGCTCTCGCCGACGGCGGCGACCTGATCGTGCTCGCGCCGGCAATCTCCCGCTTCGGCGAAGACCCCGAGATCGATGCCCTGATCCGCCGACACGGCTACCGCGGCACTCCGGCCGCACTCGACGCCATGCGGAGCGATCCCGAGCTGGCCGCGAATCTCGGAGCGGTCGCGCACCTGATCCATGGCAGCAGCGAGGGCCGCTTCCGCATCGTCTACTGCACCGACCCGACAACCGGGGGTCTCACGCGTGAGGAGATCGAAGGCGTCGGATACGCGTGGCGGCCGCTGCCAGAGGAGCTCGATCGCCTCGGCATCACGGGCGGCACGCCGACCGGCGAGCGAACGGATCGCGGCGGAGCCCCGTTCACCCACATCTCGAACCCGGCGCTCGGCCTCTGGACCGCCCGTTCGCGCTAGGACCCGTCGACGATCAGGTCAGCCGCCGAGACAGGATCGTCCCGCTCGACGTACCGATCCTCGCTCGGCATCCAGCGCGTCTCCCAGACCTCGCGAGACTCTTCGCCGTCCCGCGCGATCCCTCGAGCGAGGCGTAGCCCGCGAGGTGCCTCCACCCAGATTCGCAGGTCATAGGCCTCGCGAAACATCGCGTGGAGGGCACATACGCCTTCGATCACGATCACGCCCTGTGGCAGCACGACCCTGGCCTGCTCGAAGGGCCGCTGCAGCTCCCAGGAATACGCGTGGAACTCGGCCGGTTCGGCACGCAGGATCGGCTCCACGACCTCGGTTCGGAGCCGGGAGAGCTCGAATCCCGTGCCGTCCCAGAACTCGTCGGTGCCCACGATCTGCGCGCCGGGAATCGAGCGAGCGAGCGTCGTCTTGCCCGATCCTCCCCGGCCGCCGATCCCGACGAGCACGAACCCCCGCCCGGCCAGGGCGGCAGGGGCAAGAGCCTCGACCCGGTCGAGCACCGGCCCTACATCCATCGGAAACACCGTAGCCACCCACCGCGCGAGGCGCCTGGAGACGCCCGATTGCACCATCCTCACGGTTTCTTGAGGCGGACGGCCGCCCCCGGGAACCGCAGCTACTCTCGGCGCGAGCGCAGACCTGGCGCCGGCGAAGGGAAGGCTCACACCGTTTCCCCTCTCCCCTTACGGGCCTTCGTGCACGCAAGCGCGGTCTCGCCATCCCGGCGCCGCCGCCCACACGAAGGGGAGGCTTCGATGCCGGGAGTACGCCAGCTTGTCGCACTGCTGTCCGTCGTCGCGCTGGCGGCCTCGCTGTCGGGCAACGCCGCAGCAGGGCCATGGCCGAACCTCCTCGACAACAACACGAGCGGGAGCTACAGCGTCGCTCTCTCGGCCGTCGCCCACCTCCTGGCGCCGTTCGCGTGCCCCCCGGTCCACTGCAAGGTGCAGGCCGGCGGTCGCGTCGTGGCGAACCCGAAGATCGTCAACCTGTACTGGGACGACAACTGGGATGCCCACAATCCGGGATCGCTGACCCGCGCCCAGACCAACGCCACCGTCCAGCTTCTCACCTCGAGCGACTACCTCGACGGAGCAAATCAGTACGGGGTTCACCGCGGGAACTTCGTCGGAGCGCACGCGTCCTCGACGCTCTGTCAGACCATGCGCCCGACGGCGCACAACGGGAGCGCCGCGTCGCACACGAACCCGGGGACGATGAACCTGAGCTCGCTGCTCGGCTGGGTGACGTGCGAGATCCAGGGCTCCCTCGGCACCGGCGTGCCCTTTCCGGACAACAACACCATCTACTCGGTGTACCTGCCCGAGGGCGTGACGATCACTGGCTCGCCCGGAGCGGACTGCCATAGCGTCGACGCGTTCCACATGACCGCGGCCGTGCTCCTGCCCAATACCGACGCCGATCTTCTGCTCGGCATCGTCGCCAAGCTCGTCGCCTTTCCGGTGATCGTCATGCCGGCCGAGTGCATGCTCGGGTCGACGCCCGCCGCGACCAAGGACCACTTCAGCGAGGTCTTCGCGCACGAGCTCGTCGAGGCCGCGCTCGACCCGGTGGCGCCGACCGGCTGGATCGACAACAAGTGGGCCCCCGACGTCGCCAACTGGACGTCCAGGGGAGAGCCCGGAGACATCTGCGAGGGCAACTGGTACAGCGGGGTCCCCGGCATCGCCACCAGTCCCGTCCGCCTCCGGAGCAACGGCCTCTCCGTCCTGAGGTACTGGTCGAACAAGGACAAGCAGTGCATCCCGATCGACCTCTCCACTCCCACGACGACAACGACCACGACCACGCCGGCCGGCACGACGCCGACCAAGACGACGCCGGCGAAGACGCTCCCGGTGACGACAACGCCAGCGCCGCCGGTCACCGCGAGCGCGCCGCTCGCAGGCGCCTGGTCGCACGTCGGGACCGGCGGGCGAGCCGGAGTCCCGTCGCTCGACGGAGCCGTCTACGCGCTGAACGCCGACGACCCGGGCGTGCTGTTCGCGGGCGGGAGCTTCACGAGCGCCGGCGGCAACGCCAAGGCTGCGCATCTCGCGCGGTGGAACGGCTCCGCCTGGAGCGCTGTCGGGCCGACGCTCAACGGCGACGTCCACGCGATCGCCTACAAGGCGGGGAAGGTGTTCGTCGGCGGCGTCTTCACCAACGCGGGCGGCGACCAGAACCTCGACTTCGTCGCCCAGTGGAACGGCTCCAAGTGGGGCCCGGTGTGCAACTCGCAGGGGCCGCTGATCACCGCGAACGTGAACGCGCTCGAGATCATCGGCTCGACGCTCTACATCGGCGGGTCGTTCGCGAACGGCGCAGGCATCGCGTCCGCCGACTTCATCCTCGCCTGCAACCTGAGCACCGGTGTCGCGAGCTCAACGGTGGCCAAGGACGGCGACTTCGCCGGCGGGATCTATGCCCTCACCGCCGACAGCCACGGGACGCTCTACGCCGGCGGCGGGTTCAGCAACGTGTCGGGGATACCCGCCGCCGACAACATCGCCGCCTACTCGGGCGGCTCGTGGCACGCGCTCGGCTCCGGGCCCAGCCCCGGCGGAGGCCCGATCGACGACTTCGTGCGCAGCCTCACCGCCTCCGGATCCAACGTGTACGTCGGGACGGACTCGAAGAACGTCGGAGGGGTCGCGCAGGCAGACCACGTCGCGAGGTGGAACGGCTCGACCTGGAGCGCCGTCGGCACGAACAAGAACGGGAAGGACGGGTGGTTCCCGTCAACCGCGTTCATCTACGCGCTGACCACCTCGGGCTCGCGCGTCTTCGCGGCCGGCTCATTCCAGAACGCGGGCGGCGACCCTCACGCCGACCAGATCGCCTACTTCGACGGGGTTGCCTGGCACGCCCTCGGCTCGAACGGGAGCAACGGCCCGTTCATCGGCAACGGGCTTGCGCTCGCCACCGCCAACCAGAAGCTCTACCTCGGAGGGAACTTCACGAGCGCCGGCAGCGATACCCAGGCACGCGGCATCGCCTCCACCTCACTCGCCGCGCACGCCCCCGTGAAGTGAGCCGGCTCCCGCCGTTGCGGCGCCTACGATCAGCGGGCTCACGTAGGCGGGCGCCTCTGCGAGCGTCGTGCGCTCGAGCTCGGTGACCTCGAAGCCGGCCGCCTCGATCGAGTCGAGCGTCTCGCGGTTGCAATCGCAGCCGACGAGGAAATGATTGATCCCGTTCATCCGGTCCTGCTTCCGGGCGAGCCGGGGCTCGTCCGGAGCGCACGTGCTCGATGAACAACAGCTTGCCGCCCGGCCGCAGCACCCGGTGAAGCTCGCGCAGAGCGCGTGACTGGTCGTGAACGCCGCAGAGCACCAGGGTCGAGACGGCCGTGTCGAACGTCCCGTCGTCGAACGGCAGATCCTCCGCCGAAGCGCGCACCACCTTCGTGAGCGGCGCCCGCTCTCGTACGTGACGCTCCAGCCGCTTCAGCATCGGCGACTCGGGCTCCGTCACCGTCAGCGAGTCGAGCCCCGAGCCGTAGAGGCCGAGGTTCGCGCCAGTGCCGGCGCCGATCTCCAGCACCCGGCCGCTCGCCGCTACGAGCAACTCCTCCCGGTGGGCACGCAACCCCGCGCGTTCGATCCTGGCGCTCATGCGGTCGTAGGTCAGTGCGAAGAACCGGCCTCGCAGACTCATAGCTCCCTCGTTTCGTCACCTCCCGATCGTTCCAATCTAGGGAGGTCGGGGCCCGACAGCAATGGGGCGATCGCCTCACCTTCGCGGTCTCGCCGGCTCGAGCCCTCCATCCGGAGCCCGAGCCGGCGGTCGCAGTTCCGCTAGACGAGGTCGTCGAGCGACGGCGGCGGGCCGAGGATCTCGCAGCCGTATGCGCCGAAGCGCCGGGCCAGCTCGGGGAACGGCGGCATCACCGTGTCGGCCGGCTGCGCACCGTCGGTCACGACGACGCCGAGCTCGATGAACAGCTCCTCGAGCCCCGCGGGGCTGGCCGTCGTCAACATTCGCGCCTGCGCTGAGCGAATGATGAAGTTGTGGGGGACGTCACGGGGAGCGAAGACGTAGTCGCCGGCAACGACGTCGATCCGCTCGCCGCCGACGAAGAACGTGACCTCACCTTCGAGCACGTAGAACGTCTCGTCCTCGTTGTGGTGGACGTGCAGCGGGGTGGCGCCGCCGCGGGGGTCGATCGACTCGAACTGCGCGAACGCCTGGCCGGTCTCGGCGCCGGTGGCCTTCATCGTGAGCCGGCCCGTCTTCCACCAGACATCGGCAACACCATTGCCGGCTGCGAGGCGGTAGGGCTTCATGGTGGTCTCGGTCGTGGACATGGCTCTCCTTCGGGTCGGGAATCTGTGTTCCATGACCGTAGGAGCGGCGTAAACGCATGTCTCCTATGAGTTCGCTACGCGTTCCTTAGGTTGTGCTTACGCGCCTCCGGGCAGGTGGGCCGCGCGCATCGGTCCGGCCGTGGCGACCTCCACCAGCTCGAGCGGGGCGGCGACCTGAAGGGCCAGCTGTCCGCGATCCACCCGGTCGAGCGTGATCCCGCACTCGAGCCCGGCGAGCCGCTTGCGCAGGACGAGCAGGCGCGCCTCGAGGTTGTCGTTTCCCGGCGGCAGGCCGAGGCGCTCGTCCAGGCGCAACTCACGGTTCGTGAACGACGTGCGGCCGTCGGCCTCGCGTTCTCGGAGGAGCTTCCAGAGGATCCGGCCCGGGACGCCCTTGATCACATAGCTGTCGTCGACGAAGACGCTGTCGTCTGCCTGGTAGTAGGTGACCGCAAGGGGGGTTCCCGCCGCGGCCGGCGCCGGTGCCGGATGATCGGCGAGGCCCTCGGCGCGGTCGGCCTGGAGTAGCGCTAGCGCGGCGGCGAACTGGCCGCCGAGAATCCGCAGGAGGCGGTCATCACCGGGGCCGAACTCGCCCTCCTGCTCGCTTTCGAGGTACAGCACTCCCGTCAGCTCGCCGAGCGCGAGCAGCGGTACCGCGGCCGCGCTCCTAACCCGCTCGAGGCCGGGCAGCTCGATCTCGGCGGCGGCAAGCTCGCCCCCTGTCCGCTGGATGCTCTCTCGGATCGCTGCGTTCATCGCGCGCATACGCACCAGGCTCGGCACGCAGACCACCCTCCTCCGCTCGGCGGCGATCCCGACGATGCCGAGGCCGATCGGGACCTCGGCTCCAACCCCGGAGGGGACGTAGCCGTTGCTCGAGACCGCGAACAGGCGGTCGCCGCGCTCGTCGGCTGTGAGCAGCACGGAGAAACCGAATCCGAACAGGTCGTCGAGCGCTTCGAGCCCGACCCGTGCCGCCTCGGCGTACTCGGTGCAGAGCGAGAGCCTCCTGACGAACTCGTCGAGCGGTGCGAGCGCGTCACGCGCGACGACGCGCTCCTCCACCGGAGGAGCGGTGTCGCCGAACGGCTCGCACTGCAGGACGCGGTGGATGTCGACCCCGCGGAGCCGGAAGACGCCGGTCATTCCGGTCTGAGAGGCGACCGCGGCCAGGTTCGCGTCGACGGCGTCGAAGGTTGGCCCCTCGGTCTCGGTTCGGAGGTAGCGCAGCTCGAGCGCGTACTGGTCGCCAGTCGCGGGGTTGACGACGATGACCCGAGCCTGCGGATTCGCGTCCAGGTTCGCCCGGGTCTTGTTGAAGAACTGTCGAGTCAGCGCAACGCTGTCGGAGTCGACGTAGCGGACGATCGAGATGACCGTCGCGTTCGGAAGGCCGTCGGCCGAGCAGGTTGCGACCCAGGATGGGACGACCCCCTGGAGACACGGCGCAATCGACTCGAGCGGGACGGCGAGATCGGTCAGAGACGCCGCCCCGCGGTCGGCCCGGGCGTCTGGTCGTAGACCTCGTCGATCTCGAAGCTGACGAGCACGAGGTCATCTCGCATGATCATGCGCAACGGGACATGCGGCGGAGCGCCGATGAGTACGCACTCCTCGGTGAACAGGCCGAAATGCCGCTCCACCCGCTCGCGATCACCGGCGTCGGGCTTGCTCAACCCGGAGACGACGCCCTTCAGCTGGACAGCCCGAGCGATCGTCGGAGGCGCGAAACCGACCGCGATGGCCCCGTTTCCCTCCAGGTTGGCGCGTGTCCGCGAGCCGTCCGGCGCCGGGACGCAAAGCTTCAACGACCGGCCGTCGGGCGACACCTGCGGCCCCCAGCCGCGCGTGAGCGACGGGGTCAGGCCTTCGTCCCGGGTCGCCACTCCCGCGAGGACGCCGCCGTGCACGAATTCGACCACCGTCGGATCGAGCACCGCCACGCCACCGGGCTGTCCCATCGAACGACCCTACACCCATAAGCTCCCGCCGATGAAGTCGACAATCGGCCAGGCTTGAGAGCACTGATCTTCGATTGCGACGGCGTGATCGCAGACACCGAGCGCGACCTGCATCTGCCCGCCTTCAACCAGGCGTTCGAGGAAGCCGGGCTCGAGCTGCGGTGGTCGGATAGCGAGTACGCCGGGCTACTCCTGATCGCCGGCGGCAAGGAGCGGATGAGGGCCGCGTTGCCCGAGAGCAGGCGCGACCTCGTCGAGGCAATCCACCGGCGCAAGGCTGAGATCCTCGAACAAGATCTTGCCGCGCACGGGATCCGGCCGCGCCCCGGCGTCGAACGGCTGATCCGCGACGCCTCCGCCGCGGGCTGGCGGCTTGCGGTGGCGTCCACGTCCTCGGAGCGATCGGTTCGAGCTGTCCTCGCCGACGCAGTCGGGCCGGAGCTTGCAGGGAGGCTGGCGGTTTTCGCCGGAGATGTCGTGGCGGCGAAGAAGCCCGACCCGGCGATCTACGATCTGGCGGTCGCGCAGCTCGGGGTGCGGAAGAGCGAGACGGTCGTGATCGAGGACTCGCGCAACGGGCTCCTTGCCGCCCACGCCGCCGGCCTGCCCGCAGTCATCACCGTGAGCACCTACACAGCGAACGAGGACTTCTCGGAGGCGGCGCTAGTCCTCTCGGATCTCGGTGATCCGGGAGCGCCGATGACGGTCATCTCCAACCGGACGGCGATCGTCCCCTCGGACTACCTGGCGCTGAACGATCTCCTGCGGATCGAGCCGGTCTAGCCCCGCGGGCCGAGGACGCCGACCAGCGCGCCGATGTCGACGTCGCGCTGGAGCGGGAGCCCGAGCGGAAGGTCTGTCCGCACGGTGTAGAAGTTTCGCCGCCCTTCACGCTGCCGATCGATGTACCCGGCCCTCGCCAGGTCGGCAACGATGCGCTGCGTCGCGCGCTCGGTGACGTTCAGGAGGCCGGCGATGTCTCTCATGCGGATCCGTGGGTCGTCGGCGATCAGGAGCAGCGTCTTGCCGTGACTGGTCAGGAACCCGAACTCCGGGGCCGAGCGCGGAGCCTCTGTGGATGGTGATTTGATAGACGACATCAAAGTTCGCGACATAAGATAACACGAATCTCCGTTTCGTATGTTATGGTACGTCGTATCGACAACCTGAGCGTGGTCAGTCTGACCCCGAATGGTCTCGACCTCACAGAGGAGACGAAGGAATGAACTACTTCACGAGACTCATCGGAGGGCCCGATTTCGGCACGAAGTACGCGCCCAGGTCGGCGGACGTACCGCCCCCAACGCCTTCTTCAGAGCCCGTTCAGGAGCCGGCCAGGCCCCTGGCCGCGGTCTAGGGAACGTCGCTCTGCGCGCGGCCACAATGAGGACGACCGGGCCCAACCGCCGTCTCGGAGCGGGCCTTCACCGGCTCGGCTGGTGGTGGACGTTCGCCGTCGCGCTCGTGCTCGGAGGCGCTGTGATCGTCGCGATCGCCCAGAACAGCCACACGGTTCGCGTCCACTACATCGTCTGGCAGTCGAACGTCTCGCTCATCGTGGTCGTCCTCACGACCGCGCTCGCCGCGATCCTGCTCGACCAGGTTGGCGGCCTGATCTGGCGCCGCCGGCGGCGGGCTAGGGTCGCACGCCGGGACGAGCTCGTCGAGCTCCGGGCCGAGCGCCAAAACGCCGACGGGATGCCGGGCACCGAGACCGCCCCACCTCTCGCCGCGGTCGCCGCACCAGCCGCGCCCGCCTCCGACTCCTACGTCTGAGCCGGCCCCCGGCTCGCGCGTCGAGCCACCTCCCCAAGTTCTCCTCGAGGCCCAGTACCGGGTCGCGAGGCATGCAGCTCAGGAACGTTCGCATTCCACACACACAGAGAGGCACTCGATGAAACGCATTCCGCTCCTGCTGGTCGCACTGACCGGCGTTCTCCTGGTCGCGTCCGGATCCGCGCTCGCCGCGGCGCGCCACGCGACCGCAAGCCCCACCAACACGTCGGCTCCCACGATCACCGGGACCGCCGCCACGGGCGCAACGCTCAGCGCGACGAGCGGCGCGTGGAGCGGCACGACCCCGATCAGCTACGCCTACCAGTGGCAGCGCTGCAACTCGTCGGGGAGCAACTGCGGAACGATCTCGAGCGCGACGAATCAGAACTACGTCGCCTCGGGCAATGACGCCGGAAGGACGATCCGGGTGCAGGTGACAGCCACCAACACCGACGGCTCGAACCAGGCGCTGTCGGCCGCGACCGGCGCGATCGTGAACACCGGAGCGATTCCGGCCAACACCAAGCAGCCGGACCCGTCCGGCAAGGCAGAGGACGGCCAGAAGGTCACCGTCGACCCGGGCAACTGGTCGGGTCAGAAGCCGATCGCGTTCAGCTATCAGTGGCAGAGCTGCAACAGCGCCTCGGTCTGCACCGATATCGCGGGCGCGACGAGTCAGAGCTTTACCGTCACCTCGAGCCAGGTCGGCTCGAAGCTTCGCGCCACGGTCACCGCGAGCAACTCGGCCGGCAAGACGGCGGCCAGCTCGAACCTGACGGTTGCGGTCATCGCCAAGACCACGGGCTCGCCGGTCAACACGACGCTGCCCCTGATCTCCGGCTCGGCGCTCGTCGGGCACACGGTTCAGTCCTCGACCGGCGTCTGGACGGGCGTCACGACCACGTTCGGCTACCAGTGGAGCCGCTGCAACACGAACGGGACGAGCTGCGCCAACATCTCCGGCGCGACCGGGCAGAGCTACGGGATCGGCACAGTTGACGCCGGAAATGCCCTTCGCGTCAGCGTCACCGCCACGAACACGGCCGGAACGGGCAGCGCGACCTCGGCCGCGTCGACCATCACGGCGACCTTCGTCCTGCGGGCCAGCTTCTCCGCGACGCTTCGCACCGGCCAGGAGGTCACCCGCCCACACGGCACACGGCCGGGCGCCGCAGGCCGCTTCACCGCGAAGCTCACCGGCAGGACGCTTCGCTGGACGCTCACCTTCACCCACCTCACCGGCCGTCCGACCGTGACCGGGCTGAACAAGGGGCTGCGTGGCACGAACGGCCCTGCGTTCAAGACACTCTGCCGCAACTGCTACTCACCCTCGCACGGCACGTTGACGCTGACCGCCTCGCAGCGTGACGCGCTGGTGCGCGGTCGGACGTACGTGAACGTCCATACGAAGAAGAACAGCCTCGGAGAGATCCGCGGCCAGATCAACCGCGTCGCCTAGGCGCGCACGCCGAGCCTCATGCCCGTGCGACGTCCTGCGTCGCACGGGCATCTCGGGCGTCGTCGCCCGAGATCGAGAGGTAGCCGACGAGCCCGGCGATCAGCAGCCCCAGCACGAGCGCCACCGGGCCGTCACCGAGGCCGAGCCCGCCGGCGTGGCGCGACTTGCCCAGCCAGTCCGCGAACGACGCTCCGAGCGGCCGGGTCATCACGTAGGCGAGCCAGAACGCGACGATCGCGTTCAGGTTGAAGAAGCGATACGCGATCCCCGGCAGCGCGAACACGACCGCGAACATCACTCCGGCCGAGAGAAAGCCCATCCGCGCCGTGTAGGCGGCGAGATCGCCGGCAGCCGTTCCCATCGCGAACGTCGCGAGCACGGCCGCCCAGTAGAAGAGCTCGCGCCTGCGGGTGTCGATGCTGTGAATCGAGAGCGTCCCCTCGCTCCGGTACCAGGCTGTGAACACGATCGTGAGCGCGATGGCAAAGAAGACCGTCGAGACGATGTAGGGCACGTGGAACTCGACGTGCAGCACGTCTGCCGCCATCGTCCCGAACACCGCCACCATCAGCACGGCGAGCCAGTAGGCCCACGGCACGTACTCGGGCATCCGGAGCTGAATCGCCATGGCGACGGCGAAGGCCACGAACCCTCCGGTCACGGCGAGGTACGGGTTGTAGCCGTGCACCAGGTAGTCGGACGTGGCCTCGCCCATGGCGGTCGTGAGGATCTTGATGATCCAGAAGAGCGCCGCGACCTCGGGCACCTTCACGACGAGCGAGCGAGCAGGCGCAGGCATGAGTTCCCCCCGAGATGAGCCGACCGGACGCGGCCGATGATGGCGAACGCCGGATGAGACGAGGGTGAAGGGCTCGTTAAGCGCTGCGCGCCGCGCGCAGGACCGACTCGGCGAGCAGCGCGATCACTGCGACGGGCAGGAGCCACCAGGCTGCGATCGAGAGGCTCACGAGGACGGCCGTCAAGCCGAGCGCGGCGACGAGGCCGACCGCGATCCGCCAGTCGTCGCCGACGACGAAGTCGTACCAGAACAGCCCGAAGGCCTTGAGACGGCTCATCCTTCGATCCCGACCGCCCCGAGCGCCGCGCGCTCGTGCCGGAGGACGCGAACGAGGACGAACGACGAGATCGAGACGAACGCGAGCACCCCGAGCAGCGCGAGGTCATCTCCGGGCCAGTCGACGCCGATCCCCTCTCCCGCCCAGAAGATCCCGAAGCTCGTCAGCAGCACCCCGACCACGAACTTGATCGTGTTCTCGGGCACGCGGCTGAGCGGCGCCCGGACGAGGACACCGACCGTCGCGACGATCACGAGCGCCACCACCGCCGCGGCCGCGGCGAGCGGCACATTCCCCTGGCTGCTCCCGAAGGTGACCACGATGAACGCAACCTCGAGCCCCTCGAGCAGGACGCCCTTGAACGCGACGGTAAAGGCGTACCAGTCCAGGCCGGCCCGGCTCTCCGCCGGGGCGCCGAGCGCATCGGCGCTCTCCCGCTCGAAGATCGCCGCCTCGTCGTGCATCGCCTTGTAGCCCCCGGAACGGAGGATCGCCTTCCGCAGCCATTGCAGGCCGAAGACGAGCAGGAGCGCGCCCACGATCAGACGGAGCGTCTGGATCGGAATCAGCGTCAGCGCCGGCCCGAGCAGCAGCGACGAACACCGCGAGGACGAGGCCCGCGACGCCGACACCGATGAGCGTCGAGCGCCAGTCGCGCGTCACACCCACGGCGAGCACGATCGTCAGCGCCTCGACCATCTCGACGGCGCAGGCCAGGAAAGCGGCGGCGAAGAGGAGGACGTTGCCCGTCGTCACGAGCTCAGCGCGGGCGTAGGCCCGTTGCAACCAGGCGGCGGCCGTCTTTCTCGTAGATCACGTCGACGCTGTCGTGCTTCTTGTAGTTGCCGATCCCGACCGTCACGAGCGCCCATTGCCTGCGGCTCATCTTGACCTCCGGAACGAGCTGCCGCGGGAAGACGAGCGCCCGCTCGTCGAGCTCGAAGTCCACCCCGGGCTGCTGGATGATGCCGTTCACGTACACCTCGAGCGGCGTCTCGATGTACGCCGGCAGGTCGATCCACGACTCCGTGGGTGCTTCCGGCGCGCTCACTTCGTACTCGGCAGTCAAGGCTCCAAGCTAGCGAAGCAGCCCCGGGCGAGAGGCGCACAGCATCGTTGCCGGACCGCGACCAGCTCGAAATGCCGTCGAGCCCGGCGGGCCGTAGCGTCGCCCAGATGCGGGACGAACTGCATGGGGCCGTGTCTTGCGTTTTGCAAATCGTCACGTCCTTGTGCCGGGGAGAACATCCTGCATATCGCGGCTCTCAACCTCTGCAAGACACAAGAGCCGCGCGGGATCCCGCACCTGGCCGCCGAGTCAGCCCGGATCGACGAGCAGGCCCTGGCACAGTCCGAGCCGCTGACCGCGGTCCGACGCAAGATCGCTCTCGCAGCGGTCCTTCTCTACCAGCGCCTCCGCGAGCTCCGAGCTTGACCAGTCCCGTGCGCTAGCTTCCCGGCGTGGAGTGCCGCGTCGTATGCGTGTCGGGACCGGACGGAGCGCACATGCGCGAGATCGCGCGCGGCGTTGCCGACAGCCTCGGGTTCAAGCTCGTCGACGAGGAAATCATCCTTCGGGCCGCCGCCGGGGCAGGCGTCGAGCCGGGCGTGATCTCGGATGCCGAGCGCCGCCGCTCGTTCATGTCCCGCATGCTCGACGGACTCGCCTCGGGGGACACCAGCATGTTCGGCGTCCCGGGCGGGACCGATGTCGCCCCGGCGCAGCTCAGCGCGGAGCTCCGCGAGCTGATCCGCAGCGCGATCGAGGAGACCGCCGACGCCGGCGACGTCGTGATCGTGGCGCACGCTGCATCCCACGCCCTGGGCGCGCGACCGGACGTCCTACGCGTCCTCGTGAGCGCATCTCAGGAGACACGCCGCGCGCGCGTCGCGGTCGACGAGAAGCTGAGCGAGAAAGACGCTGCGCGCGCCGTCGATTCCTCCGACGCGGCCCGGGCCGACTATCTGAAGCGCTTCTACGGGACGAAGCACGAATCGCCGACCCAGTACGACCTCGTCGTGAACACCGACCGGCTCGCGGCCGACAAGGCCGTCCTGGCGGTGACGCGGGCGGCCGGGCGCTAGCGTGAGCTCGTCCGACCATCACAGCGAGTACCTCGCCCGCACCGTCGCTGCGCTGACACCCGAGGGGACGGCCCGGGTAGACGCGATCCTCGCCCAGCTCGCGCAATCGGCAGGCCACGACGAGTGGCTCGTCAAGTTCGCCATGGCACGCGAGACCGAGGCCGATGCGCACGCCCTCGCACCGCTCGAGGTCGAGCCCGGCCAGATGCTGACCGAGGCCGAGATCGACGCGCTGACCAGCGGGTTCATGACCATCCGCGACACGGAGCATCTCGACGATGTCGCAGACTGGGCGAACGCGGTGCTCGCCCTGCTCCAGGACGAGCGCAAGCACCACGGCTTCGGATAACCCTCCCCGCATGTTTCGATCCGGTGCGGAGCTGGGCAACGCCTACGCTTGTTTGATAGACAACAAGCTCTGGGTGAGGAGCGCGTGCGGCGGGTCTCGAGAGCCCGCGGCGGCCGCGCCCATCAACGAGGGATAGGAGCCAGCGATGCCGAAGGCGTTCCAGGGAACGATCAACGTGGACATCCGGGACTCGGAGCCCGACTGGACCCCATTCGAGCCGCCTCGCGCGCCGGACGGCGCACCGAACGTCCTCTACACGTGGGAGTTGTACAACACCGATACGGACCGGGCTGAGCTGCACAACCTCGCCGACGAGCAGCCCGACAAGCTGAGGGAGCTCATCAACATCTGGTTCTCCGAGGCCGGATCGAATGGCGCGTTCCCGCTCGACGACCGCTCCGCCGTGGAGATCTTCGTAACGCCGAGGCCCCAGCTCACGGCACCGCGCGACAGCTACCAGTACTACCCCGACGCCGCGCCGGTGCCCGAGTGGCAGGCGGTCAACGTGAAGAACCGCTCGTTCGTGATCGGCGCACTGGTCGATCTCCCGGCTCCGGGCGCCGAAGGCGTCCTCTTCGCACACGGGACGCGTTTCGGCGGCCATGCGCTCTACGTCAAGGACAACCGGCTGCATTACGTGAACAGCTACTGCGGCATCGACGAGCAGATGGTCGTCGCCATGGAGGATGTGCCGACAGGCGACAGACCTGATCCTCTCCGCGTCGTTCGAGAAGGAGGGCCAGGAGCCGCTCGCGGCGACGGGCACCCTCTCCCTCTACCACGGCGAGACGATGGTCGGCGAGGGCAAGATCAAGACGCAGCTTGGGGCGTTCGCGATCGCAGGCGCGAGCCTCTACGTCGGGCATCACCCCGGTGAGCCGGTGACCGACGACTACCCGGGCGAGACTCCGTACGAGTTCACCGGCGGCACGCTCAAGCAGGTCGCGGTCAACGTGAGCGGTGAGCCCTACGTCGACGTCGAGCGGCATGCCCAGATGCTGCTCAAGGCCCAGTGAGCCAGGCTGTGCTCGAGTCCTGGAACGACACCGCCTCCCGCGAGGCGATCATCGACTTCGTCGAGCGCGTCACGACCGACAACGGGCCAGACTATGTCCCGCCCGCCGAGCGGATCGCGGTCTTCGACAACGACGGGACGCTCTGGACGGAGAAGCCGATGCCGATCGAGCTGGGCTTCGTCCTCATGCGGCTCGCGGAGATGGTCGAAGCCGATGAGTCCCTCCGCGACCGGCAGCCGTGGAAGACAGCCGTCGAGAAGGACTACGCCTGGCTCGGCAACGCCGTCACCAAGCACTACCACGGGGATGACACCGACGCACAGACGCTGTTGGGTGGGATGGTTCAGTCCCTCGCCGGCCAGACGGTCGACGAGTACTCCGCGGCGGCGCACGACTTCCTGCACCACGGGAAGCACCCGACGCTCGGGCTGCCGTTCCACGAATGCGGCTACGTACCGATGATCGAACTGCTCCGCTATCTCGCGGCCAACGGCTTTACGAACTACATCGCCTCGGGCGGCGACCGTGACTTCATGCGCCCGGTCACGGAGTTGATGTACAGCATCCCGGCCGAGCGCGTGATCGGCACCTCGAATGCGCTCGAATACACCGACGACGAGCACGGCGGGAACGTCTCCTACCAAGCGGCAATGGAGATCTTCGACGACGGGCCGGTGAAGCCGGTGCGGATCTGGAGCCGGATCGGGCAGCGGCCGCTCATCGCGGGCGGCAACTCGAACGGCGATATCCCGATGCTCCGCTACGCAGGTGGTAGGGACCGCCCCGCTCTTCGACTGCTCGTCAACCACGACGACGCCGAGCGCGAGTTCGCCTACACCGTCGGCGCAGAGAAATCGCTCGAATACGCCGCCGAGCACGGTTGGACGGTCGTCAGCATGAAGGACGACTGGAAGACCGTGTTCACCGCCGACGCGTAGTCGAGACTTCCGCGGGTTGCCAAAGGTCGACCCGCACAGCTGGGCGGCGCCGAAGCCGACGGGGGTCCGGGGCTTCGTCCCGATCCTGACGTGGCTGCCCGCGTATGACCGGCGCTTCCTGCGCTTCGACGTCATCGCCGGGGCGACCATCTGGGGGCTGCTCGTCCCGGAGATGATCGCCTATGCCGGCCTCGCGGGCCTGCCGCCTCAAGCCGGGCTCTACACGCTCCTCGTGACGCTGCCCGCCTACGCGATCTTCGGGACGAGCCGGCATGTCGTGGCGGCCGGGACGTCGGCCGCGGCCGTTCTCCTTGCCTCGACCGTCGTCGACTTCTCGACCAAGGACGTCGCCGACTACATCGCGCATGCCGGGGCCCTCGTCCTCTTCTGCGGCGTCATCTTCCTGCTGGCCGGAACCCTCCGGCTCGGGTTCATCGCGCAGTTCCTCTCCCGGCCGGTGGTCGACGCGTTCGTGTTCGGGCTCGCGATCTTCGTGACCGTGAAACAGCTTCCCAAGCTGTTCGGGATCGAGAGCGGCGAGGGCGACACGATCCATCAACTCGCCCACGTGATCGCGCACCTCGACGAGGCAAGTGGCGCGACCCTCGCGATCGGGGTCGCATCGCTCGTGATCCTCTTCGCCGGCGAGCGGTACCTCCCCCGCGTTCCGGGCGGACTCGTCGTGCTCGTGCTCGGAATCGTCGTCAGCTCGGCGCTCCACCTCTCGCAGCACGGGGTCGACGTCGTCGGGAACGTCCCCGGCGGGCTCCCCTCGGTCGGTCTTCCGCATGTCCCGCGCGGCGACATCTGGACGCTCGCCATCGGAGCCGCGGGGATGATGCTCGTCATCTTCAGCGAGTCGCTCGGCGCCGCCGAGAACTTCGCCTCGAAGTACGGCTACACGATCGACCCGAACCAAGAGCTGTCGCTCTGGGGTTCGCCAATGTCGGGTCCGGGCTCGTCGGCGGGATCGGCGCCGGCGGGAGCCTCTCCCAGTCGGCGGTGAACGAGGGTGCCGGGAGCGCGGTCGGAGCTATCGCCGCTCGTCGCAACCGTGCTCGCGCTCGTCACCGTCCTCTTCCTCACCCCGCTGTTCAAGAGCCTCCCCGAGGCGGTCCTCGCGGCGTTGATCATCCACGCCGTCTCGCATCTCTTCAAGGTGGACGAGTTCAGGCGCTACTACCGCGAGCAGCGGCTCGAATTCTGGGTCGGGCTCGGCACGATCGCCGGCATCCTGACGATCGACGTGCTGCCGGGGCTCGGGATCGGGGTCACGGCGATGGTGCTGCTCGTCGTCTACCACGCGAGTCGGCCTCACATCGCGGTCCTCGCGCCGGTTCCGGGCGTGAGTGACGCCTACGTGGACGTCGGGCGGCACCCGCGCTACACGCAACTTGCGACGTTGCTCGTGCTCAGGCTGGAGGCGCCGCTCTTCTATGCCAATGCCACACCGGTCGCCGAGTCGATCAAGAGCCTCGTGGGCTCGGCCGTCACGACCCCGCGCGCAGTCATACTCGATGTCGCGGCGAATGCGGAGCTCGACATCACGAGCTCGGAGAAGCTGCTCGAGCTCGTCTCCACCCTCAGATCGGCCGGCGTCGACTTCGCCCTGGCGGGGGTACGCACACCCGTGATCGAGAACGCCCGCCGTTCGGGCGTTCTCGCGGCGATCGGCGAGGATCACAGCTTCCGGACGATCGACGAAGCAGTGCGCGCGCTCGGCTGATCGTCCGAAGCGCGACCTAGGCTCGGCTGATGCCGCCGCGCGTCCCGACCAAGGTCAACCCGGTCGAGCGGCGTATGAACAGGTTCCTGAACAAGCCGCCGTCGGTCCGGGTGGCGGCAAGCGTGATCGTGTCTGCGACCGCGGTCGTCGTGGTCGCGGGCGGGGTGCTGATGCGCCTGATCGATCACACCGAGTACTCGAGCATCTGGGTGGGGATGTGGTGGGCGCTTCAAACGGTGACCACTGTCGGGTACGGCGACGTCACCCCTGTCAAGACGAGCGGCCGGCTCGTCGCCTCGGTCGTCATGCTCGAAGGGATCGCGTTCCTGGCGATCACCACCGCGGTGATCACGTCGGCCTTCGTCGCGCGCGCGGAGGCCGAGCGAGCGGCGAAAGCAGCAGAGGACGACCCCCTCGACGAAGACCGGCTAGAGAAGCTCGAAGCCCAGCTGAACCGGATCGAGGCGATGCTGAGCGACCAGGTTGCGAGCTGAACGGCACCCGCCGCCTAGACTCGCCCGATGAAGCTCGACCTCCTCATACTCGCGGTGCTCTCGGCGTTCTGGCCGACGCTCGTGCTCGTCGACGTGATCGCCTTCCAGACCAACAAGCCCGAGCGCATCCTGCTCGGCTTCCTCGCCGGCGGGCTCATCGCGACGGTCACGGTCGGCTCGCTGGTCGTCTTCTCGCTCGACGACACCTCGATCGGATCGAGCTCATCCGGGTCGTCGAGCTCTGCTGTCCTCGACTTCACGATCGCCGGCTTCGCGTTCCTCTGCGCCTGGATCCTCGCGCACCGACCCGATAAGCCCAAGAAGCAGAAGACGGCCAAGCAGCAGCAGCGAGCGGACCGGACGAAGGCAGCGATCGAGCGCGGTGCCCCGCTCGCGTTCGTCGCGGGGATCCTGCTCAACATCGTCCCCGGCGTCTTTCCGATCATCGCGCTCAAGGACATCGCCGGGGAGGGGTACAGCCACTCGGAGGTCGTGGCGACGCTCTTCGTCTTCTACGTGATCATGTTCAGCCTGGTCGAGCTACCGATCGTCGGCTACGTCTTCGCCGGCGACTGGACGTCGACCGAGGTCGGACGCTTCAACACGTGGCTGACGAACAACCGCACGAAGGTCGGCGTCTGGATCCTCGTCGGCGGCGGCTGCTATCTGGTCGGCCGCGGGATCTACGCGGCCGTCAACTGACCTCGAGGCTCTCGCCCGGGGCGAGGATGCGCACGTCGACCTCGGGTGCGACCTTCGCTGCCCGGTCGCGAAACTCGGTCTCCGGATGACCTGGATCCCCGCGCTCCGAGACGGGCCGGAAGGTGCCCCAGTGGATCGGAACGGCCAGGCGCGGCCTCAGCAGGCTCGCGGCTGTGGCTGCCCGCGCTGCGTCGAGGTGACCCGGGCCCAGCTTCTTGCCCCATCCCGCGACCGGGAGCAGCGCGAGGTCGAGCTCGCCGCCGATGCCCTCCATGTCGTCGAACAGATCGGTGTCGCCCGGCGAAATATGCGCGCTTCGATCCCGCCACGACGTAGCCCAGAGACGGCGCGCGCACCCCGAGAGGCCCGCGCCGGCCGTCGTGCTCTGCCGGCGTGGCGGTCACCTCGACCGCGCCGAACCGCGCCTTCTCCCCCACGTCGACCTCCTGCACGTCGGTGAACCGCAGCTTGCGCAGGAGGGCCCCGGTCCCGCGCGGAGCGATCACGGGCACCGACCGGTCGAAGGTCCGCAACGAGGGCAGATCGAGGTGATCCCAGTGCGCGTGCGAGAGCAGGATCCCGTCGATCGGGCCGAGAGAATCCGCCGAGACGGGCGGGACGATGCGCCGAAGGTGGTAGACGCGGGAGCGCAGCACGGGGTCGGTCAGGAGTCGGGCACCATCGAGGTCGATCAGCACCGTCGCATGGCCGACGTAGGTAATGCGGAGGGCGTTCACTCGCTCCGATAGCCCTCCTGCCCGAGGTCGGCGAGCCACCGCCGCAACTGGAGGTGCATCTCCCCCGGACCGACGATCGGCTCCTCCGGGAGCTGAAGCTCGCTGGGCACGAGCGCGAACGGGAATGCCTGCTCGCCGCCCATCCCTCCATGCGAGCCGACGAGCTCCTCGAACGCTGCGACCTCGTCCGTCTCGGCCCAGAAGGTCGAGTTGATCATCAGGTCGCCGCAATGCGCGAACCCGTCCGAGCGCTTGACGTGCTTGGCCGCATGCGGCCCGAACGGCGCCAGCGGATCCTCCCCCTCGACGCGATCCTGGTCGAGGTAGTTCGTCCCGGCCGCTCCGATCGCAATCGCCCCGTCGGCCTCGGAGCGAACAAGGACGAACCCGATCCCCGGATGCGCCTGAAGCGCAGGAATCAGGTGCGGGTAGCGCTCGTCGATCCACTCGCGGGTGACGCGCCCGGGCTCGCGCGGAAAGAAGACCAGGCCGAGGCAGCCCGACGCCATCACGACGACCTCGGGCGGCCCGAGCTCCTTCCGCCCGCCGCTCCTTGCGCGCCGCCTTGCCGTCCGGGCCGACCAGCACGGCCCCGTTGACGGTCTGACTCCTGGTCACGGTCCGCATCGACGTGCCGATTACCCCCGCGCCGCCGGACGCCTCGGTCAGCGACGCGCCGAGGAACATCAGCCCCTCGTCGCCCTGGCTCGAGTTCTGGACGCTGGCTGCCGTTGCCTCGGTGACCAGATCGGGGAGCGAGATGCCGTACCGGTCGCGGAAGGTCGTTCCCTGCGTCTGGCCGTGATCGGAGAGCACGGCGAATCGCACCGGCCGCGGGGCGCCCGCCGCGGCGCGCTCCAGGCGCGCGAACTGGCGGTCGAGCTTGCGGAGGATCTTCAGCGTCTCCGGGCGCTCGATCCCCGAGTGGTGGGCGACCTCGTCGTAGCCGGTGAACGTCGTGTAGAGGACGGGGCGCCCGGCGAAGATGTCCCCGACGACCGATGCGACCTGCAGGTCGCGCTGGACGACGGTCGTCCAGGCGCGGACGAACGAGTACTTGAGCCCGCGGTGCACGCGGGGCCGGATGTCGAGCCGCTTCTGCTGCGCTGCCTGCCAGAGCTCGCTCGAGATGTCGGCGATCACGAGCGCGATCGTGCGCGTGAGGTTGTACGGGTTCGCGAAGTATGCGAAGTAATCGTTGCCGATCCGGCCGGGGCGGTCGCGCCGAAGCACCGTGCTCATCGTCAGCAAGCTGTGCGGAGCATCGCCGGAGTACATGTTGGCGCGGCTGGCGCCGTCGGCATACAGGAGTCCCTTGCCGTTCGAGATCCGCTGCTCGATCGCTGCGACATCGCGCGGCCGCGACGACGACACCTCGCGGCCCTGCTCCTTGTCCCACCAGCGGAACGCCGGGATGTCCTCGTTCGTCCCGTGCAGGATCCCGGTCTGCGCGGCACCGGTTTGCGACGACCAGTCGCACTCCCAGCGGATCAGGTGATGGCTGCCGTCGTTGACCCAGCGGGCCATCGTGGGTGCGTTGCCGTCCCGGATCGCGCGCATCAGGACGGCATGCGCGAGGCCGTCGATCTCGAGGAGATACAGCGCCGGAACGTCCGTCTCGACCGCGCCGTGCTTCCGCGCCTGCCGGCGGATCACGTTCCGGTCGTAGAAGTTGTCGTCGTCGATCGCGAGTAGCGACGTCCCGAGCGTGCCGACGACCGTGAGGCCGATCGCGACGACGATCCCCGTCCAGAGGTTGTCGATCGTGACGCCCTCGGCGACCTCCGCGACCAGCCAGACGACGAAGCCGTTCAGGATCAGCACGCCGAACCCGAGCGTCAGCACGGTGAACGGGAGCGCGATCGAGATCAGCGTCGGCCAGACGAGTGCGTTCACGAGGCCGATCAGAGCGGCGGCCCCCAGAGCCGACCAGAAGGACGAGACGTGGAACCCGCTGAGCAGCCAGCTCATGAGCAGGAGCGTTGCCGCGCTGGTCACCCAGACGACGAGCAAGCGCAGGACGATCGTGCGGATCCGTGGCCTCGGCATTGCGCACTTCCTACCAGCAGAGCGACCTACTAGGCTCTGCCCAGTGAGCGCAGCCCCCGCAGTCCATCCCGCAGCACCCAGCTCACGCCGTCACCGGTTCATGAAGATCGGCGCCTGGGTTCTCGGGATCGCCGTCTTCCTCTTGATCTGCCAGCTGCTCGGCTTCGACATCAAAGGCTGGATCGAAAGCCTGTGGGATCAGATGTCGGCGATCCCGCCGGGTTACCTGATCGCTGCGCTCGTCTTTCAGTCCGCTCAGACCATCTTCGCCGGCGTCTCGTACTACGGGATCCTCGGCGCCGCCTACCCCGGCGAGGTCACGATGCGGCCGATCGTCACGGCCTACGCGGTCGGCGTCGCCGGAAACAGCTTCCTGCCGGCCAACCTGGGCACGCTCGTCACGCTCCTGATGTTCGTGGCGATCATCCCGTCGTGCTCGTTCAGCGGGTCCCTCGCGGCGTACCTCGTCCAGAAGATCTTCTACACGGTCATCGGGACCGCCGTGTACCTCTACCTCTTCCTCTCTGTCCCGGGCGAGTTCGACCTCAGCTTCGGCCGGGAGCACGCGCATCCGGCGTTCTTCTTCGGGATCGTCGCGGGCGGGGTCTTCCTGATCGTCCTCGTCGTGCGGATCTTCTGGCGGCAGGTGAAGAAGCTCTGGGCCCAGGCCAAGAAGGGCGGCGCGATCCTCGCCCACCCGGCGAGCTACTTCAAGCGGGTCGTCTGGCCCGAAGCGCTGAGCTACGGGGCCAAGATCGCCGTGGTCGCGATCTTCCTGGCCGCGTTCGCGATCCCGGTGACGTTCAACTCGATCATGTGGGTGATCGGCTCCGGGTCGCTCGCGAATGTCGTATCGGTCACACCCGGCGCGATCGGCGTGACGCAGGCGACGAACGCGCTCGCGCTGAAGACGTGCTGCGACGTCCCGAACAACACGGCCGTCGCCTACTCGACGGCGCAGCAGCTCATCACCTCGGCCTGGAATGTCGCCTTCGCGCTGCTCCTGGTGGTCTGGGTCTTCGGCTGGACGGGCGGGAAGGAGCTCGTCGGCGGCGCGTACAGCGACGCCAAGGTGAAGGCGACGGAGATGAAGGAAGACCGGAAGCGCAAGCGCGCCGAGAAGCACGCGCAAGAAGGCAGCCGGTGACGAAGAGCAGTCCGCCGAGGCCGGCGAGTAATCGAGCGTCATGACGCAGGCTGAAGACCCGCCACGCAGTAGGCGGATCCTCCGTCTGATCGCGGCCGAGCGCGCGATCCGCGGCGTGCTCCTGGTCGCGGCGTCGGTCTACCTCTTCAACCACCTGCACAGCGACTTCGGTCGGATCTCCGACCACATCATGCGGGCGATCGAGCTCGACCCCAGGCGGCCGTTCCTGCACCGCATCGTCGTCTACTTCCACGATCTCGGCGCGAGCGAGATCCGCGTCGCGGCGTTCGCCGCACTCGGCTACGGGCTCCTCGAGCTGGTCGAGGGGACGGGTCTCTGGCTCGACCAGCTCTGGGCGGAGTACCTGACGGTGTTCTCGACCGCGCTGCTGCTGCCCTACGAGCTCTACGAGCTGGCGCGCAAGCCGACGCTGCTCAAGGCCGGCGGGATCGCCGTGAACATCGCGATCGTCATCTACCTCGCGATCATGCTCCGGCGGCGGTTGAGGCGCGAGCGGGCGGCCAGGACGGCGGAGGCTCAGCCGGCTTGATCAAGCGGGTCCTGCGCGTCGTCGCGGGCGCGCTCCAGCAGTTCTTCGCCGACCAGTGCTCGCAGCAGGCGGCGGGAATCGCCTACCGGCTGCTGTTCTCGATGGCGCCGCTCGCGATCATCCTCGTCTCGATCTTCGGCCTGATCCTCCAGGACGATTCGGTCCGCTCGAGCGTCGTCAAGCAGATCGTCGACGCGCTCCCGATCTCCGCCAGCGGCACGAAGGACGTCGAGGACGCGATCACGACGATTGCAACGCCGGTCAGCGCGGCCGGGCTCATCAGCTTGCTCGTCTTCGCGTGGGCGGCAACCGGCGTGATGACCTCGATCCGGCAGGGGCTCGAGCGGGCCATGGGCGTGACGGAAGGACGCCCGGCTGCGCGCGGCAAGCTGATCGACCTCGCGCTCGTGGTCGGCACGGCGGTGCTCGTCCTCGTGACGGCCGGGCTGACGGTGCTCGACAGCCTGGTCGAACGGGCGGCGGGCCGGGTCGCCGACGTGCTCGGCCTGCCGACGACCGCGCTCGCGGAGACGATCCTGCACCTGTCGTTCTTCGCTCTTTCCGTCGTGGTCGTGCTGCTGCTCTACCGCTTCGTGCCCGCCCGCGGCATCAGCGTTCGCGACGGGATCGTGGGCGCGATGGTGACCGCCGCGCTGCTCCAGGCGATCTCACTTGCCTCGAGCCTGATCCTCGACAAGACCAGCCAGCTGAGCGTGATCTACGGGACGCTGACCGCCGCGCTCGTCTTCGTGTACTCGATGTACCTGTACTCCTCGGCGCTCCTGCTCGGCGCCGAGGTCGCGCGGGCGTGGACGAAGCCCGAGGGCCCGCCGGGAGAGCCGCTCGGGACGCAGGTGAAGCGGGCCGTCCTCGGGCTCTTCGTCCGGCAGGATCCGCCGCCGTCGCAGCCTCCGGACGCCGAACGGCGCCCGTGAGGCCGCAACGGGCAGCGACGGGTTATGCCAGCTCAGCCTCTGGATCCCAGCGCACGAAGAGCGCGTAGAGAACCATCGCCTGGAGGAACAGGATCGTCAGGGCCCACAGCGAGTACGCCGCGCTCCCGGTGAACCCGAGCTGGGCCAGGAAGTTCACGCTGACGACGACGATCGTGAACCAGCGGGCCCACCCGGCACCCGAGAAGATCCCGAGCCCGGCCAGCACCAGCACGATGCCCCAGATCATCAGGAGCCAGCCCCAGGTCCTCATGTCGAAGACGACGATCTGCTGCGGGGTGAGCACGTAGTACTGGCCGCGGATCACGGCGATCAGCCCTTCGAAGAAATCGAGGGCGCCGATCACGAGCAGCATCCAGCCCGCGAAGGCGACCCATCCGCTCATTCTGCCGTTCTGTGCCATGCCATCTCCCTTTGGAGCAGTCGATTTTTGGCCCTATTCTGTGCCGGCATCCGAGTCCCTGCGCGCCGTCGTAGACTGCCGCCGTGTCGCAAACGCCGATCCCCGTGACGACTCCCGACGGGCGCACGATCACCGTGCGGACGGGAGGGGATCCGGCCGGTGTTCCCGTGCTCGTGCACGGCGGGACGCCGAACTCGAGCCTGCTCTACGAGCCGCATCTCGTCGCCGCGGCGGAGGGCGGGATCCGGCTGTTCTCCTACGACCGGCCCGGGTACGGCGGCTCGACGCGGCAGCCGGGGCGGTGCGCCGCCGACTGCGTGGCCGACGTCGTCGCGATCTGCGACGTGCTCGGCGTCGAGCGGCTCTGCGTCTGGGGTGTCTCCGGCGGCGGCCCGCACGCGCTCGCAACGGCGGCGCTTCTGCCGGAGCGCGTGGCGGCGGTCGCGTCGATCGCGTCGATCGGCCCGTACGACGCCGATGGGCTCGACTTCACGGCCGGGATGGGCGAGCTGAACGTCGAGTCGATCGAGGCCATCCTCGAGGGCGACGAGGCGCACCGCGTCCGGATCGAACGAGATGTGGCCCAGCTGCTCAGCGCGACACCCGACGGCCTCGTCGAGGCATGGCAATCGATTCTCGGGCCTGCCGACCTCGAGATCCTCTCCTCCGACCTCGCCGAGTTCGCGATCGAGCAACTGAGGGCCGGGCTGCTGCCGAGCTCGGACGGCTGGTTCGACGACGACCTCGTGTTCATGACGCCGTGGGGCTTCGACCTCGCGTCGATATCCGTCCCGACGCTCGTCATCCATGGCGAGCAGGACAAGTTCGTGCCGTTCGCTCACGGCGTCTGGCTCGCCGAGCACATTCCGGGCGCCGAGGCCTGGCTCTCCGCGGACGAGGGCCACCTGACGGTTGCGTTCGGCGGGATCGACGCCGTTCACGAGTGGCTGCTCGCCCGGTTTTGAGCCCTTAACGACTGAAGGCCCGCCGGGGGCGGGCCTTCAGTCCTTGTACGGGTCGAACACGTCTCGGCCGGCCATGGCCACGCCGAGCGGGCGAAGCGTGTGCTTCACCCGGATCGAGTCGCCGTGCGCGGCGAGCACCTCCGGCAGGCGCTTGTACACCTCCGGTGCCTCGTCCGCGCCGCCGCCGACCACGACGATGCCCTGCTCGCGCAGGCGGGCCTGCACGGCTGGCCAGTCGACGAGGCCGCGGGAGATCTGCTCGTCCACCCAGACCTTGCGCAGGCGCGAGGTCGGGTGGTCCGGGCAGACGCCCTTCTTCGGCACGCCGGCGTTCGAGCTGACGCCATCGAGGTCGAAGATGCGGTCGCAGTCGCGGTGCGAGCAGGCGTAGCGCTTGCGGCGACGCACGCGGCCGGCCGCCTTCGTGCGGCTCATCACGCGGCCGGCACCGTGCACGGTCGAGTACAGCGACTCGCCCGAGACCGTGGCCTCGGCGCCCTCGAGGATCACCGAGTCGTCGCCCATCGAGCCGCCGACGAAGCCCTCCTGGCCCGGGCGCGCGGGCGTACAGCCCTTGCGCACCACCCAGCAGGTGCGGCCGAAGTGCTCCTCCCGCCAGGCGAAGTTGTGGTGGTTGTGCACCTCGTGCACCGACTCGGCACCGAGGATCTCGAGCACCTTGGCCACCACGATGTCTCGGCCGGCATACGCGTAGTCGCCGGCCAGGGTCATCGCTGCGATGTAGGCCTGTCCGAGCTCGGAGTCGAGCTCGAACAGCACCGGCGGGGAGTCCATCTCGCCCTCGTCAGCGCGGCCGTCGAACGCGAGACCCTGCGCGAGCGCGAGGAAGCCCGAGGCGGTCTTGTGGCCGAAGCCACGCGAGCCGAAGTGCACGCCGACCCAGATGTGTCCCTCCTCGTCCTCCATCACGTTCACGTAGTGGTTGCCCGAGCCCACGGTGCCGAGCTGGCTCTCGGCCAGCTGCGACAGCTTGCGCTGCGGCTCGAACTCGGCGTTGCGGACGTCGTCGAGCACCGGGTGCTCCGAGCGCTCGGCGGCCGGCACGCCCATGCCGAACGAGATGCGGGTCGTGATCTCGCCCATGATGCGCTCGACGCCGCCGAGCGCATCGAGGTCGGCGCGGGTCAGCTCCGTCTGGACGGCCTTGTTTCCGCAGCCGATGTCGTATCCGACGCCGGACGGGGACACGTAGCCCTCGTAGGCGATCGCGCCGCCGATCGGCTGGCTGTAGCCCGGGTGGTGATCGGCGCAAAGGACGCCGAAGTCGGCATCGCCGGCCGACATGCAGCGCTCGAGCTGCTCGAGGCTACGGATGTCGACGTCGCCGAAGGTCTTGATGCTGGCCATGGTTCTCCTCCTTTCTCGATTGTCGCTTGGTCAGAGACACCGGGCGGATTCGAACCGCCGTCGACGCGCTTTGCAGGCGCGTGCCTACCGCTCGGCCACGGTGTCGGGAGCGTTTCAAGGTGGTGATCGGGGCTCCGCCCAACCACCTGTTTCTCTACCCTCAATAGGAGTTGCGCCCGAGACTTGCCTGGCTGATCACGCTCCCGCTCGCCCTCGTCTGGTGCGAGACGGGCCACGCGATCGCGAACCTCGTCTGCGGGTCGCCGACCGAGACGCACGAGCTCTTCGAGGGGTTCGGGCGCGGCCTCGTCCTTCCGCTTTCCACGCTTGCCGGAATCGCCGTGCTCGTAGCCCTCGGTGCGCGGGCCGCCGGCGCCTGGACCTCGCCGCGCCGTAGCGTCTCCGCGCTGCCGTTCGCCGTGCTCGCGCCGCTCGTGTTCGTCGTGCAAGAGCATCTCGAGCTCCTGCTCGAGCATCACTACGGGTTGTTCGGCGCCGAGCAGGCACCGGCCTTCGCGCTCGGCCTGGCCCTACAGGCCCCGTTTGCACTCGCCGCGTTCCTGATCGCGCGCGTGCTGATGCGCCTCGCCGACGGCGTGCGCGCGCTGATCGCGCGGCGCCGGCCCCCGGTCCGTCTCGCTCCCTGGCCGCTCGTTGCGGCCGTCGCCCAGCCGGTTCGCCGCCACGCGCTCCTGCGTGGGGCTTCCCGCTCGGGTCGCGCACCGCCCTCGGCTTTCCCCGCCGCCGCCTGATTCCGGGCGCCGCGGCTCAGGCCGTATTCACCTGAGAGAAAGGGAAAGAATGAGATCGTTCTTCACACGCCGCGACGGCGCGATCGCTGTCGGCGTCATCGTCGCGGCCGCGCTCACGATCGTCGCGACCCACTGGATAACCGAGGCCAAGCCGTCCGCGGCAGCGATGGACATGGCCGGAATGGATATGTCGTCGATGCCATCGATGCAGGGCTCGTCCTACTGGGCGAAGGTCGGGGGCGGCGGCTTCCACAGCGACGGCAAGACCCGCACCTACTACATCGCGGCCGACAGGCTCGTCTGGAACTACGCGCCGCAAGGGAAGAACATGATCACCGGCAAGCCGTTCGACGAGGTCGCCGATCAAGGTACGTGTTCAAGAACAACTGCTCGATCCCGGCGAGCATGCATCCGCACGGCGTCCTCTATGCGAAGAACGCCGAGGGCGCCCCGTACGACGACGGCACGAGCGGCAAGGACAAGCTCGACGACGCGGTCCCACCGGGCGGGACGTTCACCTACGTCTGGAAGGTGCCGGATCGCGCCGGGCCGGGCCCGGACGACGGCAGCTCGGTGATGTGGATGTACCACTCGCACGTCGACGAGGTGTCCGATACGTACGCCGGCCTGATGGGGCCGATCGAGATCACCGCGCGTGGCATGGCACGACCCGATGGAAGCCCCAAGGACGTCGACCGCCAGATCTTCGTGCTCTTCTCGGTGATGAACGAGAACCAGAGCCCGTTCCTGACGGAGAACATCCACCGGTTCGCAAAGCCGCCGTTCCCGAAGGATCCGGATGCCGACGACGACTTCAACGAGTCGAACCTGATGCACTCGATCAACGGGTACGTCTTCGGGAACCAGCCGATGATCACGATGAAGAAGGGCGAGCGGGTCCGCTGGTACGTGATGAGCATGGGCACCGAGGGCGACCTGCACACTCCGCACTGGCACGGCAACGACGTGGTCGCGAACGGGATGCGCACCGACGTCGTCAGCCTGCTCCCCGCGACGATGGTCGTCGCGGACATGGTCCCCGACGATCCGGGGATCTGGCTCTTCCACTGCCACGTGAACGACCACATCCGCGCCGGAATGCTGACGCGCTACCAGGTCACGTCGTAGCGCCGGCCGCGCCCGGGGCACTTGGGGCCCCGGGCGCGGCTACCACTCGATCTCGGCGAAGGCGCGGCGAAGCTTGGCGCCTCACCGGGGGTGCAGCTCCGCGACCCACCTTCGGGCCGCGCAGAAAAATGGCGGCCGGGCGCTCGTTCGCCCGGCCGTTGGCCCGGCTCCCCGATCAGGCCGTAACCGCTTCGCGCTTACGGCTCCGTTCGCGGTCGTCGTACGGCTCGAACTCGGCCACAAGCCCCTCCCGGAAGAGGCGCAGCGCAGCGACGAGCGTGTCGAGCTTGTGCAGCGAGTTCTCACGTGCCTCGTCCGAGTCGAGCTCGAACTCGAGGGTGATCCGCCGGTCGCAATCGGCGATCTCGACGATCAGCTGAGGCTCGAAGTTGCGCAGGCCGCACTTGCATTCGCCTGCACAGCCGTCGTGGTGGTCGAGACGGCGCTCCGAGGTGTCCTCGACAAACACGTAGATGAACGCGCCGCCGTGGAAGCCGGGCAGGTTGAGCAGCGTGCGCTCGTTGACGCGAGCGCGGTATGGCATGCCCATCCTGCTCCTTTCGTGATCGGCCGCCGCAGCGCGACGGCGTTGTCGGATGCGTTTGCCGATCACGGAGTTGAAGCGGCGCTCCTTCAGCGCGAGCCCGCTGCTGCCGCGATCGGCGCGATCTCCTGACTCATGTCGTGCTCCTTCCGTCGTGTTGTGAAGTGCGGATGGAGGGGGTCGAACCCTCGTGGATCTCTCCGCCGGTTTCTGAGACCGGTGCGTATGCCAATTCCGCCACATCCGCGTGCAGGCAAAGCCCCCGAGAGGGTTCGAACCTCTGCGCCCGGGTTCGAAGCCCGGTGCTCTTCCGCTGAGCTACGGAGGCAAGGGGAGCCTCACGGCTCCGGGTAGTCCTCAGGACACCTCGTTTCCGGTGCTCTCTGAATTGCGGCCTAGTTCCGGCCACGAGCCGAGACACTCCCGTACCGGTGTCTGACACCGCCTTTTTCGCCGACGCAAAGCGCGGTTTACAGGCGTTTTCTGGCAATCCGACACACTTTCGTACCGGTGTCTGACACCGGCCTTTCGGACATGACGCGGCGCCCCCGCCCCGCTCTCGGCGGGGGCGCGCGCTTCGCTACCGCCAGCCCCAGGCGCGGCGGTAAGCGTCGACGAGGAAGGCGTCGACGGCGTCGCGGTCGGGCTCCTCCGGCAGGGAGGTGCGCTCGAGCGCGGCCGACAGGCGGGCCTCGACCTCGTCGATCTCTGCGATGACCTCGTCGAACGAGCGCTCGCCGAGGCGGACGGCCATCACGCGTGAGCGCTCCGGCTCCGGCATCGGCAGCGTGACCCGACCGGTCTCCAGGAGCTCGATGCCCTGGTAGCCGAGCCGGATCGCGTGCATCGCGTACTTCGTGTCGTACCCGTGCGCCTCGACCAGCTCGGGCCGGTTGACCCGCTTCTGGCCTCGGCTCCCGAGCAGCCGCTCGCGCTGGCCCCCGAGATAGCCGCGATAGCCGCGGCCGGCGCGCTTGGAGAGGATCGCACCGGTCAGGCCGCGCAGCTCACGCCCGAGGTCGGTCTCGACATGGGTGAGCTCGGGCGGGCAGAACAGGAGCAGCAGCACGGTCGGGTGGCCCTTCAGCGCCAGCCGAACGTACTTGCGCAGGTTGTACGCCACGAGATCGAGGTCGCCGGGCCCGGACCGGACGACCCTCGGGCTGCGTCCGCTCGACCCAGTGCTCGAGCGGGTGGAGCTTCCGCCCCTGTGCGCGGGCCAGCTTCAGCCCGAGCCGGTACTCCGGCGGCTCGACGAACACCGCCATCTCGTCGCGGTCGTCCTGGCCACCGTGGTGGAGGCCATGGACGGTCGACCCGACGGTCGCGCGAAGGATCACTCCGCGCTCGACAAGCTCACGCAGCTCCATCCTTGCCTCCTTTCGAATCGGTAGCCAACCTCGTGATGCAAGTCACGAGCTCCGGGCTTCGTAACTTGCACGACGAGGCGGTCGTGGTTTACGCGGCGTCCGGGCGGTTGGGCTGCGAGTCGAGCCGCAGGCGTTCGCGGCGTGCCTCCTCGCGGGCCCGAAGCGCGATCACCTTCGCGGAGCGCTTGGCTTCCGCGGGAGGGGATGCCTTGACCGGCCGGACCAGGTGGATGCGATACATCCCGGTCTCCTTTCGCTCTGGTTGAGGCGCCTCGCGGCGCGCCCGTCTCAGAGCGCGCCGCGGGCGAAGTCCGAGATCAGCTGCGGCGTCGCCGTGTCGAAACCGACGATGTCGAGCTGCCCCGGGTCGTTCGGGTCTGCGATCGAGAAGCCGTTCGAGACCATTCCGACCACGACGAGGCGGGCGTCGATCCCCGAGGCGCGCCGGTAGTCCTGGAGCGCCTGAGCCGGGTGCACGTCACCCGCCCACGTCTCGCTGTCGGTCAGGATCACGAACATGTCGATCTCACGCTCGTGCTCGAGCGCGTACAGCATCGGCAGCGCACAGTCGGTTCCGCCGAAGGGCAGGCCGCTCACAGCCCGCACCGCGTCGTCGAGCCGCTGCCGCGGGCTGATCGCCAGCGGCGTGATGCCGCTCTGCCGGCTGTACAGGCCCCGCAGCCGCGATGTCCAGCCGCGCGGGCCGGCGTAGAAGCCGACCGTCTCGTACCGGGTCTCGGTCGCCGCCGTCACGAGGGCGAGGGCGGCCGAGGCGTCACGAGGCGTCAGTCCGGGCACGCCGGCCACGGAACCGTGCGTCATCGAGCCCGACACGTCGAGCGCGAGCAGGAACCGCTTGCCGGTCGGCTCGACGTTCTCGAACGCCGTGTAGAACGCGGCGTCGAGCGCGTCGATGATCGCCGGGACCGGTGTCCACGTGCCCTTGCCGCGTACACCGCGGCCCGCGGCGTACGTCCGCAGGGCTGCCAGCAGCGCGATCGGGTGGACGCGAGCCTTGCGGATGCGCTCCCGGTCGCCGAGCTGGGCGATCGCCTTCGCGGTGCCGTCCGAGCCCGGCGCGAGCACGCCGTGGCGGGTCATCGTCGCAAGGTTCCGGACGAGCGCCGTCATCGGCATGTCCTCGAGCAGGGCCGTCCACACCTCCGGGGAGGTCAGGTGCTCGCTCGGGACCGCCTCGCGGGGGAGGCCATACTCGCGGACAAGCTCCGCTGCCCGGGCCGGCGTCTCCACCGACTGAACGAGCGCGAAGCCCTCGACGATCCGCGGCAGGCCGTCCGTGTCGCCGCCACGCGCGATCCACTCGAACAGGCGGCGGTGCTCGTCGCCGAGCTCGAGCGTCGGGTTTCCGGCGCCTACACGGGCCGCCGGGTGGGCGAGCCGCAGGAGGTCGCGGTGAGTCATGCCGTCCCGCTGGCGGTACTTGACCGCCTGGTGGGCGAGCGACTCCGGCGAGCGAGCCGCGTACCAGCCGCCGATCGCGCGTCGCAGGGAGCGGCCCCAGCCGCGGAAGCCCTCGACGAACGTGGCGAACTGGAACAGGTGCGTCGAGATACGGCACACACGAGGCAGGGCCTCGAGTGCCGCACGCCGTGTCGCCTCGTCGCCGAGGCCCGCGGCCATCGCAAGCGCAAAGACCGCCGCGTCGTTCTTGGGCGCCCGGCCCGCCTCGCTGATCTCGGCGATCGTCGCGACGGCCCGCGGGCCGTCTGACGCAAGGCAGCGCTCGACTGCCTCGGCGTTCTGCCGGGTGAGGTTCCACTCACCGACGTAGAAGCTGCCGCCCTCCGAGCCGAGGATGAGGAAGCGGCGGAGCCGCGTCCAGTCATCGACCGCCCAGACGAAGCCGGCGTTCGAGTTACGTACCTGGTTGGAGCCCGGGATCGGCGCCGACTGGGGCGCGCGTCGCGTGCTCTGACGCTGCAGATAGGTCATCTTGTCGCACCTCCTTTCAGTGATCGATGAGAGCGCGGTCGTGAAGTCGGACCCGGGATCACGCCGCACGAGCCGAGACTCGATACGGCCGGCTGAGAACCGGGCTCCCTCGGCCCGCGCGGAGCTTTAGGAAGACGCTGCCACGTCGATCACGACGGGCTCGCGTTCAGGGCCGTGCTCGTAGCTCGCGTCGAGATACGAGACGTTGTAGACGGTGGTCGATCCGATCCGGTCGACACCGAACTCCTCGTGAATGTGCCCGCAGACGACAGCCCGCGGTTGGTGCTGTTCGATCCACACGCGCAGGCTCGGCGACCCGACATGGATGCTCCCGAACTGCGGAGCCGTTCGGTCGAGCGACAGGAACGGCGGCCCGTGGACGATGAGAACGTCGGTGTCAGGGACGATCGCCGCCCAGCGCTCGGCCAGCCGCTCCTCGTGGTCCATGAAGACCCAACCCTCGAGGTAGGTGCTCCACGGGGTGCCCCAGAAGCGGACGCCGTCGATCTCGAACGCCTCGTCGAGCAGATAGGTCACCTTGGCCGGCAGCGAGTCCCGCCAGCGTCGCGGGTCGTCGAAGAGGAAGTCGTGATTCCCGGCGACGAGCAGGATCCGCTCGTGCGGAAGCGCCTCGAGGAACGGCACGAGGCGGCTCTGGAACTGCTGGCGCTGCGCGTCGATCCGGTGGTCGAGGCGAGAGCGTGTCGCCGGCGATGACGAGAACGTCACCGTCGGGAACGGTGTCCGGCAGATGGCCGTGCCAGTCCGATGTCGCTACAAGCCGCATAGGTGCATCCTCCGTGATTCGAGAGCCACGGTCGTGGGGTTCGAAACGGCGCGTTGCGCTGAGCCACACCGCCCGTGGAGGTGGACGGGGCGGGCCTCGAACCCGCGACCTCCCGGCTCGCGCCGGGCGCTCTCCCGATAACCGTCTCGCTCCGGCCCGTGGATCGGGTCAGTGCCGCGCGTGGCGGCTTCGCTGCTCGTAGAGTTCGCACTCCGCCTCGAGCGCCGCCCGGAAGCGGCCGAGGGTGCCGAGGAGAGTGTCGATCTTGTGCAGCGAGTTCCGGCGATGCTCAGCGGAGTCCACCTCGAACTGCAGGAAGATCGCGTGCGAGCAGTCGGTGATGCGAAGCTTGATCTTCGGCTGCGGCGGCTCGCGCTTCCAGCGCTGCCGCGTCGTGTCCGAGACCAGCACGCGAACGTGCGCCTCGCCGTGGAAGCCGGGCAGGTTCAGGAGACTCCTCTCGTCCACCCGGTTCTGACCCAGGGCCTGCTGCGGAGGACGCCGCAGCGCGTACTGCACCAGATACGACATCTTGCGTCGCCTCCTTTCGTCGTGAACATCCGCTGCGGTCATGGTGCGACGGCCGAACTGCTCTGCCACTGAGCTACCGGAGCACGGAACGCTCCGGGCAGGATTCGAACCTGCGACCTGTCGATTAGGAGTCGATAACGGCACATCTTCGGCCCGCAGCGGGGCTGGTCATCGCGGTCGTGGAGCGCAGCCGGCACCGCGCCGTGAAGGCGCGGACGGGGATCGAACCCGTGTTCACCAGATAACCGGACTGCTCCGGCCCGCAATGGAAGTCTTCGAGCAGGCTCGCCAGGATTCGCACCCGGACCCGCGAGGTTGGAGCTCGCGATGCTCCTGTTACACCACAAGCCTGTGAAGCGGACGACCCGGATCGAACGGGTCTCTCCGGGAGGTGGCCCCCCGGCGCTCTTCCGTCTGAGCTACATCCGCGTGGAGCACGCCCGGCTGGGATCGAACCAGCGTCCTCTGGCATCGCAGACCAGCGCTCTTTCCGCTGAGCTACGGGCGTGTGTCTTCAAGAGCCCCCGGCAGGATTTGAACCCACACCTCGGCCGTACAAAGGGCGCGTGCTTGCCGTTGACACTACGGAGGCTTGCAGCGCCGGCGCCCCTGGGGACGCCGGCGCCAGTCACCTGACGAAGCCGAGCTTGCGCGACTCGACCTGCTCGATTTCCGCCTCGCCGGCGAAGAGTGATGCGAGGGTGGCCGCATGCCGGGACGCCTCGGCGCCGTGGCGGGCGAGCCACTCCGCTGCCTCTTCGGCCGAGAAGGCCGTGAACTCGATCTGCGAGGCACAGCGTCCCGGACGCGAGACGGCCGGATGCAGGCTCCGCAGGTTCTTCTCCGTTTCTAGCGGCCTCTCGGTGTCTTGGCTCTCGCCGAGGCCGGAGGCGAGAAGTCGAAGTCAGGTGCCGTCGGCGGTTCCGAGGAACCACCCGATCGAGGGCGCGACGAGCTCGCGCAGCGCGAAGGCCAGCGCCTTCCCGGCGAAACCGTTGCCCGCGGTGTCTGCGGCGGCCCGGTCGAGGCCCGCCTTGAGCGCGGCATCGATCGTCGCCTGATCCCAGCGGATCCGCTCGGTGCCCGCATTGGGCACGAACGACAGAACGAGCTCCTCGCGGGTCGTATGTAGCTCGCAAGCGGCGCCGGCGAGCGTCTCGAGCGCGAACCGCTGCGTGGCGCCGTCGATCCCGCCGCCCGAGAAGGCCGGTTTCGACGTACATGGGTCGGCGAGGCGAGGCTTGCCCAGCGAGAGCGCGCCGAGCGCGAGCTCGACGGCGATCAGCGCGGCAGCGGCGCCCCCGAGAACGAGGAGCGCGATCGTGCCCCGGCGCGTCGTCAACCGGTCGCCTTCCGGCGCATGGCGAGGATCGGCCCGAGCGCGAGCACCGCCAGCAGCGCGGAGAGCGCGAACGACGACCTGAAGCTCCGGGTGAGCGCGTCCTGAAGGGCCCCGATCAGCTCGTCCCGCACCTGGCGCAGCTGCGGGTCGGTCGCAGCGCCGCGCCTGTCGAACGGGCCTGCCAGGTCGGGGACCGTGCCCTTCGGCGTCTTCGCGAGCGCATTCCTCAGGTCGAGCGCGATCGGCACCTTCTGGCGGATCGGGGCATTCCCGTCGAGCGCGACGCGCGTGGCACCCAGCAAAGCGTCGCGCGCCCCGCTCTGAAGGCTGTGCGAGAGCAACGGTGCGACGAGCGCTAGTGCAACGACGAGGCCGGCGTGCCGAGCGCCGATCGTGATCGTGCCGTCGTGGACGAGCCCGTCGTCGGGCTGGACGGCGCGCCGCGTGAGCGCCGGTACGGCCAGGCCGAGGCCGACGCCACACAGCGCAAGCGAGCAGGCGGCGAACGCAGTGCTCGTCGAGGGAAGCAGCCCCAGCCCGAGCAGCCCGGCGGCAAGCAACAGCGCTCCCCCGGCCGCCGCCCGGCGTGGTGAAAGCTCCCCGGTGAGCGGTCGAGCGCCGAGCGCTGCAATCGGCAGCGCGCTGACGACCAGCGCGCCCTCGATCGGCGTCAGGCCCCACACGGTGATCACGAGCAGAACCGCCAAGAACAGCGCGCCGACGAGGGCGCCGAACACGAGCGCGAGGCCGAGGTTCGCGGCGAACCGCCTGCTCCTGCCCCGGCCCACGCTCGGGTGCTCATGCGACTCGAACGCCGCAAGGAGAGCGAGAACCGCGACCGGGGCCTGAAAGACGAAGATCGCCCGCCAGTCGAAGAGCTGGGTCAGAATTCCGCCGAGCGCCGGCCCGAGCGCGGCCCCGAACGTTCCCGCGGCCGTCCAGATGGCCAGGCCACGCGCTCGCGAGCCGCCGAGCGCCGAGAGGAGCGCGAGCGACCCCGCGAGCAGCATGGCGGCTCCCGCACCCTGGAGGCAGCGGAATGCAACGAGCACGGGCAGCGTCCACGAGGCGGCGCAGCCGACCGATGCGGCGCAGAAGAGAATGAGCCCGCCCCGTGTCATCCATGCGACGTTCATTCGCTTCACGAGCGGCACGAGCGCAAACGCGCAGACGGCGACGACCAGGTTGTACGAGGTGATCACCCAGGAGACGCCCACGATCGACGTGTTGAATGCTCCGTAGAGCTCGGGCAGCGCGAGCACGACGATCGACGAGTCCGCGAACGCGACCGCAACTCCGACCGCAACGAGGATCGTGAGCAAGCGGCGGTGTTGAAGCGACTTCATCAGGACAGATCATGGAGAAGGAGGGAGTCGAACCCTCGTCTGCCGCTTGCAAGGCGGGTGCTCTGCCGGTTGAGCTACCTCCCCGGGTTGATGCGGACGGGTGGAGTCGAACCACCACAGCCAGAGGCAACGGCTTTACAGGCCGCGGAGCTCACCGGGTGCTCAGCGTCCGCATGTTCGAGTTGAAAACGGGACCGCTCACTGCTCTCTCATCGCGGCCCCGCAACCTCTCGTCAGGTCGACCGTCTGTCCGTGGAAGCAACGAAAGGTTGGAATCGAGATGCGAATGCTCATATCTGTCGGAACCGCAGCGGCGCTGCTGTCCGCCTTCGCGGTTGCCACCGCGTTGGCGGGAGCACCGAGCCCGAGTGGAATGGTCAAGCTCTCCGTCGCCCAGGGAGCCCGCACCTACGGGCAGAAGTCCCTCACGGTGAAGCCCGGGCTGATCGAGCTCCTGTTCACGAACAACTCGACGGCGCCCCACAACGTCAGCCTCGAGCACAACGGTGAGTACGAGTTCGGATCGACGCTGACCATCCGCAAGGGGAGCACCGTGAGCTTCCTGACCCTCGCGAAGGGCACTTACCACGTGTACTCCTCGGTCGGGACCGACGAGGACAAGGGAATGGCCGCGACCCTCGTCGTCAAGTAGCGATTCCGCCGACGCGTCGCTGACGGGCGTCAGATGAAGGGCGACCGACCGGATTCGAACCGGCACCGCGAGGTTCACGCCCTCGGATGCTGCCGTTACACCACGGTCACCATGAGATCGAGAGGGGCGGCCGCCGCCCAGCGGCCACCCCTCCTTCGAGCGTCCTAGAGCCGGCCGGCGCAGCTACCGCCATCGGCATCGCTGTTCGTGCCGTCGGGGCAGGTCGTGTTCGACCAGGTCACGCCGTTCACATTCGCACCGCTCAGACTCGCACCGGTCAGGTTGGCGCCGGTGAGATTCGCCTTGTTCAGATTGGCGCCCGTGAGGTTCGCACCGTTGAGCAGGGCTCCCGAGAGGTCGGACTTGTTGAGGTTCGCGCCGGTCAGATCGGCGTTGACAAGGATCGCGCCGATGAGATCGCCGCCGTTCAGGTTGTCGCCCTGCATGCTCGCACCGACGAGATAGGCGTTCTCGAAGGACGTGCTCTTCTGGTTTCCGAGGACGCTCGGTCCCGACCCGGCGGGCGGCGCGGGGATGTTCGGCGCCCTGAAGACGGTGACCGCCTGGACGCCGAAGTCATAGCGGCCGCCGCGCACGTCACCGGGAACAGTGAGCCGCGGGCCTGTGTCCTGGATCAGGACCGATTGCTGCGCCGCCGGGGGCGTGCCCTCGAGCAACGAGAGCAGCACCTGGTTCCCGTTGAGGGACGGGTCGATCTCGGCCCATGAGACGAGGGCCGGAGCGCCGTCCTCGGACGAGGTCGCCTCCACGTAGAAGCGGAGATCGTCATTCGGGCCCGCGCCGAATTGCGGAGCTGCCGTGTCGAGGATCCCGTAGAGCAGCGGGCCGGTCTCCATTCTCGTCGCCTGGCTCGCTCCGGACTGGAACTGATCGGTCTGCGTGATCTGCGGGAGCGCCTGGAGCTGAGAGAACGTCAGCGTGCTCGGATTTGCGACCGAGCCGTTGACGACGACGGAGCCCTTGGTCGGGATCGCCACGGGCGCCGTGAAGGAGGGGGGGTTGCACGCGGCGGTCGTCGAGGTGAACTGCGGCGCCGCGCGGCCGACGGTGATGTTGAAGACGTCCGGGATGTCGCGGGCGTCGGTGACCTCGGGCGGCGACGGAACGACCATCCGCGGAGCCCGCAGCGCCACCCCGTTCTCGCTCAGCGAAAGGATCGCCGGCTTGTTGCCGAAGCCTGTGTCGAGCTCGGCATCCGTGATCTCCGCTCCGGACCCGTTGAGGCTCGACGCCTCGACCCAGTAGCGCAGCTCGTCGTTGCGGCAGGCCGAGATCACCTTGAAACCGGCCCTCGCGAGCAGAGCGCTCACGAGTGGGCCCGTCTCGGTCACCGTCTTGCCGCCGATCGTCGTGGTGTAGGTCGCCTGCGGGATTGAGGGCGAGGCCAGATCCGCCATGCTCAGCGTCAGCGGCGCGAACGGGGTCAGCCCGTTCGCGGGATCTCCGGCGATCGTCACGGATGCAGTCGGCAGCGGCGGCGAAGCCGGTGGCTTGGCCGAGGCCGACACGGCGACGGTGCAGAAAGCAGCTGCCCCGAGAACGGCAGCGAGAAGCGCGCGGTAGTTCATACCCTCCCCCTTCTAGGCGATACATACCTGACACGATTACTCTAGCCTCCGACTAGCCAGCTCGTCTACGCAATGCACCGGCGGAATGTCCAACTAGGACATGGCCGGTTTGGCCGGTACGGTTCGAGGGGCGATGTCGCTGCGGCCGCTCGTCCTCGTTGCTTTGCTGGCGCTCGCCTGCGTTCCATCGGGATCGGCGACGAAGCCGTCGACCGGCTGGACTCTCGGGCGGATCGACCATGTTGCCGACGGCGATACCGTCGATCTGACGAACGGTCAGAAGATCCGGCTCGTCCAGATCGACACGCCCGAGGTGTACTTCACGCCGGAGTGTTACGGCGAGCAGGCCTCGGCGCTCACGAAGCGGCTTCTGCCGCCCGGGACGCTCGTCAAGCTCTACCGCGAGCCGGCAACCGACTCGATCGACCAGTACGGGAGGCTCCTCCGCTACGTCGTGCGCGCCAGAGATGGGCTGAACGTGAACGTGCAGCTCGTCCGCGTCGGTGCTGCCGCGCCGTACTTCTACGACTCGCGGCGGGGCCGTTTTGCGGGCCTGCTCGAGCGGCTCGCCCTGCACGCGAAGAGCGTGCGTCTCGGCCTCTGGGGCCTCTGCCGCGGGACCCCGTACGACCCGGATCGCGGTGTCGCCTCGGGAGCCCTCTCGAGCGGCTGACAGCGGGGACGACCGGACTCGAACCGGCGCCGTCTCGCTCGACAGGCGAGCGCTCTTCCTCTGAGCTACGCCCCCGGGAAGCAGTGGGTGGAACTGACCTGCGAATGGCGCGGGTGGGATTCGAACCCACGGTCTCAAGCTCATGAGGCTCGCGGGGACAGCCACTCCCCTACCGCGCTCTGTTGATGCGACTGGAAAATCACCGTCGGTTGCCGGCGGAGCCGGGCTCTGCCCGGCGGGAGCGGACGCACGCGTCCGTGACACCCGGAAGAGGGGGCTCGTGGGGGAACCTGGTTGGTTCCCCCACGTTCATCTGGTCGGCAGGAGTCGAACCTGCGGTCTCCGGTTCCCGAAACCGGCGGGGTGGCCTCACTCCCCCACGACCAGTAGCTGATCTCAGATATCCCCGGCGGGAGTCGAACCCGCGCTTCCGAGTTGAGGGCCCGGCGTCATGCCGTTCGACCACGGGGACAAGTAGCTCCGGCGGCAGGGATCGAACCCGCGCCTCGTATCACGGGGGAACCAACAAGGCTCCCCCGTGAGCCCCCTCCTCCAGGAGGCCCCAACAAAGCCACGCGCGCTTTGGCTCCCGCCGGGCAAAGCCCGGCTCCGCCAATCAATGCGGGCCATCACCCAGACGGAAATACCGAAGCTCCGGCGGCAGGGATCGAACCTGCGCCTCGTATCACGGGGGAACCAACAAGGCTCCCCCGTGAGCCCCCTCCTCCAGGAGGCCCCAACAAAGCCACGCGCGCTTTGGCTCCCGCCGGGCAAAGCCCGGCTCCGCCAATCAATGCGGGCCATCACCCAGACGGAAATACCGAAGCTCCGGCGGCAGGGATCGAACCTGCGCCTCGCGATTAACAGTCGCGCGTCTTACCGCTCGACTACACCGGAATGAAGTTCTTCGAGCGGAAGGAGAGGGAGTCGAACACCCAAGGCCCGTAGGCCGAGCCGTTTTCGAAACGGTGTACCGCGCCTGTTGGCAGTCCTTCCCGATGGCTCCGGCAGGAGTCGAACCTGCACCACACCGCTTAAGAGGCGGGGACTCTTCCTGTTGAGCTACGAAGCCGTGATGTGACCGGCAGGGATCGAACCTGCGACGCCCCGTGTTTCAGACGAGCGCTCTACCCGCTGAGCTACGGTCACGTGAATTCCTGATCGGCGGAGCTGGAGTCGAACCAACGACCTCCCGCTTATCAGACGGGCGCTCTGCCTTCTGAGCTATCCGCCGCCGGTTTGATGAGCAAAGCTGGATTCGAACCAGCAACCTCCTGCGTGTGAAACAGGCGCTCTACCGTTGAGCTACCCGTCCTTGCATGGGGGAGCACCTCCGGTTCTCCCCCATGAGCCCCCTCTCCCAACAGTCGGTGTCTGACACCGACTTTCCGGACGATGGCAAAGATCGGGTTTGCAGCGGTTTGTTTAGCTCGACGACACACTCTCGTAATAGTGTCTGACACCGCCTTTGGGGCGGGGCTGCCGGCTCCGCCGGCGGGCCCGTGCGGATCGCCTTCGCCGCGCCGAGACCGCTCCGAACCATCGCTTCCGGCTCGTCCGTCCGCCGGGCGAGCCGCCGGAAGACCCCGACCCGCATACGCGGGCGGCCGAAAGATGTCGGAGAGGGGGCCCGCGGGGGAGAACCGAAGGTGCTCCCCCGTGATGGATCTCCACGTTCAGAGCGTGGTGTCCTGCCGGTTAGACGACCCCGGAGCGAGGAGTTGCGACGTCGCCCTCCGTCCACCTCCGCTCGCGGAAGTCGACGCAGCGGCGCTATCTGCACCACCTCGTATTGCTCTGTCACGCCCGCATTCCGCGAACGATGTTGTTCATGCCACTCGCCTGCTCTTCGACCCTGGACCGGTGTCCACAGTTTGCGCAACTGCGGATCCACCGTCCTACGTGGAGGAGCTTTGGAGCCCGGCGCTCGTGTGTTGGATGAAAAACTGCAGGCTAAAGCCGATCGTGTTTTACGATCGCTTCACCGTGCGAATCGCACAGAGGACCTTTCTCTCTCAGGCGGGGCCTCGAGCCCTTCTCTGTTTTCTCAAGCTGAGCATCACCTCTCTGAAATCGTGGGAAAAACGTGTCCTGGAACGACAAAGGCGACCCGCTGGGTCGCCCTCGAAGAAGTCGCACTATGGCTCACTTACTAAGCCTGTGCGCCCCCTGCAAGGGCCGGCATCCGACCGACCTGACGATCGTTCGCGAGTTCCGAGATCCGGCACGGCAGGCAAACAACAGCCAACGTGGCGGCCCCGGTGTGATACGTGGTATGGAAGGTTTCTCTGGACATAGGTAAACGCGGTTGTCGCCGCAGGATAGACAAAGATCCGGCCCAGGTCAATATTCTCAAAGAATCTATTCGCCGATCGGGCGCCCACAAACGAAATAGCTGAGGAAACTCACCGTTACGAATACCCGGGCCGGCTGCGCGAAAGCCAGAGGCCCGGTTGCCCGGGCCCCTGCACTACCCCGCTTGCGGGTTGGCCTAGATGACGCCCGCGGCCTTCAGCGTCGCGCGGACGCGGCCCGGCGTCAGGGGCGCCTCGTGCATGCGCACGCCCGTGGCGTCGTAGAACGCGTTCGCGATCGCGCCCACCATCGGGCACGTGACCGGCTCACCGGAGCCGAGCGACGGCTGATCGGTCCTCTGGACAAGGACGTTCGTCACCTTCGGGTGGTCCTTGAAGCGGAGGATCGGGTACGTGACCCAGTCGATGCTCGTCACGTTGTTCTTGTTGAACGTGACCTCCTCCCAGAGTGCACGGCTCGCGCCCTGGATCACGTTGCCGATCATCTGGTTGTAGATCAGGCTCGGGTTCACGGCGAAGCCGGAGTCCTGCGCCGCATAGATATGCGTGACCAGGATCTTCCCCGACTTCTTGTTCACCTGGATATCGACCACGCAGGCCGCGTAGGCGCCGCCGTGGTGGCTGTTGGCGATCCCGCGACCGGTGACGACGTTCTCCTTGCTCAGGTTCGAGCCCGAGACCCACGGCTTCCAGTTCGCAGCCTTCGCAGCAGCCGACAGCACTGCCGACCACCGCTGGTTCTGGTCGTCGGTCAGCATGTTGTTCAACCGGAACTGCAGCGAGTCCTGGCCCGCGGCGACCGCCAGCATGTCGATCGTCTGCGCATCGGCAAACGTCATCTGCTGAGCACCCGGCGCGCGGAGCGGGCCGCTGTGGAAGATGCCCATCGTCGAATCGATCGGCTTGTTGATCAACTTGTAGTTCGTGTTCACGACCTTCATCCACGGCGAGCTGTTCTCGGTATTGGCACCGCCGCCGTTGACCTTGGTCGGGATGGCGTTCGAGGTCGGGGTCGGAGCGCCGACCGGGCCCGCAAGCTCGCGGCCGGTGTAGATCGACGTACCGCCCTGACCGAACCCATTGACCTCATACGCCGTGATGTTGCCGTTGGCGTCGACACCGGCACGCATGTCGTAGAGGTTCGCCGGCGCGTAATGCGTCCAGCCATGCTCGTCCCAGCGCATCATCTGCAGACGCACCGGCTTACCGAGCGCCTTCGACATGATCGCCGCCGACTCCGCCGTGTCGAACGCGACACAACCGTTGCCGAACGACCCCGCACCCTCGTAGAACAGGACCCGGATCTGGTTGCCGGACAACGGCGCGAGCACGTTCGCCAGGTCGGAGTTCAAGCTGTACACGTTCTGGGTGTTACTCCAGAGCGTTGCCTGGGTCGAGGTGACGTCGGCGATCGCACAACTCGGGCCGATCGGCATATGACCCTGGTAGTGGTGAGCGAAGCTCCCCGACACCGTGTGAGCCGAGCCGGCGAGGGCTGCGTCGACGTTGCCCTTCAGCGTGTTGCCGACGGTCGCCGGAATCTGACCCGCTGCGTCGAGCTGACGATAGTGCTTCCACAGGTTGCCCGTCCCGGGAAGGATCGGATTCGTGTTCCACACCACCTTGAGCTGAGCGGCCGCCTGGATCGCGTCGTACTCCTTCGGCGCGACAACACCGAGGAAGTTGTTCACGTGCACGACCTGAGCGCCCGGAATGTGCGAGATCGACGCCGTGTCGACGCTGATCGGGACGTTCGAGTTGTACGGATACGCACCCTGACCGCGCGGGCGGACCATCCGGCCGTGCAGCATCCCGGGTACCCGGACCTGGTGCACATACGTGTACTTGCCCGTCACCTTGTCCGGGATGTCGATCCTGACGACCGGGTTCGGGTCCTTGAGCACCGTCTTGTAGGCCGAGAACGGCTTCGACGGGGCAACACCCGCGGTCAGGTTGACGTTGGCGCCCGTGATCTTCAGCAGCTTGCCGCCGACAAGCTGGCCGAACGTCACGTTCTTGCCACCGCCCGAGATCACGCCCTTGTCGATCGTCAGGTTCGCGACCGGGACGCCCAGGCTGGTCGAAGCCAGGCCGAGCAGCGACTGGCGCGCGAGCGCACCGACGTTGCGGATCTTCGGCCCCGTGCCCGACATCGCGTTCGAGCCGCCCTCGCCGCCGGTCGAGCCGGCAACCCAGGTGTCGACGACCGTATGGCTGCTCGGGTTGAACATGCCGTACCGCATCTGCGACATGTCGGCGTCGAGCTCCTCCGCGAGAACCTGCAGGAAGCCCGTCGTGATCCCGTTGCCGGTCTCGATCTGGCTCGTCTTGAGCACGATCGTCTCGTCGGCGTTGATCGTGATCCACGAGTCGACCTGGTTCAGGTCCGGGTTGAACCCGGCCGCCGTCGGCGGTGTCGCCGGGAATGCAGCCGACGCCTTGCCGGCCAGAGCCGACCCGGCGATCGAGAACCCGATGATCAGCGCGCCGCCGCCCTTCACGAAACACTTGCGTGAGAGCTCCTTCTCGTGCAGGCTCTGGCCGTTTTCAGGAATGAGCCCGGTCATCAGGCACCTGCCTTTGCCATCACGGCCGCGGCCTTCTGGATCGCGGTGAGGATCCGCGGATACGTCCCGCAGCGGCAGAGATGCCCGTTCATCGCCGTGCGGATCTGATCCTCGGACGGATTCTTCGTCGTCGCCAGGAGATCGGCGGCCTGGATCATCATGCCGTTCTGGCAGTAGCCGCAATGCGGCACCTGAACGTCGATCCACGCCTGCTGCAGCGGATGCAGAGCAGGCGCGGCGGCCGTCGTGCCGCGCTGCGCCGCCCACAGCGCGGGCAGCCCCTCGAGCGTCGTGATGTTCTTGCCGCTCACTGCCGCCACAGGCGTGACGCACGAGCGGATCTCCTTGCCGTCCAGCAACACCGAGCACGCGCCACACTGCGCAAGACCGCAACCGAACCGCGGGCCATGCAGATGGAGCTCGTTGTGCAAGACGTACAGCAACGGCGTATCAAGGCTGGCGGTCACGCCGTGCGTGAGCCCGTTCACCTTGATCTTGATGCTATTCGCCATGCGTCCTCCCTTGTTAACCGGGGGTGATGAACGCCGCGCCCGTCGACAAATCGCCTCTGACGGTGCGCGCCGCCGGTCCACACTAGGACGTCCACACGGGAACTTCCGCAAGATCCATTGAGAAACGGCCTCAAGGAATCTTCAGGAGAGCAGGGACTCCCGGTGTCACTGGAGCAGAGGGGGCGCACCCGCGGGGGCGCGTCCCCTCTACCAGTGAATCCAGCGTGCGACGCCCGGCACCGAAATCCCGCGGCAAGCCGCGAGGCCCATCCCCTTGACGATCGTTCTCTCGATGAACGAGTCCATCATCCTTCAGTCATTTCCGAACGCCGGCGAGCGAAGAACCAGTGGCGCAATCTGGGAGGAAAACACCGTGGGATCGGCTCGCCCTCCGAGGGTAGGCACGACCCCGATGCCGCACGCGCAAGACATCTTGAGATCAGCGCCTCCTCAATAGATCTTGAGGTGGCAAGCTCAAGAAACCTTCAGCAATCAGTGGCGCGGCGCGCCGCAAGCCGTGTTTGCGCGAGAATTGCCGGATGCGACGGATTCGGCCCCGCTTCGTGGGCATGCGCTGGTGGCTCGGTCTCGCATTCGCAGGGGTCGCGGCGCTGACCGCGGTCGCCGTCGTCGCGCTGCTGAACCGGGATTCCGAGCACTCCTTCCGCCGCTACGGCATGGAGTTCGCGGTCGGGAACAGCGTTGCCGCCGCGGATGCCCTGAGGTCCGACTCGAGCCGCGCGGCGGTCGCCCGCCAGGCGATCGAGATCTCGAGGAGCAGGCGCGTCGCCGTCTTCGTCTTCGGGTCCGACGGGCGCCTGATCTCGGGCCCGCGTTCCCTCGGACAGAGCTGGGCCGACGTGCCGAACGGCGCCGAGGCGCTCTCAGCAGCGCTATCCGGCTCCCGGTACACGCAGGGCCGCCGCGACGGATCGGCGTTCACGGTCGGGCTGCCGATCCATCGCGGTGCCGGCACGGCACTCGTCGCGTACTCGTTGCGTCCCGAGCTTCGCCACCGCCTCGGGGTGATCCACACCGAATACATCGAGTCCGCCCTGATCGCCTTCGGGGTCGGCGCCGCACTCGGGCTGCTGATCGCGACGCTGACTGCGCGACGCCTCGGGCGGATGGCCCGGACGGCGAGCGAGATCGGCGCCGGAAACTTCAGCGTCGAGGTCGAGCCGACCTTCCCCGACGAGGTCGGGAGCCTCGCGCTCTCGATCGAGCAGATGCGTTCGCAGCTCAGCGAGCTCTTCCGTTCGCTGGAGAGCGACCGTGACCGGCTCGAGCGCCTGCTCGACCGCCTGAACGAGGGAGTGCTGCTCGTCGACCGCGACCTGAACGTCGAGTACGCGAACGACCGTGCCCGTGAGCTGCTCCACATCGAGAACGTTCCCGGCGAGCCGACGGCCACTCCGTCGTCGATTCGCGGGCTCGCCGTCGATCTGTTCGCGGCGGACCTGCCGGAGCAGTTGCGGGTCGTGACCGACGACCGGACGCTCGTCGTCGCCGGGATCCCTCCCGGACCGCGTGGAGACAGCGCCATCGTCGTCGTCTTCGACGAAAGCCAGCGGGAGCGCAACGAGCGGGTGCAGCGCGAGTTCGCGACGAACGCCGCTCACGAGCTCCGGACGCCGCTGGCCTCGATCGTCACCGCTGTCGAGATGCTTCGCACGGGCGCCAAGGACGATCCGGCCGCCCGCGACGAGTTCCTCGACGTGATCGCCCGCGAGTCCGACCGACTCACGCGGCTGACGCGCGCACTGCTCGTGCTCGCGCGCGCCGAGCTGCGCGACGAACAACCTCGTCTGGCACGAGTCGAGGTCGCGCCGCTCCTGGAGCAGGTCGCTGCGTCGCTCAGAGCGCGAGACGGCGTCGGCATATCCGTCGAGTGCGCAGCGACGCTCGCGGTCTCGACCGACTCCGACCTGCTCGAGCAGGCCCTCTCGAGCGTCGCCGCGAACGCCGTCCAGAACACGGACGCCGGCTCTGTCAGCCTGCGCGGCGCGCGCGACAACGGCTCCGTCGTGATCGAGATCACCGACACCGGCCGCGGGATCGCTGCAGCCCGGCAAGGGCGGATCTTCGAGCGCTTCTATCGCGCCGGAGGCGACGCAGACGGCTTCGGGCTCGGGCTCTCGATCGCCCACGAGTCGGTGCTGGCTCTCGGCGGGGAGATCACGCTCGACTCGAATACCGCCGCGGGAACCACGGTTCGGATCGTGCTGCCCGCCGGTGTCACGCCGGTATGAGCGCGCGCATCCTGATCGTCGACGACGAGCCGTCGCTCGTCCAGGGCCTCACCTACGCGCTGACACGCGAGGGATACGACGTCTCGGTCGCGGTGGACGGAGAGTCGGCCGTCGAGCTGGCGCTCGCGTCCGAGTTCGACCTGATCATCCTCGACCTGATGCTTCCAGGGCTATCCGGAACCGAGGCATGCCGGCAGATTCGCGCCGTGCGCGACGTGCCGATCATCATGCTCACGGCCCTCGACTCCGAGCGCGATCTCGTCAACGGGCTCGAGGTCGGAGCGGACGACTACGTCACGAAGCCCTTCTCGGCCGCCGAGCTGATGAGCCGCGTCGCCGCGCACCTGCGCCGCCGTAGCCTCGACCGGACCGCGAACGCCCGCATGACGCTCTCGGCCGGCGACATCATGGTCGATCTCGTCGCCGACAAGGTGACGGTCGGCGGGGTGCCGGTCCTGCTCACGCCGTCCGAGTTCAAGATCCTCTGCCTGCTGGCTGCCGCGCCGGGCACGACGCTGTCGCGCCGGGAGATCATGGCGCACCTCTGGGGCAGCTCACACGTCGGCGACGAGCACACCTGCGAGGTGCACGTCTCCGCGCTCCGGCGAAAGATCGAAGCCGACCCTGCGGAGCCGAAGCGCTTGCTCACCGTTCGCGGCGAGGGGTACGTCCTCGTTCAGGAATAGCAGGCCCTGCGCAGCGTTTTAACTTGAGCAAGCAACAAAGGAGCCTCAAGATGAGAACGGGAATTCATCCCGAGACGGTGCTGGGCACGGCTTCGTGCTCGACGTGCGGCACGACGTTTCTGCTGCGCTCGACGGCCGGCGACCTGACGGTCGACACGTGCTCGCAGTGCCACCCCGCCTACACCGGCCGCGCGGCCAAGGTGACGGGCGGAAGCCGGGTCGAGCGTTTCGAGCGGCGGCTCGAGCTCGCGCACTCGCGCTAGAGCCGGGAATACCACCGTAGCTTCAATAGTTGAAGCTACTATATGAACCGTAGCTTTCAACAGAAGCTTTCAAATGGAAAGTTGGTGATCGCGTGAGCTCGCTGCTCCTCGTACCCCTGGACGACCTCGTCGTCTTCCCCAACATGAACGTCACGATCAGCGTCGAAGTCGGCGACGGTGAGCAGCGCGTGCTGCTCGTCCCGCGCCACGAAGGCTCGTACGCGAAGGTCGGAACGGTCGCCGAGGTGGGCGAGCGCGTGCGCATGCCCGGCGGTGGCCGCGCAGTGACCCTGAACGGCCTGCATCGCGCCGAGCTCGGCGCCGCCCACACCGATCCGCAGGGCAACCTCCGGGTCGAGGTGGTCGAGCGCCCCGACGAGGAGCCGCCGGGCGTCCAGACCCGCGAGCTCGAGACCGAGTACCGCGCGACCGTCGAGGAGATCCTCGAGCTTCGCGGTGACGACGGTCGCGTCTCGGCGTTCGTCCGGGCAATCCGCGAGACGGGCACGCTGGCCGACACGGTCGCCTATGCGCCCGACGTCGACTTCGACCAGAAGATCGAGCTGCTCGAGACGATCGACGTCGTCGAGCGGCTCAAGCTGGCGCTGAAGCTGCAGCGCGAGCGGCTCGCCGAGCTGCAGGTCCGCAAGCGGATCCGCGAGGACGTCGAGGAAGGCGCCGCCAAGCAGCAGCGCGAGTACGTGCTGCGCAAGCAGATGGAGTCGATCCGCAAGGAGCTCGGCGAGGACGACGCGTCCGTGGCCGAGGACTACCGCACGAAGATCGCCGAGGCAGGCATGCCTGACGCTGTCCGCGAGCAGGCCGAGCGGGAGGCAGCCCGGCTCGAGCGGATGGGCGACCAGTCTCAGGAGTCGTCGATGATCCGCACCTACCTGGACTGGCTGCTGGCCGTCCCGTGGGGCGAGCGGTCAGAGGAGCGGCTCGACCCGGTCTACGCCCGCGAGGTGCTCGACTCGGATCACGCCGGCCTGGAGGACGTCAAGGACCGCATCGTCGAGTACCTGGCGGTTCGCAAGCTCCGCCAGGAGCGCGGGATCGCCGAGGACAAGCGCTCGGGCGCGATCCTGACCCTGATCGGCCCTCCCGGCACCGGGAAGACGTCGGTCGGCGAGTCGATCGCCCGGTCGCTCAACCGCGAGTTCGTCCGGATGTCGCTCGGTGGCGTCCGCGACGAGGCGGAGATCCGCGGCCACCGACGCACCTACATCGGCGCGATGCCGGGCCGGCTCGTACGTGCCCTGCGTGACGCCAAGACGATGAATCCGGTGATCCTGCTGGACGAGGTCGACAAGGTTGGCGCCGACTGGCGCGGAGACCCCTCGGACGCATTGCTCGAGGTGCTCGACCCCGCTCAGAACCACTCGTTCCGAGACCACTACCTGGACGTCGAGCTCGACCTGTCCGAGGTCGTCTTCATTGCGACCGCGAACGTGGCCGACACGATCCCGGGGCCGCTGCTCGACCGGATGGAAGTGATCCGCTTCGACGGCTACACGGTCGACGAGAAGGTCTCGATCGCCCGGGGCTACCTCTGGCCGCGCCAGCGCGATCGCGCCGGCCTGCTCGAGAACGAGGTCGAGATCGGCGACAAGACGCTCGAGCTCGTCGTTTCCCAGTACACGCGTGAGGCAGGCGTTCGCCAGCTCGAGCGCGAGCTCGGCAAGGTGCTGCGGAAGACCGCGACGAAGCTCACGACCGGCGACGTCACGCTGCCGATCGAGATCGACGAGCCTGCTCTGCGCGACGCACTCGGCAAGCAGCGCTTCTACCAGGAGGCCGCCGAGCGCACCGCCGTGGCCGGCGTCGCAACGGGCCTGGCCGTGACGGGCACGGGCGGTGACGTCCTGTTCGTCGAGGCGACCTCGATGCCGGGCAGCGAGGGCCTCGTCCTGACCGGGCAGCTCGGCGACGTGATGAAGGAATCGGCGCGGATCGCGCTCTCCTACATCCACTCCCACGCGACCGAGCTCGGTCTCGAGGAGGAGGCGTTCGAAGGCTCGAGCTTCCACGTCCACGTCCCCGCAGGGGCCATCCCCAAGGACGGCCCGAGCGCAGGGATCACGATGTCGACAGCGCTGGCCTCGCTGCTGACCGGCCGACCGGTGAAACACACTGTCGGGATGACCGGTGAGGTCACCCTTCAGGGCCGGGTGCTGCCGATCGGCGGGCTCAAGCAGAAGGCGATCGCCGCCCACGCGGCCGGACTGACCGACGTCATCATCCCCGAGCGCAACCGCGCCGACCTCGACGACATCCCCGAGGACGTCCGCAACGAGCTCACGTTCCACCCGGTGATGACCCTGGGCGAGGTGCTCGAGCTCGCGCTCGAGCCCGCTCGCGCCCAGGCCGCCAGCCATGCGGTGTCGTAGCTGTTCGCCGCTCCCCGAGGAGGTCCGCCAGGCGGCGGGCCTCCTCGAGCGCCGCTGGACGGTCTCGATCCTCGTCGCGTCACACGAGGGTGCGGTTCGCTTCAACGAGTTCCTGCAGATGCTGGGCTCGGTACCGCCCGCAACGCTTGCGAGCCGCCTGCTCGAGCTCGAGGGCGCCGACGTGCTCGAGCGGGTCGTGGTCGATGCGCGGCCGCCGCGGGTCGAGTACCGGCTGACCGCCCGCGGCCGGCGGCTCGGCACGGTTGTGGTGGCGCTACAGCGCTACGCGCTCGCTGAATGACGTTGTAAGCTGAGCCTGTCTACTCAGGGGGGTCGGCGGGTGAGTAATCGGCGGGTCTGGCTCGGCGTCGGCGTGGCCGCGGCGCTACTTTTGGCGGGTATCTTGGCGACGCTCGCTCTTGGGTCCCAGGCGCTTTCGCGCGCGACAACGACGGTCCCTCAGCCGAATGGCGGATCCCTCGTCATCGACCTCCCGGAGATCGATTCGACGCTGACTTCGAGCGCCTCGACTGTCACGGTCGGGACACCGTTCACGTTGACCGTGATGATCCAGGATGTGAACGAGAGCAGGTCAGTGACCGAGGTGCTCAGCGGCTTCGACTTCCAGAAGCTCTCGATTCAGTCGGCACAGAGCGATCGCGGCGACTGCAAGCCGAGCGCGACACAGCTGCAGTGCGCGCTCGGTGGCATGATCGGCGGGAACCTCATCGGGGTGACGATCGTGGTCGTCCCGAACACGCCGGGGACGTACCAGTTCGTCGCGACCGCCGGCTCGAAGACCGACAACTCACAACCCGTCTCGGTCAACGTGATCGCGGCCACCGCCGATGTCGGCGTCCGCGTACCGACCGTGACGCTCGCACCGAAGGTGGGAAAGACGGCCCGCGCCGGGATCGTCGTGTCGAACGCGGGCCCGCTTCCGGTGACAGCGGCGACCCTCGCGATCACGGTGCCTCCGCAGGCGAAGATCGTCAGCGTGGTGCCCCACTCGGGGACCTGCACCACCAAGCCGGCCGTGACCTGCGAGCTCGGCGCCTTTACCGCCTCCGAGTCCGACCTCGTCGTGATCACGCTCGCCGGGGTGAAGGCCGGCAAAGGCATCGTCGTCGCGACCGCCGGATCCGAGGTGCAGGACGGCACCACCACCAACAACTCGGGCTCGTTCAGGGTCGCCGTACCGAAGCCGGCGCCGAGGCCGAAGCCGAAGCACTGAGAGCTGCATTCAGCGACGGCCCGCGAACGTCGTGCGACGGATCAGGCCCGGGCGAGGCCGACGTAGTTCTCGGCCAGGGTCGTGGCGGCAGCCACGGACGTCGTGACGTACCGAAGCTGCGAGAGCTGGAGCTGCCGCTCGAACTCGCCGGCCGCCTCGTTGCGGTGCAGCATCGAGGTCATCCAGTACGAGAAGTGCTCGGCGCGCCAGACGCGGCGCAGGCACGCCTCGGAGTAGCCGTCGAGCCTGCTCCGATCGCCGCTCTGGAACCACTCGACGAGCGCCTCTGCGAGGAGCTCGACGTCTCCGATCGCCAGGTTGAGCCCCTTGGCGCCGGTCGGGGGGACGATGTGCGCCGCATCGCCGGCGAGAAAGAGCTGCCCATGCTGCATCGGCTCGGCGACGAAGCTGCGCATGCCGGTCACGCCCTTCTCGAGCACCGGCCCCTCGGCGAGCGTCCAGCCGTCGACCCCGAGCCGCGTCTGCAGCTCGTCCCAGATGCGGTCGTCCGGCCACTCGGCAATGTCCTCGTCGGGGCGGCACTGGATGTAGAGGCGGGAAAGCTCGGGCGAGCGAAGGCTGAGCAGCGCGAAGCCTCGCTCGTGGCTCGAGTAGATCAGCTCGTCGTTGGAGGGCGCAACCGCGGCGAGGATGCCGAGCCAGCCGTAGGGATAGTCGCGCTCGTACGTGCGAAGAGCGCTCGCGGGGATCGACGGGCGGCAGACCCCGTGGAACCCGTCGCAGCCGGCGATCACGTCGCACTCCAGCTCCTCGTGGACGCCCGCACGGGTGAAGCGGATGCGCGGCCGCTCGGTCTCGATCGCCTCGACGGCGACCTCGTCGACCTCGAAGAGGAGCGGGGCGCCGGTCTCGATCCGAGCCGCGATCAGATCCTTGACCACCTCGGTCTGACCGTAGATGACGATCGAGCGGCCGCCGGTGAGCTCGCTGAGGGGGATCCGGTGCCGCTCTGCGTCGAACTGGAGCTCGACGCCGTGATGCACGATCCCCTCGCGCCGAAGCCGCTCCCCCACGCCGGCGGCGACGAGCAGATCGGCCGTTCCCTGCTCGAGCACGCCCGCCCGGATCCGCTGCTCGACGTACTCACGGCTGCGATTCTCGAGCACGACGGCCTCGATGCCGGCCTGCTCGAGCAGCCGGCCGAGCGTGAGGCCGGCCGGCCCGGCGCCGACGATCCCGACCTGGGTGCGCATCACCCCGCGGCCCGCGCCCGCGGGTGCCCCTTCGAGCCATGCCGTGCCGGGCCGTGTCCGGTGCCAGGCACAGGCCTGAAACCGCCTCGGAAGGCCGCGGACGGGCGGCTCGCTGGCCGGTTTCCCTGGAAATCAGGCACGGCCGTCAGGACATGTCCGGTGCCAGGTTATGCAAACGAAAGTGGAACGAACGATCCACAGCCGGCTCATTCGGACGCGGCTTCGTCGAGCACGCGCTGGGCGATCGCGAAGGCCGTGTTCGCCGCCGGGACGCCACAGTAGATCGCGCTCTGCAGGAGGATCTCCTTGACCTCGCCCTCGGTGAGCCCGTTGCGGAGCGCCGCGCGGAGGTGGAGCTCGAGCTCCTCGTCGCGACCGAGGGCGACCAGAGCCGTGACCGTGATCGCGCTACGCGTGCGACGATCGAGGCCGGGGCGCGACCAGATCTCGCCCCAGGCATAGCGGGTGATCAGATCCTGGAAATCGGCGGTGAACGGCGTCGTGCGCCCTATCGCCCGGTCGACGTGCTCGTCGCCGAGCACCTCGCGGCGGACCTCCATGGCCCGATCCGAGTCATCCGTCATCCAGCCTCCCCGCGGTAGTAGGTAAGTGCGGCGTCGACGAACTCGCAGGCGGAGCCAAGATACGTTCCGGGATCGAACGCCTCGTCGAGCTCGTCCTCCGTCAGCGCGCCCGCGAGCGCGTCGCGCAGGCTTCCGCCCGACTCCGCTGCGCCGGCGACAGCCTTCCTCGCTGCGACCAGCCCGACCCGGCGGGCGAGCATGAAGGTGACCCGCTCGCTCATGACGCCGCCCCCACTCGCGTCGAGGTTGGCGAGCATCCGGCCGGAATCGACCTCGAGCGACTCGAGCACCCTGCGGATCGCCGCGGCCGCGCCTCCGGCGTAGGCGAGCGCATCCGAGAGCGCCCCCCACTCCGCCTGCCAGGCGCCGAGCGCGCGCTCGTGCTCCACGACGAGCCCGGTCTCGAGCACGCCGGCCTCCCCCTGAACCCGCCGGGCGCACGCGATCGCGATCGCCGAGCCGACCGGGTTTCGCTTGTGCGGCATCGTCGAGGATCCGCCGGCTCCGGGCGGCTCCCGGACCTCGCCGACCTCGGTCTGCTCGAGCAGGGCAACGTCGAGCCCGATCTTCGCGCACGAGCCCGCGGCGGCCGAGAGAGCCGAGCCGAGCTCGGCGATCCGGCTGCGGTCGGAATGCCACGGGACCACCGGCTTCTCCAGCTCGAGCTCGGCCGCGAAGAACGCGGCCACCGCCACTCCGTCGGCCCCGAGCGCCGCAAGCGTTCCCGCCGCGCCGCCCAGCTGCGAGGCAAGGCGCCCGCGCAGCTCCATCAGCCGCGCACGCGCCGCCACGATCGCGACCAGCCATCCGGCCGCCTTGAAGCCGAAGGTCGTCGGAACGGCCTGCTGGAGGAGCGTCCGAGCGGCCATCGGGGTCAACCGATGCGCCTGCGCGAGCCCTGCACAGGCCACCGCCACGCCTTCCAGCTCCTCATCGATCAAGGAGAGCGCCCGCCGGACGACGAGCATCGCCGCGCTGTCCACGATGTCCTGGCTCGTCGCGCCGAAATGGACATAGTCGGCTGCCTCGCCCCCGACGACCTCTCGCAGGGCGCGAACGAGCGGCTCGGCGGGATTCCCGGCAGAACGGGCCGCCTCGACGATCGCCTCGACGTCGAAGCTCTCGATCCGGCAGGCCTCCGCGATCGGGCCGGCGAGATGAGCGGGAACCACTCCCGCGAGCGCCTCGGCATTCACGAGCGCCCGCTCGACCTCGAGCATTGCCTCGACCCACGCGCGGTCCGACACCGCCGCGCGGATCTCGTCCGGGACGAAGATCGCGTCGAAGGTCACAGCGCGAAGAACACGGTCTCGTCCGGGCCCTGGAGGTAGACGTCGAAACTGAGCGAGCCGTCGGGCTCGGGCACCGCGACGAGCGTCGAGCGTCGTCGCTCGTCGACCCCTGACAGCACCGGATCGGCCGCGTTCGCCACGGTCTCGTCCGGGAAGTACATCCGGGTCACGACGCGCTTGAGCAGCCCGCGCGCGAACACGCTCACGGCGAGATGCGGCGCCTGTCCGTCGGGCCGCTCGGGCTTGACCGCGAGCAACTCGAAGCCCCCGTCCCGCGTGTCGCTCCGGCCGAACGATCCGCCCGGCGCCGAGATCTCGACCAGTGCGTCCGGAACGGCCTCCCCGGCACCGTCGAGCACGCGCCCGCGGATCCGGACGTCCCCGCCTCGCATCGCGACCGGGCCGAGCGCGATCGTCAGGAACGGCCCGACCGTCTGTGAGGGAGTGATCCCGCTCATTCGTCGTGATCCTCGTCCTCGAAGGGCGTCGAGCGCAGGACGATGTCGAACGTGAAGCCCAACGCCTCGTCCGGGATCGTCGTCCCGAGATCGAAGCGCGAGATCAGACGCTCCCTCGCCTTCGGGTCTCGGATCGAGCCGAAGATCGGGTCGTAGGGGAACAGCGGGTCATCCGGGAAGTACATCTGCGTCACGAGCCGCTGCGAGAAGGCGCGGCCGAACAGCGAGAAGTGGATGTGGGCCGGGCGCCAGGCGTTGGGATGGTTCGGCCACGGGTAGCAGCCCGGCTTCACCGTCACGAACCGGTAGCGCCCCTCCGAATCGGTGAGGCAGCGGCCGGCGCCGTCGAAGTTCGGGTCGAGCGGCGCATCGTGACGATCCGAGTCGTGGCGGTAGCGGCCGGCCGCGTTCGCCTGCCAGATCTCGATCAGGGAGCCGCGCACGGGCCGGCCTCATCGTCGAGCACCCGCCCGGTGACGACGATTCGCTGACCCTGCGGCTGAGCGTCGTGGCGGCACGTCAGATCGTGGTCGGTCTCGCTCAGGTCGCCCTCGCCGTACACCGGGGCGCCGAGATCTCCCAGCGCCCGGGGCAGGAGCAGCAGCGGGCGCGTGGGCGCACGGAGCCGCGTCGACACGTACTCCTCGTGGAGATATGGCGGGTCGACCTCGTCCCCGCCGGCGAGCTCTGCAAGCCGTTCGGCCATCAGGCGCCATTCTCCATCGTCCTGAAGCCGCGCAGGGCGGAAAGCTCCGGCTGCGTGGGCGGCGCGCTCTCGACAAGAGTGTCGGACACGCGGAGCTCCCACCCGGTCGCCGCGCGTACCGCAGCGTCGTCGACACCCGGGTGCAGGCTCGTCAGCACGAGGTCGCAGGTGGCCGGATCGGGCTCGAGCACCCCGAGGTCGGTGATCACCGCCGTCACGCCGGCACCGGAGAAGCCGAGCTGCTCGCGGCTTCCGATCCCGTCGCCGAAACCGATCGTCGAGCGGAAGTCGAGCGTCTCGACGAACGTCCGTGGCGACTGCGTGAGCAGCACGAACGTCTCGTGGCACGACGCCGCGATCTCCGGAGCCCCACCGCCGCCCGGCAGCCGGACAGCCGGGTGCTCGTAGTCGCCGATCACCGTGCTGTTCAGGTTCCCGTACCGGTCGATCTGCGCGGCGCCGAGGAAGCCGACGTCGATTCGCCCGCCCTGAAGCCAGTACGCGAAGATCTCCGGAACCGAGACGACTGCGTCAGCGGTCTCGGCGAGCTCACCGTCGCCGATCGACAACGGCAGATGCTGAGGCTTGGCGCCGATCGTCCCGCTCTCGTAGATCAGCACGACGTTGCGCGCGTGCGTCCGCCGCGCGAGATTGGCCGCGCGGCTCGGCGCCCCGATCCCGACGAAGCACGTCACACCGTCGCGGAGGCGGCGCGCGGCGGCGACGACCATCATCTCCTCGGCCGTATAGGCGCCCGTCTCGATCACCGCCGTCATGCGATGTGGGCCGTCTCGTAGACATGCTGCTGCATCCAGGCGGTGAAGAGGCCGCGGTCGCGGCTGATCGCGTCCCATTCGACGTAGAAGGCGTTGTCGCGCTCGTAGTAGCCGTGGGCATACGACGGGTGCGCACCTCCCGGCACGAGCGCGACGGCCGTGAGCGCCCAGCCGGGCAGCACGACCGCGCCGGGACGGGGCTCAAGCGCCGGGACGATCTCCTCGACGGTCACGATCGACCGTGCCGAGGCGAGCACGACCTCCTTCTGGACGCCGATGATCCCCCAGAGCTGGACGTTGCCGCGCTCGTCGGCCTGCTGGGCGTGGACGATCCCGACGTCAGGCCGGATCGACGGCACCGCCGAGAGCCGCTCGCCCGTGAATGGGCAGTCGATCCGGGCGACGCGC
>CAVYIB010000010.1:0-124399 GCA_963768435.1 uncultured Actinomycetota bacterium
GCGAGGCCAGCTGTGAGAGCGGCCGTCGTGGAGCCGACGGCGAGCCAGCTACGTCCAAGCGGGCCACGCCTCGGTTCCGCCGGCGCGGCCGCCAAAGTCGGTACGAACTCCGCACCGTCGAACTCATTGGAACCAAGTGGTTCCGATGAGAGCGCGTCCAGGAGTTGGTTTCGGAGTGCTGGATCGATGAGTGCGAGCTCGGCTGAGATCAGCTCCGCGTGTCCACGTTCGCCGCTCGAAGTGATCACACGACCGTAATCGGCAGACAACGAAATCACTGAAGCAGACGCGCGGCGCGAGCGTGAACCGTGACGCTCGTCGTTCGACGCGACTCTTCAGGAATCCCGATGCGTCCGCATGGCCGATGCCGGCCCGTCGGCCTGGGGTAATACCGCGCCGAACCGGCCCAAAGGAATCCACGTCACGAGCTACCTCGCCCGTGGGTTATGCGTGGAAAAGGCTCCTCGAGATGGTGCGGCTCGAGGCGCCCGATTTGTCGACGGCGCGGAGCGTCGAGACGTAGCGGCCGTGACGGAACCGAGGTGCGAGCAGCCAGTTACGAGCGTGCGTCCCGCAGGGCCGACCTGCGTCGAGAAGCGCCGCGTGTAGGTCGCTTGGCCCGTCTTGTGGTCGGTCTCGATCACGGTGATCGCCTTCGAGGAGTCGTCACAGCTATGGAACCGTGCATAGACACGAGCTCCGACCGCGCTTCAACGAAACGTAGGTCAGCGTCGGCGCCTTGTTGTGCGCCGTCGTCGTGGTAGCCGGCGTCGTAGGGTAGCCGTGGTCGTGGAAGAAGCCGCGCTGCCCGTGACCACGGCGGTCGGCGGCGGAGGCGGCGTTCGCTGAGCCGGTCGAGTTCGTCGCCGTCACGACCACGCGCAGCGCGTGCCCGAGATCGCCGCTGCGTACCCCGAAGACCTTCGCGGTCGCGTCCTGGATCACCGCGCACCCATTCCCACCTCCGTCGCAAAGCCTGCCACTGATACGAGTACGAGCTCACGGGCCGTTCCACGTCCCGGTCGAACCGGTCAATTGCTCGCCGACCTTCGCCGTACCCGCTGATGGTCGGACTGTTCGTATTCTGGTGCGTCTGCGCTCGCGATACGCAACACAAACGACCGCCGCCACAGACGCAGCAACCATTCCGCCGAGCGCACGGCGCCACCAACTACGCCAATGACGTTGTCTCATCTCACTGCCTCCAAAGGAATCGAGTAACTAGCTGTCGGAGTAGGGATTTCCCCCGAACAGGCCAGCCCCACACGCTCTGAGGAGCGAGATTTACAGGAAAGTGATAAAGCGTCCCTGCGGCCCGGGGTGGCCTTCACACACACCAGCCTCGTCCCGCAGCCTCGCCACATGAAGCCCGAGGGGGAGCGAAACTTCGCAACCCTCCGTCCGCGTTTCCCGGCGTCCCCTCTTCACGCGCCGTCCGTCTGGTTCTACCGGCGCCGCAGACTGCGAGTCGGCACTGACAACAAAACTACGATGGCGGATCAAATGCCACGCCTGCCGGATCGGCCATAGGGGCGGGTTGGACCAGCCTCACCGCCAGCGCGTAATCGAGATCGTCGCAACCAAGCTAAGACCAGTGGAGCGCTGGATCACACGATCGGAAACCGCCCGATTTCGATGGGAGCTCGTGGTCGCACGTGTAGCTGTGGAGCTCGGATCGACCGACGACGACGCCGAGAGCGAGACGCGTGAGCGAGCGGCCGGCACGGTTTTTGACCTTTATTGCTCGATCAGGACGCGCGCAGGAGCTCGAAACGTTCGCCGCAAGCTGGTCAGCAGAGGATCCTCACCTGGAACAGCGACTCGATGTGATCCGGCTCGAGTTCCCGCTCCCAGTACCGAGTTGGAGCAACGGATGCGCGGGCGACCGCTCTGAGCGGCTATGCGGGCCAGAGCGAAGTGGAACACCGCACGATCGTGTCACAGAGGAACGGGCGGCGGGTTGACTTCGCAGGCAAGCGAGATGACAATCTGCCTGCCCGACCTCGGGCGCTTCATCCTTTCCAAGCAACGAAGGGGTCATCCATGCGGAACGGGTTTCTCGCGCTCGCAACGGTAGTTGCCTGCGCCCTGTCTATCTCTGTCATCGCAGCGGTGGCCGGCGGCCCGGCGGCCAAGTTGAGCGTCTCCACGAAACCGGCGAGATGCACCGATCCTCTGACGGGCACCACGGCGAAGTGCTGGGCCGCGGTCTCCGGCAGCGGCCTGCAGCCCGGGCTCGAGCGTCACGCTCTACACCAACGGCGGATCGGGTATCCGGCGCCGCCGTGATCCTCACAGCGAGCGACAGGCGCCGCGGTTCAGCTCCCGCCGACGTCCTCTGCGGCATCGGTTTCATCTCCGCCTACGCCCAGGGGACAACGCGGCGGGCGCCACGATCGATTCACCACTCGCGCTTCCGACCTGCTGAAGCCGCAACCAAGCTGAAACGGCCGGGCGGTGAGGGAGCCCACCCGGGAGAGTTCCTAAACCGCCCGACCGACGCTAGCTGCAGGGCGTGTCGCTAGAGCGGTGGCTCGCTGAGACGCCGGCGCCGACGATCGACGACGCGGTCATGGCGCGCTGGCGCCCTGGCCGCACCCTGGTGCGGAGTCGCAGGAGCTCGCGCTCGAGTTGCTCCACACGGCGTGTCCTCCTTCCCGATGAAGCTGGCCTGTCGGGCCTGGGGCAGTCCCGCATCCGAACCGGCTCACAAGGAATCAAACGCCGCGACGATACCGCACTCCGGGCGGGTAAACCCGGTTTGGGCGATTGCAGCCGCCGCCGCGGATGCGAGATATTCGGCGCTGCGAGGAGACCTGACTTCGCGGACCTCTTGCCGGAGGCTTCTGCCGGGTTTCTTCGTTCCCCCTCTCACCGGCCGGGTCACGCTTAGGCGCGATCCGCCGTGGTGGAGAGCACCCGGGAGCCTTCCTCATATCGCCCGGACGCGAGCGCCAGCCTGGCCGAAACCCACTCGAGACCAGGACTTTTTCCAGAGTGCGAACTAGACCCTTCGGGCGAGGGGGACGGCTTACGATGGGCTGACCGATGCCGACCGCGACCGAATACCACCTCGCACACGATGATCCGCGCGCCGCGTGGCCGATCTTCACGGTCTTCGAGGCCTCGCGCTATCTGCCGTCCCGAACTCGACACTCCACACCTGGATCAAGCCAGAGGAGGGCGATCCGCTCGTCTCGAGCGTCGTCGGCGAGCCGCATCATCCGCGGCTGACCTTCATCGGTTTCGCGGAAGCCTTCGTCATCGCCGCGGCGAAGAGCGCCGGCCTAACGCCGAGCCGGATTCGCGAAGGCGTGCGCGCGGTCAGAGCGAGATCGGCGTCGACTACGCGCTCGCCACGCATCGGCTGTATCACGACAAGACCGAGCTGCTCGTCGCGCCCGAGGGTGGCATCGACATCGACGATCCAGACGACCTCGAGGTCGCGCGGACAGAAACAACGCCAGATGACACGGGCGGTCAGGCACCAGCTCGAACACATCACCTACGGGACGGACGGCGTCGCCGCGACCCTCGAGCTCCCGATCTTCACAGTGGCGAAGGTCATCGTCGATCCGCACGAGGCCTTCGGAGCTCCGATCGTCGAGCGGACAGGGACGCGTGTCCGAGACATCGTCGCGCTCGCCGTCGCCGGCGAGGATCTCCGCGACATCGCGCACGACTTCGGCTTGACCGTTGCGGAAGTCGAGGACGTCATCCGTGCGCAGGCGAAACCCGCCGCCGAGTGACCCTCCCGAGTTCTTCACCGACCGCGGGCTAGGCAAGCGAGTCGTGGCCGCGCTCCGCGGCGAGGGATGGACGATCCACCCGATGCAGGAGGTCTATCCGAGCTCGGACCGGCGCAACCGCGAGCGGTTCTGGGACGAGAACTGGATCCGTGCCGTCACCGAAAATGGATGGGTGATCCTCGCGAAGGACACGTTCCGTTGGCCCCACGAGCGACTTGCGATCGCCGAGTGCGGGGCGCGGGTCTTCTCGATCCCAAGCGCCGACCTCCGGGCCGAGCGCATGGCCGAGCGTTTCTTTGCGTCGCAGGAAGCGATCTTCGCCCACTGCTTGAATCCGGGGCCGTTCATGTTCCAGTTCATCCGACGAGCCTTCAACCGGTCACACTGCCCGAAATCGATGAATAGCCGGTCGCGCGTGACAGTTGCGCGCGATGGGGTTGGGAAAGCCGGCGCGAGATGGCGTCCGTGGCTTTCCTAACCCGTCCGGATGCTCCTCACGCCTGCTCGCACGCGACGTTGTCATGGTCGCGATCGAGCCCGCGATTGAAACTCATCGCCGCGGCGAAGATCACGTTGCTCCGCTTGAAGTTCGTCACGGGCGCCCCGGATGAGCTGTGTTCGCGGGCGCCGACCTTCCCGACACCGTGGGGATATCGCGCGTTGAAGTGCGCGCAGCTCGAGTAGAGCGACGGCATGGTCGCGAGCGCGGCGCTCGCAACAGCAAGCCCGCCAATCAGGAGAAGGGCGACGGCGGTGACTGCTCGGAGCCCGTGCACGGCGCGGAGGCTAGCTAGCCGCTCGGCGAACTCCTCCGCTCCTTTGTGGCTGGCCTGCACGCCCGTGGCCGGTTGCCGTCGCCGCTCGATCTCCGCTCGCAGGTAGTCGCGCAGCTTCTCCGGGTGCATCCCGTTGTTCAAGGCGATTAGTTCGAGCTCGTTGGGTTCGAGCCATGCCGGCGGCTCCTGCACGGTGGGAAGGTTAGCCCCCTGCTGCGTGCGCCAGTTGTGCGCACAGTCCGAGGCGGTCTTCAGCGGTGTTGGGCGGAACGGGGAAGGCAGTCCATGAGACGCCGAAACCCGCTAGCAGGGCGGGTTTCGGCTCTATCAGCGGAACAGGGGCGACAGGACTTGAACCTGCAACCCCCGGTTTTGGAGACCGGTGCTCTACCAATTGAGCTACGCCCCTCGGTTGCAACGCGATTGTATCGGCCCGCCTCTCGGGCATGATCTGGGGGTGGGCCGGTATGCGATGCCGACGCTTTTCGGCGCGTTGACCGCGGCTTTCGCGCTGATTGCGATCTCGAGTTGGAGCCACGGGCAGTGGGTTATCGCCGTTGCTGCAGCCGCGATCGGGCTGTGGATGGCGTCGTTTGCGTGGGCTGCACTAAGGAGAATGCGCCGCTAGCTCGTATTCTCTCATCGATGGCCGGGGAAACCGACAGCCGAAGCTTGTGGCTCGAATACCGCCGGACGCATGAGAAAGCCCTGCGTGACCGGCTGATCGTCAACTACGCGCCGCTCGTGAAGTACGTGGCCGGTCGGCTCGGCTCGGGGCTGCCGGCGCATGTCGAGGAGGCAGATCTGGTCTCGTACGGGTTGCTCGGGCTGATGAGCGCGATCGATCGCTACGACCCGGAGCGGGACATCAAGTTCGAGACGTACGCGATCGCCCGGATCCGCGGCTCGATCATCGACGAGCTGCGCACCCTCGACTGGGTGCCGCGCTCGGTGCGGTCGCGGGCCCGGGAGATCGAGCGGGCGATCCGCGCGCTCGAGGCGTCGCTCGCCCGCGCGCCGACCGACGAGGAGATCGCGGACAAGGTCGGGATCACGACCGACGAGCTCGAGGAGTCGCTGATCGACATCTCGCGCACGTCGATCGCGGCGCTCGACGAGCTCTGGTCGACGTCCGGCGAGGGTGACCAGGTGTCGCTGCTCGACACGCTCGAGGATCCCGGGAGCATCAAGCCTTCGGAGGCGCTGGACGAGACCGAGATGCGCGAGGCTCTCGCCGAGGCGATCTCGCGGCTGCCCGAGCGCGAGAAGCTCGTCGTGACGCTGTATTACTACGAGGAGCTGACCCTGCGCGAGATCGGCGAGGTGCTCGGGGTGACCGAGTCCCGCGTCTCGCAGCTCCACACGAAGGCGATCCTCCGCCTGCGCTCGCGGCTTCACGGCCCGACACTGCCTACCTAGGTTGGTGTTTAGGATGAGCGGTGAAACTGTGACCGCCGTCCGAGAGGAGTGAGCAATGTCCCAGGAGCCCGGGAAGATCCGCAACGTCGCCGTCGTCGGCCACCGCGGTACGGGCAAGACGTCACTGGTCGAGTCGATGCTCTTCCAGGCAGGCGCGGTGAATCGGCTCGGGACCGTCGAGGCGGGAACGACCGTCAGCGACTGGGACGAGGACGAGCACAAGCGGCAGATGTCGCTCGCTGCGTCGCTCGCGCACCTGGAGTGGCAGGGCCGCAAGATCAACCTGATCGACACGCCGGGCGACACGGGGTTCCAGGCGGACACGATCGCGAGCCTGCTCGTCGTCGAGGGCGCGCTCGTCGTCGTGTCGGGCGTGATGGGGGTCGAGGTGAACACGGCCCGCGTCTGGGCCCGCGCCGAGACCCTCGAGCTCTCGCGCGTCGTCTTCGTCAACATGCTCGACCGCGAGCGCGCCGACTTCTATCGAACGCTCACCGCCCTCCAGGAGCAGCTCTCCGACCGCTGCGTCGCGATCGAGCTCCCGATCGGCAGCGAGCACGAGCTGACGGGGATCGTCGACCTGCTCCACAACTGCGCCTACCTGGACCCGGAGGGATCGCGGGAGGGCGAACCGGTCGCGATTCCGGCCGAGATGGCCGACCTCGTGGCCGAGTACCGCGAGAAGCTGCTCGACGCGGTCGTCCTGACCGACGAGTCGCTGATGGAGCGGTACCTGGCCGGTGAGGAGCTCGACCCCACCGCGGTCGCGGCGGCTCTCAAGAGCGCGGTCACCACCGACGAGCTGTACCCGGTCGCGTGCGGTGTCGCGACCAAGAACCTCGGCACGCACGCGCTCCTCGACCTGCTCGTCGAGGGCGTACCGTCGCCCGTGCGCAAGGGCACGACCGGCATCGACACCGGTGGTGGGACCGCGGCATTCGTCTTCAAGACCGTGGCCGATCCGTTCGCCGGGAAGATCAACGCGTTCCGGGTCTACGGCGGATCGATCTCCGCGGACGCGACGCTCGTCAACCTCCGCGACCGCGCCAAGGAGCGGCTGGGTGGGCTGATGCTGCTTCAAGGGAAGGAGCACGAGAAGGCCGACGCGTTCGTCGACGGCGACATCGGCGCGGTGGCGAAGCTGAAGGACGTCCAGACGGGCGATCTGCTGGCCGACCACGAGCGCGACATCGCCCCGCCGCGGCTCGACTTCCCCGAGCCGGTGATGAGCTTCGCGGTCACGCCGAAGACGAAGGGCGACGAGGACAAGGTCGCGCAGGCGCTCAGGCGGCTGCACGAGGAGGACCCGACCCTCCAGTTGCGCCGCGATCCCCAGACCGGGGAGCAGCTGCTCTCGGGGATGAGCCAGGTGCACGTGGAGGTCGCCGTCTCGCGGCTCAGGTCCCGCTTCGGCGTCGAGGTCGAACTGCACCAGCCGCGCGTCCCGTACGTCGAGACGATCAAGTCCGAGGCCCGCGCCCACGGGCGCTACAAGAAGCAGACGGGCGGCCGCGGGCAGTTCGGCGACTGTCACATCGTGATCGAGCCGATGGAGGGCCACGTCGGTTACGAGTTCCTCGACCAGATCGTCGGCGGCGTGATCCCGCAGGGCTTCCGGCCGGCGGTCGACAAGGGGATCCAGGAGACGATGGCCGCCGGGGAGCTCGCCGGCGCACCGATCCAGGGCGTTCGCGTGCGGCTCGTCGACGGCTCGTACCACAACGTCGATTCGTCCGAGATGGCGTTCAAGGTGGCCGGCTCGATGGCCTTCAAGGCCGCGTACGAGAAGGCGCAGCCGACGCTGCTCGAGCCGATCATGGCGCTCGACGTGACCGTGCCCGACGATGCGGTGGGCGCCGTGAACGGCGACCTCAACTCCCGCCGCGGCCGCCTGCACGGAATGGAGCCCGTCGGCGGGATGACGATGATCAAGGCCGAGGTGCCGATGGCCGAGGTGCTGACGTACTCGCAGTCGCTGACCTCGATGACCGGCGGACGGGGCGACTACCACATGGAATTCCTCCGCTACGAGGAGGTCCCGACGCACATCGCCCAGAAGCTGATCGAGACCGCGAAGAAGGACAAGGAAGCGGTCCCGGCGTAGCGAACCGTTCTTTGCAGGGATTTCTTTCCTGCGAACGTCGGCGAACAGATACCCTCGCACCGTGAGGGTCACGAAGGTCAGCACCGAGAGGCAATGCGCGGTGTGCGAGCGCACGCTCCTGATGGGGGAGCGGACCGTGCGCTTCTCGCCGAACGGCGGCGGCAAGTTCGTCGATGTGTGCCCGCTCTGCCACGAGGCGGCGGCCGAGTACGGCTGGGTGAAAGAGGGCTCGCCGACGACCCCGACGATTCCGCCCGACCGGCGCCGGACGACGCGCTTCTCGCTCGCATCGCTGCTCGGTGCGCGGGTGCCCGCCGAGGCGCCCGTTGCGAGCGAGCCGATCCTGCGGAGGCTCTCGGAGTCCGAGCTCGCGATCGTCGAGGCGGCCGACCACTTCAACGCGTCGCAGTACCGCCGCACCGTGGGCGGGATCGCGAAGAGCCTCGGCACCCCGACCGTCTCGATCCTGCCGCTCTCCGGGGTGAACCAGGACATCGTGATCACGGTCGCCTGGGATATCTCCTGGTACCAGTACCGCGTCACTCCCGACTCGTCGCAGCCGGTCCGGCTTGCGGAACGTGGCCACGAGCCCGAGGATCTCGAGGCGGCGTTCACCGAGTGGAACGCGCACGTGGTCGAAGACGGCCGGATCGTCCCGGACATCGCTCGCGTCTAGTCAGAGGCAGGGACGTGCGGCGTTCCGCCGTAGACTGAGGCCGTGATCTATTGCGTCGTTCCACGCGAGCTCGAGAGCGAGCTCTTCGACCGGTTGGTCGCCTACTACGCCGATAACGATGCGGTCACCGTGATCGTCGACCGGCGCACGGGGCCCGACCGTCGAGATCGTGGGCGTCCGAGCAAGGCGGAGCTCGAGCAGCGCGTGAAGCGCGATCGCCGCCGGCCGCGCGCCACCGGCACCTTCGCTCCCACGGACATCGAAGACCTCTAACTAAGATCGGCGCGATGGCCGCCGCCCCGACTCTCGAGAACTTCATCGGCGGCGAGTGGGTCGGTGCCGAGGGCGGCGCGACGTTCGACTCGTTCGTGCCCGCGACCGGCGAGACGCTGGCGTCGTTTCCGCGCTCCGGTGGGGCCGACGTAGACCGCGCGGTCGCCGCCGCGAAGGCGGCCTTCGAGGACTGGCGCCTCGTTCCGGCGCCGCAGCGGGGCGAGATCCTCTTCCGGCTCGGCGAGCTCCTGCGCGACCACAAGGAGGAGCTGACCGATCTGATGACGCGCGAGATGGGCAAGGTGCGCGCGGAGGCCGGGGGAGACGTCCAGGAAGCGATCGACATGAGCTATTACATGGCGGGCGAGGGGCGGCGCATGTTCGGCCAGACGACGCCGAGCGAGCTCCCGGACAAGTTCATGATGAGCGTGCGGATGCCGGTCGGCGTTGTCGGCGCGATCACGCCGTGGAACTTCCCGATCGCGATCCCGTCGTGGAAGCTCTGCCCGGCGCTCGTCTGCGGCAACACGGTCGTCCTGAAGCCGGCCGAGGACACGCCGTTCCTGGCCGAGCGCTTCGTCGAGCTGCTCGCCGAGGCGGGCGTGCCGCCGGGGGTCGTCAACATCGTGCACGGGTACGGCGAGGAGGCGGGCGACGCGCTCGTCCGTCATCCCGACGTGCCGGTGATCACGTTCACCGGCTCGCGCGAGACGGGCATCGCGGTCACGAAGGCGGCCGCGGACCGGCTCAAGCATGTCCACCTCGAGCTCGGCGGCAAGAACGCGATCATCGTGATGGACGACGCCGACGTCGAGCTCGCCGTCGAGGGGATCGTCTGGTCGGCGTTCGGGACGACGGGCCAGCGCTGCACGGCGGCCTCGCGGGTGATCGTCCACGAGGCGGTCTACGGCGAGCTGCAGGCGCGGCTCGTCGCGGCGACCGAGAAGCTCCGGCTCGGGCCGGGCTGGGAGGACTCGACCGACGTGGGGCCGCTGATCAACCGCGCGGCGCTCGACAAGGTCGCGAGCTACACCGAGATCGGCAAGGGCGAGGGCGCGAAGCTGCTGACCGGCGGCGAGGCCGTGGCCGGGGCGGGCTTCTTCTACCGCCCGACCGTGTTCGCCGACGTCGAGGCCGGTATGCGGATCGCCCAGGAGGAGATCTTCGGCCCGACGACCGCGCTGATTCCCGTCAAGAGCTTCGAGGAGGCGGTTGCGGCCGCGAACTCGGTCAGCTACGGGCTGTCCTCCTCGATCTTCACGCGGGACGTGAACCGGGCGTTCCGAGCGATGCGCGACCTCCAGGCCGGGATCACGTACATCAATGCCGGCACGACCGGCGCCGAGGTGCACCTGCCGTTCGGCGGCACGAAGGACACGGGCAACGGCCACCGCGAGGCGGGTCAGGCCGCGCTCGACGTGTTCACCGAGTGGAAGTCGATCTACGTCGACTACTCGGGCAAGCTTCAGCGCGCACAGATCGACAACGTTTGAACCGGAAGCTCGTCGTCTTCGTGCCCCGCAACTCGCTGAACGACGTGCGACAGGCGGTCTTCGCCGCGGGCGCAGGACGGATCGGCCAGTACGAGAGCTGCTGCTGGTACACGGACGGGACGGGCACCTTTCTCGGCGGTGAGGGGACGAGCCCCTCGGTCGGCAAGCCCGGCGTCGAGCAGCGAGTCGACGAGTACCGCCTCGAGACGGTCTTCCCCGAGGAGGCGCAGGACGCCGTCGTCGCCGCGCTGCGCGCCGCGCACCCGTACGAAGAGCCCGCCTTCGACATCTACGCGCTCCTGTGAAAGCCGTCCTGTACACCGACGGCGGCGCCCGCGGCAACCCGGGGCCCGCTGCCTACGGCTTCGTCCTCGAGGCCGACGACGGCGACCTCCTCGCTGCCGAGGGCGTCGCGATCGGCTCGGCGACGAACAACGTCGCCGAGTACAGCGGCCTCGTCGCCGGCCTGACCCGCGCGCTCGAGCTCGAGGTCGGCGAGCTCGAGGTTCGTTCCGACTCCGAGCTGATGGTCAAGCAGATGCGCGGCGAGTACAAGGTCAAGAACGAGGCCCTCCGAGCGCTCAACGTCCAGGCAGCCCGCCTGGCCCGGCTCGTCGGCGAGGTTCGATACGTCCACGTCAGGCGCGAGAAGAACGAGCTCGCCGACCGGCTGGTGAACGAGGCGCTCGACGCGGAGTGAGGGTCTCGGACCTACCTCTCTCGCCTGATGGTTGACGGAAGACTTCACGTCGTCCGGCCGCTCGCTTTCGTCGAGCCACAGCATGACGCGCTGGCTGTCCGACTTGGAATCGAGCTCACCAACTCGGCTGACGTCGAGGCGATCTACCACGTCGAGGAGTTCACCTTTCGGGTGGCCGGGATCAGCTTCCCGATGTCCGCCGAGCCACCGTTCGAACGACTACCTCCCGGCGCAGGAACGGAGTGGTGGCGGGATACGTACCACTTCGCGAGCGACAGCTTCCCAGTGACGATCGAGGTGGGCTACAGGGTCGGTTACGGCGCCGTTGGCAAGGGCGGCAAGCCCGTCATTCAGCGTGCCCTCAGCGGTGCTTACAAGGTCGGGAACATTCCGCTCTTTCAGCCGGCGAAGCCCACCGACCTGTTCGTCATCGAGCTCCGCCCGGTAGCCGATACGCCCTCTGAGTGACCGCCGGCATTCCTGACAGCACGGCTCGCTTGCTACCCTCGAGTCCGCATCACTACACGCGGATGTAGCTCAGTTGGCTAGAGCGTCTGCTTGCCATGCAGAAGGTCGTGGGTTCGAGTCCCATCATCCGCTTCAAGAGTTAGAGCCAAACCGGCGATGCCAGCCATGGGAGCGTCGTGGCCCATGGCAACAAGATGGCAACACAGAGCGACCGCCAGGTCGCTAACAGCCCGTTCCCTACGCGTGCGCGCTCAGCGCAATGACTAGCCGTATCGGGGTCGATCCGAGCTCGTCGACCGATCCCGACAGACCCGTTCGGGCGCTGTAGTCGAGGATCTTCTAACGAAAAGGGCGTAACCAAGCCGGTTACGCCCTTTTTCTACCGAGCTTTTCTACTGCTGGCAGCGGTGGTCAGGTGCGCGTCGGGGTCATATGGAGAGCGACGTCGTACTTCTTGACCGACGTTCGCCGCCCCGGTGTGTCTCCAGTGGGCATTGCACTCAGGAACTCGTCGCCGACCCGATAGTCATCTTCCGTCTCGAAGATCAGAACGACAAGCGACTCATCGTTTCCGGCGTCATGCAGCATAAGCATCTCGGCAGCGGGAAACCCCTCCGGCGGCTCCCCCTCCTGCATTTCGCGCTTCAACTCCTCGATGCGGTTCTTGTCGACTCCTTCGAAGGCAACAACACGTGCTACTGGCATTGGAACGCCTCCCCTTTTCAGAGTGAACCGTCGACAATACGCCCCGAGCAACCTTCCCCGCATCGTGCTGATGCAACGTGTGACTGACAGATCCCCCACCGCCTTGTCACCCAGCGCCGGGATAGGCGGCGAATCGCCGCTTCGACTTTCCTTCCGCGGCGAAGCGACCTCGGGCACTACGGGGTACCGTGGGACCGGCCCGCTTAGTGGCGGTTGAGTCGTCTCACCGCCGCGGCCGGCCCACACGGAACCTAGACATCGATCGCGTCAGGCGGAGTCGCTGGTTCGGCCCTGTCTCGTTTGGGCTAGACCTGAGAAGGCCTGCGGCGTGTGCGGGTCTCGCGTGATGTGTTACGGCGAGTCGACCAGGCGGCAGGAGATCTCGATGTCTTCGTCTTCTGGTCGGTCGCGCAGAGGCGGTGATCGTCAGCTTTCTGCACTGGGCGCGCTCACGGTGCGCGTCGGTGACGCTGTCTCTTCGACGAGGTTGCGCTGCGCGAGCGTGTAGATAAGGCCGAGCGACTAGCACTGCTTGGGCCGGCCAGCTTCCCCCTCTGCCGTCGGACACATACTCATCCCGCGCTCGGACATCCAGATGCCTCGATAGCCCAGCGATCCGGGGTCGAGTACGATCGGTTGATGGCGTCGGATGACGTAGCCGTCGCCGAACGGTTCCGGGTCGCGCTCGAGACTGCCGTGCGGACCGGCGATCGCGAGGCGGTGTACGAGCTCCTTGCTCCTGACGTGGAATGGGTCACCCCTCGGCGCACCTTGCGCGGCCTCGACGAACTGATGCAGGAGTGGACATGGGGGTCATCGCCGGAGAGCTTCGAGTACGAGTTCGACGTAAGCGACTGGGTGGACGACAACGGCCTTCTCGGGTGCGACGTGCGCGAGATCTATCGGTTGAAGGAAACCGGTGATTTCGCGTACTCGCGAAACCTGCACGTTCAACTGACGATCAGGGAAGACAAGATCACCCGCTACGAGCTTCGAGTCTTGGGCTAGCCGTTCGCCTCTAGCAAGAGGCAAACGACAGGCGCTAGCCCTCGCCGGCCCATAAGTGACACAAAGCGCGTAGGGCGACTCAGGGTTGTGAGCGCACTGCAACGTTGTCGATCTGCGCGAGCAACCTCGCGTCACGCCGCGCTCTGATCAAGTCGAGTCCCATCATCCGCTTCAGAAAGCCCCGCCGGCCTGCGTATGATCGCGGAATGGGTGAGGAGCGCTGAAGGCTCTCGTCTGGTACGGCGACCGTGACGTCAGGTTCGAGGAGGCGCCTGCGCCCGAGCCGGCTTCGGACGAGGTGGTCATGGATATCGAATTGGCGGGCATCTGCGGCTCCGATCTCCACGGCTACCGCGGTCACCCGGGGCCGCGTGTCCCGCCGCTCGTCCTCGGACACGAGGTCGTCGGTCGCGTTGAGGGCAGCCTCTACACCGTCTATCCGCTCGTAGCTTGCGGGACGTGTGAACGCTGTCTTGCCGGGGAGGACAACCTTTGCGCCTCGTGGCGGCTGATCGGCATGCACAGGCCGGGGGTCTTCGCCGAGCACCTCGCCGTACCGCGCCGCTCGCTCGTGCCTCTACCTCCCGGTCTCGATCCCCGCCGCGCAGTCCTGGCCGAGCCCCTCGCCTGTTGCGTGGGCGCTCTCGCGCCTTACGAGGTCGCGGGCGGAAGCGAGGTTGTTGTCTTCGGCTGTGGCCCGATCGGTCTCCTCACCGCCTATCTGGCCGCGCGCTCCGGTGCTCACGTGACCGTCGTCGATCCTGTGCCCGAGCGGCGCGGGTACGCCCGCAGCGTCGGGGCACAAGCGGCTGTCGCGACCGGGGAGGAGCTCGAGCCTGCCACCGCCGGGCTCGTCGTCGACGCGGCGGGTTTCGAGGCCACCTGGCGCGCCGGGATCGCTGCGGTCAGGAGCGGCGGCGACGTGGTCGTCGTCGGGCTCGGTCAGGCCGAAGCGCCGTTCCCGATGGCTTTGCTCGTCCGCCGCTCGATCACCCTACGGGGCCAGTTCGCGTACTCCCGCGCCGACTTCGACCGTGCGGTCGGGATCCTCACCGAGGGCGATCTCGACCTCGGCTGGCTCGCCGACGCCCCGCTCGCAGAGGGTGGCGAGGCCTTCGCGAACCTGGTTGACCGGCCCGCCGAGTACACAAAGGTCCTGCTCCACCCCGGGTGACCCGGCCCGGGCGCTTCCCGGGGGCTTCTTGCTGCCGGGCCTGTCTGCCCATGTCCCCTGACCGAGGCGGTGCGATGAGCAACGAAGATGTGCGTAATCAGTGGGCCGAGCGGTTCGGCCGATCCGACCCGAAGATCGTGTGCGTCGGGTTGAACTACAGCGACCACACAGGCGAGTCCGGCATGGAGGCGCCGAAGGCGCCGCTGCTGTTCGGCAAGTTCTCGAACACGTTGTGCGGCGACGGCGACACGATCTTCCTGCAGCCGGGTGTCGGCCACGTCGACGCCGAGGCGGAGCTCGCGATCGTGATCGGCGAGCGAGCGAGCCGCGTGCCGGAGGCGAGCGCGACGGAGGTGATCGCCGCCTACACGTGCAGCAATGACGTGAGCGCGCGCGACGCCCAGTTCGGCGACGGCCAGTGGTTCCGTGGGAAGGCTTCCGACGGGTATTGCCCGATCGGGCCCAGATTGGTGGACGCCGGCGACCTCGATCCCTCCGACCTGCGCATCCAGCAGCGGGTGAACGGCGAGGTGCTCCAGGACTCCCGGACGCGAAACCTGATCTTCACCATCCCCGTGCTCGTCAGCTACATCACGCACTCGCTCACGCTGGAGCCGGGAGATCTGATCCTGACCGGCACGCCCGCGGGCGTCGGGTTCTTCCGCGAGCCGAAGACACCCCTCCGGGACGGAGACGTGGTCGAGATCGAGATCGAGGGGATCGGTGTGCTGCGAAACGACGTCCGCGCCGGATGAGCGAGCTCGAATACGCGGGCGTCGAGGCGCTCTTGCAGGCGTTCGCGGAACGTCGGCTCTCACCCGTCGAGGTCGTCGAGGCGCTCGCGGCTCGCATCGCGGCGGTCGACCAGCTCGTCGGCGGGTTCACGGCGCTCTGCCTCGAGCGAGCGCTGGAGGAGGCGCACAGCTCCGAAGCCGCCTGGTCCAGTGGCGACGCCCGGGCGCTCGAGGGCGTTCCGTTCGCGGTGAAGGACATGTTCGACACCCAGGGTGTGCGAACCGCGTACGGCTCGCCGATGTTCGCGGCGAACGTCCCCTCGCAGGACGCCGAGGCTGTCCGCCGGGCCCGCGCTGCCGGCGCGATTCTGATCGGCAAGACGCAGACGCACGAGTTCGCCTGGGGAATCACGTCTGTCAACGCGGCCCTCGGCTCGGCGCACAACCCGTGGGCGCTCGACCGCGTCTCGGGGGGCTCGAGCGGCGGGTCGGCCGTCGTGCTCGCGGCAGGCGAGGTCCCGTTCACGCTGGGAAGCGACACCGGCGGCTCGATCCGCGTGCCGGCGTCCTTCTGCGGAGTCGTAGGGCTGAAACCGACCTTCGGTCGGATCAGCGCCGCCGGGGGCTGGCCGCTCGCCCGGTCGCTCGACCATCCCGGCCCGATGGCGCGGGTGCCGGCCGACGCCGCGCTCCTCCTGGAGGCGATGGCCGGCGTCGATACTGCCGATCCGGTGACGTCTGACGTCCCGCTCGGGGACGTCCACGGAGAGCTTCGGCGCGGGCTCGACGGGATCGTCGTGGGGATCTGCGACGACCTGCAGCTCGTCCCGCTCGCACCCGACGTACGCGACGTCTTCGAAGCGACGGTGCGGACGCTCGAGGCAGGTGGCGCGCGCCTGGTCGAGGTAAAGCTGCCCGAGGCCGACCTCATCTATCCCACCTTTCGGACGATCCAGAGCGCGGAGGCGCTCGACACGCATCGTCGAGCCGGCCTCTACCCCTCCAGGAGAGCCGAGTACGGAGACGATGTCCGCGGTCGACTGGACGCTGCTGTCGACGTGACGCTCGACCAGTACCTCGAGGCATCCGCGGAGCGATCGCGGGTTCGCGCGGCCTTTGCGCGCCTCGTCTCGGCCTGCGACGTCCTTCTCACCCCGGTGAGCGCCGGCTCGCCGCTCCCGATCGGCGAGGAGACCGTCGAGCACGAGGGAGAGGAGCTGACCTTCCGGGAGCTCGTGATGAGCTATACGACGCCGCAGGACCTGACCGGGCTTCCGGCCTGTGCCCTCCGCGCCGGGTTCGACGCGCTCGGTATCCCGGTCGGCGTGCAGTTCACGGCAGGCCCATGGCTGGAGCATCGCGTTCTCCGGGCCGCCCAGGGGCTCTTCGACCTGACGCCCGAGATACAGGCGCGCCGGCCCTCTCTCCCGGTGTAGACGTCGCCGTTCCCGGGGAGGCTCGCTTCAGGCCACGAGACGCTATATGTTATAAGCCTGCGCGCTCAAGGGGCGGGCCACCATGGGAAAACCTCGGAACCAAACCATTCAGCGCGTGAGTGTCGTCGACAACGTCACGATCAGGCTACGCGGTGCGCTCGTCGCAGGAGAGATCAAGCCGGGCGAGCGCATCAAGGTTGCCGAGCTCGAGAAGTCTCTGGGCGTCAGCCACATCCCGATTCGCGAGGCGGTCCGAAGACTCGAGACCGAAGGGTTGATCGTCGCGCTTCCACAGCGCGCAGCCGTCGCAGCCGGCGTCGATCTCGGTGACCTGGCCGGTCTGTACGACCTGCGACGGATCATCGAATGCGACGTGATCGAGCGTTCGATCGACGCGATGAGCGATGAGCAGATCGCAGGCGCGCAGGTCGCGCTCGAGAACCTGGACGCTGTCGCCCAGGATCACGACTCGCCGCGATTCTGGGAGCTTCACGGCGAGTTCCACTGGGCCCTGCTCGAGCCGGGCGCGAGCGCGTGGATCCAGCGCATGGTCGACCAGATGTGGTTTGCCTCGCAACGGTACGTCCGTCTGTTCGTGTCCGCGACGGTCGGCGACGCGATGGCGGACCACCGGGAGCTCGTGGTGTGCTGCGAGCGCCGGGACGGAAAACAGGCAGCCGAGATCCTGCGCCGCCACCTCGACCGAACCGAGCTCGCCGTTCGACGGGCGTTCCCTCCGGTCGCGACGGAGGGCGAGGGATAGCGGCGTCATGAGAGCCGCGGTCATCCCCGCCTACCAGGCTTCGCCCGAGCCAGGAGAGCGCCGAGAGCCTGAGCCGGCCGGCGGCAAGGCCGTCGTCGAGTTGCTCGCCGCGGCGCTGAACCCGGCCGATCTCGCGATCGCCTCCGGTTCGTTTCCGGCCGGAAGCCCACCCCTCCCATACATCCCCGGAATCGAAGGGGTCGGCCGCGTCGTCCAGTCGGATCGATTCGCGCCCGGGACGCGCGTGTGGGCGTCGGGCCGTGGGTTGGGCGTCGCGTCTGACGGCTCGCTTGCCGAGCGTTTCCTCGCCGCCGACGAGGCGCTGTTCGAGGTTCCGGAAGGGGCCGGAGACGTCGTCGCCGCGGCATTCGGCCAGGTTGGCCTGGCCGCCTGGATGCCCCTCACGTGGCTCGCTCCGGTGCGCCCCGGAGAGGTCGTGCTCGTCCTCGGCGCGACCGGGAGCGTGGGCACCGTCGCCGTTCAGGCTGCGAAGCTCCTCGGCGCGGACCGCGTCATCGCCGTCGGGCGTGACCGCGAACGGCTCGATACCCTCGTCGCGCTCGGGGCCGATGCGGTCGTGAGCCTCGAGGGTGACGACTTCGGGGCGCGCCTCGGTGCCGCGATCGCAGGCGCGCCGCCGTCGCTCGTGGTCGACCTGCTCTGGGGGGCGCCCGTCGAAGCAGCCGCGGCAGTAGCAGGCCCTGGCGCCAGGATCGTCCATCTCGGGCAGTCGGCCGGGCCGATCGCAGCCCTGGCCTCAGGCCTCGTTCGCGGGAAGCAGCTCCAGATTCTCGGTTACTCGAACTTCGCGGTCCCCGCCGATGCACTCGGGCGCGGCTATGTGGAGGTGGTCGAGCACGCTGTCGCGGGCCGGATCAAGCTCGCGACAGAGGCTTTGCCGCTCAGCCGGATCGGAGATGCCTGGGCGCAGCAGCGCGCCGGAGGCGCCCCCAAGCTCGTGCTCGTACGCGACGGCGCCTAACGCTATAACCTATAACTCTTTTCCCCGAACCAGGAAACAGGGTCGATGGCCGTACATCCGGTGATCATGCCGAAGCTTGGCGCCTATACCGAGGATGTCCTCCTCAACGAATGGCTCGTCGCCGAGGGCGATGAGGTTGCTCCTGGCCGGGCCGTTCTCGAGCTCGAGACGGAGAAGACGACAGCCGAGGTCGAGGCCGAGACCTCGGGATGGCTCCACCAGCTCACGCCGGTGGGTCAGGCGGTTCCGATCGGGACGACCGTCGGGATGATCGCCGAGACGCGTGAGGAGTACGAGTCGCTCGTCGACGGGCCGCCGAGCCCCGGCGAGATGCTCGAGCCGGCGGCCGACGAGGACATCAACCCGTTCATCGGCTACATCGGCCACGGCGGGCCGGAAGCCGTCGCACAGACCGCGGGCGTCGGGGGCTCGGGGACGGGCCGTCCAGGCGCCCCACTCGTCTCGCCGCGCGCGAGGGCGCTGCTGCGGCAATTGGGCTTCACGGTCGAGGATGCGCGGGAGATCAGCGGGTCCGGGCTCGGAGGCCGGATCGTCGACCGCGACGTCGCTGCATGGGCCGAGGCCCGCCGCGAGGAGACCGGGCCGGTTGAGGTGGGAGCGCTGACCGTCTCGAGCGAGGTTCCCCTGCGAGGCCGTCGCCGGACGATCGCGAACCGCATGGTCTCGAGCCTCCAGGAAAGCGCGCAGCTGACCTCGGTGCTCGAGCTCGACGTGAAGCCGCTCGTCGAGTTCCGCGCCGGCCTGAACGAGGGGGCGTCGCCGCGTATCGGTATCACGTCGATCGTCGTCAAGCTGGTCGCCGCTGCCCTGCAGAAGCATCCGATCCTCAACGCCCGGGTCACCGAGACGGCGGTCGAGTTGCTGGCGGAGATCAACATCGCCGTCGCAATCGACACGGATGACGGGCTCGTCGCCCCCGTCGTCGTAGGTGCGGACCGACTTTCGATCGAGGCGATCAACGCGCGTATCGCGGATCTCGCCGCCCGGGCGCGCGAAGGTGCGCTCTCCCCCGATGACCTCGCCGGCGGCACGTTCACCGTGTCCAACGGGGGCATCTATCCCGTCGACATCACGACCGCCATCCTCAACCCGCCGCAGTGCGGGATCCTGTGGATCGGGCGCGTGAAGGACCGACCCATCGTCGTAGGTGACGGCGCCGTTGCCGTCCGGCCGACACTACAGGCCTGCCTGACCTTCGATCACCGGGCCATCGACGGTGGCCCTGCGGCGGCCTTCCTCGGAACGATCGAGGGGCTCATCGCCGATCTTCCCAGGCTGCCGGCGTGATGGAGGCGGGACTCTCCGCGAGCGTGGACCGAGCGACGCAGCGCGCGCTCTACCGGACGATGCTCACGATCAGGCTCTTCGAGCAGCGGGTCGCGCGGGAGTTCCGAACGGGTGAGATACCGGGGTTCGTGCACATGTACATCGGCGAGGAGGCCGTCGCCGCCGGAGTGTGCGCAAACCTCGAGGACACGGACTACATCACGAGCACACATCGTGGTCACGGGCACTGCATCGCCAAGGGGTGCGAGCTCGGCCCGATGATGGCCGAGATCTACGGGCGGGAGGACGGGCTCTGCAAGGGGCGTGGCGGCTCGATGCACATTGCCGACTTCTCGCGCGGGATGCTCGGCGCCAATGCGATCGTCGGTGGCGGTATCGCCGTCGCGACCGGCGCAGGCCTCGCCGCGAGCGTGCGCGGAAGCGACCAGGTCGCGGTCGCGTTCTTCGGGGACGGCGCCGCGAACCAGGGGGTTCTCCATGAGAGCCTCAACCTCGCCTCGATCTGGAGCTTGCCGGTCATCTACGTCTGCGAGAACAACGGCTTTGCCGAGTCGACGCCGGCTGGGTACGCGACGAGCGTGCCCGATGTGGCGACCCGCGCCGCGGCGTACGGAATGCCCGGCGTGATCGCCGACGGCTCGGATGTCCTCGAGGTCTTCGCGGCGGCACACGAGGCGGTTCGCAGGGCCCGCGCGGGGGAGGGGCCCACGCTGCTCGAGGTCAAGACGCATCGCTTCATGGGCCATTTCGAGGGCGACCCTGACCGCTATCGCGACGATGGGGAGCGCGAGCACGCACGGGAGCGCGACGCCGTCCAGTCCCTGCGCCGGCGGCTCATCTCGGACGGTTCGGCCGACGAAGGCGAGCTGGATGCCCTGAGCACGGAGATCCAGGCTGCGGTCTCGCAGGCTGTCGAGTTCGCGAGAGCGAGCCCATTCCCGGATCCGGCCGACGTCGAGCTCTACGTCTATCCGGCATCCCGGCCCGCCGCCGGGGTTGCGGAGTGATCAGCGCCGCCGAGCGCTCGCTGTCCTTCGTCGATGCGGTCGGCGAGGCAATGCGCCAGGCGATGCAGGCCGACCCGGCGGTGATCGTGATGGGCGAGGACGTCGCCGGCGGCGCCGGCCGCGGCGAGGGCAAGGAGAACGCCATGGGTGGCTCGTTCGGGGCCACGAAGAGCCTCTACCCGCTCTTCGGGGCGAACCGCGTCCGTGACACGCCGATCTCGGAGGCAGGTTTCGTCGGCGCCGGGGTGGGAGCCGCGGCGGCGGGCCTGAGGCCGGTTGTCGATGCGATGTGGGCCGACTTCACGGGCCTCGCCTTCGACCAGATCTACAACCAGGCGGGAAAGATGTCGTACATGTTCGGGGGCCAGGTGCGGCTGCCGCTGACGATACGGATCGCGATGGGGTCGGGGCTGAGCGCGGCGGCCCAGCACTCGGGCACCCTCTACTCGATCTACACCCACTTGCCCGGGATCAAGGTCGTCGTGCCCTCGACGCCGTACGACGCAAAGGGCCTGCTGCTCGAGTCGATCTTCGACGACAGCCCGGTCATGTTCTTCGAGCACCTGAAGCTCTACGTATCGAAGGGGCCGGTGCCCGAGGAGCCGTACCGTATCCCGCTCGGCGTCGCGGAGATCCGTCGGCCAGGAAGCGACGTCACGATCGTCGCCATCTCGGCGATGGTGGAGCGGGCGCTCGAGGCAGCCGAGATCCTCGCCGGCAAGGGAACGAGCGTCGAGGTGATCGATCCGCGCACGCTCTCCCCGCTCGACGAGGAGACGATCATCGGGTCGGTCGAGAAGACCGGCGCGCTCGTCGTCGTCGACGAGAGCCCTCCACACTGCAGTGTGGCCTCGGAGATCGCGGCGGTCGTCTCCGAGCGGGCATTCGACTTCCTCAATGCTCCAGTCCGCCGGGTCACCGCACCGCATACGCCGGTGCCTTTCACTCCCACGCTCGAGGCGGCATATGCGCCCTCGGTGCAGGCCATCCTGGACGCCGTCGGGACGTGCGGCTGAGGATGGGCGGCGACACTCAAACGGAATCGACTCGCGGCGCAAAGGAGGCGCGTATGGCTGAGCTGCAACTCGTCGTCGACGGTGCGGAGATTCACGTCGAGACGGAAGGGGAGGGTCTCCCCGTCGTGCTCGTTCACGGGCTCGGCCTGCAAGGCTCGCTCTGGGATCCCGTGTGCGAGGCGCTGGATCCGGGCTACCGGCTCGTCCGGATCGACCTTCGGGGGAGCCCACTCGGCCGGGAGCTCGAACGCTCCGACCTCTCGCTCGGCCGTTGGGCTGCCGATCTCGGCGCCGTCGTCAAGGCGCTCGAGCTCGACCGCCCGGTGATCGTCGGACACTCGCTCGGCGCGGCGGTCGCACTCAGGTTCGCCCTCGACCGGCCCCACGACCTCCGCGCACTTGTCCTGATCGGCGCGGAGGCCGATCTGTCCAACCTCGCGCCGCGCATGCTCGCCTCGGCCGAGCGGATCGAGAGTAGCTCGCTCGAAGCCTGGATCGAGGACGCGTGGGTCAAGAAGCCTCCGTTCTCCGAGCAATCGCTCCAACGGAACCCGGAGATCCTCGGCCGGTACCGTCAGTTGCTGCTCGAGAACGACGCGGACGACTACGTGCGCCAGTGCCGTGCAATCGCCACTGCCGAGAGCCTCTCGGACAGGCTCGCGGAGGTGTCGCCACCCACGCTGGTCATCATCGGCGGGAGCGACGACCGCACCCTTCCAGAGCACGGCCGTGAGCTCGCCCGCCGGGTACCCGGCGCCCGACTCGTCGAGCTGCCGGACGTGGGGCACACGATCCCGTTCGAGGCCCCCGAAGCGACTGCAGAGGCGATCGAGAAGTTCATCGCCGAGGTCGACGCGGAGGCGAACGGGGGCGCGCGCATCCTCCGCGCCGACACGACTCCGCGCAACTCGCGGGAGGGGCCTTTCGGACATCTGGACGTCCGGTGGGTGGTCGGAGAGCAGACCGGTTCGTCCTTGATCGCTTTCGGGCAGTCCACCTACCCTCACCAGGCCACTCACGAGAACCACTTCCACCCGAACGCCGAGGAGGTTGTGATGGTGGTCGTCGGTCGAGGCACGCAGATCGTCGGCGACCGCAGCCTGGACCTGGGCCCCGGCGACATCTGCTTCATTCCGCGCGGCACGCCGCACCGGATCACGGGCACCTCCGACGAGGAGGACCTGGTGATCCTGTGGGCGTTCGGCGGCGCCGCGAGCATCGAACAGGCGGGATACGTCCCGCTCCCCGACTAGGACGAGGAGGATCGAAGTGAGCGACGTCCGTACGGAACCATTGACTCCCGAGGAGATCGCGACCTACCACGAGCAGGGCTTCCTGCTCCCGATTCGCGTCCTCGACGACGCCCAGGTGGAGGAGCTCCGCGAAGCTCTCGACGATCACCTCGAGGGTCGGCGCGAATCGAAGGCCTACGAGCTGACCGACCCGATCATCGATAGCAGCCAGAACCAGGCGACCGTCGGCTCCGGCACGACGACGTCCGTCATGGAGAAGACGGAGGTGGAGAAGAAGCCCCATTCGGTGCCGTTTCTGTTCAACCTCTGGGAGCGCGACGACCGCTTCTGGCAGGTCGATGCCAACCCTGTGATCGCGGGCATGGCGCGCCAGTTGCTCGGGTCGAAGGAGGTCGTCCTGATGGAGGACGGCGTCGTGATCAAGAAACCGGTCGTCGGCGGAAAGCTCTCCTGGCATCAGGACTACGCTTTCTGGCCGCTTGCCTCGCCAGGGGCGGTCACCTGCTGGATCGCGCTCGATGACGTCGGCGCCGAGAACGGCGGCATGCAGGTTGCGGCCGGCTCGCACAAGCTCGGCGAGAAGCTTCCGGTCGAGTTCGGCGACGGCAGCTCGTTCATGCACGAGGAGCGCCCCGGGATCGAGGAGCTGCGCCCGCCCGAGGAGGTGGGGCTCGAGGTCGTCGGCTACGAGCTCAAAGCCGGCGAATGCGGCTTCCACCACGCGCTTCTCTGGCACGCCTCCGGCCCGAACACGAGCGAGAACCCCCGCCGCGGCTTCATCCCGCGGTACGTGGCCGGGGGAACGATGTGGCTCGGAGCGCTTCGCTTCCCCTACAACTACACCGACGCAGAGCTCGAGTGCGCGCCCGGAGAGCCGATCCACGGGCCCCGCTTCCCGCGTATCGACACCGCTTTCTGATCGTCACGCTGCACGGCCGACCGGACGTGTCGCGGCCCGCCTCCTCCCGGGCCGCGGCACGACGGCGGACGGCTCCCTTGCGCTAGGCCGTTGCGCGCCGCCAGTAGTCCGTGTACGTCATGACCTCGACACCCTGCTCGACCGCGTAGCGGAGGAAGCTGCGGAGCCACCCCACCCTGCGCTCGTCCGAGGCGATGGCGACCCAGTCGTGGAAGCAGGCGCCGTAGACCAGATCGGCCGCCACGATCTCGTCGACCGCGCGCTCGAGCGCCTCGAGCAGCGCCGGGCCGGTGTCGTACCCGTGCTGGTCGAACCACACGACGTCGAGCCAGAACTGAAAGGGCAGCTCGAGGATTTCGGGATAGCCCTCCTCGGCGTAGGTGAACGGCTGGACCCACGGCGTCGGGTTTGCATTGTCCTCGTTCCGGCCCCAGGAGGTGATGTAGCGGAGCCCGGCGCCGCGGACGATCTCGAGCAGGTCGGGCCGGTCGCGGAGCCCGCGGTAGTAGCCGAACGGCGCGCGCAGGCCGACACACTCAACGCCCAGATGCTCCTGGAGCAGCCGCGAGGTGAATGACAGCTCCTCGCGCAGCGCCTCGGGTGGCGCGGCGCGGATCGTTCCGACGAGACCAGGGCCCGGAGAGTAGACGATGTCCTTGAACGGGACATGGCTGAACGTGTGCTGCTGCACGTCGAACAGCCCCGAGGCCTTGGCCGAACGGACGGGCTCGAGCGCATGCAGGAGTGTCCGCCCGCAGACGAAGAGCGTGGCCGGCACACCGACGTCGGCGTGGATCTCCGTCAGCAGCTCGAGCGCCTCGCGGCACGTCTCGGGGTCGAGCGCCATCGCGTAGAGCGGGAAGTTCGGGCTCTCGGTGAAGAGGGAGAGCGCCTCACCGACCGCTGCGGTCTCGGTGTCGTACCCGACGAGGATCGTTGCCATAGCTTGTCCTTTCGCGGTGACCGCTACCTGGCGAGCAGCCCGCCGTCGACGGTGTAGGTGGACCCGGTGACGAACGAGGCGTCGTCCGAGGCAAGGAACGCAACCACGGCTGCGACCTCCTCCGGGCGGCCCATGCGACCCAGGGGATGCGCTGCGACCACCTCGTGCTCGGCTGCGGCCGGGTCGTCGTGACTCTCGATGTAGACACGCACCTGCTCGGTCTCGATGAAGCCGGGCGCGACGCAGTTGACTCGCACGCCGTCCCGGGCGTAGTCGAGCGCCATCTGGCGGGTCAGGGCGTCGACGGCGCCCTTCGACGCACAGTAGGCGGCGTCGGTGGCGAACCCGACCGTGGCCGCGACCGAGCCGATGTTCACAACCGACCCTCCGCCGCCTGCAACCATGTGCGGGATCGCATAGCGCGAGCAGGTGAAGACGCCCCAGAGGTTCGTGTCGAGAACCCTGTCGTACTCGTCGCGCTCGGTGGCCGTCACCGACTTCAGCAACCCAACGCCCGCGTTGTTGCAGAGAACGTCGATTCGGCCGTGCCGCTCGAGGGCCTCCACGACGAGTCGTTCGCTGTCGCGCTCCTCGCGAACGTCGGCGGCCACGAACGTGATCTCGAGCCCCTCGGCGGAGAGCGAGCGGGTGAGCGCCTCGCCTTCGGCGACGCCCCGCTGGGACGCAACGACAGCTGCCCCTTCCGAGGCGAGCCGCACCGCGATCGCCCGCCCGATGCCGCGGCCCGCGCCGGTTACGATCGCAACCTTCCCCTCGAGTCTGAGCGCCGCCGTGGTCACTTATAATCTCGGATGATATGATAGCGAGCATCTGACTTGACCAAGGGGAGACGACGGAAACGACGCTCGACAGCTGGAAAGGCGTGTATCCGGCGATCTGCACGCCATTCGCCGAGGATGACGTAGTCGATCTCGACGCACAGCGTCGGGTCGTTCGTTTCGCCCTTGCGTGCGGCTCGCGGGGGATCGTGGCCTTCGGGCTCGCCGGCGAGGTGCTGAAGCTCTCCGCGGACGAGCGTCGACAGTTGACCGATGTCATCCTCGATGAGGCGGGGGATTCGGTGCCTGTCTTCGTCGGCGTCGGGGCGCCCAGCAGCCGGGCCTCGATCGAGCTTGCGCGGTATGCCGAGGCGGCCGGCGCCGGCTGTGTTGTCGTGCCCGCCCCGATGAGCGGCGCGCTCGGCGGCGATGCGCTCGTCGACTACTTCGTTCGCATCGCGGCGTCCGTCTCGCTCCCTGTGATGGTGCAGGATGCCCCCGCTTACCTGGGTGTCGGGCTCGGTGCCGAGATCGTGCAGAGGATCGGGGAGCGGGCGGAGAACGTCCGGCTCGTGAAGCTCGAGGCGGGCCCGGCCGAGATGAGCCACTGGATCGAGCGGCTCGGAAGCGACTTCGCGATCTGGGGCGGCGACGGCGGCGTCTACCTGCTCGACTGCCTCAGGATCGGAGCGGCCGGGATCATCCCGGGCGTCGACCTGATCGATCTCCTCGTCCAGGTGTACGAGGCCGAGACGCGTGGAGAGAGCGCGCTCGCCGACGAGCGCCTGCGTGACATCCTCCCGATGCTCGTGTTCGAGATGCAGCACTCGATCGATCATTACAACGCGTGCGCCAAGCACGTCCTCGTCCAACGCGGCGTGCTCGAGCACGATGGCCTGCGATCCCCGTCGGACGCCCTCGGTCAGTCCTCCCGGATGTTGCTCGAACGGCATCTCGCCGGTCTTCAGCTCACGACAGGCGGTGTCGGTGTCAGCTGACGGCCCACTGGGCAGAGTCGAGGCGCTGCGGGAGCCGCAGCGGCTGAGCCAGCAGTTGTCGACGCTTCTCGCCGCCGAGATCGTCTCGGGCAGAATCGGCGTCGGCGAGGCGTTTCCCTCCTCCGAGGAGATCGTCAACCGGTTCGGCGTCAGCCGGACCGTGGCACGGGAGACGGTGCAGGCGCTCGCGATGCTCGGGATGGTCAACATCCAGCACGGGAAGCGAACCGAGGTCTGCCCCGCCGAGGACTGGGACATCCTGAGCGCGACCGTTCAGGAGGCTCTCCGGCGGGAGGGCAAGGCCGAGGCGGTGCTGCACGACCTCTATGAGTTCAGGTTCCTGATCGAGCCGCAGGCCGCCGCCTGGATGGCTGCGAACGGCAAGGCCAAGGACCTGCGCGAGCTCGGAGACCTGGCCGACCGGATGGAGAGCCTCTGCCGGGAGGAGATCTCGGTCGAGGCTGTGCTCGAGGCCGACCGGAGCTTCCACCAACTGGTTGTCCGCGCCAGCGGGAACCGGGTCGTCGCGGCGGTGAGCCGGGACATCCGGGAGTTGATCGCCTCGCTCTGGGGATTCACCAACCTGGATGCGGCGGGCGCAGAGCGCGTCGCGGAGCAGCACCGAAAGATCGCCGACGCGGTGCAGGCACGGGATGTGGCAGCTGCGGCCTCGGCGATGCGCGATCACCTCCGCTGGGCGGCGCACGTCGACCTGAGTGGGCTCGGCGAGCCGGTAGAGCTGCGTTTCTCGACGGCGGCACTCGCGGAGTAGCAATGGGCCTCGTCATCGGCATCGACACAGGTGGCACGTTCACCGACATGGTTGTCTTCGACCCGGAGTCGGGTCACATCGACTCGCTCAAGACGTCGTCGACGCCAAGTACGCCCGGCCGGGCGATCGTCAACGCCCTTGACGAGGGCAGCATCCCCGCCGCCTCCGTCAAGACGTTCACTCATGGCACGACCGTCGGGACGAACGCGCTGATCGAGCGCACCGGCTGCAAGGTCGCATTCGTCACCACGAGCGGTTTCGAGGACACGCCGTTCATCCAGCGCATCAATCGCAAGGTGCTCTACGACCTCGGCTGGAACAAGCCGGAGCCACTCGTCGCGAGCCGGCGGCTCTGCCTCGGGATCGGCGAGCGGCTCGATGCAGACGGTGCCGAGGTGCGGCCGATCGACGAGGAGCAGGTGAGGGAGCTCTGCCACACGATCCGCGAGTCGGGAGCGGAGGCTGTCGCCCTCTCCTTGCTGTTCTCCTACGTCCGAACCGACCACGAAGACCGGGTCAAGGAGATCCTGGCCGAGGAGCTTCCCGGAGTGCCGATATCCGTCTCCTCCGAGGTGGCTCCGATCTGGCGCGAATACGAGCGTGCATCCACGACGATCGCCGACGCGTACCTGCGACCGCTGTTCCATCGCTATGTCACGAGCCTCGACGACTCGCTGCGAGAGGCCGGCATGAGCCGCGAGTGGACGATCATGAAGTCGAACGGCGGAGCGATGCTCTCCGGTGCGGCCGCGGACACGCCGATCCAGACCGTGATGTCCGGTCCGGCCGGCGGGATGACGGCGACCGAGCACGTCGCGCGCGCTCTCGGGGAGCTCAACGTGCTCACGCTCGACATGGGTGGGACGAGCGCGGATGTGGGGATCCTCGTCAACGGCATGCAGCGGCACACGACCGAGTACGAGATCGAGTGGGGCCTTCCCGCCGCGGTGCCGCTGATCGACATCAAGTCGATCGGCGCGGGCGGCGGCTCGATCGCCTGGGTGGACGCCGGCGGCTTCCTCCGCGTAGGGCCCCGGAGCGCGGGGGCCCAGCCGGGCCCGATCTGCTACGGGCGCGGCGGGACCGAGGTCACCGTCACCGATGCGAACCTGCTCCTCGGGCGACTCGACCCCGAGTACTTCCTGGCCGGGCGGATGCGGCTCGACGCCGAGCCCGTGACCGGGGCGATGGAGGAGCTTGCGGAGCTGATCGGGCTTCCCCCGCTCGAGCTCGCCGCGTCGATCGTGGAGATTGCCAACGAGAACATGGCGAGCGCGATCAAGATGGTCTCGCTCGAGCGCGGCCACGATCCCCGCCGCTTTGCCCTGCTCGCCTTCGGCGGGGCGGGCCCGTTGCACGCGGCGGCCGTGGCGCGGACCCTCGGCATCCCCAAGGTGATCGTGCCGCTCTACCCCGGCGTGTTCTCGGCACTCGGGCTCCTGCTCGCCGACATCCGGGTGGACAAGATCTGGACTCAGGCTTTCCGGTCCAACGACGTCGATGCCGCGCTCGTGAACCGCCAGTTCGGCCGGATCACCGAGCGCGCGCTGGCCGAGCTGAGACTGGAGGGGTTCGGCGGCACGCCCACGATCCAGCGCGCCATCAACATGCGCTACTTCGGCCAGAACTACGAGCACGAGGTCGAGATCCAGAGCGGCGAGCTCGACGAGGCGGCACTCGAGCGGGCGTTCCGCCGCTTCGACGAGCTGCATGCGGAGCGATACGGGTACGCGATCGAGCGCGAGGTGATCGAGCTCGTCAGCTTCAAGGTCACCGTCATCGGTAAGCGCGCACCGCTCGACCTCTCCGGCATCGCCGGGGCGCCCCGCGCCACACGCTCCGAACGTCCCGTCTACGTCCGCGGCCACGGCTTCGTGGAAGCACAGGTCGTGCACCGCTCGTCGCTCGAGGTGGGAGAACGGCTCGCTGGGCCGGCGGTGGTCGAGGAGGACGGCTCGACCCTGTTCGTCGAGCCCGGTATGACCGTGGAGCGCACCGAGCTCGGAGCGCTCGTGATCGAGACCGGAGTGTCGCGTTGAGCACCTCGACCTTCGATCCGGTCGCCCTGACGGTCGTGGACAACTACCTGACGAGCTGTTGCCGCGACATGGGCGTGACGATGATGACCACGGCGTACTCGCCGATCTTCAACGAGTCGCTCGACTTCTCGTGCGTGATCTTCGATCCGAGCGGGAACATGCTCGCCCAGGCCGAGTTCTGCCCCTCCCAGATCGGCACGATCAAGTTCACCGTCGACTGGACGATCGAGGAGCTCGGGCTCGACGCCTTCGATGAAGGCGATGTCGTCCTCCACAACGACCCCTATCGGGGCTCGGGGCACGTTCCGGAGCACATGCTCCTGAAGCCGGTCTTCTGGGAAGGCAAGATCGTCGCCTTCGTCGCGAACGTCGCGCACATGTCCGAGGTTGGCGCCAAGACGCCCGGAGGTCTCTCGGGCGACGCGACCGAGATCTACCAGGAGGGCCTGCTTCTGCCCCCGATCAAGATCAAGAAGCGCGGAGAGGACGTCGACGACGTCTGGAAGATCATCCTCTCCAACCACCGCACACCGCGCGTGACCCTCGGCGACTTCCGGGCGATGATGGGCTCGCTCGATCTCGCCGAACGGCGCATCCACACGCTTGTGGCCGACTACGGGCTCGACTTCTTCGTCGCGAGCACGGCCGAGCTGATGGCGATCGCCGAGCGGCGCATGCGCGCCGAGATCGAGGCGATCCCGAACGGCGTGTACACGTTCTCCGACGCGATCGAGGACGACGGCATCACCGACCGCTCCTATCCGATGGAGCTCACGCTGACGATCGACGGCGGGGGCGTGATCGCCGACTTCACCGGTTCGGCTCCGCAAGCCGTCGGGCCGGTGAACGCGATCTACGCGGTGACCGCCTCGGCGATCTACAACGCGTTCCTGCATCTGACCGATCCGACGATCCCCCGCAACGAGGGCTGCTACAGGCCGTTCACGATCATCGCCCCGCCGGGCACGATCGTCAACTGCTCCTTCCCCGCACCCGTAGCGGGCGGGAACACCGAGACGAGTCCGCGGATCACGGACATGGTCTTCGGCGCGCTGCAGGACGCAATCCCACAGCGCATCGCCGCCTCGTGCGGCGGCACATCGTCCCCGTTCCTCTTCGGCGGAATCGACCCGCGCACCGGCGAGCCGTATGCGCACTTCCACTTCGAAGGTGTCGGCTGGGGCGGGCGCAACGGCCGCGACGGAAACAACATGGTCGTGACGATCAACGGCAACTGCCGCAACACGCCCGTCGAGGTGTTCGAGACGCGCTACCCGGCGTTCCGGATCGAGTCCTACCGCCTCGTCGAGGACTCGGGAGGGCCCGGAGAGTTCCGCGGCGGGCTCGGCGGCGAGCGGATCTTCACCGTCACGGTGCCCGAGGTGACCGTCAGCGCCCTGCTCAACCGGATGAAGACGGAGCCCTGGGGTGTGCTCGGCGGCGGCGACGGTGCGGTCGGCGGGCTCTGGGTTCGACGCCCCGGGGAGTCGGAGTGGCGGACGTTCGTGGAGACGTTCGGGACGATGTCACCGTCGAAGTTCTCCGGCGTAACGCTCCGTGAGGGCGACCAGGTGAAGATCCTCATGCCCGGCGGGGGTGGGTACGGCCCGTCGGAGCTACGCGACCGGGCGCTCGTGCGCCGCGACGTCGAGGAGGGCTTCGTCAGCGAGGCTGCCGCCCGCGAGGTCTACGGTCTCGAGGCCGGTGAGGGCTGAAGTGGGCGAGTGGATGTCGAACGAGATCTCGTATCTGAAGGCGAACCGGGAGGCCTGCGCTCTCTGTGGTCATCCGATCGCCGTCCGCTACTGGGGCGCCGATGTCGACGGCACCGCGAAGACGTTCTGCTCGCCCGAGCACGAGCAGCTCTACCACGACTACTGGCTCCCCCGTTACGGAGCCAAGGAGGTCTCCTGAATGCCCCGCTCTCCCGTTCTCTCGCAAGGCGCGCCGGCCCCGTCGGGCGGTTACTCGCAGGGAATCGTCGCCGGAGGGTTCCTCTATCTCTCCGGGCAGGGACCGTACGACGCCTCGGGCAGCCGGGTCGGGTCGACGATCTCCGAGCAGGTTCAGCAGGTGCTCGCCAACCTCGACGCTGTCGCGCGCGCCGCCGGCAGCTCCTTACAGGAGGCAGTGCGCGTCGGCATGTTCATCAGCGACATGGCGCACTTCGACGAGATGGATGCCGAGTACCGGCGCTTCTTCTCCGACCCGATGCCGGCGCGAACGACGATCCAGTCCGACCTCGTCGGCTTCGACGTCGAGGGCGACGCGGTCGTCTGGCTCGGCGACTGACGTGGACGTCTCCTCGCTCGACACCCCGGTCGCCACGGTCGACCTGGACGCCGTCGAGCGGAACATCGCTCGGATGCAGGGCTATTGCGACGAGCACTCGCTGGCCTTCCGTCCGCACATCAAGACGCACAAGCTGCCCGCGATCGCGCACATGCAGCTGCGCGCCGGTGCGGTTGGCATCACGTGCCAGAAGCTCGGCGAGGCCGAGGTGATGGAGGCCGCGGGGATACGGGACATCCTGCTCACCTTCCCGCTCATCGGTCTCGCGAAGGCGGAGCGGCTGGCGGCGCTGGCGGGCGAGGCCACGATCTCGGTCGTCGGTGACTCGGACATCGTTGCGCGCGGTCTCTCTCCGGCGCTCGCAAGCGCCGGGACGGAGGTGGGGTTCCTCGTCGAGGTCGACACCGGCTTCGCCCGAACCGGGGTCCAGACCCCGCAGGCCGCGGCGGCGCTCGCGGAGCTCGTCGACGGCTTGCCGGGATTGCGGTTCGACGGGCTGATGACCTACCCGACGCTCCCTGGGACCGGCCCGATCCTGCGAGCCGCGATCGACGAGATCCATTCGCGGGGTCTCGAGGTTCGCACGGTCAGCGCGGGTGGCACGCCGACGTTCTTCGGCAACCACGAGGTGCCCGAGATCACGGAGGTGCGAGCCGGCACGTACGTGTACGGCGACCGCTCCTGCATCGCGAACGGCTCGGTGCCGCTCGAGGATTGCGCGCTCCGGATCCGGGCGACGGTGGTGAGCCTGCCCACCGAGGACCGGGGGATCCTCGATTCCGGCTCGAAGACGCTGACGAACGACCCCGCCGAGGAGGCGAGCGGCGGCGGCTACGGTCTGATCGTCGAGTATCCGGAGGCGCGGGTGTACGGGCTCTCCGAGGAGCACGGCCACGTGGACTTCGCCGCCTGCGCGCGGCGACCCGGGGTGGGGGAGATCGTCACGGTCATCCCGAATCACGCCTGCGGCTGCACCAATCTGCACGACGACGTCGCCGTGCACCGGAGCGGCCGGATGGTCGGCTTCTGGCCGGTCGCCGCTCGCGGCAAGCTTCGCTAGGCCCAACCAGCCAACGACCAAGGAGAGCAATGACCCCTGAAGAGCGTCTCGCCGAGCTCGGCCACCAACTCCCCGCCCCGAACCCCGCCGTCGGTAGCTACGTCGGGGCCGTCACCGTCGGCAACATCGTCTTCGTCTCGGGCCACGGGCCCTACCGGGACGGCGAGTACGTCTACAAAGGGAAGCTCGGGCGCGAGGTCGACGTTGCGACCGGCCAGGCCGCGGCGGCCCTCACGATCCTGAACCTGCTCGCCAGCCTGAAGGCGGAGATCGGCGAGCTCGACCGCGTCAAGCGCGTCGTCAAGCTGCTCGTACTCGTCAACTCCGATCCTGAGTTCGGTGAGCAGCCGAAGGTCGCCAACGGCGCCTCAGACCTGCTCATCGAGGTGTTCGGGCCCGAGCGCGGCCCGCACGCGCGCTCGGCGATCGGCATGGGCGCGCTTCCGTTCGCCATCCCCGTCGAGATCGAGGGCATCTTCGAGATCGACTGACCGGGATCGAGTCGCGAGCGGCCGTCAGGAGTGGGCCCGGAGCTCAGCGGTGCGAACCTGGTCGACCGCCGAGCCGTCCGCTGTCAGCGCGACCGCGTAGGACAGCTCCGCCGCCGCGGTCGAGAGGAGCCCGTCCTGCACGTCGCGGAGCACGCGCTCCGGCTCGCGCTCGCGAGGGTTGCCGAAACCGCCTCCACCCGCACTCTCGATCCGGACGATGTCGCCCGCGCGGAGCACGACCCCCGATACCTTCGACGGGCTCACGGTGCCGAATGCCTCGGTGAAGTCGCGGAAGCGATCGTCGCCGGGGCGGCGCACGAGCAGCGACGCGCAGCGGCCGGGCTGCCCGCCGAAGAGCCCCCACGCACCTCGCTCGACCCTGTCGAAGAACGCGCTCACCGTCACCTCCGGCGCCAGCACCTCGAGATCGCGCCGTACGGCGAGCCCGCCGCGGCGTCGGCCCGGCCCGCCCGAGCCCTGGACGAGCCCGTAGGAGAGCGTCCTGAACGGGAAGCGGGCCTCGAAGACCTCGACGGGCGTGTTGCGGCAGTTGCCGTGAATGTGGTTCCGAGCGCTCTCGCCGTCGCCGTCGGATCGCCCGCCCCACCCGCTCGCCTCGAAGTGGTAGTGGGCGTACGGCTCCTTCGTCCGCGGGTCGATGCCGCCGAAGAGGAAGTTGCACGACGTTGCGCCTTCAGCGGCCATGACCTTCTCCGGTATGGCTGCGGCGAGGGCCCCGAGCAGCATGCCGACGAGCTTCGGCTGCGTCTCGGTGTTGCCGCCGACGGAGGGCCCGGGGAAGCGGACGTTCACAACCGACCCGGGGGGCGCGATCGTCTTCACGCATCCGTATGTGCCGGCGTTCCGCGGTATCTCGGTGCCGCTGACCTGCAGGAACGCGTTGCAGGTCGCCGACAGCGTCACACCGTAGGTGGCGTTGACGGGACCGCGCGCCTGCGGGTCGGATCCGGTGTAGTCGACGATTGCACGGTCGCCCCGGACGACGAGGCGCACGCGCATCGTCACTGGTGCGCGGGTGAGCCCGTCACCCTCCATCACGTCCTCGAACGCGTACTCGCCGTCGGGGATCGCCTCGATCCGCCGGCGCATCAGCCGCTCCCCGTGCTCGAGCAGCGCGCTCCAGACGGCGCCCGCAGCCCGAGCCCCGTGGCGGTCGAGAAGCCCGTGCAACCGCCGGTCGGCGAGCTCGAGCGAACCGATCATCGCGTGCAGGTCGCCCCAGCTCTGGCGAGGGGTGCGGTGATTCGAGAGGATGATCTTCCAGATGTCCTCGACCGGCTCGCCGGCCCGCACGAGCTTCACCGGCGGCAACCGGAGCCCCTCCTGGTAGACCTCCGTCGCGTTGCTCGCGAACGACCCGACCGTGACCGCGCCGATCTCGGCCATGTGGCCGATCGTCGCTGCGAAGGCGACGAGCTCTCCGTCGTAGAAGACCGGCCGGAGGAGCATGTGCTCCGGCATGTGGCAACCGCCGCGGAAGGGGTCGTTGTGGATCACGACATCGCCCGGCTCGAACGAGGCGGCGGAGAGCTCTTCGAGCACGCAGCGAACCGTCTCGCCGATGGCGCCGAGGTGCGCGGGATTGAAGCGGCCCTGGGCGATCATCCGGCCCTCGCGGTCGAAGAGAGCACACGAGAAGTCGCGGGACTCGCTGAAGATGGGCGAGTAGGCCGCGCGCATCATGTGCGTGCCCATCTCCTGGGCGATCTGGACGAGCTGGTCGCCGATCACGCTCATCGTCACGCTGTCCACGCCCTGCGCCGGGACGGTCCCCCGGACGGGCGCGCCCGAGAGCCGGAGGATGCCGTCGGCGAGCACCTGAAGCGCCTGGCCCGGAAGGACGAGAGTCGTCGAGTCGGGCTCCTCGACGACGGCGGGCCCGTGAAGCGCGGCGCCCGCCGGAAGGTCCTCCCGCCGGTACACCGGCGTCTCCAGCGGGCCGACCCCCGCGAACCGGACCTCGCGCACCTCTCGGGGCTGAGGTACCGCCCCTTCCGCCAGGGCCGCGGGCGGCGGCCGCTCTCCGGGACCGTTCGCGGCCACGTTGGCGTGGATCAGCTCGACCGTCTCGCCCGGGAAGCTGTAGCCGTAGACCTCGTGATGCAGCGCGTGGAACGCGGCCAGCGCGGCGGCCAGAGTGTCCTCACCGACTGGGCCGGCGTCGAGCGGGACCTCGCGCTCGTAGTTCTGGCCCGCATAGCGCAGGCTCAGCGAGCGGTCGACCGTGGGCTCGCCGCCGAAGCCCTCCGCGGCGAGAGCTGCGCGGGCGTCACGCTCCATCTGCTCGAGACGCGCCCCCAGCGCCTCGATGTCGACGGCATCGGAGCGGGCGTAGTGCGTCCAGCGCCGGTCGACGCGCCGGTCGGCGAGCAGCGTCCCGAACGCCGAGGCGAGCCCGGGATGTAGCGGGACGATCACCCCGGCCAGGCCGAGCGAGGCGGCGATCTCGGCAGCGTGGAGTGGCCCGGCGCCGCCGAAGGCGACAAGGTGGAAGTCGCGCGGATCGACGCCGCGCTCGACCGCCACGCGACGGATCGTGCTCGCCATCCCCTCATTCGAGATCTCGATCACGGCGGCCGCGGCGGCGGCCGCGTCGAGCCCGATCGCCTCCCCGAGCCGCGCGATCGCTGCCTGTGCCTGCCCGGCGTCGAGCGTCATTCCACCACCCAGGAAGGCGCCCGGGTCGATCCGGCCGAGGACGAGGTTCGCGTCGGTCACGGTGGGCTTCGTCCCGCCGAGGCCGTAGCAGGCGGGGCCAGGTACGGCTCCGGCGCTTCGCGGACCGACCCGCAGCATCCCGCCGTCGTCGATCCAGGCGATCGATCCGCCGCCCGCGCCGATCGTGACGAGGTCGGTGGCCGGGGTCGCGATCGGGAGACCGAACTCCAGCTCGAAGTCGGGCACGTACTGGATCTCGCCGTCGCGGACGAGCCCGATGTCGGCGCTCGTGCCGCCCATGTCGAAGGTGATGACGTTGCGCGACCCGGCCGCCAGTCCGAAGTGGCGTCCGGCCACAATTCCGCCCGAGAGCCCGGACAGCACCGTCTGCACCGCGTGCGTCCCGCTCGCCGCTGCAAGCATCCGGCCGCCGTTCGATTTCATGATCGACACGGGGCCGGAGAAGCCGCGCTGGTCGAGCCCCGAGGTGAGGTCGTCGGCGAGCCGGCGGGCAACCGGCGTCAGGTACGCATCGACGATCGTTGTCGTTCCGCGCTCGTGCTCCCGCCAGACGGGCGCCGCCTCGTGCGAGACCGAGAGCGGGACGTCCGGAAACCGCTCCCCGAGGAACGTCGCGACCCGGCGCTCGTGCGCCGGCTCGGCAAACGCGAACAGCAGGCTGATCGCCACGGCGAGATCGCTGTCGGATTCCGCGCGCCGAAGGGCGACCCACGCGCCGACGCGCTCCAGCTCCTCGTCCGTGAGCGGTGTCACGACCGCGCCGTCGTGCGCGAGGCGCTCGCGGATGCCGAAGCAGTCGCGGCGCGCGACGAACGGCTCGGGCTTCGGCCTTCGCAGGTCGTACGGGTCCTCCTTGTCGATCCGCCCGATCGCCATCACGTCCTCGAAGCCGGCCGTCGTGAGCAGCAGGACGCGTGCCCCGGTCCGTTCGAGCAGCGCATTGGTACCGACGGTTGTCCCGAGGGTGACCGAGGCGACTGCCTGCGGGTCGACGCCGGCTGCCTCGAAAGCGGCAAAGATCGCCTCCGCGGGCGCACCCGGTGTCGAGGGCCGTTTCCCGACCATCAGCCTGCCTGTCTCGTCGTCGAGCACGACGAGGTCGGTGAACGTTCCTCCGGTGTCGATGCCGGCGTGGAGCGCCAAGCCTCAGCCCTGCGGCGGCTTGCCGTCGCCGTAGCGCGGGAGCCAGTACTCGTGGAAGAGGGCCTCGCAGCCCGGCTCGCAGTACAAGGCGGCGCTCCCGTCCGTCTCCGTGCTCCACGCACGCCCGAAGAGCGGCCTGCCGCAAAGGCGGCACGCGACGGTCGGGGGGCTGGCCCATCCGAGTGTCACCGTCCGCCATTCGCCCATCGAGCTTCTCCTAGAGAACGCCGTGGCGGTCGTAGAGATCGGCCGCCGACTCGCCTCGGGTGAGGCCCTCGCGGACGAGGTGCTCGAGCCCGAGCTTCTCCTCGGCCGCGGCGAGCGCCACCGCTGCGAGATCGGCCGGCACGACGACGACGCCGTCCTCGTCGCCGCGGACGAGATCGCCCGGCGCGACGTCGACGCCCGCGCACGCGACGGGCTCGTCCCAGCCGGTGACGAGCACGCGGCCGAATGAGTCTCGCGGCGTGATCGCCGCGGCGAACGACGGGACGCCGAGGCGGCGGATGGAGGCGACGTCGCGGATCCCGCCGTCGGTCACGACGCCGAGCCCGCCCCGGGCGAGCATCCGGGTCGTCAGCAGCTCGCCCCACACGGCAACCTCCAGGCAGCCTCCGGTCGCGAGCACGACGACCGCGCCCGCCGGCGTCGCATCGACCGCGGCGAGCTCGTGCGCGTACGGGTTCTCGAGCACCTCGGCGCTCGCCCTCGCAGCGATCGTGAAGGCCCGGCCCGCGAGCGAGGTGGCGTCCGAAGCGATCGGTCGAACGCCGTGCGCCATCGCCTGCGACCGGCGGCCGAGCCGGTCGAGGACGTCCGCAATCACCGACACCGGCAAGGCGGAAAGCCGGGTGACCTCGGGATCTGATTCGCTGTGCGTCACGTCGTCGATCGGGGAGGATCGGCTCTACCGTCATGCGCTGAGTCGCGCCGCTATACGATATAGCGACGCGGATTTGGGGAGGCCGATGGGATCGCAGTCGTTCAGCCAGTCGATGTTCACCGATCTTTGCGAGCGGATGCTTCGCCTGTGCAAGCTCCAGGAGGACGAGAGCCTGATCGTGCTGTCGCAGGGCGACGAGCGTGCCGAGTACGTCGACGCGTTTCTCACCGCCGGTCAGCGGCTCGGTGCCAAGGTGATCAACCTCCGTCTTCCGTACTCGTCGTCGGCGACCTCGGGAGAGGTCGGCGTGTGGACGGTGGGCAAGACGCCGCTCTCCGGTCACCGTCCCGCCGTCGAGATCCTGAAGGGCGCAGACATGGTGGTCGAGACGCTCTTCATGCTGTTCAGCGAAGAGCTGACCGAGATTCAGCAGGCCGGCACCCGGATCCTCACCTGTATCGAGCCGGTCGACCTGCTGGCCCGGATGTTCCCGACGGCGGAGCTCAAGCGCCGCACCGATGCGGCCATCGAGACGCTGGCAGCCGCCGAGACTCTCCGCTTCACGAACCGGGCCGGCACCGACGTCACCTATCGGATCGGCTACCCGGTCAAGGCGCAGTACGGGTACGTCGACCAGCCCGGCCAGTGGGACCACTGGCCCTCGGGCGGAATGGTCCTGACGTGCGGGGCCGACGACGGCATCGACGGCCGCGTGGTCGTCGACCGCGGCGACATCCTGCTCCCGTTCAAGCAGTACGTGACCGAGCCGATCGAGTTCGAGATCGAGGCGGGCCGTATCACCGAGATCTCCGGCGACGGTTTTCAGGCCGACCTCGTGCGCCGGTACATGGCCGACTTCGACGATGCCGACGCCTACGGGCTCTCGCATATCGGCTGGGGGCTCGACGAGCGGGCCAAGTGGGCGGCCCTCGCAACCGACAGCCGCGGCCACGGCATGGAGCTGAGAGCCTTCTACGGGAACGTGCTCTTCTCGACCGGCCCCAACGACCTCGTCGGAGGCCCGAACCACACGAGCTGTCATCTCGACATCCCGATGCGGGGGTGCAGCCTCTTCCTCGACGACCGCCCGGTGATCGTCGACGGTGAGGTCGTCGTCGAGGCGATGCGGCCCGTCGGCGCAGCCGTCGTCGGCTAGACGCGAGGCGTCGTTCGGGGGAGCGGGAGGACGAGGCAGCGAGCGGTGTGCCCGGGCCCCACCGCCTCCGGGGGCGGGTCGACCTCCGCGCAGCGGTCCTCTGCGAAGGTGCAGCGGGTCCGGAAGCGGCATCCGGATGGGATGTCGATCGGCGAGGGGATGTCCCCGCGGATCGCTGCCTGCCCCCGCCGCCGCTCGGGCACCGGCTCGGGGTTCGCTGCCAGGAGCGCCGCCGTATAGGGGTGCTGCGGGCTCTCGAACACCTCCTCGACCGGCCCCTGCTCGACCACGCGGCCGAGGTACATCACCGCCACGTCGTCGGCGATGTTCGCGATCACCGACAGCTGGTGGGAGATGAAGATCATCGTCAGCCCGAGGCGCTCCGTCAGGTCGACGAGCAGGTTGATGATCTGCGCCTGGATCGATACGTCGAGAGCGCTGACGGCCTCGTCCGCGACGAGAAGCTCGGGTTGCGGAGCGAGGCTGCGCGCGATCGCAACCCGCTGGCGTTGACCGCCGCTCAGCTCGCGAGGGAACCGGCGGGCGACCTGGGGCGCCAGTCCGACGAGGTCGAGCAGCTCGCCGACCCTGGCGCGGGCGTCGGCGCGGGTCGCGATGCCGTGCACGAGCAACGGCTCGGCAATCGCGGCGCCGACCGTCAGCCGCGGGTTCAGCGAGCTGAACGGATCCTGGAACACGACCTGGATCCGTCGCCGCATGCGCTGCAGGTCCTTCCCGCCGAGCGCGCGCAGATCGACGCCGTCGAAGACGATCGAGCCCTCGTCGGGCTCGACAAGGCGCGTGAGGCACCGTGCGAGGGTCGTCTTGCCGCTTCCCGACTCGCCGACGATGCCCAGCGTCCGGTGCCGGTCGAGCGCGAGCGAGACGTGGTCGACGGCGGTAAGCGTCGGCCTCTGGGCCCGCTTCAGCCTGCTCGTCGCCGAACGCCGGAGCTCGAAGCGCTTGACGAGGTCGTCGACCCGTAGCAGCGTGGGGTCGACGCTCACGCCGGGGCCCCGCCGAACGGGCACGCGGAGAGGTGCGACGGGCCCACCCGGAGCGGCTCCATGGTCACCGCGGAGCACTCGTCGCGTCCCGACGGGCAGCGCGGATGGAACGGGCAGCCGGCCGGCAGGCGTGCGAGGTCCGGCATCTGCCCGCTGATCTGGGGAAGCCCGCCTCGTGCGCCGGCGCGGCGGATCGACGGGAGCGCCTCGAGGAGCGCGATCGTGTACGGGTGGCGCGGCGTGCGGAAGAGGTCGCCCGCGGGTGCGTCCTCGACCACGTGGCCGGCGTACATCACCGCCACCGAGTCGCAGTTCTGCGCCACGACACCGAGATCGTGCGAGACGAGGATCATCGCCATGCCGAACTCGTCCTGGATCTCGGCCAGGAGGGCCAGGATCTGATCCTGGATGGTCACGTCGAGAGCCGTCGTCGGCTCGTCGGCGAGTAGCAGTCGCGGCCTGCAGGAGATCGCGATCGCGATCATCACGCGCTGGCGCATCCCTCCGGAGAGCTCGTGCGGGTACGAGCCGAGCCTCGTCTTCGCCGCAGGGATGCCGACGTGGTCGAGCAGCTCCGCGGCGCGCACGCGGGCATCGCGCCCTTTCATCCCGAGCTTCACCCGCAGCGTCTCGGCGATCTGCTCGCCGACCGTGTAGACCGGATTGAGGCAGCTCATCGGGTCCTGGAAGATCATCGCGATCTCGCGGCCCCGGATCGCCCGCAGCTCGTCCCGGGAGAGCTGGAGCAGGTCGCGCCCGTCCCACAGCACCTCGCCCTCGATGACGCAGCCGGGCTCGGGAACGAGGCCGAGCAGCGAGAGCAGGGTGATGCTCTTTCCCGAGCCCGATTCACCGACGAGGCCCTTCGTCTCGCGCTCGCCCATCGAGAAGCTCACACCGGACGCGGCGAGGATCGGGCCGTGGGGGGTGACGAACGCGGTATGGAGGTTGCGCACCTCGAGCAGGCTCGGTGCCGCGGTCACGGTCACCCCGCTTCCTCGGCGACCGAGAGGATCATCCCCTCGTTCTCGCCGGCGCGCCCGCGCCAGCCCTGACCGAGCCGGTCGGCGAGGCCGTCGCCGACGAGGCTGAAGCCGACACCGGCGAGCACGATCACGAGGCCCGGCATCGTCGAGATCCACCAGGCGGTGAGCAGGAACGTCTGTCCGTCGGCGATCATCAGCCCCCACTCGGCCGTCGGCGGCTGGACGCCGAGACCGAGGAACGAGAGCGAGGCGAGGACAAGGATGTTGAGCACGATGTCGAGCGTCGAGAAGACGAGGTTCGGCCTGATCACGTTCGGCAGGATGTGCCGGAAGATGATCCGCTTCTGGGAGTAGCCGAGGCTGGTCCCGGCGAGCACGAACTGCTGCTCCTTGAGAATCAGCACCTCTGCGCGGGTGAGCCGCGCGTACAGCGCCCATCCGACGACCGTGATCCCGATGTAGACGCCGAGCAGCCCCGGGCCGACGATCGCGATCACGGCGATCACGAGCACGATGAACGGGAACGCGACGACGACGTCGACCGCGCGCATGACGACCGTCTCGAGCCAGCCGCCGCGGTAGCCGGCGAGCAGGCCGAGCAGGACGCCGAGGGCAAGCGGCAGGTAGGTCGTGATCAGGCCGACGGTCAGGTCGATTCTCGCGGCGTAGATGGAGCGCACGAAGATGTCGCGTCCCAGGTTGTCAGTCCCGAAGGGGTAGCTCCAGCTCGGCGGCTGCAGCGTGTTCAGCAGGTTCTGCTGGTTCGGGCCGCCCGGGAAGATCACCGGCGCGAGCAACGCGGCCAGGACGAGCAGGCCGACGATGCCGACGCCGACCCACAGCACGATCGACCCCCAGCGGCGCTCCGAGCGGGCACGCCGCTCGAGTGCATGGAGCATGCGAACCTTCTCGTTCTCCAGGCGGGGACGGTCCCGAGCGACCACGTCAGATCCTGATCCGCGGGTCGACGATCGCATAGGAAAGGTCGGCGACGAGGTTCACGACGATCACGAGCACGCCGAAGAGCAGGGTCAGCCCCGAGATCGTGGGGAAATCCCGCATCTCGATCGACGAGACGAGCAGGGATCCGAGGCCTGGGATCGCGAAGACGTTCTCGATCACGACACTGCCGCTGATCAGGTACCCGATGTTGATCGCGAGGATCGTGATCGTGGAGATCAACGCGTTCCGCAGCGCGTGCTTGCCCACGACCCTCGTCTCGCTGAAGCCCCGTGCCCTGGCCGACGTCACGAAGTCAGCCGACAGGGTCTCGATCAGGCTCGAGCGCAAGGTCCGGATGATCAACGGCGCCAGGTAGATCCCGACCGTGATCGCGGGCAGGGTGAGGCTCTCGAGGTGGCCGACGAACCCGGATCCGTAGCCGGAGACGGGTAGGAGGCCGAAGTGGAGGCTGAACACCTCGACGAGCAAGAGCCCGAACCAGAACGACGGCATCGCGAGCCCGACCGTCGCGACGACGCGGATCGTGTGGTCGGCCGGCCGGTTGCGGTAGAGCGCCGAGAACACGCCGAGCGGCACCGCGACGAGCAGCGAGATGACGGTGCCGTAGACGAGCAGGAAGATGCTCGGTGCGATTCGAGGCCCGATGATGTCCCGGACCGGCCGCTGGAGGCTGATCGAGGTTCCGAGGTTGCCGCGAGGGAGGCCTTCGAGGAACGAGGCGAACTGACTCGCAAGGGAGCGGTCGAGACCGAGCTGGTGCCGAACCTGCGCGACCGCGGAGGGCGGTGCGTGCGCACCGAGCATGATCCGGACGGGGTCTCCCGGGACCAGGTGGATGAGCAGGAACGCGACGAGCGTGACGATGAACAGGACGAGCACAGCGTGCAGGCCCCGGCGCGCCAGGTAGCCGATCATGATTGCAGGGGACGACGTGCTTCGACCCGTCCTACGGCCGGTGCGGAGGTCAGCTCTTCCAGACCTCCCAGAGGTTCCACCAGCCGCTCTCCAGCGTGTGGAAGTTCTGCACGTTCGCACCGAGGCCGGTGCGGGCGGGCACGAAGAACATCGGCACCCACGGGGCGTCCGCGAGCGTGAGGCGCTGGAGCTGGCCGAAGATGCGCTTCCGGGCGACCTCGCTCGTCGTCGAGTTCGCAGCCTGGGTCAGCTTCCAGGCCTGCTGGCTCTTGTAGAACGTCCAGAAGCCCTTCTGCACACCCGTCGGGTCGAACCAGGCAAGGGCCAGCTCGTCGGGAACGAGGACGTCGGAGGTGATGCTCGGCAGCGGGTCGGACGCCTCGTAGTCCCCGTTCATGTACTTCGTGAACAGGGCGTTGGTCTCCATGGTCTGGATCGTGACGTTGACGCCGATCTGGGCCCAGAGCTGCTTGATCACGGCCATCATCTGAGCCTTCGTCTGATCCTCGCTGGGGATCAGGATCGTGATGTCGAAGCCCTTCGGCGCCGAGGACTTGGCGATCAGCGCCTTGGCCTTGGCGACGTTGTACGGGTAGTTCTGGACCGAGGTGTCCGTGTACTTGAAGAACGGGTAGAGGCCGTTCGCGACCTGGGCGTGGTCGAAGTACACGACCCGGTTGATCGCGTTCTTGTCGGTGGCGTAGTTGAGCGCCTGGCGCACGAGCTTGTCGTCGAGCGGCTTGTGCGTGTTGTTCAGCCAGATGCCGTCGATCGAGGCGAGCGGTGCGATCTCGACCCGGGTCGACCCCTTGTTGAGCGAGTCCACCTGGGAGAACGGGATGTTCTCGGCGGCGTCCACCTGCCCGGACTGGAGGTTGAGGATCCGCGTGTTGTCGTTCGTGATGAAGTCGAACTCGATCCCATCGAGGTACGGCATGCCCTTGCGCCAGTAGTGCGCGTTCCGGGTCAGCTTCATGTTCTGCCCGCGTGCCCAGCTCTGGAACACGAACGGGCCGCTGCCGACCGGGTTCTGCGCGAACGCCTTGTCGCCGAGCTTGGTGACGACCGCCTTCGGCGTGATCGATGCCGGGAACACGGTCAGGTTCGAGAGGATGGCGCCGTCGACGCGCTTCAGCTTCATCACGACGGTGTGCGAGTTCGCCGCCGTCACCGAGGCGATGCTGGTGGCGAGGAAGGGCAGCAGGGTGTTCACCTTCGGATCCTTGAACCGGTTGAGCGAGAACACCACGTCGTCGGCGGTCACCGGCGATCCGTTCGAGAAGCTCGCATTCCGGAGATGGAAGACGATCGTCTTGCCGCCGTTCTGGAACTCCCACGACTTCGCGAGGCCGGGCTGAGGGTCGAGGCTCCCCGGCTGGTACTCGACCAGCTGGTCGTAGATCATCATGATCGTCCAGATCGTCCCGTTATCGGCCGCTCCGAACGGGCCGAGGGTCACGGGCTCGAAGTTGCGCGCGAACTTGAGCACGCCTCCGCGCTTCGGGGTCGCGTCGCCGGCCGCGTAGGCGGCATCGGTCGCGTGGCCCCACGCCGAGAGGAGCGCGCCGGCGGCAGGAAGAGAGAGACCCAGCGCTAGCGCCTTGCGGATGAACGTACGGCGATCGAGCTCGCTCTCGAGGAGCGCGACTCGCAGATTCTCGAGCTGATCCATCGTGTGCCTCCTGCGCGTCTCCGCGCCTTCTCTCGGTTGACGTTTGGAGCTGGCGGTGCGTTACGCGGACTCGGACGGCATCGTGGCCGAATTGTTGCCCGTGCCGCCCGGTCGCTGCTCGCTACGCGTCCAGTACTCCGCGTAGCTCATGATCTCGACGCCGCGCGCCCGGGCATGCTCGATCAACGTGCGGATCCATCCTGTCCCCTCCTCGTTCGCCTCGACCGCGCACCACTCGTGAAACGCGGTGGCGAACACGATGTCCTGCTCGGCGATCTCGTCCACGGCACCCCGTAGCGCACGGCCGAAGGCAGCGCCTTCGCCATAGCCGTTCAGGTCGAACCAGATCCCGTCGAGCCAGAACTGGAAGGGGATCTCGAGCAAGTCGGCGTACCCCTCCTCCAGGTAGGCGAATGGCTGAACCCACGGGGTGGGGTTCCCGTTCGCCTCGTTCCGCCCCCACGAGGTGACGAACCGATGGCCTGTCTGGCGGACGATCTCGAGCAGGTCGGGCCGGTCACGGAGCCCGCGGTAGTAGCCGAACGGCGTTCGCAGCCCGATGCACTCGCGCCCGAGATACTTGCGGATCAGCTCCGACGTGAACCGGAGCTCTTCCCGCAGCGCGACATGAGGCGTCTCGGGAAGCAGCGCCTCGACCTCGGAGCCCTCGGCGCGATAGCGGACGTCCCGGAAGACGACGTGGCTGTACGTGTGCTGCTGGATGTCGAACAGCTCCGAGCCTGCGAGCGGCTCGATCGCGTCGAGCGCATGCAAGAGCGTGCGTCCGCAGACGAAGAAGGTGCACGGGGCCTGGAGCTCCTCGTGCAGGCGGGCGAGCAGGCCGACGCCGCGACGGGTCACGTCCGGGTCGAGGGCGGCTCGGTACTGCGGGACGTCGGGCCCGATGAAGCGAGCGAGGCCCTCACCGACCGCCGCAGCCTCTGTGTCGTAGCCGATGAGCAGTGTTGCCATGACGCTGTTGTCCGGATCGCGACCGATGCGCAACGCTTGTCGTGCGCTCTGATGATCTTATAACGTACGGCTGTGGCGCGTCAAAAGAAGGGGGCTCGGCGTGGTCGAGCAGGCACGAGATAGGCCCATCGAGCCGCCGGCGCTCGACTCGCTGCTCGATCTGAGCGGCAAGGCTGCCCTCGTGACAGGCGCTGCGCAGGGGTTCGGATTCGCCTGTGCCCGGCGCCTCGCCGAGGCAGGCGCCGCCGTCGTGCTGGCCGACCGGCAGGGCGATCGCCTCGACGCGGCCCGCGAGCGCCTCGCCCAGGCGGGGCGCACCGTCACCTCGGCCGAGGGCGACATCTCGGCGCCGCCGGATGTCGATCGGCTCGTCGGTGCCGCCGTCGAATCGTTCGGGCGGCTCGACGTGCTCGTGAACAACGCGGGCGTCTTCTCGAACTTCCTGCTCGAGAACCTTGCACCAGAGGAGTTCCAGCGCATCCTCGACGTGAACGTCCGCGGCTCGTTCCTCTGCATTCGAGCGGCGGCGGCGCAGATGAGAGCGCAGGGCGACGGCGGGTCGATCGTCAACATCACGTCGATCGACGCCGTCCACCCGAGCGGGTCGGGTCTCGCCCACTACGGAACCTCGAAGCACGCGATCTGGGGCCTGACGAAGACGATGGCGCTCGAGCTGGGGCCGGACGGGATCCGCGTGAACGCTGTCGCTCCGGGCCCCTCGCTGACCGAGGGCGCGGTCGAGTTCGTCGAGGCGGGAGCGCCGGCGGGCATCGATGTCGAGGCTCAGTGGGGGGCGTATGCGGCTCGTATCCCGCTGAGGCGGCTCGCCCACCCGGACGACGTCGCGAGAGCGACCCTATTCCTCGCCTCCGGGCTCGGGGCCTACGTGAACGGCGCCCAGATCGTCGTCGACGGGGGCCTGCTGGCGGCATGACAGGCGACGAGCCGTTCCCCGAGTTCCTCCGCGCCCTGCCGATGGTCGACAGCCCCCTGGCCTCGTTGCGCGGCTGGATGCTGGGGACGGATCAGGCGCTCGCCATGTTCTACGAGATTCCGGACGGCGTCGAGGTTCCCGAGCACGCGCACGGGGCGCAGTGGGGAGTCGTGCTCGAAGGGTCCGTCGAGTTCACGATCGGCGGCGAGACGCGAACCTACCGGGCCGGCGACACCTACTACGTTCCCGACTCGGTTGCCCACCGGGCCGTCATCCACCCCGGTTTCGTCGGTATCGACGTCTTTGCCGACGCGGACCGCTATCGCCCACGCGGCGGCTCGTGAGGGAGACGAAAATGCTGTTCAACGCGCACGTGCACATGAGCCAGTGGGGAAGAGACTTCAACGCGGAGCTCGCAGAGATCCATCTGAGGCAGTTCAAGGGCCGGGACTCGTGGATCACCGGCAAGCCGTGGACGCCGGAGGGCTGGTGCATCCCGGGCGACGATCTGATCCGTCACATGGACGAGGCCGGGGTCGACAGGGCGCTCGTGATGTGCCTGGCCTATGCCCCGATCGGCGCCTACGACCCGACGATGGGCGACTACATCGCCGATCTCGTCGCTGCCCACCCCGACCGGCTGGTCGGCTTCTACAGCGCGAACCCGCTCGGCGGGGAGGAGGAGGCCGACCGGCTTCGCCACTATGTGACCGAGCGCGGTCTTGCCGGGCTCAAGATGCTCCCGTCGTACAACTACGCGGCGATCAACGACCGCCGGATCTGGCCGATGTACGAGGCGGCGGCAGAGCTCGGCGTCCCGATGACCATCCACACGGGCTGGAGCTCGTTGCCGGCCGGCAAGTCCCTCGCCTACGACCACCCGCTCTACATCGAGGATGCCCTCGTCGAGATTCCCGGGTTGCGTCCGATCCTCGCCCACTGTGGCTTCGCCTGGTCGGAGCTCGTCCTGATGCTGATGGCGAAGGACCCGCGGGTCGCGGCCGATCTCGCGTGGTGGTCGCAGACCCAGCCGCCGTGGCGCGCCGCGCAGACGCTGTCGATGGCGAAGAAGCTCGAGGTGCTCGACCGGATCTTCTGGGGCACGGACTACCCATTCACCGACTTCGGGTCCGACGAGATGTACTGGCGGGCTGTCCCCGCGACCTGCCGGCGGCTCGGGCTCGAGCCGGAGGTGACGGACGAGGACATCAACGGAGTGCTCGGGCCCAACTTCGCGGCCTTTCTCGCGGCGGGCCCCGTCGTCGGCTGAGCGGTCAGACGAGCTCGCCTGCGTCGACGAGCAGCGTGCTCCCCGTCATGAGCAGGGAGAGGTCGCTCACGCCGAAGAGGACGACGCGGGCGACGTCGTCGGGGACGGCGACGCGCCCGAGCGGCAGCCGGGGGCCAAGCTCCTCGAGCGCGAAGCCGGCGCTCTCGAGCGCTGAGCGTTGGTGCTCCAGCCCGGGCGTCAGGGTGACGGTCGGGGCGACCTCGAGCACGCGAATCCCGTGTGGCCCGAGCTCCACGGCGAGGGCTCGGGTGAGGCCGCGAACCGCGAACTTGGAGGCCACGTAGTGGGCCGCGCCGGGAGCCTCGGCACGGTAGGCGGCGGTCGACGAGATGTTGAGGATCACGCCGCCCCGGCCGCCGGCGATCATCACTCGCGCAGCCTCGCGCGCGCAGCTGAACGTTCCGCGCAGGTTGACGTCGAGCACGTCGTCCCAGATCTCGCCGGTGAGCTCGAGCAGCGGGGAGGTGGGGTAGATGCCGGCGGCGTTCACCCATGCATCCAGACCTCCGAGCGTTGCCCCGGCATGCTCTGCGAGCGAGCGAATTTGGATCTCGTCCCGGACGTCCAGCTCCGCTGCTACGGCGGGCGGTCCGAGAGCAGACGCCGCCTCGCGGGCCCCTCCGGCGTCGATGTCGGCGACGACAACGGTGGCGCCGGCCTCGGCCAGTCGGGCGCAGCAGGCGCGCCCGATGCCGCTCGCTCCCCCGGTGACGACCGCCACCTTGCCGGCCAGCGAGACAAGGTCCGCAAGAGCTTCACCTGAGACGTCGGGGACTGCACCCACCGCTGCCAACTTACCGTGCACAGAGCCGTTATAAGCTATAGAGCAGCTGGGTTCGAACTTGCAATCTCTGAATATAAGTGCTTAGAATCAGCGACTTGCTCCCGCTGCACGGCAACTGAGGCTCGGATCGAGCCCAATCCCGGATCGAAATGGAGGTTGACTGTGGACAAGATGGGTGATCACAGCCAGGATGAGCTGGCTGGCGACGGCGTCGCCGAATCAACGGCGCACAGCCGGCGCGATTTCCTCAAGAAGGCAGCGGGTGTCGCGCTCGCGCTGCCGGCCGCCGGCGCTGTCGTCGGAGCTGCAACCGCGGCTCCAAGGGTCACCGTCAAGGCAGCTGCACAGCCCTACGCGGGCGTCACGCTCCAGTTCGCCAAGGCGCCGTTCGGCACCGACGAGAAGGACGTCGTCGCCAAGCTGCTCGCGCCCTTCGAGCAGTCGACCGGGATCAAGGTCGTGCACACGATCGTCCCCTGGAACGTCGAGGGTGCGACGTACGCGACCAACTACGCCGGGCCGAACCCGTTCGACGTCAGCTATCAGACGAGCACCGACCTGACGGGCCTCGGCACGAAGGGCGTCCTCGAGGTGCTGAACACCGCGAAGTGGATGAACTCGCCGGCCTTCGCATCGACGAGGTCGAAGTTCATCCCCAACGCGATCGCGAAGAGCATGTACCAGGGCAAGCTCTACGGCCTCCCCTGCATCATCGGCGGGACGGTCGTGTACTACAACAAGGACCTGCTCGCGAAGGCCGGCGTCTCCGGCATCCCGACGAATACGACGCAACTGGCGGCCGCCGCCGTGAAGGTCGTGAAGAACGGCGGCTCGGGTGTCTGGGGCTACCAGACGCCGATGACCGACAAGGACTTCAACTGGTACTTCCAGTACCACAACATCCACAACCGGGGCACCGACATCATCTCGAAGGACGGCAAGTCGGCCACCTTCACGACGGGCGGCAACGTCGCGGCCCTGCAAGCCGCGGTCGACATGATCCTCAAGTACAAGGCTCAACCGCCGGTCGGACAGTACGACCGCGAAGCCGGCGTGTCGCTGTTCGAGGCCGGGCGGATAGCCTTCCTCGACGACGAGCCGCTGCGGCTGGCGGTCTTCCGCGGGCAGAAGCTCCCCTTCAAGTGGGACTTCGTCAATCCGATGGGAGCCCCCGGCGGCGGACGGTCGATCTTCTCGACCACCGGTCACTGGGTGATGGCAGCCAAGAGCCAGAATCAGGCCGCCGCCTGGGAGCTGGTCAAGTTCCTCTCGTCGCCGGCGTTCGCGAACGGGTTCGGCTCCCATTACGGCTGGGCCCCGGTCCGCAGCGACGTCGACACGAGCAAGGGCGATGCCCAGGTCAAGCGGATCAACAACTACGTTCTGAAGGGTTGGAACGGCCTCCCGACCGGACCGAAGATGGCGCAGCTGACCGACATCTACGGGCAGGCGATCGAGGCGGCAGCGACCGGCAGCAAGACGGTGCCGGCGGCGCTGGCGAAGGCCCAGTCCGACGGTACAGCCCTGCTCCACGGCTGATCGGCAAGACCCGAGACGACGAGCGAAGGGGAGGATGTCGGCAGTAACGACAGAGAGAGCCTGGGATGAGCTATCGCTGAGCCCGGACGAGTACCGGCGCGCAGGTAGCCACTACCGGCACCGGCGCAGCCTGACCGGCTACCTCTTTGTCCTACCGTACTTCGTCCCCTTCCTCGTCTTTCTCGTCGTCCCGGTCTTCTGGTCGCTCTGGCTGAGCTTCAATCAGGGCGGCATCCTCGACTCGGCGAAATTCGTCGGTCTGAAGAACTGGCGTGAGATCGGCGCCGACACCCAGCTCACCGGGTCGATCGAAAACACCGCGAAGTACGTCGTCGCTGCGATCGTGCTCGTCTTCACGATGGGGTTGCTGCTCGCCTTGATCCTGAACCGCTACCGCAAGGGCAGCAACGTCTTCAAGCTCGCGATCTACGTCCCGCTGCTCGCTCCCGCGGTCCTCGTCGGCCTCATCTGGCAGTTCATCACGAACTACGACTTCGGGCTGATCAACGTCATCCTCACGACCGTGGGAATCGGGCGGGTGAACATCTTCGGAAGCGGGACTCTTGCACTGCTCACAATCGTGCTCGCCGAGGTCTGGCGCGGGCTCGGATTCTGGACCCTCTACTTCCTCGCGAGCCTCCAGAACATCCCCGAGGAGCTGCTCGACGCGGCGCGAGTGGACGGGGCGCGGGGCTTCCAGCGCTTCAGGCGGATCACGATCCCGCTGCTTCGCCCGATGCTCCTGTTCGCGATCGTGATCGCGATCATCGCGAACTTCCAGGTGTTCGACACCGTGTATGTCCTCACACAGGGTGGTCCGTACGAGTCGACCTCGACGATGGTCTGGTTCATCTGGGAGCGGCTGTTCCAGTTCCAGCAGACCGGCCAGGGCTACGCCGCCGCCGTCATCCTGCTCGGGATCATCCTCTTCCTCACGGCAATCTCGTTCTGGCTCCTCGGTTCGCGGGGGCGCCGGGAGTCGCGGGACTGATGGCAGTCGACAGCGCACACGTCCAGGCCGCCGCCGAGTCTCAGCCGCACGCGGACTACGCGCAGGCCGCGCGCCGCCGCCGGGTCTTCACCCTCGGGAAGGGGTTCCTCGCCTACTCGGTGCTGTTGCTCTTCGCCGTGATCGCCGTCGGCCCGTTCCTCTACCTGCTCTCGCCGTCCTTGCGCCACAGTTACGACCTCTTCACCTATCCGCCGCAGTGGTTCCCGAAATCGCTCTACCTGGGGAATTTCGGCACGGTGCTCCACCAGACGAGCTACCTGCGCTGGGGGCTCAACACCTTCATCTTCGCGACCTCCGTCACCCTGATCACGCTCGTCATCGACACGCTCGCCGGCTACGCGTTCGCGCGGCTGCAGTTTCCCGGCCGGGCCTTGCTCTTCGCGCTCGTTCTTTCAACCCTGATGATCCCGACGGCCGCGATCGTCGCGCCGCTCTACATCATCATCTCTCACTTCCCCAGCTGGACGCACGCGGGGGTGAACACCTATCCGGGAATGGTGCTGCCGATGGTGTGCAGCCCGCTCGGGGTGTTCATGATGCGCCAGTTCATGTCGACCCTGCCCAACGGCCTCGTCGAGGCGGCGCGACTCGACGGCGCGTCCGAGTTCCAGATCTTCCGGAAGATCGTCCTCCCGCTGATGAAGCCGGCGATCGTGGTGCTCGGCATCTTCACCTTCATGTTCCAGTGGGTGAACTTCCTCTGGCCGCTGGTGATCACGACGACGGACAGCATGAAGACCCTCACCGTCGGGGTGGCCTCGCTGCAGGGGCAGTTCGTGACGAACTGGGGGATCATCTCCGCCGCTGCGGTGATGACGATGGTCCCGATCATCATCGTCTTCCTGATCTTCCAGCGCTGGTTCGTCCAGGCCTCGATGGCGGGCGCGCTCAAGCAGTGAACGACTGTTCGCGACGGGACCGACAAGGAGAGCAATGGCAGAGATCCTGATCAAGCACCTGGTAAAGCGTTTCGGCAAGGTCGAGGCGGTCAGCGACGTCTCGCTCCGGGTCGCCGACGGCGAGTTCCTCGTCCTGCTCGGCCCGTCCGGATGCGGGAAGAGCACGATCCTCCGCGTCGTCGCCGGCCTCGAAAACGCCGATGCAGGTGAGATCGTGATCGGAGACCGGCTCGTGAACTTCGTCGATCCCGTCAAGCGCAACGTGGCGATGGTGTTCCAGAACTACGCCCTCTATCCGCACATGACGGTGGCCAAGAACGTTGCCTTTCCTCTCCAGATCGCCAAGAAGTCGAAGGACGAGATCAATGCCGCGGTCACGCGTGCTGCGGGGATCCTGGGCCTTGACGACCTGCTCGAGCGCCTTCCGGGGCAGCTCTCGGGAGGGCAGCGCCAGCGAGTCGCGCTGGCCCGCGCGATCGTGCGCGAGCCCCAGGCGTTCCTGATGGACGAGCCGCTCTCCAACCTCGACGCGCAGCTCCGCATCCAGACGCGCCTCGAGTTGATCCAGCTGCACGCCAAGCTCGGGATCACGACGATGTACGTCACGCACGATCAGGTCGAGGCGATGACCATGGGCCACCGGATCGCAGTGATGAACCACGGCGTCCTGCAGCAGATCGGCACGCCACAGGACGTCTACCGGCGTCCGGCGAACGTCTTCGTCGCCACGTTCCTCGGAGCGCCGCCGATGAACCTGATCGCCGGCGTGCTCGAGTCGGTCGACGGAAGCTGGCGCTTTCGCGGCACCGATGTCGACGTGCCGCTCTCCGCAGAGGTCCTCAGCCCCCCCGAGCTCGAGCACGAGATCGAGGCGAGCGGTGAGGCGAAGCTCGGACTGCGTCCGGAGCACATCAAGATCGGGGCGCCCGGCGAGGAAGGCAGCATCCCGGGCCGCGTCACGTTTCTCGAGCCGGTGGGCTCCGACCTCTACCTGACGGTCACAGCGGGAGGCACGACCGTGCAGGTCCGCACCGACCCCGACTCGCCGCTGAAGCCTGGCGACAACATCTCGATGTCTTTCGACGCGTGGCGGGTGCATGTCTTCGGTGAGGACGGCCACAACCTCCGCCGTGACGCGGCGCACGTCGACTCGTCGGCAGCGCTCGCTCCACAGCGCGTCGTAGTCAACCGTGGGCGGCCGTCCCGCAGTCGTCGAGGCTGTTGCAGCGTCCCAGGCGGAGCTGCAGGACCTCCTGCGCGACCTGGTCGGCTTCCGGACCGAGAGTCAGGCCAAGGAGGCGACCCACTTCCCCGAGGAGGCTCGCCGCTGCATCGGCTATGTCAGCGAGTTCCTCTCCGAGCTCGGGTTCGAGATCGAGGGGTGGGACGTCGGCCCGTCCGCGACGTTCCCCGCCCATCCGCTGATCGTGGCAACTCGGCCGGGATCGGGAGGCGGCCGCTCGCTCGCCTTCAACGCCCACGTCGATGTCGTTCCCGTCGGCGCCCACGGCTCGTGGTCGCAGGAGCCCTTCGGCGGTGCGGTCGTGGACGGACGCCTCTACGGCCGCGGCGCCACGGACATGAAGGGGGGCCTGGCCGCGGCGATGTGGGCGGTGAAGCAGGCGTTCGAGCAGGGGCTCGAGCCACGCGGGGACATCGTCTTTCACGTCGTGAGCGACGAGGAGGTCGTCGGGAACGGCACACGTGAGATCGTCGAGCGCTCGCCGGCCTGCGACGTCACGCTCTCGCTCGAGCCGACCGAGCTCCGGCTCTGCGCGGCGGAGGGCGGGCTCGTCCACTTTCGCATCGAGGTCGAGGGGGTCGAAGCGCACGCCTCGACCCGGTACCTGTCCGTTCACGCCGGCGGGAAAGGCGGGGGCGGCGTCAACGCGATCGAGAAGACGATCAAGATCATCCAGGCGCTCCAGGAGCTCGAGAGGCGATGGGCCAACGAGAAGTCGCACCCGATACTTCCGGCCGGGTACGACACGCTGGCACCGGCGATCATCGTCGGTGGGCCCGGAGGCGGCTCGGATGGGCGTCTGAACCTGTTCTCGAACGCGGGCACCGCTCCGAACTACTGCTCGGTCGAATACAACATGTGGTTCTACCCGGACGAGTCGTTCGACCAGGTCCGCGCGGAGGTCGAGGAGGTCGTCGCCGCTGTGTGCCGCACCGACTCCTGGCTTCTGGAGCACCCGCCCAGGTTCACGTGGAAGCTCGGGCATATCTACTTCCCGGCGCTCGACGTCCCACTCGACCACCCGGCGGTCAGCACCCTCGCCGGCTGCCTCAGCGAGGTTGGGCTCGACTCGACGCCGCAAGGGTTCGGCGCGGCGACCGATCTTGCCTGGTACGGCGAGCGGAACCTTCCCGGGATCATCTGCGGGCCCGGACGGCTCGCGCAGTGCCACGTCGCGGACGAGTATCTGGACACCGAGCAGTTGCTGCTCGCCGCACAGGTGTACGGGCAGATGCTCGTCGAGTGGTGTGGCTAGCTCGTCGTACGCCGATGGCTCGATCGCGGAGCTGGTCGATCTCAGCGGTCGCGTGGCGCTGGTCACCGGAGCGGCGCAGGGGTTCGGCTTCGCCGCGGCCCGGCGTCTCGCCGAGGCCGGCGCGTCCGTGCTCCTGACCGACAGGCGGTCGGAGGCGGTCGAGGCTGCCGCCGGGCGTCTTTCCGGTCACGGCGAGCGTGTGGCCTGGGCGGCCGGCGATGTGTCGGCTCCCGCCGAGGTCGACGGGCTCGTCGCCACCGCGGTCGAGCGCCTCGGCCGGCTCGATGTGCTGGTCAACAACGCGGCCGCCTACTCGAATGTCCGGCTCGAGGAGATGCCGCTCGAGCGCTTCGCGGATGTACTCGCCGTCAACGTGAACGGCGCCTTCTGGTGTGCGCGGCAGGCAGCGCGCCGGATGATCGAGCAGGGTGACGGCGGCGCGGTCGTCAACGTGACGTCGATCGACGCGCTTCACCCGACCTCGAAGGGCATGTCGCACTACACGACCTCGAAGCACGCGCTCTGGGGGCTCACGAAGTGCCTGGCGCTCGAGCTCGGCGCGTACGGGATTCGTGCCAACGCCGTCGCTCCCGGCCCGTCTCTCACGGAAGGTGCGATCGAGTACATCCAGGCGAGCGCTCCCGGAGGGATCGACATCGAGCGGCAGTGGTCGGATGCCGCCGAGCGCGTCCCGATGCGCCGCTGGGCCGAACCGGACGAGATCGCGCGCGTGGTCGTGTTCCTCGCCTCGGATCTCTCGGCCTACGTCAACGGAGCGCAGATCGTCGTCGACGGCGGCTACCTGCTCGGCTCCTGAGCCGCGCCTTCCCGTAGAGCCCGCTCAGACGACGTTCTGGCCGCCGTCGACGGCGAGATCCTGGCCCGTGATGTGCCGGGCTCCGCTGCCTGCCAGGAATACCGCGAGCGCAGCCTGGTCCGAGGGCTCCGCCAGCCTGCCGAGCGGGATCCCGAGCCGCCACTCGGCAGCGTTGCCGTTGACGATCGACTGGACGTCGCCACGGGCTTGCACGCCGACGAGCATCTCGGTGGCGGTCGAGCCGGGCGAGATCGTGTTGACCGTGATCGAGTGGGCGGCAAGCTCGAGCGCGAGGCAGCGGGCCGCCTGGATGACCGCCGCCTTCGACGCCGAGTAGGCGGTGTTGTTCAGCCGGACGACACTCTTGCCGACGATCGATGCGAACAGGATGATTCGGCCTTCCACTCCCGCCGAGACGAAGTGGCGCGCGCAGGCCTGGGCCAGGAACAGCGACCCGCGCGCGTTCACGCCGAGCGTCAGGTCCCACTGCTCCGGCGTCATCTCCAGGAACGGCGCCGGGGCCAACGTGCCGGCGGCGCTCACGAGGATGTCCAGCCGCCCGTGCCGCTCGACGACGCCGGCGACGAGATCTCCTGCAGCGCCGACGTCTGCGAGGTCGGCCGGATGGGCGGACGCGGCCGCGCCGAGCCGCTCCACTGCGGGCTCGAGCCCCCCGCCCGGGAGGTCGACGCAGGCGACCGACGCCCCGGCCGAGACGAAGGCCTCGGCGCACGCGAAGCCAATGCCCCGTTGAGCGCCGGTGACGAGGGCGACGCGTCCGTCGAGGCGCCAGGACTCAGTCGGCGCGCTCACCGAAGGGCGATCACTGCATCGACCTCGACCGGCATCGCGAACGGGAGGTGGGGCACGCCGACCGAGGTCCGCGCCGCCAGCCGGTCGTCTCCGTAGAGGTCGAGGATGAGGTTCGAGAACCCGTTGATCACCTTCGCGTGCTCGGTGAAGCCGGCAACCGCGTTCACGTACCCGTTGATCTTCAGCCAGCAGGCGACCGAGTCGAGGTCGCCGAGCTCGCGCTCGATCGTCCCGAGCACGTTCAGCGCTGTCAGCTCCGCGGCCGCCACCGCCTCCTCGACGGTGACGTCCGCGCCGACCGTACCGAGCGGGCTGCCCCAGCCATCGCCGTCTGTCGGCCCGTGCCCGGCGATGTACGCGATGCTCTCCCAGCGGACGAGGCGCCGGTAGGTGAGCTGTACCCCGGGCGGGGCGACCTGTGCGGGCGGGATGATGAGCCCCCGCTCGGCGAGACGGCTCGCTACACCCACTGGACACGCTCTGTCGCCGGACTCCCGCTCATGGCTGCGCGGGCAATCCTACGCGCGCACGCTGCGGCCTGAATCGTCTAGCGTAGGCCCGTGTCGGCCGGGCCCCGGGCGGATGATCTGCAGACCTCGGCGTTCGCCTTTGCGAGCGACCTCGCCGGTGAGGGCGTCGACACGGTCCTCACGAACCTTCAGGAGCGGGCCGGGGTCGACGGCATCACGACGGCGTTCACCTATCACGCCGCCCGCGATGTCTTCCCGCACAATCCGATGCGGAAGGTGCACCTGCTGGACCGGGGCGAGTTCTATTTTCCGCCCGACCCTGCGCTCTACGAGGGACTCCGGATCCAGCCGCGCGTCAACGCGCGCGCCCGCGAGGACGTCCTGGGCGAGACCTGCCGGCAGGCGGCGGAGCGTGGCCTCGCCGTCCACGCTTGGACGGTGTTCCTCCACTTCGACCGCCCGGACGAGTACCCCGACTGCACGACCGAGAACGCGTTCGGCGATCGCTACCCCGCCGACCTCTGCCCGTCGAGCCCCGATGTCCGCGCGTACGTCAGGGCCCTCGTAGCCGACGTCTCGCGCTACGAGATCCAGACGATCCTCGCCGAGTCGCTGCACTTCCACGGGCTCGAGCACGGCTACCACCACGAGCGCTACTTCGTCGAGCTCGGAGCACGTGCCCGGTACCTGCTCGGTCTCTGCTTCTGCGAGCACTGCCTCGCGCGCGCTGCCTCGGCGGGAGTCGACGGCGCCCGCGTGCGGGCGGCCGCCCGCGAGGAGCTCGAGGGTGTCTTCGGCGACAGCCGGCTCGTGGGCGGCTCGGACGTGAACCGAGACGACCTGGCCGGCATCGCCGGCGGCGAGCTCGACCGCTACCTCGACGTCCGCGCCGAGACGGTCGCCTCGCTCGTCGAGGAGGCGACCGAGATCGCCGGCGGCGCCGGCAAGCGGCTCGTCTTCCTCGAGCTGAGCGGGGCGGTCAAGGGGTACGCGACGCGGTCGCCCCACCGGCGGCCCCGCGGCCGGCATCGCCTGGCGCGTCGGGGTCGACCTCGAACGCTTCGCGAGCATCTGCCCACAGGTCGAGATGGCGGGCTACGCCGCCGACGTCGACCGGGTACGGCTGGACCTCGAGGCGTATCGGGCGCGACTCGGCGACGTGCCGCTCTCGATGGCGCTTCGTCCCACATCGCCCGACTGCGATACGCCGGAGAACCTGGCGGAGAAGCTTCGGCTGGCGCGCGAGCTCGGCGTGGCGCAGGTCGACTTCTACCACTACGGGTTCGTGCGGCTGGAGGCACTGGAGTGGATCCGCGCCGCGCTCGAGGCATGACGAGGGGGAAGAAGCACTGCGTTTCGACCTGCTGATCCGGGGCGGCGAGGTCGTCGATCCGGGCGGACGGCATGAGGGCCTGTTGGACGTCGCGGTCAGTCGGGGCAGGATCGCCGCCGTCGATCGCGGCATCCCGGCCGAGGCCGCCTTCCGCGTGATCGACGCAGCCGGCCAGTACGTCACGCCGGGGCTCGTCGACCTTCACACCCACATCTTCCACAAGGTGACCTACTGGGGCATCGACCCCGACCCCGTCGCGGCGGCGTCGGGGGTGACCACCTGGAACGACGCCGGCTCCGCGGGGGCGCTCACGCTGCCGGGCCTCCGCGAGTTCATCGTCGACCGCGCACGGGTACGGGTGACGGCGTTCCTCAACATCTCGAACATCGGGCTCGTCGGCGAGAACTACGAGCTCGCGAACGCCGCCTATCTCGACGTCGATCTCTTCAAGCGCCTGGCCGACGCCAACCGCGACCTCGTTCTCGGCGTGAAGGTGCGGATGGGCACCCCGACCGTCGGCAACAACGGGCTGGAGCCGCTCCGGCTCGCGCGGCGCGCGGCGGAGGAGTGCGACCTGCCGCTGATGGTGCACATCGCCTTCGGGCCACCCGAGATCGAGGACGTTCTCGCGCTGATGCGCCCCGGAGACATCCTCACCCACTGCTTCACGGGCCTGCCGATGAAGATCATCGACGACCGCGGGCGCCTGTACGAGTTCGCCCAGCGCGCCTGGGACTCGGGTGTCGTCATGGACATCGGCCATGGCACCGGCTCGTTCTCCTATGACACCGCCGAGGCATTGATGTCGACGGGGCGCCGCCCCGACGTGATCTCCACCGACCTCCATCAGTTGAGCATCAACGGCCCCGCCTATGACCTGCCGACCTGCCTGAGCAAGTTCCTCCATCTCGGGATGTCCCTCCCCGAGGTCATCCTGGCCGCCACTTCCCGTCCTGCCGAGGTCCTCGGGATGGAGCACGAGATCGGGACACTGCGACCCGGCTCGCAGGCTGACATCGCGCTCTTCCGCCTCCTCCACGGCCGCTTCCCGCTGTACGACATCTGGGGGGAGATGCGGGAGGCGGACCGCCTGCTCGTCAACACGCTGACGATCGCCGGGGGTCGGCCGCTCGAGCCGCTTCCCGCGGCACGGCCCGCACCCTGGGCCGAGCACCCGATCTGGCCTGCGGCGCAAGAGCCCTTCACCGAGCGGCAGCAGGTCCTGCGCGACCGCGGGCACACGCCGGCAGCGATGCGGGCGGCGGCCGAGAGCCAGGAGACCTAGCGAACCATGCCGCGTGCTGCGACCGGCCAGCGACCCGAGAGCTTTCCATCCTCGACGACCGTGACGTGGCTGGCGAGGTTGATCGCCGGGCAGACATGGTTCGGCACGACGGCGAGGCGGTCGCCGACGCGCACCGAGGCGCCCGGAGGCACGCTGACCACGCCGTGCTCCTCGCTCAGCCGCACGACGTCCCAGTCGTCGTGGCCCCAGATCTGACCGAAGGAGAGCAGCGGGTCGGGCACGAGCATCCGGTCCGACGTCAGGACCTTCGAGCCGGCGTCCACGACGATGCGGTCCGGCGCGGGGCGGCTGACGACCGTCGTGATCGCGAAGGCGGCGAGATCGGCGGGCTCGGCTGCACCCTGCGCGAGCTGGCTGCGGTCGTTGAAGACATAGGTGCCGGGCCTGACCTCGGTCACTCCCGGGCACTGGATCGCAAACCGGAACGTGCCCGCCGAGCCGACGGAGACGATGGGGGCGGGGAGGCCCTGGGCGCGGATCTCCTCGGCCGACTCGACCGCTGCCCGGCACGCCTCCCGGGTCATCCGCTCCTTCTCGTCTGCGTCGCGTCCCTGCGTGTAGACGTGGCCCTCGTGCGTGAACACGCCGGCCAACTCGAGCCCCTCGAGCGACGCGATCTGCTCCGCCAGCTCTACCGCCGCGCGGCCGGGCAGGACGCCCAGCCGGTGCATGCCGGTGTCCAGCTCGAGCAGGACCGGAATCGTGAGCCCTCGCTCCCGGGCCACACGGGCGACGCCGAGGGCCACCTCGCCCGAGTCGACCGTGACGGAGATCGACACGCGCTCGGCCAGGTCGGCGAGCCGGCGGAGCTTCTGCTCGCCGACGATCGGGTAGCCGACGAGGATGTCGTCGATGCCGGCGTCGGCCATCACCTCGGCCTCGCCGAGCTTCGCCACCTGCACGCCGACGGCACCGGCCTCGAGCTGGAGCCGGGCGATCTCGGGGAGCTTGTGAGTCTTCGTGTGGGGCCGCATCGCAACGCCCGCGTCCGCTGCGAGGGACGCTGCCCGCAGGATGTTCGTCCGCACCACGCCCAGGTCGAGGACGATCTCCGGTGTGTCCTCGACCAGCTCGGCGAGTGCGGTCACGCGCTCGATCTGGGTGAGCTGGGCGTCAGCGGTGTTCACGGCAGGAGGCTCCTCCGAAGCTCGTAGTATTCAGAGGGAAGTCTGTCACAGAGATGATCAGAATCCCACGGCCGGGACAGGCCGGCCGCCGACGAGGAGGAAGCGACATGGTCGTTGCCGACGATCCGAAGCTCGAAGAGGTCCGGAAGCTCCTCCTGGAGCGCGGCGTCGAGTTCGTCTTCGCCCAGTTCGTCGACCTGTACGGCCGTCCCAGCGCGAAGCTCGTTCCGGTGGCGAGCCTCGACGACCTCGTCCGGGAGGGCGCGGGCTTCGCCGGCTTCGCCGCGGGGGAGATCGGCCAGGTCCCGAGCGATCCCGATATCGCCGCGATCCCCGACCTCGACAGCCTGACCCTCGTCCCGTGGCAGCCGAATCTCGCTCGCTTCGCCTGCGACGTCACGGTCGAGGGGGAGCCCTCTGCGTACTGTCCCCGCACCATCCTCCGCCGTCAGGTGGCGCGGGCGAAGGAGCTCGGCTTCGACTTCAAGATCGGGATCGAGCTCGAGTACTTCCTCGTCCGCCGCAAGGACGACGGCTCGATCGAGATCGCCGATGCGAGCGACACGCTCGAGAAGCCCTGCTACGACATGGCCGGGCTGACCCGGCAGTACGACTTCCTGACCCTCGTCTCGAAGTACTGCAACGACCTCGGCTGGGGGAACTACGCGAACGACCACGAGGACGCAAACGGCCAGTTCGAGCAGAACTTCGCCTACGACGACGCCCTGGTCAGCTGCGACCGGGCGATCTTCTTCCGCTACATGGTGCACACGCTCGCCGAGCAGCGCGGCATGATCGCGACCTTCATGCCGAAGCCGTTCACGCAGCTGACCGGCAACGGCTGCCACTTCCACATGTCGCTCTGGCGCGACGGGGAGAACGCCTTCCTGGATACCGACGACCCGCGGAGCCTCGGTCTCTCGGAGACGGCGTACGGGTTCATCGGCGGCCTCAAGGCGCACGCGCGTGCTTACAGCGCGATCACGGCCCCGACGGTCAACTCGTACAAGCGCCTCAAGCTCGGGTCGACGGCGAGCGGTGCGACCTGGGCGCCCGTGTGGATCTCCTACGGCTACAACAACCGCACGCAGATGCTGCGGATCCCGGCTCCCGGGCGGATCGAGGATCGCACCATCGACGGCTCGGCGAACCCGTACCTCGCCGCGGCGGCCGTCCTCGCCTCGGGGCTGGACGGGATCGAGAACAGGCTCGAGGCAGGCGAGCCGAACTGGGACAACCTCTACGCAGAGAGCTACGAGACGCTGACCATGCTCGGGCTCGACTGCCTGCCGGCGAACCTCCTCGAGGCGATCGGCGAGCTCGAGCAGGACGAGGTCCTGCGCGAGGCGCTCGGCGCCGGTCGGGGCGAGGACTACCTCGACTACTACGCGCGGGTGAAGCGCGACGAATGGTCGCGGTATCACGAGCAGGTAACCGACTGGGAGATCAAGGAGTACCTGACCCGGTTCTGACCGGGTAGGGACCGGATCATGTGCGGGATCGTCGGGCTGTTCTGCAAGTCGCCGGAGCTCGAGCCGCGGCTCGGCGAGCTGCTCGCGGCGATGCTCGCGCAGATGTCGGACCGCGGCCCTGACAGCGCCGGTGTCGCCGTCTACCGCGATCCCGCGCCGGACGGCTGGACGAAGCTGACGCTCTACTCATCCGATCCGGCCTTCGACTGGAGCGTCGTCGGGGGAGAGCTGCTCGACGTGCGCGCCCGCCACGCGGTCGTGCTCGTGGAGGCCGAGGTGACGGAGGCCGAGGCCTCGATCCGCTCGCGCTTCGCCGGCGTGCGGGTGATGAGCGCGGGGCGCGTGATCGAGATCTACAAGGAGGTGGGCTTGCCGCTCGACTTCGTCGACCGCTTCCGGCTCGACGAGTTCGGCGGGACGCACGGTCTGGGCCACACGCGGATGGCGACCGAGAGCAGGGTCACCACAGAGGGCTCGCACCCGTTCTCGACCGGCCGTGACCTGTGCCTCGTCCACAACGGCTCACTCTCCAATCACAACCGCCTCCGGGAACGGCTTCGCCGCGAGGGGCTCGTGTTCCAGACCGAGAACGACACCGAGGTGGCGGCGGCATACCTGACGTGGCGCCTGCGTGAGGGCGACACGCTGCAAGAGGCGCTCGAGAGCTGCCTCACCGCACTCGACGGCTTCTACACGTTCCTCGTCGGCACGGCCGACGGCTTCGCGGTGCTGCGCGACCCGATCGCGTGCAAGCCGGCAATGCTCGCCGAGACCGACGACTGGGTTGCGATGGCGTCCGAGTACCGCGCGATCGCCGTCCTCCCGGGAGCGGCCGACGCCCTCATCTGGGAGCCGGAGCCGACGGTCGTCTACGCGTGGGAGAAGGAGCTCGTCCGGTGACGACGTCGGCGGCTGCCGCCGCGGCCGTCGTCGATCTCGAGTCGACACCGTTGCGGGAGCTGAACCAGCGCCTGCACGACCTCGCCGGAGACGACCCCGAGCAGCCCCGCTGGCAGATCCTCAACCCGAACGGTGCGCACGCCGTCGCCTGCGGGCTCGACGCGCCCTTCCAGGTCGAGATCATGGGCCACGTCGGCTATTACTGCGCCGGCATGAACAAGCGGGCGACCGTGCACGTGCAGGGGAACGCCGGCACGGGCCTGGCGGAGAACATGATGTCGGGAACCGTGCTCGTCGACGGGAACGCAAGCCAGGCCGCGGGCGCGACCGGTCGCGGCGGCCTCCTGGTCGTCCGCGGCGACGCAGGTGCGCGTTGCGGAATCTCGATGAAGGGCGTCGACATCGTCGTCGCCGGCTCGATCGGGCACATGAGCGCGTTCATGGCTCAGCGCGGGTGTCTCGTGGTCTGCGGTGACGCGGGTGAGGCGCTCGGCGACTCGATCTACGAGGCCCACCTCTACGTCCGCGGCAAGGTCGCGTCGCTCGGTGCCGACTGCATCGAGAAGGAGCTCCGCGCGGAGCACCTCGTCGAGCTCGCCGGGCTGCTCGAGCAGGCCGGGCTCGACGACGTCGACCCGTCCGGGTTCCGGCGGTACGGCTCGGCCCGCGCGCTCTACAACTTCAAGATCGACAACGTCGGGTCGTACTGATGCCCGAGGCCACCGAGCCGGTCCTGCGCGAGTCGTTCCTGTTCGACCGCGCCGTGATCGCGGAGATCCAGCGAGCCGCGCGCGAAGGCATCTACGACATCCGCGGCTTCGGTGCGAAGCGGAGGCTGCCGTGCTTCGACGATCTGCTGCTGCTCGGTGCGAGCATCTCGCGCTACCCGCTCGAGGGGTATCGCGAGCACTGCGGCTCGGACGTCGTGCTCGGGACGCGGTTTGCGCGCAAGCCGCTCGAGCTGAAGATCCCCGTCACGATCGCGGGGATGAGCTTCGGTGCGCTGTCGGCACCGGCGAAGGAGGCGCTCGGTCGCGCTGCAACCGAGGTCGGGACATCGACGACGACCGGTGACGGCGGAATGACCCCGGAGGAGCGGCAGAGCTCGAAAGTGCTCGTCTACCAGATTCTCCCTTCCCGGTACGGGATGAATCCCGACGACCTGCGCGCCGCCGACGCGATCGAGGTCGTCGTCGGGCAGGGGGCGAAGCCCGGGGGCGGGGGAATGCTGCTCGGGCACAAGATCTCGGACCGGGTCGCCGAGATGCGCGACCTCCCACGGGGGATCGACCAGCGCAGCGCTTCGCGCCACCCGGACTGGACCGGCCCGGACGACCTCGAGATCAAGCTCCACGAGCTGCGTGAGATCACCGACTGGGAGAAGCCGATCTTCGTCAAGGTCGGTGCGACCCGGACCTTCTACGACGTCCAGCTGGCCGTGAAGGCGGGCGCGGACGTGATCGTCGTCGACGGGATGCAGGGCGGGACTGCTGCGACGCAGGACGTGTTCATCGAGCACGTCGGCATCCCGACGCTGCCCGCCGTTCGGCTCGCTGTCGATGCGCTGGAGGAGCTCGGGATGCACCGGAAGGTGCAGCTCGTCGTCTCCGGCGGGATTCGCAGCGGCGCCGACGTCGCCAAGGCCCTGGCGCTCGGGGCGGATGCCGTCTCGATCGGCACTGCGGCGCTGATCGCGCTCGGCGACAACAGCCCGGAGCTCGACGACGAGTACCACCGTCTCGGAAGTGCATCCGGCTTCTACGACGACTGGCAGGCCGGCCGCGACCCGGCCGGGATCACGACGCAGGACGAGGAGCTGGCGTCGAGGCTCGACCCCGAGATCGGAGGTCGGCGGGTCGCCAACTACCTTCGGGTGCTGACGCTCGAGGCGCAGACGCTGGCCCGTGCCTGCGGGAAGTCCCACGTCCACAACCTCGAGCCCGAGGATCTGGTCGCGCTCACGGTCGAGGCGGCGGCGATGGCGCGCGTGCCCCTGGCCGGCACGAGCTGGATCCCCGGCCTCACGCCCGAGCGTTAGACCCGAGCGCGCGCGAGATCGCGCCGGCCGCCCCGACCACCGCCGGGAGCGCCCTGCGCGCAGAAGCCCGCCCGAAGCGCGGGACCGGGCCTTGCAGCGCCACCACCGCGGCCAACGCCTCGTCGTCTCCGAACACGGGCGCCGCGACCGCGTTCAGCTCGGGCTCGCGTTCCTCGTAGGCCTCGGCGAAACCGTTCCGGCGGATCCGCTCGAGCTCCGCCGCGAGCACATCGGGGTCGGTGATCGTCCGCTCCGTGTAGGCCCGCAGAGGTGGGTGCGAGTGGCGGACGGTGAATGCGAGCATGACCTTTCCCGCGGCGGTCGCATGCGCCACCGACGGGCGGCCCAGCTGGGTGACGCCCTGGACCTGGTGCCGGGCCGGCACGAAATCGATCGTGACGGCATCCGGATCGCCGGCGACCGACAGCGTGGCAGTCTCGCCCGTCTCGGCAACGAGCGCCTCGAGATGGGGGCGCGCCACCGAGCGCAGGTCGATGCGGAGCAACACGAGGTTGCCGAGGTGGACGAGCCGGATCCCGAGTCGGTACAGCCCCGTGCCGGGGTCGCGCTCTGCGTATCCGAAGGCGACGAGCGTGCCCAGTTGCCGCGAGACGGTGCTCGCGGCCGTTCCCAGGCGGCGGGCGATCTCGTTGGTCCCGAGCGCGCCTTCCACGGCGAGCAGATCGAGGATCTCGAGCGCGCGCCCCGAGGCGGCGACGCGCTCACGTGAGGGTTGATCGGTTCTCGCCATCGTGTACTGTTGCACGGTACAGGATGCTATTGCGTATAGCGCAACTCAAGAGATACGACCCTCAGGCAGCAGTGGCCCCGTGACCTTCCTGCTCCCGTGTCCCGCCTGCGGGCTCCGTGACGTCGCCGAGTTCAAGTTCCAGGGCGAGTTGACGAGGCGCCCGAGGGAAAAGCCGACCCAGCGCGAGCTCTCGGATTACGTGTACTTCCGCGACAACGTCGCCGGCGTGCAACGCGAGTGGTGGTATCACCGCACCGGCTGCGGGCTCTGGTTCATCGCCGAGCGCGACACGCGGACGAACGAGGTCCTGAGCACCGAGATCCCTGCTCCCCAGCCACCGGCCGCATGAGGCTCGCGCCCCGTCCGGGCGAGCGCATCGACCGCGAGGCCACGCTCCGCTTTCTCTTCGACGGCCACCCGGTCACGGGTCTCGGTGGCGACACGATCGGCTCGGCGCTGTACGCCGGCGGCCGGAGGGTCTTCTCGCGCAGCTTCAAGTACCACCGGCCGCGCGGACTGCTCTGCTGCTCGGGGCGTTGCGCGAATTGCATGATGACCGTAGACGGGATCCCGAACGTCCGCGTGTGCCTGGAGCCTGCCCGCGAGGGAGCGGATGTCCGTTCGCAGAACGTGATCGGCTCTGTCGACCGCGATCTGCTCAACATCGTCGATCGCGCGGGCGGCCCGTTCACGCCGGTCGGCTTCTACTACCGGACGATGATCCGGCCGCGACGGGCGTGGCCGCTGTACGAGCGCTTCCTCCGGCGCGTCGCCGGCCTCGGCCGCGTGCCCGCGGCGACCGGGAGCCGGAGATACGACACCGAGCACCTGCGGGTCGACGTGCTCGTGATCGGCGGCGGACGCTCGGGTCGACAGGCGGCGGCCGAGGCGGCAGCCGCGGGCGGGCATGTCCTCCTCGTCGACGAGCGCGGCGGGAGCGGAGCGGATGGATACGAGTTGCTCGCGCCTGCGCGTGCGATCGGGATCTACGAGGGCGGCCTCGTGCCGGTCGACGCCGGCAATGTGCTCTACCGGGTGCGCGCCGGCCGCATCGTTGTCGCCACCGGCACGGTCGAGCAGCCGCTCGTGTTCCCCGGCAACGACCTCGTCGGAGTGATGTTGCCGGAGGCGGTTCGCCGGCTGGTGGATGACTGGGCGATCAAGCCGGGGGAGCGAGCGGTCGTGGTCTCCGCCGACGCGCGCGGGCTCGAGGTCGCCTCGGTCCTCGAGCGGGCGGGAGTCGAGATCGCCGCTGTTGCCGACCTTCGCTCGGCGGATCCGCCGCACATCGCCGCCCGCGGCCGGCACGGGCGGCTCGAGTCGGTCGACGTTGGCGCGGGCCCCGTCGGATGCGATCTACTCGTCGTGTCCGGCGGCCGCCAGCCGGCCTACTCGCTCCTGGCGCAGGCCGGGGCCCGCGTCGAGTACGACGAGAGTCGCGGCATCTTCGTCCCCGTCGAGATCCCGGCCGGTATCGAGGCGGTCGGCTCCGTCCTCGGCCCCGAGGAGCCGGCCGCGGTGCCGTCCCCGAGCTACGGCGACGGCCGGGGTGATCGCTGCTTCGTCTGCCTGTGCGAGGACGTGACCGAGAAGGACGTGAGGCGCGCGGTCGCCGAGGGCTTCGACTCGATCGAGCTCGCCAAGCGCTACACGACGGTCACGATGGGGCCGTGTCAAGGGAAGCTCTGCCACCTGTCGTCGATCAGGCTGCTCGCGCGCGAGACCGGCACGGAAGAGGGGGCGATCGGCACGACGACCGCCCGGCCGCCCTGGGAGCCGGTCGAGCTCGGGCTGCTCGCGGGCCGGCATCACGAGCCGATGAAGCGCTCGCCGCTGCACGCTCGCCACGAGCAGGCCGGCGCTGCGATGGTCTGGACCGGAGCCTGGCGCCGCCCCTTCGACTACGGCGACGCGGCCGCGGAGGTCCGTGCCGTGCACGAGACGCTCGGCGTGATCGACGTCTCGACGCTCGGCAAGCTGGTCGTGGAGGGCCCTGGCGCCGCAACCCTGCTCGACCGGCTCTACCCGAATCGCTTCTCCGACCTCGCGACGGGGCGGGTTCGCTACGGCGTCCTCACCAGCGACGGCGGGCGGATCATCGATGACGGCACGGTCGCGCGGCTCGCGGACGATCTCTTCTACGTGACGACGACGTCGACCGGGTCGGACGCTGTCTGCGAGTGGTTCGAGTGGTGGAACGCGGTCTGGGGGTACGACGCCGAGATCGTCAATCTCACGAGCGCACTCGCGGCGGTCAACCTCGCCGGGCCACGCGCCCGTGCGGCGCTGGCGCAGCTCACCCCGGCCGATGTCTCGAACGAGGCTTTGCGGTACCTGGACGCCCGGGAGCTCGAGGTCGCGGGTATTCCGTGCCTGGCGCTGAGGATCGGTTTCGTCGGCGAGCTCGGCTACGAGCTCCATTGCGCCGCGAGCACCGCGGAGCACCTCTGGGACGCCTTCGTCGAGGCCGGAGCGGTCCCCTTCGGGCTCGAGGCCCAACGGGTGCTTCGTCTCGAGAAGGCACACGTGATCGTCGGGCAGGACACGGACTCGGAGTCGAACCTGCTCTCGGCGGGCCTGCCGTGGATCCTGAAGCTCGACAAGGGCGACTTCGTCGGACGCTTCGCCGCCGAGCTCGTGCAGGAGCGAGGAGCCCGGGAGCGGCTCGTCGGGTTCACGATGCCCCCGGAGATCCTGCCCATCGAGGGCGCGCAGATCGTCGCCGGCGGGCGGCCCGCCGGGCGCGTTACGAGCGCCCGCGTGAGCGACAGGGTGGGTCGCACCGTCGGTCTCGCGTGGGTCGATCCGGATCTCGCACGCGAAGGAGCACAGGTTGCGATCAGGGTGGGTGCCGTAGACGCCGTCGCCACCGTCACCCTGGAGCCCTTCTACGACCCGGCGGGGGAGAGGCTGCGGGCATGACCCGGCTCGGATTCCTCTCGCCGTCGCGGGCGGCGAACGGGGTGGCGGTCGCCTCTCCGCTCGGGCAGGCCGCGGCCGCGGGCGTCACCGACGTGTCCCACCTCGGGAAGCTCGAGCTTCGGGCGCCGCTCGAGCGCGTCGAGCTCGGGCCGGGGGAGCAGCTGCTGCGCCTCCGGCCGGACCGCGGGCTGCTGATCGTCGAGGGATCGCCCGCGGTTGCGCTGGCGCGCCTCACGTCCGACGGTGTCCGCGCCTACGACATGACCTCGGCACTCGCCGCTTTCGAGTTCTCCGGCGAGGACGTGCTTCGGCGACTCACCGAGCTCGATCCCGCCGGGCTGCCGGCGGTCGGCTCGATCGCGCGCGGCACCCGAGCGGTGATCGAGGACCGGGGCGATGCGACGTTCCGCCTCTTCGTTCAGCAGGAGCTCGGCCGGTACGTCGTCGAGGTCGTCCTCGACACGCTGCGGGGTCTCGGGCGATGAAGGACATCTTCCGGGTCCGGCGCATGTGGCGGCCGCCCTCCGAGCTCAAGCGGCGCTACGACGTCGTCATCGTCGGCGGGGGCTCGCACGGCCTCGCGACTGCCTACTACCTGGCGAAGAACCACGGTGTGCGCGACATCGCCGTCCTCGAGCAGTCGTATATCGGCTCGGGTGCGGCCGGCCGGAACACGACGATCATCCGCTCGAACTATCGCACCCCGGAGGGGGCCGCCTTCTACAAGCGAAGCGTCGAGCTGTACGAAGGACTTTCGGCCGACCTGGACTTCAACCTGATGTTCTCCCAGCACGGGCACCTGACGCTCGCGCATTCGGATCGCGCGCTCGGCGTCATGCACGAGCGGGCCGAGGTGAACAAGCTCCTCACCATCGACTCGGAGGTTGTCTCTCCCGCCGAGATTGCAAGGCTCTGCCCTCAGCTGAACCTCGGCCCGGGCCAGACCTGGCCGATCCTCGGAGCGCTCTACCACCCGCCCGGCGGCATCATCCGCCACGACGCTGTCGTCTGGGGCCTCGCCCGCGGCGCAGACCGCGGCGGGGCCGAGATCCACCAGGGGACGCGGGTGACCGGCATCGAGACATCCTCCGGCCGCGTCACGGCGGTCGAGACGAACCGCGGCCGCGTCGAAGCGGACGTCGTGATCGGCGCGACCGCCGGCTGGTCGACACTCGTGTGCGGCCTCGCGGGGATCAGGCTCCCGATCACCACGCACATCCTCCAGGCGTTCGTGACAGAGCCGACGAAGCCGTTCCTCGACGTCGTGATCGTCTCGGCGCAGATGCACGTCTACGTGTCGCAGACCGACCGCGGCGAGTTCCTGATCGGCGCGGAGATCGAGCCGTACACGACCTACAAGTCGATCGGGACGTTCCCGTTCCTCGAGTACTCGGCCCGTCACGCGCTCGAGCTCTTCCCACAGCTCGAGCGGCTTCGCGTGCTCCGCTCCTGGACCGGGCTCTGCGATCTCTCGCCCGACTACAGCCCCATTCTCGGGCGGACTGAGCTCGAGAACTTCCACGTGTCCGCCGGCTGGGGAACCTACGGCTTCAAGGCTGCGCCCGTCGTGGGCTGGACGCTCGCCGAGCTGGTGGCGACCGGAAAGACGCCCGAGCTGATCGAGCCGTTCGCGCTCGAGCGGTTCCACACCGACACGCTCGTCTCCGAGCTGGCCGCGGCTGCAGTCTCTCACTGAGACCGAGTGGCCTCAGAGCAGCGAGCCGCCGTTGACCCGCAGCACGTTGCCGGTCATGAACGACGACATCTCGCTGAGGAGGTAGACGCAGCCGGCCGCAATCTCCTGCGGCTGTCCGAGCCGGTTGAACAGCGTTCTCGCGCCGACGCTCGCCTTCTGCTCCGGCGTGGCCGCTCCGAGCGCAATCGTGTCCGTCGGCCCCGGCGAGATGGCGTTGACCCGCACGCCGTACGGCCCCGCCTCGCGTGCCAGCGACTTGGTCATTGCGATCACAGCGCCCTTGGCGGCGGCATAGTGGGCTGCCGGGCTGATGCTCCCGTACTCGCCGGCGGTCGAGGCGAAGTTGACGATCGAGCCGCTCCGCCGCGCGATCAGCTCGGGCAAGACCGACTGGCAGGCGACGAACGCGGTCGTCACATTGGCGGTGAACATCGTGCTCAGGTCGCCGCTCGAGATCTCCCCGAAGGGCTTCGGCTGCCAGAACCCGGCGCAGGTCACGAGGCCTCCCACGGCCCCGAGCTCGCTCGCCACGCGACGATGGAAGGCGGAGAACAGACCGGCATCGGCGCAGTCGAACGCGGCGGCCACGACCGGAACTCCGGAAGCCGCGAGCTCGGCGGCGAGCGACTCGACGCCCTCGCTCTCGAGGTCGGTCAAGGCGACGCGCGCTCCCGCGACGCCGAGCGCCGTGGCAACGTGGCGGCCGATCCCGCCGGCCGCACCCGTGAGGATCACGGTCATGCCTGCGAGCAGTGCGGCCGAGCCGCCCGAGCCCTCCGGCTCCGATGCGGGCCTCTCCGTCATCAACCGGCGCGGTGGACGAACTGCGACTCGGTGAGCGCGAACTGCTCTGCGAGCATCCTGATCACCGGCTCGGGCTCGTACCGGGCGAGCGGCTCGAGGATCGGCTCGTGGGCGGCGAGGATGCGCCGATAGTGCGAGGTCGGATCCTGCTGCGCCAGCCTGCGGTTGCCGATCGTGATCAGTGCCTGGAGCACCGGCGCGAGCGCGAGCCACGAGCTGAGAAGGAATCGGCTTCCGCCCAGCTCCACGAGCGCCCGGTGGAACGCGAGGTCGAGCTCGACCAGACGCTCGGTCGTGGCGCCCTCCAGCCTGAAGGCCTCGAATGCCGCACGCACGGGGTCGATGTCGCCTCGGATCGCGGCTCCACGGCGCACGGCCGAAGCCTCGAGCTCGTATCTGACCGAGAGCAGGTCGTCGATGTCCTCGGGCCCGAAGCGAACCGTGGCCATGCGCCCGTTCGAGCGCGTCTCGACAAGGCCCTCGCCCTCGAGGACATGCAGGGCGCTTCGAACCGGGCCGCGGCTCACCGAGAGCTGAGCCGCGAGCTGGGTCTCGACGAGGGGAGTGCCTTCCTCGAGGGCGCCGTCGACGATCGCCTCTCGGAGCAGGCGGGCAATCGCTCCCGAGTACACGCTCCGCGCGAGCTTGACCGTGTGCTGGCCAGCCGTTGTCGGAGGAAGCGGGTTTTTGAAAACTGTTGACAAATCGCGGTCAGATTAGGACACTCTCTCCCCACGGTCAAGGTGCGGGCCTGCTGTCGCGGCCGCACCCCCGGCCGCATCGACATCGAATGGCTGCGAGGAACCAGGACATCCAAGAGCTCGAGCCGGCTCCGGAGGCGGCGCCGCGCCGCGGCGGCATCCTGCGGGAGGGATACGACTACGACTTCTCGCGCTGCGACCCGACCGGAGCTCACGTCGATCCGGCGTGGTGTGCCGTCTACGAGGCCGTCACTGTCTCGGGCCCTGACGGCGAGCTCGGGCCCATGCTGGCCGAGCGCTGGCAGGAGGATCCCGCCCGGGAGGACCGCTGGCGCTTCCGGATCAGGCCCGGCCTACGCTTCCAGTCCGGCGACCCGTGCGACGCGAGCGCCGTTGCCGACGCTCTGCGCCTGCACGCCGACCCCGTCGAGGCGCCGATCAACGCGTTCTTCTGGCGGAACGTCGCCGGCGTTCGCGCCGAAGAGGACGAGGTCGTCATCGAGCTCCGCGAGCCCAGCGTGGGCATGCCGCGTCTGCTCCGCTCCTGGCACTCGGCGGTTCACAACCAGGCACGGCGCAAGCTCGCCGGCGACGACTTCGGCCGCACGACCTGCGACGGGACCGGGCCGTTCACATTCGTCGAGTCGGTCGCGGGCTCGCATCTGGACGTCGCCCGCTCGGACGGGTACAGCGGCGGCCGCACCACCTGGCAGCAGAACCAGGGGCCGGCGCACCTGGACGGCATCCGCTGGATCCCGATCCTCGACGACCGCGACCGGGCCGCGGCCCTCGAGAGCGGCGAGGTCGACTGCATCCAGAACGCCTCGCTCCTCGACGTCGACAGGCTGGCGGCGAACCCCGCCATCGAGGTGATCGAGTTCCAGCAGTCGGCGCTCGTCTATCTCGGGCTCGACCACGAGGCGCCGGAGCTCGGCTCGGGCGACGTCCGGGTCCGGCAGGCGTTCTCGCGGGCCATCGACCGCCGGGAACTCGTCGAGCACGATCTGATGGGACACGGTTGGCCGGCCTACAGCCCGATCCCGTCGCAGTCGCGCTGGTATGCGCCCGAGGTCGAGGTCATGACGGGCTTCGACCCGCGCGAGGCAGGTGCGTTGCTCGATGCGGCCGGCCTCGAAGCCGGCCCGGACGGCACGCGCCTCGCGCTCGAGGCGGTCGTCGTCAACGACGCCGCTGTGCGCCGGGTCGCGGAGACGATCCGGCGGATGCTCGGCGACGTCGGGATCCGGCTCGAGTTGAACGTGATCCCCGGGTTCGTCGAGTTCTACGGGCGGCTCAACGAGCATCCGCCCGCGTTCATCTCGAAGTGGTTCTGGCCCGAGCCGATCGACGCGATTGTCGGGTTCGTCGCCACCTGGGGGCAGAACGGCGGGCCGAACTTCCAGCGCTCGAGTGACGAGACGCTCGATCGCGCTTGTCGGGCGTGGGAGCTCGCCCGCGACGACGGCGATCTGCAGGCAGCGGCACGCGACATCCAGGTGCGGGCGGCCGAGACCCTTCCGCTCATCCCGCTGCTCTCGCCGGCGGCGGTCTGGGCGCACCACCGCCGCGTGCGCAACTGGCGCCCGAACCGGCACGACCTGTATCCGCTCTACGGAGATGTCTGGCTGGCAGACGAGTGACAAGAGGGAGGAGCGTGATGGCCGAGATCTCGGCATCAAGGCAAGAGAAGTGGTACGACCCGACCTACTCGCACGGCATGACGCCGGAGGAGGTCGAGAGGTTCCTCGGTAGCCCGGACAGCAACTGGCTCCTGCGGCTCGGGGTGCTGAAACCGGACGGCTGGCCGTTCGTGACTCCGATGTGGTACCAGTGGAGCGACGGGGCCTTCTACGTAGTCGGCCGGAAGCGGTCGGCCTGGGTGCAGGACCTGATCCGCGATGCGCGTTGCTTCGTCTGCATCGACGAGGCGGCGATGCCGCCCGAGGGCGGCTTGCGGAAGGTGCTCGTCCGCTGCCTGGCGGAGGTCGTCGAAGGGCCGGTCGTCGCCGCCGGGTCGAAATGGCTTCCGGTCGCCGACGAGATGGCCGGGCGGTATGTCGGCGAGGCCGGGCGCGAGGGACTGAAGGCCTCCTATGGCTGGGAGCGCTACCTCGTCCGGCTCGACCCCGTCGAGGGCAGCATGAGGACCTGGCAGGGCGTCGGCTGGGCCAAGCACTACCTCGAACCGCAGCAGCGCGCCGAGCTCGAGGCGCTGATGGCTGACCTGGCGGCGTCCTCGTGAGCGCAACCCCGGCCGGGGCGGGCGCGGAGATCTCTCTCGCGGAGCTGTGCGAGCGTTACCGCCGGCTCTACATGCCTGCCGTCTGCGACGCGGTCTTCGAGCTCGGGATGGACGAGAAGGTGCTGCCGAGCCGGCTGCGCCCGCTCTTTCCCGAGCAGCGAATCGTCGGCGAGGCGTTCACGGTCGAGGGACACGACATCGCACGCGTCGGCTGGGACGAGGGCATCGAGAGGATGCGCTCCTACCTCGAGGTCTTCGAGCGCCTGACCCCCGATTCGCTCCTCGTCTCGACCACTCCGGGCGGGACGGTCGGCCACTTCGGCGAGCTGACCGGCAACTCGGCGCGCGCGCACGGCTGCGTCGGCGTGATCCTCGACGGGAACCTGAGGGACATCGAGGGGCTCCGGGAGATCGGCCTCCAGGTCTTCTACCGCGATCTCTCGCCGCTGAACGGGATCGGCAGGTGGGAGATGGTCGCCTCCCAGCAGCCGGTTGCGATCGGCGGCGTCGTCGTGAACCCGGGTGACATCGTCTTCGCGGAGTTCGACGGGATCCTGGTCGTCCCGCGTGCCGACGCTGTCGCCGTGCTCGAGAAGGCGGAGGAGATCGTCGGGGCCGAGCACGAGGTCCGCGCCGAGGTCAAGGGCGGCGACTCGCCCTGGTCGAGCTTCGAACGGCATGGCCACATCTAGCGTGGGAAGGCCGCTGCCCGGGCTCGCCGCGCGCGCGCTCGACGCCCGGCGCTCAGCGATCCGCGAGGTCTTCGACGCGGCGAACCGGGTGCCCGACGCCATCCGGCTCGAGATCGGTGAGCCGAGCTTCAGGACGCCGAGGTTCATCGTCGACGCCGCACTTGCGGCCGCCCGGGAGGGGTTCACGCGCTACACCCCGAACGGCGGCTACCTCGGCCTGCGCGAGGCGCTCGCCGAGAAGATCGAGCGCGTCGACGGGTACCCGGTCGACCCGGACTCGGTCGTCGTGACTCCGGGCGCCATGAACGCGCTCTTCTCGATCTACCTCGCACTGCTCGAGCCGGGGGACGAGGTGCTCCTCCCGACGCCCGGCTTCCCGAACATGGACGAGATGGTTCGGCTGCTCGGCGGGACGCCGGTGTTCTACCGGCTGGAGCGGGCGGCGGGCTTTCTCCCGTCGCCGGCCGAGGTTGAGGCCCTCGTGACCGCGAAAACGAAGGCGATCTTCGTCAACACGCCGGGGAATCCGACGGGGGCGGTGTTTCCTGCTGAGACGGTCCGCGACCTGGCCGAGCTCGCGGCCGCGCGCGGGCTCTGGCTCATCGCCGACGAGGTCTACGACGAGCTGATTCTCGACGACGACGTATCGCACTTCTCGGCCGCGGCGCTCGTGCCGGAGGCGCCGGTCGTCTCGGTCTACAGCTTCTCGAAGATCTACGCGATGACCGGCTGGCGGCTCGGCTACGCAGCGGCGCCGCCGGAGCTTGCGGCGGTGCTGCGGAAGCTTCAGGAACCGGAGGTCTCATGCCCGTCGGCGATCTCCCAGAAGGCGGCGGAGGCGGCGTTGCGCGGACCGCGCGACGAGATCGACGCGATGCGGGCCGCCTACCGGGAGAGGCGTGACCGCGCGGTCGAGGTCGCCGCCACGCTCGGCCTCGGCGTCTTCCGGACGCAAGGCACCTTCTACATGCTGATCGACGTCTCCGGCTCCGGGCTGACTGCTCGTGACTTCACGCTGCGGACGCTCGACGACTTCCGGGTCGCCGTGGCTCCGGGCGAGGTGTTCGGGCCCGGCGGCGAGGGCCTCGTTCGCATCTCGTTCGCATGCGAGGGGGACGAGCTTGCCGAAGGGATGACGCGGATCGCAAAGGCGATCGAGACCTACGCCGCGGGAGGATGACCGGGTCAGCCACACTCGGGGCGGTCGACAGCCGGCTGCTCGAGCTCCTCAGAGCCCGCCGGGACGAGCTGATCGAGTTCGCCAGGGCACTCGTCGCCACGCCGAGCCCGAATCCGCCGGGCGACGAGCGCGCCGTTGCGGCCCTGGTCGTCGCAAAGCTGGAGGAGCTCGGCGTCAGCGATGTCGAGACGGCCGGCCCCACCGACGAGAGGCGGAACGTCCTCGCTCGCGTTGGCGCGTCCGGTGGCCGCACGTTGATTCTGGGTGGGCATCTGGACACCAAGCCACCCGGAGAGCTTCACGAATGGCGCCGGGCCCCGTACGAGGCGCAGGTCGAGGAAGGCGAGCTCCATGGGCTCGGTGCGGGCGACATGAAGGGCGCCGTGGCGGCAATGGTCTTCGCGTGCGCCGCGCTCGAGGCACACGGGCTCGCGTCAGGCGCCGTGAGGCTCGTGCTCACCGCCGACGAGGAAGCCGGCTCGCGGTCCGGTGCAGCGTGGCTTGCGGCCGAGGGCCGGCTCGAAGGCGACGCGGCGGTGCTCGGCGAGCCGTGCGGCGTCGTCCGGGAATGGGAGTCGGTCGACGTCGTCTCGCGCGGCGCCGCCCTCTTCAAGGTGCGGGTCCACGGAACGCAGATGCATTCGAGCATCTCGGACCGGCTGCCGTCGGTGAACGCGACCGTTCAGATGGCGCGACTGATCGACCGGATGGATCGCGAGCTCCGAGACCGGCTGCGGCGCCCGGGGTCGGATCGCCCGGAGCTCCAGCCGACGGTGAATGTCGGCGTCATGGCCCGCGCGGGCGTCTTCTACGGCGTCTATCCGGGTGAGGCCGAGTTTGCGTGCGACATCCGGACCGTTCCCGGGATGACGCGGTCAGAGCTTGTCGAGGACATCGAGGCGTTCCTGCACGACGCGGCGGCAGACGACCCGGATCTCGCCGCCGAGCTCGACTTCGAGATCTGGGTGCCCGCGACCGAGATCGACGTCGGCCACCCGCTCGTCTTGGCACTCCAGGACGCCAGCGGTCTCGTGCTCGGCGACAGGCGGCCTGTCGGCGTCTTCCCCGGAGCCAGCGACGCGCCCCATTTCCAGCTGACCGCCGGGATTCCGACCGTGGCCGCATTCGGGCCCGGCTGGCTCCCACGCGCTCATGCGCCGAACGAGTCGGCATCGATCGAGGGAATCATCCAGGCGGCCGAGATCTACGCCCTCGCCGCGCTGCGATACGTCGAGGATCGCTGATCGTCGTCGACGCCCACACCCACGTGTTCGCGCCGGCCTCCGGGCGTTTCCCGCGAGCTGTCCACGAGCTCTTCCCGGCCGATCTCGAGGCCCCTGCCGAGGCGCTGCTCGGCGAGATGGAACGCTCGGGTGTCGACCGCGCCGTGCTCGTCCCGCTCTCCCATCACGACGAGTATCTCCGGCACGTCCTGGAGAGCTATCCGGGTCGGTTCGCGGGCATCGGGGTGCAGCCGCCCGGCCCTATTCAGGTCGACGCCTACCGGGCGCGGCGTGCCTCGGCGCGGCTGCAGGGGTTGCGCATGTTCGAGCTGGGGAGCTCACCGGTCACAGAGGCTTCGGAGCTGGAGGCTCTTCCGCTCCTCGGCGAGTTGGAGCGCCTCGGCGACAAGCTGTGGTTCTACGGGGGCAGGCAGCAGATGGAGCTGCTCGAGGTTGCCCTGGGCGCCCTTCCCGAGCTGACCGTCGTCCTGAACCACCTGGGTTACTGGCCGTCGGGGTTCCACGCCGACGGGGCCGGCCGGCCGCGCTTCTCGGGCCGCTACACCCCCGAGGGGCTCGCCTTCGTGACGCGCCTGGCGCGTTTTCGCAACGTGTTCGTCCTCTGCGCCGGTCTCTACGCCTTCGCCGGGGAGCCGAGCCCCTACGAGGACCTGCGGCCGGTCACCTCCGCACTGCTGGACGCCTACGGCCCGGAGCGGCTCCTGCTCGGCTCGGATTTCCCGTGGATCCGCGCCGACCCCGGCTACGCCGAGACGATGGCGATGGTCGACTTCCACTTCCCCGATCTCTCCGCCGGCGAGCGCGCGCGGATCCGCGGTGGCAACGCCCTCTCCCTCTTCGCCTTTTGAGCCCGGCGAACAACCGAGAGATGATCGACGACCTCTACCGCAGGATGCTCACGATCCGGCGTTTCGAAGAGCGGGTCGTCGACCTCGTCAACGCGAACGAGATCGCCGGGGTGACGCACGAGTACGTGGGCCAGGAGGCGGTCGCAACCGGGGTCTGTGCCGTGCTCGAGGACGACGACGTGATCACCTCGACGCATCGCGGCCACGGCCACCTGATCGCCAAAGGTGCCGAGGTTCGCCGCATGATGGCGGAGCTGCTCGGCCGCGTCGACGGCCTGAACAGGGGGCGGGGAGGGTCCATGCACGTCGCCGATCTCAGCCTCGGCATCTATGGCGCAAACGGCATCGTCGCAGCGGGCTCGCCCTTCGCCGCCGGGGCCGCGTGGAGCTTCAGCGTCGACGGATCGCGGCGCGCGGCCGTGACGTTCTTCGGCGATGGGGGAGCGAACCAGGGTGTCCTTCATGAGACGATGAATCTCGCCGCGCTCTGGTCGCTGCCACTCGTCTTCGTCTGCGAGAACAACGGCTATGCCGTGACGCTCTCCCAGGAGCGCTCGACCGCCGGCTCGTTGATCGACAGGGCCGCTGCCTATGGAATGGCAGCCGAGTGGGTCGACGGCATGGACGTCGAGGCTGTGCTGGGCGCCGCCCGCCGCGCCGTCGCTCGCGCGCGCGACGGCGGCGGGCCGACCTTTCTCGAATGTCGGACCTACCGGTTCTTCGGGCACCACACGGCCGAGCGCACGATGAAGCTCGGCTACCGGACCGAGGAGGAGATCGAGCGCTGGCGGGAGCGCGATCCGGTGGTTGCCAGCGGCGGCAAGCTCGAGATGCACGTTCGCGAGCGGATCGATCGCGAGGTGGAGGAGCTCCTCGACGCAGCGGTTGCGTTCGCCCGGGAGAGCCCGCGCCCGAGCCCGGACGACGCCCTGGAGTACGTCTACGCAAGCGGACCGCGTCCCCGCAGCGGAGTCGCCGGGTGACCGTGCTCCGCTATCTGCCGGCGCTCGGGAAGGCCCTCCGTGACGAGATGGCCGCCGATCCGAGCGTCTTCGTCATCGGCGAGGACGTCAGGGCGGCCCTTCGGGGCGTGACGAAAGGGCTGTTCGACGAGTTCGGCGAGCACCGCGTCCTCGACATGCCGATCTCCGAGCAGATGTTCACCGGGTTCGCCACCGGGGCGGCCCTGACGGGGCGGCGTTGCGTCGTCGAGTATCAGATCCCCTCCCTGCTCTACCTGGCCTTCGAGCAGATTGCGAACCAGGCCCAGAAGCTGCGGCTGATGACCGGCGGCCAGGCAAAGGTGCCGGTTGTCTACCTCGTTCCCGGCTCGGGCGCGAGGCTCGGCCTCGCTGCCCAGCACTCCGACCACCCGTATCCGCCGTTCCTGCACGCCGGGGTCAAGACGGTGCTCCCGGCCACGGCGGCCGATGCCTACGGCCTGATGATCTCGGCGATTCGCGATGACGACCCGGTGCTGTACCTGGCCCCGGCGGCCGTGTTGCCTGTCAAGGGCGAGCTGGCCGAGGAGCCGGAGCTCGTTCCGATCGGGAGGGGCCGGATCCATCGTGCGGGAACCGATGTGACCGTCGTCGCGGTCGGCCACCTCGTCCACGAGGCGATCGCTGTCGCGGAGGAGCTCGAGGGCGAGGTCTCGGTCGAGGTTCTCGACCCGCGAACGCTCTACCCGTTCGACTGGGAGCTCCTTGGCGAGTCGCTCGATCGCACCGGACGGCTCGTCGTGTTCGACGACTCGAACCGGACCTGCGGCCTGGGCGCCGAGATCGTCGCGACCGCAGCGGAGGAGATGCGGCTCGTCGCCCGCCCGCGTCGCATCACCCGGGCCGATGCTCCGATCGCCTTCGCCGTCGAGCTGGAGGCTGCGGCGCTGCCGTCCCGCGCGCAGCTTGCACACGCTGTCCGAGCAGTCGCGGACGAGGGCTCCCGCCGGTGATCGACGTCCACATCCCGAAGGCCGGCATGTCGACCGTCGAGGTCGACGTGGTCGCAGTGCGCGTATCCGTCGGCGATCCCGTCGAGGCCTCGACGATCCTGATCGAGGTCGAGTCGGAGAAGGCGACCTTCGAGGTCGAGGCCGGAGTGGCCGGGACGGTCCGCGAGCTGCTCGTTCGGGAAGGCGACGAGGCCCGGGTCGGTGATGTGATCGCCAGGATCGAGCCTGGATGAGCTCTGCGCTGTCGGCATGATCTCGATATGCCAACCGCCGGCCAAGCGCTCGCGCGAAACCTGAAGCGGAGGCGGCTGGAGCGGGCCATTTCCCTGTCGGAGCTCGCGAGGAGCTCCGGCGTGTCGAAGGCGACGCTCTCGGGTCTCGAACGCGGGAAGGGAAACCCCTCGGTCGACACGGTCTGGGCGCTCGCTCGGGCGCTCAACATCCCGTTCGGGGAGCTCTTCGACGAGAACGACGTCGACGCCGTGAAGGTGAGGCGGATCGATGCCGCGCAGGTGGTCACCTCCGAGCGGGGATTCGTCGGCAGGAAGCTCTTGAGCCGCCAGGGCCGGGGAGGACTGGAGGTCTACGTGCTCGACCTCGAGCAGGGCGCACGGCGGAAGGCAGCGCCCCACTCCCCGGGCGTCATCGAGCACGTGATCGGGGTGACAGGCCGCGCCGAGGTCGGCCCCGAAGGCGAGGCGACGGTGATCGGCGCGGGAGACCGGGTGACGTTCCTGGCCGACAGGCCGCACCATTACCACGCACTCGACGGCCCGGCGCGCCTCCTATCGCTGACCGATTACCCGTAACGCAAGCTCAGGCGGGGCACACGATCGCCTTGAGGAAGCCGTGCGACGAGCCGTCGAGTAGCCGGCTGAACGCAGTGCCGCTCTCCTCGAGCGGGAACGACTTTTGCGAGACGCCGGGGACGACCAGCCCGCTCTCCATCAATCCGATCGCCCGCCCGAACTCGGGGTTCGTATACGCGAATGAGCCCTGGACGCGCTGCTCCCTGACGACGAGGTCGAACGCCGGGATCTGCGAGCTCTGCTCGTGCATGCCCAGCCAGAGTGCGACGCCGCCCGGCTGGAGAACCCGGATCGAGTCGCGCCGGGTGTCCTCCGAGCCAACGGCATCGATGCTCAGACCGGCGCCTGCCCCCCCGGTCAGCTCGTTCACGAGATCGCAGACCCCGTCGGGGGCGACGACAGCGTCGGCGATGGTTGCGGCACTCCGCCGTCTGGCCTCGTCGACCTCGCTCACAACGATCACGCGTGTCCCCGCGACCCGCAGGACCTGTGCGGCGAGGACGCCGATCGTTCCGGCCCCGAGCACGACGGCGATCTCGATCAGGGCATCGGGGACGAGCCGGATTGCATGGACGCACGTCGCGAGTGGCTCGGAGAACACGGCGACAGTCGCTGCGAGGTCCCGGGAGACCGGATGGAGGCAACGAACCGGGACGGAGACGAGCTCGGCGAAGCCACCGGGGCGAGTGCCCCCGATGAGCTCTCGCTCCTGGCAGGCGTTCTCACGCCCGGAACGGCAGGCAACGCAGTCTCGGCAAGGGACCTGCGGGTTGACCGCGACACGGGCTCCGATCCACGGCTCTCCCGCCGATCCTCCTGCGGCGACGACCTCCCCGCACAGCTCGTGACCCATGACCAGTGGCGGTGCCCGTCGCGGGCTTCGTGAGGCGACGCCGTGCAGATCCGACCCGCAAATGCCGGCCGCCTCGACCCGCACGACGACTTCGTCGCTCTGCGGCTGCGGCGAGGGGATCGCGCAAACCTCGAGATCGAATGACGCTGTATAGAGAAGCGCCTGCATGGTCTCCGGCATGCGAAATGTCCTCTCTGGTGCCGTGTTATCGTACGGAACGTTCGTTCAGCATACGGACCGGCGCGGCGGGGCGCCTCGGCGGGCGAAAGGCAACCATGAGATTCGACCTGCTCATCAAGCGCGGCGAGGTCGTCGACCCGGGTGGCGAGAGCGAAGGAGCGCTCGACGTCGCGGTCACGCGTGGTCGCATCGCCGCCGTCGACGCCGACATCCCGCCCGGATCGGCCTTCCAGGTGATCGACGCGGGCGGGCAGATCGTCACGCCGGGTCTGGTCGATCTGCACACGCACGTCTTCCACAAGGTGACCTACTGGGGGATCGACCCTGACCCGATCGCCGCGCGCACCGGTGTCACGACGTGGAACGATGCGGGCTCGGCCGGCGCGTTGACACTGCCCGGGTTCCGCGAGTTCGTCGTCCGCCCGGCGCAGGTCGGGATCACCGCGTTCCTCAACATCTCGAGCATCGGGCTCGTCTGCGACGACTACGAGTGCGCCAACAACCACTACCTGGACGTCGATCTCTTCCGCCGCCTCGTCGAGCGAAACAGCGACCTCGCAATCGGCGTCAAGGTGCGGATCGGTAACCCGTCCTTCGCGGAGGACGGCCTGGAGCCGTTGCGGCGCGCACGTCGTGCAGCCGACGAATGTCAGCTGCCGCTGATGGTGCACATCTCCTTCGGGCCACCCGCGATCGAGCAGGTGCTGCCTTTCTTGAAGCCGAACGACGTGCTCACACACTGTTGCACGGGTCACGCGATGAAGATCGTCGACGCCGAGGGACGGCTGCTGGACGCGGCGAAGCGTGCCTGGGACTCGGGCGTGGTGATGGACGTGGGCCACGGCACCGGGTCGTTCTCCTTCGAGACCGCGGAGGCTCTGATGGCGGCGGGCCGCAAGCCCGACGTGATCTCGACCGATCTGCACCAACTCAGCGTCAACGGGCCCGCGTTCGACCTGCCGACGACGCTGAGCAAGTTCCTCCACCTCGGCATGTCGCTGCGCGAGGTCGTCGCGGCGGCGACCGCCCGCCCCGCCGCGGTTCTCGGCCTCGACCGCGAGGTCGGGACGCTTAGGCCGGGATCGCGCGCAGACATCGCGCTGTTCCGGCTTCTTCAGGGCCATTTCCCGTTCCAGGACATCCACGGCAACGTCCGGGAAGGGAGCCAGTTGCTCCGCAACACGGCGACGATCGTCGGCGGCCGGCGACTCGAGCACCTTCCCGATGACGCCGGCGCGCCCTGGACGGAGGAGCCGATCTGGCCACCGGCGCAAGTTCCGTTCACCGAGAAGCAGCGAGCGCTGCGAGAGCTCGGGCGGACTCCGGACGCCATGGCGGCGGCTGCGGGCGAAGTGAGGTAGGTAGCCCGTACTCGAGACATCCTGCCTCCTCGCCGCCGCCGAGGTTGCCGGAAAGATGCCGAGATCTCCACCCTTCGAGCCCGTTCGACATCGCGGCGGCCGTGCGCTCACGGCAGGCGACCTGATCGAACCAGGCCAAAGGCGACGTGGACGGAATGCTGCCCCGATTGCAATGATCGCTCAGTGGCTTCGCCCAGGACCAAGACGATCTGCCTCCTTGCCGGACTCGTGCTCGGCGTGACGATCGTCTCGGCTCGTGGGAGCGCTACGGCGGCGTTCGACGCCACGTGGCGTTTGGTCGGATACAACCGAGGAGCCGCTCCGCCCGGCCCCCCCGGACTGACAGCGGTGACAGCCGAGGTGTCCGTGCCGACCGGGGCCATGACCGCGAACCGTCACTCTGTGCAAATACGAGTCGTCGCAGAACCGGCAGGCTTGAAGCCGTACGTCTCCTGGCACGTCGATTGTGGCCCCGGCCATCCCTCCTTCTCCGGCGATGGCTTCCATACGAGCTCGTTTACGAAGACACTCGAGAAAGCCCCCAACTGCGGAGCTGATGTGACTGCCACGTTGTACTTTTGGGCGGGGGCGAGCAACGTTCGCGTCTGGATCTACGAACGATGACGTCCCCTCGCTCGTTCGCCGCGCAGGCTCACCAGCTCGCGACTGGCTCCTGGAGCGCGTCCCGGGGCCAGCAGAACTCGCCGTTTCGCCCGGGTGACGCGGGATCGACCAGCTCGAGGACGAGGTCCGCGCCCTTCGTGAGCGGGTCCCCGCCGGTCCGCTCCACCAGCTCGACCCAGTCACGGAACTCCGCGCCTTCCTGACCGAGACGAGCCACTTTGTCCCGGATGTCGGCCCACATCTCCGTCTTGACCGAACCGGGATGAATGACGCTCGTGCTCACGCCGGTCCCTGCAAGCTCGGCCGCGAGATGACGGGTCATGCGGTTGAGCGCGGCCTTGGAGGTCGAGTACGCGCTGTCCAGCGGCCCAGGCGTGAAGAGCGATGCGGCCGAGGAGAGGCTGACGATCCGGCCCCAGCCGGCGGCGAGCATGCCGGGAACGAACATGCGGCACGTCAAGTACGAGCCAACGGTATTGACCATCAACGTCTCGATCCACTCGGCCGGGTCGGTCTTCGAAAAGGTCTCGAGTGGCCCGAACACGGCGGCAGCGTTGACCAGGATCGACGCCCGGCCGAAGCGGGCTTCGGTCTCGGACTGCACGCGGGTTACGTCCTCGAGTGAGGTGACGTCGGCTGGAATTGCCAACGCCTGCCTGCCAGTCGCGTCGAGAATTCTGCTCGCCGTCTGCTCGAGCTTCATCTGGCTCCGCCCCACGAGGACGACCTCGGCGTGGGCTTTCGCGAGGGTGACTGCAATCTCGCAGCCAAGACCCCGGCTTGCGCCCGTGACGACGGCCACGTGGTCCGAAAGGTCAACAGCCATGAAGCGTCATGCTTGGGTCGGGTCGGCAGATCCATCCGCACAACTGGCGCATCGACGCTCCCGACCCTACCAGCGGATTGGCTAAGCGACGGGCGCGGCGGTGTCCTGCGGGCTCCAGCCGATCGCGGGCGCGATCTCGCGGGCGATGGTCTCGAGCATCGCAGCGTTGTACTCCACCCCTAGCTGGCTTGGCACCGTCAGGATGATCGTGTCGGCCGCCTGAACGGCCGCATCCTGCGCCAGTTCCTCCGCGATCCGGTCGGGCTCTCCGTTGTACGTCCGCCCGAACCGGCTGAGGGCTCCGTCGAGCCAGCCGACCTGATCCTCGCTCGCGTCGGCGCCGAAGAGGCGACGGTCGAGGTCGGAGGTGATCGGGATGACGCTGCGACTGACCGAGACGCGCGGCTCGCGGGTGTGGCCGGCTTTCGCCCATGCCTCGCGGAAGAGCACGATCTGCTCGGCCTGGAGCTGGTCGAACGGCACCTTCGTGTCCTCGAGGAGGAGCGTGGAGCTCATGAGGTTCAGGCCTTGCTCGCCTGCCCAGACGGCGGTCTGACGTGAGCCCGAGCCCCACCAGATCCGGTCGGCGAGGCCCGGCGACTGGGGCTCGACGGGAAGCTTGGCGCTGCCGGGGCGTCCGCCGCTGTCGGCAGCGACGACACCGGCGCCGGAGATCGCTGCTCGGAAGAGCGCAGTCTTCTCGCGGGCGTCGTCGGAGTCGACCGAGTAGCCGAACGCCTCGGCGCCACGCCAGGCCGGTTCGGGTGAGCCACGGCTGACCCCGAGCTGGAGCCGGCCCCCGGCGAGGAGGTCGGCAGCCGCTGCGGTCTCGGCCATGTAGAGGGGGTTCTCGTAGCGCATGTCGATCACGCCGGTGCCGATCTCGATCCGGCTCGTCTTGACGCCGATCGCGGCGAGGAGTGGGAACGGCGAGGAGAGCTGCCGCGCGAAATGGTGGACGCGGACGAACGCCCCATCGATCCCGATCTCCTCCGCAGCCACCGCGAGCTCGACCGTCTGGTGCAGCGCATCGCCGCCGGTGTGCGTCAGCCCGCCGCCCGGATGCCAGGCACCGAACGAGAGAAAACCGATCTTCTTGACTGCCGCCACGTCCGGTTGAACGTTAGTGACGAGGCGTGAGCTCGCGTGCCGATCCCGCGGCGCTAGGTCAGGGTTGGCCCCAGCGCCCGTCGCCCTGGTCGCGCGGCGGGCCGTCTCCCGGCTCCTCGACCTCGAGCACCGGGAGGCTGTCCGGGGCGTAGCCTGCGTTCTCGAGCATGCGGCGGACGTCCACGATCGTCTGGACGTCCACGTCCTTCCCGTGCGGCGAGTGGAAGACCTCGGTCTCCGGGCCGACGGTGACGCGGAGCTTCCCGTTGTGCTCCTTCGTGACGGTCCCGACCGCGTCGAGCAGCGATTCGAGCTCGCGCCACTCCACGTTCCTGCTCGATGGATGCTCGAAGAGCTTCTCGAGGGTCTTGCGATGGTGATTGTCGAGCCCCGCTGCCATCTTCCCGCCAGCCTATAACACCGTCAGGTCCCGGGATTCGACGGGCGCGTCTCGCTCCAGTCGAGGACGAGCTTTCGCTCGGCGAAGTACCAGCTGCCGCCGAGCTTCGCGAAGGTGTCGATGTAGCGAAGCGCGGCGACCATGAGCTTGCGCTCGCCCTCCTCGGTGAAGAGGTGGTGAGCGATCGTGTAGCTCTCGCCGGTTGCGCGGTCGCCGTCGAGCGTGACCGTGCTCTGCCCGTTGAAGTGCGTGGTCGCCTCATAACGATTCAGATCGGCGAACACCGGCGTGAGCGCCTCTCGTCCTTCGAGCACGTACGTCGGCTCGCTGCCTTCGCCGCTCATGTAGACCGCGAAGCGCGTGTCGGGGGTGAAGAGCGCCTTCTGGCCTTCGGCATCGCGCCGGTCGGCGCAGTGGGCGTACGCGTCGAACAGCTCGCGCAAGGCGAGACGGTCGGCGGCCTCGGTTGGAGTCACTTCGGTGTGGACTGCCATCGACTGACGCTCCTTAGACTTGGATGAGATTGACGCCGGCGAGCGGGTGATGGATCTGCTGCAGCTCACCGCCCGTCGCGAGAGCGCCGAGGTCGATCACGGCGAACCCCGCGTCCTCGAACAGCGCGACGACGTCTGCTTTCGCGCCGGCGTCGTCTCCGGAGACGAAGATCACGCGCCGTCCTCCGGAATCATGAGGGTCCGAGCCGAGCACCTCGGCGCCGAGCGTATTGGCTGCCTTGACGACGCGCGCACCGGCCACGAGGTCGGCGACGAGCTCGCTCGACGTTCTCCCGTTCAGGTCCTCGGCCGCCCAGTCATTGGTCGCGTCGATGACGATCTGGCTGTTCCAATCGAGGTCCTGCACGGCCGCGGGCACCTGACCCCAGGGCACCGCGAGCACGACCAGGCCGGCCAGTGCTGCTTCGTCCACCGTCCTGGCCGTGACGCTCTCGCCGAGGGCGGCCACGATCGAGGTCAGCGATTCCGGGCCTTGGCTGTTCGAGAGCACGACGGAGCGACCCGCGCGGATCGCGACCCGCGCCATCGCCTGCCCGAGTCGTCCGGCTCCGATGATCCCGACGGTCGTGCCGTTCTGCGCGTTCATCAGGCTCCTTTCTCGAACTCGGAAGCAAACAGATAGCTCACCGCCAGGCTCCGATACGGTCGCCAGCGATCCGACACCCGAGCGGCTTCGTCCTCGGTCGGAAGGTGGTCGAAGCCGTACGCACGCTGGATCGCCCGCCGGAGGGCGAGGTCGCCCGAGAGGAAGACATCAGGCCGGTCGAGAGCGATGAGCAGGAACCCGCGTGCGGTCCACAGTCCGATTCCGCGCACCTCGGTGAGGGTCGCCTCGACCTCCTCGTCGCTCATGCGCGAGAGCGCGTCGTCGCTCAGGCTTCCGTCGACGAACCTCTCTGCGAGCGCGCGCAACGTCTCGCCCTTTCGAGTCGAGAACCCGCTGTCCCTCAGCACCTGGGGATCAGCCGCGAGGAGCTCGGCCGGCGACGGGATGTGCCCTCCGAACCGATCCCGTAGATGCGAGATGATCGCGCGGGTCGAGCTGACCGACAGCTGCTGTCCGGCGACCTGGAACACGAGCGTCGCGAAGGCATCGAGCGGAGGCAGCTCGTCCAGCCAGGCCCGCGGGCGGAAATCCGGTTGGGCGTCGATGATGCCTGCGAGGACCGGATCGGCGTCCCGAAGGAATTTGCGCGCCTCGGGATCGGCGACCGCAGCGGTCATGCGTCGAGCACCGGGAGGGTGGCGATCATGGATGCACCTGTGAGCCGTAGCCTAGATCGAGTCGGATCGACTCCATCACCCAGAACGCCGTGCTCTCGGTGAAGATGTCGGCGCCGGCGAGCACACCCGTGTACTTCTCGATCACCGGGTCCGCGGCGAGGCGCGTGGTCTCGTCGAGGTGGCCCTTGGCCGCGGCCCACTTGTTCTCGCCGTAGTGCGCGTAGTAACGCCTGGGATCGACCTCGTCGATCGCCTTCCTCGAGGACTCGGCGATGTCGGCCATGTACTGCTGATGGAGCTTCACGTCGTCGCGCGTTCCCAAGCGCCCGACGTGGCCGCCGATGAAATGCCTCCACGAGTAGGCAAGCGCGTTCGCGGGCGCCTCGAGGTAGCCGGGGATGTCCTCCGTCAGGTTCGAGACGTAGACGGGTGCCCAGCCCGGATTGACGATGTCGATCAGCATCAGCGTGTCGTGGTCGGGGAGGTGGATGATGATGTTGTCGGGCGAGTGGTTGGCGCCGTGCCAGGCCAGGTCGATCCGCTCGCCGCCGATCTCCAGGGTGCGCTGGTCCTGGAACGTCTCTTCGTTGGGCGGTCTTGCCGGGTCGTCATCTCGCAGCAGGAGACGGCGGGTCTCCTCGTGGCCGATGCGGGTGACGTTCCTGTCGAACAGGGAGGACGCGCCGGCATGGTCGGCGTGGTGGTGGGAGTAGATGAGGTAGTTGACCTTGTTGCTGACGCCGTTCTCCGACGCGATCTCGTCGACGGCGCGCCGGATGTTGTTGCCGATCGTGGGCGGCGCGTCGAGGAGCACGACGCCGTCCGAGGTGGTCAGGAACGCCGATTGGTAGGTGCCGTCGGTGATCCAGTAGAGGTTCCGCTCGACGCGCCCGACGTAGTAGCCGTGCTCGTTCAGCGCCGGCCCCAGCGCGGAGCGCGGGACCGGCGCGAAGTCCGGGAAGTCCGACGTAAGCGTTTCGCTCATGCGCCGATCGTGGCACCCGCAGGCTGCCAGGCTGCCGCGGCCTTGGTCTCCGCCTCCGCGACGCCGACGTCGGCCGTGTGCTTGGGGACCTCCGTGAAGTACCAGTAGATGACGTCGAGGGCCGGCTCCCGGAGCGGGCCGCCCCAGTCACGGAAGAGCTCCGTAGTCACGGCGAGCGAGGTCGTCGGAACGGCACCTGCGTGCGCCAGCCTCTCGATCGCCGTCCGGTGAGCGGCTTGCGAGCGACCACCGACGGCGTCGGTGACGTACAGCACCTCGTACCCGTTCTTCAGCGCCTCGACGGTCGCGAACGTCAGGCAGATCTCCGTGTGGAGCCCGCCGATGATCAAGCGCTTGCGCCCGGTCGCCTCCACCGCCGCGACGAACGCATCGTCCTCGAAGGCGTTCATCGAGGTCCGGTCGATCGGCTCGATGCCGTCGAGCTCGGAGAGAACGGACGGCAGTGTCGGGCCGTTGAAGCCGTATCCGACACCGACGGTCGAGAGCACGATCGGCACGTCGAATGCCTTCGCCGTCTTGGCGAGCAGGCGGACGTGCAGCTCGACGAGGTCGGCGTCCGTCTCGGAACGAATGACCTCGAACATCTCGTTCTGGTAGTCGATCAGCACCAGGGCGCAATCGTCGGCGGTCCAGACACCCAGGTCGCTCGTCATCGTGTGCCTCCTTGTCTTCACAGGTACCGGAATGAGAGCGCCATCGTCGCCGCCGGCACGGGGCGATCGAATCCCGGAAACCCGTAGTCCGTCACCCCGATGTCGGTGGCATGCTGCTGCGCATGGTCACGAAGGCACCTGGAGCGGGGCTCCGCGGTCGTCAGCGTGAGCGCGACGTGCTCGACCGCACGCTCAAGGCCGCGCGCGACGGCCAGGGGCCGGTGCTGGCGTTGTACGGCGAGCCCGGGGTTGGCAAGACCGCACTGCTCGACTACGCGGTCGAGGCGGCGCCGGACTTCCGCCTCACGCGCGCGGTGGGGGTGGAGGGGGAGGTCGAACTTGCCTTCGCGGCGCTCCAGCAGCTGTGCTCGCCGAGCCTCGACCACATCGAGTACCTGCCGGGCCCCCAGCGAGAGGCAATCGAGGTCGCGCTCGGCCTGAGCGCGGGGCGACCTCCAAATCCGTTTCTCGTCGGCCTTGCAGTCCTCAACCTGCTGTCGGAGGCTGCGGAGGAGCGGCCGCTCCTCTCTGTGATCGACGACGCCCAGTGGCTGGACCGAGCGTCGGCGCGCGTGCTGGCGTTCGTGGCGCGACGCCTGCAGGCGGAGAAGATCGCGCTCCTCTTCGCGGCACGCCGGCCCATCGAGGCGCTCACAGGGTTCGCGGAGCTCCTCGTCGAGCCGCTGGGCCGGCGTGATGCCCGGGCGCTGTTGGAGTCGGTCTTGCCCGCTCGGCTGGACGAGCGCGTGCTGGATCGGATCGTCGCCGAGACCCGCGGGAATCCCCTGGCCTTGCTGGAGCTGCCGCGCGGGCTCAAGCCGGCGCAGCTCGCGGGCGGGTTCGGCCTGCCGGCGGCGGCTCCCCTCTCCGCGAGCATCGAGGAGAGCTTCATGCGAAGGCTGACCGGTCTTCCGGGTGCCGCGCGACGGTTGTTGCTTCTGGCGGCAGCTGATCCGCTCGGAGACACGGCACTCGTCTGGCGGGCCGCGCGGCAGCTCGGAATCCCCGAGTCGGCTGCCGAAATCGTCGAGGCGGAGGGCCTGCTGGAGCTGGGCGCGCGAGCGGTCTTCCGTCATCCTCTGGTTCGCTCCGCGGTGTACCGGGCTGCCTTGCCCAAGGAGCGCCGCGCAGCCCACCTCGCCCTGGCGGAAGCCACGGATCCTCTGATCGACCCCGATCGCCGCGCGTGGCACCGGGCGCAGGCGGCATCCAGGCCCGACGAGGACATAGCCGAAGATCTCGAGCGTTCGGCGGGACGGGCCCAGGCCCGTGGCGGACTGGCAGCTGTCGCCGCCTTCCTCGAGCGTGCCGCTGCCCTCACGCCGGAGCCCACGCACCGCGCCCTGCGCCTGCTCGCGGCCGCCGCCGCGAAGCGGGATGCCGGCGATCTGGAGGATGCGCTCGGGCTGTTGGAAGCGATCGACGACGGCGTGCTCGACGAGCTCGGTCACGCGCGGGTCGACCTGCTGCGCGCCCAGATCGCCTTGGAGCAGCGGCGCGGGGGCGATGCCGGCCGTCTGTTTCTGAGCGCTGCGAGCCGACTCGAGCCACTCGACCCCGAGCTGGCGCGCGAGACGTACCTCGAGGCGCTCGGGGGCGCGATGGCCAGCGACGTCGAGGTCGTCGGTGGCGCTCCCGCGGTCGCGGCCGCCGCGCGCGCAGCGCCACCCGGCGCCGATCCGCCGCGGACGGTTGACGTGCTGCTCGATGCGTTCGGGCTCCGCGTGACCGACGGATACGCGGCAGCGGCGCCGACACTAGCCCGGGCTCTCGAGCTTCTGCTCGCGACGGACTTCGCGAACGAGGATGTAGGCCGCGGGCTCTCGCTCTCGAGCGGTAGGAACAGCAACGTCGTCACGCTCGAGCTGTGGGACGACGAGGCTATGCATCTCCTCGCAGCGCGCCAGGTGCAGGTAGCTCGAGACACGGGGGCACTCGCGCACCTCCAGTTCGCGCTCAGCTTCCTCGCGAGGAGCCACATGCTCGCCGGCGAGTTGACCGCGGCCGCGCTGATGATCGACGAGGCACGCTTGATCGCCGAGGCGACCGGCAACCCGGCGCACGTGAACGCTCCGATGATTCTCGCCGCCTGGCGAGGCGACGAGGCGGAAGCGTCTCAACTCATCGAAGCGACCGCGGAGGAGGCAGCCACACGACGGTGGACCTCCAACAACTACGCGAGATCGGTGTTGTACAACGGTCTCGGCCGGCCTGACGCCGCCCGCGATGCGGCCTGGGAGGCGTTCCAGCCCGATCCGATCGGATACGGATCGTTGCTGGTGCCAGAGCTGGCCGAAGCGGCAGCGAGGACCGCTGACAGCGAGCTCCTCGCATCCGCCCTGGAGTGGCTCTCGGAACGTACCGGCGTGATCAGCTCCGGCTGGGCCACCGGAATCGAAGCGCGTGTGCGCGCGCTGGCGAGCGAGGGAGAGGTCGCCGAGAACCTGTATCGCCGGTCGATCGCAGATCTTTCCGGTACCCGCGTGCGACTCGAGCTCGCACGGACTCACCTTCTGTACGGAGAGTGGCTGCGCCGCGAACGGCGCCGCCTCGACGCCCGTACGCAACTGCGCGCCGCGCTCGAGGCGTTCAGCGGCATGGGCGCCGAGGCGTTCGCGCGCCGCGCCGAACGGGAGCTCGCGGCGACCGGCGCGCGCGCCCGCAAACGGACCGTGGAGACGCTCGGTGAGCTCACGCCGCAGGAGGCCCAGATCTCCCGCCTCGTGGCGCAAGGACACACCAATCGGGAGATCGCCGCACAGCTGTTCATCAGCCCGAGCACGGTCGAGTACCACCTGCGCAAGGTGTTCCGCAAGCTCGACGTCAAGTCGCGCACGCAGCTCGCGAACCGTCTGTCGTAGGTCCTGCGGCGGGCCCGGGTTACCCTTTGTCCGCATCGGGAGCTAGCCCTCCTGCTGCCGTGCCCCCGGCCGTTGTCTAGCGGCGCGGGGGCGACTTCTTGCCTCGACGCCGTCGATGGCGTAGCGTCCCGGCACGAGTTCCTAGCAGGGGGAGCCGCATGAGTAGCCGGGACGAGGTACGTCGCGACGAGTTCCTGGATTCGGCGTCGAATCAGGTGGATGCTCCGCTGCCCGAGCCCGAGCCCGCGGGCGGCCCCGGGGTCGAGCGGGTCCTCGGACTCCAGCAGACGGTCGGTAATGCCGCGGTGGCGCGTGCGCTCGGCCTGTCCCGGCCGCCGCTGCCGGCCATTTCGAGGCTTCCGTCCCGCGGTCGCTTGCTCCAGCGCGACATCGCGCTCTCTGCGCCCACGAGCATGGGCGTCTTCGAGATGGCCTGGATCGCCCACAACGACGCGCTCGCCGGGACGGGGGCGAGCGGCCTCAAGGGCTCGGTCTCGTTCCAGCCCGACAAGAGCGCCCCCTACACGAGCAAGCTGGGCCTGATCCAGATCGTCAAGCTGCAGGACGAGAAAGGCGCCGACGTCAACGCCGCGTCGATGCCCGCGGCCTCGATGCCGAGCCTGCGGACCAAGGAGGACGCGGCCGGTGGAGTCGAGGGAGGCTACGCCACCGACGTCCTCCACGAGAACTTCGGGTTGACGCCGTCGGTCGTCGCACCGAAGGGCCAGGGGCACACGCAGTACTACGAGGGAGCCTCGCCCGAGTTCGGGTTCAGGCGGTCGGAGAAGGCGGACGACATCAAGCCGGCGAAGATCGAGGATGCGCCCGGGACGACGTCGACGACGGACGGCCTCGATTTCAGCTTCGAGACCGTCGCGAAGGGCGACGACAATCAGGTCGTCTACGGAGCGATGAAGTGGGCCTTCCAGGTCCGCAGCGGGAAGGTGCAGAACGAGTCCTCGTCGGTGAGCGACGCTGGGTCCGCGACCTTCGACGCCGCTCTCGAGGCCCATCGCGACTTCTACGTCCACGAGCCCGTGACGATCTACTTCGACTTCGACGGCGATGCGCCGTCAGGGGGCGAGGAGCCCAAGTTCGACACGCTCCTGCCCTATCTGACGAAGTTCCCCGACGTCCGGATCCACGCCGAGGGATTCGCCGATCTCCGCGGCTCCACCGACCACAACCTGGCACTGGCAAAGCGGAGGGCCCAGAGCACGATCGACGCGCTCGTCGCCCGCGGCGTGGACAAATCGCGCTTCGACGCGCCGATCGCCACGGGGATCACGAGCGCATTCGCAGCCGACGCCAAGACCTCACAGGACGACGAGGCCAACCGGCGCGCGAATCGCCGGGTCATGCTCACCTTCGAGCACACCGCGAGCATCGCGTGAGCGAACTCGCCGACCTCGTCCGGAAGCTCGACTCGGACGACGTCAACGAGTCCGGGCGCGCGCTCAGCGAGTTGATCGCCCAGGGCAAGGCTGCGACTCCGGTGCTGATCGAGGCAGCCCGGTCGGAGTCCGCGGGCGTTCGCGCACTCGCGATGGAAGGGCTCGCCTCGATCGCCGACCCTGCCTCCCTGGACGATGTCCGCCGAGGGCTGAAGGACAGCGATGGACGGGTTCGGTCGCTCGCCGCAGTCGCGCTCAACCGGCTCGGGGCCCCGGACGCCCTCGAGGCTCTGCGGGCGACTCTCGACGACTGGCCCGACCTCCTCCAGAGCGACATGTCCAAGTCGGCATACGAGCTCGCTGCGAGCGGGCCCCGTGCGCTGCCTGTGGCGATCCCGCTGCTCGCAGGCGAAACCGGCCCCACCCGTGCGAAAGGCGCCTGGATCATCAAGCGCATCGTTTCGGGAAGCCCGGGCGACCCTGGCCTGGCAGAGCTCGGGACGATCCTCGACGGTTTCGATCCCTACGACGGGAATGCCGGCGATCGGGCCCGAATTGCCGCGTCGGCGAGTGCGTGGCTCGAGGGCCGGACGCCGGGATGAGAACGGCGCGGACGGCGCGCGACGTCCTCTGGGACGCCTGCCGTTCCAAGACCTGCTGCCGCGTCACCCGCGTCGTGCTGACGGGCCGCGACCTCGTGCAGCTCGCCCGGACGTTCGAGCTCGAGCCGGAGCAGTTTGCGATGGCCGTGCCCGCTCCACCGGGCGATCCGCAGGCGTTCCTGCTCGACCCGAACGGGCCGGGATACGAGGTCGTCCTCCGCAAGAACGGCGAGATCGGGCCGGCCGGCGCGCCCTGTGTCTTCCTGGTCGAGACGAACGACGGGCACGCGGGCTGCGGCGCGGCGGCGAGCAGGCCGGCGGCCTGTCAGGCGTACCCGGCGACAGTGAGCGAGGGCCGGGTGAGGATCATCGCCGGCGGTTGCAGCTGCCGCCGCTGGTCACTGCTCGACCTCGATCCGGAGGAACGCGAGCTCGCCAGGATCGGGGCGCGGGAGCGGGAGGAGCACGGCGAGGCAGTGGAGGCGTGGAACGCCGAGATTCGCGACCAGGGGACCGTGCGCTCGGTCGAGGACTACTACCGGTACCTGATCGAGACGTGCCGGTGACCCGCACCTCCGGGGCCTCGCCCTGCGCCCGTTGCACGGAAGCGTGCTGCAAGGAGTACCTCGTCACGGTGACCGGGCTCGACGTGTTCCGCATCACCCAGGGGCTCGGGCTCGCTCCTGCGGAGTTCACGCTCGCAGTTCCCGTGCAGCGTGCCGGGATCGAGGGGTTCAAGCTCGGCCCCGAGGAGGACCGTTTCCAGCTTGCCCTCGACAAGCAGCGAGCGGGGTCGCGAGCCGGTTGGTGCGTCTTCTGGATGCCGTTCGGAGAGAGCTCGGGCCGGTGCGGCATCTACGCCCAGCGTCCACAGGTCTGTCAGACGTATCCGGCCACACTGGTCGACGGCGAGGTCGCTCGCCGGGAGGACGTCCTGTGTCCGCCCGGCAGTTGGGGGCCCGGGAGCAGCCTCGTGAGCGAAGCGTGGCGGCGGCGAACCGAGCGGCAGTACGCCGAGCTCGAGATCGACGCGCTCGTCAACGCCCGCTGGAACAGCTCCGCCGTGCCGCAGACCGATGCCGTGGACACCTTCGACGCCTACCTGACTTGGACGCTCGAGGTCTACGACCACCTGGACGGTGACGACGGCTCGCCGCTCGACTGGGAGCGACCGGACCGCAGCGTGCTCGACGCCGTCGCAAGGCGCTCGACGCCGTGGAGCTCGCCCGAATCGCTTGACTCCGAGGTCGAGGGCGCCGCTCCGTCACTCGGACGGTCCCCGAATTCATTTATCTTCCTGCCTGGCAACGCCGATGCAGCGCTCAGTGAGAATCAAGGCGTCTTTGATCGCACTCCTCCTGGCCGGCGTACTGACGTCGTTCGCTCTCGCAGGGCGACCCGAAGGAGCCGGGCACGGTAAGGGCGCCCACCCGGACGCGTCCGTAACGACGACCGTGACCGTGACGACGACTACCACGACCTCGTCGCCCAGTCTCGTCATCTGTCACCCCACGCGGTCGAAAGCCCACCCCTACGTCAAGGTCGATGTTCCGGCAGATCGGGTCTGGACGCGCGTCAAGCACGGCGACGTCGTGCCCAGCGCGACCGGAGCCTGCCCGTCGTCCGGTGGCTCGAAGGTTGAAGGGTGGAAACCCGGGGCGCTGAGGTGTTATGTTCGCCAAGTCCATGCAATAGGAGGAGGGGGAGCGTATGACTCGGATCGTCGCGGCGCTGGCCGCAGCACTTGTCACAGCCCTGATCGCCGTATCGGTCGGAGCGCCGGCAATAAAGGACGGACGCGGGCTCGACGGCGCCTTCGGGAGCGCGAGCTGCGGGCCGGCGTCGGGGTTGCCGATCACGCTCAGCGAGGACGGTCAGAGTGTCGACACACTCCGGCCGGGCACCTACTGGATCACGTTGAACGATCCCTGCCCGACCCATAACTTCGTGCTCAACGACGCCCAGGTCTCGAATGGCGACGGCGACGTGCTCACGGGGCCGATCAGCGATACGCCCGGCATCGTGACGCTGAAGATCCAGCTCAAGCACGGGACCTACCGGCTCTACTGCGGGAACCTGAACCACAAGAACATGTTCGTCGACTTCACCGTCGGCGGGGTGGGGCAGACGGGCTAGCCGTCTCGGCTCCGAGTGGTTCCGCAGAGAAGGCCCGGAAGGGCCTTCTCTGCGTTCGCGGTTATGCTCGGACGGTGGGTGCGCATCGGGCACGCGGGGCCTGACGAGCTCTGCTCGCGAAATGGCGACCGCGGAAGCGCTCGATCGCGTTGAGGCGCTCCGGCACCCGTCACTCCTGACGGTCGCCGAGGCGGGGCGGAGGAACCGCCGGACCGTCGACGGCGTGCTGCTCGCCCTCGGGACGGTCGTCGTCGGGCTCACGGCGGTGATCGCCTCGTCGGCGACGAGGCAGGACAGGCAAATCGCGCGCGGGATCGTCACCGTCCTCGGGTGGGCGGATGCGATGTGGCGAGGTCTGTTCGTGGCTGCGATCGGGCTCGCGCTCGTGGTCGTCCTCGACGTTCTCGTCAAGCGCCGCTGGCTGCTCGCACGCGACATCGCGCTCGCGCTGGTGATCGAGATCGGGCTCGGCGTCGTTCTGGGCGGCGCGATCGTCTCCGACTGGCTTCCCGTCAACAGCCATCCGCTTTCCCGCTGGGGCTATCCCGAGCTGCGGATTGCGGGCCTGACCGCGATCCTCGTCGTGGCCGGCCCGGAGCTCGTACGGCCCATCCGCCGTCTCGCCGGAGCGCTCATCCTCCTCGCGGCGATCGGCGCCGTCGCCCTCGGCGCGGCGTTGCCGTCGGCCGCCCTCGCGCGGCCTCGCATTCGGTCTCGGCGGCGCCGCGCTCGTGCGGCTCGCGTTCGGGACCGCAGCCGGCGTCCCCCCGACCGAGCAGATCCGCCTCGAGCTGCTCGCGCTCGGCCTTCAGACGAGCGACCTCTGTCCCGCCGAGCGCCAGCGGGTGGGGTCGGCTGAGTACGTCGGCCACGACACGAGCGGAAAGCCGGTGGCTGTCCGGGTGCTCGGCCGCGATGCGCAGGACACCCAGAGGCTCGCACGGCGCTGGCGATCGCTCGCCTACCGCGACCCACGGAAGAGCGTGGCCGTCGGCCGTGTCGAGCAGGTCGAGCACGAGGCGCTCGCGACGATGATGGCCGCGAGAGCCGGCGTTCGCGTGCCCGAGGTGGTGATCGCAGCCCAGGGCCTGGGGGGCGACGCGTTGATCGTCACGCGGGAGCCCGATGTCGAGCCGCTCGAGGAGATGCCTCCTCAGAAGGCGACCGATTCGCTCCTGCACGAGCTGTGGCGGGAGGTGGCGCGGCTTCACGCGGCGGGCATCTCGCACGGCCGGCTGAATGCCCGGAACATCGCAATCGTCGATGGGCAGCCCATAATCATGAATCTCGCAGCGGCAACCCTCGGCGCTCCGAAGTCGGCAATCGACATCGACGTGGCCGAGCTCCTCGTGGCCTGCACGGTGCTCGTGGGGCACGAACGCGCGCTCCACGCCGCGTGCAGTGGGGCGGGCAACGATGCAGTCGCGGGGGCCCTGCCGTACCTGGAGCGCGCGGCCCTCACACCGCACACGCGCGATCTTGCCCGCGAGCACGAGGTCGCGCTCAAGGAGCTGCGCGTCGCCGCGGCCGCCTCGACGAACACGAAGCTCCCGGAGCTCGCAGCGGTACGCCGGGTGCGGGCGCGGGACTTCCTCTTCACGGCGCTGATCGCGCTCGCGGCCTACCTGCTGATCACGAAGCTGGCGAAGATCGGCTTCGGCACGATCTACGACGAGCTGCGAACCGCCGACCTCGCCTGGGTGGTGGTCGCGTTCATCGTGGCCCAGGTCAGCTATCTCCCGCGCGCAGTCGCGCTGCGCGGGGCGGTGGAGACGCCGCTGCCGTTGCTCCCCTGCGTCGTGCTCGAGTCCGCGGTCAAGTTCCTCAACCTGACCGTCCCGGGCTCCGCCGGCAGCATCGCGCTCAGCATCCGGTTCCTGCAGAGGCTCGGCGTGCCGCCCGGTGCGGCGGTCGCCTCCGGCGCGATCGACGGGCTGACCGAGACGATCGTCCAGATCGGGCTCGTGCTCGTGCTGGTGCCCTTCGTGCACTTCAAGCTCGACACGAGCCAGATCTCGGGCGCGCTCCCATCGGGTCGCTTCATCGCGGTGATCTTCGCCGTCTTGATCGTCGCGGTCGTGGCGGTGCTCGCGATACCGAAGCTGCGGAAGAGGGTCGTGCCCGAGGTGCGCGCGGCGATCAGGAGCCTCATCGCGATCGCGCGCGACCCGAGGAAGCTGACCGAGCTGTTCGGCGGCGCGCTCGGCGCCGAGCTGGTCTTCGCGCTGACTCTTGCCGCCGTGTGCCGCGGCTACGGCGTTCACCTCGGCCTGGCGCAGCTCGTCCTCGTCAACGTCATCGCGTCATCGCTGGCGGGCCTCGTCCCCGTGCCCGGCGGAATCGGCGCCGCGGAGGCCGCGCTCGCCGGCGGGCTCGTCGCGATGGGCGTGCCGGAGCAGGTCGCTTTCGCAATCGCGCTCACGCACCGGCTCTGCACGTACTACCTACCGCCGATCCCCGGCTACTTCTCGCTGGAATGGCTCCGGCGGAAGGGGCATGTCTGACGGGTTGTCGGGCCGCCCGCGTTAACCGACCCTTAGCGCCGCCCTAACGCCGATTCATGCCGTCGTAATCCGGGTTCATGGCGGTGCAGGCACCGTCCTTGGCGGTCCTATGGGCAGGAAACCGGCGAGAGTGTTGGCGATTGCGGCGGTCGTGACAGCGGCGGCGTGGCTTGCTGCCGGGGCGGGCGCGAGCCGTCCTGTCGCGGCTGCCAAGCCTCCGGCGCAGCGGCTGAACTTCGTGTTCATCCTGAGCGACGACGAGCGCACGCAGGGGAACGCCGTGATGCGCGACGTCAACCGGTTGCTCGCGAAGCACGGCGTGACCTTCTCGAACTTCGACGTCACGACCTCCGAGTGCGGGCCGTCGCGGGCGTCGATCCTGACCGGGCAGTACTCGCACCACACGGGCGTCATGGACAACTTCGGGCCACACGGGTATCCGGCGTTCGCCGGAACCTCGGATCTCGCGAACTGGCTGCACCGGGCGGGCTACGAGACGGCGCTCGTCGGCAAGTACCTCAACGACTACAGCCTCGACGGGCACAACGCGATCCCGTCAGGGTGGGACGACTGGCAGGCGATGGACAGCGTCCCGCTCGAGAAGTACTACGACTACAAGGTCAACGAGAACGGCAAGATCGTCCACTACGGGAGCCGGCCGGCGGACTACTCGACGACCGTGCTGACGAAGCAGGCACTCGCGTTCCTGCGCTCGGCACGGCGGCCGTTCTTCCTCTACTTCGCGCCCGTTGCGCCACACCTGCCCGCGATCCCGGCGCCGCAGGACGTCGGCAAGCTCGACAGCCTGCCGACGTTCAGATCGCCCGCCGTGAACCAGGTGAACATCTCGTCCGAGCCGTGGGCCTCGTACCACTCCCGCTCGCTGACCGAGGGCGGCATCGACTACACGCAGGATGTCCGCCGTCATCAACTCGAGTCGCTGCTCTCGCTCGACCGGTCGGTGAAGCAGATCGTCCACACGCTCGTACTGCGTCACGAGCTCAACCGGACGGTGATCGTCTATACGAGCGACAACGGCTTTCTCTGGGGCGAGCATCGTCTCGGTGGCAAGCTCTGGCCCTACCGCGCCTCGACCCACGTGCCGCTGATCGTTCGGACCCCGTGGACGACGGCCAACGGCACGGTCGACAGCGAGCCCGTCCTGAACATCGACTTCGCCTCGACGATCGCCCAGCTCGCCGGTATCGAGCCCGGGATTCCGCAGGACGGTAAGAGCTTCGCGCCGATGCTGCGCGGCAAGACGATCCCGTGGCGGAAGGACTACATCGTCGAGTACCTCGGGAAGAACAAGCTCCGCTCGGGGGGCCCGCCGCCGTACGTCGCGATCCGAACTCCGCGCTACCTCTACGTCCAGTACCACTACCGCGGTTGGCAGGAGCTCTATGACCTCCGCCGTGATCCGTGGGAGCTCCGAAACGTGGCTGCCGACACCCAGTACGCACCCGTCGTGCAGCGGCTGCGACGCTTGCTCCACCATATGTACGTGGAGCCTCCGCACCGTGACCTGGCCTGAGAGGTGCTGAGCCGCCGCTCGTTCCTCGTGCGGGCGGCGGGCGCCCTGGGCGGTCTCGCGGCCGGCGCGACTCGACGTCCCGGGCGGGCTCGCAATGGTCGACCGTGGCGAGGTGCAGCGTTTCGTCTCGCGGCCCGATCTGATCCCTCCGAAGATCACCGTTGTCCGCCGCAGCCCGGGAGACGGCGCCGGGGCTGCTCTTCCTCGGCCCGTCGTCGGGCCCCGGGCAGCGCGGGGCGATGATCGTCGACGACGCCGGCGAGCTCGTCTGGTTCCGTCCGACGGTTCCCGCGAGCGTCCTGAACCTCCGCGCCACGACCTACCGCGGCGCGCCGGCTCTCACCTGGTGGGAGGGCAGGACCAAGCACGGCCTCGGGATCGGCGACCACGTGATCGCCGACCACGCGTACCGGGAGATCGCGCGCTTCCCGGCGGGCGGCGGGCTCGGCTCCGACCTGCACGAGCTGATCCTCACGCCCGAGGGAACGGCGCTCGTCACGGCCTACGACATCCCGACCGTCGACCGCTCGAGCGTCGGATCCGGGCGCGGGCGCGTGATCGAGGGGGTCGTGCAGGAGCTCGCGGTCCCGAGCGCCCGCGTGCTCTTCGAGTGGCGGAGCCTCGACCACGTCAAGCTCACCGAGTCCTACTCGAAGGTCGCTCCCGCGTTCGACTTCTTCCACGTCAACGCGATCGACGTCGACGCCGACGGGAACCTGCTCGTCTCGGCCCGTAACACCTGGACCGTCTACAAGATCGACCGCACGACCGGCAAGGTGATCTGGCGGCTCGGCGGCAAGAAGAGCGACTTCGCCATGGGGCCGGGAACGCAGTTCGCCTGGCAGCATGACGCCCGGCACGTCGGCGACGGCAGCACGTCGGGAGCGCATGGTGACGCTGTTCGACAACGCCGACGACCCCCAGGTGCAGCCGCAGTCGCGCGGGCTCGCTCTCTCGCTCGATCTCACCAGGAAGCGCGCGACGCTCGTCCGCCAGTTCGTCCACAGGCCGAAGCAGCTCGCTCACGCGTTCGGGAGCGTCCAGACGCAGCCGAACGGAAACGTTCTCGTCGGGTGGGGGACCGAGCCCTACTTCACCGAGTACACCGCGGCGGGTGCCGTGCTCCTCGACGCGAAGCTCCCGTACGGCGGGCAGAACTACCGCACGCTCCGCTTTGCCTGGGACGCGATCCCGGCCGAGCGGCCCAGGCTCGCGGCTCGTTCGACCGCCTCGGGCACGCTGCTCTACGCAACCTGGAACGGAGCGACCGGAGTTCACTCCTGGCAGGTGCTTGCGGGGAGCCGGCCGACGAGCCTGACTCCGGCGATCACAGGGCGGCGGACGGGGTTCGAGACGAGACTCCACCTCGCGCCGGGCCACCGGTACGCCGCAGTCACCGCGCTCGACGCTGTCGGGAAGCCGCTCGGCCGCTCGGCGGCCGTCCCGCTCTAGAGCTTCACGACGGCGAGCTGCGAGCCCTCGTGCACGAGCGAGGTCCGGTGCCCGAGCACGCTCAGGAACGCGTCGATCGCGATCGCCGGCCGCTCGTGCTCCACGCCGGCGAGCTGCCAGCGGTAGTCGTCGAAGACGAGCAGGCCCCGGCGCTTCAGAAGCGGCCACGCGAAGACGGCGTCGGCCAGCACGTCCGGAGCGGAGTGCGACCCGTCCACGTAGACGAAGTCGTAGGTCTCGGCGAGCGGGAGCGTGCGCAGGATCGGCCCGCTCTCGCCTCGCATCACCGTCACCTTCTCGGCGTAGGGCGAGACGTTGTGGGTGAATCGGGCGAGGGAGGAGCCGTCGACGCCCATCACCGCGAACTCGGGCGAGCCGGTGAAGGTGTCGATCACCTCGATCCTCGCGCTCGGATCGGTCAGGACGTTCTCGAGCAGCCAGAGCGTCGCGCGGCCCTCGAAGCACCCGATCTCGAGGAAACGCAGGTCGGGGCGGCCCGGCAGCTGCCGCTCGGCGAACATCGCCTCCCAGTAAGCGCGGCCCTTCGTCCAGTTCTCGGTGAAGACAGCCCGGGCGCCTGGGCGTAGGAGTCGGTCAGGCTCATGCCCGTGTCGTCGGACAGAGGCCGCTCCGATTGAGGGGCCGGCCTCAGGGCGCGGGAAGGCTCCGGCTGAGCGTACGGGCGCGGATCAGGCTCGCCCTCCCGGCCTCGAAGTCCCCGAGGCTGTTCTCGACTCTCGACCTGACGAGCCAGGTCTGCCAGTTGCCGCCGTCGCGCGACACCGAGCTGTCGATCGCCCGGAGCGCCGAGGAGAAGTCGCCCTGGGTCTGCGCGACGAGCGAGAGCTGAAGGTACGGCGTGGCCGCCCACGGCTCGATGCGCATCGCGGCAAGTGCGGCGGCTCGCGCGGCCGCGGGTCGTCCCGCGCGGGCATCGGCTTCGCTCTTGCCGATCGCAACAGCCGAGAGCAACGCAATCGACTCGGCGACGATGAGCGCGCCGGCCACACTCGCGACCGCAACGTTCGCGAGGCGGCGCCTACGAGGCTGAGCGCCGGCGTCCGAGGATGCCGGCCCGGTCAGGAGCCCGACGAACGCGATTCCGACGGCGGTCACGGCGGTTAGCTCCCACATCCAGTCGACGGCCGCCCCGAGCAGGAAGACGGTGACACCGCCGAGCAGTGCTGCGATCGCGGCGCGCTGCTCCCCGGCAGCGGCACGAAGCCTGCGAACAGCCGTGACGAGCGCTGTCACGAGCGTCGCCAGGAGTAGCAGCAAGCCGACGATCCCGAGCTCTGCGAGCGTCTCGACGAAGAGCGAGTGGGCATCCCGTACGAAGTAGGGGAACGAGCCGTCGTGCGCCCACCAGGCCTGGAACGACCCGGCGCCGCCGCCCTCGATCGGCGAGCGCCGGAACTCGTCGAGCGCCGCTGTCCAGAACTGCCAGCGGCCGGAGCCGCTCCCGCTCAGGAGGTGCGTCCCGACCGTTCCCGGCGCCCCGGTGGCGGTCGGAAGGCTCGTGAAGCTCTCGAACGAGTGCGCCGCCGCCGCAGCGCCCCCGACCACGACCGCGAGCAGCGCGACGAGGGCCGCCAGGCGCACGCTTCGCGGCGGGCGGCGGGCTCGCGGTACCCGGGACGCAAGCCACTCGTGCGCGAAGGCCGTGGCCAGGCAGACGAGCACGACGGCCACGGCGGCCTCGCGCCCTTCGGTTCGAGCCGCGGCGGAGCCGAGCGGGCCGTCGACGATCGCGTGGCGCGAGGCCACAAGCCCGATCGCGACAGCTGAACCCACGCCGCCCGCGAGGGACGCGGCGAGCGCATGGGCGCGGCGCGGATGGGCGAGGACGACGACGAGCGTCCCGATCGCCGTGGCGACGACTGCGCCGCGAGACGAGGTGAGGTAGACGGCGACGCCGAGCGCCGGGAGCGCGGCAATCGCGGTCATCCGTCGCCGGCGGAGCTGCGTCACGGCGGAGTGCACGAGGAGCGGGAACCCGAGCCCGAGGAAGATCCCGAGGCCGTTCCAGTAGCCGAGCGGGAAGCTCAGGCGGGTTGCGGCAGCCGGCAGCAGCTCGGCGAGCCCCCGCCCCGGAAACGATCCCGGGAAGAACCGGCTCACGAGCGCAACGAGGCCCGTCGACCCGATGCCGATCGTGGCTCCGTCGATCCAGCTTGCGAGCAGCCCCGCGGTCGAGGTCAGGACGACGAGTGTGTAGATGCCCAGGTAGAGCGAGGTTCGGTCGAACTCGACGAACGCGTCCTCGGCGCTCTGCGACCAGGCAACTGAAATGAGATCCCAGCCGGCGAATGCCGCGAGCAGCAGGCCCGGCGCGACGGCAGCTCCGACCGGGCGCCCAAACGGCAGCACGCGGAGAGCGACACCGAGCAGGATCGCCCACCAGACCGCGATCGCCAGCGCGCTGCGGGCGGTGAGTGAGTACGTGCCGTTGTCGTAGGCGATCGCGAACGTCGCAACCGCCACCGCCACGGTTACGGCGAGAGCGGTCCGCGAGGATGCCCGGGCCATCTAGATCGGTGCTTCCCCGGGAGCCTTCCTGCGTACCGCGGCAGCGACGAGCAACGCCAGCACCGCCACGAGCGCGGCGCCGAAGACGACGGCGCGGAGCCCTGCGGCGCCGATTCCCGCGACGACGGCCGCCGGCGTGGAGCGCGGGTCGTGCGCCGAGCCGGCGTTCCGCGCAGGCAGCACCGCGCCGCTGCCGGCTCCCGGCCCGGTCTCCACGTACTGGCTGACCGCGGAGCTCCCCGGGCTCGATCCGGTGGAGGTGGCCTGCGCGCCAAAGGGCTGGAACGGCTGGTCGGGCGGGCTGACGAGCGAGAAGGGAAGCGACGTCGCTTTTGCCGGCGGGAAGACAGCGCGGAGCGGTCCCGTTCCGCTCGAGGCGATCGAGCCGGAGAAGATCCCGGCCTCGTTCGCCTTGAGGGTCGCGACGCGCCTCCACGCCGAGCCGCTCTGCTGCTCCACCTGGACCGATCCCGCTGCGCTCGTCGGGGTGCGCCCCCAGACCGAGATTCTCCTCGCTGCGGCCGGATAGGCCACGAACGGGAACCGGAAGGCGGTGAGAGCCGGCTTCGGGATGTCGGCGGCGTAGCTCCGACCCATCCGGTACAGCCCCGACTGGTACGCGCTCGTCTGAATCGGTTGATCACGGAGCGAGAACCACGTCACGAGGCTCACCCCCGCGGCCCACATGCGGTGGAGGGCCTCGGCCACCCAGCGTCCCTCGAGGGCAAGCGGAACGCCGCCCGGATCCGGCGGGTTGCTGTCCCAGGCGAACTCGGTGACCCAGAAGCGCATCGGCTGGGACGATGCGATCCGGCCGTCCTTGACTGCCTCGTCGAGCACGGCCTTCATCGCGGGCAGCTCGGCGACCGAGACGTCGTTCGGCTTGGCGGTCAGATGCGACGGGCCGCCTGCGGTGTACGGATCGATCGACCAGATGTCGAAGTGGATCTTCGAGGCGCAGTCGCCCTCGGTCGACGTGTCCGGCGGGATGCAGAGCAGGTTCCGCATGAACGTCATGGGCGCGACCGCCGTCGAGATCCCGAACGGCGAGAGCCCCCCGGCGATCACGGTGTTGCCCGGGATCCGATGCGCGCTCGCCGCGAAGCCGTTGACCAGCGCTCGATACCAATCCTCGACCCCTGCCTTGGCCGATCGGCTGACCACCTTGTTCGGCTCGTTCCACGCCTGCCAGTACCGCACGCGTGGAAGCCCGTGAAACGCTCCGGAGTAGCGTCGGACTGCCGCCTCGGCGAACATGCGGTACTGCTCGGGGTCGACACGCGATGTGCCGTGAAACGGCCGGACCGCCCAGGTCGGAGCGCCTGCGATGTAGACGATCGGCTCGAGCCCGTGAGACCGGATCAGGCGGAGTTGGGTGTCGACCTGCGTCCAGTAGTAGGCGGGGTCGGAAGGATCGGTCGGCTCGAAGCCCGAGGGGCGCTTCGCCGGGGCCACGCCGTTCCAGAAGAGCGGGACCTTGATCGCCGTCACGCCGGCCGCGGCAGCGCGGGCCAGGCCGGCGTCGGCATCGGGCCCGGTGAAGACCGCCGGATCGACGATCGCGGTCTGAAGCGGACGGGGCGCGGCGCCCGCGAGGGCCGCCGCCGTCAACGCGGCGGCCGCGACCAGGAGCAGAACCGGCACCGATCCTTTGCGGCAGGAGATCACGATGATGGTATAGCCGAGCCCGACGTATCCACCCCTTGCGCAGTCTCTTTTTACCTGCTCCTAAGGTTGTGCCCACTAGCGTTGCCGCCGTAGACACACGACCGGCGGGGCGACGTTAGGAACACCGCCACGTGGGTAGGTCAAACACGGACATCGAGTCCGAAAGGGGGAGCGCCGGGGGGTGCAAGCCAAGCAACCGAGTGCGGCATCCGACCGCATCGTGGAGAACGAGATCGCGTGGACCGAGCCTGCTCGCGGGAGCGGCCCTGAGATCGTGCCCGTCGCGGCGCCTCGTGCCCGCGCGTGGGCGTCGCCCGATCCGCTTCGACGGCGGATGCTGGCCCTCGCCGACCTCCTCGCGGTAGGTGTCGTCGCGGCCACGCTCGCCGCGTTCGGGCCGGGGATCTCGGCAGCGCTGGGGGCGCTCCTGTTCCTGCCGTGCTGGGTCCTCTCGGCGAAGCTGTACGGGCTCTATGACCGCGACCACCGAACGCTCCGCCACCTCACCGTGGACGAGCTGCCGTTCCTGTTCGTCTGGGCGATCACGTCCGTCGCCGGGCTCGCCCTCTTCGTCCAGATCGTCGGTCTCGGCTCCCTCGACGGTGCCACTGCGATCCGAGCGCTCGTGGCCGCCGTCGTCGCCGTGTTCGTGCTTCGCAGCCTCGCCCGCTTCGTCTGGCGGCGAATCACCCCTCGTGAGCGGGTCGTCCTGGTGGGCGGACCGGATTCGACCCGTTCCATCCGGCGCAAGCTCGAGCTCTTCTCGGATATCCACGCGACCGTGGTCGCCGAGTACCGCACGATCTCGCGGGATCTTCTCCGGAACGGCCGCGGCTGGTCTCTGGGGGTCGACCGGATCATGCTCGCGGCGCACACGAACGACGAGCGAGTCGTCGCCGAGCTGATCGCCGCCTGCCGGCGCGGCCGCGTGAAGCTGAGCGTCGTTCCCTCGGCACGCGGAGTCTTCGGCACCGCGGTGCAGCTTCACCACGTCGCCGACCTTCCGGTCGTCGAGTACAACACCTGGGACGTCTCGCGGTCGACCCTCGCCCTGAAGCGGATGCTCGACCTCGCGATCGCCGGCGTCATGCTCGTCGCGGCGGCTCCGGTCTTCGTCGCGATCATGGCCGCCAACCGGTTCGGCGGCTCGGGCTCCGCGTTCTACACCCAGACACGCGCGGGGCTCGGAGGCGAGGAGTTCAGGATGTTCAAGTTCCGCACGATGCAGGCGGACGCCGAGGCGATGCTGCCCCGCCTCGTCCGGCTCGACGAGCTCGACGAGCCCATGTTCAAGCTGTTCCCCGATCCCCGCGTGACCCGGCTCGGGCGTTTTCTGCGGCGCACGAGCCTCGACGAGCTGCCCCAGCTCGTGAACGTGCTGAAGGGCGAGATGAGCCTTGTCGGGCCCCGGCCGGAGCAGGTGGAGCTCGTGCGCCGGTACCGGCCGGAGCACCGGTTCCGGCTTGCCGTGAAGCCGGGGCTGACCGGGCCGATGCAGGTCTTCGGCCGCGGCGAGCTGAGCTTCGAGGAGCGCCTCGCAGTCGAGCGCGACTACATCGAGAACCTCTCGATCAGCCGCGATCTGAGGATCCTCGCGCTCACGCTGCCGTCGGTGTTCGACGGCCGTGGTGCCTACTGAGCAGATGAGCGAGGGGAGGTACATCACCGCCGGAGCGCACGACCCGCGAGCGTCTCGCCTACGACGCCCGGATCATCGGGGTCCTCTCGCGCTCGGAGTTCAAGCTCAAGTACGCCGGCTCGGTGCTCGGCTACGTCTGGTCGCTCGCGAAGCCGATGGCCTACTTCACGGTGCTCCTGGTCGTCTTCGGGAGCATCTTCAAGTCGGGGATCGAGCGCTACCCGCTGTACCTGCTGATCGGGATCGTCCTCAACACGTTCCAGATAGACGCCGTGACCGCGACGCTCCCCTCGATCGTGTCGAAGGGCCCGACGATCAGGCGCATCGCCTTCCCGCCGCTCGTCGTCCCCGTCTCGACCACCCTCGTCGCGGCGATGACGTTCCTCGCCAACTGCCTCGTCGTCGGGGTCTTCCTGGGCATCGCCGGCCTGCAGCCCGCAGCTCGACTGGCTGCTGCTCGTGCCGCTGCTGCTCGAGCTCTACCTCTTCGTCGCAGCCGTCGCTCTGATCTTCGCGACGCTCTTCGTCAGGTTCCGCGACGTCGGCCAGATCTGGGAGGTCGCGACCGCGCTCCTGTTCTTCATCGCGCCGGTGATGTACCCGATCACGATCCTGTCGCCGCGGGTGCAGCACCTGATCGAGCTGAACCCGTTCGTGCAGGTGCTCCAGGACGTTCGCACCGTCCTCCTCGGATCGGACGCAAATACCGGGGCGTCGAACCCGATCTACAGCCAGGTGCTGCCGATCCTGATCGCCGCGGCGATCGTCGCGATCGCGCTGCTCCTCTACCGGCGCGAGGCGCCGCGGTTCGCGGAGAGGGCATGAGGCCCGCGATCGAGGTCGACGGCGTGTCGAAGAGCTTCCTGGATCCCGCACGAGCAGCGGGCCCGCCTGAAGGAGTACGTCGTCCATCCTTCAAGCGGGTCGAGTACGAGCTGAACGAGGCCCTTCAGGACGTCAGTTTCTCGGTCGAGGCGGGCGAGTTCTTCGGGATCGTCGGGGCCAACGGCAGCGGCAAGAGCACGCTGCTCAAGCTGATCGCCGGGATCTACCGGGCAGACCTGGGAACCGTCACCGTGCGGCGGACGGCTGTCGCCGTTCATCGAGCTCGGGGTCGGCTTCAACCCCGAGTTCAGCGCCCGGCGGAACATCGAGATCAACGGGATGCTGATCGGGATGACGCGCCGCCAGGTCGCGGAGCGTTTCGACGCGATCCTCGAGTTCGCCGGCCTCGAGCGGTTCGTCGACCAGCAGCTCAAGAACTACTCGTCGGGGATGCTCCTGAGGCTCGCGTACTCGGTCGCGATCCAGGTGCCGGCCGACATCCTGCTGCTCGACGAGGCCCTCGCGGTCGGGGACGCCGACTTCCAGCAGAAGTGCTTCCAGACGTTCGAGCAGATGCGCGCCGACGGCAAGACCGTCGTCTTCGTGAGCCATGACCTCGACGCGGTCACGACGTGGTGCGACCGCGCCATGCTGCTCCGGGACGGGCCGCATCTCGCTGATCGCCGACCCCGAAGAGGTGATCGACGCCTACCGGCCGTTCGAGCTGGGAGCGGTGTGACGATGCAGGTTCAGGTCTCGGCGATCGTCGTCGCGTACGGCAAGGGCGAGCTGCTCGGGCGCTGTCTCGTCAGGCTGGAACGGGCGCTCGCGGCCGTCGAGGGGGAGACCGAGCTGATCGTCGTCGTCAACGAACTGCCGTCGGCCATTCCGGCCGCACTCGAACGAGCCGTCATCGTCGCCGGCGGGCGGGAGCTCGGCTTCGCCGGCGGCGTGAACGCCGGGCTCGAGGTCGCCCACGGGCGGTGGATCGCTCTGGTGAACGACGACTGCATGGTCGAGGCGGACTCCCTCGCAGCCCTGGTCGAGGTGGGCGATACCGACGGGCTGGTCGGATCGGTCGCGGCCAAGGTGCTCTTTGCGAGCCGGCCGGGGATCGTGAACTCGACCGGGCTCGAGATCGACGATCTCGGTGTCGCGCGCGAGCGCGAGATTGGCAGCCAGGCCGTGTCCGGAGCGAGCGAGCCGGTCGAGGTCTTCGGGGCCAGCGCGACCTTCGGGCTCTTCCGGCGGGCGATGCTCGAGGAGGTCGGCGGATTCGACGCGTCGTACTTCGCCTATCTCGAGGACGCCGACCTGGCCTGGCGAGCCCGGATGGCGGGTTGGCGCTGCCTGCTCGCGCCGGACGCGGTCGGTCGTCACTTCCACTCGGCGACTCTGGGCCACGGCTCGAGCGCAAAGCATTTCCTGGTGGGCCGCAACCGCGTCCGCTCCCTGGCCAAGAACGCGACCGAGCGCCAGCTGCGTAGCGGGCTCGCGCGGATCGTCGCCTACGACCTGCTCCAGGCCTCGTACGCCTCGCTCGCTTCACGGTCGCTCGCACCCGTGAGCGGACGCCTCCATGGCCTCGCGGAGTGGCGCTCGTATCGTCGAGCCGGTAGCTCCGGCCGCTCCGAGATCCCGCTGCGGCGGTCGCCCGGGCTTCGCGCGGCGCTCCGCCGTAACCGCTCCTACCTCGCCAGAGGTGCACGGTGAGCTTTGCCCCGCTCGACTATCCCGTCGTCTTCGAGGAGCCGGTGCGCCTGACCGATGTCGACAGCTGGCACGAGCACATCCCGTTCGCGTTCTTCGCGATCGCGTCGCTGCGTCCGTCGACCTTCGTCGAGCTCGGCACGTGGAAGGGCGACTCCTACTGCGCCTTCTGCCAGGCGGTGAAGACGCTCGAGCTGCCGACCCGGTGCCACGCAGTCGACACGTGGGCGGGCGACGAGCACACGGGCCCGTACGGGCCAGAGGTGCTCGACGAACTGCGAGAGCATCACGATCCACGCTACGGGGCTTTCTCGACGTTCGTCCAGCAGACCTTCGACGAGGCCGCGCCCGGGTTCGACGACGGCTCGATCGATCTCTTGCACATCGACGGAGCGCACAGCTATGGGGCTGTCCGGAACGACGTCGAGCGGTGGCTGCCGAAGCTGAGCGACCGGGGTGTGCTGCTCCTCCACGACACGGCGGTCCGCAGCGGCGGGTTCGGGGTGTGGCGGCTCTGGGATGAGCTCGTGCAACAACGACCGGGTTCGCGTTCGCTCATGGTCACGGCCTCGGCGTGCTCCCGATCGGGCCGGGGGTCGATCAGGCGTTCTCGGACTTCCTGAGGGATGCCCGAAGCGGCCCGCTCGCCTCGCTGTTCTTCGCGACGCTCGGCGGCCGCTTCACGGCCGCGGAGAGACGGATCGAGGCCGCCGACCTCTCCGCGATGCAGGCGGCGAAGGCCGCCGAGCTCGTCGCCGAGCGCAAGGTCGAGATCGCCGAGGCGGCGCGGGAAGCTGCCGAGAGATCGGCGGAGCAGTGGCTCGACGATGCAAGCCGTGCGCGAGCCGAGCTCACGCGGGCCGAGGCGGAGCGCGAACGGCTGCGGCTCGAGCGCAACCGCCTCGAGGTTCAGGTTCGTGAGCGCGAGGCCGACCTCGAGCGGGTGATCGACTCGGCCTCGTGGCGCGCGACCGAGCCTCTGCGGCGAGCCAAGCGAGAGAGCCACAGAGTCCGGCGCGTCCTCTGGCGGGCGCGGATGGCCAAGGACAGGCGTTCCTCGGACGAGCAGCCGCCGAGGCCGGAAGCGCCGCCCGCGGATCTCTCGAGCCTGCATCACCGCCCGCTCGTCTCGATCCTGATGCCCGTGTTCGACACCGACCCCGAATGGCTGGGACGTGCTGTCGAGTCGGTTCGCCGCCAGACCTACCCGCACTGGCAGCTCTGCATCGCCGACGACGGATCCACGAACGCGCCGACACGCGACTATCTGGCCACCCTCGCCGGCGACCCCGCCATCACCGTGATCTCGTTGCCCGAGAACCGGGGGATCGCTGCAGCCACGAACAGCGCGCTAGAGGCCGCATCCGGCGAGTTCGTCGCGTTCCTCGACCACGACGACGAGCTCGCCCCGGAGGCGCTCCTCGAGTGCGTTCGCGCGATCGACGAGCACCCGGACGTCGATGTCGTCTACACCGATGAGGACAAGATCGACCGGCAAGGCAGGCGAAGTGGGCATCACCTCAAGCCCGACTGGTCGCCCGAGTTCTTTCGCGGCGTGATGTACGTCGGTCATCTGCTCGTGATCAGGCGCTCGCTCGTCGACCAGGCCGGCGGGCTCGACTCGGACTTCGACGGGGTCCAGGACTACGAGCTGATGCTGCGCGTGTCCGAGCTGACCGAGCGCATCGAGCACGTGCCCCGGATCCTCTACCACTGGCGGACGCTCCCCCAGAGCACGGCGAGCTCGACGGACGCAAAGGACGGGATCTCGGCGCTGCAAGCGCAGGCGGTGGCCCGTCACCTCGAGCGGATCGGGGTGGCCGCGACCGCGCGGCCGAACCCGAGGTTCCCGCATCGGGTGATCGTGGCCCCGGAGCCTCGCGAGCACTGGCCGCGCGCCAGTGTGATCGTCCCGACGCGCGACGCGCCGCAGCACCTCGAACGCTGCCTCACCTCCATCTTCGCGCACTCGTCGTATCCCGACTACGAGGTGATCCTGGTCGACACGGGGACGACAGATCCCGCTGCCCTGCGGCTGTTCGAGGAGCACCCCGTCGAGGTGATCCCCTACGAGGGCGGGTTCAACTTCTCGCGGGCGAACAACCTCGCCGTGGCGCGCGCATCCGGCGAGTTCGTCGTCTTCCTGAACAACGACACCGAGGTGCAGACGCCGGACTGGCTCGAGGAGATGGTCGGCCTCGCGGAGCGCGACGGCGTCGGAGCGGTCGGGCCGCTGCTCGTCTACCCGAACGGAACGGTCCAGCACGCCGGCGTCGTGCTCGGCCTGCGCGGGACGGCCGATCACATCATGCGTGGCTTCCCCTGTGACGTCGACGGGTACGCGGGGTCGCTGAGCTGCACCAGGGAGGTCTCTGCGGTCACCGCGGCCTGCATGACCGTCCGGCGTGAGCTGCTCGAGGAGCTGGGCGGATTCGACGAGCACTATGGCACCCACTACCAGGACGTCGATCTCTGCCTGAAGCTCCGCGAGTCGGGCCGGCGGAACCTGTTCACGCCGCGGGCCGTGGTCCGTCACGACGAGGGCGTCACGCGCGGATCGCGATACGACCACCTCGACCGCGCGCTCTTCCTGGACACCTGGGGCGAGACGGTCGAGCGCGGCGACCCGTATTACAACGCCGCGCTGTCGCTCTCGGGCTCCGACTACCGGGCTCGGCGATCGTGAACGTCGTCTTCGTCAACTACCACGACTTCACGAGCAACAGCGCGATTCACATCAGCCGCCTCGCCGAGGAGCTGGTCGCTGCCGGCGATTCGTGCGCGGTGATCGTGCCGCGGAACGCGGAGACGGTCTCGTTCGTCGGGGCTCCGACCTTCCAGGCGCTCGACGCCCGGACGGCGCTCGTCGAGGGGCTGCATTTTCCCGACGGAGCTGCGCCGACTCTCGTCCACGCCTGGACGCCGCGCGAGAACGTGCGCGAGGTGACGGAGGAGCTCGCCACTCGCTACGGCTGCCCGTACTTCGTGCACCTCGAGGACAACGAGGATCTGATCACCGCCGAGCGCCTCGGCTTGACGGTCCCGCAGCTCCTGTCGGCGAACGGCGACTACGACGCCGCGATCGCGGGCCCGCTGTCGCATCCACGGCGCATGCGGCGCTTCCTCGCGGGCGCTGCCGGGCTCACGGTGATCATCGACCGGCTGCTCGAGTTCCAGCCGGACGGTGTCCCGTCCGAGGTGATCTGGCCGGCGTTCGAAGAGGATCTCTTCACCGCGGCCCCACCCGATCGCGAGCTACAGAGAAGCCTCGGCATCGCCGACGACGAGTCGGTTCTCGTCTACGCGGGCAACGCCCACAACTCGAATGCGTCCGAGCTGCGAAGCCTCTACCTCGCAGTCGCCGCGCTCAACCGCGCGGGTCGGCCCGTGCGGCTCGTCCGGCTCGGGCGTGACTTCGTGCAGTTCCTGGAGCCCGAGATCCGGGACGTGACCGGGCACGTCGTCCGGATCCCGCTGGTCTCGAGGTCCGAGGTCGCTCGCCACGTGCGCCTTGCCGACGTGCTGGTTCAACCGGGGCGCGCCGACGATTTCAACGAGTACCGATTCCCGTCGAAGCTGACCGAGTATCTCGCGAGCGGCCGCCCCGTGGTGCTTCCGGCCGCCAACATCGGGCGCTTCCTCGAGGACGGCCGGGAGTGCATCCTCCTCCGCCGCGGCGATGCGCTCGAGATCGCCGAGGTCGTCGAGCGCCTCCTCGCAGACGACGAGCTGCGCTCACGGCTCGGACGTGGGGCCCGCGCCTTCGCCGAACGCAACTTCAGCTGGGAGGCCAGCGCCGAGAGGCTCCGCAGCCTCTACGAGCGGGCGCTGGCGGTGACGCGCGGCTCGCCGCCCGTCAGGCTCGAGGAGACGGCCCACATCATCGAGCGCTACCGGGGCGACCTTCCGCCGAGAGTGAGCTACGCGACCGTCCGTGACTTCTGCGACTCGGCCGACCGGCTGCCGCTACTGGCGGGTGCGAACGGCGATCTCAAGGACGTGCAGCGGCCCTGGGTGCTCAAGGCGGTCGTCGGCGCAATCCCGCCCGGAGGCCGGCTCCTCGAGATCGGCGCAGGCGAGCCGCTGGTCGCGGAGCTGCTCTCGCGCCTCGGGTACGAGGTGACCGTCGTCGATCCCTACGACGGCCGGGACCGCGGCCCGGCCGATCTCGAAAGCCTGACCGCGTCGTATCCGCGCTTGCGGTTCATCCAGGGCGTCTTCCCGGACGCCGTCCCGGACGGCGAGCGTTTCGATTGCGTCTACTCCATCTCGGTGCTCGAGCATCTCCCGCTCGAGACGGTCGCGGCGACCTGCGCGGCGGTCGGCCCTCATCTGGTGGAGGGCGGTTACACCGTCCATGCGATAGACCATGTCCAGCTCGGGCCGGGCGATGCCGACCACCGCGTGCGCCTGGGGCTCGCGTCCGGCGCCCTCGGGATCGCGCCGGACGAGCTCGACGAGACGCTGGCACGGCTGGAAGCGGACCCGGAGACCTACTTCCTCTCGGCCGAGAGCCACAATCGGTGGCGCGGATCGACGGCGTACGACGAGTTCCCGATGCGCAGGTGCGTCTCCATCCAGCTCTGCGTGCCTGCCTCGGAGGCGGTGTGAGCGTCCAATCGAGCACGCTGGACGTCGGGATCGTCGCCTACCGCTGCCGTGACCTCCTGGAGGCCTGCCTCGACTCGCTCGAGCAGCATCCGCCCTGCCGCCCGATGCGGGTGATCGTCGTCGACAACGACTCTCGCGACGGGACGGCGGAGCTCGTGCGCTCGCGCCCCGGTGTGCTGCTGATCGAGCCGCACCGGAACATCGGGTTCTCCGCGGCTACGAACCTCGCGATCGGGGCCGGCGGATCCGAGCACTTCCTGGCGCTGAACCCGGATACCCGGGTGCATGCGGGCACCCTCGACAGCCTGCTCGACCTGATGGATGCCGACCCGTCGATCGCGATCTGCGGCTGCCGGCTCGAGCTCGAGGACGGAACCCTCGACCACGCGGCGAAGCGCAGCTTCCCGACTCCGCTGGGGGCGCTTGCTCACTTCACGCGCGTCGGCCGGCGCGACGGGGCGAGCCCGGCTCTCGCGCAGTACCGCGCGCCGCGTGTGGAGCGCGGCCCCGTCGACGCCGTCAGCGGTGCGTTCATGCTGATCCGCCGTCGTGCGCTCGACCGGATCGGGCTCTTCGACGAGGGCTACTGGATGTACATGGAGGATCTCGATCTCTGCTACCGAGCCGCGCAGGCCGGCTGGGTCACCTGGTACGAGCCGTCGGTTTCGGCGACCCACGTGAAGGGCGGCGCGAGCGGGCGTCACCGGACGTTCGCGGTCAATCGGGCATTCCACTACGGCATGTACCGCTTCTACCGCTCGCACTACGCGCCGTCGCACAGCCGGGCCGCGAATCTGCCCGTCTACGCCGCAATCGGGTTGAAGTTCGGCCTTTCCGCCCTCCGCAGCGCCGCCGCAAGGACCTGGCAAAAGGGTCGGTTCGCGCCCGTTCCCAAGGCGGTGACGACCCGCCGCCACGCGCTCTAAGATCTCCCGCAATCGCGCTGGCAGGCGCGGGTAACGAGCGGAGAGAGGAGATCTGTGAAACGAGTGCTTCTTACGGGGGCGGCATTGGCCGCACTTGTGTTCGCTACTCAGGCCACCGCGGCGAACTACCAGGTATTGCTCGGCGAGAACCAGCCCTGCGGCTTCGCGCCGTGCCCGGGCGTCAAGGGGGTTCCGAAGGGGACGACACTCGACAAGTTCCTCCCGGGAACCGTCGTGATCAACGCGGGTGACACGGTCACCTACTCGAGCTCGAGCTTCCACACGGTGAGCTACGCGCCCAAGGTGCCGCCGCTGCTGATGCCGGATCCCGCCAAGGGCAAGTACGCAGCGCTGAAGGATGCCGCGGGTACGCCGTTCTACTTCACCGGGCTCCCGAAGTTCATCTACAACGGCCAGGCGTTCGGGCCGTACGGACCGAAGACGATCTCCGGGTCGACCGGGACGTCGAGCGGGGCACTGTCCCCGGCGGGCCCCAAGGCCAAGCCCGCGACGTTCACCTACACCTATCCGACGACCGGGACGTACCACATGTTCTGCAACATCCATCCGGGGATGAAGGGGACGATCGTGGTGCGGGCCGCCGGTGCTCCTGTGCCGAAGACGCCGGCTCAGGTCATCGCGCAGGGCCTCGCGGAGCAGACCGCTTCGTGGGCGCAGGCGAAGGCGGTCGTGGCGGCCTCACATCCGCCGAAGAACACCGTCTACATGGGGGTGGGCAACGGGGCCACGCTGCTCGGCTATCTCCCGCAGACCCTGACCGTCAAGTCGGGGACGACGGTGACGTTCGTCAACCGGGCGCCTCAGGAGGTGCACAACGTGGTCTTCGGACCGAAGAAGTACATCCTCGGCCTCGAGAAGACGACCGACCTGTTCCCGACGGGCCCGAACAGCCCGAACCAGGTCTCGCCGTTCCTGATCTACGGGTCGGAGCCCAAGGGGCAGTACAACTACGACGGCACGAATCACGGCAACGGGTACTTCTCGACGCCGCTGACCTCCGGGTCGTCGGCTGTGCCGATCCCGCGTTCCTGGAAGGTGACGTTCACCAAGCCGGGGAAGTACAGCTACTTCTGCTGGATCCACGGGCCTGACATGTCCGGCAAGGTAGTCGTCACGAGTTGAGCGGACTGCGCGAACGAGGGGGGCGGGCCTTCGGGCTCGCCGCCCTCGCGGTCATCGCGGTCGCATTCGTCGCGCTCGAGCTGACGGCGAGGCCGACCGCGAGCTCCGGCAACCACGTGGTCGAATACTGGATTGCCGCCGTGCCGGTCAACTGGCACGTGATCCCGAACGAGCGCGACGGGATCATGGGCACCACCTTCGACCCGGCGAAGACGACCTTCCAGACGGTGGTCTACCGCCAGTACACGCCGAACTGGGCGAGGCAGCTGCCCAACGAGCCCGGGGACGAGGGCATCCAGGGCCCGGTCATCCATGCGCAGGTCGGCGACACGATCCTCGTTCACTTCGAGAACCTCGACACGGCCTTCAACAGGCCGCACTCGATGCACTTCCACGGGGTGCACTACAGCCCGGGATCCGACGGCGCCTACATCCCCGGGTTCTCAGGGCCCGGTGCGGCGGTCGCGCCTGGCAAGTCGTTCACCTACAAGCTGATCGCGGGCCCGGACTCCTTCGGCGTCTGGCCCTACCACGACCACTCTCCCTCGATGGACGACTCGCTGGCCGGCGGGATGTACGGCGCGCTCTCGATCCTCGCGCCGGGCGAGCGGCCGCCGGATCACGAGTTCGTCGTCTTCCTGGAGCAGACGCTGGACTACATGACGATCGACGGCCGCGCGTTCATCGGCAACACGCCCGTGTTCCACGCCAGGGTCGGCGACCTCGTCCAGTGGGACGTGCTCGCTCTCGGCGACGACTTCCACACCTTCCACGTCCACGGGCACCGCTGGAAGGCGCCGGACGGGATCTACCAGGACACCCAGACCGTCGGGCCGGCGGAGAGCTTCAAGTTCCAGTGGCGCGAGGATGCTCCGGGCACGTGGCTCTACCACTGCCACGTCGAGGCGCACATGAACAACGGGATGATCGGGCTCTACCGGGTGTCACGATGAAGTTGCGGTTCGCCGGCATGTGTCGTGGTGCTCGCGCTTGCGGCAGGGATACCCGCGGCGCTCGCCGACGACGGCCAGGTGCGCGAGGTCGCGATCCCGGGCAAGGTGTTCGCGCCGGTGCGCTTGCAGGTGCTCGTGGGCGACACGGTGGTGTGGCGCAACGGCGATGCGACCACGCACACGGTGACCGCCGACGACGGCGCCTTCGACTCCGGCTATCTCGACTCGGGCCTGAGCTTCTCGCTCCAGTTCTCGAAGCTCGGCCACTACGCCTACCACTGCTCGATCCACAGGTTCATGCACGGCGAGATCGTCGTGGTCGCGGTCGCATTGCAGGGGCCTTCTCAGCCGGTCGCCGCGGGTGGGCGGGTAGTGCTGCAGGGGCTCGCGCCCGTCGGCGTCAAGTCGGTGGTCGTGACGACGGTCGGCTCCGGGCCGGCGCTCCATCGCCGTGCCGTCCCTGCCGGTGACGGCAGCTTCACCGTCACGATGCACGTCGCGAAGCCGGTGTTCGTCGCCGCGCGGGTCGGGAAGCTCTCGAGCACACCGGTGCGGGTCTTCGTCAGCCCCCATGTGAAGGCGCACGTGTCGGGCGGAGTGGTGAGCGCGGTCGCGCGGCCGGCACGGCCGGGCTCCCGGGCCGTCCTGCAGCGCTACGTCCGGGAGCACTTCGCCTGGCGAACGGTCTCGCGCGGCCGCCTCGACTCGTCCTCCCGGATCTCGTTCCACCTACCGTCCACCCGCGTCGGCCGCTACCGCGTCGTCGTTCGCGGCGCGCACGGCTGGGCCGACGGCGCCTCAGGCAACATCGTCCGCGGTTAGCTCTACTACTGTCCCGCCATGGCTGCTGACGCAGGCGCCAAGCGAAAGTCGAGGAAGCGGCAGTACCTCGGGGGCGGCCTCGGCGTCGCCGTGGTCGTCCTCACGTTCGTCTTCGTCCTGCCGCGGATCGCGAACTACCGCGAGGTCTGGGATGTCGTCAAGGACCTGACCTGGCCCCAGATCGGCGCGCTGCTCCTGGCAACGCTGCTCAACCTGATGACCTATGCGCCGCCCTGGCAGGCCGCACTCCCCGGCCTGAGCTACCGGCACGGAAGCGTGCTGACCCTCGCCTCGACCGCGTCGACCTACGTCGCGCCGGGCGGCGCGGCGGTCGGGATGGCGGCCAGCTACGCGATGTTGCGCGCCTGGAAGTTCGAGCGCGCGCCGATTGCGCTCGCGGTGACGATGACCGGGGTCTGGAACCAGTTCGCGATGCTCGGCTTCCCGATCGTCGCGCTGGCGCTGCTGACGCTCCAGAACGAGCGGAACGCGCTGCTCGAGACCGTGGCCTTGATCGGGCTCGGGATCTTCGTCGTCGCCGTCGCGGCGTTCGCGTTCGGCCTCGCGAACGCCGGGTTCACGTTGCGGGTCGGCAACCTGGCCGCGCGGATCGCCTCCTGGTGCCTGCGCCTGATTCGCCGTCAGCCGGTCACCTGGACGGGCGACTCGTTCGTTCGCTTTCGCCACAGCGCGATCGAGTTGCTTCGCCGGCGCTGGCTGCTGCTCACCGTCACGACGCTGGCGGGGCAGCTGACCGTGTTCGGGGTGATGCTGGTCTCCCTGCGCGTCACCGGCGTGTCGGGCAGCGAGGTCAGCCTGATCGAGGCCTTTGCCGCCTGGTCGATCGTTCGCCTGCTCGGCTCGCTGCCGGTGACGCCGGGCGGGATCGGCATCGTCGAGGTGGGCCTCACGGGCGCGCTCGTCGGCTTCGGCGGGCACAACGCCGAGGTGGTCGCCGCTGTGCTCGTGTACCGCGCTCTGACGATCTTCCCGACGCTCGTGCTCGGCCTGATCGCGGGCGCCAGCTGGAAGCACTTCCAACCCGCCGATCCTCTGTAATCGATCCTCTGTAATCTGCCGCGAGCAATGGCTAAGCGCAGCTCCAACGAGTTCCTCGCGGCGTGGATGATCCTCTTCGCGCTCATCCTGGTCGGCGGCCTGATCTGGGTGATCTTCGCCGAGTCGACGTTCGCGTGGCTCGTGTTCGTCGCTGCCGGCGCCGCGCTCCTCGTGACCGGCTACGTCAAGTGGGCGAAGCGCACGGAGTCGACCAACGTCCCGGCGCCGGCGGTGCCGATCGCCGACGGCGCCTACCGGATGCTGGTGGTGGTCGACGACGGTGCGACCTCGGAGACCTTCCGCAGCGGGCTCGTGAAGTCGGCAGGCGGAAAGCCGATGAAGGCGTTCGTCGTCGCACCCGCGCTCTCCTCGACGCTCGACCGGTGGACCGGCGACCAGGAGGCCTACGACAAGGCCGACGCGCAGCTGCAGGCGACACTCGCCGCGCTCACCGCGCTTGGCGTCGAGGCGACCGGGAAGATCGGGTCGCATGACCCGCTCCAGGCGACGATCGACGGCCTGCGGGAGTTCCCGGCCGATGCGATCGTCCTGGCGACGCACAGGGCGGTCAGGCGCACTGGATCGAGGAGGGCCTGGTCGAATCGATCGGCGGCGTGACCTCGGTTCCCGTGTCGCACGTCTTCGTCGACTGACGGCCTCCCGGCCGGCTCTTCAGGATCCGTCGTGACCTGGGCAGACGAGTTCCGGCGTAAGCAGTATCTGCAAGGCAGCCTTTGGCTCGGGCCTCTGCTCGGAGGGCTGGCCGGCATCGTGCTCGGCTCGATCGGCGTTCTGTTCGATCAGCGCATCAACATGCCGGCGTACTGGCAGTACTCGCCGTCGACCGCGACATCGGTGCTCTCGGCGGTCGTCGGCGCCACCGCCGCGCTCACCGGCTTCGTCGTGACCGCGAGCGTGCTCGCGGTGCAGATGACGACCGGGACGTTCTCGGCGCGCTACATGCGGCTCTGGTACCGGAGCTGGATCCTGAAGGCGGTGCTTACCGCGCTGATCGGGACGCTGACGCTGTCGTTCACGCTCCTCCGGCATGTCGAGGCCGACTCCGTGCCGAATCTGGGACGTTACGCTCGCCGGGCTGCTGCTGTTCGCATGCGTGCTGCTGTTCGTCGTCTTCTTCGACGGCTTCCTGCACCGGATGCGGCCCGTGGCGGTCGCCGCGCTCGTCGCCGCAGCCGGGCGCAAGGCGTTCGAGGAAGCGTGCGGATCTCGGCCGATCCGGAAGCCCCGTACCTCGTCACCGAGGATTACCCGTCGGCCGAGGAGCCGGTGCTCGTCGCGCGCAGCCGCCGCGCCGGGTCGATCCAGGCGATCCACGGCACGGGGCTCATGAGCTTCGCGCAGCAGCACGGGTGCCTGCTCGTCCTACCGCACGCGGTCGGAGACTTCGTGCCGGAGGGCGCGACGCTGATCCAGGCGTTCGGCGGCGGGCCGTTCGAGGCGGGCGCCGAGGAGCACCTGCTCGGGCACCTCGCGCTCGGGATCGAGCGCACGATCGAGCAGGATCCGGCGTTCGCGATCCGGGTGATGGTGGACATCGCGAACAAGGCGCTCTCCGCCGCGGTCAACGACCCGACGACGGCGGTCCAGGTGATCGACCATCTCGGCGAGACCCTGCGTGTGATCGGCACCACCAACCTGCGCCAGCCGCCCCGGCTCGGGGAGCAGCGACCGGGCCGTGTGATCATGCGGGCGCGCCGCTGGGAGGACTTCCTCTGGCTCGGGACGACCGAGATCCGCCGCTACGGAGCGGCCTCGATGCAGGTGAACCGCCGCCTCCGCGCGATGCTCGAGGAGCTCCACGACGAGGTCCTCCCGGAGCATCGCGCCGCGGTCACGGACGAGCTGGCCAGGCTCGATGCCAGCGTCGCCGCAAGCTTCCACGATTCGCCCGATCTCGACCGCGCGAGGACCGCCGATCGCCAGGGGCTCGGCGGCCCGAGCTGAGCTAGTCTGGCGACGTGTACCGCTACCGCATCGTGTTCCCGGCCGTTGCCGACCAGCAGCTCGAGCGCTCCGACACCGTGATGGTCGAGGTCGAAGAGCCGTACGAGGTCGGCGCTCGAATCACCCACGGCGGCAAGACCTGGCAGGTGACGAAGGCTCCCTTGGAGGAGCAAAGCCTCGGCGACTACGCCGACGTGCTCGTCTGGCCGGTCGACGAGTAAGAGCCTCCAAAGCTTCACCGGACCCTCACAAGAATGTTGCCCCGCCGGGGCTCGCCGCTCGTACCGTGGCGGGTGTTTCGGCGGCTGCCCGTCCGGGCACGGGTAGGCGGAGTACTCAGGCGAAAAAGGGGGACGGATGAGGATCGGATGGAAGATGGCGGCTGTCGCCGCCCTGGCCGTGCTCTGCCTCGGAGGGGCAAGCTACGCCGCTGCACACTCGACCCGGGTGGCGGCACCGCCGCCCGGCAAGGGGAACCCGCACAACAACCAGGGCGGGTGCGCGCTCGGGCAAGCCGCGGGTGCCAACAGCAACATCAAGCACGTGATCTATCTCCAGTTCGACAACACGCACTTCAACCGCGACAGCCCGAGCGTTGCGTCGGACCTGGAGCAGATGCCGCATCTGTACGACTTCCTCAAGAACAACGGCACGCTCTTCACGAACGACCACACGATCCTGATCTCGCACACCGCGGGCGGGATCCTGTCGAGCCTCACGGGCCTCTACCCGGATCGCACGGGACAGCCGGTCACGAACAGCTACGACTACTACAACGGGGCGACGCCGCAGAACGTGACGTCCTTCAAGTACTGGACGGATCCGGTCGACGCGACGAACGACCCGAAGCCGAACATGATCACCGACGGGGGGCTGAACACGCCCGCGCCGTGGGTTCCGTTCACACGGGCCGGCTGTGACGTCGGAGGCGTCGGGACGGCCAACCTCGAGCTCGAGAACACCTCGACGACGGCGTCCGGCGACATCACGAAGGTCTTCGGGACCGGGTCACCCGAGTTCGCCGAGGCGAACGCCGACTCGCAGCTCGCGCAGACCGACTTCGTCGGGATCGCGATCCATTGCTCGCAGGATCCGTCGAGCGCATGTGCCAAGAACGGGGACGCGAGGCCCGACGTGCTCGGCGACGAGCCGGGCGGCTATGCCGGGTTCAAGGGGCTCTTCGGGGCGAAGTACGTCGATCCGGCGATCGCCGACGGCAGCGCCTGCGTCCCCGACACGGGAGGCGGCCCGATCACCGACCCGGTCGGCAACTGCGGGTTCCCCGGCTTCGACGGGATGCTCGCCAAGAACACGCTCGGCTACGTCGAGTCGATGCAGGAGAACGGGGTGCCCGTGACCTACGGGTACATCTCGGACGCGCACGATCTCCATGTGCCGGTGCTCTCGAGCGACTCGTACTCGAGCTCGGCGACGGGCCCGGACGAGATCACGCACCTCCAGCAGCTGAAGGACTACGACACCGCATTCGAGCAGTTCTTCGACAACCTGCAGCAGCACGGGATCAACAAGAGCAACACGCTCTTCGTGATCACGGTCGACGAGGGCGACCACTTCGCCGGCGGCATCGGCAAGCCACAGCCGGGAGCGGACAACCTGATCTACGACCACCGCACCTGCACCGTCGTCACCTCGTGCCCGACGAACCAGATCGGCGAGGTCGGCGTCAACATCAAGACGGCGTTCGGCGCCGAGCCGACGACGAACTACGACGTCCACTTCGACGATGCACCTGCCGTCTACCTGAACGGCCAGCCGGGCCGGACCGACGCGACGGCGCGCAGCCTCGAGCGGTTCCTCGGCGGGGCGAGCCTGCCCGACCCGTACTCGCGCTCCGGCGGGGTCGTGCAGACCGTGCCGATCACGACGGACATGGCTGACACCGTGGAGCTGAAGGCGCTGCACATGATCAACGCCGATCCGCTGAGGACGCCGACGTTCGTGCTGTTCGGGAACGCCGACTTCTTCTTCCAGACGACGAACCCATGCACGAATATCGCCGAGTGTGTGACGCCGGGGTTCGCCTGGAACCACGGCGACATCCAGCAGGAGATCGGCAACACCTGGGTCGGGATGGTCGGCCCCGGGATCGCGAACAGCGGGATCGACTCGCACACCTGGACCGACCACACGAACCTCCGGCCGACGATCCTGTCGCTCGTGGGCCTGAAGGACAGCTACACCGACGATGGGCACGTGATCATTCAGGCCCTGACCAAGAAGTCGGTGCCGAATGGGCTCGGCAGCTCGAAGATCGCCGACCTGGAGAACGCCTACGAGCAGCTGAACGCACCGTTCGGCGACTTCTCGGCGGCGACGCTCGCGTCGTCGACCAAGGCGCTCGAGAGCGGCAGCGACGCGAACGACGACACCTACACCTCGATCGAGAGCTCGATCCAGACGCTCACGGCAACCCGCGACACGCTGGCATCGACGATCAGGCAAGCCCTGTTCGACGCCACGTTCAACACGGGAGAGGATCACCG
>CAVYIB010000011.1:0-153441 GCA_963768435.1 uncultured Actinomycetota bacterium
TGGCTCGAGCTGCGCTCCTTCCCGCGGCGCGCGATCCAGAGCGACCAGGTGCCCATCGCGATGTTCTCACGGACGCAGCCGGTCATGTTGAGGCCCTGGCGGTGCCGCTCCTCGGGCACGAGCGCGAGCCCACGCCCGAGTGCTTCCTTCGGTGAGCCCGGCCGCACCTCGCGACCGTCGACGAGGACCCGTCCCCCGTGCGCCCGGCGAACGCCGAAGATCGTCTCGAGCAGCTCGGTCCGCCCGGCACCCACGAGGCCCGCAAAGCCGACCACCTCGCCGGCGCGCACCTCGAATGAAACCGGCGCGCTCGATCCGGGGACGAGCAACTCCTCGACCTGCAGGGCCGGCGCGCCGAGATCGACCTGGCGCTTGTGGTAGTAGCTCTCGAGCTCGCGTCCGACCATGGTCGACGCCAGCTTCTCCTCGGTCATCTCGGCCCTGGCGATCCCGCCGACATTGCGACCGTCGCGAAGCACCACGGCACGGTCGGCGAGCTCTACGATCTCCGGGAGCCGGTGTGTGATCAGGATGATCGACGTTCCGCGCTCGCGCAGTCCGGAGCACCCTGAAGAGGCGCCCGACGTCGCTCTCCCTGAGGCGGCTCGTCGACTCGTCGAGGATCAACACGCGCGGTTCTGCGGCGAGCGCCTTGCCCACCTCGACCAGCTCGCGGTCGCCCGCCCGGAGCGAGTCGAAGCGCGCGCCGGGATCGACGTCGACGTCGATCAGCTCGAGGATCGGCGGGCCAGGTGTTGTAACGGCGGCGCCGGAACGGCGACAGCGCCTTCGGCAGCCGGGTCAGGAGCAGGTTCTCCGCGACGCTCAGCGACGGGCACGCCGTCGGCTCCTGCGTGACGAGCGCGATCCCCACGTCCAGCGCCTCCCGCGGCGACGAGAACGATCGGACCTCGCCGTCGAGGGAGATGTCGCCGCTGTCGGCCTGAATCACCCCGGCGAGGATCTTCGCGAGCGTCGACTTCCCCGAGCCGTTCTCGCGGCCAGCGCCACGATCTCGCCCTTCCCGATCGCGAACTCGACCTCGAGCAGCGCCTGGACGGGTCCGTAGCTCTTCGATATGCCGCGTGCTTCGAGCAGGTTCGGGTTCCTTTGCATCGAGAGAGTCCGGGTCGCGCGGCTACGTCGCGCGACCCGGTCCGTGAGTCTTGGATCAGCCGCCGAAGTTCGGCGTCGTCTGGACGTACGTCTTTCCGCCCTTCTTCACGAACGCGATCTTCAGCGGTCCCGCCGCGAGCCGGTCAGCCCACGACTTGTACGAGCCGACGTTGCTCTTGTTGATCAGCTCGAAGTTGAACCAGATCGTCTTCGGGTGGGCCTTCTTGGCGAGAGCCAGAGAGGCAACCTGTGCCATCGCCTCGCCGAGCTCCACATTCGGCACCGCGCCGGTCTCGAACATCGAGCCGTTCTTGACCGCCGCGAGGCCGTCCGGGTCGCCGTTCATCCCGGTGACGAGCGGCTGGAAGTCGCCGCTGCGTGCCGCGATCGCGCCCTCTGCGCTCGGGTCGTTGTAGGCGAGGATCGCCGTCATCTTCGAGCCGTACTTCGTCTTCCAGGCCTGGACGATCGGCAGCGCCCCGGAGTTGTTGTCCTGCTGGTTGACCTGCTGCTCGAGGATCGTGCAGCCGGCTGCCTTGGCGCCCGCGGCCATGCCGACGTTACGGGCGTTCAGGATGTCGACCACCGGGATGCCCTGGATGATCCCGACGTTGCACGGCTTGCCTTCCTTCTTCAGCTCGGCGGCCGTGTCCTTCGCGATCTGCTCGATCGCCGCAGCGTCGTTGTACTGGAAGTTCGCCGAGACGTTGGGAACCCCGGGTGACCAGATCGCGAGGATCGGGATGCCCGCCGCCTTCGCCTTCTGGAAGGAGGGCTGGATCCCCTTCGGGTCGAGGGGCCAGATGAGGATCATGCTGACCTTCTTCTGGATGGCCGCGTTCATCGCGACGATCTGAGCCTGCGGGCTGTACTGCCCGCCGATCGTCTCAAAGTTCATGCCGAGGGCCTTCGCCTTCAGCGCGATTCCGTCGTTCAGTGCCTTGATCGCCGGGTTGGCGATCACCGGCGGGATGAACGCGATCGTCTGCGACGACGCATTTGGCTTCGCCGCACCGGAGCCGGCCAACATCGCACTCACAACGATCGCTGCAAGCGCAATGAGGACGGCCGCTCCTTTCTTCATCTGAATCCTCCTATCTCCTGCTGCTGGCGGGTGGGGAGTACTGGCTACTCATTCGACGGTCATGTGACGTGTTGGTTGGGCGCGAGGTGCGCGAACGTACCATGCCTTCGCGCCCGTAACAACTCACGTCAGGCGGCCGCCACGACGGACTTCTTGGACGCCTTGTCCGACGCTTCGTCGAGCATCGGGCGCACCTTCTTCCAGAAGAGCTCCTGCGTCTTCATCGCCTGCCAGCGTCGCGTGCCCCCGAAGTGGCCAATGAGCAGGAACTCGTCGAAGCGGAACTGGTCCCACAGGTCGACGAGCTGCTTGCCCACCTTCTCGGGCGAGCCCGCGTAGACGATCTCGTACTCGAGGAGTTGCTCGTAGCTCAGGTTGCGGGTGTTCGGGAAGTCGTCGGCGGCATAGAAGGCGTAGCCGGCGTCCGTCAACCGCTGCTTCTCCTCGGGGGATGTCCGCGGGAGAGAATCCATCGGCGAGACGTTGAAGTGGATGAAGTTGACGAGCGGCTCGCGCCCTTCCTCGATCGCCTTGTCGTTGTCCTCGTCCAGGTAGACCGCCTTCGAGTAGCCGAAGTTGGACTTCGTCCCGGCGTCGGCGACGGCGGCGTGGTACTGCTGGATCGCGTCGGCGAAGGCGACGTTCGGTGCCGGGCCGCCGAGGCAGATCCCCCAGCCCTCCTTGACCGCCCGCGGCACCCATTTGGCGCTCGTGCCGACCTGCCAGATCGGTGGATGAGGCTTCTGGATGGGCTTCGGCACGACCTGGAGGTCGTGGCACTGGTAGTACTTGCCCTCGAACGTGAAGCGGTCCTCCGTCCAAGCCTTGAGGAGGATCTCCAGGCACTCGGGGTAGCGCTCGACGTTCTCGAACATGTCGATGTTCGCCGGGTCGTTCAGCCAGGCATGCCCGCGCCCGACGCCGACGTCGAGCCGTCCGTTCAGCAGGATGTCCGCCTGCGCGATCTGGCCGGCGAGCACCATCGGGTTGTGCAGCGGAAGCGTGTGACACAGGGTCCGGAACCGGATGTTCCTCGTGCGCTCCGCGAGGGTGCAGAAGACGCCGAGCGGGAAAGCGTTGAGCGCGAACTGCTCGAAGAACGGGTGCTCGAGGCAGGTGAACGTCCCGTACCCGAGCTGATCCGCCTGGACGCCGACCTCGAGCACGTCCCAGATCAGCTCGGCGTGGTCGCGGCCGGGAGGGCCCTGGAACTCGGTGTACGTCCCGTACCTAAGCGACATCGACAACTCCTTCCGTTGGCCGTCCGTTACTGGTCCGCGATTCTCCCACAGCACGGCCGCAGCCGCTCGGTTCTCAGAAACCGAGCTCGAGGCGCCCCTTGATCATGTGGATCTCGGTGTCGAAAGTCGCGCAGCCCCGCCGCCACTGGGCGTCGTCTTCCTCCGGCAGGCGCCACTTCGCGAGCATGACCACACACGTGCCCTCGGCGCGCCCGACGAGCGGCCCCGGCACCGCGCGCGCCGAGTTCACGCGGTGCATCCGGTCGAGCGCGGGCCCCACGTCGTAGTCGACGAGAAGCTGCTCGGGGTGCGGCGTGATCCGCACGAAGGTGTCGCCGCCGTTGAAGAGCGACGTGCCCTTGAAGAGGTCGTCGCCGATCCGCTCCCGGCCCCAGCTTCCGAGCGTCCAGTCGCCCTGCTTGATCCCGTCGGAGAGGTAGGCGAACGCCGTCTCCGCCGGGACGGCGATCTCGATGCTCGCGGCGTGGAGCACGCCGCTCACCGGCCGAGCGTGAAGTCGCGGATGACCTGGCAGAAGCGGTCGGGCTCCTCGTAGTGCGGCGCGTGGGCGCTCTCGTCGAAGATCACGTAGCTCCCCCGCGGTGCCTGCGCCGCGATGTACTCGGCGAGGGCGACCGGGTAGTACGGGTCGTAGCGCCCGTACGCGGCAAGGACCGGAATCTCGAGGGTCGGCAGCACCGGGACGTGATCGATCCTCACCTGCTCGTCGACGATCCGCATCGCCAACTCGAGCGGTGTCTGGAGGGCGACCTGGTAGTAGAGGTCGGCGTAGGCGGAGGCCGGGTCGCGGAGCGCGCCACGGCTGAAGGCCTCCTCCGAGTCGGGCCAGCGGGCAGCGAGATCGTCGAGGTAGCCTCGGAGCTGCTCCTCGGTCATGGTCCACGGGAACTCCGGGGTCTGCGTCAGCCTGAGGGGGCCGTTCATCAGCACGAGCCGCGCGACTCGGCCACCGCCGCGAGAGAGGTACTCGAGCGAGATCGTGCAGCCCATCGACCACCCGACGAGCGTGACATCGTCGGCTCCCAGCGACTCGAGGACGAAGCCGAGGTCAGCGGCGAGGACGACGAAATCGTACGGCCCCGCGGGCTTGTCGGACTCCCCCATGCCGCGGTTGTCGAACGCGATCACCCGGAACTCGCGCATCAGCCGGTAGACCGCCGGGTCCCACATCCGGTGCGAGCCTTTCCAGCCATGGACGAGCACGACTGTGTGCTCGCCCTCCCCGCGGTCCGTGTAGCGCAGCCGGACTCCCTCGGGCGTGGTCAGGAAGCTCACAGGGTGAACTCTCCCGTGAGATGCGAGGCGACGGCGCGACGGCCGGAGGCCCTGAGCTCGTTGAGCCAGGCGCGGCGGGTCTCGAGCGCAAGCGCACGGTCGTCGTCTGCCGGCCCGTCCCACTCGGGGTGCTCGATGTGGGCGTGGTGATGCAGGGTGTCGGCGATGTGGACGAGTGGTTCGACGCCGCTCACTTCGACGCAGCAATGGCCGGCGCGGTGGCCGGGGGCGTCGCGGGCGACGACTCCCACTACGAGCTCGCCCGGCTCGAAGAGATCGAGCACGCCGTGGCCGCGCACAGTCGCAAGCCACTCCTTGCGCTCCTCGACCCCGACCGGGAGCCCCTCGCCCGCCTCGACGGCGGCCACGCCCGCCGCGGGAGCCGCGATCCGCGCGTGCGGGAACGCGAGGCCGTCGCGATCGAGAACGCCGCCGATGTGGTCGTCGTCGAGGTGCGTGAGGATGACGAGGTCGACATCGTCCGGCGAAGCGCCCGCCGACACGAGCGCGGCCGGGGCGTCCGAGTGGATGCCCTCGAAGGCCCAGAGGTGGGTCAGCACGCCGGGGCCCGCGTCGACCAGGATCGTCTGGCCTGCCCTGCGCAGGAGGAGCCCGTTCATCGGGGTCCACATCATCTCGGGGAACCCCGGCCCGACCCAGTCGCCCGGGTGCTCCGCCTGCCCGAACTCGAGCAGGTCGAGCCGCCAGCCGCCGGTCGGTGCGAGGGCGCTGCTACTCGCCACGCGCCAGGTTCCCGAGGAAGGCCGCGTACGTGCGAACGCCGGCGGCGAACACGTCGAGGCGGATGAACTCGTTCGGTGCGTGCATGTTCTCGTCCGGGAGCGTGAAGCCAAGCAGGACCGAGTCGAGCCCGACGATCCGGGAGAGGAGCTCGACGATCGGGACCGAGTAGCCGGCCCGGTACACGGCGGGCTCGAGCCCGAACCCCTCCTCCACCGCCGCGAGGGCCGCGGCGATCGACGGATGCTCCACGGGCACGACGATCGGCCAGCAGCCCGGAAGCAGCCAGTCGACCGTCAGCTCCGCGCCTGCCGAGGTGTGCGCTGCGAGGTGGCGCTCGACGAGGTCGAGCACGCGGTTCGCGTCCTGGTCGGGCACGAGCCGACAGGAGATCGTGGCGTGCGCCTCGGCCGGGATGATCGTCTTCAGGCCTTCGCCCGTGTGCCCGCCCCAGGCGCCGGTCACGTCGAGCGTGGGACGACCCCACATCCGCTCGAGCGCGGTGTAGCCGGCCTCCCCCGTGAGCTCCGAGAGCCCGAGCGACCGGGCCAGCTCCTGCTCGTCGTGGGGCAGGCTCGTCCACGCCCGGCGCTCGGCCTCCGGGATCGGGAGCACGTCGTCGTAGAAGCCTTCGACGAGGATCCGTCCCGTTCCCGGGTCTCGGAGGGTCGCGAGGAGCTGGGCGAGCGCCAGGACGGCGTTCGGCGTCACGCCGCCGTAGACGCCGGAGTGGACGTCGGAGGCGGCAGTCCGCAGCGTGAACTGCATCGCCGCCATCCCGCGCAGTGCGGTCGTGACCCCGGGGGTGCGCTCGTCGAACATGCCGCAGTCGGTGATCAGGGCGAGGTCGGCGGCGAGCAGCTCGGAGCCCTTGTTGGCGGTGAGGAACGCGGTGAGGTTCTCGGCGCTCAACTCCTCCTCGCCCTCGATCAACACGCGCACGTTGCACGGGAGCGAGCCGTCGACGGCGAGCAGCGCCTCGAGCGCGGCGAGCGCGGCGAAGATCTGTCCTTTGTTGTCGGTCACGCCGCGCGCGTAGAGGCGCCCGTCGCGGATCTCCGGCTCGAACGGCGGCGAATCCCAGAGCTCGTCGGGAGCGGAGGGCTGGACGTCGTAGTGGCCGTAGACGAGCACCGTCGGCGCCCCCGGCGCATGGAGCCATTCGCCGTAGACGATCGGGTTGCCGCCCGTCTCGACCAGGCGGACGCCCTCGAGGCCGATCCCCTCCAGGTGGCCGAGCAGCCACCGCGCAGCGGCCGCGAGGTCGGCCGCATGCTCCGACGCGGTACTGACGCTCGGGATGCGGAGGAGCTCGCTGAGCTCACCGAGGTGGCGGTCGCGAGCGCGCTCGAGATAGTCGGCAACGGCGGCTTCCATAGACCCGATTATGATCACGACCGCGATGGGTTTCTCGACCGAGGAGCGAGACCGCCGCTGGGAGCGCGCCCGAGAGCTCATGACGGAGCAGGGCTGGGCCGCGCTCCTCGTCTCCGGCGAGGACGGTCTCTGCGGTGGGAACTTCCGCTATCTCGCCGACTTCCGGCCGGTCAAGGGGCACACGCTGCTTCTGCTCCCGCTCGAGGGCGAGCCTGTCCTCTGGGTGGAGCACCGCGTGCACGAGCAGGCGGCGAAGAAGCTCTCCTTCGTCGGCGACTCGCGTTACACGCTCGACTGCGGTGAGGCCGCCGCCGAGGAGCTCGCGGAGCGCGGGCTTCGCGACGGCGTGGTCGGGAGCGAGGAGCTCACGCTGCTTCCTGCCTCGTGGTACATCACCTGGCGCGAGCGCCTCCCAGGGCTTCGGCTGGTCGACGCGAGCCCTGAGCTCGCCCGCCTCCGCCGGGTCAAGAGCACCGAGGAAATCGAGGTGTGCCGCCGCTCGTGTGAGATCGCCGACGGGAGCTACGAGCATTTGCTCCCGAAGCTCCACGAGGGGATGACCGAGTTCGAGATCGACGCCGAGCTCGAGTACTACTGCCGCTCGAACGGTGCCGACCGGCTGTTCAACGTCTACGCGACCTCGTCGCTCGCCGAGCTCCCGTGGTCGGCATCGGCCCGCCCGCTCGAGCGGGGGCGCGCGGCTCTGCTGGAGATCTCGCCGCAGGTCGAGGGCTACTGGACGCAGCTCGTCCGCGTCGTCTCGATCGGCGAGCCCTCACCGATCCTGGCCGAGATGCACCGGGTGACGATGGCCGCGATGGACGACGCGCTCGCCGACCTCGCACCGGGGGTGCCGATCGGCGGGCCGCTCGGGAAGATGGAGAGCATGATCGAGCGAGCAGGCTTCGGGGTGATGGCCACCGACACGGGTCACGACCTCGGCTGCACCCTCGGCGAGCACGTCACCTGGCTCACCCGCGAGACGGCGTTCGAGGCCGAGCCGGGGCAGGTGTTCGAGATCCACCCGGTCGTCATGCACCCCGACGGCGGCTGCCTCCTGATCGGCGACACCTACCTGATCACCGACACGGGCGTCGAGAGGATGAACCACTCGCCGCGTGAGCTCGCGGTCGTCTGACACGGCTACGGCGCTGCGACAAGAGGCACATCCACGAGGGGCAGGTCCGGGGCCTGTCCCCCGGTGATCGCTCCGAGCCATGAATGGGGACTGTCCCCAGAACCGAACCGAACGCCCGTCAGGGCGAATGTCTTCGAGCAGCGCCGCGCGGGGTGCAGTACCGTTCGGCCATGCGCATCGCCGTGCTCGGGTTGCTGGACACCAGTCACCTCGTCCCGCACGCACCCGCCGGCGTCGAGCTGGTCGTCTATCCCCCGCGGATCGGGGCCTTCCCGCACACGCCATACGACCGGCTGCTGGTCGACCTGGCGCACGTCGACGCCGCGGAGCGCGCGGCCGCCGACGGCGTCGACGCGATCCTGATCGACTCGACCTGCGACTGGGGAATCGAGGCGATCCGGGCCGCCGTGGACATCCCCGTCGTCGGCGCGGGCGAGGTCGGCATCACCGAGGCCTCCGCCGGCGGGCGCCGGTTCGGGATCGTCACGATCTGGCCGCCGGCGCTCGAGTTCCTCTATACCGAGCGGGCCCGCTCCGTCCCGGGGGGCGAGAACTGCACCGGGATCAGGTACGCGTCGGGCGACCACGAGCTTGCCCGGCTCGGCGAGGACGAGAGCGTGATCGCGCGCATGGACCGCCGGGAAGAGCCGGTGCTCGAGCGCCTCGTCGAAGAGTGCCGTCGATCCGTCGAGGAAGACGGGGCCGAGGCGATCCTCCTCGGGTGCACGTGCATGGCGAAGACCGCGCCGCTGATCGAGGAGCGCTTCGACGATGTGCCCGTGATCGAGGCGGCGCGCTCGGCGCTCGCGGTTGTGCTGGAGGCGGCACCTGCCCACCGGGCCCGCAGCGGCCTCGCGGGAGTCGTCCCGGCGCTCGTCGACACGTGGGTTGCCGGCACGCCGTCGCCGCAGCTGCCCGACGCGGGGGAGTGCAACGTGTGCGCCGCCGCGTCGCTAGGCGAGCAGCTCGACCGCGTCTGAGAAGCTGCCCATGAAAGCCGGGAAGTCGAACTCCGGCAGCTGGGAGAGCGACTCCACCGGGAAGTGCCCCTCGTACAGCGGGTAGTAGCCGCCGGGGGGCGAGGGCAGGAGATGGATCCCCGTGAGACCGGCCTCACGGTAGGCCTCGATCTTCGCGCGGATGCGATCGACGCTCCCGGCCATCACCATGGCCGCGGCCATCTCATCCGGCACGAGCGCGACCGCCCCGCGAAGATCGCCCTGACGCACGCGCTCGCCGATCGCCTCGGCCTCCGGGCCGAAGCCTGCAGCCTTGACACTGTCGAGGTACGACGGCGCCGAGTCGAGCGCGGTCGCGAACATCATCACGAGCCCCTTCGACTTCTCGATGCCGCTGTCGTCGCGCGTCACGACCGCCGGAAACCCGACCGTCACGTCGAAGTCGTCGAGCGAGCGCCCCGCGCGATCCGCGCCCCGCCGGATCGCCGGCATCGTCACGTCGCGGACGTACTCGAGCGAGTGGAACCAGCCGACAGTCCCGTCGGCGATCTCGCCGGCCAGCTCCGCCATGCGGGGTCCGTTCGCGGCGATGTAGATCTTCAGCGGCGCCTCGGGAAGCTCCATGTCCAGATGGAAGTTCTGGACGGAGAACACCTCGCCCTCATAGCTCGTCAGCTCTCCCGCGAAGATCCGCCGCAGGATCGTGACGTAGTCCCTCATCGCCGTGACGGGCTTCGTGTACTCCTGCCCGTGCCAGGCACGCACGTAGCCGCGGGCCTGAACGCCGAGGCCGAGGATGAGGCGCCCGCCCGAGAGCTGGTGCAGGGTTGCGGCCTGCAGCGCCATCGTCACCGCCGAGCGCGACCACACGCCGACGACGCCCGTCGCGATGCCGATGCGCTCCGTCTGCAGAGCCGCAGCCGTAGCGGGACCGAACGAGTCGCCAAACGTGATCTCGGGGAACCATGCCGTCTCCCAGCCGGCAGCCTCGGCCCGTCCTGCGAAGTCGATCGTCAGCGCGGGCGGGAGCCCCGTAAGGAAGAGCCCTAGGCCGTTGCCGGACACACGGCGCACCCTACGCGAGTAGGATCGCGCTCGTGAAGGCAGGCATCGCCCGTCACGAGGTCCCGTCGATCGAGATCCCGGTCGTCCCGCTTCGTGATGTGGTCCGCTGGGCCGTCTTCGTGGCGGCCCTGCTCTTCGTCCTGCTGTACCTGGTCGGCCTCGAGGAGGGCGCGACGTCGATCGTCTCGAGCCGCTACCTCCATGAGTTCCTGCACGACGGCCGCCACCTGCTGGCCTTCCCCTGCCACTAGTTGCGCAGATGATGGGGCGCCTCCTCGGCCGCGGCCTCCTCGTCGGGCTCGCGGGCGGACTGATCGCGTTCGTGTTCGCCCACACGATCGGTGAGACCTCGATCGGCCAGGCGATCGCCTTCGAGGACTCGCACTCGACCGCGATGGCGGCCGAGCCGGTTCTCGTGAGCCGGGGAATCCAGCGTACCGTCGGCCTGCTCACGGCGACCTGCGTGTACGGGCTCGCGCTCGGCGGCCTCTTCGCGCTCGTGTTCGCCGCCGTGCAGGGTCGGGTCTCCCGCCTCCGGCCGAGCGCGACGGCCGGCCTTCTCGCCTTCGCCGGCTACACGATCGTCTTCGCCGTCCCGTTCCTCAAGTACCCGGCGAACCCGCCCGGAGTGGGCGACCCCGACACGATCGGACGGCGGACGGCGCTCTACCTCGCGATGATCGCGGTCAGCATCCTGGCCGCGATCATCGCCTACCGCGTCGGCCGTGCGCTCGGCCGCCCGCTCGCCGCCCTCGCCGTCTACCTCGTGCTCGTCGTCGCCGCCGCTCTCGTCCTTCCGGGCGTGCACGAGGTGCCGAAGGGCTTCCCGGCCGACACCCTCTGGCACTTCCGGCTCAGCTCACTCGGGACGCAGGCGTGCATGTGGGCGACCCTGGGGCTCGGCTTCGGCGCGCTCGCCGACCGGCTGTTGCTCAGTCGTAGTACTCGGGCAGCAGCCGGTAGTCCGTCGACCAGTGGTCGGCATCATGGTTGAGCAGTAGCGTCGCGCCCTCCGCGTCCCGGACCCGCTTCAGCTTCCGGATGCTGGCGATCATCGTGTCGGCCGTCTCGGAGTCCTGGGTCGGGTCACGGCGCTCCTCCTCGAACTCGATATGAGAGTGAGCGGCGTCCGAGGAGAGGATGACCGTGCCGGTTTTCGGGAGCCCGCGCACGATCACCGACTGATGGCCCGGCGCGTGGCCGGGCGTCGTGACGAGCGTGATTCCCGGCAGCAGCTCGTGGTCGCCCTCGAGCAGCCGGTAGTGGAGCTCAGGCACGTTCCAGTCCTGCCCGAAGCAGCGCTGCGGCGTCGCCTTCGCGTACTCGTACTGCTCCCGTTGGACGACGAACTCGGCGCCCGGGAAGAAGCGGTTCCCGCCCGCGTGGTCGAAATCGAAATGCGTGATCACGACGATGTCGACGTCCTCCGGCTTGACACCGATCAGCCCGAGCTGGTGGCGGATGTCGTCCTCCGGGGTCATCGCCACGACGACGTCCGGCTGCGGGATCCTGCACTCCGGGTCCTCGATGTGGTCAGGTGAGAGGCCGGTGTCGACGAGGACGTTCTTCCCGTCGTCGGTCTGGATCAGGAAGGCGGCGACCGGGCCGGCGTAGCGCTCGCCGCGCTCCGGCTCCCACGCCATGAACTTCGACACGTCGACCTCGACGATGCCGAGCGGGATGACGTACAGCCTTTTCATGGACGACCTCCTCCGATGCGAAGCAACCGGAACGTACAGCTCGTGAGCACACGGGTGCCGAGCGACCCGGAGACCCACAGCCGGCCAGCCACCTGCGCGTCGACCGGCCCGATCCGCCCCCCGACGAGATCCTCGAGCGTCTCGGGGTCGCATTCGACCCTCACCGTCATCATCCGGTCGCCCGGAGCAGGGCCCGAGGCAACCTCGGTCCGCCCGTGGTCGATCGCGACGTGACAGGCCTCCCCCACGGGCGTCGCCAGCTCGACGTTGAAGCGGTAGAGCCCGAGGACGTACCGCCCCTCCTCGCTCGCCTCGATTCCCACTACGAGCTCCCGGAGGAGCTCGAGCTGCCGCTCCGAGCGGCGGTCCGACCGCTCCACCGCCGGCCGCACGTCCGACGGCGGCGCGAGCGTCACCCAGTCGCCGCCGAGCTCGACCGGGCCCGACTCGGAGACATCCGCCATCCAGTCCGGTGTGAGCGGGAACCGCTCGTGCAGGAGCTCGTCAGGGTCGCCGAATCGCGCTGCCACCTCGCGCACTTTGGACAGGTCGAGGACGGTCAGATGTCCGTCGACCATGATCGCCTCACCGTCGAGGAAGATCGAGGGCTTCACGATCAGCGAGTCGAGGTGAAGACGGCTCGTGGTGCGGCTCCCGAAGATGGGTGACGGGCCCATGCCGATGTGAACCGTCCCGGCGTGGCGCTCGGCGTCGATCGGGTTGCGCTCGGTCTCGAGCGTCAGGGTCTGGTGCGGGTTCGTCCCCCAGGCGAGCTCGGCGACATCGGTCGCGTACTCGACGCCGTCGACGATCGCGGCCAGCTTCTCGGCGCCCTCGCCCTGCGCCGCGACGCCCCGGCCGTTCTCGTACCGGACCGCCAGGTGCGTGCGCACCGGGCCGACGCCGACCTGATGCTCGAGCACGGCGACGCCTTCGACCGAGCCCGGATCGGGATAGGCGAGGACGACGCCGGGCGGGAAGGTGTTCGACCCCTCGCCCGGAGTGCGGCCGATCACCCGCCCCGGGTCCCAGGCGTCGAGCCAGCCCCCGGGGTCGGCGGTGCAGTTGCGCGGATCGAGCAGCGCGCGGACGTCGGTCCCCCGGCGAGACGTGATCCGGATCTCACGGGCCGCCCGGAGGCGAAGTGCGCACTGCCGCCCGATCTCCGCGCAGAGCTCGATCGGGTAGTGCGACGCGGGCCCGAAGAGCGTCCCGGGCACGGGCGGCAGCAGGAAGAACATCGCCATCCCGTGCTCGCGCCGCGCAATCGTGGTGCGCCGGTCGTGGTAGACGAGCGCGAGGCTCAGGCACTTCTGCGCCCGCTTCATCGCCCCGAGGACCACCTCACTCGGCTCGGCCCAGGCGGAATCGGGCCGCGGCATCTCGACGTAGGTCACATCGGCGCCCGTCGCCCGTGCGGCGTCGAGCACGGCCCGCGCGACGTCCCGGTCGGTCTGGTCGTCGGCGAGCACGAGCACCCGCTCGCCCGCTTCGACCTTGGCCCAGTCCTCGACGAAGACCCGCGCACGCTCGACGAGCTCACCCATTCTCCGGGCGAGTCTAGGCTCTCCGGTGGCATAGGCTCCTCGGATGCCGCTCGTGCTCGCCCGCGCCGACGTCGAGCGGCTCCTACGGATGGACGAGTGCATCGAGACGATGAGGCGGGTGCACGTCGAATTCTCGGCCGGGCGCTCCGTGATGCCCCTCCGCCTCACGGCGAGGTTCCATGACCGGGGCCTCCTTCGCGCGATGCCTGCGTGGCTCGACGACGGCCCTTCCCTCGGGATGAAGAGCATCACCAGCTTCGGCGCAAATCCCGGGCGTGGGCTACCGGCGATCCTCGCGACGATGCTGCTCTACGACGCCGCCACCGGCGGGCTCCTCGCGGTGATGGACGGGATCCATCTGACGAACGTGAGGACGGCAGCGGCATCCGCCGTCGCCACGCAGGAACTCGCCCGTCCGGGCTCGAAGCGGCTCGCCCTGATCGGTGCCGGCGTCCAGGCGGCCGGGCACCTCGAGGCGATGGCGCACGTGCTCCCTCTCGAGCACGTCGCCGTCGCAGCGCGTAGCCGCGCCTCCGCAGAGCGCTTCGTCGCCGAGCAGGGCGCCCGGTACCCGGGCCTCACGATCGTCGCGGCCGAGATCCCGGCCGAGGCGCTCGCCGGCGCCGACGTCGTCTGCACCGTCAGCTCGGCGCGAGAGCCCGTCGTGACGGCGGGCCTCCTGGCTCCCGGCGCACACGTGAACGCAGTCGGCTCCCATGCGCCCTCGATCCGCGAGATCGACGGCGAGGTGATGCGAGACGCCCGCGTCGTCGTCGACTCACGCGAGGCCGCCCTCGCGGAGTGCGGCGACTGCCTGATCCCGATCAGCGAAGGGCTATTCGGTTCCGAGCATGTCTCAGACGAGCTCGGCGAAGTGCTGGCCGGTTCCCGACCCGGGCGACAGTCGGTCGACGAGGTCACGATCTACCAGTCGTGCGGCATCGCCGTGCAGGACGTGGCGGCGGCACGGATGGTCTACGATCGGGCGCGGTCGAGCGGCGTCGGGGTCGACGTCGCTCTCTGACCGCCCTGGGCCCACGATGTGCGACTTCCACGACCACTCACTTCCGGCTCTCGACCACGACGAGTACGTGCTCGAAACGCCGTTCCTCCGCGACTTCGTCTCCGAGGTACGAACGCTGATCGGCGGAGCAGACGACCGAGCGTCGGCCTGCGAGGCGATCGAGCCGCTGTTCGTCGACCTGATGGCCGACCGGGATTGGCTTCCGGATCGGTACCAGCAGGACGCGCCGGTGAGCGGCATGGGCGGTGGGATCGGCCAGTGGCTCCTCTTCCGGGCTGCCGACCGCTCGCTCTGCCTCTTCAGCCTCGTCGTGCCGCCGGGTTCGATGACGCCCGTCCATGATCACCTCGCCTGGGGGCTGATCGGCCTCTACCGGGGCAACCAGGACGAAGAGTTCTACCGGCCAGGCGACGGGCGTCTCGAGCTGCTGCGCCGCCGGCCGCTCGAGCCCGGGAACTACTACCGCCTCCTGCCGCCGCGCGACGACGTGCACCGGGTCCGCACGACCTCGGACGTGACGTCCGTCTCGATCCACCTCCTCGCGAGCGACACAGGCTGCGTCCTGCGCCACACCTACGACGAGCAGACCGGAGAAGCACGGCCGTTCCGCTCGGGGTACGTGAACGCCGAGTGCGAGGAGGGCGTTCTCGTGGCCGCTGCCCCCGGTTTCGAGTGAACCTCGAGGCCGCCCGCGAGGAGCTCGGCGTCCTCGGCAGCCTCTCCTATCTCAACACCGGCACCTTCGGCCCCCTTCCGCGTCGAGCCCTGGAGGCGATGGCGGAAGGCGACCGCCTCGACTACGACCGCGGCCGAACCGGTGCCTGGTACCCGACCGAGATCCTCGACCTGCGCGAGCGCCTCCGCGCCGCCCTCTCCGCCCTCTGCGGCGTCCCGCCGGCGACCCTCGCGCTCGCGCGCTCGACCACCGAAGGCTGCGCGACCGTCTTCGCCGGGCTCGGGCTCGGTCCCGGCGACGAGGTCGTGACCACCGACGTCGAGCATTTCGGCCTGCTCGGCGCCCTCGCGGCCACAGGCGCGCGCGTTCGCGTCGCGCGGCTGCGCGGGCATCCTCCCGACCGGGCGCTCGAGGCGATCGGCGCCGAGGTGGGCCCGGCGACGAGGCTGATCGCGATCTCCCATGTCGCCTGGACGACCGGGAATGTCCTCCCGTCGGCGGAGCTCGCCGGGCTCGGGGTGCCGGTCCTCCTCGACGGCGCCCAATCGGTCGGAGCGATTCCCGTTGGGGTGGCCGACACGAGGGCGGCCTTCTATGCCTTCTCGGGCCAGAAGTGGCTCCTCGGCCCCGGCGGCACCGGCGGCCTCTACGTCGCCCCCGAGTGGATCGACCGGCTCGGGGTCACGGCGCCTTCGTACTACGCCCAGGACGGCTACGAGACCGACGGAAGCTTCACGCCCAAGACCGGCGCCGCACGCTTCGACTGCGGCTGGCTCGATCGCGGCACCCTCGAGGGCTCACTCGCCTCTCTCGCCTTTCTCGACGAGGCGGGCCCCGAGCGCTACGACCGCGCCCTGACCCAGACAGAACGGGCGAGAGCGCTGATCGCCGATCGCGTCGAGCTCGTAACCGCCGAGGGACAGGCCACGCTGCTGACGTGGGAGAGCGCCGACGCGGCCGCCGAGTCGCGCCGGCTCGCCGAGCAGGGGGTCATCGTCCGGAACCTCCCGAACCTCCCCTGGGTGCGGGCGTCGATCGGTTTCTGGACGAGCGACGAGGATCTCGAGGCTCTGGCGGCCGGCCTGGCCGGACGCGGGTAACGTCTGACCTGCATGGCAGTTGCGACCGAAAGCCCCATGCTCAGCCTGTACGAGGGCCGCCGCCCCTACCCGCTCGTGATCGACGGCGAGGAGGTCTCGACCGGCGAGAGCTTCGCCGCGATCGACCCAAGCACCGGTACCGAGTGGGCGCGGCTCGCGCAGGCAGGTGCCGAAGACGTCGCCGCCGCAGTCGGCGCGGCCGCGCGGGCCTTCGAGAGCTGGCGCAGAACCGGCCCGGCGCTCCGTCAACAGCTGCTGCTCCGCTGCGCCGACGCGATCGAGGAGAACGCGGAGAAGTGGGGGCGGCTGCTGCCGACCGAGAACGGACGGCCGCGGCGCGAGGTCGCGATCGCCGACATCACGGCCGCGACTGCGATCTTCCGCTACTTCGCCGGCATCGTTCGCGACGCAGGCGGGATCACGATCCCGACCGAGGACAACGATTCGCACGTCTTCACGACACGAGAGCCGCTCGGCGTGATTGCCGCGATCATCCCGTGGAACTCGCCGCTGATCACGAGCGCCCAGAAGATCGCCCCCGCGCTTGCGGCCGGGAACACGCTCGTGCTCAAGCCCTCCGAGTTCGCCTCGCCGAGCGTGGTCGAGGTCGCAACGCTCCTCGGCGACATCCTCCCGCCGGGAGTCGTGAACGTCGTCACCGGCTTCGGCCCCGACGTCGGCGCGGCGCTCGTCTCCCATCCCGGCGTCGCGAAGATCAGCTTCACCGGAGGCGGCGTCGCGGCCCAGCGGATCATGGCCGCCGCCGCGAAGACGCTCACCCCGTCGCTGATGGAGCTCGGTGGTAAGAGCCCGATGCTCGTCTGCGCGGACGCAGACCTCGAGGCCGCCGTCCAGGACGCGCTGCTCGGGATCTTTCTCGCCAACGGCGAGGTCTGCTTCGCCTCGTCGCGCCTCCTCGTCCACGAGGACGTCTACGACGCGTTCCTGACGAGGTTCGCGGAGGCGGCCGAGGCGATCGTCGTCGGTCATGCGCTCGATCCGGCGACTCAGGTCGGCCCGCTCGTCACCGCCGCGCACCGCGACCGTGTGGTCGACCACATCGAGAAGGCCAAGGCGGAGGGCGTCGAGCTCCGGCTCGGGGGTGAGCGCCTGGAGCTTCCCGGCGACCTTGCGCGCGGCAATTTCGTCGCGCCGACGATCTTCGCCGACCCCGAGAGCCGCGGGGCGATCACGCGCGAAGAGGTCTTCGGCCCCGTCGCCGTCGTCGAGCGCTGGCGGGACGAAGACGACGCGATCGCGCGTGCGAACGCGACGGATTACGGGCTCGGGGCCGGCGTCTGGACGACCGACCTCGCCCGCGCCCACCGGCTCGCCCGGCGGCTCGACGCCGGCGTCGTCTGGGTGAACAAGTGGTTCGACACGCCCCCGGGCTCGCCGATGGGCGGCGTCAAGGCCAGCGGCTTCGGCCGCGAGCTCTGCGCCGAGACGCTGCACGAGTACAGCTCACCGAAGACGATCAACATCGGGCTCTCCCGAGTCCGCCCGGCGTTCTGGGGCTGACGTAAGGATCGAATGGTGACGGCAACCGTCGGCACGCAGGTCCACCCGCTCGATCCGCTGACGCCCGACGAGGTACGGCGCGCCGTCGAGATCTTCGGCGCCCGCCGGCCGAGCCCGATCCGCTTCGTGACCGTGACACTGCTCGAGCCGGGCAAGCGGGAGCTCGAAACGTGGCCCGCCGAGGACCCGGGACGCAGGGCCGAGATCGTCGCGCTCGAGCCGGCCGAGGAGCGCGCCTTCGAAGCCGTGGTCGACCTGGCCGCCGGCACCGTCCAGGAGCTCCGGGTGCTCGACGGCGTGCAGCCGGCGATGGTGCCCGAGGAGTACGTCGAGATCGAGCGGCTGATGCTGGCGCATCCCGACTTCCTGGCCGCGCTGGCGCGGCGAGGGATCGACGACCACTCGCTCGTCTGCGTCGACCCGATCCCCGCCGGAGCCTGGGGCGACCACGCGTATCCCGGCCGGCGCCTCTGCCGTGCGCTCGCGTGGGTTCGGCCCTACGCAGACGGAAACCCGTATGCGCGCCCGATCGAGGGCGTCGTCGGACTGGTCGACCTCCACCGGGGCGAGGTGCTCGAGGTCGAGGACCACGGCGCCGTGCCGCTCCCGCCCGGGGTCGGCGAGTTCCGCGCCGAGCACGTCGCGCTCCGGCCCCCGCTGAAACCGCTCGAGATCACCCAGCCCGAGGGCGTGAGCTTCGCCGTCACCGGCAACCTCGTCGAGTGGGACCGCTGGTCGTTCCGCATCGGCTTCACGGGGCGCGAGGGCCTCGTCCTGCACCAGCTCCGGTACGACGACCGCGGGCGGTCACGTTCGATCCTCCACCGCGCATCGTTCTGCGAGATGGCCGTCCCCTACGGCTACCCGAGCCCGACGCGGTACCTCCATTCCCCGTTCGACATCGGCGAGAACCTCGTCGGCACCCTGGCGAACTCACTCGTCCTCGGTTGCGACTGCCTCGGCGAGATCCGGTATCTCGACGCGACGGTCGCGAACGGCAGCGGCGAGCCGGTCGTCATCCGGAACGCGATCTGCATTCACGAGGAGGACTTCGGCCTGCTCTGGAAGCACTGGGACTTCCGCACCGGCGAGACCGAGCTGCGGCGGTCCCGCCGGCTGGTCGTCTCCTCGATCTCGACGATCGGGAACTACGACTACGGCTTCTACTGGTACCTGTATCAGGACGGGACGATCGAGGCCGAGGTCAAGGCCACCGGGATCATCGCCACCGCCGCCGTCGCCCCGGGGGAGACGCCGAGGTACGGGCAGCTGGTCGCCGAGGGCGTGAACGGGATGATCCACCAGCATTTCTTCAACGTCCGGCTCGACTTCGACCTGGACGGCGAGCGCAACTCCGTCTACGAGGTGCACACCGAATCGGCGCCGCCCGGGCCCGACAACCGGTTCGGCAACGGCTTCTACGCGGTCAAGACGCTGCTGGCCAACGAGGCGAAAGCGGCCGACGTCGTCGACTCCCTCTCGGGCCGCCACTGGCTCGTCGTGAACCCGAGCTCACTGAACGCTGTCGGGGAGCCGGTCGGGTACATGCTGCTTCCCGGAGAGAACGTCCTGCCCTTCGCCCAGCCGGACTCGAGCTTCGCGCGCAGGGCGGGCTTCGCCTACAAGCACGTCTGGGTGACGCGCTACGCGCCCGACGAGCGGTACGCGGCAGGCGAGTACCCGAACCAGCACCCGGGCGGCGACGGCCTGCCCGGCTGGGTTGAGCAACAGCGCTCGATCGAGGACGAGGACATCGTCGTCTGGTACACGTTCGGGCTCCATCACCTCCCGCGACCGGAGGACTGGCCCGTGATGCCCGTCCATCACATCGGCTTCAAGCTCAAGCCCTTCGGGTTCTTCGACGAGAACCCGGCGCTCGACGTCGCGCCGCCCGAGCACGCCGAGCACTGCGAGCACCGTGGCTAGCCCCGCACAGGCGGTCCCTCGCAGCGACCTCGCGCTGCCCGGCAACTACGAGCTGATGATCGGCGGCACCGAGGTCGCGCCCGACGACCGGTTCGCGGTTGTCGACCCGAGCACGGGGAACGAGTGGGCCCGCGTCGCGCAGGCCTCCGACGCCAACGTCGACGAGGCCGTGCGTGCTGCGAAGTCGGCGTTCCGAGGCTGGCGGCGAAGCAGCCTCGCCGAACGGCAGGAGCTGCTCTGGCGGCTCGGGGACAGGGTGGCGGAGGCTCCCCACTGGCCGGCCATGCTCGCGATCGAGAACGGGCGGCCGATCCGGGAGGCCGTGATGGCGGACGTCCCGGTCGACGGTCGACATCTTCCGCTACTACGCGGGCCTCGTCCGCGACCACGGAGGCGAGAACATCGATGCCGGCGCCGGGGCGCACCTCTACACGGTACGGGAGCCTCTGGGCCCGATCGCGGCCCTGATCCCGTGGAACTCCCCCCTGATCTCGACGGCCCTCAAGCTCGCACCGGCCCTGGCGACCGGGAACACGGTCGTGCTCAAGCCCTCGGAGTTCGCGGCGCCGAGCGTGGTCGAGTTCGTTCGTAACACGGCCGACCTCGTCCCGCCGGGTGTCGTGAACGTCGTGACCGGCTTCGGCCCGAGCGTCGGGGCCGCGCTCGTCGCCCATCCCGATATCGCGAAGATCACGTTCACCGGCGGGATCCAGACCGCCCGACACATTCTCCGGGCCGCCGCGGAGAACGTGACGCCGACGATCATGGAGCTCGGTGGCAAGAGCGCATTCGTCATCTGCGCCGACGCGGATCTCGAGGCGGCGGTGCACGACGTGCTCACCGGCATCTACTTCCAAAACGGCGAGGTGTGCGTCGCCGCCTCACGTCTCTTCCTGCACGAGTCGATCCGAGGGGAGTTCCTCGCCCGCCTGCTCGAGGTCGCGCGCGGGATCCGGATCGGCGACGCGCTCGATCCGGCCACCGAGATCGGCCCACTCGTCACCTCCGCCCACCGCGACCGGGTGCTGGCCCGGATCGAGGCCGCCGTCTCCGAGGGCGCGAAGGTGCTCCTCGGCGGCGAGCAGGCGGAGCTCGGCGGCGAGCTAGCGGGTGGCTTCTACCTCCAGCCGACGATCCTCTCCGACGAGGGCGCGCGCACCTCGGCGTCGCGCGACGAGATCTTCGGTCCCGTCCTCGTGGTCGAGACGTGGAATGACGAGGCGGACGTTCTCGAGCGGGCCAACGACACCGAGTACGGGCTGGCCGCGGGAGTGTGGACCTCGGACCTCGCCCGCGGTCACCGGATCGCCGACGCGCTCGACGCGGGGACGGTCTGGGTGAACACGTGGTTCGCAGTCCCCTCGGGACAGCCCCTCGGCGGCGTCAAGCGCAGCGGCTTCGGCCGCGAGATGTGCGCCGAAACCCTGCTCGAGTACAGCGCCGCCAAGGCCATCAGCATGAGCCTCGATACGGCGCGCCCCGGGCTCTGGGGCTCGGGCCCCTAGCGAGACCTCGAGCGAGCGTCGTCTAGATCCGCGTCGACCTGCGTCATCGCGCGGGCACCCCCCGCAGGTCGTCGCGCACGTCGTGCTCCCAGAGCCGTTGGCGGTGACCCCACGGCTGGGTCTCGTGCAGGCGCGCATATCCGTCGTCACGCGCGCGCTGCTCCTCGCCGTCAGGAAGGTAGAAGACGTTCGCGGCCGCCTGCGAGGAGCCCTGCAGGGCTTCTGCCCGCGCCGTCCGGACGCGCTCGTAGCGCAGGAGCGCGGCAGGCAGGTCGTCCGGCTGCTCGGCGACACACTCGGCGAGCACGAATGCGTCCTCGACCGCCTGCGCGGCGCCCTGGGCCTGGAACGGCGCCATCGCGTGGGCCGAGTCTCCGAGGAGCGCCACCCTGCCGAACGCCCACCGGTCGATCGGCGGCCGCACGTACACGGCGCCGCGAAGGACGGTCCGGCAGCGCCGCAGGCGCTCGATCAGCTGCGGACTCCAACCGTCGAGGTGCGCCGCGGCCTCCTCGGCCGGCACCTCGAGTGTCCAGGACTCCTGCGACCACTCGGCCTCCTGAACGGCCACCGTCGCCGCGAGAAGCCGGCGGGCTGAGAGCCAGTAGGAGACGCCGTGACGGCCGGGACCGAGCCAGTACACGTTCGCCCAGGAGAGGTCGAGGTCGGCGACTTCCTCGGTCGCCACGATTCCCCGGTAGACGACGGTGCCCGAGAAGATGGGGTCGTCCACGCCGGTGAGCTGCGCGCGCAGGGGCGAGTTGATCCCGTCCGCGGCGATCGCGGCGTCGGCCCGGCGCACACTGCCGTCATCCATCAGTAGCTCGACCCCGTCTTCGTCCTGGTCGACGCGGACGACGCGTGTCCCAAGACGCATCGGTACCCGGTCGGCGAGAACGCGGTAGAGGTCGGGGCGAAAGAAGTCGAGCTGGGGCGCTCCGAAATGCGCCTCCATCGCGGGGCCGAGCTCCGTGCGGAGCAGCACGGTGTCGTTGTCCCACCGCCGAAGCTCGACCGCAGGCGTGAGTACTCCCACCTCGCGGAGCGCGGGCAGGAGTCCGAGCTCGCCGAGCAGGCGCATGGCGTTCGGGCCGATCTGAAACGACGCCCCGAGGGCGGGCAGGGCCTCGGCCTGCTCCAGTACCTCCACCTCGGCGCCCTTGCGCGTCAGGGCGATCGCCGCGGTCAAGCCGCCGATCCCGCCGCCGACGATCGCGATTCTGGCGTGCATCACGCGGGCAGCGTAGTTAGTCTCTCGCGCGATGACGGAGATGCAGAGCCCGCCCGTGCCGCTCGTCCGCAACGAGCCTGTCGAGATCGCGAGCGGCGTGTGGGTCATCCCCGATGACGGCGTCCCGCTCGTCCCGAACGTCGGCTTCGTCGACGGTGCGCGTTCGCACCTCGTCATCGACACGGGCATGGGCATCCGCAGCGGGCAGGTCGTGCTGGAGCATGCTCAGCGGCTCGCGGCCGGCAAGCCGCTGATCCTGACGATCACGCACTTCCACCCCGAGCACGGCTACGGCGCCCAGGTGTTCGCGCCCGTGTCGACGATCGTCTACAACCGCACCCAGCTCGACGAGCTCCACGAGAAGGGCCATCCGTACGCCGACCTCTTTCGCAATTTCGGGGACACGGTCGCGGCCGAGCTCGAAGGGTTCGAAGTCGTCGAGCCCGACATCGTGTACGACGGCGAGGCGGACATCGACCTCGGCGGCAGGATCGCGCAGCTGCGCACCTACGGCGGAACGCATACGAAGAGCGACTCGTGGGTCTTCCTGCCCGAGGAGCGGATCCTGTTCACCGGCGACCTCGTCGAGGACAAGGCCTTCGCGATCTTCCCCTACTTCCCGCCTGACGACATCGATGTGAACGGCGACCGGTGGATCGAGGCGCTCGAGATGATGGAACGGCTCGAGCCCGAGATCGTGGTGCCAGGCCACGGGCACGTCGGCGACGCCGGCGTCGTGACCGCTGCACGCGAGTACCTCGTCGAGCTCCGCGACGAGACGCGGCGGCTCGCGGCCGAGGGCGTCCGAATCGACGAGATCGTCGCGCAGCTCGAACCCGAGATGCAGCGGCGGCGCCCCGACTGGGTGCAGCCCGAGTGGATCGGGCTCGGGGCGCGGAGCTTCCACGCCGCGGGCTGAGGACCGCTCAGAGCGGCTGCCGGCTCGGGAAGCCGAGCACCGTCGCGTCGACGATCCGCCCGGGGTCGTCAAGGGCGGAAGGCGGCAGGGTCATGTCGCCGCGCCCGCCAGGGCGGCGGCCTCGGCGGCTGCGATGACCGCCTCCTGGTGCGGTTGCAGCTCCTGGTAGCCGTAGCCCTCGAAGATCGGCAGGAAGGGGTCCTCGACGCCGGTCGACACGCCCGAGAGCTCCTCGAGCACCGCGATGCCGCAGAACGGCGTGTAGGCGGGGGCATAGCCGCCCTCGTGGATCACCACCAGCCGCCCCTCCGCATGGCGGGCGGCGACGCCGAGAAGCGCCCGGGTGAGCTCGCGGTAGGCGGTGCTGTGCAGCATCAGGCGGGCATGGGCGTCCCAGGCGCTCGAGTCGAACCCGCACGCGATCAGCACGAGCTCGGGCTCGTGCCGCTCGAGCGCCGGGACGACGACCCGCTCGAACGCCGCGGCGAAGGCGCCGGTGCCGGAGCCTGGCGGCAGCGGGATGTTGATGTTCGTGCCGACGCCGGTCTCCTCGACCCTGCCCGACTCGGGCGGGAAGCAGTCGGCCTGGTGCAGCGAGATCGTGAGAACGTCGGGATCCTCGAAGAACGCAGCCTGGGTGCCGTTGCCGTGGTGCGCGTCCCAGTCGACGACCGCCAGCCTCGAGACGCCGTGGACGGCCCGGGCGTGGAGCGCCGCGAGAGCCGTGTTCCCGAACAGGCAGCCGCCCATGCCCTTGTCCGGCAGGGCGTGGTGTCCGGGAGGACGGACGAGGGCGTAGGCGTTGTCGACGGCTCCCTCGACGACGGCGTCGATCGCCACTAGGCATCCTCCGGCGGCCAGCGCGGCGATCTCGAAGCTGCTCGGCCCGACAGGCGCGTACTCGCCCGCGTCGCCGAAGCCGGCCTCGCTCAGCTGCTTCACGCGCCCGATATAGGCAGGTGTGTGGAACCGCTGGAGCTCCTCGTCGGTGGCCGGCCGGGGCCGCAGGCGAACGAGCTCGTCCTCGAGCCCGCACACCTCGATCAGGGCCCGGAGTCGCCGGATCCGCTCGGGCGACTCGGCATGCGGACCGGGCTCCACCATCCCGCCGGCCGGGATCACGGACGCTGCCGGGCCGGGGTAGTGCCAGAGAAACCGTTCGTGGGAGACGAGGCCTGTCCGACGCTTCGTGCCGGTCACCGCGCGACACTAACATGCGACATGTTGGACGAGCTCACTGCCGCTGCATGCCTCCGGCGCCTCGAAGCGGGCGAGCTCTCCGCAGTCGAGCTGGCCGGCGAGACGCTCGCGCGGATCGAAGCCGCGGACCGCGAGCTCAACGCGGTGGCAGCGCTCGACGGCGAGGGCGTGCTGGCCGCCGCGGCGGCAGCCGACGCCGCGCGACGCTCTGGGTCGTCCGCTCCGCTCCTCGGGCTGCCGCTGACGATCAAGGACACGATCGCGGTCGCCGGGATGCCGTTCCGGTCGGGCTCGCTCGCCCGCGAAGGCCACGTCGCAGCTTCGGACTCGACCGTGGTCGCCCGGCTTCGGGCGGCGGGCGCGATCGTTGCTGCGAAGACGGCCGTGCCCGAGTACGCCTGGTCGTACGAGACCGAGAGCGCGCTCCAGGGACGGACGCTGAACGCGTTCGACCCGGCGCGCACGAGCGGCGGCTCGAGCGGCGGAGAGGCAGCTCTCATCGGAGCCGGCGCCTCGATCGCCGGCCTCGGGACGGACGGCGGCGGCTCGATCCGCGTGCCGAGCCACTACAACGGGATTGCCGGCCTGCGCCCGACCGCCGGGCTCGTGCCCGAGACGGGCGGCTGGCCGACGACACGCAATACGGGAATGCTCGACATGGTCTGCATCGGCCCGATGGCCCGCTCGGTCGACGACCTTGCGCTCCTGCTCGGGACGATCGCGGGCCGGGACGGGCACGACCCGTTCGTTTCGGTGGCACGCTACGCCGCCAACCACCGCGGCGTCGCTCTCTCGTCCCTTCGCGTCGGCTTCTACGCGCAGGACGGCGTTTGGTCCGCGAGCACCGAGACCGAGGAGGCCGTCCGGCGCGCCGCCCGGACGCTGGAGGACGCCGGCGCCGCGGTCGAGGAGATCGTCCCGCCGCCGCTGGAGGAGGCCGAGGATGTCTTCTTCCGGATGATGGCCGCAGACGGCGGCGCCCGGGCCCGTGCCGACCTGGCCCCGGCGAAGGGGCGGCATACCGACCAGATGCTGTTCGTGCTCGAGCTGACCAAGGACTTCGCCGTTTCGGCGGAGGGCTTCTTCGAGCTCCTCGGACGATGGGAATCGCTGCGCTCCAGCATGCGGACGTTCGTCGGGGGGTACGACGTCGTCCTCTCCCCGGTCACGCCGGCACCGGCGCCGCTGCACGGCTGCCAACCCGGCGACGAGCCGCTCGAGTCGTACCGGCCGTGGGTCAACGTGATGGCCTACTCGATTGCCGGCACGCCGGTCGCGGTCGTGCCGGCGGGCTCGCAGCAAGGCATGCCGATCGGCGTTCACCTCGCTGCGAACCCATTCGCCGACCACATCGCGCTCGCGGCCGCCTCCGCAGTGGAGGCCGCCCTGGGCGGCTATGCGAGCATCAGCGCCCGGCTCCTGGCCGGGCGACGCCTGGACAGCGCGACGACGTGACCCGGCTTTTCGCTCCCCGGTTGAAATTCGCCCCTCGCTCTGCGCACAATCCGGCACGCCCCGAGGATTGCTCTGCCCCCGCCGCCACTCCCCACAGAAGGAGGATCGTCTTGCATATCTCGGTCAGATTCACCAGCGTCGCGCTGGCCGGCTCAGCCCTCGTGCTCGCACTCGGCTGCTCGCTCGCGCTCGCGGCGTCGCGGGTGTCGATCCCGGGCTACCACGGTGCCGAGGGGTCCCTGCCGAACTCCTACGGCAAGCCGACTGTCAAGTCGGGCACCTCGTGCACGATCGGTTTCCAGAACCCGCTTGCCGCGAACGAGAGCCTCCAGTGGTTCCAGAAGGCTGCGATCGCGCAGGCCAAGGCGTACGGCTGCAAGATCATCGTGCTCGACGACGCCCTGAGCCCCGACAAGCAGGTCAGCAACATGCAGCAGCTGCTCGCACAGGGTGCGCAGGCGATCATCTTCTACCCGCTCGACCCGAAGGCGACCCTGCCCGTGTTGGCGCAGGCGAAGAGCAAGGGCGTGCCCGTGATCGCGATCGACGCGACCTTCGGGAACCCGAAGCTCTCCGTCGCGCCCGGGATCGTGACCCAGGTCTGGCAGGGGCGCGACATCATGGCGTACCTGCAGGTTCAGGCCCTCAAGGCCGTGGATCCGAACGCGAAGGTCGGGCTGGTCGGGATCGGTGCGCCAGTGCCGGCCCTCAAGTACCTGAACCAGCGTGAGTCGTACTACGCCAAGAAGGCCGGGCTGACCGTGGTCGGTACCCAGGACAACCCGACCGACGACGTAACCGGCGGCGAGAAGGCCGGCAACGGCCTCATCCAGCGCTACTCGGACATGGACTCCGTGATCGGTTACAACGACCCGAGCGCCCTCGGCACCGTCATCGCCGCCCGCGGGGCCGGGCGCAAGCTCGTCGCGATCGGCCTGAACGGCACGAGCGACGGGATTGCCGGCGTCAAGAGCGGCCAGCTCGCTGCGACCGTCCAAGGGGCCCCGATCGATCTCGGCATCCAGTCGGTGACGGCCGCCTACGACCTGATCACGAAGCAGCACCTGCCGCTGCCGAAGGTCGTCGTCGAGCCGCCGCGGATCGTGACCAAGGCGAACGTCGACAAGATCGTCGACTGGAAGACCCAACTCGCGAACATCTCCGGCTAACGGAACACCGGGCCCCGGGCACTCACCCGGGGCCCTCATGCCTCCAGTGTCAGCAACCGAGATCCTCCGCGCCGACGGAGTGCACAAGCGCTACGGCGGCGTCCACGCACTACGCGGGGCGCACCTGCACGTGCGCCCCGGCGAGGTGCACGCCCTCGTGGGCGAGAACGGGTCGGGGAAGTCCACCCTGCTCAAGATCCTCTCGGGGCAGGTGCAGCGCGACAGCGGCGAGATCATGCTGGGCGGCAAGCCGATGCACTGCCGCAACGCGATGGAGGCGCTGAAGCAGGGAATCGCGACCGTGACCCAGGAGACGACGCTCGCGCCCGATCTCTCGATCGCCGAGAACGTGTTCCTGGGGCACCGGATGGTCGCCCGGCGCGGCTTCATCGACTGGCGCGGCACGCGCCGCCGCGCAGTCGAGGCGCTCGGCCGCCTCGGCCTCGAGCTCGACCCCTCGCTGCCGGTGCGGCGGCTTCGGCCCGACCAGCAGCAGATGGTCGAGATCGCACGGGCCCTTTCGATCGACGCAAGGGTTCTGATCCTCGACGAGCCCACGAGCTCCCTCACCGACGATGAGGTCGAGTCGCTGTTCCGGGTCGTCGCCCGGCTGCGCGAGGAGGGCGTGGCGGTGATCTTCGTCTCGCACCGCATGAGCGAGATCTTCCGGCTCGGCGACCGGGCGACCGTCCTCCGCGACGGACACACGGTCGGCGAGGGCCCGCTCTCGGAGCTCGACCGGCCGAGGCTGATCGAGCTGATGGTGGGCCACGCACTAGACGACACGCTCGAGCCGGCCGAGCAGACCTCGGCGCCGGGGCTCGCGCTCGAGGTTCGCGGCCTCTCCCTCCCGGGCGCGTTCGAGTCGGTCGACCTGGACGTCGCCCCGGGAGAGATCGTGGGCCTCGCCGGCCTCGTCGGGGCAGGCCGCAGCGAGCTGATGGAAGCGATCTTCGGCCTGCGAAAGCCGCACGGCACGATCAAGGTGGCCGGGCAACCGGTGAGCTACCGCTCGCCGAAGCAGGCCGTCCGCGACGGCCTCGCCTTCGTCCCGGCGGACCGCAAGCGGCAGGGGCTCGTGCTCCAAATGACCGTCCTCCAGAACCTCATGATGGCCTCGACGTCCCAGGTCACCCGCCTGAGGCCGCCGCGCGGAGGAGAGGAGCTCGCGGTCGCGCAGCGGACGATCTCCGAGCTCCGGATCAACACGCACTCGCCGCGCTCCCCCGTGTCGACGCTCTCGGGCGGCAACCAGCAGAAGGTCGTGCTCGGGAAGTGGCTCACCACCGGGCCGAAGGTGATGATGCTCGACGAGCCCACCCGCGGTGTCGATGTCGGGGCGAAGGCCGAGATCTACCGGCTGCTCCTCAGCTCCGCCGAGCAGGGGATCGGGATCCTCGTCTCCTCGTCGGAGGTGCCCGAGCTGCTCACGCTCTGCCAGCGGATCCTGGTCTTGTTCCGCGGCCGCGTCGTCGCGACACTGTCGCGCGACGAGGCGACCGAAGCCCGCATCGCCCACTTCGCAGGAGGACACCACGCATGAGCGACGCTGAGACAGCCTCGGCGGACAGGGACCGTCGCATCCGCGTGCTCGAGCGGGCGGAAGGCGTCTGGTCGGCCGGCAACCGCTACGCGGCCGTGCTCGTCCTCCTGGTGGGCCTCTTCGTCTACTTCTCGTTCAGCCAGACGCACTTCTTCACCCACGCGAACATCGAGAACCTCCTCACGAGCGTCTCGATCCTGTGGGTCGTCTCGATGGGGATGACCTTCGTCGTGATCACGGCCGGGATCGACCTCTCGGTCGGGGCGCTGCTTGCACTGTCCGGGATCGTGCTCGGGAAGCTCTTCAACAGCGCGGGCGTGCCGATGTGGCTCGCGATCATCCTCACGATCCTGATCGCAGGGATCATCGGCGCCGGCGTCAACGGCGTGCTGATCGGCCGCGTCGGCCTCTCGTTCTTCGTGGTGACGCTGGGAACTCTCTCGATCTACGAGGGCGTCGTGAATATCTGGTCGAACACACAGACCACCTATGTGAGCTCGCCGCTCCTCGACGGGATCGGGTTCGGGCATGCCCTGGGGATCGCGACCCCGATCTGGATCATGATGGGCGTCTACCTGGTCGCATTCGTCGTCTTGCGGTGGACCTACCTCGGCCGCGACATCTACGCGGTCGGTGGCAACATCGAGGCGGCCCGGCTCTCTGGGATCAACGTCTCCCGCACGGTGATGTCGGCCTACGGGATCGTCGGCCTGTGCGCCGGGCTCGCCGGCGTGATCCAGGCAGGGCGGCTCGGCGCGGCGAGCCCCCAGGTCGGCGGCGACATCCCGCTCAACTCGGCCGCAGCGGTGCTCCTCGGCGGCACGAGCTTCATCGGCGGCGTCGGAGGGGTGACCGGCACCGCGGTGGGCGTCCTCTTCGTCGGGACCCTCCAGAACGGGCTCTCGATCGCAGGCATCTCGAGCTTCTGGCAAGAGATCGTGACGGGCGCGATCCTCATCGCCGCGGTCTCGTTCGACAAGCTCCAGCAGGCCCGGGGCGGGCGGCTGTTCCGGCCGCGCACGCCGGCGAAGGAGGCTCCGGCCGAGGCGAGCCGCGCCGAAACCGGCTAGGCCTGCTCGTCGACGAAGACGTCGAGCGGCAGAAGCGCCGACACGACGGCGTTCGGCGCGTCGACGACCTCCGAGACCCGCAGGTCGGCGGCGACGCTGCAGAGGATGTAGGCAGCCTCACGGGTCAGCCCGCGCTCGTGCTGCAGGTAACCGATCAGCTCGAGGAGCGCACGCCTGGCCGCGACGTTGAGGTCGAGCGCCGCGTTCGTCCCGTCGTCCGCGAGGGGGATGCCCGTGGCGGCGTACGACGCGCGCTGCATAGACGCAGGAGTCTCGAAAGCGGCGAAGCGCGGCAGCCACGTAGGCTGCTTGCGCAAGCCGAAACGCACCGTGACGGCGCCTGCGATCTCGATCGCGCTGCCGCAGACCTCTCCGTCCCCCTGGGCGAAGTGCAGGTCCCCGGCGGAGAAGAGCGCGCCCTCGACCTGGACGGGCAGGAAGAGCCTCGAGCCGGCCACGAGCTGGCGGATGTCGAGGTTGCCGCCCGTCTCGCGCGGGGGAATCGTCCGTAGCCCATCTACCGCCTCGGGCGGCACTGCGTCGTCCGGGTCGTCGGCGGCGACGAGACCGCCGCGCCGCCGCAGATCCGCCTCCCGGGCACGGGTGGCGACAAGCGAGGCGGGCGACGGAGCGAGCCCGAGCACGCCGGCGAAGGGATCGGCCGGAACCGCGACGCCGGGCAGAGCCGGCGACCGCGCGACGCCCTCCGCCAGGTCCCAGACGACCAGATAGGGCTCCTCGAACACGTCGGCGAGGAATCCGAACCCGGGCAGGAACGCCGTGATCCCGAAGTCGGCGTGCTCGTACCCGAGGATCTCGATCTCGAGAAGGTCACCCGGCTCGGCGCCCTCGACGAATACCGGACCCGTCAGAGGATGGCTCAGCCCGAAGCGGACCGAGGCCAGGTCGGCCGCCGTGCTCGTGCGGCCCAGCTGACCGTCGAGGCCGTCGCGCGTCTCGAGCGTGATCTCGACTCCCGTCGCTACCCGGGCGATCGGCTCCACCACGGGATGCCATCGGTTGTGCCCCGTGCCCGGCTGCTCGTGCAGCGCCAGCGACCGATCGATCCGGATGCGTGTCACAGCGCCCTCGCCACCTCTTCCGCCTCATGGATGACGGCGATCGTGGCCCGCGGCGCGCGGGCGTCGCCGATCGCCCGCACCTCGGGCAGAGCCGCCGTGAGCGGCGCGAGCAGCTCGTCCCGGGGCTCGCGCTCCATGGCGAGCACGACCGTGTCGACTCTCCGGTGCCCGATCGACGCCACGTCGAACGACGGCGTCAGCCGAACGCCGAGCCGACCGAGCCGCGGCAGGACGTGGGGAAGCTCGAGCTGCTCCGCCGCACGAAAGCCCACGGACGCCGAGGGAGTGGCGAGCTCCACCTCGACGCCCGCCTCGGCGAGCGCCTCAGCGAGGCCGAGCGGCGCGTACGTGCCCGCCTCGTCCACGATCAGCACGCTCCGACCGAGCGCGCCGGGGTCGTCCCGGCAGCGGTCGAGGGCGACGCCGAGGCCGATCGCCTCCCCCTGCAGGCCGGGACTCCCTGGACGCCGTGAGCTGCGACCCGAGGCATCCCACGCAGCACCGGTGGCGACGAGCACGACGTCGGGCGCCGCGGCGACGAGCTCCTCGACCCCCGGGGCGCTTCCCAGGCGCAGCTCGCCACCACGGCGGTCAAGAGCGGCGACGAGATCCTCGACCGCGTGCAGCCACCCCGAGCGCGTCGGCAGCCAGGCGAGGTCGCGGAGATGCCCGCCCGGCTCGGCCTGGCGCTCGTGGACGGTCACGCTGTGGCCACGGGCGGCGGCCGTCGCCGCGGCGCGCAGCCCTGCCGGGCCGGCACCCACCACGACCACCCGCTTCGGCGGCGCCGCCGGCTCGAGGGTGCCGTCACCCCAGTAGGCCTCCCGTCCGGTCGACGGGTTGACGACGCATGCGACCTCGACGCCGCGAAGGGCGCGCCCGACACAGACGTTGGCGCCCACGCAACGCGTGGTCTCGGCGGCCTCCCCTTCACGCGCCTTGCGGATGAGGTGCTGATCCGCGAGGTGGGCCCTCGTCATCGCGACGACGTCCGCTGCGCCCTCGACGACGGCCTGCGCGGCCATCGCGAGGCTCACCACGCGCCCCGCAACGAACACGGCTGCGCGGTCGCCGACGACGCGCTTGGCCCGCAGCCCGAACGGCAGCGAATAGCCCTCGGGGATGTTCATCGGCGAGATCGTCAGGTGGCCGGAATGGGGCGCGCCGATCGAGAGGTCGAAGAAGTCGTAGATCCTCGCGGAGGCGAGCACCTCGAGCTGACGCTCGGTGTCCTCGGGCGTGATCCCGGCCTCGCCGATCGCCTCGTCGTAGGTGAGCGCGATCCCGACCGGGAAATCGTCGCCCACCTCGGCGCGGATTGCCCGCCCGAGCTCGAGCGCGAGCCGGCAGCGGTTCTCGACGGTTCCCCCGTATCCGTCGGTGCGCCGGTTGTAGAACGGGCTCAGGAACTGCCCGACGAGCCAGCCGTGCGCGCCGTGCACCTCGACCCCGTCGAGGCCTCCCGCCTTCACGAACCCGGCCGACCGCGCATGATCAGCGGCGAGACGGGCCAGGTCCGCCTCGTCGAGTGGGAACGGCGACTCGCCGTCGGGCGTCGGGACGCGCGAGGGCCCGCGAAGCGCCCCCCATCCCTCGAGGCCGACCGTGCTGTCTCCCTTGGCGCCACCCGCGACGAGCTGGGCGAAGAAGCGCGTCTCGTACGGCTCCAGCACGGCGGCCAGAGCCAGGTAGCGCTCGACCTGCCGCTCGTCATAGGCCCGAATCGAGCGCGGAAACGCGGTGTCGGAGAGCGGCGAGGCGGTGAGCTGCTCACTGAAGAGGAGCCCGACTCCGCCCCGGGCGCGCTCGCGGTAGAAGGCGAGGTGACGATCGGAGATGAGCCGCTCCCGGCCGTACTGGAGGGTCGTCGCCGTGCACATCACCCTGTTCGGGAGCGTGACCCCGCGGAGCTCGAGGGGCTGCCAGAGCGGCTGGAGGTCAACGTCCGGCGGCAAGCACCAAGCATCATGCAACACGGCCGCGCCGTTTGCACAAGAACCTCCCTCGTGCTTCCGGCGGAGATCGGATACGCCAGGCCTGCCTCTCTGCCGAGGACGCCGGTTGGCGCCACCTGTTTACTCAGATCAGGGCACGCGATTTCCAGTCGTGCTCCTTAGACCGCCCGGACACCTCTCCGGAACAGAGAGAGTAGATCACACTCGTATAAATCCCTGCTCAGGTGTATTTTGGGTCAGATCCCGTCCTTCTTCGGCCGGTCAGCCCGACAGGCCTACCCACCTGGGCCGCATGCCCGGGCGTATGCGGGAAGCACCGACGTTTTTTCCAGGTTCCGCCGCAGGGAACGGGTATCGTATGAACGTGAAACGGACATGCGCCGTAGCCTTGGCTACGCTCCTGGGAGCCACAGCCCTTGTCGCTGGGAGTACGGCTGCGACCGGGGCGGCAGTGCCGCACGCCATGACGATCTTCACGGTCGCCTCAGACGTGCAGTTCATCAACTCGGCCGACGACCGCGCTCGGGGTGCGGTCAACAACCCGTTCGACCCGGCGACGAACAAGCTCCGTCCGACCCTGGCCGGAACCGGTGAGGGGCCGTTTCCGGGAGACATCATCGTCTTCAACTTCGACCTGTACGGGAAGCTGCCGGCGCACAAGAAGATCGGCTCCGCGGCGTACACGTGCTACTTCAACTACACGCAGCACGCGCTCTGCCAGGCCTATTACCAACTCGGCCACGGGACGCTGACCGCCGCCGGGCCGGTCGACTTCAAAGCCAAGACCTTCAAGCTCGTCGTTACGGGCGGCACGAACACCTATCTGGCAGCGCGTGGGCAGGTCACGTCGATGAAGAGCACCGGCAGCGCCGAGCGGGTCGACTTCAGGTTGCTGAAGTGATGATGCGCTCGTTGCTCGTGGGCGCGGTTCTGGCCTGTGTCGTCGCGGTGGGCCCCGCTCAGGCCGCGAAGACGCGGGCGACGATGACCGTTTACGCCGTGCCGACCACGACTCAGTTCATGAACCACGCCGATGACCGGCTGCGCGGCATGTCCACGAACCCGTTCAACCTCAAGGCAGAGTCCGTCATCCTCAACTCGAACGGCAAGGAGAAGGGCAACGGGCCGTTTCCGGGCGACGACATCCTCTACAGCTTCAAGCTGTACAAGGATCCGAAGTTCACCAAGCCGGCCGGCTCGGCGATGTTCACCTGTTACTACACCTTCGCGAAGAAGGCGACGTGCGACTCGTATTTCGAGCTGGCAGGCAGCGTGCTGCTCGCGTCGGGCCAGGTCGTGTTCAACGGCACTCGCTTCGTTCTCGGTGTCACCGGCGGCACGGATAGATACCTCGGAGCGCTCGGCGAGGTGAGCGCGACGCCGGCGGCAAAGAGCGCCGAGCGGCTGGTGCTGGCGCTCGAAGGAGCGACGGGATGAGATGGACGTGGATCTTTGCGGCGGTACTCGTCCTCGCAACGGGAGTTTCGGCCACGGCGGGGGCCACGCGCTCGCTCACGATCTACGCCGTCGCGACCAAGGGCCAGTACGCCAACCACGCGGACGACCGCACCCGCGGCGCCTTGACGAATCCCTTCAACGTCGATGCCGACAAGCCGACGAGCAACGGCAAGGCCTCGCGGGCCGGCGACAACGCGCTGATCGCGTTGAAGCTCTACAGCGACTCGAGCTTCAAGAAGCAGATCGGCTCGGGCACGTATTCCTGCACCTTCACGATCGCCCGGATCGCGCTCTGCGCCGCGGACTTCGAACTGAGCAACGGAGCGATGACCGCGTCCGGGCCGACGAACTTCGAGGCCACCACGTTCACTCTCGCAGTCAGCGGCGGGACCGGCAAGTATCTCGGCTCCCGCGGACAGGTCTCCTCCGTGCCGGTCGGCAAAGGCCACCGGCTCACGTTCACCCTCCGCTGAATCGCCCGGCCTACGGGTTCGGAACGAGCCTCAGGCTCCCGTTCGTGAGCGCCTGACAGCTCGCGCCCGGCTTGGCGAACGCATTTCCTGCGTGAGCCCTCAGCTCCGCCTGGTTCCTCTTCTCCTGCTGCGGCCCGTACCGCGAGAGCAGCGTCGTGTCCTGCGAGTAGGGATCGACGCTCCGCCCGTTCGCCGTCAGCAGGCCTCCGGGCAGCACCGGCTTCGCAGTCCCCATGTGGAGCGAGTCCTGCGTCGGATCCTTCGTGACCTTCAGGTCGAGCCAGGTGTAGGCCTCGGAGCCGAGCCACGGGATCCAGAACACATAGACCCGCACGGTCACCGGATTCCTCGAGACGAGCTGGACCCGGCAGGCGGCGGGAGTGGACTCCACGATCTTCGTGGTCGTGACGATCTGCAGCGCGACGTTCGTGCCGCTGAGGGTGTCGAGGGCCTCCTGCGCAGCGTGGCGATCTCCTCTTGTCAACCCGCCGGAGTCGACCGGTGCATTTCCACACCCCGCAAGGGCACAGACCCCGCTCAGCGCCAGCAGCGTGAATACGCGTCGGCTCGCGACGCTCATCCGCCGGACCCGAGGGGGACGTTGGAGGGCACGGACGGAGACTTCAGGTACGAGGGGATCGGGCGGAGCACGAGCTGTGCCGAGACCAGACGGGCTGTTCCGGTTGCACCCATCGGACGGTCGGACACGAACGAGATATCGACCGACCCTCCGTCGCCCTGGCAGGTACAGCTCGGGGGCTTCAACCCGACCTTGTCGCAAAAGATGTTCGGGTACAGCAGCACCGTTTGAAACTGATTGCCGCCGAATCCGCTCACCCCGTCGATCGAGCAGTGCCCGACGCTGCTTCCGGTCACCCTGACGATATGGACGCCGTAGGGCGGATACCACTGGAAGGAGTCGATGAACCCGATGTTCGACGAGTTCGTCACGGTGATGCGGTAGCGATTGCTCCCCGAACGATGGGAGATGCTCGTCGTCAGGTTGTTCTGAACACCGGCCTCGGGATCGGCCACCAGGGACCCGGCCACCAGGTGAAGCTTCGGCCTCGACACGGTGATCGGCGCGTACGCCCCTGTCGTCGTACCGCCGGAGTCATCGGTCCCCCCGGTCGAGATGACGATTGCCGCGACGACGACCCCGAGAACGACCAGAGCGCATGCTCCGAGCGCCACCGCGAACCGAGAGTGCGCACGCAATGACCCCATCGCAGAATCAACGTAGCAGAGCCAGTTCCCCTCGGTAACGGAGGCGAGCCGGCCGGCTGCGGCGTTCCCGACCTCTCGTCTGCGAGGGCTAACCGACGGTGAAGTACACCTTCGGCCCGCGGGCCGAGGTCTCGAGGAACCACTTGCCCGCCGTCAGGTTCAAGGTGCGCTCGGTCGTACCCACGGCGGCTGGGCTGCTCAGCGTGACCGGGCGCACCTTGCCGTGGCCGATCACGAGGCCAGCCTTCTTGGACAGGTCGCTTACGATCACCGAGTATCGGCCGGCGGAGACCTTCTTCACCGGCTTGCCCGCGAGGGTAACGGTGGGCTGCCCGCTCGGGCTTGCAATGAGTGCCAGCGTCTTGACGACCTTTGTCGTGGCCGAGCCGGACGGTGAGGAGCCGGCGGCGGGCGGCGATGGGCTGTTGGGCGAGCTGGACGTGCCTGTCGCGGCTGTCGTGAACGTGATCGTGGATCCGTCCATGTTGGAGTCGGAAATCGTGTAGCTCGAGCTCGGCGTAAGAGCGAAGGGGCCCAGTGTCACGGGAACCTCTATCCCCATGTCGTTCGGGTTGAGGTCGCTCGAAACCGCGGCCCCCGGCCCGGTCATCGTGAACATCGGGTTGGGGTCGTCGCCGGTGTCATACACGACGACCGAATAGAGCCCCGGAGGGAGGACGGTCCCAGACGTCAGCACGATCCCGTTGCTCAGCTTCGCCCGGATCGAGTTCGCGGTGTAGGTGACGTTTATCGTCAAGCCATCAACGCGCGTCGAACCCGAGCCCGTGGCACTGAGGCACAACGCGGCAAGCAACGCAATGGCGAAAACCAGGCCGCGCCGGGTGGCTGTCGATGGTTGCACTGAGATCGGTTGTAGCAGAACTGCGCTCGTAGGCCCACTGCCTGGCGCGGGCTTCGACTACTCGCTTGCTCTAGACGCCGCTTCGCTTCTGCGCTTCGTCGGGAGTGCCGGGAATGAGGTAGGGGACCGGGGTCATCTTGGTCACCTTGAACTGCCAGGGCGAGCCGCCAAAGAGGTAACCGCTGGTCTTCTTGGAGGGTGTCGCCGTGAACGTGACCGTGACCACGCCGCCGTCACCCGTGCAGAGGCAACTCGGCGGATGAACCGTGCCGGCACAGGAGATCTTGCCCCCGGTTGTCACGCTGCAGCTGGCTCCACTCGCACTCTTGATCTTCGTGACCGACCAGCCGGGTGATGGCGCCCAGGTGAAGCCGTCGAGATAGCCGATGCCACTCGTGTTCATGATCTCGAGCTGATAGGCGCCGTTGAGGTAGCGGAAGACAAGATTCGTGTCCGCGCCCGAGACGTGCATGAGCCGGAGGACGCCGTTGGCATCGTGCGCGAACACGACACGGCGGTTGGCGACGTTCCAGTTCCAGCCGAAGGCCTTGTCGCCACCCGTGATCTTGCAGCCCTGCCCCTTTGCATAGATCTGCCCGTAGTTGTTCTTGAAGGCGCAGCCGCCGCCGCCGTTCGACTGGCAACCGCCCGCATACGCGAGGCCGTTGGCGTCAGGCCAGGCCGAGCAGTAATAGCCCTTCGGCCCCTTGATCACCGTCACGTTGCCGTTGTGGCGGATCGGGATCGTCAGCTTCGAGAGCTTCTTGATCCAGGCATCTGCCTGCTTGCAGTCGTAGTTGATCGCGAACACCTCGTAGAGGTTGCTCTTGATATTGGCAACGATGTTCGGCAGGCCCTTGACGGGAGGCCCGACGGGGTAGACCCAGCGCTGGCCCTTGATGGGCGCGCATTCCGGCTTGAGCAACTGCCGTCCCGTGAGGCCCTCCATCGCAAGGTCGTGCTCCGACACCTTGGCAGCCGTCGGCGACGCGGACGACCCGCGGTCGAAGATGAAATAGGAGCCTCCGACCAGCAGGACCACGAGTGCCGCAATCGCGACGAACGGCCCGACCGACCAACGCCACCGCCGACCGGGGCCCTCGGTCTCTTTCTTCGCCACGCATCGAGTATAGCCCGCCTCGTTCGCCCTCTGAACGGCAACTGGCTCCCGGTGCGTGCAACCATGCGGTACTTTTCAGCAGCACATGCGCGTTTGGCTATGCGTGGGGGTGTTCTTGTTGCTCGTGCTGGGCGGCGAGACGGCGAGCGCCTCCCAGGATCCTTACTACGACCAGGCAGAGAAGGTCGCGTGTCCCGCCGCGCCTCCGGGCTGGTTCAATCCGCCGGAGGGCGCCGGAGGTCGGGTCGTGCTCGACCCCTTGACCGCCGTCGCCGGCGGCGCAAGCGATCCGACGGAGTACTTCGGCTCCCCCGTTGTCGAGATCGACTGCCGCTACCTGACGAAGGCCGGCAAGGACGTCACGGTGAGGCTCCGCTACGCACTCCCGATCGACCTCAATCCCTGGAACGACTTCTTCATCGGCTGCACGTCGACGGGGCATCCCGAGAGCGTCGCGACCTCTGCGCACGCCTGGAACGACCACGAGCGGATCTACCGGATCGTCGGGGTGAACACCTGGAGCCTCGCGACGTTCATCGACGACCTCAAGCAGCTGACGACGAGTGAGGTTCCGAGCTTCGAGCGACTCACCAACGTCATGCTGAAGGACGCCCAGCCCCTGGCGCACGACTGCAAGCTCCAGGGGAACGGCAAGCCGGTCGAGCTCAAGTCGATCTGGGCCTTCAACTTCGACGTGCAGGCGACGAGCCACGGGGTTACGAGCACGGGCAAGACGAGCGGCACGTTCGACACGATCGCAGGCAACTCCGGCGGCAGCGTCGGGGCGATCAGCAACCTGGCAGCCAACGACTTTCGGCTCAAGGCGACGGGCGCAGGCAAGAGGCTCTCGATCGAGCTCCACGTCGGTGCGGCAATCGACTTCCGTCACGACTACGGCTCGCTCCTGCGCGCTCATGTCGTCGTACGAGCCTCCAACGACTCCGGCTGCCGCAAGGGCGCGACCGGAACCCTGGTGCTCTCGTTCCCCTATCTCTCCCCGCCACGCATCGCCCTACGCCTCTGCGGCGGCACCTACCTGGACGGCAAAGGTGTGGTCAGCGCGGCGATGAAGACCGTCTAGCCCGAAGCCGGCTCTGCTCGAAGCGGTACCTGGCTGTTCGAGACCTGGTCGGCCGACCTCGAGCCGCTTCAGGCGACGGTCGGCCGGGCCAGGGCGGGCCAATCCGCGCCGGCCGACCCACAAGAAGGACACATCAGCCGACCGGTCTGCTCGCGGACCCTTCCCTCCCCAGGGTGACGTTCCGTTACCGACGCCGACGACTTACGGGGCGATCAGAACAGAAAAGGCTCGTGGGGGAAACCGGACCGGTTTCCCCCACGAGCCCTCGAAGCAGCTCTTTCTGGCCTACTCGCTCGGCTAGACGCAGCCGTCGTTGTCGTCGGGCTCGGTCCCGAGCTCGTCGCCGTCCGCGTCAGCATTCCCGGAGGTCTGGATCGTCTGACCCGGGACGGTGCAGGGATTGGTCGATCCACCGCCGCCGCTGCCCGGCTTGGAGGTGGTCGTAGTCGTCGCGACCGGCGTCGTGCTGCCGCCGGGGCTGGAGGTCGGCGCACTGGGAGTTGCCGCCGCCTTCTGCTCGGAGCTTGCCACCGTGACGCCAACGCCGAGGAGGCCCTTCATCCCGGCTGCGGCGTGGCCGCTGACCGTGCAAAGGAACTCGTACTTCCCCTTCTTCGCGATGAGGACGGTAAGCGTCGCCGACTGCCCGTGCTTGAGGAGCGGCGTCGTCTTGCCGGCGCACGCGTTGGTCACGTTGGCCGCACCCGCGACGGACCTCGCGCAGATCCTGAAGTTGTGGTACGCGACGCCCATGTTGGTCACCTTGAAAGTGACCAGGCCAGGGGTGACCATCGAGGTCTTCGAAACCTTGAAGGCAAGCTCAGAGGGCTTACCCGCAGTCACGGTGATAACCGTTGCCTTCGCCTTCTGGTTCGCGGGGGACTTCGCCGAGCCCGTCTGATTGAGCGCGGCCGGTGCGAGGGCTGCAACAACGCCCACCGCGACACACGTGACGATGACAGGCACCGTGAATCGCAAACGTAAACGCCTCATTGTTCTTCCATCCTCCCCTTCGTGACTGGGTGACGCTCGACTGGTGTAGTTCTCGCCAAAAGTCGGAGTTGCCCGTTGTAGCCCGCAACTCTCATCTCGTCTCATCTCAGCGAGGCCGAAAACCGGCCACGCCTTACTACGATCGTACCATGGCCCAATTAGAACCGGCCTCGCCCATTGATGAAAACACAAGGGCGAGGCCGGTCTTGGAGCTTGTAACGCGCGCGTCGAAAACTACTACTTGATCGTCACCGACGACTTCGTGGTTCCGAGGTTGTTGGTGATCACGATGTCGAGCGGGCCCGACTTCAGATCCGACGGCAGACGGATGTACATCAGGATGTCCGAAGGGATTGCATAGTTCGCCTTCTCGCCGCCGACCGTGACCGACGTCGTCCCGACGAAGCCTGTGCCGTTCAGCGTGAGCTTGGCGCCGGCCTTGGCCGTTGCCGGCTTCAGGGTCGCGACGCTGGGCTTCTCGCCGGCGATGCCCGTCGACTGGCACGGGTACACGATCGCGTTCCCGCCGGGGGCCGTGACCGAGCCCTTCGAGGTGGTGACCACGACTGGACCGGTGGTCGCAGTTGATGCGACGCGGGCCCAGATGACGGTGTCCTGTCCGACGATGATCTGGTTCGCCGGCACCCCGCCGATCGACACGGCCAGGCCGCCGTCATTGACGAAGCCGGAGCCGTTGATCGTGATGATCGTGCCGGGGCAGTTACCGGTCGCTGTCACGATTTGCGGGACCGACGCTTTTCCGCCGAACCAACTAGTGATCGTTGCAGCGCCAGCGGATCCTGCCGCCGTCAGGGCGAGTGCGGTCAGCAGCGTAGCGCCAAGCGCGGTCCTCCTGATCGCAACCCGGGTCCAAGCTTTTTCTCTCACGTCTAGAGCCCTCCCTCCGAGGATTCGACTTAGAGGAGCCTTGCGCGGCAACCATGGCCGCCAAGCGGATTTCTACCACGCCTGGGTCGTTGCTGCAATAAACAGCGGCGGGTGCTTCCGCTCGCCCGCCGGTCAGACGACCGGGAACTTGCCCTTGAACGGCTTTTTCCCGCTCGTCGTGGCCACGTACGGGTACGAGCCGCGTCGGAGAAGCGTTGTCGCGAAATGAGCCCGCTTGCCCGGCTTCAGCAGCGGAATCTTGTGCCCGTAGAAGGTGAAGCCGTGAGGCGTCTTGCTCCGGTTGATGATGATGAATGTCGCCCGGTCGCCACGCACGACGTACTTCTCGAGGAAGAGCTGGTCGCTTCCACCACCGGCGGTGTGGCGGAGGATCTCGTAGGCGACCTTTTTGTCGGTGATGACGAAATAGACCGACACGTCCTGTCCGGGTGCCGTCGTCTTCGTCACCGCGAGCGACGCGGAGGAACAGATGAACGAAGCGCTCAGGAGGACGGCCACCACCGCTGTTATGCGAAACATCGCCACAGCGTACCCGATCGCCGTTCTCAGAAATACGTCTTCAGGTGCAGCACGCCGTGGAGGAAGCAGAGGTTGTAGAGGTTGTCCCCCTGCCACTCGTAGCAATCCTCGCCAAGGTTGTCCGAGTAGTGCTGGTAGGGGACCTTGGGCCAGCGTGCGAGCACCACAGCCTCTTTCGTGCCGAGCCGGGTCGCCGCATACAGGCCTGAGAGCCCTCGTGGAGCGCTGGTGTCCGTGGCGGCCGTCGTGGCCGCCGACCCTCCGTCTCCCCCGCCGAGTGCCAGCGAGAGGCCCACTGCGGCGGCCGCCACGACGATGATCACCCCTACCGCTATCCACCACCGGTTACGTGTCATCGGCATCTGCCCGAAAAGACGGGAGGGAGCTCCTTCGAGCTCCCTCCCGGCATTCCGTCTAGCTGGTCCTTCGCCTCACAGCGAGAAGACCGTCAGCTGATCGCGCTGGCCCGTCGGGGTTGCACCCGGCGTGCCCGCGGTTGCCACACCGTGATAGGTCGCGAGGTACTGCTTCCCCTTGTACGAGTACGTGACAGTCGGCGAGATGCCGGTGTCATTGGGGACGCCCCAGACCCACACGATCTTGCCCGTGGTGGCGTCGAAGGCGTCGAGCTGTGCCCCCGGCGTCAGGAGCGTTCCGGCTCCCTGCTGGGTCGTGCCCTGGTTGGGCAGCGCAGCGAGGGCCGCGGCCTGGTCGGACCGGCCCTTGAACCACGTGAAGACGAGGTTGCCGCCTGTGGCGAGCGAACCGCTGTAGCAGACGCCGAGGCCGCTGGCCTGGCTGGCGTACTGCCACTTCATCGTGTTGTTCGTCAGGTCGATCGCGCTCATGAAGCCGACGATCCCGTTCTGGAGCGGTTGACCGATCGTCGTCACGGCGTAGGTGTTCGGGCCCTGGTTCGCGTGGGCGCCGGACTCGATTCTGCAGGCAGGCGTAGTAGGTGTGCGTCTGCGGGCTGTACGCGGACGGCGGATATCCGAAGTTGCCGCCGCCACCGGCGCCGCCGTATACGAGGTACTGCCCGTACCCGTGTGCGGCGGACTCCGACGACCCGTTGATCGGCCAGCCGTTGGCCAGGTTCGTCACCTGGTTCGGGCCGCTAACGGTGTTACCGGGGATAGCCGCCGGGCCGTATTCGTCGGCCAGGGGGTTACCCGGGAAGTTGCACTGCGCCAGGCCGGCCGGCGAGTAATCGACGATGACCGCGCAGAACGAAGCACCGGACGGGTATGGCTGCGTCTTGTAGAAGCCGTTCAACGCGATGCCGTTGCCTGTCGGATCGGGCATTGTTGTCTCGGTGATCTTGTAGTGCGGGACCTTCGATCCGTTCACGGCATTGAGGACATAGAAGAAGCCGCCCTTACTGCCTTCCGCGAGGACCGGGGTTACCTTCCCGTCGATCGGGACGCGGAGCACCATCGGCGGGTGCGGATCGTCGAAGTCGAGCCAGTCGTGATGCGTCGTCTGGAAGAACCACTTGAGTGCACCGGTCTTCCAGTCGACCGCCATGATCGTCTCCGTCCACAGGTCGGCTCCGGGAGCGCGGCCGGTCTCCGGGTACGGGTTCCCCGTGCCGAAGAAGACGGTTCCGAGCTGCGGGTCGATGGCCGGGATCGACCAGTCGGCGGCTCCGCCCGTCGCAGCCTCAGCGGGGTTGCCCCACGAGAGGATGTACGGCACCTGAGTCGGATCCGGCAGGGTCCAGCTCCTCCAGAGGAGCTTTCCCGTCTTCGCGTCGAACGCGTCCAGGTGACCGCGGAACGGGCTCTCGCCACCGTTAGGAGCGGAGAGAACGACTCCGTTCGTGCCGGGAATGTCGTACACCTGGGTGTACGGCGCCGACTCGGCCCCGGTGACGTCGCCGTACGTGCCGGCCCCGATCACCGAGGTGGTCCAGACCGGAGCGCCCGACTTCGCGTTCAGCGCGACGATCGAGCCGTCCTGCTGACCCGCGTAGATCAGGTTGAGCTTGGCGCTGTAGGACGTCGTCCGTGTGTTGTCGACGCGAAGCCGCTGCCCCAATTGCGTGAGCTGCGGGCTCGCCGGACCTGCGTAGTTCCAGGCGATTGCACCTGTGTCCGGAGCCATCGCTGCGACTCCCTGGATGTACGCCTGGTACAGCAGGTTGTTAACGCAGCAGATCGGCTGCCCCTCCGGGCTGAACATGATGTCCGGGGTGTTGAACTGCTGGTTCCAGGCCACGTGCAAGTTCTGGACGTTGTTCGAATTGATCTGATTCAGCGGCGAGTAACGAGAGTTCGAGATATCCCCCTCGCCGTTGACCCAGTTCGCGCCGGCGGGTGTTACGCCGGGAGCCAACCACGATGCGGTCGACGCGTTCGAGGAGGCCGACGCCAACGAGACGACGATCGCTCCGAGAAGCAACGCACCAACGGCAATACCCGGAATCTTTCGCATACGGCCACTTCCTCCCTTGGATTTAATCTCTACACGACCCAAAGAGCATCCCTTTTTCGAAGTCGCCCGATCATAACCGCAAGCAGCGGAGGCGGCAAGGAGCAACTTCCCGACTCGCAAAGAGCAAGCCGTCTGCCGAGGTGAGCGGTCGATCAGTAGAGCGGCGAGCCCTGGGGCGTCGTGTAACAGCTGCCGGCCTTGTACGCCGCGTACTCGTCATTCAGCCAGACCGCCGTCCAGTTCTTCCCGTTCTTCAGCCAGAACGAGTAGAGGACCGCGATCTGGGGCCCGGTCACACCAGAAGTCGTGTACTGGACGTACAACTGGATCTCCTGCACGTTCTGGTGACCGAGCGGCCCGAGGTCGACAGGTAGCTGGCTTGCCTGGGCGACGGCGACCCTCGTGATCTTGATGTTCGCGGGAGCTGCTGGATGGGAGCGCTGGCAGGCCCGCCAGTGCGACTCCGAGACCGCATGTTGGAACGTCGGGTGGAGGTAGGCCCAGACGCGTGGATAGTCGCGGGCGAACGAGTCCTTGGCGATGTTCTTCGCGAGCTGGGCGGCGACCGCCGGCCAGCTCTTCGACCCGATCGCCTCGATCCCGTTCCCGGTCTGGGGCCGGGGCTTCCCGGCCGCCGAGCCGGCCACGCCGAGCGCAGAGCCGATGACCACGAACAGGCCGACGATCAGGAGAGCTCTCATTGCCGTAAGACTACGTCTGCAGAAGACGAAGCACCAGGTCGCCCTTCCTGGTGAGCGTCCCGTAGACGGTCGCAACGCACGTCGGCGGCCTGGCGTAGGGAAGCGTGAGCCTCACCTTGGCGGCCTTCGTGACGGAGATCTCTCCCGTCTCCCCGGTCGCGGCAATCTGAACGGCAGGGTCGGCCTTGTTCGGCTTCTGGCAGACGATCGACCACTGCACCTTGACCGGCTGGGCAGGGGTCGGGGCAACCTGCGCAAAGACCGCATTCGGCGCGACTGCTTTCCCCTGGAGGTAGAAGATCTTCGTCCCTTTCAGCCGAACGCCGTGACCGATCACCTTGCTCGCTCCGCCGGCGGTCGCCGGTGGGACGAACGTGAACGCCAGTACGGCAGCCAGTAGGACGATCCGGCGCCCGACCGGAGCGTGGGCCCGGCTCACCGGTGGGTTGCGGTGTAGATGAAGGCGGCGATGTCCTGGACCTCCGCCTTGGTGAGCTCACCGTTCTTGCCCGCGTATCCCGGCATTCCGGTGGGCCACTTGTGCGACGGGCGCGTGCCCTTCGAGACGGCCAGCACGATCTTCGCAATGCTCGGTTTCGTCTGGTCCAGGTTCGGCCCATCGCGACCGACGGAGCCGGCAGCCTTCAGCTGGTGGCAAGACCCGCAGAAGAGCCCGGCCCGGTTGAAGTACGCCTTGCCGCGGGTCGCATTCCCCGAATTCGAGGCCTGTGCGGCGCCGAGAACGCCGACAGCCAACAGCGCAGACACGGCCACGGCTACGAGCGCAGGGATGATCCTGAACCGCATCGTCGTCAGGGTACCTGGGCTCGATAGTCGACGAGCAGCCCAACGGACGCTGTCCTTCGCCGCGGGGTGAGCGCACTGCTTCGAGCAGATCGAGACCTGCTACAACCGAATGCAAGGGCGCTCCGCCCGAGCTCGAGAACCCGAACCCAGACGCCCAGATCAAATTGCCCGAAGTATCCGCTTCGAAGTGGGCCCGAGGTGTGCTCGGGCTCGCGGTCGCCGTGATCGCGCTCAGCGGATGCGGCTCGAGCCCCGACCCGCTCGGCCAGGTCGGGGACGCGGCGCGGAAGACCCTGGCCCTACCCGGCGTCAGCTACTCGGTCGCCCTCGACGGGACGAAGATCTTCGGGCCTTCGGTGAAGCCGCTCGGAGGCCGCGCGGCGTACGACCTCAGGGCCGGTGTCGGCTATGAGGCTCTGACGCTCCGAGGCGACGACGGCAGCACCCGGGTGCTCTATCTCGACTTCACGCCGGGCGCTTTCTACCTCACGCCCGATCCGGCTCCTGCCGGCGCCCTCCCGAAAGGGAAGGTCTGGGTCTCCTCTCGGTTCGCCGGGCCAGGCGTGACGCCGGCCACGCGTCGCCTCGCCGCGCAGGCCGAGGGGCTCAGTCCCGAGCTGGCCCTCGCAGAGATCGCCTGGGGCGCCGAATCGGCCTCACGCATCGGGACGCGCGTGATCCGGCACGTCCCGGCCGAGGAGTACCGCGTTTCGGTGAACCTGGAGAAGGCTCTGGTCGCGGCGACGCGAGCCGGTCGTCCGGCGCTCGCCGCTGCGATCGAGAGCCAGCTCAATGCCGCCGGCTCCCGTCGGGCTTCGGTCGACGTCTGGGTCAACGGGCCGGGGTACGTGGCGCGAATCGAGCACACCGTGCCCGGCGCCGGGCTCGGCAAGGCGTCGTTCTCGTTCTCCGACTACGCCTCGCGGTTCACCAGGACGAGTCCGCTTCCGGCGCAGACGGTGCCGCTCGGCTCGCTCGCCGGCGCTCCCCGCTCGCTCTGGGCGATCGCCACCGGCACCTGAGCGGTCGGTTTCGACCGCGCTTGTCCTTTGGACGTACTTCTTCTATAGTGCGGCATGGTGGCTGGCCGGCGCACGTTATTTTTGCCTCTCCGGCAAGCCGGTCTGATCGCGCTCGTCGGAGCCATGCTCGTCCTGGGGGCTCACTCCGCGGTTGCTGCAACGAGAGCGGCCGCCGTGGATCCGAATACGCTCGGAAAGGGTGCCGCCGATGCCGTCACCGTCGTGAGCTGGCTCTCGCCGGGCAAGTACGAGCTCGACGTGCAGAACACGAGCGGAATCGGCTACATCAACCAGTTCACCTGGGTTCCGCCGGCGAGCCTGACTGTCACCGCGATCACGAGCAGCGAAGGCGGAAGATGCTCACTGGTCGGGGGAAGCATCCAGTGCAACGGCAAGATCGCGCCGCCGAACTGCACCTGCCTCCCCGGCGGTGACCTGACCGTCACCTTCACGGCGAAGGGGCTCGAGCCGACGTTCGCCAACGGGTACTGGACCTATTACGGGATCGTCGGCGCGTATCTCCAGATTCAGCAGATGACGCCCGTTCCGTACCACATCCCGTCGGCCCTGCCGCAGGGCGCCGATCTGCCGTTGTGCAAGAAGGGCCAGAAGCCCACCAAGGCCACTCCCTGCGTTTAGCAGACCCGTCTAGCAAACCCGTCTAGCCGCACCGGTCTAGCGGGCCCCGTCTAGCTGTAAGTCCTAAGGACTTTCCGGCTCGTCCACATCGACATCAAGAAGCTAGGCCGAATCGAAGGGGGCGCCGGGAAACGCATCCGCGGCACCCGCAAGGGACAGCCGAACCCTCGCCGCCGTGACCGCAACGGCCACGATCGCGGCACGATCGGCTGGGAATACGTCCACATCGCAATCGACGACTACAGCCGACTCGCCTACGCCGAGGTCCTGAGCGACGAGAAAGCAGTCACGGCCGCCCGGTTCCTCGTCCGTGCCCTGCGCTTCTTCCGCCGCTACGGGATCACCGTCGAACGCGTCCTCACCGACAACGGCTCCGCCTACGTCGGCGCCGTCCACGCCATCGCGTGCCGCCGACTCGGGATCAAACATCGCCGGACACGCCCCTACCGCCCCCAAACCAACGGAAAGGCCGAACGCTTCATCCGCACCATGCTCACAAGCTGGGCCTACGGCGCCATCTACGCCACAAGCCGAGAACGCACACTCGCCCTTGACGGCTGGCTCTATCACTACAACCATGAACGACGACACTCAGCCCTCAGCCACCAAGCCCCCATCACCAGAACCAACGTGCTTGGGAGTTACATCTAGCGGCACCCGCGGGCGCAGCCGGCATGCACGACCCTCCGGGCTCATTTGCCCCGAAAGCCTGCCGCGATCGTCGGCCGGCGAAGTGGCGTTCGAGTTGCGTCGTCAGCTGCCGAAGCCAGCCGAGGCGATGAGCTTCGACGCGTCACGGTCGTCGCCCAGAGCCACCACGCCGAAGTTCGCATGGGGGACCTGCGACAGCGGAGGCAGCGCGCTGTTCGGCGCGACTCCCGGCCGGACCGGGTACTCGAAGTCGTCTCCAGCGGCCATCACCTTTTGACCGGCGGCGCTGGCCATGAACTCGACGAACCGCTCTGCCTCGGCGCGGTGGTGGGAAGACGCGAGTACGCCCGCCCCGGCGATGTTGACGACCGAGCCGGCGTCGTTTCCGCCGAAGTAGTAGAGCTTGCTGTGCGTCCGCGCCGCTCCCTGCTCGAGCCGGAGCCGGTACCAGTAGTACTGATTGATGATCCCGGTTGCGACGTCTCCGCGGTCCACGGCCGCGACGACCGCCTCCTCGTCCTGGTAGACGCGCGCATTCCTGCGCAGGCCCGCGAGCCACGCGGCAGCGGCCTTTTCCCCGTGGCTCGCGATCACCGCTCCGACGATCGGGGGAAAGTCCGAGTCGAGCGGGGCGACGGCAACCTTGCCGCGCCACTCCGGCTTCGCGAGATCCATGATCGACTTCGGCAGCTGCGCCGCGCCGACCAGCTTCGGGTCGTAGGCGAGGCTGCTCACGCGGAGGGCCAGGCCCACCCACTTTCCCTGGGGCGAGCGGTAACGGCCGGGCACCTGCTGCAACAGCGACCTGGAGAGCGGTGCGAGGACGCCGTGCTCCTCGAGATTCTCGAGCTCGGGTGAGTTCTCCGTCAGATAGACGTCGGCAGGAGACGAGCTCCCTTCCTGCAGGATCTGGTCGGCGAGCACGACGCCGTCGTTCGTCCGCACATGCACGGTGATGCCGGTCTGGCGCTCGAATGCGGAGATGAGCGCCCGGGTCAGCTCGAGGTGCTGGCCGTTGTACAGCACGATCGAGGAGTTGCCGCCGCTCCCATTCGATCCGCCGCACCCTGCGACGAGAACGACCGCCGCGATCGAGGCGGCTGCTGCGATTGCGCGTGCCTTCATGCCGGCCCTGGAAAGGTCATGACTGCGCCCTCGACCTGCAGTCTGACGTCTTGCCCGACCCCCGGAGCGGTCTCGCCGAGGACCCTCGCCGTGACCTGAGTGGCGGCCGCGTCGGAGAGCTCGAGCCGAAGCAGCGTGTCGGGGCCGAAGAAGCTCTGACCGACAACCTTGGCCGGGACGGCCGGGGCGCCGGCAGCGTCCGGGGCGACACGAATCTGCTCAGGCCGGATCATGACCCGCACGCCCCCCTCGTCTGCGACGCCATGGATAGGAAGGGTACCGAGTGCGCAGGCCACGACGCCATGGTCGACCACGCCCTCGATCACGACGGCATCGCCGACGAACTGCGCCACCTCGAGGTCGTTCGGGGTGCGATAGAGGGTTGTCGGAGACGCGGTCTGCACGAGTCGCCCTGACCGGAGCACGGCCACCTGGTGGCCCATGGAGAGCGCCTCGGCCTGGTCGTGCGTGACGAGCAGGGCGGTGGCTCCAACCGCCGCCATCGCGTCGAGCACCGCCGATCGGGTCTCCGCACGCAGTGCAGCGTCGAGTCCCGAGAACGGCTCGTCGAGCAACACCATCGCCGGGCGCGGCGCGAGGGCACGGGCCAGAGCGACGCGGCGCTGCTCGCCCCCGGACAGCTGGTTCGGCTGCCTGGCCGCATAACTGCTGTCCAGGCCGACGAGATCCAGAGCCTCATCGATCCGACGTCCGCCGCGCTCGCGGCGAGGCAGGCCGAACCCGACATTCTCGGCAACCGTGAGGTGCGGGAAGAGGGCTCCTTCCTGGGCGACATAGCCCACGGCGCGCTTGTCCGGCGGCACATGGACCCTCCGCTCCGGATCGGCGACGACCCGCTCGCCGATCGAGACGACGCCCCGGTCTGCCGTGATGAACCCGATCACGAGCCGCAGGAGGGTGGTCTTGCCGCTTCCGGACGCGCCGAGGATCGCGGTCAGCGTTCCCTCCTCGACCTCGAGATCGACGTCCTCGAGCACGTGCCGCTCGCCGTACGCTTTCGCGAGGCGCTCGCACCGAAGTCCCGCCACCGATCAGCGCCCCGTGACGGCGCGGACTCGGCCGAAACGGCTCATCAGCAGCCACGCGCCGAGCATTGCCAGCCCGATCAGCACCGCGGCAAACGGCGCCGCAGCCGCGAAGGCCAGGCTCGAGCTGTTGGCGTTGAACTCGGTGCCCAGCGTGTAGCGGTCGAGGGGGAGCAGCACCTGCGCCGTCGAGAGGTCACCGAGCGAGAACGCGAATACCAGCACAGCGGCGGCGGCCAGTCCGGGCCGTGCGAGCGGAAGCGTGACGCGCCGGAAGCTCGCGAGGCCACTCGCGCCGAGCGACCGCGCCGAATCCTCGAGCGCCGGCTCGAGCTGGCCGAGAGTCGCGCGAAGTGCGACCACGGCGAACGGGACGAACAGGATCGCCTCGGCGAAGACCAGGAGGCTGAAACTGCCGTAGAGCGATCCGCCCCAGTGGCTGGCCGCATAGGCGAGCGCGATTGCGGCGACGAGATCCGGGAGTGCGAACGAGAGGTACGTCGCGCGCTCGAGCAGCGTCACGGTTCTTCCGCGGTACCGCACGGCGGCGACCGCGATCGGGAGGGCGAGCAGCACCGCAAGCACCGCGGCCGATCCGCTCACCTCCAGCGACGTGAGGGTCGCGGGCCACAGGTACTGGAGGTTGCCGCTCGCGCCCGAGAGAGCCGCGTTGCTGCTCGTCGAGAACCAGTCGATCATCGCGCCGACGGGAATTCCGACGCTGACCGCGATCACGCCGCCGAGGCCCGCGAGAACCGGAAGGGTCCCCCACCCCAGCTCGTACCGGGTCGGAACCCGCCGTGCCCCCTGGCTGACACGCGTGTAGTTCGCGTGGCCGCGCAGCCGCGCCTCGCCGAACAGGAGGACCAGGCACACGGCGATGGACGCGAACGAGAGCGCGGCGGCACCGGAGGCGCTGAACCCGAGCTTGTACTGGGCGTAGACGTCGGACGAGAACGTCTGGAACCTGAGGCCCACGAAGGCGTCGAACTCGATCATCGTGTCCAGCGCGACGAGCAGCGCGCCGCCGAGCAGTGCGGGGCGGATCTGAGGCAGGATGACGCGGAAGAAGGTCTTCGGGCCGTTGAGCCCGAGGGACCGCGCGGTCTCCTCGAGCGCCGGGTCGAGACCGCGAAGCGCGACCGCGACGAGCAGGAAGACGATCGGGTAGTAGGTGAAAGCGATCAGCCCGGTCGCGCCCCAGAAGCCCTGGAGGTAGGTGCCGAGACTCGCCCACGAGTAGCTCGTCACGAACGGCGGGATCGTCAGCGGGGCGACGAGGAGAACAGCCCAGAGGCGCCTGCCCGGCAGCCGTGTGCGTTCCACGAACCAGGCCGCTGACACTCCGATCGCCGTCGCGATCGGGGTGGCGACGACCGCAACCTCGAGCGAGTGCAACAGCAGGGTCTTCGTGGCCGGCTCCCTGAGTGCGGCCGAGAGCGCCCCGAAACCACCCTGGATCGCCTGGACAACGGTGACTGCGACGGGCAACGTGATCAGGAGAGCCACCGTCAGACAGAGCGCGAACAGTCCGCGTGGAAGACCGAGCCGCGCTGTCATCGGAATCAAGCTAGCAGCCTGTTCGAGACGTACGATTCGGGGAGCGGTACCTCGCGGCAGGAGCCTGGACGGCCCGCGAGAGAGGGCTCGTACTGCTGGACGTGATGACCTCAGCCTCCAGTCGCCGACCCCATCGAGCCCGTGTCTGGCTGGTGCTGGTCCTGTCAGCGCTGGCTCTCGTCGCGACGCTCGCCGGGTGTGCGGGCGGCCGGAGGGCGGCCGACTGGCCGCTCCCGAATCAGAACACCGCGTCGACCCGCGCGCTTCCGGAGAGCGGCATCGACGCGACCGACGTTCGGCGCCTCCACGTCGCGTGGCGGTTCCGCTTTCCCGTCGCACCGGGAGAGTCCGGCGCGTTCGCCGCGACCCCGATCGTCGCCGCCGGAACGGTCTACGCCCAGGACCTGAAGAGCAACGTGTACGCCCTGGACCTGGTGACGGGCAAGCCGCGCTGGCGCCGTCTCTTCGACGCCACGAATCCCGGGCCGAACGGGCTCGCTGCGAGCAAGGGGCGGATCTTCGGGGCGACGGACACGAGCGCGTTCGCACTCGACGCCGGCACCGGTCGGGTGCTCTGGAGGCGCTTCCTCGTCACCCCGGCGGCTCGCTACGTCGAGATGGCGCCTCAGGTCTCGGACGGCCTCGTCTACATCAGCACGATCGGGCTGCCGCCGAACGGCCGCGGCGTCCTCTACGCGCTGGATGCGTCGACGGGGGCGATCCGCTGGCAGCGCTCGACGGTGGCGAGGCCGTGGCGCGTCCCGAGCGAGGCGGGTGGAGGCGGCGCCTGGCAGACCCCGAGCGTCGACGGCGGCGAGGTTTTCTGGGGGATCGGCAATCCGTACCCCTACGGAGGCAGCCGTGCGCACCCGAACGGCGGCGCCTACGCGGGCCTGGCGCTCTACACGGACTCGCTCCTCGTCACCGACGCGCGTACGGGCAGCATCCGCTGGTTCGACCAGGTGACGCCGCACGACGTACGCGACTACGACTTCCAGCTCCCGCCGATTCTCGGCTCGGCGGGCGGGACGGATGCGGTCTTCGGAGCCGGCAAGGCCGGCATCGTGATCGCCTGGGACAGGGCGACCCACCGGCGCATCTGGCAGGCCGAGGTCGGTGTCCACCGGAACGACAACGGGCCGCTGCCGCCCCACAAAGTCTCGGTGTGTCCCGGCCTGCTCGGGGGCGTGGAGACGCCGATGGCGAGCGCCGGCGGGACGCTGTACGTGCCGGTCGTCGACCTGTGCATGCGCGGCAGCGCGACCGGCTACGAGCCGCTCGAAGGCGTGAATGTCGGCGCGCGGGGCCGCGGCGAGCTCGTCGCGCTCGACGAGACAAGCGGGCGCAAGCGCTGGACGATCCGGTTCCCGCAGGCGAACTTCGGATGTGCCACCGCGGCGCGCGGGGTCGTCTTCACGTCGACCCTCGACGGGACGGTCTACGGCATCGACTCGGCCGACGGTCGCATTCTCTGGCGCACGAAGGCTCGAGCGGGCATCAACGCCTGCCCGGCCCTCGCCGGCGGCACGCTGCTCGTCGGGGCCGGCGTCCGGCTCTCCGGCCGCAGCAAGCTCGAGCTGACCGCGTTCACGGTCGGCTCCTGACGCTGAAGGCCGTCTCGCTCACCTCTTTGCGCAACGCGGCCCTCGATTCGTGTACAAAGACGTGCTGGCCTGGTTTCTTTCGGATCGTTCGAAATCCGCAAGCCCAGGGTTGGGGGTAAGACTTCTCGGAGCTGCGGACACCGCAGTCGCTGTCGTATGCCGATCAGTCCGTTTCAGCAGAAAGGAGTTCCATGTTTCGCTCGCGGGTGACCCTGCCGATCGTCGTTGTCGCTCTGTGCGCGGCCGCTCTACCGGCTGCTCTGCAAGCGCGCTCGTCCACGACTGGGTCGATCTCAGTCATCGCCGGCATGCCGCGCGAGCTCGCGTTCAAGCTCTCTCCCTCGAAGATCACGTCGTCGCCGGCGGTGTTCAAGGTGACCAACAAGGGCAAGCTTCCGCACTCCTTCAAGGTCTGTACGAAGCCGACGGCAACCGACAAGGCGAACTCGTGCGCCGGTGTCGCGACGAAGCTTCTGGCCCCGGGCGCGACAGCGATGCTGAGCGTCAAGCTGACCGCCAGCGGAAAGTACGAGTACCTCTCCGGCAGCGCCACGCAGGCCGCGTCGGGGATGAAGGGGATCGTGACCGTGCTCCTGCCTGCTGCGACTGCGCCGACCACCGGCGCGGGCGGCGGCACCGCTGCGCCCCCGGTGACCACGACCACTCCCAAGACCGGGTCGGGCACCGGATCGAGCGGTGGGGTCGTCAACGGTGCTGCAACGGATGCTTCCTGCCCCACAGGTACGACGGTGCCGGTGGGTGCCGGCGCCGGTGACCAGGACGACGACAACGAGGGCGGGTTCCCGACCGACGGAGACGGCTGCCTGTAGGCGAGTCGGGCGCGCGCCGCTGCCTTCGGCCGGCGCGCGCCCCTGTCTCTCTCACGACGCCTGGGGCTCCACCACTCCCTGCGGCTTCGTCGCGGGCCGCCTCGATCGCCGGCGGCTGCGGAGCCCGAACATCGAGGGAAGGACGAAAATCAGCAGCGGAACGAGAGCTGCCAACGCCGCATACGGGCCGAGCGCCTGCGTGCTCACCGTGAGCCCCTGAGGGCTCGTCGGGCCGCTGCCGACTGCGGCGCCGACCGCCCGGGCCGCGGCCCCCAGGCTGCTCTCACTGAACCTGCTGCCGCCGGTGGCCTGCGCGAGGCTCGACAGCGTCTGTCCACTCGAAGGGTCCGAGTGGTATGCGGATTCGATCCGGCCCGTCGAGTCGTAGACCGCTTCACCGGGCGACGAGATGTGGACGAAGATCGGAGTCACCCCGGGTGACTGGCCGAGCGCCCGTGCCGTCTGGCGGACGTCGAACGGGCGCGACTCCCCGTCGGTCAAGACGATCGCAACCCGGTGCTTGGCGGCGGGCGAGTAGAAGCTCTGTGTGCCGAGGGCACCCAGAGCGCCGAGGTTGGTGGCGGTCACCGAGTCCGTGGCCGGGGGCGGATTGTCCACCTGGACCGCCTGGCGGACGGTCTGGTCGAACACCGCTCGGGAGGGCACCGGCATCAGGTCGGGCAGGACGTGGTCGGTGATCGTCGCGACGCCCGACGGGATACCGGGAAGCCGGTCGCGGAGCTCGACGGCGGCGGCACGAGCGCGGGCGATCCGCGTCGCGGCGCCCGCCGAGTGTGAGGCGAGCATCGAGCGTGAGATGTCGATCACGTAGAACGCCTCGGCGTCCGTTCTCACGCTCTGCGTGGTCGTGGAGCGGATCACCGGCTGGCTTGCTGCGAGCCCGAGCAGTCCGACGACGGCGACGAGCGCCAGCGGCCCCCTCGCCCGCCGCGCCCGGCCCGGCGCTGCCAGGCCGAGGATCACGCGCGCCTGCCGTTCGCGACGCGAAGCGACGACCAGCGCGAGCAGCGGCACGACGACCGTGAGCGCGAGCAGCGCCCCGTACGGGGTCAGGAAGACGATCGAAGCGATCAATAGCCCCTCCCGGGGATGCCGCCCCCGGCACCGTGATGGCCCTTCGCCAGCCCGGCGCTACTCGAGTCGGATCCCGGCCGGACGCCCTTGGCGAGGAGCTTGCGCAGGAGAAGCTCGAGGTTGAACTTCGCGTCGGTATTGGTCGGATCGAGACGGATCGCCGTCTGGAAGTCGCCGACACTCTGCTCGACCGGCGCAGGCGCGATCGGGCCGGACTGTGTGGCGTCGGCGAAGGCCAGGATGCCCAGCATGTTCTCGGCGCTCGAGGCGATGACCCGGTTCGCACTCTGCCCCAGATCTGCGAGGTCGCCCTCGAGCTCGCCACGCGTCCTCGACTCCGAAAGGCCGTTGTCATAGCCGGTCCCGGCGGCCTCCACGGCCGAGAATTGCTGCGCGACGGCCCTGATCCGGAGCGCGGGCGCAAGGCCGAGCAGGTGCAGTGCCGGGTCGAACGGGAGGACCGTGCCGGCGCGCCAGGATGCCGCCGCCGGGCTTTGCGCGAACGCGCGATCGCCGCTGCGGACGGCGTGTCGCCACGCGAGCACGTCCAAGGCGAGGAGCACGAGCGCCGCCGCCACCCCCGCGAGCGCGATCGCCGCCACGACGCGCAGCGCTCTCATTTTGCTCCTTCCGGCTGAGAATCGCCCCAGCTCAGGCGCGCCGACCAGAGCCCGAAGACGGCCAGCAGGGCAACGGTGGCGAGGATCGCGATCACGAGCTCCGCCGGCAATGTTCCGGCTGGGACCGTCGCCTGCGACGGAGGCTTCGAGGCGGGAGGCGGAGCGTCGGTGATCGCGGCGCCGGCGATCCGGGCAAAGAACGCCTCGTCGCCCGGAGCTGCGTTGAGTGCGACGACCCTGAGCTGCGTGCGGTGACGGCCGTACTCGGCGACCGCGACGTCGTTGAGCCGCTGGATGTCTTCGGGGTCGTCCGCGAGATCGCTGATCAGCACGACGTGCGCGTGCGGAAGGTGGTTCGCGAGCAGGATCCGATGGGCGAGGTCGAGTCCCGCAGAGATCCGAGTTCCGCTGCTGAAGGAGAGCGTCCAGGGGTTCCTCGGCAGTGCGGTCGCGCCCCCTGGCGAGGAGGAGGTCGGCACCCTGAAGTAACGAATCAGGGGCCGCAGCGCCGAGGCCGGCGTCCCGGGCGGAAGCGCCTCGTAGGCGACGTTGGAGAACACCACGAGCCCGTAACGGCCTCCGGTAGCCGCGATCCTCGTCAGCGTGTCGCCGATCCGGTTGAACGAGTCGGACGAGATGCTCGCCGAGAGATCGAGCACCACCATGTCACCCGACCTGACCGGCAGAGAAGAGGGCTGCCGGACACCGGGATGACGAGCCGCGTCGGCCGCGAGCAGCACGAGCGCGACGAGCGCAGCAACGAGGAGCGCGCGTACGAGCGTGGTGCGCCTCGCGACGCGCCGAAGCCGGCGCGCATCCGGGACAGGCAGCGTGTTCAGCTCGCGCCCTCGGACCGGCCCGTCGCGCGGTCGGCCAGCTCGGTGGCGCCCACCGCGGTCGGCGCCGGTCTCGACCACGCGGCTCGTGCCGCGGCAGCGCCGAGCGGCGAGTCGCCACCCTCGGGAACGCTCTCGGCGAGGAGCGCGAGTGCCTTTCGCCGGTCCGCGCCGGACCGGCGAGTCGAGTCGCGGACGTAGGCGATCGCCAGCTCCAGGGGCGTGAGCCCGTGACCGGGCTCACGGCGAGCCTTCCGCAGCAGACCTGTCCAGAGCAGCGCGGCCGCAGCAAGGAGGCAGATCGCGGCGGCGACGATCATCCCGACGGCCGCGGTGACCGGGGAGATGCGGTAGCCGGGAGCCGGGGCAGTCGCCGGTGTGCGGAATCGGGTCCGGCCGGTGAGATCGGCCGGAACGAGGCGGGAGGAGATCCGGAGCACGGGCCACGGTGCGACGGCCGTGAGGGCCCGGCCGTCCGCGAGAGCGGTCACCTTGACCGGCTCGAGGTGAAGGAGGCGCGGCCCGTGCGTCGGAAGGCATCCGTCCGTGACGCACACGAGCACGTATTGGACACGGAGCACCCCCTGACGAACGAGCGTGACGACGGGCGCCGAGGCGGCGACGTAGGGGATGAAGCTCGGCACGACGCGGATGCTCGACCCGGCCACGACCCGTGGATCGAACGTGACCACCACGCCTGCGCTGACCTGGTCGCCGAACTGGACGGGCGACGGATCGATCGACGTCGAGATCCCGAGCGGCGCCGGAGCAGCCGCAAGCTGCGCTCCGGCCACAGCGGCCGGCGCTCCCCCGGCGACTGCGAGCGTGGCAGCGATTCCGGCGACGAGCTGCCTTCTCACCGTCGCAGCCACAGGGTTCGCTTGCGATGCTCGGCCCATTCGAAGAAGGCGCGCTGAACGGTGTCCTCGTCGCTGCGGTCGATCAGGACTGGATCGAGGCCGACGACCGTCAGTTCCGACAGCAGCTGCGCGCGCGCCTGCTCGCGACGGTCTCGTTCGGCGCGGGCCTCGGATCGACGCAGTCGCACCTCCAGCACGGTGCCGTCCGACGGATCGACGATCGGGACCACGACCCGGCCGACCGACGGGAAGCTCTGCTCCCAGGTCGGATCCTGAATCACGACGGGGACGATCTCCCAGCGGCGGGCGGCCAGGCTGAGCCAGATCGAACGCGGCGGAGGCTCCAGGAAGTCCGAGACGACGAAGACGAAGGAGCCTGCGCCGAGTGAGACCGCCTCGCGCCTGACGTGGGCCAGGGCGCTGAGAAGCGACCCCGGACCGGCGTCGAAGCGGGCCGTTCGCCCGCGTTCCTCGACGAGGCCGAGGGGGGAACGACCGCGGGGTGCGACCCAGAAGGGCCCCGACGATCCGTCCGGGAGCGTCGCCAGGTCGAGGTAGCCGATGGCGCCGCGCGCCGCGATTGCGCTCGCCACGATCGCGGCGATCGTCACGGACGCTGCTTCCGGCTTCGAGAGCCACGGCGACCAGTCCGGGTAGAGCCCCATCGAAGGCCGGCGGTCGACCACCACGACGACTCCCGGCGCCTCGTCGGCGAAGCGTTCGCGGACGACGAACTCGTCGTCGGCCCGCGCAGTCGAAAGCCGCGCGCTTGCGCGCCAGTCGATCATCGAGATCGGGTCGCCCGGAAGGTACGCCCGCGAGCCCGCCAGATCACTGCCTCTTCCCCGCCTCGTGCTTCGCGCCACGCCGAACGGAAGCCCCGCGAGCCGGTACCTCGGAACCAACGGAAAGGTGCTGCGGGGGCCGTAGGCCACTGTGCGCCTCAGGGATCGAGCGGGCCCGGGACGGTCCAGTCCGGGCGCGGCGGCGGCACCAGCTCGAAGCAGAGGTCGCGGACCCGGCGAAGCACGTCGGCGTACTGCAGGTCCCGCGTCTCGGCGAGGAAGGTCGACCGCAGGACCAGGCGATGGCCCAGCACAGGGATGAACAGATGCACGACGTCCTCGGGCAGGACATGGTCGCGCCCGGCGAGGAGCGCCCAGGCACGCGCAGTCTTGGCGAGCGCCAGCGAGCCGCGGACGGACGCTCCCACCTCGACCTGGTCGAGCTCGCGCGTCTTCCGCACCAGCCCGACGATCCACTTCTCGAGCAGCTCGTCGAGATAGACGTTCTCCGAGGCAGCCTGCAGATCCGTGAACTCGCCCCGCTCGAGCGCGGCGGAGAGGTGGTCGAGCGGATGGCCGTGGCGCTGCTCCCGGACGATCTGGAGCTCCTCGCTCTCTCCCGGGTAGCCGAGCGTCGCCCGCACGAAGAAGCGGTCGAGCTGCGCCTCGGGCAGCGGGAAGGTTCCCTCGTACTCGATCGGGTTCTCGGTCGCGAGGAGCATGAACGGATCGGGGAGCTTGCGGGTCGTCCCGTCGACGGTCACCTGGTGCTCGGCCATGGCTTCGAGCAGCGCCGATTGCGTTTTCGGCATGGCCCGGTTGATCTCGTCGACGAGCACGACGCTCGCGAACAGGGGTCCCGGCTGGAACACGAACCTGCGGCTCTCCTGATCGAACACGGAAAGGCCGGTGGCGTCGGTCGGCTGGAGGTCAGGCGTGCACTGGATCCGCGAGAACGCGACGCCGTCGATGCTGGCGGCGATCGCGCGCGCCAGGATCGTCTTCGCTGTTCCCGGCACGTCCTCGAGCAGCACGTGCCCGCCGGCCACGAGTGCCGAGAGCACGAGCCGGATCTCCTCGCGCTTGCCGTGCACGACCTTCTCCAGGTTCTCGATCAGGCGCTGGCCGAGCTCCGACACGCTCTCGAAATCGTGTTCGTCTGGTCGCGTCTGGGCTTGTGAAGTCAAGTCGAGCTCTCCTGTCTGTCCGGCCGAGCCTCTGATTCTTCGATCCGGTAGCGCCTGTCCGAGCATAAGAACATCACCAATCTGCCGCCGAGTCGCCTATCATCTAGGTGCTCGTCGCCGGACGATGAGATTATGCCTGGCGGTTTCGAAAGCGATCAGCGTGGGAGGAGTCGAGAATGCTGCCTTTTCGGATGACCCTGACGTGGGCTGTGGCACTGGTGGCGTTTTCCGGCTTGATCGTGCTGGGCGGGGCCTCGGCCCAGCGCACGAGCGATGTCCCAACCGCAAACTGGGCCTCGTTCGGCAACACCGCGAATGAGAACCGCTACTCGCCGCTGACGCAGATCGCCCCGGGTAACGCCTCACAGCTCGGCCGCGCGTTCACCTTCGACCTGAACAAGGCCGTGCCCGGCATCAAGAAGGGACAGCAGTCGTACCCGATCGTCGTCAACGGCACGATCTACGTGACGTCGGCGGACGATCAGGTCTTCGCCGTGAACGGAACGACCGGCGCGATGCTGTGGCACTACGCCCCCGACAACGTGGCCACGTTCAAGAACTACGGGATCGTGGCGAATCGCGGGCTCGCCTACTGCGACGGCAAGCTCTTCCTGCTCACTCTCGACATGACCCTCGTGTCGATCGACCCCGGCAACGGCAATCAGATCGGCCGGGTCGCGATCGGCCGTGCCGTCCCCGGGGCCTACCCGACCTACGGCTACTCCGAGACGAGTGCGCCGATCTGCGCCAATCACACCGTCGTCATCGGCGCGGCCGGCTCTGACTACGGCGTACGTGGCTTCGTGATGGCCTACCACACCGATCTGACCCCCGCCTGGGCGAACCCGTTCTGGACGATCCCTCCGGCCGGCACGGCGTGGCGGAGCAAGGCGCTACTGATCGGCGGCGCGACCAACTGGACGCCGGACACGGTCGATCTCACGACGAACACGCTCTATTTCGGGACGGCTGCAGCCTCCCCGGCCTACTATCCGTCGCTGCGCCCCGGCTCCGACCCGCGAGAGGACTCGCTGATCGCGGTCGACCTCTCGACCGGGAAGCTGAAGTGGTGGCAGCAGCAGCTCGCCTTCAACGAGTGGTCCTACGACACCTCCCAGCCGCCCATGGTGTACACGGCGAAGATCGACGGGAAGAAGAAGCGGATCGTCTCCGTCGCCACGATGGAGGGGATGTGGTTCGCCTACGACTCGGTGACAGGTGCCCCGATCTACCAGCGAATCAAGGTGCTCGACAATGTGGAGCACCCATCACTGCAGCCCGGGAAGCCGGTTGCGGTGTACCCCTCGTCGCTTGGCGGGTTCAACTACTCGCCCGCGTCCTATGACCCGGCAACGAACTACGTGTACAACGCGGCGGCCGAGACCGGATCGGTCCTGCAACAGCAGACCCCGGCCCAGGAGCAGATCCAGCAGCTCCTGGTCGGCAACACCTTCCTCGGCCTGGGGAACGGCGACTTCGGGCAGGTGCTCAAGTCGGGGTGGAGGGACTATGGCTCCGTCAGCGCCATTGACGTGAACACCGGGAAGCTCGTCTGGAAGTTCAACACGCCGGAGCCGGAGCGTGGCGGCGTGACGACGACGGCGTCCGGGGTCGGCTTCGTGGGCGGCGGCGATGGGGTCCTGAGGGCGTTCGACGTCAAGTCCGGCACCGTGCTCTGGAAGTTTCAGACGGGGGCCCAGATCGCCTCCGGGCCGTCGGTCTATTCCATCGGCGGGAACGAGTATGTGGCGGTCACGGTCGGCGGGACGGTGACCTCCTCCGGCGGCGGGACCGTGCTCAGCCAGCTTCAGGTCTTCTCGCTCGGCGGGAGCTCGGCGCAGTCGACCGCACCGGTGCTACCTGCGATGGATCAGCTCACTCCGGCGATGGACCAGCTGGCCGGCTCGTCGGCCAACGCTGCTGCTCCTCGCGCCGTGAGCGCCGCGCGCTCGGCAGCCGCCCACGGCAGCATCGGCCCCGCGCGGATCCAGACGCCCGGAGCCGTGATGATCCAGGCCTGGGACCCGAACACCTCCAACACCCAGGATGTCCTCGGGCACGTAGCGCTCGGCGGCCGCCCGGTATCGGGCGTCCAGGTGAAGGTGGACGGCTGGGTGGCGCCCGCGACCGACGACAGCGGCGCATTCACGTATCCGGCCGACAACACGATGCCGGGACGACACCTCGTCTCCATCGCGAGCGTGACCGGCGCCAAGGTCGCCGGCCGGTCCCTGACCGCGGCGGAACGGAGCGAGCTGATGGCCGCCAAGAGCTCGATCAGCGTCGGTTACGCGATCGACGACGTGACCACGCGCTCCGGCCCCGAGGGCACCGTGGTGCTCTCGGGACGGCTCAGCTTCGGAAAGGGACAGGCGCCCCATCCCGTGCAGCTCTTCAGCTACGAGCTGAGCGGGACGATCACCGACGCCAGCGGCGCCCCGGTGAAGGGTGCGATTGTCACCACTCGAACCGGGGATCACAAGTTCTGGACCTTCTCCCGGCCGACCGGCGCCAACGGCAAGTACACGTCCTTCCTCGTCGCGGCGGATCAGGAGGGCGACAACCCCGTCCCGATGGCCGTTGCGGTGTCGGTCGGAGCGAATGCCTACACGGAGCCGGTGGTCGACACCGTCAACTTCGCAGCGCTCTCCAGCTCGGCCCTGAACATCCAGCTTCCGGCGACGCCGGGCGCGACGCTGGTCAAGTCGTCCCTCAGCCCGCAGGCCGTCCCGGGAGCGCTCTACCGGGGACTGCTCGTCGGCGTGGTCGGCGGAAAGGGCCGGCTGATCAAGCCGCTGAGCGCAAAGTGGCTGGATGCTGACGGCCGGTTCCAGCTCGTGCTCCCGTCGTCGGCGCGCGGCACTGTGGCGAAGTTCTGGGAGGAGGAGCGGCAGTTCTTCTCCACCTCCGTGGCCAAGCCCAGCGGCCGGGTCGACCCCACCGTCTACCCGAAGACGCTGGCCTCCGACGCTCCGCAGGGTCTCGCGACCGTCAAGCTCCCGCGCTGAGCCCGCGGAGGCGGGTGGCGCACCGAGCCTTCGAACCTCTTTAGCGGTTCGGTTAGGCGCTGACGATGAAGTACGTCTTCTGACCGACGAAGGTGCCGTAGTAGAACCACTGGCCGCGATTCAGGGTGATCGAGGTCTTGTGCTTGCCGACGAACTTCCCTCCGGTGACGGTGATCGGCAGGCTGTGGGTGGTCTGGAGCTTCAGGCCGCTCGAGCGCGACTGATCGACGATCGAGAAGTTGTAGCGCCCGGCGGTCAGGTCCTGGACCGGCTTCCCCTTGATCGTCAGCGTGACCTTGCCGTTGGCCGCGATGGCCCCGACGATCGTCCCTCGTAGCGCCGACTTGCCGATCGTCGTGCCGATGGCCGAGGTGCTCGACTTCGAGCCGGCGACCGGAGTCGACGAACCACCGGCCGACGGGGACGACGGGCCGCTGACCGACCCGGCGGAGCCGGACGTCGAGATGGCGAAGCGTCGTCCTCGAGCCACTGACGTTACTCGCGTCCACCAGCGTGTAGGTGCCACCGGCCTGGAGCGTGACCGAGTCGAGCTCCGACGAGGCGTCCCCTTCCCCGAGCGTCGTCGTCAGGGTCACGCCGGGGCCGGTCATGCTGAACTGGACGTAGCCGCCGCAGTTCTGGGTGCTGGTCGCCCCGGCGCCTACGAACGCGTACGGGTCGAACGTCGAGATGTCGACCTGGTAACTGCCAGGCGCGAGCGTCGTGAACGTCGAATGGGCGTCGTTCGTGACCGTGAACGTGCAGTTCGCGGAGTTGTAGTTCACATAGATGGTTGGAAAGGCGGCCTTCGCAGTCCCGGCTGCACCCACGAGGAGCCCGGCGACGGCGAGGGAGCTGATCCGGCGAGCCCAGCCCCGCATGAGAGAAGTTTAGCTGATCCTTTGCGCCACCAGTGCGACGCGGCTCGGAGGTCGCGGCCGGGTCGCCACTAGAATCGGGGCTGTGGAGGTCATCTCGTTCGCGAGCGAAGGGCTGGCGGCTGATTTGATCCCGGTCGAGGAGCTCGCCGATTGCGCCGCAACCGCGCTGGCAGCTGGATGGCAAGCGGATTCTCTCCTACGGCACGGGCGCCGGTTACACGCCGTTGCGCGAGCTGATGGCCGAGCGCCTGGGCGTTCATCCGTTTCGCGTCGTGCTGACGCCGGGCTGGCTCCAGGGATTCCGGCTCCTGATCGCGGGCCGGGTGAGGGGACACAGCGTGCTCGTCGAGCACCCGACCTATCATCGCGCGCTCGACGCGTTGTTCGCGGAGGGCGTCAATGTCCTCTACCTCGAGTGGGAGGGAGACAGGCCGAACCTCGACTCGCTCGCGAGCCAGCTGCAGACGATGCAGCGACCCGCACTCGCCTATCTCATGCCGACCTTTCACAACCCCACGGGGCGTGTGCTCACGCGCGAGGATCGTTGGAAGCTCGGCTCGCTCCTCCACAACCGCGAGATCTTGACGCTCGAGGACGACTCGTACGGGCTGCTGCGCTTCGAGGGCGAGCCCGAGCAGACGCTGTTCGACCTCTCTGCTCAGACGATGATCTACAGCACGTCGTTCTCGGCCACGATCGCGCCCGGCCTGCGCGTGGGCGTTTTCGTCCTGCCCGAAGCACTTGCCGGCGAGCTCGCGAGGAAGGCGAGCGATACCTTCATCACGCCGCCGCTGGTCTCGCAGGCGACGGTGTTCGAGTTCCTGCGGCGGGGAAGCTTCGAGCCGCATCTCGACCTGCTGAAGCAGGGGCTCCGAGCTCGACGCGACGCCATGCTCGACGCGCTCGAGCGCCATGTCGGCGACGCCGCCGACTGGTCCCGACCGGCTGGCGGCATGTTCGTCCTGCTCGAGCTCCCTCCCGGAACCGACGCGAAGGAGGTGCTCGCGCGGGCCGAGGGCGTCGAAGCGCGTGCCGGAATCGACATCCGCGGGTTGCCGAACGCGGTGCGCCTCAACTTCGCCGGTGTGGAGATCGACCAGATCGAGCCGGGGATCGAGCGTCTCGCTGCGGCGCTCGAACCGTGTCTGATCTGAGCTTCGCCCCGGCGACAAGCTTTGCCGCTGCCTTCGGGCGAACTGCTCGGGGTCAGTGCCGCGGCCCGGGGAGGCGTGTCCCCCGGGCCGCGGCGACTGGTCCGCTTATGCGATCAGCAAGCCCGCGTCCTTGAGCACTCCGCGGGTTACCGAGGGCCTCATCGGCGCCTGGCGGACGCGTGCGCCCGTGGCGTCGAAGAAGGCGTTTGCCATGGCTGAGCCGACGGCCGCGGTCGGCGGCTCTCCGGAACCGGTCAGCGTCCATCCCTGCGCCTGCGCCGCCGTGTTGCCGGCAAACACGTCCAGGCTCTGGTCGCCCGGAATGACCGTCTTGTACTCGCCCGGGTGAACGTTGACGAGCGACACGGTCGGAGCGTCCTTGAAGCGGAGGATCGGGTACGTGACCCAGTCGAGGGTCGTGACTCTCGACTTGTTCCACGTCGCCTGCTCCCACATGGCGCGGGAAAGCCCCTGAATCACGGCTCCGCTCATCTGGTTCCCGACACCGTCGAGGTTGACCGTGATCCCGTTGTTCTGGGCGATGGTCAGGTGCGTTGCGACCATCTTGCCGGTCTTCATGTTCACCTCGACGTTCGCCACCGTGCAGCACTGCGAGTTCGCGAAGGTGCCCATTCCGATTCCGACACCCTTGCGGATCGCCCCTGTCTGAGCCACCGAGTTCGCCAGCCGCGGCTTGTATCCGGCCGCTTGCACCGCCCCGTCGAGCACGGCGAGCCAGCGAGCTCCGAGTGTCGATGTCCCATCGATGTTCTTCTTCCGGAACGTGTACGGATCCATGCCCAGCGCATGCGCGAGCTCGTCGACGATCTGCTCGCTCGCGAAGTACGACTGCGGCGCGTTCGGCGCACGGAGCGCCGTGCTCTTCAACGCACCGCTGTAGTACGGCTGCGTCTTCGCCAGCACCCGCCGCTGGAACTGATAGGCGGCGCCGTAGTTCGTGTTCCCGTAGGGCGTTGCGGTCGAGCCGCCGTCCGACGGCGTCGGGCCGCCGTTCGGCGGCGCCGCCGGCCAGGTCACCTGTCCGAGGAGCTCCTGATCGGTGTCGAGGGTGCTGCCGGACTGTCCGTACGACGTCCAGTCGGAAGCGACGATCAGTCCCGCCGAGTTCGCGCCCATCGTGACGTCGTACATCTGCGACGCGCCCCAGCTGTCCCAACCGGTCTGGTCCCAGCGCATCCACTGCATCCGCACCGGCTTGCCGATCGTGGCGGAGATCACCGCGGCCTCCTCGGAGGCTTGCGGGCTCTGACCGGCTCCGTACGAGCCCGAGCCTTCGTACCAGATCAGCCGGACCTGGTTCTGCGGGATGTTGATCGGGTTCGGCAGCGCCGCGAGGATCGTGCTGATCGGGGTCGTCGACCCACCACCTGCACCCATGCCCGTAGCGGGGTTCGTCCCCTGCGCGCAGAAGTAGATCGTCGCGCTGTTCTTCGTCGGATCGCTCGGATTGCCGACTTTGACGTCGGCGACCGCGCAGTGCGGGCCGATCGGCACGTAGGTGTTGTAGTGATACTGGTACGTCGCCGAGACGGTCTTCGCCGCCCCCGCCACCGCCGCGGGGACGCCCCCGGTATCGGCGACCCAGCGGGCCGGGTTGGTCGTGTTGGTATCTCCCGCCTTGCGGAGCCACGACCAGTAGTTGCCCGAGTCGACCGAGAACTTCGGGTCGTCCTTCCAGACCACCTTGAGCTGAGCGGCGGCCTGGATCGCGTCGTACTCCTTCGGAGCGACGACGGCCAGGAAGTTGCCGATCTGGACGACCTGCACGCCCGGGATATGGGCGACCGACTTCGGGTCGACGCTGAGCGGGTAGTGGTTCTGCGACGCGTTTGCGCCCGCGCCGCGCGGACGGACCCGGCGAGCGTGAACCATCCCCGGGATGCGGATGTTCTGGATGTAGGTGTACGTCCCGGCGATCTTCGCGGGGATGTCGATGCGGTGCACCAACCGGCCGACGAGCTGATACTGGCTCACCGGCTTCGTGTTGCCCTGCCCCGGGATGTAGCCGGTCGTGGTCGTCACCGCCGGCGTCAGCGTCGCCAGGTCGAAGTTGAAGTTCTGACCTCCGTAGAGATCGCTGTACTTGACCTTCTGGCCGCCGCCCGAGATCACGCCGTTCGAGGCCGAGAGGCTCCCGACAGGCACGCCCAGCTTGGTCGACGCCGCCTGCAGCATCAGCTTGAGCGCCTGGGCGGCCGCGGCCCGGGCCACGGTCGAGCGGGTGGAGATCGCGCCGCTGCCGCCGCCGCCGCCGATCGAGTTCAGCCAGGACTCCGGATGCGCGTACACCATCATCGACATGTCGGTGATGTTCAGCTCCTCCGCGACGAGCATGAGGATGCCGGTGGGGGCTCCGCTGAACTCGGCCTCGCCGTGGGTGACGATCACCGTGTTCGCCGGCGTGATCGACGAGCCAGGTATCGATTTGCGTCAGTCTCGGATCGCCGAGGGTGAGGAAGTCGTTCGGATTGCGCTGCCCGAACGGCGTGTTCCCGGTCGCGCCCACTGCCGCGCTCGCTCTATCCGCCAGCGCGAGGCCGGCGACCACGGCGCCTGTGCCCTTGATGAAGCTCTTGCGACCGAACGCCTTGTCATGCATCAACGCGGCCATTGAACTAGCTCCCTTCCTTTGCCATCACGGCCGCGGCCTTCTGGATCGCGGTCAGAATTCTCGGGTACGTACCGCAGCGGCACAGATGCCCGTTCATCGCCGTGCGGATCTGATCCTCGGACGGGTTCTTCGTCGTCGCGAGCAGGTCGGCGGCCTGGATCATCATTCCATTCTGGCAGTAGCCACAATGCGGAACCTGAACGTCGATCCACGCCTGCTGGAGCGGATGCAAAGCCGGAGCAGCGGCAGACGTCCCGCGCTGCGCCGCCCACAACGCCGGCAGCCCTTCCAAGGTGGTGATGCTCTTCCCGCTCACAGCCGCAACCGGGGTCACGCACGAGCGGATCTCCTTCCCATCCAGCAGCACCGAGCAGGCGCCACACTGCGCAAGGCCGCAACCGAACCGCGGGCCATGCAGGTGGAGCTCGTTGTGCAGAACGTAGAGGAGAGGGGTATCAAGGCTCGCGGTCACGCCATGCGTGAGCCCGTTCACCTTGAGCTTCAACTTACTCGCCATACGACCCTCCTGACTAGTCCTTCGGAGTGCATTGCATTCGCGCCGTCCAAGCATACGCGCCGTCGGATTCCGAAACCGGGTACCAAATCACGGCGAGCGCTTCCGAGAGTAACCGCGGATGCGACCGGTGACAATAGTCACGAATGAACGTATGTCAGCCGATCTGTGACACGGTTTCGCCGGCGTCCGGCCACCGCGGGATCGCGGCTGCCTACGAGGAGACGGTGAGCGTGAAGGCCTGGCCGCCGGGAGCCGAGACGGTCCAGCGGCCGGTCGAGAGCGCCACCGTGGTCTTCTTCCCGCCGACGAACGCCGGGCCGGACAGCTGTGAGGCCGCAACGCTCTTGACGTTCGCCTGGAGGCTGACGCCGCCGCTCCTGTCCTGGTCGGAGATCGCGAACGTGTAGCGGCCCGACCTCAGCTTCGAGACCGGCTTGCCCTTCAGCGTCAGCGTGAGCTTGCCGTTCGCCGCGAGCTTTCCCTCCAGGGTGCCGCGGACGGGCGCGCTCGATCCGATCAGGTCCGTCGAGAGCGTCCCCGTCCCCGACGTCGTGTCGTACGGGGTCTTCGTCGGCGCCTGTGGCGTACCGCCCGCGAGCGTCGTGATCGTCATCTTCGTGGCTGCGGGCTGGTTCATGTCCTCGAGCGTGTACGTCGAGCTCGGCAGGAACTTCCAGGTGCCGAGCACGTTGTCCGAGCTGCAGCCGTTGTCGAGCGTCGTGAAGACGTTGACGCCCGGCCCCGTCATCTGGAACTGGACCCACCCCTTGCAGCCGGTGAAGTCGTTCGGGTTCCCCGACGGCCCGCCGGGAGCAAGCAACCTGAACATGATCGGCGTCGAGACATCGAGCTCGTACTGCCCCGGCGCGATCGATGTGACCGGCTGGCCGGCGTCGTTGACGACCGTGAACGAGCACTGGTTCGTGTACTGGACGTACAGCGTCGGCAGGGGAACCGGCGAGGCCGTGCGCGTAGCCGAGCGCCTGCGGGACAACGATCACCGCGGCGAGCACCAGCGCCATGAGCAGAATCGAGATACGCCGGTCTGCCACCATTCGAAACCTCCTGAAGCCAATGTACCAGGGTCAGCCTGGATAGCGTTTTTCCCAGAAGCCGCTCGCTCCATGCATCTGTGAGCAACGAAATCGTCGCCGCCGTGACCTGGCATGGTCGAACGGCTCCCGGGTCGGGGCCCGCCTTCCGGGATGACGCTAGTCGTGGATCCGGGCGATGAGGTCTTCGCGCCTGATCACCCGCACGCGATGGGGCGAGCGGACGAGTCGAACCTCGTAGCCGGCCTCCCGCGGGTAGAGCACCTTGTCGCCCGGCTCGACGGAGGTCACGTCGGGGCCGACCGACGCCACGATCCCGGTCACGCACTGCGCCGCCTCGTTGATCGGGACGATCAGGCCCGACGCGGTCTCGGAGTCGTCGAGCGGCTGCACGACGAGAAAATCGTCGAGCGGCTCGATCGTCACCTCGAGATCTGACACGGGATCCAACATCCGAAATCGTACCCCGCCCGTCTCGCCGTGTCGCCTCAGAGCCAACCGTGGACCAGGTGCCAGAGGTAGTCACAGGAGTCAACGGGCGCCCCGAATTACCCCTCTGCCGCCAGGGTTCCAGCCTTCAAAGCGGTGTCAGGAACCGGTGTAAGCGCCTGTATTTCGTCCACGAACGGGGTTTGGTGGACGGCGGCTTTACGACCGGAGGCGGGCGCACGCTCAGAGGCGGCCGGCAGCGGTGATTCGCTGCAGGAACTGCTTGGTGCGCTCGTTCTTCGGGGCCGTGAAGATCTCGTCGGGCGGGCCCTGCTCGTGGATCACGCCGGCATCGAGGAAGCAGACCCGGTGGGCGATCTCGCGGGCGAACGCCATCTCGTGCGTGGCGATCAGCATCGTCATCCCGCCCTCGGCCAGCTCGCGGACGACCCCGAGCACCTCGCCGACGAGCTCCGGGTCGAGGGCGCTCGTGACCTCGTCGAGGAGCATCAGCTCCGGGTTCATCGCGAGCGCCCGCACGATCGCGACTCGCTGCTGCTGGCCTCCGGAGAGCCGGTCGGGATACTCGTCGCGCTTGTCGGCGAGCCCGAACCGCCCGAGCAGCTCCACGGCCTGCCCCTCGGCCTCGCGCCGGTCACGCCCGAGGACGGCCTGCGGCGCGAGCGTCACGTTCCGCAGGACGGACATGTGCGGGAAGAGGTTGTACGACTGGAAGACGATCCCGATCCGCCGCCGCACCTTGTTCTGGTCGACCCCGGCCGCGGTGATGTCGGCTCCGTCGAGCACGATCCGGCCGGCGTCGATCGGCTCGATCAGGTTCACGCAGCGCAGCAGCGTCGACTTGCCGCTCCCGGACGAGCCGATCAGGCAGACGACCTCGTGCAGCGAGACGTCGAGGTCGATCCCGCCGAGCACCTGGTTCGCGCCGAACGACTTGCGCACACCCTCGAGAGCGAGCAGGTGGCTCATCGCATTCCCGCCGACTGCCAGCGCTGCTTGTCACGGGCCGCGAGCCAGTCGGTGAAGCGCGCCAGCGGGATCGTGATCAGGACGAACAGCAGCGCAGCAACGAGGTAGGGCGTGTAGTTGAACGTGGCGTCGGTGTCGATCTGCGCCTGGTTGAACGCCTCGATCACCCCGAGGGTCGAGACGAGCGCCGTGTCCTTCTGCAGGCCGATGAAGTCGTTCAGGAGCGGCGGGATCACGCGCCGCACGGCCTGCGGCAGGATCACGTACCGCAAGGCCTGCGACCGCGAGAGCGCGAGCGAGCGCGCAGCCATCTCCTGCGAGGGGTGGACCGACTCGATCCCCGCGCGGTAGACCTCCGAGACGTACGCCGTGTAGACGAGCACGAGCGCAGTGATCCCCCAGACGATCGGCGACGACGGGACCCAGCTCAGCTGCAGCGCCGGCGCGCCGAACCCGAGCAGCGCGATCACGAGGATCGTCGGGATGCCGCGGAACAGGTCCGTGTAGACGATCGCCAGCGCGCGCAGCGGGAAGAAGACCGGGCCCGGCAGGCTGCGGATCACCGCGAGCACGAGCGCGAACACGAGGATCAGCGCCTCCGAGATGCAGAAGATCTTCACGTTCACCTTGAACGCGCGCAGGATCTCGGGGAACGAGCTCTTGAACTCGCCCCAGTCGAAGAACGTCGCCTTGACCTCCGACCAGCCGGGCGAGTTCACCACAACCGCGGCCACGACGGCGAAGAAGATGACCGTGCTCGCGAGCGCGACCAGAACGCCCCGGCGACCGTCGCCGGCGTTCCACCCGCCGAGAACCTTCGACCTGCGGGCTTCTACTTCAGGACCGGCGCGCCGGTCGCCTTCGCTAGCCACTGCTGCTGGATCTTCGCGAGCTCGCCGCTCGACTTCAGCGAGGCGAGCGCCTGGTTGACACAGCCGGCGAGCGAGTTGCCCTTCGCGAACACCATGCCGAAGTGCTCACCGCCGGTCTCGGTCGGGAACTGGCCGAGGATCGTCGAGTTCGGAACCTGGACGGCCGTGACGTAGAACGCCGTCGGCAGGTCGACGACGAGCCCGTCGATCTGGCCGTTCTTGAGCGCCTGGATCGCGCCCGCGTTCGACGGGAAGACAGCCGGCTGCTTGTCCGGCTTGATCGTGTCCTTGATGTAGGAGTAGCTCGTCGTCCCGAGCTGCGCGCCGAGCTTGTACGGCTTCAGCCCCGCAACCGTGGTCACGTTCGAGATCGGCTTGCCCTTCAGGACCACGACCGCCTGGTTCACGTCGTAGTAGGAGTCGCTGAACGTGACCACCTTGGCGCGGGCCGGCGTGAACGAGATCTGGTTGATGTCGAAGTCGAACGACTTCGGCCCCGGTGCGAACGACTTCGAGAACGGCACGTACACCCATTTGACCTGGGCGGGCTTCAAGCCCAGTTGCTTCGCGACCGCGTAGGTGACGGCGGGCTCGAAGCCCTTCCCGTTGCTCGGGTCGTTGATCTTCCAGAACGAGCTCTTCGTCCCGCCTGCATACCAGGGCGGGTAGGCCGGGTTGTCGGTGCCCACCGTGAGCAGGCCCGACTTGACCAGGTTCAGGTCGCTCGGAGCGCAGGACGCCGCTGCGGCGGCCGATGTCGTCGTGCTCGTCGTCGTCGACTTCTTCGACCCGCACGCGGCCAATGCGAGCGGCAGGACGACCAGGCAAACGGCAATGCCAACTCTCCTCCGCATCGCGGCCGAGCCTATCCGATCACCCCTGCTCCGGTGCGCACTGGCTGTCGCCGCTCATCACGCTCGCCCAGAGGGCCGCGGCGCTTCGCTGAGTGGCTTGCTGCGAGTCGTTTCCGGTCCAGGGAAGGAGCCCGTCACCCTGCCACGAGACCACCGGCGTCACCCCCGGCCCCATCACCGTCACGCGGTAGGCATCGCCGGGCGCGGCGGGCACGATGTCGCGGTTCGGATAGCCGGGCGGCGGCGTCTGGGCGACGAAGCTATGGCAGAAGGTCCCGCCCGGATGGTGGAGCAGGATCCCCGTCTCGCGGTGCCAGCCGGCGCCGTAGACCGAGTTGAAGGTGTCGATGTAGACCGTGCGCGAGTAGCGGTCCTTCGGGTTCCCGACCGGCGTCGCCGCGAATCCGTACACCGGCTGCCCGAGGTAGGTGAGCTGGCCGAACAGCCCGACCGCCGAGTGCCCGTAGGTGTAGTGCACGGCCACCTGGAGCTGGGGCAGCGGCCCGGTCCAGTGCGAGATGTGGAGCTCGTAGTGCCCCTGGTTCGACGCAAACGGCTGGAAGCCGAGCACCGGCAGGATCCGCTGGAAGCTCTGGAGCGCCCAGTACGAGCCGTCGGGCGCATCGCAGCCGGCAACGAAGTCCGCGAGCTCGGGCCCGTCGTAGGGGCGGCACGCGTCCTTGAACGTCTTCCAGTAGCTCGAGCTCCGGTACTTCCCCCAGCCCCCTGAATAGTCGAACCTGAAACGCACCTGCGGCTGCCCGGAAGTCGGCGAGAGCGCGTTGAGCGCGCCCCAGACGAGGACGTGCCGGGCCGTCCCGTTCGAGCGCGAGTAGGTGACGAGCGCCTCGCCTTTTGCATTGACGGCCAGGGTCGCCGCGGTCGTGTTCGTGTCCGACAGGGACTGGCTCGCCCAGGCAGGCGCGCTCCCTGCACAAGCGGAGAGAATGGCGATGCCGGTGAGAAGCCGGAGGCGCGTCATCATGAATCTTCGCCGGTGCCGAGCCAAGGAAGGGTAGCCCGCCGCGTGGAATCCTGCCGCATGCGCGTCGGCCGTCACGAGGTCTCGATCTCGAACCCCGACAAGGTCTTCTTCCCGGCCTCGGGGCTGACGAAGGGCGATCTGGTGCAGTACTACCTCGACGTCTCCGGGTGCGCACTCCCCCACCTCCGCCGGCGCCCGTTCCACATGAAGAGGTTCCCGAACGGCGTCGAGGCGGATTTCTTCCACCAGAAGCGCGTGCCTGCGAAGCACCCCGACTACATCGACGAGGTGCCCGTCTCGTTCCCGAGCGGCCACTCGACCGTCTTCGCGGTCCTCGACAACGCGGCCGCACTCGCCTGGGTCGCGAACCTGGGCTGCATCGAGCTGCACACCTGGCATTCGCGCGTCCCGGAGATCGAGAAACCCGACTACCTCCTGATCGACCTGGACCCGACGAGCGACGGGCAATGGGCCTATGTCCGGGAGATCGCGCTCGTCGTACGGGACGTGATGGACGAGCTCGGGCTCGCGTCGTTCCCGAAGACCTCGGGCGCAACGGGGCTGCACATCCTGGCGCCGATCCGGCCGGAGCTGAAGTTCCCGCACGTGCGCCGGTTCGCCAAGGCGCTCGCCGAGGAGGTCGAGCGGCGAGTAGGCGATCAGGCCGTCGCCACGACGACCTGGCGGGTGGCCGACCGGGTCGGTGTGTTCGTCGACTTCGGCCAGAACGCCCGGGACCGGACGATCGCCTGCGCGTACTCGATCCGGCCGGTCGCCGACGCACGCGTGTCCGCGCCGCTGCAGTGGGACGAGGTCGCCGGCGTCGATCCTGCGGCCTTCACCGTCCAGACGATGCGCGCACGAATCGCCAAGGCCGGCGATCCGATGGCCGGCATGTGGAAGCGCGCCGTGTCGCTCGGCCCGCGCTTCGAGAAGCTCGGGCTGGAGCTACTCGAAGAGTGATTCGACGCCGGCGCCGGTCGCCGCCCGCGGCGGCCTCAGCTCGCGCCAGGTGCAGTCCTTCGGGTCCTTGTCCTCACGCCAGCGGATCAGCTTCGTGCCGTGGCGGAAACGGTTGCCCTGCACCTTGTCGTAGCGCACCTCGACCACGAGCGCGGGGCGAAGCCGCGCCTGCTCGAGCTCGCCGGTGCCCCAGCGGTTCGGCTCGGCCGCGTGCCAGTCCGGGTCGTCCTCTACGAGGGGCAGCACCTTCGCGGCAACCTCCGCTCGCGTCTTCGCGGCGACGGCCGCGGACCCGACGTAGTCGATCTCGCCGTCGTCGCGGTAGAGGCCGAGCAGCAGCGTTGCGATCTGGTCGCGCGAGCCCTTCCACCGGATGCCCACGACTACGCAGTCGGCGGTCTTGTGCTCCTTCACCTTGACGACCCCGTCGCGCGAGCCAGGCAGGTACGGAACGGCGAGCCGCTTGGCGACGACACCGTCGAGCCCGAGCGACTCGAAGCGATCGAGCCAGCCGCGGGCCTCGGCGAGCTCGCGCGTCTGCGGCGAGAGCCGGAAGCCCTCGATCTGCTCGAGTGCGGCGCGGCGCTCGACGAGCGGCTTCTGCCAGACGGGCTCGCCTTCCCAGACCAGGACGTCGAACGCGACGAACTCGGCCGGGATCTCGGCGGAGAGCCGCCGGATCCGCGACTCGGCCGGGTGAAGGCGCATCTGCATCGCGTCGAAGTCGAGCGCCCCCTCGCGAACGATCACCACCTCGCCGTCGAGCGCAGACCGCGGTGGGAGCGCGTCGCCGAGCGGCCGCAGCTCGGGGAAGTAGCGGAGAAGCGGCCGCTCGTTCCGTGACCAAAGCGCGAGCTCGCCGTCGAGGTTCTCGAGGACGCCGCGGAAGCCGTCCCACTTGGGCTCGTACGCCCAGCCCTCGCCCTCGGGAAGCTCGCGCACGAGCTCGGCCTCCATCGGCGGAAAGGGCAGTTCAGGCGCTGGCACACCCCAACACTACGGTTAAGCTCCCGCGCCAGTGGGGCGCGTCGCAGTCACCGGGGTAGGGATCGTCTCGCCGCTCGGCCTCGATGCGCCGACGACGTGGAATGCGGCGCTGGCCGGGCAGAGCGGCATCGACTGGATCAGCGCGTTCGACCCGACCGGGCTGCCCGTGAGGATTGCCGCGGAGATCAAGGGCTTCGACCCGCTCACGGTGGTCTCGCCCAAGGACGCGCGGAAGCTCGAGCGCTTCGTGCTCACATCCGTCGCGGTCGCCAAGGAGGCGCTTGCCGACTCCGGCCTCACCGATTTCGACCCGACACGGGTCGGTGTGCTCTTCGGCTCGGCCATCGGCGGGGTGACCCGGATCGCCGAGGAGGCCGCGACGCTGCGCGACCGGGGCCCCGACCGGGTCTCACCGGGGTTCCTGCCGAGCGTGCTCGTCGACACGGCGTCCGGCCAGATCGCGATCGCGCTCGGGATCAAGGGCCTGAACTACGCCATCGTCTCGGCCTGCGCGACCGGGTCGCACGCGATCGGCGAGGCCGCCGAGGTGATCAAGCGCGGGGATTGCGACGCCGTGATCGCAGGCGGCACCGAGGCCTGCGTCGACCCGCTGATCCTGGCCGGCTTCACCGCGATGCGTGGGCTCGCCGCCGAGGACGAATACCCCCCGCGCGCCTCTCGGCCGTTCGACGCGACCCGGGCCGGGTTCGTGATCGGCGAGGGCGCCGGAGCGGTGCTCGTCGAGGACTGGGATCGCGCCGTCGCCCGCGGCGCTCACATCTACGCCGAGGTGCTCGGGTACGGCGGCTCGAACGACGCGCACAGCCTCTCGCAGCCCGAGCCCGAGGCCGAAGGCGTCTCGGCGATGATGCGGGCCGCCCTCCGCCGCGCCGACATCGCGCCCGAGCGGGTCGGCTACATCAACGCGCACGGCACCTCCACCCCGCTCGGCGACCTGGCGGAGACGAAGGCGATCAAGAACGTCTTCGGCAATCACGCCTACAAGCTCGCGGTCTCGTCGACGAAGTCGATGATGGGCCACACCTTCGGAGCGGCGGGCGCGATCGAGGCGATCATGTGCATCCTCGCGCTCCGCGACGGGATCCTGCCGCCGACGATCAACTACGAGCATCCCGATCCGGAGTGCGATCTCGACTACGTCCCGAACGAGGCCCGGCACACTCAGGTCGACGTCGCGCTCTCGAACGCGATGGGCCTCGGCGGCCACAACGGCTGCGTCCTCTTCGGCCGCGCCTGAGCGTCACGGCTTGCGGCCGGTGACGGCGAGGCCGACGCCGAGGCCGACCAGGACGACACCGCTGGCGCCGCCGATCGCGTCGAGCCGGCGGGGGGAGGCCGCAAGACGCTCGCGCGCCGTTCCGGCTGCGAGGCCCCAGAGGCTGTCGATCACCATCGCGATCACGACGAACACGAGCCCGAGCATCAGCATCTGCAGCGGGACGTGCCCGAGCGAGGTGTCGACGAACTGCGGCAGGATCGCCGCGAAGAACACTGCCGCCTTCGGGTTCGTCAGACCGACGACGAAGCCGTCGCGCAGGATGCGGCGCCCGCTCTTCGGCGCCGGCGGCTTCCCGAGCGCCTCGGCGAGCGACCGGCGCTTCTGAAAGGTCCGCACGCCGAGCCAGACCAGGTAGACGGCACCTGCGAGCTTGATCGTGTTGTAGATCACGGCCGACCGCTCCACGAGCACGCCGACGCCGAGCGCGACGAGGATCACCTGGCAGTACACGCCCGCGCAGTTCCCGGCGACGGTCGCAAGCGCGGCCCGCCGCCCGAGCGCCACACCACGGCTGATCACGAACAGGACGCTCGGCCCCGGGATCGCGATCAGGATCGCGGAGGCGATGGCGAAGGCGAGGAGGTTGGAGCCCGAGACCACCGCACGAGATTACTTCAGCGCAGCCGATCTCTCCCGTCTGCCACAGTGAACGGACATCAACGGTTCAAGGGAGGCAGGATGCTCAAGCTCGGTGTCACGGCCCTACTCACGGCCGCCGTCTGCTTCGCGATCGCCGCCGCGAGCGGGCTCGGCGCCTCCTCGGCCAAGGTGATCAACCTGGAGACGGGCCAGATCGTGACGCTCAAGTCCGGCAACTTCCACTGCCAGGTGCTCAAGGCCACGGAGGTGGCGTGCGGCGCCAACTCGCTCAAGGGCTCGATCCAGGTCTACTTCGCCCCGCACCAGCTGGCCGTGATCAGGTTCGACAAGACCGGCAAGAAGTTCACGCAGCTCTACGGGATCAAGCGCTGAGCCGGCGCTACTGGCAGACGGTCATGCCCGGGATGACCATGGCGAAGCCGTAGATCACGCCGGCAGCGCTGTAGAACGCGGTCACGGACTTGCCCGTCTTCGCGGTGATGGCGTCGAACCCGACACAGCGCGTCGTGCCGGTGGTCGAGTAGTACTGGTAGACGTTCTCGATCGGGTCGCCCATGTACAGCCCCTTGTCGGTCTTCCAGCCGGCAGGCGATCCCAGCGAGAACACCGCGACGAGCCTCTGCTTCTGGAACCGCACCGCTGCACCGAGCGGCTCGGCGCCGCGATACACGTACAGCCACGTCTCGTCCTTGCAGTAGCCGCACCTGGTGTAGTCGCGGCCCCACGCGGCCCGAACCTGCTGCTGCGTGTCACCGAGCTTGATCCCGGCGAAGGCGACGCCCGGAACGACCACGCCGCGCACGGGGAAGTGGGCCGCCGAGCGGGCCTGATGATGGCCCGTGTGCGAAACGAGCGCGAGCGCGAGTGAGAAGACGAAAGCGACCATATTTACTCGTTACGAGCCCCACACCGTGACCCGGATTGCCTGCCGCGTCACAGCTCCTCTGGGCGTTCAGCCTGCCCAAAAAGGCTAGCAAGCCTCGAAGGGCAATTACCGCGCCGGCGCGCAACCTCACGGGATCCTTACCTCGCGGATGAATCCGTCCTACGCGGCGCCGCGTAGACCACACGAAGGGAACGTGAACCCACGTGGGAGGTAGAACGCATGTCGTCTTTCCAGTCCCGCCGGCCGCTGATGGCCGTGCTTATCGTAATTGGAGCGATCCTGACCCTCGGCGCCACCGGCGCGGGCGCGTCGGGGACGCTCGTCGCCTACAACCTGTATCCGCTCGTCTCCGACGGCACCGCCGTCGCCGCTCCGCTTGCCGACGCCTCGCTGATCAACGGCTGGGGCCTTAGTGCGACGGCCACCTCACCGTGGTGGACGGCAAACAACAAGGCAAACAACTCGACGCTCTACACGGGCACCGGCTCGAAGAATGCGACGGTCGTCGCAGTCGCCGGCGGCCCGACGGGCACGGTGGCGAACCCGAGCACGACCGACTTCGCCGTCAGCCAGGGCAGCGTCAGCGGGGCCTCGCGCTTCCTGTTCGACACGCTCGGCGGCCAGATCCTCGGTTGGACTCCGACCGTGAACGCGACGAACGCCGTGGTCGCCGTGGACAACTCCACGGGCGGCGCCGTCTACACCGGCCTCGCGACCGCGAACGACCGCCTGTACGCGGCCGACTTCCACAACGCGCGTGTCGACTCGTTCGACGCGTCGTTCAAGCCGCTCGGGCTCCCGTTCAAGGATCCGAACATCGCGAAAGGATGGGCGCCGTTCGGCATCCAGGCGCTCGGCGGCAACATCTACGTGACCTATGCCCAGCAGGACGGCTCGAAGAAGACGGCCGTCCCGGGCGGCGGCAACGGCTACGTCGACGAGTTCACCCCCGACGGGACGCTGGTCGCTCGTGTCGCCTCGAAGGGCAAGCCGACCGCCCCGCTGAACGCGCCGTGGGGTCTCGCGATGGCCCCGGCGAACTTCGGCGCCTACAGCGGTGACCTGCTCGTCGGGAACTTCGGCAACGGCCGGATCAGTGCCTATCAGCTGCGCTCGACCGACAACAAGTGGGTCTACAAGGGCCAGGTACGCGTCGCGAGCGGAGCGCCGATCACGATCGACGGCCTCTGGGCGATCGCCTTCGGCAACGGCGCCTCCGCGGGGCCGACGAACAACCTGTACTTCGCGTCCGGCCCGACCGGCGGGACGCACGGCCTGTTCGGCTTCATCGCCGTCGGCTGAGGCTCGACTTCGTGCTGACGGGGGTCGGCGCAGGCTAGGCCGACCCCCGCAGCACCGCAGCTATGCCCCGGTCATCGCGGATCGAAACCGGCCTCGAGCTACCCGCCGCATGTGATCATCCGGCATGGCCCATTTCGTCACGACGATCCAATCGCACCTGACGGCCGAAGCTGCCTTCGAGTACATGGCCGACTTCACCAACGCCCGCTTCTGGGACCCGAGCGTCAGCGCGGCCGAGCGCGACGGCGACGGGTTCGCGCTCGTCTCCAGGTTCGCCGGCCGAGACGTCCCGCTCCGCTACGAGGTCGTGACGCTGGAGCCGCCGCGGCTGGTCGTGCTCGAGGCGAAGCAGCCGAGCTTCACCTCTCGCGACACGATCACCGTCGAGCGCGACGGCGACGGCTCCACGGTGCACTACGACGCCCGGCTCGATTTCTCCGGCGCGCGCCGGGCCCTCGACCCGCTGATGCAGCTCTTCTTCAACCGGGTGGGCGCCAGGGCCGCGGCCGGAATGACCGCCGCGCTGAACCCGTGAGCGCCGCCCGCGCCGTCGACGCCGCGCTCGAGGCGAGCGTCGTCGGCAGCTTCACGCGCATCGGCTACGCGGCGCGCAAGCGGCTCTATCACTGGCAGCCGCTCGACGGCCTCCGGCTCGACGGCAAGGTGGCGATCGTCACCGGCGCCACCTCCGGCCTCGGCCTGACCGCGGCCGGTGACCTGGCCCGGCAGGGCGCAACGGTCTGCGTCGTCGGCCGCAACCCCGAACGCACCGAGCAGGCCCGCGCGCGGATCGCGGCCGAGACGGGGGCGGGGATCGAAGCGGAGCTCGCAGACCTCTCGGTGCTCGCCGAGGCTCGCGGGCTCGCCGAGCGGTTCGCCGCATCGCATGACCGCCTCGACGTGCTCGTCCACAACGCGGGCGCGCTCACGCATCCCTATGTCGTGACCGACGAGGGGAACGAGGTCACGCTCGCGACGCAAGTCCTGGCGCCCTTCCTGCTGACCGAGCTACTGCTCCCTCTGCTCGAGGCGAGCGTGCCTTCGCGGGTGATCCTGGTCGCGTCGGGCGGGATGTACACCGAGCCGCTCGATGTCGCCGCGCTCGAACCGGGGCCGGCCGCCTACGACGGTGTGAAGGCCTACGCGCGCTGCAAGCGCGCACAGGTCGCGCTGGCCGGCGAGTGGGCGCGGCGCCTCGCCGGTAAAGGCGTCACCGTCAACGCCATGCACCCGGGCTGGGCGGACACGCCCGGGATCCGAGACGCACTACCGCGGTTCAGTCGCCTGATCGGGCCGCTGCTCCGCACGCCAGCGGAGGGAGCGGACACGATCGCCTGGCTCGCAGCCGCCCCCGAGGCCGCCGATGCCGGAGGCGGGTTCTTCCTCGACCGCCGCTCCCGCGCCCTGCACCGACTGAGGCGGACGCGCCGGCCCGACGAGCGCGGCCGAGGCCGCGCGACTGTGGGAGCTGCTGCTCGACCCGAACGCGCTAGGCCCGGACGCCGCGCGGCCTGGGGGTCTTCACGTTGTCGAGCATGTGATCGATGAAGCGCACTGTCGTCTGGGCGGTCTCGAGCCGGAAGTGGAGCACGGTCGCCTCGGTCGGCTCGGCCACCGGGTCGACGTCCTCCAGCCGAGCCTCGAGGAAGGCGACGAACGGGGCCATCAGCGCGCGCTGGGCGATGAGCAGGGGCTCGGCGTCCAGGCCGAGACGCTGTGCGAGCACAACTTTGACTAGGAAGAGCGAGCGGATGTCGCGAACGTGCTCGACTGGCTGCTCGAGCCATTCGCGAATGGCCTTCTCCCCCTTGGGCGTGGCCCGGAAGATCACACGGTGCGGCCCACGGTCGCCGCGCTCGATGCCGGCCGTCTCGGTGTACCCGTCGCTCTCGAGCCGACGGAGGCTCGTGTAGACGAGCGGCCGGGCCATCGACCAGATCGAGCCGAGCTCGCCGTCGCGCGCGAGGACGGTCGCCAGCCCCCAGCCGTGCCGCGGGGCCTCGACGAGGAGAGCGAGAACGCAGTACTCGCCTGAGGTGAGCGCATCGTTCGAAGCCATCTGGATCGAAACGTTACTTGGCGGACAAGTCGACGCGCGCACTAGTCGTCCTATGCAGCAGTGGTCACCCTTTCCGGTCGATTCCAGGGCTTTTGCCTGACACCGCCGATAAACGGGACTACTGTGTGTGCCATGTCGACGAACGATGAGCTCCTCGCGACCATCGACGCGAAGCTGAGCGCCCTGCTCAAGGTCGCCGTGGAAGACCAGGCGCGAGGGGCCACGAGCGGGCCGGCCGTTCCTGCCGACCTTGCTGCGTCGCTCGGGGCGCTGTTCGCCGTCAACGGCTCCCCCGTAGCGCAGCCCGCGGCAGCCCGGCCCCTCGCGACGACCGGTGGAGATCTCTCCGAGGCGCTGGACGAGATCGCGCGGCTGCTTGCGCTCAGCCTGAAACGCAAGCGCGACCTCGCCGACGTCGTAGCCGATCTCGACAGCGTCGGCTTCGACCGGGCGCGGATCGGCGAGTTGCTCGGGATCAGCCCGTCACACGTGGACGCCGCGCTGGTCGCATTCGACCGCCGCGACCGCAAGCGGCGTCGCCGCTGACACGAGTATCCCGGACGGAACAGGCCGTCTGCACGCGAGCGAGCCGCCCCGGCGGTAGGTCTCAGACTAGGCATTTCCTCGGCATCTGGTAGTCGCAGATTGACTATTTGGGCGGCGGAGGCTAGGTTCCCTGCGATGAGCGGTCGGCCTCCTCTCGGCATGGACACTCAACTCGACGAGTTGATCGCAGACCAGGGCGTCGAGGCCGGAGCGCGGGCGTACCTCGAGCACCTCAGGTGGCCGGACGGCGTCGTCTGCCCGCGCTGCGAGTGCCGCCGGGTCGGCTTCATCGAGACGCGGGAGAAGCACCAGTGCTCCGAGTGCGCCTACCAGTTCCGTCCCACTGCCGGCACCGTGCTCCACGACTCGCACATCTCGATCGCGAAGTGGCTGCTTGCCGTCGCGCTCATGCTGGAGTCGGACCGCGGCTATCCGGCGAACCGGCTTCGAGGCGTCCTCGGGGGCAGCTACAAGAGCGCCTGGTTCGTCGAGCATCGGATTCGGGCAGCGATGGCAAACGCCCTGCTCGAGAGGCAGTCCGTCGCGGAAGGCGGCGAGCACGACGGCCGGCCCTCGCCCTGAGACCGCGCGTCGAAGGACGAACGAAACCGCTGGGCCGGCGTCCGGGCAGATCCGAGCCGGCCTGCGGCTGCTGCAACAGGAAGTCGCGGGGGACTACCACCGCCCCGACCTCGCCTACGTCAGCGCGTACTGGGCGGAGGCACGCTGGCGCGCGCTTCACCTCGGTGACCCGAGCGCATACCGCAAGACGGTGAAGGCACTGCTCGACGCCGCTCCGCTCCCGTACGAGCGATTGACGGCCCACCGCGAATAGGGGCCCGGCGGGCCGTTTCCCCGGCCCGGCTCGACGACCGGGCCCGGCAGCGGTCGTCACCGCTGCCGCTGTCCCGAGGGGCCCGGTCTCTTAGGGAGGACGACTCGTCGCGCCGGAGGGTGTCCTACTGCGTCCCGAGCTGTCCAAGGGGCGAGCCTATAGTAATAACTGAGACTAGTCAAGAAGAAACTAATTAGCTTGCTCAGCCGACAGTCGATGGGCCGGCGGAGAAGGAGGGCAGCCGACGACGCGCGGTCGCGCTCTCGGTTGGATCGCACCCCCGCAACCGCCGGGAGCCATGCCGACATGGCCGCTCTCGCGGCCGGCCGTCAGGAGATCGCCGCTGCGCTCTCCTCGTCCTCGGGCGTGAAGCTCGGGACGTAGGCCCGGGACATCAGCGGGCTGGAGAGCAGGAAGTCGGCGGTCGCCCGGTTGCACGCCATCGGGATGTTGTAGACCACCGCGATCCGCAGGAGCGCCTTCACGTCGACGTCGTGCGGGTGCGGCTCGAGCGGATCCCAGAAGAAGATCACCGCATCGATCCGGCCCTCGGCGATGGCTGCACCGACCTGCTGGTCGCCGCCGAGCGGCCCGCTCAGGTACCGGTGCACCGGCAGACCGAGGTCCTCGGCGATCAGGCCGCCCGTGGTGCCGGTGGCGAAGAGGTCGTGGTCGGCGAGCGTGCCCTGGTTGAACTTCGCCCAGGCGAGCAGGTCGGCCTTGCGGTTGTCATGCGCGATCAGCGCGATGCGTTTGCGCACTCCCGGGGCCGGTTCCGCAACCATGGGTGCGAACATAGCTGCGTTTGGCGTCCCGCGTGCTCTGGCCCAGACCGGCCACGGACGCTGACCTGGCTCCATCGCCGCGGGCGACGCATACAGCGGGTCGTATGTCTCGAGAGATAATGCGCGCCGGCATAGGCGACCTCGAGCACGCGACAGGTCTACTCCTATGCGATGATGCATAATGTAGATATGCATAGCGACACCGACGAACCCCTTCACCTTTGGCGACCTGGCGCTGGACGAGGCGTTCACCGATCGCGAGCAGGAGCTGCGGGAGCTCGTCGCGGACATGCGAAACGGCCAGAACGTGCTCGTGTACGCGCCCAGGCGGTACGGGAAGTCGTCCCTGGTGCTGCGCGCTGCGCAACAGGCGATGGAGGCGCGAGCGCTCGTCGGATACGTCGACCTGATGAAGACGCCGACGAAGGAACGGTTCGCCGCGGCGCTTGCGAAGACGATCTACTCGGATATCGACTCGTCGCTGGGGCAGGTGTTCGAGCGAGCCGCGGAGCTCTTCCGGAGCCTGCGCGTCGTGCCCTCGATGGAGGTCGACCCCAGCGACGGCTCGCTTCGCTTCTCGTTCCAGGCCGGGCGCCGCAAGGCCGACCTCGACGACACGATCGAGCGGCTGCTCGAGCTGCTCGGCGAGCTGGCCGGCGAGCGGAAACGGCGCGTCGTGATGATCTTCGACGAGTTCCAGGAGATTCTCTCGCTCGACAAGCAGTACCCGAACCTGATGCGGGCGGTGTTCCAGGCGCAGCCGGAGGTGAGCCACGTCTACCTCGGCAGCAAGCGGCACATCCTGGAAAAGATCTTCAACGACAAGAACGAGCCGTTCTGGCGGAGCGCGAAGCAACTCGAGATCGGACCGATCCCACCGGCGCAGTTCGCCGGCTTTCTCCAGGAGCGATTCGCCGGCTCGGGGAAGGGCATCGAGCCGGAGGCGCTGGAGCGGCTGCTCGAAGCCTCCGGCGGTCACCCGTACGGCACGCAGGAGCTGGCCTACTTCGCGTGGGAGCTGGTGCCGCCGGGAGGCGAGGCCACCGTGATCGACATCGAGGAGGCGTTGATCCGCGTGCTGCGCTCGGAGCACAACCACTTCGCTCGATTGTGGGATGACGCGTCGCCGCCGCAACGGTTGCTCATGCTCGCCCTCGCGGACGAGCCGACGGGCTCGATCTACTCGGCCGACTATCACAGCCGCCACGAGCTGCCGGCAACCCCCACCCTTCAGACCGCCCTCGCAGGCCTCGTGAGGAAGGAGCTCGTAGGCCCGGATCACGAAGGTGACTACTGCGTGGTCGAGCCGTTCCTCGCCGAATGGCTCAGGCTCGAGCAGGCCCGCCGGTAGAGGGCAACGAGGGTAGGTTGTCCGGATCATTGCGTGCGCACGTATCTGACGCAAACCGAACGCCGAACTAAACAGTCATGCCAGAAAGCCCCATGTCCATTCCCGTGTCGATCCTCGATCTCGCTCCGATCGGGCGGGACGAGACGGCGCGCGAGAGCTTCGAGGCCAGCGTTGCCCTGGCGCAGTCGGCCGAGCGACTTGGCTACCGGCGCGTCTGGTACGCCGAGCATCACAACATCCCCGGAATCGCATCCTCGGCGACCAGCGTCCTGATCGCGCACGTCGGTGCCCACACCGAGACGATCCGGCTCGGAGCAGGCGGCGTGATGCTGCCAAACCACGCTCCTCTGCTCATCGCGGAGCAGTTCGGGACTCTCGCCTCGATGTATCCGGGCCGGATCGATCTCGGCCTCGGCAGAGCGCCCGGCTCCGATCAGGCAACGATGCGCGCGCTCCGCCGCGATGTGGGCTCGGCCGAGTCGTTCCCCCGTGACGTCATCGAGCTTCAGGGATACCTGACCGGCGCGAGCGTCATCCACGGCGTGGATGCGATCCCGGGGAAAGGCTCGAATGTCCCGCTCTACATCCTGGGCTCGTCGCTCTACGGCGCTCAGCTCGCGGCGAGTCTCGGGTTGCCGTACGCGTTCGCCTCGCACTTCGCCCCGGCGGCGCTGCAGGCGGCTCTGGCCGCCTACCGCGACGGGTTTCGCCCCTCCGCTCAGCTCGACAAGCCGTATGCGCTGGTGGGCGTCAACGTCCTGGCAGCCGACACGCGCGAGGAGTCGGACGCACAGCTCGTGGGTGTCCGCAGGGCACGCGCCGTGAGCATCTCGGCCCGTCAGCTCGGCTCTTCCGCGCTCCAGGCCGGCGATGAGGAGGCGGATCTGATCCTGGCGAGCGGCGCTGCCGCCCACGTGGACGAGATGCTGACCTACACCGCGGCCGGTACCGCCGACGACGTTCGCGCCTACCTCGACCGGTTCGTCGAGCTGACGGAGGCAGACGAGCTGATCACCGTTCACCCGGCCCGGTCATCCGAGGACCGGCTTCGCTCGATCTCGAGACTCGCAGAGGCGACCGGCATTCGCCCCGAAACAGCCGGGCCCTGATCGGGAAACGCCCCTGGAACGACTCGACCGGCCAGAACAGCCGGTCGGAGAGGCCTAACTTCATAGCGGGGGCAGGATTTGAACCTGCGACCTCCGGGTTATGAGCCCGGCGAGCTACCTGACTGCTCCACCCCGCGACGTATCGAGAATCCTACCACCGTCAGGCCCGCCGGAAGCGCCGCGAGGCCGAAGCCGAGCGCCATCACGAGCACCCCGGCGAGCGCATCGACGACGAAATGATTGCCCGTGGCGAGGATCGTCAGCACGACTGCAAGGGGGTAGAGGGGGGCCAGCAGCCGCACCGCGACGGGACGGGCGTACAGGACGAGGCCTGCTCCGACGGCCACGGCCCAGCCCGCATGGAGCGACGGCACGGCGGCGACCGGGTCGGAGAGCCCCGCCGATCCGGGCGAGCCGATATCGATGTCGGAGAAGCGCCGCAGCGTGTCCTCGAGGCCGAGGCCGGCGACGCGCGGGGGCGCTGTTGGGAAGAGCCACGCAACGGCCAGGGCGACCGCGGTCGCGGCCATGAAGGCGTTCCGGAACAGACGGAACCCGGGCCGCGAGCGGCGGTAGAGCCAGACGAAGAAGAGCCCCGTGCCGAGGAAATGGGCGCCGAGATAGAAGACGTTCATGCCCTCGACGAGCGGCGGCACGCTCAGAGCCGCGCGCTGGAGCGGCGCTTCCCAGGCGAGGTGCGCGACCCGCTCGAACGACGCGATCCGTCGCGCGTGGTCGAGCGCGAGCGGCCAGTCGGGTCGCAGAGCAAGCCGCATCGCCTCGTACGCGCCGACCGCTGCGAGCACGATCCCGACCTGGACGAGGCCGTCCCTGCGTGAGGCGAGCGCCCTCACGATCGACGAGTTTAGACCCACGCATGGTGACTACGATGGCGCCGTGAGCAACGTCGTCCTCATCGGGCTGATCGTGTTCGGCGTCTGCCTCGTCGGCGGGCTCCTCGTCGCCGGCCTGAGAGGGCTCCACGCCTGGCGGACGTTCCGCCGGTTCAAGCGGACGACCGAGGTCGCCATGCTGCGGGTCTCCGCCGCGATCACGCAGATGGAGCTGCGCACGGCCGGCGTCAACGAGAAGGTCGCCCGGCTCGAGCGCGCGCAGGCGAACCTGCAGGAGACACTCAGGACCGCCGGAGTGCTGGCGGGCGCCGCCGGCGAGGTGTACGCCTCCTACCGGCGTGTGCGCAAAGTCATGCCCGGCAAGTGACGCGCGTCGCCGCGATCGACATCGGCACCAACTCGACCCGGCTGCTCGTCGCGGACGTCGAGGGAACGCAGATCGACGATGTGCTCCGCCGCTCTGTGGTGACCCGGCTCGGCGAGGGCGTCGACGCCTCCCGGCGGCTCCAGCCGGAGCCGATCGCCCGGACGCTGGCGACGATCGGCGACTACCGCGACGAGCTCGAGGCGCTCGGCGCAGAGCGAACGCTCGCGGTCGCGACGAGCGCAGCGCGCGACGCCGCGAACGGCGCCGAGTTCCTGGCCGAGGTCGGGGCGGCCTTCGGCTTCGCGACCCGTCTCCTCTCCGGGAACGAGGAAGCCGACCTGACCCGGCGCGGCATCGGGGCGTTCGACGCCACCTCGCTCGTCGTCGACATCGGCGGCGGCTCGACCGAGCTGATCCTCGGCGAATGGCGGACAAGCCTTGACGTCGGCTCGGTACGGCTGACCGAGCGTTTCCTGCACTCAGATCCCCCCACCTCCGACGAGCTCGATGCCGCGGCGGCGTTCACGGCGGGCCTGTTGCCCGAGCTGGAGGTGAGCGCCGCGATCGGGGTTGCCGGCACGGTGACCCAGCTCCATGCGATCGCCGGCGAGCTCACCGCCGAGACGGTCGAGCGGGAGCTCGCACGGCTCGCCTCGCTGCCCGTCGCCGAGCGCGCCCAGGTGCCCGGGATGGATCCGGCCAGGGCGCCCGTGGTCGTCGGCGGCGCGATCGTCGCGCGCGAGGTGATTCGCCGCTACCGCCTCCCGAAACTGGACTGGAGCGAACGCGACCTGCTCGACGGTGTAGCCCTCGAAGCTGTTGCCCTCGAAGCTGTGGCGCCCGAGGGTCCCGCACCGCCCTAGGTTTGCTTCCCCGACCTCCGGGAATAATACTTGCGCCCGCAAACGTTTTGATATATGTTTGCGCAGTCAACTTATTTGGAGGTCATTGAGATGAGCACCACGACGATTCAGGCAACCGAGCTCCCCACCGGGACCTACGGCGCCGACCGCGTTCATTCGACCGTCGCATTCGAGGTCCAGTACATGGGCATCGGGAACTTCGGCGGCACCGTCAGCGACTTCGACGCCTCGCTCGTCGACGGCCGGCTCTCCGGCGCCGCGCGCATCGCGACGCTCGAGGTCAAGGACGAGAACCTGCTCGGCCACCTGCTCTCCCCCGAGTTCTTCGACGCAGAGCAGCACCCCGAGGTCTCCTTCTCGACCGAGCAGGCCCAGATCGACGGCTCGAGCGTCCGCTTCGAGGGCGAGATCACGATCAAGGGCATCACCCAGCCCGCCGTCCTCACCGGCACGATCGTCGGCCCGCTGGCCGACCCGTACGGCAACGAGCGCTACGGCCTCGAGCTCGAGACCACCGTCGACCGCACCGCGTTCGGGATCACCTGGAACAACGATATGCCGAACGGCACCAAGGCCCTGTCCGACGAGGTCACCCTCAAGGCGAACCTCTCACTGGTGAAGGCAGCGTAACCATGCGGATCCTCGCCATCTCCGGCAGCCTGCGCCGCGACTCGCACAACACCTCGTTGCTGCGGGCCGCGGGCGAGCTGCTCGGTCCCGGGGACACCCTGGAGCTCTGGGAGGGGCTGCGCGAGGTGCCGCCGTACGACCAGGACGACGACGTCGAGCCGGCCCCCGCGGCCGTCGCGGGCCTCCGGGCCGCGGTCGCGTCGGCCGACGCCGTCCTGATCGCGACGCCGGAGTTCAACCATTCGATCCCCGGCACGCTGAAGAACGCACTCGACTGGGCCTCACGCCCCTTTGCGACGAATGCGTTCCGCAACAAGCCGGTCGCCGTGATCGGCTCCAGCGTCGGCCTGTTCGGCGCGGTCTGGGCGCAGGCCGAGCTGCGCAAGGTGCTCGGCGCCATGGGCGCCCAGGTCGTCGACGTCGAGATCGCGGCCGGGCTCGCGGCGGAGAAGTTCGACGCCGACGGCCGGCTCGCTCGACGACAACGTGCGCGACCAGCTTCGCGAGGCGCTCGTCGCGCTCGGCGCCGAGAGTCGGCGCGAGCTGATCGCAGCCTGAGAACCTCTACGTCTCGCTCTCGGAAAGCGGCGGCGGATCGTCTTCGGCGAGCCGCCGCTGCACCGACGAGCGGGAGAGCACTCCCACGAGCTTCCCGTGGTCGACGACCGGCACCCGCTCGAAGTCACGTTCCTCGAGAAACGCGAAGGCCTCGATCAGCGGCAGGTCGGAGTCGATCGTCGCGTTCGGCGCCTCGGCGATCTCGCGCACCGTGGTCGTCCGCGGATCGAGCCCGCGCGCGACGACCTCGCGGACGAGCGTCTTGCGCGTGATCACGCCGACGAAGTCACCGCCGTCGCACACGAGAACGGCCCGCACCTCCGGCCGCATCAGCGCCTCGCCCGCCTCCTGGGCGGTCGCGGTGGCCTCGAGCGCGTGCGGGGTCGCGACCATCGCATCGCGGACGCGCTGCTCCTGATCGCCGCTCACGGGTAGATCCCCCGGGCGTCAAGCGCGGCAGCCACATCGCGGATGCCGGCGATCAGCGCCGCCGTGCGCAGCGACGTCTCATCGGCCTCGGACAGGCTCCACACGCGGTCGAACGCGTCGCCGAGCTTCTCGGCGAGCCGGCGTCGGATCTCGTCGCGGTCCCAGAAGAGCCGGCTCAGATCCTGCACCCACTCGAAGTAGGACACGGTGACGCCGCCGGCGTTCGTGAGAACGTCCGGCAGCACCGGAATCCCGCGCTCCGCCAGGATCCCGTCGCCGGCGACCGACGTCGGCCCGTTCGCACCCTCTGCGACGAGCCGGCAGCGCAGTGCGCCTGCGTTCGCCTCCGTCACCTGATCCTCGCGCGCGGCCAGCACGAGAACGTCGCATTCGACCTCGAGCAGCTCGTCGTGCGAGAGCCTCGTCGCCGGGTAGCCCTCGAGCGATCCGTGCTCCCGGGCGAACTCGTGGAGCGTCGGGACGTCGAGCCCGTCGGCGTCGAACACGCCGCCCGAGATGTCGGCGATCCCGATCACGGACGCGCCCCGTTCGTGCAGCTCCGTCGCGGCCACGCCGCCGACGTTCCCGAAGCCCTGGACGACGAAGCGCAGATTCTTCAGGTTCCAGCCGAGCCGCTCACAGGCCCGCTCGATCACCATCACGACGCCCGCTCCCGTCGCCTCGCTCCGGAACAGCGACCCGCCGATCGAGATCGGCTTTCCCGTCACGATCCCGGGTACGGCGTGGCCTTTCTGGGCCGAGTAGGTGTCCATCATCCAGGCCATCGTCTGCTCGTTCGTCGCGATGTCCGGCGCCGGGATGTCGATGCCCGGGCCGATGAACGGTGCGAGATCGCTCGTGAACCGCCGCGTGACGCGCGCCAGCTCGTTCTGAGAGAGCTCGCGCGGGTTGCAGCGCACTCCGCCCTTGGCACCGCCGTACGGGAGCCGCAGGAGCGCGCACTTCCAGGTCATCCACATCGCGAGCGCCGCGCACTCGCCGAGGTTGACGGCGCCGTCGTAGCGAATCCCGCCCTTCGTCGGGCCGAGCACGGACGAGTGCTGCACGCGGTAGGCGGGAAACGAGCGCACCCGACCGTCGTCCATCCGCACCGGCAGAGTGAGGATCACGGCCCGCTCGGGGTACCTCAGCCGCTCCGCGACATCATCGGAGATCGCCGCCAGCGGGAGCGCCTGCTCGAGCTGGGTGCGCGCCTGGCCGTAGAGCGGGGTATCCCACTCGAGGCTCGTATTGTCGTCCGCCACCTCGACCACGACGGGACTGTAGCCCTGAAGGGCTGCTCAGGAATGGGAACAGCCCGCTATCCGCCGTTTCCGACACGGCCGATCAAGTGCCGGGGGAGGGGCTCGAACCCCCATGCCCGCATTGGACACCCGGTTTTAAGCCGGACGCGTCTACCAGTTCCGCCACCCCGGCAGGGGGTCTCAGGGTACCCGGAGGAGGCGGATCAAGGCCGCCAGTCGGCCTCCTCGGCGAACGAGCCGGGGAAGTGCGTCAGGCGCTGCTGATCGGTCCCGTCGGGGTTCATGACGTAGATCTCGTCGTAGCCGCTCCGCCCGGAGGTGAAGAGGATGTGCGTCCCGTCCGGCGTCCAGACGGGGTCGAAGTCGTCGACCGTGTTGTGGGTGAGCCTCTGCACCTTCCCGTCGAGGGTCGTCGTCGCGATCTCGCCTTTCCCGTGGGCGTACGTGGTGAACGCGAGCGTCTTCCCGCCGGGCGACCAGTCACCGTCGGTGTCGTCCCGCGCAATCGTCTTCAGCGGGGCCAGGCCGGTGCCGTTGAGGTTCACGACCCAGATGCCCTGGCTCGTGTAGTCCGCATTGGCGCTGACGTTCGTGCCGCCGGCATCGAAGCTCAGGCGGCTGTTGGACAGGAATGCCGGGTAGTAGCCCGCGAACCGGCCGGTGCCGACCCGGCGGATGTTCGTGCCGTTGGCGTTCATCACGTAGATGTGCCAGTCGCCGTCGAGGGCGCTGTCAAAGGCGATCAGCTTCCCGTTCGGCGACCACACCGGGTACTCGCCGACCGCGAGCTCGCGGCGGTTCGTCCCGTTGGGATTGGCGGTGTAGACGTGCTCGTCGACGCTGGTCGTGCCGCCGTCGGACTGCCCGTTCCAGAAGACGATCTTCTTCCCGTCGGGCGACCAGCGGGGCGTTCCGTCGTACGGGTCGGTGCCGACCAGCTTCTCGAGCTTCGTTCCGTCGGACCTGACGCTGTGGAGCCCGTCGCTCGAATCGAACACGAGCAGGCCCGGCGGCTGGGAGACAGCCGCGATCGCGATCCCGTGCAACGTGCCGACGAGGAGCGCCGCGACGAGCGAGGAGAGGAAGACCAGGCGGCGGTCGATGCGCATCGCGCTAGGCCGACTGGAGTGCCGAGGTTCCGAAGAACGCCGCCACCGCGGCACGGTCGTCGGAGATCGGCGCCCGGGGGAGAGCGCCCAGGAAGGCACGGCCGTACGGCTTGGTGCGCAGGCGCGGGTCGAGGATCGCGACGACGCCTCGATCGTCGTGGCTGCGGATCAGCCGCCCGAAGCCCTGGCGCAGCTGCAACATGGCCGTGGGCAGCGCGTAGTCGCGGAACCAGTCGCCTCCTTCGGCCTCGACTGCCTCGCAGCGGGCCTCGTGCAGCGGGTCGCCCGGGGCCGAGAACGGCAGCTTGTCGATCACGAGCAGCGAGAGCGACTCGCCCGGGATGTCGACGCCCTGCCAGAACGTCGAGGTCGCGAGCAGCACCGAGTCGACCTCCGCGCGGAACCGCTCGAGCAGGCGCTCGCGTGGAGCGTCGCCCTGGACGAGCACCTCGTACGGCACGCGGCCCGAGACCCGCGAGCGGAGGATGTCGAGCGCCCGGTAGCTCGAGGTGAGGACGAGCGCGCGGCCGTGCGAGAGCCCGAGCAGCGCCACGACCTCGTCGGCGACCCGCTCGGTGTAGCCGTCGGCCCGCGGGTCGGGCATCGTGCGCGGGACGTACAGCAGAGCCTGCTCGCCGAAATCGAACGGCGAGCCGACGACGAGCTCGCGTGCGTGGTCGAGCCCGAGGCGGCGGCGAACGAACCGCGCATCCTCTCCCGTCGTGAGCGTCGCGGACACGAGGATCGCGGTCGGCCCTTCGTCCCAGAGCTTCTCGCGCAGCTGGCTCGGAGACGTCGACCGGAGCCCAGGCGATCGAGTCGGGCTCGGCCCACACCACCCGCTCCAGCCCGGCGGGCTCGAGGCACGCCTCGACCTGCGCGGCCGTCGAGAGCGCGCGCCGCGAGAGCTGGTCGAGGCCCTCGGCGCGGCCGTCGAGCTGGTCGGCGAGCGCCGCGAGCGCGTCGATCAGGACGAGAGCGGTCTCGACCGGGATCTCGCGCAGGCGCCGGCGGCCCGAGGCGGGCGCGACCGCCTGAAGCAGGCGCTCCCCGGCTTGCACGACACGGTCGAACGCCCGTGCCGGCACCGGCTCCGAGGCCTCGCGGCAGGCGCGCTCGATGTCGTTGCCGAGCCGTCGCAGGCCGGCGCGCGAGACTCGCCCGCCGAGCCAGGTCGCGGCGGTCTCCTCCAGTCGGTGAGCCTCGTCGAACACGACGGCGTCGTGCTCGGGGAGGACGCCTCCGCCGGCCGCCAGGTCGGCGAAGTAGAGGGCATGGTTCGCGATCACGAGCTCGGCCTCCGAGGCGCGAGCCTTCGCCGCCTCCGCGAAGCACGACGAGAGGAGCGGGCAGCGGCGTCCCGCACAGCGATCGGAGCCGACGGCAAGCTCGGCCCACAACGCATCTGAGGGCTCGAACGGGAGCTCTGCCCGATCGCCGGTCTCGGTCTCGGCGATCCACGGCTGCAGCTCCTCCCACGCGGCCTCGTCGCGCGGGTCGCGTAGCAGCATCGGGCCGAAGCTCTGGAGCTGCTTGCGGCAGAGATAATTCTGGCGGCCTTTGAGCACCACGACGTCGACCTCGCGCCCGAGCGCCCTTGCGGCGGCGGGCACCTCGCTGGAGAGCAGCTGTTCCTGAAGCGCCTTCGTCGCGGTGGCGACGATCACGCGCCGCCCCGACTCGAGCGCCGGGAGCAGGTACGCAAGGCTCTTCCCCGTGCCGGTGCCGGCCTCGGCGAGCAGGTGCTCGCCCGTGGCCAACGCGGTTTCGACCGCGCTGCCGAGCGCAGCCTGTTCGGGCCGGGCCTCGAAGCCGGGAAGGGTCGCGGCGAGGACGCCGCCCGGGGCGAACGCCTCGTGCACGGTCAGGAAGGCTAGCGAGGCGAACGGCTGTTCCCCACTGTCGTCGGGCAAAAAAAATCAGCCCCGGCAAGTCCGAAGACCCACCGGAGCTGAGTGCCGGATCCAGCGAGTCCGAAGACCTACCGGATCCGACGTGCGGGAAGCTATCTGCCGCCACGGGCCCTGGTCAATCCCTGGCTCTCGCGAAAAACATGCTCTTTGCGGATTTTTCGCCGGAAGACGATTCTCACCCCGTATCGGGCCCTTGTCCGTCCGACGCGGTCCTTAGCGTTCTCTGGCTCAATGACCGCGTTGCTGGCATTCGCCGTTGGGCTCGTCGCCGGAGGGATCGGGCTCTGGCTGTGGGCGCGCGGGGAGATCGGGGCGTACCGCGCCCGGCTCATCGCCGCAGACGAGAAGCTCGCGCTCGTCGAGAAGACGCAGGGCCAGTGGGACGAGCAGCTGAAAGCCCTCACCGGGAACGCTCTCGCGCAGAGCTCGACCTCGCTGCTCGAGCTCGCGGAGGCCAAGCTCGCACCCATCAAGGAGACCCTCGCCCGCTTCGATGCGCAGTCGCAGGCGCTCGAGCAGAAGCGACTCACTGCGATCGCGGGGATCGACGAGCACCTCAGGCTGGTGGCGGAGGGGCAGCGCAGCCTCCAGAAGGAGACGGGCAGCCTCGTCACTGCGCTCCGTGCCCCGCACGTGCGCGGCCGCTGGGGCGAGGTCCAGCTGAAGCGCGTGGTCGAGATGGCGGGCATGCTCGCGCACTGCGACTTCGTCGAGCAGCCGAGTGAGCGGGATGACGAGGGCCGGCTGCTGCGGCCCGATCTCGTGGTCAAGCTCCCGGGCGGCAAGAGCATCGTCATCGACTCGAAGGCGCCGCTCGACGCCTATCTCGATGCCGCCGGAGCCGAGGACGACGAGTCGCGTCGCGTCCATCTCGCACGGCATGCGCGTCTCGTTCGCGACCACATGACGAAGCTCGGGCAGAAGCAGTACTGGCAGCAGTTCGAGCCGGCCCCCGAGTACGTCGTCATGTTTCTCGGCGACGAGTCACTGTTCCGCACCGCGCTCGACCACGATCCGTCACTGCTCGACGCCGGTGTCGAGGCCGGGGTCATCCCGGCGTCGCCGACGACGCTGATCGCGCTCCTGCGCACCGTCGCCTACGGCTGGCAGCAGGAGACTGTCGCCGAGAGCGCGCGCAAGGTGAGCAAGCTCGGGCGCGAGCTGCACGACCGCCTCGGAGTCTTCACGGGCCACTTCTCCGGCGTCGGCAAGTCGCTCGACGCGGCCGTCCGCAACTACAACAACGCGGTCGCCTCATTCGAGACGCGCGTCCTCGTCACGGCCCGCAAGTTCCCGGAGCTCGGCGTCGGCGGCGACGAGCTGCCCGAGGTGCCGCCGGTCTCGACGCAGTCGCGCCCGCTACTCTCAGCTGCGCCGGACGACAGTGAATCCCTGTTCGAGCTTCCGCCTCGCGCCGACGCCGCCTAGATGAGTGGTTTCACGATCTCGCGTGGCAGCCTCCGCGATCTGGACGCCCTGGCCGCTCAGCACGCCCAGCTCGCGCCTCTGATCATACGATCTCGTAAAACCACTCATCCGGCGGGAGACCAGGAACGTTTCGCAGCGTCTTGTCGTTTAAAACTGCGAAAGTTCTTTTCAGGAGGCATCGAGACATATGACGCACGAGGTACGCGACCTGATCATCATCGGCGGAGGCCCTGCCGGCTACACGGCTGCGCTCTATGCGGGGCGCGCCGAGCTGCGGCCACTCGTGATCGAGGGGTTCCAGTGGGGCGGCCAGCTGATGATCACGAGCGACGTCGAGAACTACCCCGGTTACGCCGACGGGATCATGGGGCCGGCGATGATGCAGGACTTCCGGCGCCAGGCCGAGCGGTTCGGCGCCGAGTTCGTCACCGACGACGTGACGCGCGTCGACTTCTCCGAGCACCCCTTCAAGATCTGGGTCGACAAGGACGAGTACCAGGCCCGGTCGGTGATCGTCGCGACCGGAGCGAGCGCACGTTGGCTCGGGCTCGACTCCGAGCAGCGGCTCCAGGGCCGCGGCGTCTCCGCCTGCGCCACCTGTGACGGCGCCTTCTTCAAGGAGAAGAGGATCGTGGTCGTCGGGGGCGGCGACTCGGCGTTCGAGGAGGCGCTCTTCCTGACGCGGTTCGGCACCAAGGTCACGCTCGTCCACCGGCGCAACGACTTCCGCGCATCGCAGATCATGGTCAGCCGCGCCCTCGCCAACCCGAAGATCGAGCTGCTGACGCCGTACGCCGTCGAGGAGGTGCTCGGCGAGACGATGGTGTCCGGGCTGAGGCTGCGCAACACGGACACCGGTGAGCTGCTCGACGTCGAAGCCGAGGGCTTCTTCGTCGCGATCGGCCACGACCCGAACACCAAGCTGTTCGTCGACCAGCTCGACCACGACGAGAACGGCTACCTGATCACGCAGCCCGGCAGCACCGAGACGAACGTCCCGGGAGTCTTCGCCGTCGGCGACGTACAGGACCACACCTACCGCCAGGCGATCACCGCGGCGGGCTCCGGCTGTATGGGCGCTCTCGACGCGGAGCGCTACCTTGCCGATCTCGAGAGCGAGACCGGCAAGGCGCTGGTGGCCTAGACAGGCACCTGCGACATCGCACCAAAGTCGCCCGGTAGCCTGGATTCAGTGCCGTTTTTCATCTGCCCCCGCTGCAAGACCCGCCGCGTCGACCATGACGGGCGCGAAGGCCTCTCGCAGGAGCCGCCGTCCTGCCACAACTGCAGCTTCGGGTTCATGTTCGAGCTGCTCGAGGACTACTACCCGGCACCCGCGACGGGCTTCGTCGTCTGCGACCAGGACGCGCGCATCCTCGCAACCGGGCACGGCGTCTTCGAGCTCACGGGCTACGAGGAGCCGGACGTGATGGGCCGGGACGTCACCGAGGCGTTCCACCTCTCCGACCCGCAGCCGATCGCCACCGTCCGCGAATGGGGCGTCCGGCAGCTCGGCAAGGAGCTCTCCCTCCGCACGCACGCGGGCCTCGAGAAGAAGGTCGTCGCCGACTTCTTTCCGGCCTACGACGACGACGGCGGGCTGCTCGTGGCGCTCACGCCTGAGTAGGTATGCACCGAGCGGGCGCTCGGGCACAGGTCGGTCAGGACACAGTCCTCGCACGCCGGCTTCCGCGCGTCGCACACCCGGCGGCCGTGCCAGATCAGCAGGTGCGGGAAGCGGGCCCAGTCCGCCCGGGGGACGAGCTTGATCAGGTCGCGCTCGATCTTCACCGGGTCCTCCTGGCGCGTGAACCCGAGCCGCTGCGACAGCCGACGCACGTGGGTGTCGACCACGATTCCCTGGGCGTTCCCACGTTCTGCCGACACGACGTTCGCCGTCTTCCGGGCGACGCCGGGTAGCCGCAGCAACTCGTCGAAGTCCTCCGGCACCTCTCCCCCGTGCTCGGCGATCAGGATCTCCATCGTGCCCCGCAGCGACTTCGCCTTCTGCCGGTAGAAACCGGTCTGGAAGATGTCCTGCTCGAGCTCCTCGCGCGGGACGGCCAGGTAGTCCTCCGGCCGCCGGTACTTCACGAACAGCTTCTCCGTCACGCGGTTGACGTTCACGTCGGTCGTCTGCGCCGAGAGCATCACCGAGACGAGCAGCTCGAGGGGGCTCCGGAACCTGAGGGCGATCTGCGCGTCGGCATGCTCGACGGCGAGCCGCTCGATCACGGGCCGGATGCGGTCGCGCTTCGGCCCGACCTTTCTACGCGCCTCGGAGACGTAGCTTCGCGCCACGCGCCGACAATAGCCACCGTTGCGTTCGCCGACCGCAGGTGAGACGATCGCCCGAAGCGACCGAGAGGAGTGCGCATGACGCAGGAAGCGAAGAACTTCGACTCACCCGAAGAGGTTCGCAAGTTCGTGGATCACGGACAGGTCGAGCTCGTCAAGCTCGCGACGGGCCCGGTTGGCCTCGGGACCTTCGAGCCGGGCTGGCGGTGGTCGAACGACGTCAAGCCGCTCCAGGGAACAGAGAGCTGCCAGGTCCATCACATCGGCTACGTGGTCTCGGGCCGCATGAAGGTCGTCGGCGACGACGGCGCCGAGATCGAGGTCGGCCCCGGCGATGTCTTCGACATGCAGCCGGGACACGACGCCTGGACAGTGGGAGACGAGGCGTGCGTCCTCGTGGATTTCGGCGGGCTGCAGGGCTACGCCGCCCACTGAGAGCTACGCGGCGGCGAGGCCTGCCGGCTCGGCCATCGGGCCGCCGGTCGGCCCGCCCCGCAGCTTCGGGCCGGCGCAGATCACGTCGAGTGCCGGGCAGCCGGCACAGGTGAACGCGCTCGGCGTCGGCGTGAACTCGCCGGCGCCGACCCTGGCGATCACCGCCGAGAGCTCGGCCTCGAGCGCGGGAAGATCGGCGCGCGTGAAGGTCGCGGACACGACACCGTCCGGACGCTCCAGGAACGAGTAGACGATCTCGACCTCGTCGTCACCTGCCCTGAAGCACGCGAGCGCGTAGACCAGGCGCTGCAGCCGGTACTCCGACTCGACGACCTCGTCCGCGGTGCGCTCGCCGAGGAAGTTCGTCTTGTAGTCGACAACGAGCGCGTGTCCCTCCCGGCGGTAGAGCACGTCGAGCCGCCCGCGCAGGAGGACTCCGTCGTGGACGAACGCGAACGGGCGCTCGGGCTGCGCGCCGTCGAGGCTTGCGACTCTCCGTGCCAGCGGGGACTCGCAGTACGACCGGACGAACGCCGCGATCCGTTCGAGCTCCTCGCCGGTGGTCGCGGGATACCACTCGCGGACGATGCCGAGGTCGGGCATCTCCGGATTCGCCATGTCGACCAGCTCGAGCAGCCGGTGCGCGGCGTCGCCGATCTCGGTCGCCGCGAGCCCGACGCCCTCGCCCGGCGCGGCACGCCGCTCGCGGAGCCCGGCGACCCGCTCGGCGTAGTAGCGATACGAGCAGCGCTGGAACAGCGCGAGCGCGGAGTAGGAGAGCTGGCGCACGTGGTGCAGAGCCGGCTCCGGGACCGGCACGAGCTCGGGCAGGAGCCAGCCACGGGCGGGCGGCGTGGACGGCAGCTCGTCGAACAGTGCCAGCTGGCCCTCGCCGCTCTCGGGCACCTCGACCTCGGGCTCGGGCTCGCTGGCGCGGTCGACGCGAACGAGGAACGACGCTCCCCCGCGCTCGAGCTCGAACACGGTGGCGTCCCCGGCGAGCTCCGCCTCGCAGTCGAGCTTCGAGAGCACCCAGCCGATCGGGGTGTCGCGGGCCTCGCCGACGGCGCCCGAGACGAGCAGCCGGTCGACCGCGCGCGTCATCGCCACGTAGTAGAGGCGCAGCCGCTCCGCGCGCCCGGCCTCACGCTCGGCGCCGAGCACCTCGTCGTAACCGAAAACGGCCTTCCGCTCGCCCGACGTGGGGTGCACGACCTTGAACCCGAAGCGCCCGTCCGAGAGCGCGAGGATCTCGTCCGCCGGCGGCGGCCCGCCGAGGTCGCGGCCGGCATCGGCGACGACGACGACCTTGAACTCGAGCCCCTTCGCCGCGTGGATCGTCAAGAGGCGTACCGCGTCGGAGCCCTCCTCCTCGGAGACGGCCTCGAGCTGCGATGCCCCGAGCGTCTCCTGATCGCGCAGGAAGCCGACGAAGCCTTCCAGATCGCGCCCGCGAACCTCCTCGTAGGTGCGCGCGAGCCGCATCAGCTTGCGGAGGTTCGCGTAGCGGCGGCGTCCATCCCACCGGGCGAGCACGGCGAGGTCGTAGTCATGCCCGGAGATGACGAGCTCGCAGAGCCGCTCGAGCGACGTTCGGGTCGCCGCGGCGACCAGGCGCTCGTACCGCTGCTTGAAAGCGCGCACCAGGCGCTCGTCGCGCTCGGAGAAGGCGCCCGGCAGCGAGCGCTCGATCCCGGTAAAGAGCGGGCGGCGACCGGCATGCCTGCGGATCAGCACGAGCCCGTCGTTGGAGACGCCGACGAACGGCGAGGCGAGCACGGCCGTCAGCGCCTCGTCGTCGTACCGGTTGCGCAGGAGCCGCAGGTACATGAGCAGGTCGACGACCTGCTGCTGGCCGAAGTAGCGCCGGCCGGTCGCCCGGTAGGTCGGCAGGCCGAGGGCGCGGAGCTCCTCCTCGTAGAGCTCCGCGTCGGTGCCGGCGGCGAACAGGAGCACGATCTCGCCGGGCGTTGCTGCGCCCACGTCGACGAGCTCGCGAACCCGGCGCGCAATCGCGCGTGCCTCAGCCCGGCGCCAGTGCTCCCCCGACTCGCGGTAGGACTCCTTGTCCGTCAGGAGCAGCTCGACCGGATGCCCGAAGACCGGATCGGGGAACGCACCCGACGCGGCGAGCGGCTGGTAGCCGTCGCCGAACTCCTCGCCGAAGACGTGGTTGACCGCCGCGAGCACCTCGGGACGCGAGCGGTAGTTCTCGGTCAGGGAGAAGCGTTGCTGCGCGGCGGCTCGCCGCTCGCGAAAGACATCGACGTCCGCATGCCGGAACCCGTAGATCGACTGGAACTCGTCGCCGACGAAGAACATCTCCTTCGCGGCTCCCTGGCCGGATGCCGCGGGCTCTCCGGCGAGCAGGTCGATCACCTCGCACTGGAGCGCGTTCGTGTCCTGGAACTCGTCGACCATGATCGAGCGGAACCGCAGCTGCTCGGCCTCGAGGACGCGGGCATCGCCGACGAGCAGGTCACGGGCGAACAGCTGGAGATCCTCGAAGTCGAGCGCCGATTCGCGCTCCTTGCCCGACTGGTACTCGGCCGCGAAGAGATCGAGCAGCTCCTGCAACAGGGCCTTGTCGCGCGTCGCGACCAGCTCGAGCGCAGCCAGCTCGACGTTCTTCCGCGCCTCCTCGAAGCTTGCGGCCCGCGCTCCACGCGTGCGAAGCGCGGCGAGGTCGATCAGCGTGTCGGGGAGCGAGGGCAGGTCGAGCGCGGCCTGGGCTGCCGCGACGTGGTTCTCGGTTGCCCCCGTGTCGGCCAGCAGGCCCTGGGCAGCGCCGCGCAGGTCGCTCAGGCGGTCGTCGAGATCGGCCGGGTCGTCCAGCTCGAGCGTCAGCTCGCGCCCGGCGGAGCGGAGTGTCTCGTAGACGCCGGTGAGCATCTTGCGGAGGCGCTTGCTGCCGTAGGTGGCGAGCAGGGTGAGCCGTTCGGAGCCCCCGGCGGCGCAGAACGTCTCCAGCGCGCGGTCGAACGCCTCTCCGCGGAGAACCGCACCGTGCTCCTCGTCGAGCTCGTGGAAGCGCGGGTCGATCCCCACCGAGAAGGGATGCGCACGAAGCAGCCGGCTGCAGAAGCCGTGGATGGTCGAGATCCACGCCCCGTCGAGCTCGCGGGCCAGGTCGGGGCGTCCGCGCTCGAGCAGCGCGGCGCGGATGCGCGCACGGAGCTCTCCGGCGGCCTTCCGCGTGTAGGTGATCACGAGCACTGACTCGACATCGAGGCCCTCGTCGCACACCCCGCGGACGAAGCGCTCGACGAGCACCGAGGTCTTGCCGGTGCCGGCGCCGGCCGAGACGAACACCTCCCCGCGGGCCTCGACGGCCGCGATCTGCTGCTCGTTCATCGGCCGACCTTCACTTCGGGCCCCGGCCAGCGCCTGCTCATGAGCGCTTCACCCGGCACATCGTCCAGAGGTCGCACCAGCTCGGGCACTCGCCGCCTTTGGGGTCGTGCGCGACGTCACCGGTGCGGATCCTGCGCGCGGCAGCGAGGCCGTGCTCGCGGGCGGCCTCGACCTGGCCCCAGAACTCCTCCTCTTCGAGGTAGTCGGCCGGCTTGAACCCCGGGAGGTCCTCGCGCGACTCGGCGCGGAGCATCCCGCGCGAGGCACGGGCGCCCGACAGCGCACGGTAGACACCGCCGAGCGGCTCGATCCCCGCGAGATCGCGCAGGACGAGCATGTAGAGCGGTACCTGAAGCCGCCGTTCCTCGTCGATCTGCCGCGCCGAGAACGACCCTTTCCCCGACTTGTAGTCCTGGACGATGCCGCGCGCGCTCATCGGATCGATGTCGATCCGGTCGATCTTGCCGCTCATGAAGAGACCGTCGCCGAGCTCGACCCCGCGCTGAAGCTCGGGCGCCGATCGGTCGGTGCCGAAGCCGACCTCGAACCGTCTCGGCAGGAAGCCCACCTTCGACTCCGCCTCGGCCCGCACGAACCGCTCGAGGTCGTGGCGCAGCGACTCGCGCAGCTCCGCCGCCTCCACGTCGCTCAGCTCCAGGCGCACGCCGGTGCCGAGGGCGTCGTCGAGGCACCGCACCAGAAAGTCGATCGCGGGCTCCACCGTCTCCGGCGTCACGCGGTCGGCGCCGAGCTCCTTGGGCAGGCCCGAGTAGAAGGCATACAGCGCCTGATGGGCGATCTTGCCGCGGAGGAGGGCGTCGGACTCGGCGTCGATCGTCTTCGGGTCGATGATGCGCTCGAACAGCCACGCCGACGAGCAGTCGAGGAACCGTTCGAGCTCGGTCGCTCCGAACACGGTGCGCCCACCGAGCTGCTCGCGGACGACCGGGTTTCGCAGGGCCGTGTCCCGCTCGAACGCCGTGAGCGCACGCCCGAGACGGCGCGTCCACCCGTTCGCGGACGCGAGCGCCAGAGCGACATCGCGACCGTCCGGATCGGCCGAGAGCCGTGCGAGCGCGCGGAGCCTCTCCCGCTCGGTCGGAGCGGTCTCGACCGGCCAGGTCAGCTCCGAGAGCGCCCGGCGCCGGGTCGCCCGCTCGACATCCTCGGGCGCGAAGACGGCGGCGGCGTCCTGCCAGAACGGGCTCTCCTCGACCGGCGAGCCCTCGTCGGACGCCGCCTGCCGGACGAGGTAAAGACGCCGGGACGCCCTCGTGCAGGCCGTGTAGAAGAGGTACCGGTCGCGGCTCACCTGGTCTGGCCGCTCGAGCCGGGCGCCGAGCTCTCGCCGGCGATCGTCGTCGAGGAACGGCGAGCCGGAGCTGCGCCGCGGCAGGATGCCCTCCTCGAGCCCGAGCACGAAGACCGTGTCGAAGTGTCGTGTCCGCGCCCGGAGCAGATCCAGAACGGCAACCCGGCCGGGCTCGCCCGACGGCGGCCCCGGTACATCGAGGCGAGCCAGGGCCTCGAGCAGCTCGTCCTGCTTCAGTGACCCGCCGGCGGCCTCGAGCGACGCCAGCTCGTCGAGCTGCTGGGTGACCGCCGCGAACGAGCGAAGGTCGAGGCGGGCCTGGTCGCCGGTCGGCGGCGCCTCGAGGCCGTAGGCCGATCGCACCATCGAGCCCGCGAGCGCCCGGACGCCGGCGAGCGGCGAGGCCGCGTCCCGAAGCTCGCGCAGCGCGACGAGCGGGGCTTCGCGGAGCCGTTCCGTCTCTTCCTCGACGCGCGCCGGAAGGTCGATTGCCCGTCCGCGGAGCCTTCCCTCGACGAAGTCGACGCCGGAGCGTCCGATCCCCGAGTAGGGCGAGCGGAGGAAGCTGTAGAGCTCGCGACGGCCGCCCCCACCCCAGGCGAATCGCAGGAGCGAGAGCAGCGCGTGGCCGAGCGGTGTGAGCGGAAAGCGAACCGTGGCCTCGACCGCATACGGGATGCCGAGACTGCCGAACACCGTCTCGAGCGGAGCGCGGTAGCGCTCGACGGAGGGAACGATCACGGCGATCTCCTCCGGCCGGGCGCCGTCTCGGAGAGCGCCGAGCAGCTCGTCGCCGACCAGCTCGAGCGTCCCGCGCGAGCCGGCGCCTGCGAGGAACCGAACCGCCGACCCGATCGGCTCGGTCTCCGCGCCCGGCTCGAACAGCGCCCGCTCGAGGTGGGCCAGAGCGGGTGCGGCGAACTCGGACGAGCGCGGCGGAAGCTCCTCCACCCGGCCGGCTGCGAGCGCGGCGAGATCCCCGGCCGTCCGCGCGAGCGAGGCGAAGGCCGTGCGCCCCGGCTCGTAGGGCAGGGAGACGCAGACCTCGGCGCGGCCTGCCAGCGCTTCGAGGAGCGACCACTCGGCCGCGGTCAGGTCCTCGAAGCCGTAGGAGAAGACGGGCTCGCCGTGCCAGGCGGCGAGATCGGAGCGGAGACGCTCGCAGGCATTCCGGCGGAGCAGGTCACGATCCCAGAGCCCGACGCGATCGAGCTCCGCGCGGTACGCGGCGAAGAGCACGGCCAGATCACCGTCCAGATCGGCCGGGTCGAGCAGACCACCCTCGAGCTCCGCGAGAGCCACGAGGAGAGAATCGGCGAACCCCGAAAAGCGGACGGAGGGAGAGAGCTCGGCGCCGCTCGCCCGTGCGTTCACGACCGCGCGGCGCGCGATCAGCGCACGCTGGGCACCCCGCGCCACGGGCTTTGCAGTCGGGTCCGCGAAGGCAATCCGCTCGAACAAGTCGTCGAAAGTTCCGATCGTGCCGCCGAGCAGGCACCCGGCGCGCTCGAGCAGATCGCGCTCGACGCGGGCGACGTCCGCCCGGTTCGGCACGATCAGAAACGGCTCGTCGTCGAGGCAGGCCAGATAGCGCTCGAGTAGGAGCGCGACCTTGCCCGCATTTGCGGGCCCTGCAACGAGGCTGAGTGTCACGCAGCCATCGTAGTTTTGCGCCCTGACGGTGAGCCGACCGCGACCGTGATCGATTGTCGCAGCGTGCGCGATTCAACGCTCCAGGAGCGGCAGGGCTCGGGGGAAACCACCCTTCCCCCGACTCTGCGAGTCGAGCTCAGGTAGCGACGGACTTCGGCCGGCGGCCGCGGCGAGCGGCCGGGCGACCTGGCATGTCGCCGGCACAGGAGTCGCACAGGTCCGCGACCTTCGACCCCCGGCGTGCGTCGGTAAACGTGACGCGCAAGGCGGCGCCTTTGTTCTCTCCCACTTCCTTGCCGCAATTATCACAGACGAGAACGGTTCTACGTGCCACGGAAATGCCTCCTTGACGAAATGGTCGGGGAGAAGTCAAGCAAAAAACTCTCGCGTTACGCAGCAGTGGCAGATTTCGTTGCCAACACGGATAACAACTGTCTCATTCGGACGGAGTTGATTCAAGGTCGGAAATCGGCTCGCCCGCGGCCTCCCGGTGCTTGCGTCTCCGCGACCAGGCCCGATGCCCGAAGAACGCCACGACGATGAGCACGGCGATCACGATCGCGGCGTACAGCCCGTACTCGGTGATCGCATTGATCGCGGCTTGCCCGAAGTAGTAGGCGCCGAGGCCGATCGCGGTTGCCCAGAGGATCCCGCCGAGCGCGTTGTAGACGGCGAACTTCTTCCATTCCATGTGGCTGAGGCCGGCGAGCCAGGCGACGGTGACGCGGAGGCCGGCGAAGAAGCGGCCGATCACGACCGTCTTCGACCCGTGCTTCTCGAAGAACGCCTCGCCCTTGGGGAGCAGCTTCGGCAGCGCGTCCCGGGCGAACGGGATCTTCGCGATCACCGGTCGGCCGCCCGTTCGCGCGATCCAGTAGCCCACGTTGTCCCCGACGAACGCTGCAGCGGCAGCGATCGCGATCACCTCGACGATGTTCCAGCGGCCGCTCGACGCCAGCACGGCCGCCGCGATCAGCGCGGTCTCGCCCGGAAGCGGGATTCCGCACGACTCGACGGCGACGAGGGCGAACAGCAGGATCAGGCCGTACGTCTCGAGATCGTGGTTCACCGACACGAATCACGAGTCTAGACGGGTGGTTGCCAGGGGCCGGTGCGGCGGCCGGCGACCTGTTTCCGGTAGGGTCGCGCGCGCAGTGAGGGTGGGCGTTCCCAAGGAGATTTCGACCGGCGAGCAGCGAGTTGCGCTCGTCCCGGACGGCGTGGGCCGGCTCGAAGGGTTCACCGTCGTCGTCGAGCGAGGCGCCGGTGTCGCGGCGGGTTACCCCGACGCCGCGTACGCCGATGCGGGCGCCGAGCTGACCGACGACGCGTGGAGCGGAGTAGACGCGATCGTCAAGGTGGCAGGCCCCACCGAGGACGAGCTCGCGCGGCTGAGCGCGGGCCAGCTGCTCGTGGCGTTCCTGCAGCCGTTGACCGAGACGGAGCGGATCTCGAAGCTTCGCGAGAGAGGCGTACTCGCCTTCGCGATGGAATCGATCCCGCGGACGACACGCGCCCAGGCGATGGACGCACTTTCGTCGCAGGCGACCGTGGCCGGATACAAGGCCGTTCTCATAGGCGCGGATCGGCTGCCGCGCTTCCTGCCGATGCTGACGACCGCTGCCGGCACGATTCCGCCTGCGCGCGCCCTCGTGCTCGGCGCCGGGGTCGCAGGGCTGCAGGCGATCGCGACAGCTCGCCGCCTCGGCGCAGTGGTGTCCGGTTTCGATGTGCGCCCGGCTGTCCGCGAGCAGGTGCAGTCGCTCGGCGCCGCCTTCCTCGATCTCGGCGTCGTCGGCGAGGAGACCGAGGGCGGGTACGCCCGGGAGCTCACGCCCGAGGAGCAGTCTCAGCAGCAGGCGGCGCTCGCAGAGCGCATCCCGGACTTCGATCTCGTGATCACCACCGCTGCGATTCCCGGCCGCCCGGCGCCAAAGCTGATTCCGGCATCGGCCGTCGAGAAGATGCGGCCCGGCTCGGTGATCGTCGACCTCGCTGCGGAAACGGGCGGCAACTGCGAGCTGACCAGCCCCGGCGAGGTCATCGACGTCAACGGGGTCACGATCGTCGGGACGCTGAATCTTCCAAGCGCGATGCCCGGCCATGCGAGCCAGCTCTACTCGCGCAATGTCTCCGCCCTGCTCGAGCATCTGGCGCCCGCGGGCGAGCCGGCGCTCGACTGGGACGACGAGATCACCTCAGGCGCCTGCGTGACGCGCCCGGAGTCGGCATGAGCGTCGCTTCGTATGCCATTTGCGGGCTTTTTGCGCAATGTGATGTAGAGGTACATCAACATCACATCCTCGTCCTCCCCAGCGGCAGGAGAGATCGATGAGTCACTACGCGCAGCTCGTCGTCGAGCTGACGATCCTTGCCCTCGCGATCTTCCTCGGCATCGAGGTGATCTCGAAGGTGCCGACGCTGCTGCACACGCCGCTGATGTCGGGGACGAACGCGATCCACGGGATCGTGATCGTCGGCGCGATCCTGATCGCGGGCATGGCCCACGGCGGGGTCGTCGCCTGGATCGGGTTCGTGGCAATGATCCTCGCCTCCGCGAACGTGGTCGGCGGATTCGTCGTGACCGACCGGATGCTCGAGATGTTCAAGCGGCGCGAACCGCCGAAGAAGACTGACGGCGACGAAAAGCCCAAGGGGTCCAAGTGACGGTTCGGGACAACGAGAGCGCTCGCGCGTTCCTCAGGCGCCGGTCGCGGTGCGAGGCCGGGGGGCACAGTGCGATTGGCACGGGCCCGGAGAGCATCGTGCCGCGAGCGGGGTCAGGCGTCGGCGGAGCCGGGCTCAGCCCGGCGGGAGCCGATGCCGGTGAGGGGCGCGCGTAGTGGGGCACACCACTTCCAGCCTGCTCTACCTGATCACGATCATCTGCTTCGTGCTGGCGCTCAGGTTCCTCTCGTCCCCGCGGACTGCGCGGCGCGGGAACCTGGTCGGGGCAGCGGGCATGGCGGTCGCGATCGCAGTGACGCTCGCCCAGCCGGGCGTGTCGATCAACTGGGAGATCATCGTCGGCGCCGCGATCGGGACGGCGTTCGGCGCGATCGGCGCACGCCGGGTGAAGATGACCGCGATGCCGCAGATGGTGGCGCTGTTCAACGGCGTCGGCGGCGGCGCGGCGGCACTCGTGTCGATCGCGGAGTTCCATCTGCTCATACCCGAGCCGGGCAACCTGCACCGCGACGTCTCGCTCGCGATCGTGCTCTCGGCGCTGATCGGCTCGATCTCGTTCTCCGGCTCGATGGTGGCGTTCGCGAAGCTGCAGGAGCTGCTCTCGGGCCGGCCGATCACCTATCCCGGCCAGCAGATCGTCAACCTCGGCCTGTTCGGCGCGCTGATCGCGGGTGGCATCGCGATCGTCGCGGGCTACGAGCAGCAGTGGGTGCTCGTGGCGATGGTGCTCGGCGCGCTCGTCTTCGGCGTCTTGTTCGTGCTGCCGATCGGCGGTGCGGACATGCCGGTCGTGATCTCGCTCCTGAATGCATTCACCGGCCTCGCGGCGGCCGCGACGGGCTTCGAGCTCGGCTCGAACGTCCTGATCGTCAGCGGCGCGCTCGTCGGCGCCTCGGGAACGCTGCTCACGATGATGATGGGCAAGGCCATGAACCGGTCGCTCGGAAACGTGCTCTTCGGAGCCTTCGGGCAGGTGCAGGCAGGCGCGGGCACCACGAGCGCGCTGACCGGCACCGTGCGGTCGGTGAACGCCGAGGACGTCGCGATCATGCTCTCCTACGCGCAGAAGGTCGTGATCGTGCCCGGGTACGGGCTCGCGGTCGCCCAGGCACAACACGCGGTGCGCGAGCTGTCCGACCTGCTCGAGGAGCAAGGGGATCGAGGTGACGTTCGCGATCCATCCGGTCGCCGGACGCATGCCGGGGCACATGAACGTCCTGCTTGCCGAGGCGAACGTGCCGTACACGGCGCTCAAGGAGATGGACGAGGTCAACCCCGAGTTCCCGCAGACCGACGTCGTCCTCGTGATCGGCGCGAACGACGTCGTCAATCCGGCCGCCCGCAACGAGCCCGGCAGCCCGATCTACGGGATGCCGATCCTCAATGTCGACCAGGCGAAGCAGATCGTCGTCAGCAAGCGGTCGATGGCGACCGGCTTCGCGGGGATCGACAACCCGCTCTTCCTCGATCCGAAGACGGCGATGCTGTTCGGCGACGCCAAGGAATCGGTCCTGAAGCTGATTGCGGGCGTCAAGGCGCTGTGACCGTCGGCGTCCCGGTCTTCACGGGCCGCGACGTCGAGCTTGCCGTGCCTCCCGAGGCCGCCGTCGAGGCGGTCCGGGACGCATTCGTCGCGCACTACCGCGGCGAGTGGACGATGCCGCCGAAGGTGTACGTCACGAACTACCCGGCGGGCGACTTCCGCGCGATGCCCGCGCTCGGCGGTGGGTACGCGCTCCTGAAGTGGGTGACGTCGTTCCCGGGCAATCCCGCACGCGGTCTGCCCACCGTGGGCGGGCTCGTGCTGCTCTCCGACGCCGGAACGGGCGAGCTGAAGGCGGTGCTGGATGCCGGCGCCGTGACGGCGCTCCGCACGGGCGCAGCGGCCGTGCTCGCCGCGGAGACCCTGGGGCGCGCCGATGCGGACACCGCGGCGGTGGTCGGCGCAGGCGTGAACGGCCGCGCCGCAGCGAAGACGTTCCTCGCCCGGGGCCGCGGCGTGTCGTTGTGGGATATCGACGCGGAGCGCGCAAGGAGCGCGGCCGATGACCTCGGCGCGTCGGTCGCAGGCTCACTCGATGAGGCACTCGCCGCAGACCTGCTCGTCACGGTGACGCCCGGTCACGAGGTGCTGCTCGTCGACGGCTCGCTCGAGTCCGGCCAGCACGTGAGCCTGATGGGCGCCGACGGGCCCGGAAAGGCCGAGATCTCGCCCGGTGAGCTCGCTCGCACGCGGATGTTCTGCGACGACTGGGAGCAGGCCAGCCACGGTGGAGAGCTCGCTCACGCCGTCGAGGCATGGCTCGTCGAGGAGTCGGGCGTCGGGCGGCTGGGTGCCGTCCTCGCGGGTGAGGAGCCCGGACGCGAGTCACCGGCGGAGATCACGACGTTCGACTCGACAGGCCTTGCAATTCAGGATCTGGCGATCGCGCTGACCGCTCTGAAACGGGCCGGCGAGCTGGATCTGCGCTTGCTCGCTGTGTAGCTCGCACGGCCTTCGACTCGTCGGTCCTCGAGGGCGGAAAGGGCGTGGCTAGGGGCTACCGCCCCCCGGCGTGACCGCTCGGGCCGGATCAAACGCTGCGAGCTCGGGTGTCGGCTTGCCGAGGATCGCCTGGGCGACCAGATCGCCGCACTCGAAGCCAAGGACATTGCCGTGCCCGGAGTAACCGCCGGCAACCCAGACCCGGTCCCTGCCGGGCAACCGGCCCGCCAGCGGGAGCTGGTCGGCGGTCTGGCCCCAGAACCCGGACCAGCGGTGGGTGATCGCCGGCTTTAGGCCGAGGAGCTGCTCCGCGAAGGCCGCGAGCTGCTCCTGGATGACGGCGGTCGTCTCGTCGGTGGACGTCCGCTCCGTCTCGAGGCTCGTGTCGCGGCGACCGCCGAGTATGAGGCGCCCGTCCCGAAGCTGCTGCCAGTAGTCGTAACCCCCACGGGCGTAGTGCGGGCGGTCGTAGAGCAGCTCGACCGGCTCGGTCGCGAGGACCTGGCCGCGCATCGCCGTCACGAAGGGCCTGAGCTCGGGCGCAAGAGCATCGGTCATCCCGTCGACGGCGAGCACGACGGCGGCTGCTTCGAGCTGGTCGACCTCGTCGGGGTCGACGGGTCGTCGCTCGACGATCTCGGCTCCGGCCTCGGCGGCCTCGCGTGCGAGCCTCCTCACCCAGAGAGCAGGGTCGAGCGCACCGTCACCCGGATGGACGAACCCGCCGGCAAAGAGGCGTCGCGAGTCGATCCGGGACGGGATCGAGCCACTCCGCCTCGAAGCCGTCGTCGCGAAGCGCCTCGTACTCGCGACGGAGCGCCTCGAGCTCGGCGGCGTCGACCGCGAGCCGCAGGCTGCCGACGCGGCGGAGAGCGTCGCCGGCCAGCTCCGACATACGGTCGAGCGTCCGTTCCGTCAGCGCCCAGTGCATCTGGGCCTGGTCCGCTCCGAGGGTTTCGCGGGCCTCGTCGTACGGCGGGCAGAGGCCTCGGAGCGCGAACCCACCGTTCCGGCCGCTTGCGCCGGAGCCGATCTCCTGCGCCTCGAGGAGCCTCACACGGAGGCCGGCTCGGGCGAGCGTGAGCGCGCAGGAGCAGCCGGTTACCCCGCCGCCGACAACGAGGACGTCGACGGGGCCTGAAGCGTCGCTGACGGGCACTGAGGGCAGCTGCTGTGCCAGCCAATATGAAGTTGTCATCACGAGCGGCTGATCCTATGGCCGGCGCATCACCTCCTGTAGATCCCGGCCCTGACCTCGACACGGCCGTCGAGCTCGAGCTCGATCAGCGCAGCCGCCGCTTCTCCGGGCGTCATCCCCGCTGTGCGGGCAGATCTGGTCGACGGTCGAGGCTCCGGCCTCGATCGCTGCGAGCACGAGAGCGGCGGCCGAGCCCGCCGCGGGGCCCTCGGGCGTCGAGGACGGCGGCTCGATCCCGATCGCCTCGAGCACGTCCGCCGCACACGTCACGGGCGTCGCGCCGAGGCGGAGCAGCGCGTTCGCTCCCTGCGACAGAGCCGATGTGATCTCACCCGGGACGGCAAGCACCTCGCGGCCTTCCTCTAGCGCGAGGTCGGCGGTGATCAGCGCGCCGCTCCGCTCGCGCGCCTCGACGACGACGGTCGCAAGGGCGAGGCCCGCGACGATGCGATTGCGGGCCGGGAACCGCCACGGGGCCGGCGCGACACCTGGCGGGTATTCGGCCACGAGCAAGCCGCGCTCGCCGATCTCGTGCGCAAGCGACGCGTGCGCTCGGGGATAGTCGCGATCGATCCCGCAACCGAGCACTGCGACGGTCTCGCCGCCCGCCTCGAGGCAGCCGCGGTGGGCCCAGCCGTCGATGCCTCGAGCAAGCCCGGAGATCACGACCACTCCGGCGGCCGCGAGCTCGCGCGAGAGTGACCGGGCGACGTGCGCCCCGTAGTCGCTGCAGGCGCGCGCACCCACGACTGCGACTGCCGGTCGAGCGAGCAGCTCCGCGGCCGGCGCGCCACGCAGGAAGAGCCCCGGTGGCGGATCGTGAATCGCCCTCAGCCGGGATGGGAACTCAACGTCGGAGCGGCCAATCCAGCGGTAGCCGCCCTCGCCGAGACGGCGGAGCTCGAGCGCGTCGTCGAACGACGCGCCGAAAGCGGCGAACCGCGCAGTTCTGCTCTCGCGGTCGGTCGCATGCATGTCGCGGGAGGCAGCGAACATGGCGAGGGCGAGCTCGCTCATCGCCCGAGCTCCGTCGGCGAGCGATACGAGAGCGCCTCGGCCACGTGCTCGGCCGCGATGGTCTGAGCACCGGCGAGCCCCGCAATCGTGCGGGACACTCGAGCGACCTTCGCACGCCCACGCCCGGAGAGCGGGAGTCGCTCGACGGCCCGGCCGAGCAGCTGCTCGGCCTCCGGCGACACCTTCGAGCGCCTGCCGATCACCGTTCGCGCGGCCAGGACGCGGTCGCGAACCGCCGGCGAGCCCTCACTCGGCGCCCCGGCGAGCTCGGCTGCCCGCGGGCGAGGGAGCGCTACGACGAGATCGAAGCGGTCGAGCAGAGCCCGTGAGAGCCGGTCGCGGTAGCGATCGAGCGCCTGCGGCGAGCACGAGCAACCGGCCGCGACGTCGCCCCGGCCGCCACACGCGCAGAGGTTCATCGTCCCGACGAGCTGGAACTTCGCCGGGAATGTGCAGCGTCCACCGACCCGCGCGATCGCGATCACGCCGTCCTCGAGCGGCTGGCGAAGCGCCTCGAGCACATTGCGGGCGAACTCCGGCATCTCGTCGAGCAGCAGGACGCCGCGATGGGCGAGCGTGGCCTCGCCCGGACGCGGATTCGTGCCGCCCCCGACGATGGCTGCCGCGGACGCCGTGTGGTGAGGCGCTCTGAACGGCGCTGTGCGGATCAACCCGTCGCCGGCATCGAGAACTCCGGCGACCGAGTGGATGCGGGTGACCTCCAGCGCGGACTCGTCGTCGAGAGTCGGCAGGATCCCAGGCAGCCGGCGAGCGAGCATCGTCTTACCGATCCCGGGAGGGCCGGCGAGCAGCAGGTTGTGACCGCCGGCGGCGGCGATCTCGAGCACGCGGCGCGCCCGCTCCTGACCGCGCACGTCCGCGAGATCGGGTGGTACGGGCGACCGGTCGGCCGACGATGCCACGGCCGGAGGCGGAGGATCCCCGTGGCCACGAAAGTACGCCACGGCCTCCGAGAGATGACGCACCGGAATCGGCTCGATCCCGGCAAGGGCTACCTCCGGGCCCGATTCGGCGGCGCACACGAGACGACGCGAGCCGTTTCGCTTCGCCCCTTCCGCCGCGACCAGCGAGCCCGGGACAGGCCGCAGGCGGCCGTCGAGCGCGAGCTCCCCGACGGCGGAATGACCGGCCAGGGACCCGACCGGGATCTGGCCGGACGCGGCGATCAGTGCAAGCGCGATCGGGAGGTCGAAGCCCGGCCCTTCCTTCCGCAGGTCGGCCGGCGCGAGGTTGACGATGATGCGGTTGCCCGGCCACTCGAGCTCGGCCGATTCGATCCCGCTCCGGACCCGCTCCTTGGCCTCCTGACAGGCGCGGTCGGCCAGGCCGACGATCGCGAACTTCGGAGCGCCGAGCTCGACGTGCGCCTCGACCTCGACCCGTCGCGGCTCGAGACCGACGAGCGCATGAGTGACTGCCCGCGCGATCATGTTGCCACTATAGACAACCAAGCACGCGCAAAATGTCACAGCTCTGTGCCGGTTTCGCGAGAGAGCGCCTACGCGCGACGAGCGACGAGCACGTCTTCGAAGTACTCGCCGGCGCGACGGCCCGTGCGCCTGTTCACGTGGCGCCGGTAGCGCCCGTCGAGACGCAGCCCGGCTCGCTCCAGCACCCCGGGGTAGAGCTCGCGGCGGTCGTTCACGACGACGAGCAGCGGCGCCCCGGGCTTGAGCGCCTCCGACGGAGCGCCCGAGGACACCGGCGATCCCCTCTACGTACCGGCTCAAGGCCTCGCGGCTCGCGCCGGCCGCCGCGGCTCCCAGCTCCCGCTCACGCAGGTCATCGAGCCCGAGCAGCTCGTAGGCGTACCGATGCTGCTCGTGATAGTCGATCAGCCCCGGGTACGGCGGCGACGTGATGACCGCATCGAACCCCGAGCCGGGGTCGACCTCGAGCGAGTCCCCGTGCAGGACGCGCGCCTCGCCGGGCCCGCGCACCTTCGCGAACGCCTTCAGCCGCGTCAGCGTGTCGAGCCCGTAACGCCGCACGAAGTGGTCGGCGTGCTCGACCGGACGGCACTCGCGCTTGTGCTTGTAACACCAGTACGGCTCGCTCTGGGGGGCGCGTCGGGAAGTCGAGGTCGAAATGGGAGGTTCGGCGCGCCGAGCGCGCCGCACGCGCGAGCACGATCCGCAGCACGTCGGCGTTCTCGTAGTCCCCGATCAGCGAGCGGAACCGCAGCAGGTCATCGGCCGACTGGGGCGCGAACCACATCGCGACGTAGCTCGCAGCCGTCTCGGCCGACCCCTCGCCGCGCTCGTACCGCCCGAGCGCATCCCGGAGGTCGTGCTCCAGCGTGAAGAGGTTGTAGCGGCCCGTCTTGACCCGCATCAGGAGGCAGTTGAACGCGGCCAGATCGATCCCCGTGGCCTCGTGGCCGCTCTCGAGCGACTGGACGAGCGTGGTCCCGGATCCCGCGAACGGATCGAGCACACGGCCTCCTGGAGCCACGTGGCGCCGCAGGAGCTCCTCGACGAGCTGCGGGATGAACTTCCCGAGATACGGATGCAGGCGATGGACGTGCTTCGTGCGCTCGCGCTCGGGCAGCTCACGCTCCGACCAGGAGAGATCGACGTCCAGCCCGGCGTACAGCGCATCCTGGGTCGCCGCCATGAGGGACTGATTCGTGGGTGAGCAGCCCTTTCCTGGTCCTCCGCCTAGAACGCCGCCTCGAGAACCTGCAGCTCGCGTCCTCGCACGGCAACGATGTCGAAACGAACGGCATACCCGCGGTACTCGGGCCGGAAGGCGAGCCAGGTCTCGGCGGCCCGGCGGATCCGGCTGATCTTCTCCGGCGTCACCATCTCGACCGGGTCGCCCCAGGCAGGGCCCGACTTGAACTTCACCTCGCAGAAGACGAGCGTCCGCCCGCGAGAGACGATCAGATCGAGCTCGTAGCCGGCGACCCACTTGTTGCGGTCGAGCACGCGGTAGCCGTGGAAGCGGTACCACCAGGCCGCGCGCCGCTCGGAAGGGTGCCTAGGCTTCGGCCGCGACGAGCTCGACGTCGGTCTCGGTCCGGTAACACAGCGCCTGAAACGAGCGCCGGTGGATCTCGCTTGGGCCGATCCTGCGAACGGCGGCGCTGTGTGTGGGAGTGATGTACCCGACGTGCGAGGCGAACCCGTAGCCCGGATAGAGCGCGTCGACCGCATGCATGTAGCGGTCGCGGGTCACCTTGGCCACGATCGAGGCGGCAGCGATCGCGGCGCTCTTCTCGTCGCCGTCCACGACAGCTCGGTGTACCGGTGCAAGCGGCCCGAGCTTGAAGCCGTCGACGAGGCAGACGTCGGCGGGCTGGCAGGCCCAGAGGGCCTCGCGCAGGCCACGCAGGTTCGACTTGTGCAGGCCGTCGCGGTCGATCACACCCGGGGGGAACACGTGAACCGACACGCGCTCGGCCGCGGCCACCACGGCGCGGTAGAGCTCCTCGCGCCGCTCGGGCCCGCATTGCTTCGAGTCGTTCAGGAAGGCCAGCGGCCGGACGCGATGGTCACGCAGCCGGTCGAGGTCGAGCAGTACGCCCGCCGTGACGAGGGGCCCGGCCAACGGGCCGCGACCCGCCTCGTCGGCGCCCGCGACGAAGCGGACTCCGAGGCGCCGGTCGAACGAGAGCAGCCTGAGCCCGGTTCTCCGGGGAGCGGTTCGCTGAGCCACCGCGCGAGGATAGCGGCGCCGGCGGCGCTCGCCTAGTGGCCGAAAAGCCGGGCGCTAGTGCTGGCGAAGCTCGCGGACACGGGCCTTCTTGCCGACCTTGCCGCGGAGGTAGTACAGCTTCGCCCGGTTCACGTCGCCGATCGCCATGACCTCGAGCTTGTCGATCTTCGGCGAGTGCAGCGGGAACGTGCGCTCGACGCCGACGCCGAAGGAGTTCTTGCGGACGGTGAACGTCTCGCGAACCCCGGGGCCCTGGCGCTTGATGACGATGCCCTCGAAGACCTGGACGCGCTGGCGGGTGCCCTCGATCACCTTGAAGTGCACGCGGACGGTATCGCCGGCCTTGAAGCGCGGCACTTCGCGCAGCTGGCTGCGCTCGATTTCCTGGATGATCGTGCTCATCGTGAGGTGGCTCTGCTCAGGGCTAACAGGCCCCGGAAGGCACGGAACATGCTAGCAAGCCTCGGCCCTCTGACCTACAACCGAGCGAAGATCGCCTGGATCGACAGGCGCCCCGGCGGCCAGTAGGTGGCAACGACCTTGCCGATCAGGTTCCCGCGCGGCACCGTCCCCCACCGGCGCGAGTCGCAGGATCCGGCCCGGTTGTCGCCCATCATGAAGTACTGCCCCGGCGGGATCTTCTTTGCCGGGAACGAGAAGTGGTCGCGGTATTGCGGGCTGATGTAGGGCTCGTCGAGCTTCTGGCCGTTGATGTAGACGTAGCCGTCCTTCTCGGACCAGGTATCGCCCGGCAGGCCGATCAGCCGCTTCACGTACACCCCACCGGTCCCGCAGGCGACGAGCGCCCGTGGAGGCGTGTTGAAGACGACGATGTCCCCGCGCTTGGGCCCGCCGATCTCGTAACAGATCCGGCAGGCAAGCACGCGGTCGGAGCCGCTGAAGAGCCCTCCTCTGGCGAGGCAGCCCTCACCCGGGAGTGCGCAGTGGAGCGTCGGCTCCATCGAGCTGGACGGGATCCGGTAGGGGTTGATCACCCACTGCTTGATCGCGAGCACGATCAGGATCGCGCCGAGGATCGTGACGAGCCAGTCGATCGTGACCCGCAGGCCGCGTGGCAGCCCTACGGTCAGGCGGTCGATGGGGTTTCTCAACGGACATGCTCCTTCCGCCAGCTCTCGATTCGGCCGTGGTCGCCCGACAGGAGAACGTCGGGAACGCGCCAGCCGCGGAACTCGGCCGGGCGCGTGTAGTGCGGATACTCGAGCCTGCCGTCGAGCTCCTCGGAAAAGCTCTCCCATTCGCCTGACCCCTCGGCGAGCGCGCCCGGGAGCCTGCGCGCGATCGCGTCGAGCAGCACCATCGCCGGCAGGTCGCCGTTCGACAGCACGTACGGCCCGATCGAGATCGAGTCCGTGCAGAGGTGCTCGACGATCCGCTCGTCGAAGCCCTCGAACCGGGCGGAGAGGAGCGTCAAGTGCTCTTCCTTCGCGAGCGCTTCCACCAGTTCCTGCGTCAACGAGCGCCCTTGAGGGCTGAGCGCGACGATGCGATGTCCCGGCGTCCCACCGTAGGCGGCGTCGAGCGCCGAGGCGACGACGTCGACCCGCAGCACCATTCCGGCCCCGCCGCCGTACGGGGTGTCGTCGACGTTCCCGCCCGACACGGGCGTCGTGTCGCGGTAGGAGTACAGGCGCAGGTCGAGCTCCTGGCCGAGCACTGCTGCGACCGGGCGCTGCTCTGTGATCCAGGCGTAGGCATGCGGAACGAGGGTGAAGACATCCAGGCGCAAAGGAGGGTCAGTCGGGGTCGGAGAATCCGGCTGCGACAAGGATACGTCCCGCATCCAGATCGACGGTCAGGACACACGCCTCGACCAGCGGGAGCAGCACGCCGTTGCCCAGGTCGAGCGCGTCGTTCGCGGGGCCGGGGAGCACCTCGGCGACGCGCCCGAGGCTGCGCCCGCCCTCCTCGACGACCTCGAGCCCGACGAGCTGGAAGATGTAGTACTCGCCCTCCCCGGTCGCCGGCAGCGCCTCGCCGGGAACCTCGAGCAGCGAGCCGCGCCCGACCTCCCGGTTGAGCCGGATCACGGGCCGCCCGCCGGCACCGCGGCGCGCAACGACGACCTCGGCCTCGACCCCGGCGGCCAGGAAGCGCGAACCGACCTTGAACCAGCGCGGGTCGTCGCTCGCCTCCTCGACGAAGAACGCGCCGTCGACGCCATGCGGGCGACCGATGCGGCCGATCACGACCCGCTCGGGGCCGCTCAATCTGCGATCTCGACGAGCACGCGCCGCCCGTCGCGGGCAGAGCTTGCCCGGACGACGGTGCGAAGCGCGCGGACGATCCGCCCGCCGCGCCCGATCACCTTGCCGACATCGTCGGGCCCCACGTGCAGAAGCAGGACGAGCGCACCGTCGCGCTCCTCGCTGTCCACACGCACGGCGCCGGGATCGTCGACGAGCTCACGCGCGAGATACGCGAGCAGCTCGGCCACGATGCCCTACGAGATGCCCTTGACCTTGATCAGGCGGGCGACGGCCTCGGTCGGCTGCGCGCCCTTGTCGAGCCAGCTCTTGACCTTTGCGTCGTCGAGCTCGATCAGGGAAGGCTCGGTCTGCGGGTTGTAGCGGCCCACGATCTCGAGGAACCTGCCGTCGCGCGGCGAGCGCGAATCGGCCGCGACCACCCGGTAGATCGGATTCTTCTTGGAGCCCACGCGAGTGAGCCGGAGTTTGACTGCCATGCCTCTAGGTTACCGACGACCGGACCGCTTCTTGTTGGCCTTCCGTTTCTTCGCGCCGGAACGGCGCTCGAGCGGGGCCACAGCCCGGGTCGGCGCGCCGGGCACACCGGAGCCTGTAAGGCCCTCCATGCCGGGGATTGCGGGCATCTTGCCCTTCCCCATCTGGCCCATCATCTTCTCCATCATCTTGCGGGCCTCGAGGAGCTGGTTGACGTCCTGAACGGTCGTTCCGGAGCCGTTCGCGATCCGCAGACGGCGCTTCCCGTCGATCGTGTGCGGCATCGAGCGCTCGCGCGGGGTCATCGAGAGTACGACCGCCTCTACCCGCTTCATCTTGCTCTCGTCGATGTCCGCGTCGGCAAGCTGGCTCATGCCCGGGATGAGCTTCATCACGCCCTGGAGCGGGCCCATCCGGCGGAGCATCTTCTGCGCGCTCAGGAAGTCGTCGAAGGTGAACTGCCCCTTGCGCATCCGGGCTTCCATCGCGGCGGCCTCGTCCTCGGTCGTCGCCTGCTCCGCGCGCTCGATCAGCGTGAGGACGTCGCCCATCCCGAGGATCCGGGACGCCATGCGCTCCGGGTGGAAGACCTCGATCGCGTCGAGCTTCTCGCCGGTCGAGGCGAACATGATCGGGCGGCCCGTGACGCTCTTGACCGAGAGGGCAGCCCCGCCGCGGGCGTCGCCGTCGAGCTTGGTGAGCACGAGCCCGTCGATGTCGATCCGCTCCTGGAACGCGACCGCGACCGCAACGGCTTGCTGGCCGGTCATCGCGTCGAGCACGAGGAGCGAATCGGTGGGCCTGGCGGCGTCGCGGACGCGCCCGAGCTCCTCCATGAGGTCCTCGTCGACCTGGATGCGCCCGGCGGTGTCGACGATGATCGTGTCGAGGCCCTCGGCGCGGGCGCGCTCGAGCCCCGAGCGCACGGCCTCGACCGGATCGGTCGTGTCCGAGCGGAAGACGGGAACGTCGATCTGCCGGCCGAGCTGCTCGAGCTGGTCGATCGCGGCGGGACGCTGCAGGTCGGCCGGGATCAGCGCGGGCTTGCGGCCGTTCGCCTTGAGCTGGCGAGCGAGCTTGGCAGCGGTCGTCGTCTTACCGGAGCCCTGAAGCCCGGCGAGCAGGATGACCGCCTCGCGCTTCAGCTCGAGCTCGGCCGTCTCGGACCCGAGGAGCTCGGTCAGCTCCTCGTGGACGATCTTCACGACCTGCTGGCCGGCGTTCAGCCCCTTGGCGATCTCCTCGTCGAGCGCCCGCTCGCGCACCCGCGCGACGAAGTCGTTGACGACCTCGAGGTTGACGTCGGCTTCGATGAGCGCGAGCCGGATCTCGCGCATCGCACGCGAGATCGATTCCTCGTCGAGTCGCCCGCCCTTGCGCAGGCCGCCGAGCGCGGTTCCGAGCCGCTCTGAAAGGGTGTCGAACATCTCGGCTCAGTGTAGATGGGCCTTGCGGCGACGAGACCGAAGGAGCGAGCTCACCCGAAAGGGACGTCTGCGATCAGGCGATCCTGATCTTGCGGCTGACGGGAGTCCCGACGTTGTTGTCCCTGTCGACGCTCGCAGCATAAACCGTGTGCGTTCCGGCGCCGGTCAGATGCTCGAGGGAGCATCTGCGGGCGGGCAGGTCCGCGTAGCTCTTCGGAACCGCCGCCGGGTCGACGACGCACCGCGTCGTGGCGACGCCGGACCCGCCGGGTGCGTCGCTCGCGGTCACCGCGACGGGAACAGGCCCCGTGTACGAGCTCGAGCCCTTCGGCGGTCGGCGGGCCGAGCGTGATCGTCGTGACCGGCGGCGTCGTGTCGACAACCCCGAAGATGCTGAAGGCGTAGAGCTTGTTGTTGCCGGTCCCCTCCGCCGATCTCGAATACCCCGAGCCCCAGTAGACCGACCCGTTCGCAACCGCCGGTGCCGCGTTGACGGTGCTACCGGCCGCAAACTGCCAGAGGATCCGCCCCGTCGCCGCGTCGAGCGCGTACATCTGGTTGCCGGTGGTGGCGACCGACGCGGCATAGACGACGCCGGCGGAGACCGTCACGGGCGCCAGGTCCCATACGCCCACCGTCCCGGTCGGGGTCGGCAATGTCTCGGTCTGAGGATCGGCGACCTGCCAGATGATCTTCCCCGTCGCCGGATCCAACGCGGCCCACGAACCGCCCGTGACGGTCGTGGTCGAGAGCTTGCCGTCCTCCGTCAGCTGGTAGGGGACGTGATGCTGGTTTGTCAGCGAGGCGTAGATCCGCGTTCCGTCGTATGCCGTGCCCCATTCGAATCCGCCCTGGTCGCCGCCGGGGCCGACGAGCGTGTTCCAGACGAACTTCCCCGTCTTCGCGTCGAGAACCACATACAGGCCGCTCTTCTCACCGACGCCGACGACCGTCTCGTCGCCGATCTTGTAGACATTCGCGCCCGAGCCGCCCAGGTCCCACTTGTCCCCTCCGCCGACGATCGGGCCGGCGCCACCTGTAGCAGCCGGCGGAGGCGGCCAGGGCTGACCGCCCGCCGGCAGCGGGTTGGCCGACTCCGGGAAGCACCACGCCACCGGCTCGGTGCCGCAGGCGTGCCGCCAGGCGGCATCTCCGATCACCCGGTACGACCACACCGGCGCGCCCGTCTTCAGTTTGAACGCCACGATCGAGTCGAAGAAGACCCCCTGGTAGCCCTTCTCGCAGAGCTCGCTGAAACCATTCGGGCTCGGCGTGCTCGTCAGACCGGCGTTGCAGGCGGCCACGTTCGGCGGCTCGGTATAGGGCTGCCCGAACGTGCCGATCACGAGCCCGTCAGCGACGTCGACGGCGGGCGGCGAGAAGACCGTCGCGCCGGCGAAGCCCCCAGGATCGTTGCTGTCGCCGGGATTGGTGAGCACTGCGGGATTGGTGATGGCCCCGTCGTCACTCGGAAGCCCGTAGGTATGCCACAGGAGCTGACCCGTCAACGCATCGACTGCGGCGATGTCGCCGCGGAACGTGGCATCGGTGGTGTCCGGCGGCTGACCTGACGTCGTCCCTCCTGCGCCAGACGCAGAGACGCCGGTGATGACCGTGTCCCCGACCAGGACGGGCGACCCCGTCATCGTCCCGTGTAGATCGGGGTTCACGAGCGTCTTCCACAGGAGCGTGCCGTCTGTCGCGCTCGATACCGAGCAGATCCGGATTCTTGTTCGTCCCGACGACGAGCACGTCGCCGATCGAGCGACGGGCTCGTGCGGGCGTAGTCCCCCGGAAGACCCGTGTAGCCCGAGACCGCATGCGACCAGATCACCGCTCCCGTATTCGCGTCGAGCTTCCAGAGCGTGCCGCCGAAATCGCCGAAGTACACCGCGCCGTCCGCAACAGCCGGCGTGCCGGAGACATCGCCGCTCGTCGTCGCTATCCATTTCGGCGAGAGCTGCGAGGCATTCCGAGACGAAATCGCATGCTCGTCGCCCTGGCTGCGGCTGTTCGCGGCATCCCGACCGATCGTCGACCACGATGCCCCTCGCCTGCGAATGCCGGTGCGCCAAGGGCAAACGCACCGAGCGCAACGGCCACGGAAGCGATCCCACAAGTCCGTGCCGAAGACCTGAGCGAGCCGCTCTGGCGGTACATCTGGAACATCGGTCCTACCTCCCCGACGAACCACTACGGTGCGGCCGCGAGCTCACCGAAAGGCACGCATGGCCGGATGAGAGCCCATCGTCTCACGCGGAGCCCGTTTGTCAAATGCGGCACGAGGCCCCGCGTGGTCGTCTACCGCGGATCGTACGATCCGTCAATGCCGGTCGCGCTGTTCGCGGTGATCGTCGTCGCCTTCCTGGTCGTCGGCGTCGTCTTCGTGCGACGGACGCAGGGCGGAGCGATCGTCGCGCGCCTGCCGATCGACGCGGACGAGCAGGTCATCCTCGAAGAAGAGGGCCTGAAGCTCTTCCACCGGTTCCGTCAGACCGCAGCTCACGGCGGGGGGACGACCACCCATCGCGTGCGCTCGGTCCTCACCGACCGGCGCGTCGTGCTCGCCACCGGAGGCCCGGAAGGGAAGCACAAGTTCGTGATCCTGCTGATCCTCGACTACACGACCGCCGCGCCGCCCGTTCCCGAGACCGGGTATGCCGCCTACAAGCGGAAGTTCGGGCTGAAGAACGGCTACCCGACCTACTCGTGCTCGGCCGAGCGACGTCAGCGTGGAAGAGCGACGACGGCGAGACGAGCCTTCGAGTCGTCGTCCCGTTCCCCGAGGCAGGCGAGGGCTGGGGCGATCCGCCCGAGGTTCGACTGACGACGTCGCAAGCCGCACGCTACGAGGAAGCGATTCGCGGAACGCCCGTCTAGCCGGCCCAGGCAGGGCTTCCCTGCGAAGCGCCGCTTTTGCCGGGATTACACCGCGTGGCGCATCCAGACGTTCGGCTCCCAGTAAGTTCCGACATCCGCCTGGTGGTCGATCTCGACAGTCGTAAGGCCGCCCGGGAACCAGTAGCCACCGCTCTCGGGGAACGCCATCTGCGTCCATCCCTCCCACTCGCCGACAGTTCCGGTGATCCGCAACGAATGCGGCTCGGGCTTGAGGATCGTCGCGCCGACACGCTCGTGGACCCTCATCCAGGGATCGAACAGGAAGCGGTCGGCTCGCCGCCACGTCGCATACCGCTCGATCGGTACGAGCGGATAGCGCTCCTTCCAGTTCGGGCGCACCGGAGCGATCAGCGCCGAGAGGCCGTGGCGCGCGGCGAGCTCGAGCAGTTCGGAGACGGCCAGCGCGCTCAGGCCGCGACCTTGGTGGTTCTGCGGAACCGCGATCAGCATCGCGCAGAGAACGTTCCCGCCGCCCTCGTCGAAGCCTCGGGCAATCGCCCCGTCGATCCCCGCCGGCAGGTCGTCGTTGCTGCCATCCCAACGCACCGGGAGCGAGTGACCCCGGGCGACGATCTCCTCGCCCTCGTCGAGCAGAAAGAACTGGAACTCGGGCCGCTCGTCCGTCAGGCGGCTCCAGTACGTCAGGATCACGTCGCCGTGGCGGTTGTACTCGGGGATGGATTCGATCGTCTCCCGCCACGCTCGTTCCACCAGATCAGGCCGCTCGGCGGCGGTCACGGTCTTCATCTCGGCCTGATCATGACGACCCCTCATACTTGAGGCATGGATGACGACCGTCCGCCGATCTGCCCCGTGTGCGGCGTGACGATGGTCCCGGCCGCCCTCAGCGCGGGCGAGCCACATGGAGCCGAGTGGATCTGCCTGGAATGCGAGGAGACCGGCGAGCCCGACGAACAGGCAGTTGATCAGGCGGGAACCGCGACCTTCTTCGTCAGGCTCTTCGTGTTGCCGGCGGCGTCCGCGAGCGTGAGCTTCGCCGTTGCGGCCCCGGCAGTGACGGTCGTCGGCAGGGCCACGCGCAACGTGTGCGTCCCGCCCGCGAGCCGACCTGTCGCCCTGCCGAGTGTCTTGCCGTCGCGAACGAGGCTCGCGTGCGCCGTCAGCTTCTCGCCCGCGTGAACCGAGAGCACGAGCGTGCGCACGCCGTGCGCGGACTTCGCCACCTTCGCCGAGCCGAGGCTCGCCGAGACGTTCGTGTCGGTCGAGGCGGCGGCAGAGGCGTTCGAGGCGACACCGGTCAGGCCGATCGTGAACGTCGCCGCGAAGCCGTCGGCGATGCTCCCGGTGACGGGACGATGTTCGTGGCGTCGGCCGAGCTCGGCAGGACGTTGTCGGTCTCGTCCGTCGTCGGGTCGGTCTTCGGCGAGCGCGTGTTGTAGGGCGCGGCGCCGTTCAGCACGGTCGCGTTATCGGCATCGGAGAAGAAGATCTGGGTCGTGTAGTTCGTCGCGACCGAGCTGCCGTTGTAGGTCCGGACGCGCACGTGGATGTGGATCGCGCGGCCGTTGTACCAGCCCGGCCAGATCGTCTTGAAGGTCACCTGGCCGTGCACAGGGGTCAGTTCCGGCGCCGGCGTCGACGCCCGTCACCTGGTAGCCGCGCAGGAAGTTCTGACCGGAGGTGTTGCCGTTGGCGGTGCCGCCGCCCGTCTGCTGGCCGGACTCGTCGGAGTAGAGGCCGTAGGCGTTCGCGTGCCAGATGTCGACGTGGGCGTTGTCGATCGGGCCGCCGCCGGATGCGTCGAGCACGTTGATCTTCAGCGTCAGCGGCACGCCGGCCTGGACCGTGGTCGAGCTGCCGGTGTCGGCGCGGACATCGAAGCGGCGGAGCAGCTCGTCGACCCAGTAGGGCCCCTCGGTCATGCTCGGCGTCACGGCCACCGTCGCGGCCTTCGGTTGCCGCGGCGGCAGGTGTCGCCGAGACGATCTGCTCGAGCGTCGTGAAGCGCCGCCGCGTCCCACGAGCAGCGCCGTGCCGACGGCGCCGGCCGCGCCGAGCGCCTCGCGTCTTGTGATCCTCTGCTCCATCGCTCTCACCATTCCTTTCGTCGAATGGGAGCATCCTCCGCCCGCTGCCTGTGAGGCAGCTGAGAGCGGCCTGGGAGGTCAGTCCGAGACGAGCGCCCGGGCGAAATCCAGCGGATCGAACGGGCGCAGGTCGTCGAGGCCCTCGCCGACGCCGATCAGCTTCACCGGCAGCCCGAGCTCGAACGCGATCGGCACCGCGATACCGCCCTTCGCCGAGCCGTCGAGCTTCGTCAACGCGACGCCGGTCACGCCGACCGCCTCGGAGAACAGCTTTGCCTGCTGCAGGCCGTTCTGGCCGGTCGTCGCGTCGAGCACGAGCAGCACCTCGTGCGGCGCGCCCTCCAGCCGGCGCCCGATCACGCGATGCACTTTCGTCAGCTCGTCCATCAGGTTCGTCTGCGTATGGAGCCGCCCGGCGGTGTCGACGATCACGACGTCGCCACCGGCGCCCACCGCGTCGTAGGCGACGGACGCAGGATCGGCGCCGCGCTCTCCGCCGACGAACTGGGCGCCGGCGCGCTTGGCCCAGACCTCGAGCTGCTCCTCGGCGGCCGCGCGGAAGGTATCGGCGGCACCGACCGTGACCGAGCGGCCGTGCTCTCGGAGCTTCTGCGCGAGCTTGCCGATCGTCGTCGTCTTTCCGGTGCCGTTGACGCCCACGACGAGGATCACCGACGGCCGGGTCGACAACGCCAGGCTGGGCGGCGGGCCGAACAGCGACGCGATCTCCTCGGCGAGCGCCTCCGAGAGGTCGCTCACGTCCTGGCGCGCCTCGAGGCGCGCAACGAGCTCGGCCGTCGCCTTCACGCCGACGTCGGCGCCGAGGAGCGCCTCCTCGAGCCGTTCCCACGAGCCGGCGTCCCCCGGATCGAACGCCGCGACCGCGAGCTGCTCGGTGAGCGCGCGCCGGGAGCGCGAAAGCGAATCGCGCAGCCGCGAGGCAAACCCCCGGCGTGTCACTTCTGTCTCGTACGGTCCCTCGGCGTCGCCAAGGAACTCGGCCCAGCTCCTCGCCATGGCGGCGAACGCTACCGGGCGCTGCGACCTCCGCTACCCGCGATCGTCTCCCACGACCATGTACTGGTCGACCGAGGTGCGGGTGCCCGCCCACTGCTGGAAGATGTGGCCGAGCTTCGCGGGCAGCTCGACGTCGAAGGTCGACTCTGCGGCCGACGCGTTCTCCATCGAGTCGAAGAGGGTGATCGACAGGAACTTTCCGTCCTGCGTGGCGAGCTCGAGCGCTCCTTCATAGCCGGGCAGCGCCGAGAGCGTCGGCCGGATAATCGCCTCGGCTTCCTCCATGCTGGACTTGGCGGCCTCGACGTTGATTCCCTCGAACGTTGCGACGCGAGCGAACATCTCTCCTCCTTCGGTTGCCTGAATTTTCTGCGGACGCCCGGTGGGCGCAGGTCGGACTCTGCGCCTCTCGCGCACCCGAGTCAAGCCCCGCTCGGCGGCGTTTCGCGGCAAAGGCCCACGAGCTCAGTCGCATCCTGCCGCGTCGTCCGGTAGTAGGCCGAGCCCCAGAACGGGGTCCTGGCCAGCATCTCGGTCCGGCCTGCCTCGGGCTCGACGACGACGGGAAACTCGAGCACGCACCACCGCCTCGGCGCGTAGCCGGCGACGAAGGCGGCAAGGTCGTCGGTCAGCTCGTCCACGACGAGCGTCGGATAGACGACGACGCTGCTTCCCACTCCGAGCGGGATGCGCGACTTCCCAGCCAGCGCTGCGGCGACCGACTCCTTGCCGAACGTCACGAGCTCGCCGCGGGTCGGCGACGCGCGAGGTGTGCTGACCACGACCACCGTCTCGACAAGGCCGAAACGCGAAAGCTTCCAGGCGCGGCGGCGCGCTTGGAACACAACGCCTCCGGTCGCAAGCTCCTCCTCGAAACCTGCTGCTGCAAGCCGAGCCCGGACCGAGGCGAGGGCAATCATCCACGGGCTCACGGCCTCGACTGTAGGGGGCAGCCCTCAGACGCGTCAAGGCGCGGCGCGCGCTACATTCCGCTCGTGGCCGAGTTCGAGAGCCCGACCGACCTCACCTTCAATCGAGGCCTCGTCGCAGACCCCGCGGGGCTCGCGCGGGAGGCAGACGCCGCGTCGTGGCTGTACCTCTGCAGCGAGCAGTTCGCGGAGGTCGAAGGCGGGATGTCGTACGGCGAGGTCCAGGCGGCGGTGCCGGAGTCGATCAACATCGTCTCGGACGGCGCAACCGTGATGGACATGGAGATCGCCCGGCGGCACATGGCCGCCCTCGACGAGCTGCCTCGCCCGACTCTCGTCACCTGCCGGACCGGGCCCCGCTCCTCGGCCGTCGTCTACCTGTACGCCGGCCTCGAGGCCGGAGCGTCGGCCGACGAGGTGCTCGCATGCGCCGAAGCCGACGGCGCGCCCTTCACCGGCTCGGACGAGCTGAAGGCCTGGGTCGCCCAGGGCCTCGACGAGCTCGCCTGACCCGAGCGAGCTCGGGCCTCCCCTCGAGCCCAGTCGCGGAGAGCAATCGGTCGGGCGAGTGATCTTCGGCCCGCGACGGGTGCCGCTCGCGTGCCTCTACCTGGGGTCTTCGGAGAAGACGAGGTAGTCGGGGACCTCGTCGGGGCTGCCGTTCTGAGGCCCGAAATGGGCGGGGCAGGTGATGCGCACGAGACCGAGGTCGTCGGAGATGATCTCCCAGCCCTCGGCCTGCATCTCGGCCGGGGAGGGTGCGATGCGGTCGCACTCGGAGCAACCGCCCATCAGGACGGCGAGACCGTTTCGCTTCTCGGCGGAGCGCCGCCGGTCGGCGCCGGAGCGCCTGTCGAAACCGTCGAAGCCGTTCATGCCTGTCGTATCGGCGCGACACACATTGGCCTTGAGTGCCGGCGCTACGCTCTGGAGATGGGGGCGAAACGGTTCGCGTGCGGCTTCGCTGCGGCGGCTGCGCTGGCCTTGCTCACGGCGAACGCCGGCAGGAGCGCGACGGCGCTGACGCTCGACGTGATCTTCTCGGCGAACAACACGATCGCGGTGACGCTGCCCGACGGCACGCCCGTCGGGACGGCGAGTGGGACACCGAACGTGATCCCGGCCGGCTACTACACCGTGTCGATCACGGGGCCGATGGGACTGCCCTCCGGCCTTCCGTACTTCCACCTTTCCGGCCCTGCCGTCGACCTGCTCTCGAACCTCAACGAGGGCGGGCTCGAAAGCGACACCCAACACGTGACGTTGCAGCCGAGCTCGCTCTACACCTGGACCGACGACGCCCTTCCCGGCCTCGTCTACCGGTTCACGACCACAGCGGACATCCAGGGCGCCGCGCCGGGAACGGCGGTGTCGCCGAAGAGCGGGAAGCCGGCGGACTCGCAGGACGTCGTCGGCTCGGACGTCGTTCCGCTGCGCGGAACGCTGGCCGTGGTGGTCACCGCCGCCGGCAAGCTCAGCGTGACGTTCAAGGGGAAGAGCGTGGGCAGCCTGAAGCCCGGCAGCTATCGGATCGCCGTCACGGACCGGAGCGCTGCAGGCGGCCTCGCGCTTGCGACGAGAGGTCGCCCGCTGAAGCAGGTCACAGGCGCGGGCTTCGTCGGCAGGCGCTCGCTCCTCGTGACGCTGACGGCCGGCCACTGGCTGTTCACGGGGAACGCCGGGAAGACCGGCGACTCGGTCGTCGTCAGTAGCTGAAAACGGTCGCTCCGTCTCCGACCCACTGCAGCGTCGGCGTAGCCCCGGCGATGGTCGCGTTCGCGACCTTCTCGTCGTCGGCGAGCCCGCGGGCATTGACGCAGATCGGGCAGAGCCAGAGCTCCCCGCCGCCGTCGGCGAACTGCGCGAACAGCCGCTCGAGAGGCGGGCAACCATCGCACGCCTCCCCGACCGCGACGCCCGGCAGCCCGAGCCGAACGGCCTCCTGGGTCGTCCAGACCACCACGGTGTTCCCCTGCTCGAGCGCAGCGGTGGCGACGAGGAACGCGACCGTCACGCGCTCGGCGTCCTCCATCCCGGTCCCCAGAGTGATCAGCACCTTGCCGGCCATGCGCGGCTCCTTTCATCAGACGGCGTCATCGAGTGCTCCGATCGTAGGAGATCGGACGCTCCGCGTCGCCCTGAGCGTGTGCCGGATCTGCGCGCGATCAGGCTGACACTGCAGCCGGAGTCTCGTGCGGCAGGCGTCGCGAGAGGATTTGCGAGACGCCGGCCTTGCCCATCGTGACCCCGTAGAGGACGTCTGCGGCCTCCATCGTGCGCTTCTGGTGGGTGACGACGATGAACTGCGCCTGGTCGGCATACGTTCGCAGGAGACCCGTGAAGCGCCCGATGTTCGTGTCGTCGAGCGCGGCCTCGACCTCGTCGAGGAGGTAGAAGGGGCTCGGTCGCGACAGGAAGAGGCTGAAGAGGAAGGCGATCGCACCGAGTGCCTTCTCGCCGCCCGAGAGCAGCGAGAGGCGGGTGACGCGCTTCCCGGCCGGGCGAAGCTCGACCTCGATGCCCGGCTCCTCACCCTCGTCCTCGGGCTCCGTCAGCCGGAGGCGGCCCTCGCCGCCCGGGAACAGCGTCTTGACGACCTCTGCGAAGTGCCTCTCGACCGCGACGAAGGTCTCCTCGAAGCGCTGCTCGACCGTCTCGGTCAGCTCCCGGCGGAGCTTCTCGAGCTCCTCGAGGCTGAGCTCGAGGTCGGCGCGCTGAGCCGAGAGCTCGTCGAGGCGCTCCTTCTCGGCCTCGTACTCCTCCTTGGCCAGCGGGTTGACCTGGCCGAGCTGCTCGCGACGACGCTCGAGCCGGGCGAGGCGCACGGCGAGCTCGGCGGGGTCGTCGCCTTCGGCAGGCTCGGCACCGGCCTCGGTGAGGCGGCGCTGGGCCTCGTCGCGCTCGGCGCCGGTGCGGGCGAGGTCGACGTCGATCGCGGTCAGGCGCTCCGCCGCCTCGAGGGTGGCCCGGCGAAGCTCGACCTCCTCGGCACCGAGGCGGCGCAGGTCGGCCCCGAGCTCGGCCGTGCGCTCACCACCCGCGTTCGCAACCTGGCGAAGCGGCGCTTCGAACCACTCGATCTCGAGCGTGAGACAGGCCACGAGCCTGTCTGCGCACGCCGCGATGCGGCGGAGAACGGCAGGGTCGGCCTGGACACGGGCATTGCCCATGGCAGCCGCGGCTTCCCGGGCCGCCGCTGCGGCGTCGGTGGCCGTTCGCGCGGCCTCCGTGGCGCGTGCCGCGAGCCCGTCGACCTCGACAGCGAGAGCACGGCGGCGAGCCTCGAGCTCGAGCAGGACTGCCTCCGCCGTCTCACCGGCGAACCAGAGCTCGCCGCGGAGCGGATCCCAGCCGATGCCCTCGACAGTCACGGCCGGCACCGAAGACGCGAGAAGCTCCTCGAGCGGAACCACCGCCAGCTGTTCGACGAGCTCGCGCGGGTCGCGGTCGACGAGGACGACGACGGAGCCGAGGCCGGCAGCGCGGACACGCTCGACGAGCTCGAGCGCCCGGGCCGGGCTGTCGGCGAGCACCGCCGACGCTCGATGCCCGAGCGCCGCAGCGACAGCGCGCTCGGAGCCGGAGTCGACGTCGAGCAAAGACAGTGCGAGCCGCTCTCCGGACTCCGCGAGCTCGCGGGCGGCAGGTGGCAATCCTTCGCGCTCGGCCAGCGACTGCTCGAGGGCCCCGAGTCGCTCCCGGGTGAGCTCGACGCGAGCCGTCAGGTCGTCGCGCAGGCGCTCGGCCTCGTCAGCGGCGCGGGCCAGCTGGGCGGGGGTCGGGCCCGCAGGCCGCGCACGCTCCGCGTCGGGAGGGATCGATGCGAGCTCTGCCCGGAGCCGCGTCACGAACGACTCAGCCGCTTCTCGACGCATCGCGAGGCGCTCCATGCCGGCCTTCAGCTGGTACAGCGTCGCGGTCGCGCGCTCACGACCGCCGGCTGCGTCCGTGAGCTCCTCCTCGGCCTTCGCACGCGCTGCGAGCAACGTCTCGAGCTTCGCCTCGAGCTCCCTGCGCGTCGCAAGCTCCGTGACGCGCTGCTTTTCCGCCGTCTCCCGGCGGGCGCCGAGCCGGGCGAGATCGATCGACGCGATCGCGGCCTCGACCCGCGCGACCTCGTCCGCGAGCTTCGCCGCACGTTCCGCTGCGGTGGCCTGCAGCGCGAGCGGGCGCAGTCGCTTCCGCACCTCGTCCTCGAGATCGCGGGCGCGCTCGACCTGGATCGCGACCCGCGCGAGCTTGAGCTCCGCGCGATGACGGCGGAGCTTGAACCTTCCTAGGCCCGCGGCCTCCTCGACGAGCGAGCGCCGCTCGGACGGCTTCGCTCCGAGCACCGTCTCGACGCTGCCCTGCGAGATGATCGACCGCAGGCCGCCGCCGAGACCGACATCGGAGAGCAGCTCGATCAGATCGAGCCGCCGCACCGCCGCACGGTTCACCAGGTACTGGCCTTCACCGCCTCGGTGCAGGCGCCGAGCAAGCGACACCTCCGCAAACGGGAGGTCCGGCCAGGCGCCGTCCTCGTTGTCGAAGATCAGCTCGACCTCGCAGAAGTCGGAGGGCTTACGCCCCGCAGCCCCGGCGAAGAGGACGTCGTCGGGCTTCTCGGCGCGCAGCTCGTGCGGGCTGAGCGAGCCCGTCGCCCAGAGGATCGCGTCGGAGACGTTCGACTTGCCGGAGCCGTTCGGGCCGACGACGACCGCGACCCCCGGCTCGAGGCGTACCTCGACCGGGTCCACGAACGACTTGAACCCACGGAGCTTGATCGTCTTCAGGTGCACGCGCCGGGAAGTCTGCCGAGCGCGGCGGACACCCCTACTCGGGGGCGGGCAGCGGCTCGAGCCCTTCGAGCGCCTCCCGGGCGGCCTCCTGCTCGGCGTCCTTCTTCGAGCCGCCCGTGCCGACGCCCGCCTGCACGCCGTCGACGAGCGCCGCCGCCGTGAACTGGCGCTCGTGCGCGGGCCCCTCGGAGGCGAGGAGCGAGTAGCCGACCGACCGGCCGCGCCGGGCGAGCTCTTCCTGCAGCTCGGTCTTGTGGTCGACCTTGTGCGTGAGCGCGTACTCGATCCGGGGGTCGAACGTCCCGACGATCGCGGCCGACGCCGTCTCGAAGCCGTGCTCGAGGTAGATCGCGGCGAGCGCCGCCTCGAGCAGCGCCGCGAGGACGTTGCGGTTGCGCGAGAGCCGCGCCGGCTCGTCGCTCTCGGGACCGGGATGCAGCTCGAGCAAGCGCTCGCCGAGCCCGAGCTCCTCGGCGATCACGGCGCAGCTCGCCCGCGACACGACCTGCGAGCGCAGCTTGGCCATCTGCCCTTCCTCGAAGTCGGGGAAGCGCTCGTAGAGCGTGTGCGCGATCGACAGCTCGAGCACCGAGTCCCCGAGGAACTCGAGCCGCTCGTAGGACTCCGTGCGATCGGCCGCCCAGCTCGCGTGCGTGAACACCGAGGCCATCCGCTCGGGCGGCAGCTCCGCGATCAGCTCGGCAAGGCCCTTGCCGTTGTTACTGGTGCGAGGAGACGTAGTCGACCGCCTGGCCGACCGTCGTGATCTTCTGCGCATCCTCGTCGGAGATCTTGATCCCGAACTGATCCTCGAGCTCCATGATCAGCTCGACGAGATCCAGCGAGTCGGCATCGAGATCCTCCTGGAAGGACGCCTCCAGCGTGATCTCGCTCTCGTCGACGCCGAGCTGCTCGGTCAGGACTTCCTTGACGCGCTCGTAGATCTCTTCCTTGGACGCTGCCATGTCACCTCATCGATCGGTTTTGATTACTGGGGCTTCGAAGCGCGCCGATTCTACACAGCGGGGCTGACCCGGCTCGCCGGTGCCGCACGCTCCCGTTCCGGCAGGCGCTCGGCGAGCCGTTCGACGACCCGATGATCGGCTCCCCGGGCGGCGAGCTCGATCGCGTTCTCGATCGCCCGGCGACCCGAGTTTCCGTGCGAGATGACCGCCAGCCCCTTCAGGCCGAGCAGGTAGGCGCCGCCGTAGGTGTCGGGGTCGAGCCTGGTGCGAAGGCGGCGCGCGGCGGGCCGGATCAGCAGGCCGCCGAGCTTGCCGCGGGTCGACGACTCGATCTCCTCGCGCAGGAGATCGAGCAGCTCCTTGATCCCGCCCTCGAGCAGCTTCAGCGCCACGTTGCCGGTGAAGCCGTCGGTGACGACGACATCGGCGGCGCCTCGCAGGAGCTCGCGCGCCTCGGCGTTCCCGGCGAACTCGATTCCTTCGGCCGACCTGAGCAGCTCGTGCGCCTCGATCGTCAGCTGGTTCCCCTTCTCCGGCTCCTCGCCGATCGAGAGCAGCCGCACCTGGGGCCGCGCGACGTCGAGCATCTCCTGGCTGAAGATCGAGCCCATCACCGCGAACTGCACGAGATGCTCGGGGCGGCAGTCGGCGTTGGCGCCGGCGTCGAGCAGCAGCGAGACGCCGTGCCGCGTGGGCATCGGGATCGCGATTGCGGGCCTGAGGACTCCGGGGAGGCGGCGGAGGTGAAGCAGCCCGGCCGCGAGCATCGCACCGGTGTTCCCGGCGGACACGACCGCGTCCGCCTCCCCGGCCGCGACCGCGCGAACCGCGCTCACCAGGGAGGAGTCGGGCTTGGTCCGGACGGCCTCCGCCGGCTTCTCTGCCATCCCGATCACCTGGGTGGTCACGGTGAGCGGAAGGCCGCCGGTGTCCAGGCCCTCGGGGCCGTGAAGGGTGACCTCGATGCCTGCCGCGGCTGCGGCCAGGGCGCCTGCAACGATCTCCTCGGGTGCGCGATCCCCGCCAAGCGCGTCGACTGCGACGCGGGTCACGGCTTACCCGGGAAAGTTGAACCGCTCGACTTCGCGGCCCTTATAGGTGCCGCAGGTCGGGCAGACGCGATGAGCGAGCTTCGGCGAGCCGCACTGCGGGCACGTGTTCACCCGCGGCGCCTCGAGCGAGTGCGTCGCCCGGCGCTTGTCACGCCTGGACTTGGAGGTTTTCCTCTTGGGGACTGCCATGAGCGACGACCAGCGTAGCTAATTGCGCTCGCGCAGCGCCTCGAGAGCGGCCCAGCGGGAGTCGGAGGGGGTCTCCTCGTGTCTATGAGGCTCGTCGTTCAGGTTCTTGCCGCACTCGGGGCAGAGGCCTGCGCAGTCGGGGCGGCAGAGGATCTTCTCGGGCAGCGCGAGCACGACGGCGTCGCGCGCCCAGTCCGAGAGCTCGAGGGTGTTCCCGACGACGTAGGGCGAGCGCAGCTCGTCGTCGTCGGCCTCGGAGGCCTGGTACTCGCGGGCGTGGATCGGCACTTCGAGGACGGCGTCGCCGAGGCACCGGTAGCAAGGGCCGTGCAGGCGCGCCGTGAAGTCGAGGGTGAAGACGGTGCCGGTGACCGCCTTCGTGACTGCCAGCTTCGCCGGTACCTCGCCGGGGACCGGGAGATACCGCTGGCCGCCGAACTCGAACGCGGGCAGCTCGACATCGAGCGCCTCGCGGTGCTCCTGCCCGGGGTGAAGCTTGGCCTTCCTGAGATCGAAGCTCGTCACACCACGAGCGTAGACGCCGGGCGCTAGTAGCTGGGGTCGTCGACGCTCGGCGGCTCGCCGATGCCGATGTCTTCCTGCGAGCGCTCGTGCAGGCGCTCGCGCCCACGGCGAACGGCGGAGAGGAACTTGTCGAGGTTCGACTCGAGCGTGGCGAGGATGCCGTCGGCCCAGTCCTCCATCTCGAGGCGGGTCTCGCGAGCCGTGCGGCGGGCCTCGTCGATGATCTCCTGCGCCTGGCGCTCGGCGAGCTTCACGATCTCGGTCTGCGAGGCCTCGCGCACAGCCTGCTCGCGCGCCTCCTGCAGCAGCCGATCCTGCTCGCGCTTGGCCTCGGCCAGCATTTCCTGCCGTTCCTTGACGATCCAGCGGGCCTGCTTGATCTCCTCCGGGATCGTCGCCCGCATCTGGTCGAGGATGTCGTAGATCTCCTCGCGGTCGATCCGAACCTGGTCGGTCAGGGGCACGGCCTTCGCGTTGTGCACGAGGTCGTCGAGCTTGTCGATCAGAACGAGAACGTCCATCGGGTCGGAATCCTACTCCTGGGAGTTGAGCGGGGCGCCGCCTCTACCCCTCGGGAACAACTCCTTGAGGCGCCGGGCGACGGCCGCGGGCACGAACTCATCGACAGTTCCGCCGAACGAGGCGATCTCCTTCACGCCGCTCGACGAGACGAAGCTGAACTGAGGGCTCGACATCACGTACAGCGTCTCGATCTCCGGGGCGAGCGCCCGGTTGAGCTGGTTCATCTGGAATTCGTACTCGAAGTCGGAGATCACGCGGAGGCCCTTGACGATGACCGTGGCGTCCCAGCGGCGGGCGAACTCGACGACGAGCTCCTTGAAGACGTCGACCTCCGCGTTCTCGATCGGCGCGACGGCCTCGCGGAGGAGTGCGACGCGCTCGTCGATCGGGAGGAGCGCGGTCTTGTGCTGCGGATTCCCGACGACTCCGACGACGACGCGGTCGAAGATCTTGGCCGCGCGCTGGATCACGTCGAGGTGCCCGTTCGTGACGGGGTCGTACGAGCCTGGGCAGATCGCGGTGATCACGGCTCGAACAGCGTAAGGCGTGCGGACCCGTACTTGCGGGACGTACGCACCTCGAGCCCCTCCAGAGCCGGCTGGAGGGCGGCAGGGGTCTGGACGACCGCGAGGCCATCGGCGGCCAGGAGCCGCAGCACGTGGGGTGCCAGGCGCTCGTAGGCGGTGAAGCTGTAGGGCGGGTCGGCGAGGATCAGGTCGTACGGGCCCTGATCGCGCGCGAGCGCACGCTCGGCGTCCTGGCAGAGCACGGTGGCCGTCAGTCCGACGTGCTCGAGGTTCTGGCCGATCGTGCGGCAGGCCTCGCGTGAGCTGTCCACGAAGACCGCGCGACCCGCACCTCGCGAGAGGGCCTCGATCCCGAGCGCCCCCGAGCCGGCGTAGAGATCGAGCACGCTCGCGCCGTCGACCGGCCCGATCAGGTTGAACGCGGCCTCCCGGACGAAGTCCGACGTCGGCCGCGTCTCGGTTCCCTTCGGCGCGACGATCCGCCGCCCCCGGTGCTCGCCGGCGATGATCCTCACGGCCATGAGCCTAACGGCCGGCTGTGGATCGTTTGTTTGGGTGACTGTCCCCGGACGTGGCCGTCCGGGACGAGCCGAGAATCGTGCTCTTCGAACGGAATCGCTCCGTCCGAGACCGAACCGGTCCCACTTCCGTGACTGGGACTGTCCCCGGCCGTGGCCCGTCGGGGCGTGGCCCGGAAGGCCATCCCGGTCAGGCCAGGGTCGCGGCGTCGACGTCCGAGAGGAGGGCGCCCGCGGAGTCCTGCCAGGGGCCGTCCTCGGTGACGAGGGTCGCTGCGAGCTCGCGAGCCTGCTCGAGCAGGGCGCGATCGGCGCGGAGCTTCGTGAAGTGGAGGTCGCCGAGGCCGGACTGCTTCGTGCCTAGCAGCTGGCCCTCGCCGCGGAGGTCGAGGTCTCGCTCGGCGAGCTCGAAGCCGTCCGAGGTCTCGACGAGAGCCTCGAGGCGGGCCTGCGCCGAGTCGGTCAGCTCGAGCTTCGGGCGGGAGATCAGCAGGCAGTAGGACTGCTCGGCGCCGCGACCGACCCGGCCGCGGAGCTGGTGGAGCTGCGCGAGGCCGAAGCGATCGGCCTCCTGGACGATCATGATCGTCGCGTTCGGGACGTCCACGCCGACCTCGATCACAGTCGTCGCGACGAGCACGTCGAGCTCGCCCTCCTTGAACGCGCGCATCACCTCCCGGCGCTCCGCCGACTTGAGCCGGCCGTGCAGCAGCCCGATCCGGTACCCGGAGAGCTCCGCGCGCTGCAACCTCTCCGCCTCCTCCTCGGCGGCGCGCGCGAGGCGCGTCTCCGACGCCTCGATCAGCGGGCAGACGACGTAGGCCTGCCGCCCCGCGTCCAGGTGGACTCGCAGCCGCGCGTAGGCCTCGCTCGAGCGCTCGGCGCCGACCCAGGCGCTGACGATCGGCTTGCGGCTCGCGGGCGGCTTCGCGATCTCGGTCACATCGAGCTCGCCGAAGACGGTCAGCGCGAGCGTGCGCGGGATCGGGGTCGCCGTCATGTGGAGCAGATGGGGGCGCAGCCCAGAGAGGGCCTGGCGCTGCTCGACGCCGAAGCGGTGCTGCTCGTCGACGACGGCGACTGCGAGATCCGCGAATACGACGCCGCGCTGGATCAGCGCGTGCGTGCCCACCACGATCTCGGCCTCCCCGCTCTCGATTGCGGCGCGAGCCCTTGCCGACCCGGCGCTCCCGGTCAGCAGCACGACGCTGACGCCGAGCTCGGCGCAGATGCCTTCGATCGTGAGGAAGTGCTGCTCCGCGAGGGTCTCGGTCGGGGCCATGAGCGCCCCCTGGCGGCCCGCCTCTACCGCGCGTAGGAGCGCGTAGAGCGCGACGGCCGTCTTGCCGGAGCCGACGTCGCCCTGTAACAGCCGCTGCATCGGCGCGTCGCGGCCGAGGTCTCGATCGATCTCCGCGACCGCGTGCTCCTGATGCTCGGTCAGCTCGAACGGCAGGACCGCCCGGTAGCGCGCGACGAGGTCCCCGGGCGGGGGCAGGGCCTTCCCCGGGGCGCTCTCGACCCGCGAGCGAAGAACGGCGAGCTGGAGCGCAAAGAGCTCGTCGAACGCGAGCCGGCGTCGGGCGAGCTCGGCCTGCTCCGGATCGACGGGGAAGTGGACGGCCCAGAGCGCGTCTCGCCTGATCGGGCCGTCGCGCTCGGCAGGCAGCGGGTCGAGCACGTCGTGCGCGTGCAGCTCGAGCGCCGAGCGCACGAGCTCGCGGATCCTCGTCGACGGCACCTGCTCGCTGGCGCGATACACGGGCGCATGGTCTGCGGTTGCGCGCGCCTCCTCGAAGTCGTGCGAGCGAACCTCGAACCCGTGGCGCGACAGCCGCCCGCGGAGCCTGACCGAGGTGCCCGGGAGGAGCTTGTCGGCCAGCCAGGGCTGATTGAACCAGTTCGCAGTGATCGAGCCCGTGTCGTCGCGGATGGTGGCGTTCAGGATCGTCAGCCGGCGTCGCGGCCGGCGCACCCGCACGGACTCGACGACGCCCGAGATCGCCACCTCCTCGTCGCCCCAGAGCTGCGAGATCGCCACCTCGCCCGCCGCCGGCTCGTAGCGCCGCGGCCGCCGCAGCAGCAGGTCGCCGATCGTCTGCAGGCCGATCTGCCGAAGCTTTTTCGCGAGAGTCGGCCCGACGGCCGGGAGCGTCTCCAGCGGCAGCTCGAGCCGCTCAGGTCTCCCGTAGCCGCGCGGACGGGGCCACTCGCCGTCCCGGACCACGCCGGAAAAGCCCGTCCGAATCGGGATCGCCGTTACCACCGGATCCGAGTATAGGACCGGGTCCGGCGGCCTGCGCGTCTCTCGCCGGAGGCGGGGACCGCCGGGCGGCGCCCGAGGAAGGCGCAGGAGTGGTTCAGGTGGGTGAGACGTCGTCGAACCAGAACAGACCGAGTGTGCCCGGGCCGGCATGGGTGCCGACGACTGCGCCGAGCGCCGTGACGATCTCGACCGTCGCCTGCGGCCGCGCCTCGCGGATGATCTGCTCGAGCGCCGCGACGCGTTCGGGGGCGGCTGCATGCGCGAGCCCGATCCGCAGCGAGGGTTCGTCGACGGTGGCGCCGGTGACGATCGAGCGGAGCTCCTCGAGCGCCTTCTGGCTCCCGCGGACGCGCTTCAGCGGCACCACCTCGCCGTGCTCGATCCCCAGGATCGGCTTCACGTTCAGGAGCGTGCCCGCAAAGGCGGCGCCGCGCCCGATCCGCCCGCCGCGCGCGAGGTACTCGAGCGTGTCGACGGTGAAGAGTAGTCCGTGACCGGCCCGGTAGCGCTCGACGAGCGCCTCGATCTCCTCGTCGGTCGTGCCGGCCTCGAGTCGCCGCTGGACGGCGAGCGCGAGCATCGCGACGGCAGCCGAGACCGTGCGGGTGTCGATGACGCGAACGGCCTCGCCGGCGGTCGCCGCTGCGGTCTCCGCGCTCGCGAACGTGCCGGAGAGCGTCGAGGAGAGCTGGAGGGAGTAGACCCGCTCGTAGGCTCCGGCGAGCTCCTGGTACACCGCCAGGAAGTCGCCAGGGGTCGGCTGGGACGTCGTCGGCTGCTCGGAGGCAGCGGCGAGCCGGGCGTAGAACTCGTCGGGCCCGAGATCGACGTAGTCCCGGAAGCTCTCCTCCCCGAAGTTGACGTACAGCGGAACGATCCGCCAGTTCGGGAAGCGCGCCGGGCCCTCGGGGAAATCGGCGGTCGAGTCGAGGACGATCGCCGTGTTCGCTGCCGTCAGGTTCACGGCGCCGCCGCCCCGACGGCGAGGATCGAATCGACGATCCGGTCGAGGTTCTCGTCCTTCGTGATGCACGCGACGGCGCCGGCGGCCAAGACGAGCTCGCGCTCGTCCTGCGTCACGGAGGCCGTCAGGCAGATCACGCGCATCTCGGGAGCGACTCGCAAGAGCTCGCGCGTCGCCTGGGCGCCGTCGAGGCCGGGCATCCGGTAGTCGATCACGACGACGTCCGGCCGGAGCTCGTCACAGGCCGCGACCGCCTCGGCCCCACCGTCGACCGACCCGACGACCTCGATCCCCTCGCGAAGCCCGAGGAGGAGCTCGAGGGTCTCGCGGAAGAGACGGTTGTCCTCGACGAGCACTACGCGTACGCCGGCCACCGCCGGAGCTTACGAGGTCACTCGGCCGAAAGCAGCAGCGCGTAGTGCGGCTGGCCGCCCTCGTGCACCTCGAGCTCGACCTCGGGGTACGAGTCGGCAAGCTCGGCAAGCAGGGCATCGAGCGGCTCGGGAGTCTCGCCGGTGAGAAAGGTGAGGATCCCGCGCGGCCGTTCGAGCAGGCGCGCGACCACCGCCCGCGCGACCTCGTCGAACGTGTCGCCTCCGGCGACGGGCGTTCCGTCGGCGAGGCCGAGCCAGGTGCCCTTGCGGATCGCGATGCCGTTGGTCTCGACGTCCCGGGAGGCGATCGTCACCGCGCCGGTACCCACATCCTCGGCGGCCTCGCTCATCGTCGGGAGGTTCTCCTGGCGGCTGAGGCCCGGATCGAACGCGAGCGCGGCTGCGAGGCCCCCCGGGATCGTCGTTGTCGCGACAACCGAGACCGGGATCGGCGCCGCCTCGGCCGCGTGCTCGGCCGTGAGGACGACGTTGCGGTCGTTCGGCAGCAGGATCGCCTCGCGCGCCCCACTCGCCTCGAGCGCCGCGAGGAGCTCGGCGGTGGACGGGTTCATCGTCTGGCCGCCGTCGACGACGCGGGCGCCGAGGTTCTCGAAGAGGCGACGGTTCCCCGACCCGGCGGCGACTGCGACGAGCGCGCAGCCGACGCCTGCCGGATCGGGCACCAGCTGGAGCAAGCGCCGCTCGCGCTCGAGCGTCTGGACGTGCATGTTCGCGATCTCGACGTTCGAGATCGTCCCGCGCGCGACCCCGAGCGAGAGCGCACGGCCGGGGTCGTCGGTGTGGACGTGAACCTTGAGCGCCGTGGGATCCCCGACCACGAGCAGCGAATCGCCGAGCAGGTCCAGCTCACGCTCGAGCTGCTCGGCATCGAGGTGATCGCCCTCGACGACGAAGGCGGTGCAGTACCTGAACTCCGAGAGCTGCTGGTGGACCGACTCCACCGTCGGGGCCGGGCGATCGACGGCCGGTGCGGGCGGGGGCGGCTCGCCCTCGAGCACGCCGACGATGCCCCGCAGCATCTCGACGAGCCCGGCGGCGCCCGCGTCGACGACGCCGGCCTCCGTGAGCACGGGCAGGAGCTCGCGGGTTCGGCGGACGCAGTCGTCTCCACGAGCGATGATCGCCCCAAGATCTCCACCGGCCTCGGCCTCCTCGGCGAGCTCCCGGATCGCGGTGAGCATCGTCCCCTCGACCGGCTTTCGGACGGCGCGGTAGGCGGCGTCGCTCGCGCCGCGCAGCGCGCCCGCGACGTCGTCCGACACGGCGAGTGACTCGGCCGCCCCGCGGACGATCTGGGACAGGATCACGCCCGAGTTCCCGCGTGCGCCCATCAGGGCCGCGCGCGACACCTCGTGGGCGAGCGTCGAGCGCTCGTCGGCCTGCGTGCCCTCGAGCGCCTCGACGATCGAGCGAACCGTGAGCGACAGGTTCGTACCGGTATCGCCGTCCGGCACGGGATAGACGTTCAGGTCGTCGATCCGGCCGCGCGCGGCCTCGATCGCCGCGAGCGCGCCGCGAGCCAGCTCGAGCACGCGAGCCCTCATCCGGCAACCTTCATGCCGTCACCCGGACGTCCTCGACCACGACCTCGACCGACTCGACCGTGAGCCCCGTCAAGCGCTCGACGTCGTAGGTGATCTGCGAGCGGATGGTTGCGGCGACCTCGGCGAGGTTGAGGCCGTACTCGACCACGACGTGAAGTCCGATCCGCAGGGCCGACGCCTCGCCCCCGACCGTCACCCCGGCCCGGCGAAGGAGCTTCCCGACCCTCGAGCCCGTCGTCAGCCCGACGACCCCGTAGCAGCGAGCCGCCGTCTCGGCGACGATCTCCGCCACGACGTCGCGGCTGATGGTGATCGCCCCACGGGGCGTTTCGACGGTCAGGTCAGGCACAACGCCCGTTAGACGTCCGGGCGGAGGCTGCGGTTGCTAGACGGCCTTCTGCACCTTGCCGCCCTTGAGGCAGCGAGTGCAGACATAGGCGCGGCGGGCGACGCCGTTCACGAGCACCCGAACCCGCTGGAGGTTCGGATCGAAGCGACGGTTCGTCGCGACCATGGAGTGCGACCGGTTGTGCCCGAAACCGGGCTGCTTGCCGCACACTGAGCAGATCTTCGACATTCGGCCGCCCAATGTACCCGATGCACCCTCACCGGCGCGTCGGTGCGCACTCACCGGCGCCTGAGGACGCACCGCACACGCAAGTGGGTTCAGGTGCGGGCGCTGGCGCGCAGCTGCGCGAACACGTCGGCCATCTCGAGCGCCGTGTGCACCGCATCGGCGGCGCGGTCGATCCTCGCCTCCGCCTGCTCGACGTTGTCGACCGTGAGCACTCCGAAGGCGACCGGCACGCCGGTCTCGATCGCTGCGAGCTGAAGACCCGAAGCCGCCTCGGAGGCGACGAAGTCGAAGTGCGACGTCTCGCCACGGACGATCGCGCCGAGAGCGACGACGCAGGCGTAGCGCCGGGTCTTGGCGAGCGCCATCGCGGCGAGCGGAAGCTCGAACGCGCCCGGCACGGGCATGATCGTGACCGCGTCCGATGCGACGCCTGCCTCCTCGAGCGCTTCGATCGCGCGGGCGAGCATGCGGTTCGTCAGGCCGCCGTTGTAGCGCGACACGACGACGGCGACCGAGCGGCGGTGGCCGCTCGGCGTGCCCTCCAGGACGGTGTACCCGTCGGGAACGTCGATCTCGCCGGCGACGTGCTCGACGGCGGCGCCCTCCTCGGGCACGTCCTCGATCACCTCGGCGCTCTCCGGCTGTGGCCAGTCGCCGAAGGGATCCTCGGCATCCTCCCCGGCTGCTTGCTCGTCGACTTCCGGCTCTTCCTCGACCGTGGTCGCGGCCGGCTCGGCCCCCGGCTCCTCGTCGGCGGGGGTCGCGGCGGGCGCCCATTCGGGCTCGGGCGCAGGCGCCTCGGTGCTCTCGTTCGACGGCTCGTCGACGGAAGCGGGCGGCTCCGGTTGGGGCTCCTCGGCGACCACGGGGGTCTGGGGGTAGGCCGGCGGAGCTGCGGGGTAGGCGATCGTTCCCTCGATGTCGCTGGACGGCTCGCCGGTGCGGATCGCGCCGCCGGGCCCGAGGGGCGGAGGCTCGTCGTGCTGGTCACTCATTTTCGTCTGCTTCCCAGTCGTGGATCCTCAGATCCTGGTGGTGGAGGCGGTGACCGAGCTTATCCCGCTTGGCGGCGAGATAGCGTCGGTTCTCATCGTTCGGGTCGACTTCGATCGGCACCTGATCGACGACGGTCAGGCCGAAGCCGTCGAGGCCGGTCAGCTTCTTCGGATTGTTCGTGAGGATGCGGATGGTGGTCAGTCCGAGCTCGGCGAGGATCTGGTTTCCGATCCCGTACTCGCGGGCGTCGGGCGGGAATCCGAGCGCGATGTTCGCCTCGACGGTGTCGAGCCCCTGGGCCTGGAGCTCGTAGGTGCGCAGCTTGTTCAGCAGGCCGATCCCGCGACCCTCCTGCGCCATGTGGAGCAGGACTCCGCAGTCCTCCCCGGAGATCTGGATCAGCGCCTCCTCGAGCTGCTCGCCGCAGTCGCAGAGCAGCGAGTGGAAGACATCGCCCGTCAGGCATTCGGAGTGGACGCGCACGAGCACGTTCTCCGCGCCGTCCACGTCGCCCTTGACGAGGGCCAGGTGCTCCTTGCCCGTGACCGACTCGCGGAAGGCGGTTGCGGTGAACTCGCCATACGGAGTCGGGATCCGGACGCTCGGGCCGCGCTCGACGAGCTTCTCGTGGCGCCGGCGGTACTCGACGAGATCGGCGATCGTGATCATGCGGAGCCCGTGGCGCTCGCAGTAGGCGATCAGGTCGGGCACGCGCGCCATCGTGCCGTCCTCGTTCATCACCTCGCAGATCACGCCGGCTGGATTGAGCCCGGCCAGACGCGCAAGATCGACCGCGGCCTCGGTCTGCCCCATCCGCTGGAGCACGCCGCCCGGCTTGGCGCGGAGGGGCTGGATGTGGCCGCCCTTCAGGAGATCCGCCGGCTTCGCGCCCGGCGCGATCGCGACCTGGACGGTGTGGCTGCGATCGGCCGCCGAGATTCCGGTCGAGATCCCTTCGCGGGCGTCGATCGCCGCGGTATAGGCGGTACCGAGGCGAGAGGCCTCGGCGGGGCTCGCGATCAGCGGCAGGCCGAGGTGGTCGGCGCGCTCCTCGGTGAGCGAGAGGCAGACCTGGCCGCGTGCGTGCGTGACCATGAAGTTGATCGCCTCCGGGGTCGCGAACTGCGCTGCCACGACGAGGTCGCCCTCGTTCTCGCGGTCGGGATCGTCGACCACGACGACGATCCGACCTTCGCGAATCTCCTCGATCGCATCCTCGATCGTCGCGAACGATGTCGTCACAGCCATGACCGAAGGCTAGCCCGTGGTGCCGAGCAGAAGTCGCTCGACGTATTTCGCGAGCACGTCGACCTCGAGGTTGACGACGTGGCCCGACGCAAGATCGCCGAGGGTCGTGGCCTCGAGCGTGTGCGGGATCAGGGCGATCGCGAAGCCCTCTTCGTCGAGCGCCGCGACCGTGAGGCTCACGCCCTGAACGGCGATCGAGCCCTTCTCGACGGCATAGCGCAGGATCTCCGGGGACGTGTCTACCCAGATCCGCCGGCCCTCGCCTTCGTCCTCGACGCTGCGGACGGCGCCGACACCGTCGATATGCCCCTGGACGTAGTGACCGCCGAGCGGCTCGCCGGCTCGAATCGCGGGCTCGAGGTTGACCGGAGCACCGGCGGCGAGGCCGCCGAGCGAGGTGCGCGCGAGCGTCTCGGGCACCGCATCGAACGTGAGCCGGCCTGGGCTCACCGCGACGACGGTGAGGCAGACGCCGTCGATCGACACCGAGTCGCCGAGCGCCGAGACCGCGGCCGTCTCCGGCGCCTCGATCTCCAGCCGGACGCCATCGTGCGCCCCGCTGATCGACGCCGCAACGCCTACCTCCCTGACGATCCCCGTGAACACGCAGCAAGGCTACCGAGCCGCTTCCTCCGGCCTCGCAGCACTGACCCGGTCGGGCCGGCGAGGTCGACCAGCCCGCTCGACAACCCCCTCGACCAGCCCGCTCAACCCGCCGAAACCGCACGGTCCGCACCCCACCCACCCGGGGTTTCGTCCCACCGAAAACGCTAGCCGCAGAAAGGTGACGTCTCTGTGCCGGTTGCCTTAAATCTCGTCCACACCCGGCCGGAACAAACGAGGGCGCGCCGCGGGCCGGGCGAGCGGATCAGTCGCCGTACGCGAGCGACTCGACGGTCTCCCGAACGACCATCTCCAGGTCGCCGCGCTCACCCGGCAGGGCGTTCCCGAGCGCCACCAGCAGTTCGTCGACCGCGGTCCGCTGGCCGGGCGCGAGCTCGGCGGTGCCGATCTCCTCGATTCGCTTGCGCAGCTCGTCGTTGCCGAGCGAGCGCATCAGCCACTGCGAAAGCAGCGAGACAAGCTCGTCGTCGGTGCGCTGGAATTCGGAGCTGGCAGCCATCGGCCTCCGTCAGGGCTCGTGGACATAGGCTTCGAGCAGGACGTCCTCTCCGACCAGCCGGGCGCTCAGGTGAGAGAGGTCGAGGATCGATGCTAGCCGTGGCAGGGCATGGAGCCCGTCGCCTCCGGCGAGCACGGGGGCGACGAAGAGCATGATCTTGTCGACGAGCCCGGCCTCGAGGAACCCGCCCGCGAGGGTCGGCCCGCCCTCGAGCAGGAGCGACTGGACGCCTTCGCCGGCGAGCGCGCGGAGCTCGTCCGCCAGCGGGCCCGAGCGCAGCTCGAGCGGTGATCCTTCGGGCAGTGGGCCCCGGCCGAACACGAGCCGGCGTGGCTGGCCGCGCGGAACCGCGACATCGCGCGCATCGAGGCTCGGCGCGTCGGCGCGCACGGTCCCCATCCCGACCGCGACCGCATCGGACGCCGCGCGAAGCTCGTGAACGAGCCGCCTGCTCTCCTCGCCGGAGACCCATCGCCGCCCCGGGACGACGACCCGGCCGTCGAGGCTTGCCGCGACCTTGTAGGTGACGAACGGCCGCCCCTGCGTGACCCAGACGCGCCACGCTTCGTTCTGCAGCCGCGCCTCCCACGAGTCGACGAGCTCGACCTCAACTCCCGCAGCCTCGAGCGCCTCGATTCCCCCGGCGGCCTCGCGATTCGGGTCGCGCGCGCCGACGACGACACGCGCGATGCCTTCGGCGATCACCCGGTCGGCGCAGGGCGGCGTCGTCCCGTGGTGAGCGCACGGCTCGAGCGTCACGAACAGCGTCGCCCCGCGTGCTTCCGGCCCGGCCTCGTCCAGCGCGACCACCTCGGCGTGACGGCCGCCGGCCTCGGTCGCGCCCTCGGCGATCACGTCGCCGTCCTTCACGACCACCGCGCCCACGGTGGGCTTCGGATAGGCACGACCCCCCGCGTCTGCGGCGACCTGCAGTGCTCTCGCGAGACTCACGCGAAGGCTTGTAGCAGCCGCCGGTACGCGCGCGTCAGATCGTCGGAGTCCAAGCTCGCCCCGAAAACGAGCCGTGCGGCTGTGAGCGGATCCGTGCTGGCGGTACGCTCACGTCGGTGAAAGCGCAGTTTCGACCCGGTGAGATCGTGCGAGTGGTCGGTACCGGCGAGGAGGCCGTCGTCGAGGATGTCTGCGGCCCGAACGAGGAGGGCACCGGCTGGAACGTGACCGTGCGGCTTCCCGGGACAGCGACGCACGACTCACTGACCGTGGTCGCAGAGGACGCGCTCGAGCCCACGGGCCTCGCGCAGGACGACGGCGGCCAGCGGGTCCCGGTCGGCGTCCTGCCCGCGACCGAGGAGGCGCAGGACTGCATCGAGCTTCGCCTGTTCACCGAGATCACCGACGGGATCGACGCAGCACGCATCGCAGCGGAGATCGAGGAGGACCTGATCGAGCTGATCGGCGAGGCGACCGTTTCGACGGAGGCCGAGCGCCACTGGGCCGACCCCTACAACTACGAGCTCACGGTCACGATCTTCCCCCGCTCGAGGGCCGTCGAGGGCCTGCGCCGCCTGGCTGAGGCCGGCGAGGGCGGCTGGCTCGCCTACCGCGACGACGGCTGGCGGTGCGACCTCTGGTGGAGCGCCTCGCGCGACCCCGACGCGATCCTGATCGTCCCGGAGATACACGCCGCCGAGATCGTCTTCGTTCCGTGGTCGAGCCCGGCCCGCCGGCCGGAAGAGGAACGGCCGCTCGTCGCAGTCGCCGTTCCCGACGACGAATCAGACGACGCGTAGACGCGCGATGAAGAAGCCGGACGTCCCGTGCCGGTGGGGCGTCGTCAGCAGGAACTCCGGCCGCTTCGGGTGAGCGAACTCGGGCCACTCCTCGCCGAGCGGCTCCGGCTCGAGGCCCGACGCATCGACGACCGCCTCGTTCTCGTCCGCGTTGATCGTGCACACGGAGTAGAGCACCGTGCCGCCGGAGCGCGTGCGCTCTGCAGCCGCTCGGAGCAGCTCGAGCTGCAATGCCGGTAGCGGGGTGGCCCGCCACCGGAGATCGGGGCGGCGGGCGAGAACGCCGAGGCCCGAGCACGGCGCGTCGACGAGCGCACGATCGAAGCCGCTCTCGTCGAGCTCGCGCAGGTCGGCGTTCACGACGCGGACGTTGCCCACTCCCAGGCGCTCGACGTTCTCCTCGAGCTCCCGGGCGCGGCCGGGATGGAGCTCGACCGCCGTCACGTCACCGCGGAGCATCGTCGTCTTCGCCCCGGGCGCGGCGCAGGCGTCGAGGATCCGCTCACCGTCGCGAGCGCCGACTGCGAGCCCGGCGAGCTGCGAGCCGCGGCTCTGCCAGATTCGCCCTTCGTCGGGGCCCTCGAGACTTCCGCGCGTGAGCCGGTACGCACCCGGGATGTCGGTCGGATCTCCGACCGGGACGTCGGAGCGGACGACCAGCTCGGCGGGCTCGTTCTGCGCGCGCATCAATTCCAGTGCCTCCTCCGCGCCCCAGTCGCGCACCCAGGTCTCGTAGATCCAGTCCGGGTAGGACTCGGCGACGGGCCCCGGAGGCAGCGACGCGACGAGCGCGGGAAAGCCCTCTGCGAGCCGCCGCGCTACGGCATTCGTGAACCCCGTCGCGTGGGGAAGCCCGGCGTCGCGGACGAGCTCGACGACCTCGTTGACGACCGCGTGCGAAGGAACGTCGCTCCAGGCGATCTCGTAGCCCGCGATGCGCAACGCAGCCAGGACGGGCGGGTCCAGCTCGCGCGCCGGCCGGCTCCCGAGCTCGTCGATCCCGTGGTCGATCGTGCGAATTCGCTGCACCGTGCCATAGGCGATGCGCTGCGCGAGCGCGCGGTCGCGCTGGTCGAGGCCCGCCGCCGCCGAGGCCATCGCCCGGTCCGCGTAGGCCACGTCTTCGAAGACCCGGCGCACCACCTTGTAGGCGGCGGTGCGAGCGGGTGCGGTCACGACCGGATCCCGCGCAGGAACTCGTCGTAGCCCATCCGGCGCTTTCCTTCCGGCTGCACCTCCACCGGAACGAGCTCGCCGTCGTCGAGGCGGGCCTTCCAGACGGTGAGCCGGCGTCCGTGGAGGATCGCCCACGCGCCGATGTGCGGGGACAGGGCGCGCACACGCCGCGCTGCGTCGACCGGGTCGGAGAGGTCGAGCTCCCGGTCCGCGGTGGCGATCTTGTCGGCGTAGGTCACGCCCTCGTCGGGCTGCGGCCTGAACCGCGGCTCGGGCAGGACGCGCTCGAGGAGGCGCGACGCCACCTCGGCGGACCGGGCGAAGACAGCGCCGGCATCGTCGTCGGGTGAGATCGAGAACGCCTCCTGGGCTGCGATCGGGCCGGCGTCGAGCTCCTTCACCGTCTCGTGGATCGTGACGCCGGTCTCCTCGTCCCCGGCGAGGATCGCCCGCTCGACCGGCGCGGCGCCTCGCCAGCGTGGGAGCAGCGAGGGGTGGACGTTCAGCCAGAGGGTGCGCGCGAGCAGGTCGGACGGGATCAGGAGCCCGTAGGCGCAGACGACCACGGCATCGACGGGGTCTGGCGGAAGGTCGGGCCGGCCGGGTTGGTGGACTGCGATCCCGAGGCGTGTTGCGGCCTCCTTGGCCGGCGGCGGCGCCAGCTTGCGGCCTCGCCCCCGTGGCGCGTCCGGGCGCGTGAGCAGGTAGGCGATCTCGTGAGTCGCAGCGAGCCGCTCGAGCACGTCGGCGCCGAAGGGCGCCGTCGCGGCGACGGCGAGCCGCACTACCTGAGGGCGGTCTTGGGACGAAGGATCGCCATCGCCTCTTTGCGATGCTCCTCGTCCGTCCGATCGATGATCAGGACGCCGTCCAGATGGTCGGACTCGTGCTGCACGACCCGGGCGCCAAGGCCTTCGAGCTCGAGCCGCAGCTCACGGCCCTCGGGATCGACGCCTTCCAGCGTGACCTTCGTGGGGCGCTCGACCGGGACACGCACGCCTTCGAGCGAGAGGCAGCCTTCCTCGTCGGTCTCCGTCTCCTTCGACGCGTCGACGATCCGCGGGTTCACGACCGCCTGGGGCGCCTCGCCTTCGAGCTCGAACACGAACACCCGCTGCAGGATCCCGAGCTGCGTCGCCGCAAGACCGACGCCCTGCGCGTCGTGCATCATGTGGAGCATCCGCTCGACGAGCGAGTTGAGGTAGTCGTCGAACTCCGTGACCTCCTTCGCCTTCAGGCGGAGGGCGTGATCCGGGTACTGGCGGATCTGGGCCAGGGCGAAGCGGCGAAGCTCCTCGCGTTCGCTCGCGCGGATCTTCTCGATCTGCTCCTCGGTGAGCTCCTGGTCGTGATCGTGGTCATGGTCATGGTCATGGTCATGGTCGTGCGCGTGACCGTGCTCATGGTCATGCGCATGATCGTGGCCGTGCTCGTGGTCGTGCTCGTGATCGTGTTCGTCCGCCAAGGTGGGCCACAGTCTGCCAGGCGGGACGGTTCAGCCGGGGAAGTGCCTGAGGATCCAGTCGGCGTCCAGCGGCTCGAGCCGGAAGTCGCGCCCGCCGACCTTCACGAAGTCACGCGTTCGCGGGTCCATCGGCAGCCTCGCCTCGATCGGGAACCAGTGGTTGTGCCGCTCGATCAGGTCGTTGACCTCGCTGAAGTTCCAGCGCTCGGCCCGCCGCCGCCAGGCAGCCGAATCGCCGCGATGGCGCGCGTAGGCCTCGGCGAGCCGCTCGGTGTGACGGTCGATCTCCTCCTCGATCGTCCGCCGGCGCTGCATGTAGGGAAGCGGGCCACCGAGCGAGGCGACATAGGAGTCGGGCTCGGGCCGGAACCGCCGGATCCGGCGCGGCAACGGCACCCCGGCGAGCGTGTTCAGCTCGTGCTCGCCCTCCAGTTGCTCCCGCTCCTGCGCCGACGGCGGCGTCACGTCGCGAACGCCCCACTCGCCCAGAATCTCCTCTGCGCGCGGCCGTCTCACACCTCTATTTTGCCCGATCAGAGCGACTGCGGATCGACGTCCACGACGGCCGTGAGGCCCGCGCGGCGCATCGCCGGGGCGGCCGCCGCGAGCAGGGCCGCGGCGCGGGTGGCGACCGCGCGGGGCCGGTCGGTCTTCGCGATCAGCTGGCCGCGGTGCCGGCGGCGGAGCCGAAGGAGCGGCGCCGGCCCGAGGAGATCGACCTCCGGCATGCCGGCCTTGATCTCGGCGAGCAGCTGAGTGACGGGGGCGGGGTCGGCGGCCGAGGCGACGATGCGCACGAGGTGGCAGTTCGGCGGATACCCGAGTGCCGCTCGCCGGTCGAGCTCCTCCGCCAGGAAGCCGCGGACGTCGTGGCGGGCGGCGTGAACGATCGGCCTGGCGTCGGGCTGGAAGGTCTGGACGATCACCCGACCGGGCGCGTCACGCCCGCTGCGGCCCGCGAGCTGCGTCAGAAGCTGGAACGTCCGCTCCTCGGCCCGAAAATCGGGGTAGGCCATCGAGACGTCGGCGTCGACGACCGCCGCCAGCTCGACGCCGGGGAAGTGATGTCCCTTCGCGATCATCTGGGTTCCGAGCAGCACGGCACGGCCCGCCTCCGAGAAGCGGCGCAGCGTGGCAGAGGTCAGCTCAGGGCTCGTGGCCGTGTCCGCGTCGAGCCGGATCAGGTCGAGGCCCGGGAACTCCCTGATGAGCTCGCGCTCGAGCCACTGCGTCCCCGCGCCGAGCCGTGCGATCTCGGAGGAGCCGCACGCGGGGCATGTCTCTGGAGCAGCCTCGAGATGACCGCAATGGTGGCAGGTCAGACCCGAGTCGCGGTGCAGCACGAGCGCGACGTCGCAGTTCGGGCAGCGGATCGTGGCGCCGCACGCCCGGCAATGGAGCGCCGGCGCGATCCCGCGGCGGTTCAGCAGCAGCATCGCCTTGCCGTTGGCCTCCAGGACGCGGCGAAGCTCTCCGAGCAGCGGCGCGGAGAGCGGATACCCCGCCTGACGGCGCATGTCGACGACCCGAACGGGCGGCAGATCGGCGCCGACCCGGCCGCCCAGCTCGAGCCGCTCGAGCGCCGCCCAGCTCTCGGGGCGAGGCGTGGCCGAGCCGAACACCGCAACGGCTCCCTCCAGCGCTGCCCGCTTGACCGCGACCGTTCGCGCGTCGTAGCGCGGATCGGAGTCCTGCTTGTAGGAAGCCTCATGCTCCTCGTCGACCACGATCAGCCCGAGCCCGCGCACCGGCGCGAAGATCGCCGACCGGGCTCCGACAACGATCCGCGCCTCACCGCTCGCGATCCTCAGGCGCTCGTCCCGTCGCTCCGCGTCCGTGAGCCCCGAGTGGAGGATCGCAACCCGGTCGCCGAACCGCGCGTGCACCCGGCCGACGGTCTGCGGCGCGAGCGAGATCTCCGGCACGAGCAAGATCGCGCCGAGGCCACGCTCGAGCACCGCTGCACACGCCTGAAGGTAGACCTCGGTCTTCCCTGATCCGGTCGGGCCGTAGAGCAGGAACGCGCCGCCGGAGCCCGCGTCGATCGCCGAGACGATCCGGTCGGTGGCCGTGCGCTGCTCGGGCAGAAGCCGCTCGGGCTCGGCCTCGCCGCCGAAGGACTGCCGCCCGGCGGGCGGCGCCTGCTCCTTCCGTCGCTTCGGGAGCTCGGGCGCGACGAGCGCGAGCGCCCGTGCCGGCGTCGAGCCGTAGTACTCGGCGATCCAGAGAGCCAGCTCGACGAGGGCCGGCGGAACCTGGCCCACCACCCTGTCGACGGGCACGGGAACGACACCTTCCGGTGCGCTCTCCTCGAGGGCGACCACGACTCCCCGCGCGTGCCGCCGCCCGAACGGCATCGTCACGATCGCTCCCGGCCCCACCCCCTCCTCGACCTCGTACGTGAACGGGCGCGCAACTGCGCGCGCAGTTACGAGCGGGAAGACCGACGCGAAGGGCACAGGGGAGTTGAGTGTGTCAGCTGGTGACGACGAACTGCGTCTCGCGACCCGTCTTCGCGAAGAACGCCCACTTGCCCGCGGTCAGGTTCAACCGGATCGTCCGCCTGCCCTCGAACGCGACTCCGGAGAGCACCGTCGGCTTCTTGCTTTCCTTCTGCAAGAACAGCCCGGCGCGAGCCGAGTCGTCCTTGACGACGAAGTCGTAGCGGCCGGCCTCGAGCGAGGCGAGCGGCTTGCCCCCGGCCGTCACCGTCGCCGTGCTCGAGCTCGCCACCGTCGCGGAGAGCGCCCCGCGGTACGGGACGATCCCCGAGCCCATCAGTGGCGCCTGCACCGATCCCACGCCGGTCGCCGTCGAGGCCGGAGGGGCCGGGAGCAGCGAGGTGCTCGTCCCGGTCGCGGTCGTCGTGAACACGACCGGCTGGGCGGGGTGGTTCCCGTCGACGATCGTGTAGGTCGACGCCGGAGCGAAGGTCGGGACGAAGGTCGCGCCGTAGGGGCCGAGGTCGCTGCCGAGCGTCGCCGCGAAGCTCACACCGGGCCCGGTGAGCGAGAACTTCGCGATCGTGCAGATCGACGGGTTCCAGGTGTCGTCCGGGAGCGGTGTCCGGACCGAGATCGAGTAGGGACCTGGCGGGATCGTCGCGCCGGTGCCGGACGCCGAGTCCATCGTCACGCCCCCGTCGATCGCGACCGAGAACGTGCAGTCCGAGTGGTAGGTGATCCGGAAGAACACCGTCGACGAGAACTGCGGCGAATCGGCGACGCTGCCTGCGCACAGCCCGGCCGCCGCGAGCACCGCCGCGAGCAGGGTCATTCCGCTCCGCACCACACTTCGAGTGTAGCCCGGAGGTTGGAGCCTCTAGACCTCCTGCTCCGTGGCGCTCGCGTGGCGGAGCCGGCGCCACGAGATCGTGCGGGCCATCATGAACATCGCGAACCCTCCGAGCAGGACGCTGAAGAGGACGACCGCGATGTTCATGCCGACGCTGAAGGCGAGCAGCAGCGATTTGTTGATCGCCTCGCCGTGGAACAGGAAGACGATCAGACCCTGCTTCGTCCCTGCGCCGCCCGGGGTGGCCGGGAAAAGCGTCGAGAGCGAGTCGACGACCAGCGCGAGCAGCGCGTTGTGGATCGTCGCGTGCACCCGAAAGGCGAGCAGGAAGTAGTAGACGGTCGCGATCCGAAAGACCCACGAGAACGCCTGCGGCACCGACGACGCCGGTCACGAGCCGGCGGGGGTGGTGGATGATCGCGAAGCCGCGCATCACACGCGCGCGCGTGTCCCCGCCGTGCTCGATGAACGCGACGAGCGCGATCACGAGCGCACCGACGATGAGCGCGAGGCCGATCTCGGTCCACTTCGCGTGCTTGATGAGGAAGCCCCAGTCGACCGACGGCAGCCGCGAGTAGACCTGGTGCGTGGGGAGCGCGCCGATCGCGAGCGCCCACGCGATCAGAGAGCCGGCGACGAACATGTCGAGGACCGTCTCGGCGACGAGGGTCGGCGTCAGGGTGGCGTAGGTCGAACCCTCGATCCGATGCTTGACCAGGTAGAGCTTGACCGCATCACCCGCGCGGGCAGGGACGATCGAGTTGACCCCCACACCGGCCAGATAGGAGCCGAAGACGCTGCGGAACCTGATCCTTGCGTCGGGGTAGGAGGCACACAGGATCGTTCGCCAGGCGTAGGCCCGGAAGATGATCCGGACGAAGAAGAAGCCCAGCGCGATCGCGAGGTACTCCCAGCGCACGGCGGCGAGCTGGTCGCCGAAGACATGCACCGCATGGAAGAACGAGTTCACTGGATGGGTGATGCCATGAGATCGTCTGAACCGGGGCGTGAGCTGGGCACCGTGGGGCACCGCGGCGTCTGCTCGGCGATGCTTGACGCATCGGCGCGGAGACGACGTGGTGAAGCGGAGGTCTCGAGGGAGTCGGCTCCGCCGACTCTCTCGAAGGCGGAGCGGCCCGGGGTGCTCAGATCGCGCAGCCGGGCACGCGAGATCATGGCGTTACCCATCCATACAGGGTACGAGGTGCGGGTCACGGGCCGCCGGTGGGCCGGGGGTAGCATGGCCGTCGAGATGGCAGCCGGGCACTCCGTCGACGAATACCTGGAGACGATCTACTTCCTGGCGTTCCCGATCGGCGAGTACCACCCGCGCGACACGACGGTTCCGACGCTCTCCTCGCGCGTGGCCGAGATGCTCGGCGTGTCCCGCGCCTCGGCCGGCGAGATGCTGAAGCGGCTCGAGGCGGAGGGCCTGGTCGAGCGCGGGGAGCGCCGCGAGGCGATCCTCACCGAGACGGGGCAGGAGCGAGCCGAGCGAGCCGTGCGCAAGCACAGGATCATCGAGCGACTCCTGACCGACTTCATGGGCTACACCGCGGCCGAGGCTCACGTGCACGCCGACGAGCTCGGCGACCCGTTCAGCGACGACATGGTCGAACGCATCTGGGAGCGGCTCGGGAACCCCGAGCGCTGCCCGCACGGCTGGCCGATCGACACGGTCTTCGAGCAGACCGAGAATCACGAGCTCGAGCCCCTCTCGGCGCTCGAGCCCGGTCAGCGCGCGACCATCGTGCGGCTGGCTGAGCACGACGGCGATCTTCTGCACTGGTACTACGACCAGGGGCTAGTCCCCGGT